>NZ_ANAY01000007.1 GCF_000340965.1 Nocardiopsis kunsanensis DSM 44524
GCCCGGGGAAGGGGTGGACCGCACACCCCGAGGCGCCGCGAACAACCCCGCACAACGCCACCATCAGCGCGATGAAGCAGGTGTGGCGGGGCGCCGACGAGGGTTGCGGGAAGCCCCGGCCGGGCTACGCTCGACGCTCCGACGAACACCACCCACCAGTTACCGGTCCACCGGGCCCTGCCGATCTGCACCGGTCCACCGGGCCTCCACCCACCACCGCCCCGGCACACCTGTCCCGTCAACACATCCAGGTCCGCCGCAACTCGCGGCGCATCACGACTCGCGGGGCGACCCGGATCGGCGCCTCTTCTCCCCACACACGCCGCAGCTGCGGGCCCCACTCGGCTTCGTGCACTTCCCGGAAGCCGCGGCGCGCGTACCAGGGGCCGTTCCAGGACAGGTCGCGGAAGGTCGTCAGCGTCACCGCCGGGCGGCCCTGCCCGTGGGCGCGTGCGCAGACCTCCTCGAGCAGGCGCGAGCCCACACCGCGGCGCCCCACCGCCGGGTCCACGGCCAGCTCCTCCAGATGGAGCGCACCGTCGACCGTACCCACCGCGGCCGAGCCCACGACGCGGCCGGACCCGGGGTCCTCGGCGACCAACACCGCCCCGGCGCGCGCGAGTGTCTCCGCCGGATCGTCCGGGGGCAGCTCCACCCCGGCCTCGTCGAACATCCGGCCCGCGGCCAGGTTCACCGCGGCCACGGCCTCCTCGTCCTCGGCCCGCATGTCCCGCACCCGTACCCGCATCCCGCCGACCTTCCCGTGTCCCGACCGCTCCGGTGCCCCTTCGTACCGCGTCCCAGGGCCGGGGGCCAGCACTTTTCCGGGCACCAGGGGGCCAGGGCCGCCCCTCCGGGACCGGCGCCTTCCGGGACTTCTCCGGGCGGCAGAGTCAGCGCCGGAGACGCAGGCCCTCGGGGATCACGTGGTACCCCGCCGCCACCAACGCGGAGACCAACGGGGTACCGAAGACCTCGCCCCCGTCGGCGCGGTCCACCGTGACCGTGTCCGGCCCCCGCTCACGCACCTCGGCCACCAACGCCTCCGCCGCGCGCCCCGACAACGCCGGTCCCGCACCGAATGCGGCAGCTGTCCCCGAGGACAACCGCAGGTACAGCGTCGGTTCACCACCGTCCAGCACCACCAGCGCCCGCCCCGGCGAGGACGTGCGCCGCCGCGCCGCTCGGACGATTCCCCGCAAGGACGGGCCGGACGCGCCGATCACCGATACTGGGGCCGATGCGACTCACGCTCTTCTGGAACAACATGCACGCACAGTTCGGTGAGGCCTACGCCGAGAGCCTCGCCAAGGACTACGTCCTCGAACAGCTCGGCTCGCGCACGGTCGAACAGGCCCTGGCGGACGGTATCTCGGCCAAGGAGGTCTGGAGGGCGGTGTGTGACGCGTTCGACCTTCCGGCCTCGGCGCGCTGACGGAACCGGCACGTGTGCCCGCTGCCCCGGACCGACGGGTGTTCGCAACCGAATCGAACACAGGTTCGGGTAGTGTGGGTTGTCCACAGGCAGGCGCTGAGCGTCGAGAATGTCGTACCGAGCGCGTAGCGTCAGGCCCATCATGAAGAAGAAGGCACCGACCCAACAGGGGAATCCCGTGGCTACTGGAGACCGAGACAAGGCTCTCGACACAGCGCTCGCACAGATCGAGCGACAGTTCGGCAAGGGCTCCGTCATGCGCCTGGGAGACGACGACCGCCCGCCGATCGAGTCGATCCCCACGGGGGCGATCGCGCTCGACGTCGCGCTCGGTATCGGTGGCATCCCCAAGGGCCGGGTCGTCGAGGTGTACGGCCCCGAGTCGAGCGGAAAGTGCCTGACAGCCGACACCCACGTGTGGACCGACCGGGGCATGGAAACCGTCGCCGAGCTCTTCGAGCGCGCCGGGCAGCCCGCCACCTGCACCAGCCGGGTCACCGACATCCGCGACCAGGGCGTCCGGGTGGTCAACGAGCGCGGAGAACTGGAGACCGTCGCAGCCCTGACCCACAACAACCGCAAGCCCGTCCTGCGCCTGACCAGCGCATCCGGGCGCCAGGTCAGCGTGACCCACAACCATCCCCTGCGCGTGATGAACGACGAGGGTTTCGTCGTCTGGCGCAAGGCCGGGGCGCTGAACGAGGGCGACACGCTCGTCTCCGCCCGTTTCGGCGCCAACGAAGCCGCCCTGGGTTCCGGGCTCAGCGAGGACGAAGCCGTCTTCCTCGGCTACCTCGTTGCCGAAGGCACCCTCGGTTCCGAGACCTCCCTGCGCTTCACCAACGGTGACGACGAGGTCGGCCGCGAGTTCACCTCCATCGCCACCTGGCTCTTCGACACCGAGGTCAAGACCTACCGGGGCAACAACTGCACCGAATACGTCCTGCCCGGCAAGGAGCTGCGCGAGCACTTCGCCGAACGCTACGGGCTCGACCCGGTGGGCTCGGCCGGCAAGAGCGTTCCCTCCGTGATCCGCACAGGCGGGGACAAGATCCAACGCGCCTTCCTGACCGCACTCTTCGAGGGCGACGGATGGATCGACGCTTCTTCCACCATCGGTCTCGCCAGCGCCTCCGAGCAGCTGGCCCGTGACGTCCAGCTGCTGCTCTACGGCCTGGGCATCCCCGCCTCGCTCTACAGCAAATACAACCCCGCCTACGAGCGCGACTACTGGACCGTCACGGTCAATCCGTCGCTGGCCCACCGCTTCCTCGACGAGATCGGGTTCCGTTCGCAGCGCCGCGCGGCGCAGGTGGAGGAGAACTTCCGGCTCTCCTCGCGGAGCCCGCAGTTCGAGAACATCCCGAACCTCGGCGGGCTGCTCCGAAGTCTGCGTGACAGCTTCGGCGGCGACCGCGACTTCGACCGTGTCGCCGGCGACCTCTTCAGCGAGGACGGCGCTCTTCCCTGCAGCCGCAACCGCCTGGTGGAGATCCTCGACTGGGCCGACAGCCGGGAGCAGAAGCCGTCGGCCTCGGCCGAGACCATCCTGGCGCACCTGCGCGAGCTCCTCACCGCCCCGTACACCTACGAGGCGATCACCTCGATCGAGGACGCGGGCGAGCAGCCCACGTTCGACCTGATGCTGCCCGAGACACACAGCTTCGTGGCCAACGGCGTGCTCTCGCACAACACGACCGTCGCCCTGCACGCGGTGGCCAGCGCCCAGAAGCAGGGCGGTATCGCCGCGTTCGTCGACGCCGAGCACGCCCTGGACCCCGTCTACGCGGCCAAGATCGGGGTCAACACCGACGACCTGCTGCTCTCCCAGCCCGACACCGGTGAGCAGGCGCTGGAGATCGTCGACATGCTGATCCGCTCCGGCGCGATCTCCATCATCGTCATCGACTCCGTGGCGGCCCTGGTGCCCCGCGCCGAGATCGAGGGGGAGATGGGCGACAGCCACGTGGGCCTGCAGGCCCGCCTCATGTCGCAGGCATTGCGCAAGATCGCCGGTGCATTGAGTTCCACGGGAACCACCGCAATTTTTATCAACCAATTGCGGGAAAAAGTCGGTGTCATGTTCGGAAGTCCTGAGACCACCACAGGTGGGCGTGCGCTGAAATTCTATTCTTCGGTACGTTTGGACGTCCGCAGGATCGAAACCCTCAAGGACGGCACCGACGCGGTCGGGAACCGTACTCGGGTCAAGGTCGTGAAGAACAAGGTGGCGCCGCCCTTCAAGCAGGCGGAATTCGATATTCTCTACGGTGTGGGCATTTCCCGCGAGGGCAGCCTCATCGACCTGGGCGTGGAGCACGGGATCGTGCGCAAGTCCGGTGCCTGGTACACCTACGAGGGTACGCAGCTGGGCCAGGGCAAGGAGAATTCCCGCAACTTCCTGCGGGAGAACGTCGACATGGCCAACGAGATCGAGAAGAAGATCAAGGAGAAGATGGGCGTGCCCACCGGCGAGGACAGTTCGTCGGACACCCCGAAGCCGTCGGAGTCCCCGAAGGAAGCCGGGGGCGAGGCGGAGGCCAAGCCGGCCCCGGCCAAGTCCACCGCCAAGCGCACCACGAAGTCCACCAAGGCGTCCTCCACCGATGAGTGATGCGGGCGGCATCCATCAGGAGGCCCCCGAACCGGATCCGCCGGGCGGGCGCAGCGGCCCGCCCGGCGAGGACCCCGAGGCCAAGGCCCGGGGGTTGTGCCTGCGCATGCTCACCCACAGCCCGCGCACCCGAGCCCAGCTCGAACGCGGTCTGCTGCGCCGAGGGTTCGAGGAAGAGGTCGTCTTCTCGGTCCTGGGTACCTTCAGCGAGGCCGGGCTCATCGACGACCGCCTCTTCGCCGAGGCATGGGTCTCCTCGCGCCACCACGGTCGGCGCCTGTCCCGCAAGGTCCTGGCGCGGGAGCTGCGCACCCGGGGGATCGAGGAGGAGACCGTCCGCGAGGCCGTGGACGGTCTCACCGACGAGGACGAGGAGCAGGCCGCCCGCGACCTGGCCCGCCGCAGCCTGGCCGGGTCCCGCCGCAAGGACGAGCAGACCCGTGTACGGCGGGCCCTGAGTGTGCTGGCCCGGCGCGGGTACACCTCGGGCCTGTCCTACCGGGTGGTGCGGGAGGAACTGGAGGCCGAGGGTGTGGACGTGGAGCTTCCCGACCCCGACCTGTGAGCCGCGGGCCCGTACAGGAACGGTGCCGGGTGGGCCCGTGCCCGGGCCCACAGGCTCACGTGGGGGTCGGTCCGGTTTCCGGGGGCTCGGGGTTCCGGTCCTCTTCCGCGTTCGTGCTGTCTCCGGCCGGCTCCGTGTCCGTGGGGGCGCCGGGGCCTGTGTTCTGCTCGGGTGCCTCCTTCGCCGAACCGGAGTTCTCGTGCCCGGTCGCGGTCTCGGGTTCCCCGTCCCCGGTAGCGGCCTCGGGCTCCTCGCCCCCGGCCCCGTCCCGTGTCTCCTCCACCTCCGGGCGCGGCTCCGGCGGGGCCGTGGACAGTTCCAGGGACGGCACGTCCGCGGTGAAACCGAAGACCGTGGCGTAGAACCCCAGCTCCGCCTCCAGCGAGCGCGTGCGGGCCGCGGCTCCAGCGAACCCGTGCCCTTCGCCCTCGAACTCCAACAGTGCGTGCTCCACGCCACGTTCGCCCAGTCCCCGGGCCATACCGAGGGCCTGGTCGGGTGTGACGACCGTGTCCTCCAGGCCTTGCAGTAGCAGGACCGGCACGTCAATGTCCTCGACGCGGTTCAGGGGGGAGCGCTCGCGGTAGGTCTCCTCGAACCCGGGCAGCGGTCCCACCAGGGTGTCCAGGAATCGGGACTCGAAGTCGTGGGTGGTCTCGCCGAACCCCAGCAGGTCGGTCACCCCGAAGAGGGAGACCCCGCATGCGAAGGTGTCGCCGGTCAGTGCCAGCAGCGCGGTGAACCCGCCGGCGCTCGGGCCGCGGATCGCCAGCCGTTCCGGATCGGCCTCGCCGCGTTCGGCCAGGGAACGGGCCACGGTTGCGCAGTCCTCCACGTCGATCGCGCCCCACTGCTTGTGGATGCGTTTGCGGTAGGAACGCCCGTGACCCGTCGACCCGCCGTAGTCGACATCGGCCACACCGATGCCGCGACTGGTGAAGTAGGCCTTGACCAGGTCGAACTCGGAGGTGGAGTGCGAGACCGGGCCGCCGTGCGCCCACACCACGAACGGCGCGGGGCCCGATGCCTCCACCTCGGGGTTGGTCGGCGGGTACACACGCACGTGCACCGGAGCGCCGTACCGGCCGGGCAGTGACTCCTCCCGCGGTTCGGGCAGCAGCCCGGCTTCCGGGGGATCCTGCATCGAACGGCGCAGCACCTCCACGGTCGCGGTTTCGGGGTCGATGCGCACCAGGCACGGGGGAGTGGTGGGGGAAGAGGCCACCGCCACCGCAGTGCGTCCGTCCGAGTGCAGCTGTGACCACGTCGTCAGGTCGGTGCGTATCGGCTTCAGGTCCAGGGTGTCGGGGTCGTAGACGCTCGGGGTCAGGTCGCTCTCCCCGTGCAGGGCCACCACACGGCCCGAGTCCAGCACCTGGAACGAGCGGTGTCCCAGTCGGCCCGGCGGGGTGTGGAACTCCTCCTCGGCGGGGTACAGGGCGATCGCCTGTCCCGTCAGTCCGGCTTGGTACAGGTTCCAGAACCCGGGCCAGTCCGAGGCCAGGTACAGGGTGTTGGTGTCTGCCCAGAGGGGGGAGACGACCGACTCTTCCACGCCGCCCTTGATCGTGTACTCGTCGTTGAGCACGCCCCCGGTGAGGGTGCCTACGCGCAGTTCGGTGCCGTCCCAGGGCATGCGCGGGTGGTTCCAGCGCACGTATGCCAGGTGGGTGCCGTCGGGTGAGGGGGTGGGGGAGGCGTAGAAGTCCGCGCCGGAGGTGAGCTCGACGACCGCTGAGGGGTCGTGGCTGCCGCGGCCGGACAGGGGCACGCTCACGATCGACCGGCGGGGTGAGCCACCGTCGGCCCGGTGTTCCTCGCTTACGCACACGACGCTCTTGCCGTCAGCGCCCAGGGCGGGGTCGGCGTAGCGCAGGCTCTGTCCGGAGTCGGGTTCGGGTGTGAGCGGGGTCGGGGTCTGTGAGCCCCGGTCGAGCATGTACAGGCGTTGGTCGTGGCTGTTGGCGAAGACCACGGCCATCCGTACGAGGGCTTTGTCGTCGCGCCGGGGGACGGGCAGGTGGGAGCGTCCTCCGTACTCGTGTACGCGGGTGCCCACGCTCCAGGTCGAGGGCAGGAGTTCGGTGACGGTGCCGTCGCCGTTCCGGTGCATCAGGGTGGTGCGTCCGCCCTCGTCGGGGCGGTTCTCCTCCCACCAGACCTCGTCGCCCTCGACGCTGGGGAACGCCATCCGGCGGACCCCCCGTGCGACGTCACCGGCGCTGATGGGTGACGGCCAGGAGCCGTGGGGGTGGGGTAGTTCAGACATGTCCCGCTCAGGATCGGTCGTGGATTCATTTCTGGTGACATGTCGACCATAACCAGCCGTGGCCCGCTGTGCGCAGTAGCGACCCTCCGTGGGTGGGAGGCCCTCCCCGCAGGTGACACGAGGGTCCACGTGTGTACACGTCGGGTATCGTTCCCGATTCGTGACGCCGACGACGCAGCCAGGGCGCGGGCTGCGTTCTATGCTTTCGCGGATGTCACGTTGGTGACCGTCGGCCAGGCACGTTCCGCGATCCGGATCACGTGCCGGTGGCCGTTGTCACCTCACTGCTAGAGAGGATGCCAGCGATGAGCAAGGGACGCAGGATCCGCGCCTCCGTGGCCGTCGCCGCGGCGGGTGCGCTCGCGTTGTCCGCCTGTACACCTCCTGAGGAGGCGAACGGTCCCGGAGACGAAGCCGATGACACACAGTTCCTCCGGCTCGCCACCGGCTCCACGGGCGGAACCTACTACCCGCTCGGTGGTGAGATCGCCCAGCTCTGGAGCGACCACGTCGACGGTGTGAGTGTCGACTCGTTCCCCACCGGTGCGTCGGTGCAGAACCTGCGTGCTCTGGAGGGCGAGACCGAGGACGAGGAAGAGGGCCAGATCGACCAGGTCGAGTTGATCATGGCGGTCAACGGCGTGGCGATGCAGGCCCAGGAGGGCAGTGGTCCGTTCGAGGACCAGCCGCTCGAGAACCCCGACGACATCGCTTTCCTCGGCAACATCTATCCCGAGGTCATGCAGGTCGTGACGCTGGCCGACTCCGACATCGAGTCGATCGCCGACCTGGACGGCGCCAACGTCGAGATCGGCCCGGCCGGCAGCGGTACCGAGGTCGCCGCCCGGGACATCCTCAACGCCTACGGGATCGATCCGAGCGAGGACATCAACGCCTTCGACAGCGCCTTCGGCGACGCGGCCACCGCGCTCGGCGACGGCCAGGTCGACGCCGCGTTCGGCATCCTCTCGGTCCCGGCCGCCGGGATCGAGGAGACCTCGGCCACCAACGACGTCAGGATCCTCCCGATCGAGGGCGAGGAGGCCGAGGAGCTCCAGGAGACCGACGAGAGCTACAGCCTCATGGACATCGAGGGCGGCACCTACAACGGTCAGGACGAGGACGTGACCACCCTGACCCAGTGGGCCTCGCTCTACACCACGGGCTCGCTGGACGAGGACACCGCCTACGAGCTGACCCGTGTGATGTACGAGCACGCCGACGAGCTGGGCCACGCCGTGGGCGACCAGGTCCAGCTGGACAGCGCTCTGGACGGGCAGGGCCCGATGGAGCTGCACCCCGGTGCGGAGCGTTTCTACGAGGAAGAGGGCCTTCTCTAGAACGGTCCTCGAGGGCGTGCGGATGACGCCTCTGGGCGTGTGTCCGGGGACCGCGTCCGACCCTGGGCCAGGGGATGATCTTCAGGGCCGTCCGTGGTGATCGGGCGGCCCTGACTCGTGAAGAACCGCAGTGGCCCGGGATGGGAATTTTGTCTGGATCCGGAGGGGGCGACACGGTTCCTCTCCCGTGGTGAGTGGCGGGTGATCCCCGCCGAGTGAAGGATGGGGCGATGACAACGGATTCCCGACCGCCGGACGGCTACGACGAGTCCGGCACGGGAGCGGCCACTGCTGAGGGTGGGTTCGACGACTCCACGCTCGAGAGCATCGAGAAGGACATCACCGGGCTCGAGAAGCAGGACCAGGTGATCGACGACGCCGGGATGGGCAGTCGTCAGGACCTGCGGACCCTGTGGCGCTGGACGGTGTTCTTCGGAGCCGTGCTCCTGGCCGTCTTCCACCTGTGGACGGCCGTGACCCAGACGCTGCCGCCGCTGCAGCAGCGTTCCCTGCACCTGGGACTGGGGCTGGGGCTGGTCTTCCTGCTGTACCCGACCAAACCCCGGGCCTCCGGGCCCAGGAGTGCCCTCTCCGGGGCAGTGATGACGGTCGGCCTGATGCTGCTGGCCTATCTCACGATCGGTGTCGTCAGTGGTGGCAACACGGCCCTGTACCTGTACCTGCCGCAGTGGGTGTTCGGGCTGTTGGCGGCCGCGGCGCTCGCCGGGGCCTGGTGGTGGATCTTCAAGTGGCAGCCCGACGGCCGGGGGACCGCTTCCGAGGCGCAGAAGGGCGCCGGTGTGACCCTGCTGGTCCTGACCGCTCTGATCTCCTTGGACCTGGTGTTCAGTGACGCGGCCGGCGGGTTCTTCTTCTTGCCGATCCTGGGCCTGGTGCTGGTGGCGCTGAGCCTGCTGGTGACGGTGGTGCTGCTGCGTTACCCGCAGGCGGTCCCGGTCTGGCTGTGGCCGGCCGTGAGCCGTTGGGGCATGAGCGCGGCCGGTGTGCTGGTTCTCGTCTACATGGCCGTGTCCGGTGCGGCCGGTTGGAACGTGCTCGTCCCGGCCCTGTTGGTCCTGGCCATGGTGCAGGGGTCCCGCTACCTTCCGTTCAAGGTCCTGGGGCTGCCGTTCGCGGACGTGGTCCTGTCGGTGATGGGCCTGGTCGCCGGTCTCTACATGTTCTTCAACTACCAGGAGATCCAGAGCACCGTCGGCATCCTCAACCCGACCTACGTGGCCATCGGCACGGTCGGTATCCTGCTCGTCCTCGTCGCGGCCGCACGGGTGTTGGGCCAGGCGCTGGTCGTGTTGGCCTCGGCCATGCTGGTCTTCGCCTACCTCGGGCAGTACATGCCCGGTTTCCTGCGGCACCGCGGGGCGAGTGTCGACCAGATCGTGACCAACCTCTGGGTGAGTACCGAGGGCGTTTTCGGGACCCCGCTGGGGATCTCGGCGACCTTCATCTTCCTGTTCATGATCTTCGCCGCGATGCTGCAGCGCACGGGCATGGAGAAGTTCTTCACCGATCTGGCTCTGGGCGCGACCGGTTCGGCGATCGGCGGGACCTCCAAGGTCGGTATCGTCACCAGCGCCTTCACCGGGACCATCACCGGTAGTTCGGTGGCCGGGACGGTCTCCAACGGCGCGTTCACGATCCCGATGATGAAGAAGTCGGGCTACAACTCCGAGTACGCGGGTGCGGTCGAGGCCTCCTCATCCACCGGCGGCCAGGTCCTGCCGCCCATCATGGGCGCGGGTGCCTTCATCATGATCGAGTTCACCGGGGCCAGTTACCAACAGATCCTGACGGCTGCCGCGATCCCCGCGATCATGTTCTTCGTCGCCCAGTACGTGGTCGTGCACTACGACTCGAAGCGTTTCGGTGTCGGCGGTCTGCCCAAGGAGATGCTGCCGAACGTGCGCCAGGTACTCCTGACACGGGGTTACCTGCTCATCCCCATCATCGCGATCTTCGGTCTGCTCTCGATGGGTTACTCGCCGATGTTCTCGGCCATGGGTGCCGTCGGGGCGGTCGTGGCCATCAATCTGCTCGTTCAGCTCATCACGATCCCGTGGACCCGGATCGACGGGACGTGGCGGCTGCGTGCGGTGGGTGAGATCGCCGGCAACCTCGTGCGGCTGACCCTGCCGATCGCCCTCGCCGGTGTCGCGGCCGCCGCCCTGGTGTGGTTGGTGCAGATGTTCGCCGCGGACATCAACCGGGGTGTGACGGCCCTGATCGCCTCGGCGGTGATCGCGGTGGTGGCCGTGGCCGTGGTGAGTGCCTTCCGCAAGTGGGCCGCTCACGATCCCGACCGTCTGGACCTCAACTCGATCCTGGACGGCTTGGTCGGTGCGGCCCGTCTGGCGGTGCCGATCATCGTGGCCTGTGCCACGGCGGGCATCATCGCCGGTGTCATCACCACCACCGACCTGGGGCTCAAGCTCTCGTCGGGTCTGCTCGGGGTGGCCGAGCGCATCTCCGACGGTATCGCTTCCGGTCTGAACGGGCTCGCGTCCTCCGCGCTGCTGTCCTGGGCGGACCTGGGTGCGGACTTCGGTCCCCAGCTCGTGCAGGATCTGCGTCTGGACCTGGCGCTGATCCTGGTCATGTCGATGCTGGCCTGCCTGGTCCTGGGTATCGGTCTGCCGACCACCGCGAACTACGTCATCACCGCCACGCTGGCGGCCCCGGCGATCGTTGCGGTGCTCAACGGGGAGTTCGACGTTCCGCAGCTGTCCATGCTGCTGATGGCGCACCTGTTCGTGTACTACTACGGCGTGCTGGCCGACATCACCCCGCCGGTCTGTCTGGCGGCCTACGCGGCCTCGGGCATCTCCGGGGGGAATGCGGTCCAGACCGGCGTGTACGCGGTGCGTATCGCCAACGCGGCTTTCATCATGCCGTTCATGTTCGTGTTCAACCCGGCGCTGCTGCTGCAGGACGTGACGTTCCTGGAAGGTGTCTTCTCGGTGTTCTCCGGGGTCGCGGGTGCGGTCCTGGTGTCGCTGGGGCTGGCCGGGTTCATCAAGCGCAACGTGCCGTGGCTGTTCCGGGCCGCGCTCATCATCGCCGGTCTGATGGTGGTCTCTCCCGGCATCCTGGTGAGCGTCCTGGGGCTGCTCCTGGGCGGTGGCGTCTACGCACTGGAGCGGTGGCGTACCCGTGACCTGCCCGACTTCGTGGTCAACCCCGCCGGGATGCGGCCGATGGGCCAGAACAGGAGCCGCTTCGCCGGAGTGGACGGATAGGGGGCCACCGATAGGGCACGTCGTCTCCTACCTCGGACCTCCCCGGGGGCCGTGGGAGCTCACCCCCGAGCTCCACGGCCCCGGCCCGTGGGAGTCTCCCCCGGACCTCGCCCGGATCGCCGAGCGGGCGGGCGGGTCCGGCCGTCGGGCGAACCGGACCCAGCGGGAGCACCGGGCCGAACACGTTATCCTGGGGCCGTGAGCCAGAGTCGTACCTACCAAGTGCGGACCTACGGCTGCCAGATGAACGTCCACGACTCCGAGCGCCTCTCCGGTCTGCTGGAGGACGCGGGGTTCGCGCGCGCAGCCGAGGACACCACCGCCGACATCGTCGTCTTCAACACCTGCGCGGTCCGTGAGAACGCCGACAACCGCCTCTACGGCAATCTCGGGCACTTGCGTCCGGTCAAGGACCGCAACCCCGGGATGCAGATCGCCGTGGGCGGCTGTCTGGCGCAGAAGGACCGCGGTGAGATCGTGCGCCGCGCCCCTTGGGTGGACGTGGTCTTCGGCACGCACAACATCGGTTCCCTGCCGACGCTTCTCGAGCGTTCCCGCATCGAGAAGGAGGCGAAGGTCGAGATCGCGGAGTCGTTGGAGCATTTCCCCTCGACGCTGCCCAGCCGCCGCGAGTCCGCTTACGCGGCGTGGGTGTCGATCTCGGTGGGCTGCAACAACACCTGCACGTTCTGCATCGTGCCTTCGCTGCGCGGCAAGGAGCAGGACCGCCGCCCCGGTGACATCCTCGCCGAGGTGCGTGCCCTGGTCGAGGAGGGCGTCACCGAGGTGACGCTCCTGGGCCAGAACGTCAACGCCTACGGGATTGCTTTCGGTGACCGCCAGGCCTTCTCCAAGCTCCTGCGCGCCTGCGGGGAGATCGAGGGGCTGGAGCGGGTGCGTTTCACCTCTCCGCACCCGCGTGACTTCACCGACGACGTCATCGAGGCCATGGCCGAGACCCCCAATGTCATGCCGCAGTTGCACATGCCGCTGCAGTCGGGTTCCAGCAAGGTGCTCAAGGACATGCGGCGCTCCTACCGCCAGGAGCGTTTCCTGAACATCGTGGAGAAGGTGCGCACGGCGATGCCGCACGCCGCGATCAGCACCGACATCATCGTGGGCTTTCCGGGCGAGACCGAGGAGGACTTCGAGGAGACCCTGCACGTGGTGCGGCAGGCGCGGTTCTCGCAGGCCTTCACCTTCCAGTACTCCAAGCGTCCGGGTACCCCTGCCGCTTCCATGGACGGCGAGGTCCCCGCCGAGGTGGTCAAGGAACGTTACCAGCGCCTGGTGGACCTGCAGGACCAGATCTCCTTGGAGGAGAACCGGAAGATCGTCGGGCGTGAGGTCGAGCTGCTGGTCTCCGAGGCCGAGGGCCGCAAGAGCGATGAGCGCCGCCGCCTGTCGGGCCGTGCCCCTGACAACCGCCTCGTCCACTTCTCCTTGGACGAGGGCGACGAGGAGCCGCGTCCGGGTGACACCGTCACGGTCGAGGTCACCTATGCCGCTCCCCACCACCTGATCGCCGATTCCGGTGTCCGGGGGCTCCGCCGTACTCGCGCGGGCGACGCCTGGGACGCCCGGAACGGCCGTCCGGTGCAGCAGAACGCACCGGACGTACTGCTGGGCATGCCTTCGATCGGCAAACCGGAGGAGGAACCCGCCGCGTCCGTCGGCGGTTGCTGCGAGATCTAGCGTTCGTGTCCGGTCCGTGGGGGACGACATCGTCCGCGGACCGCGATGGCCGGGGCCGGTCCCTTCCGCGGGGCCGGCCCCGGTCGCATGTGTCCCTCCCGGTGGGCCCGGGTCGTGGAGGTCAGGTCCCCAGGCGCACGGGCAGTTCCGTCAGGCGCAGTGCTCCCGGAACGGCCTGCTGTTGCGGTGGACGCCCGGGGACCAGGGACAGGTCCGGATAGGTCGACAGCAGGGCGTCGAAGGCCACCTCCCCTTCCGTGCGTGCCAGGGCCGCGCCCAGGCAGTAGTGCATGCCGTGGCTGAATGCCTGGTGTGCTTCGCCGGGCCTGCCGTGGTGCCTGGTGATGTCGAAGCGGTAGGGGTCCTCGTGTATGTCCTGGTCGTGGTTGGCTCCGCCGATGACGGCGATGACGGCGGAACCGGCGGTGATCTCCCGGTCGCCGAGTTCGATCGTCTCGGTGGCGTAGCGCGGACGGGTGATCAGCGCCGTGCCCCCGTGACGCAGCATCTCGTGGATCGCGGCGGGCACGAGGTCGCGGTCCGAGCGGAGCATCTCCCACTGTTCGGGGTGGTCGAGCAGGGCCCGGGTACCGTTGCCGATGAGGTGGGCCGTGGTCTCGTAGCCGGCGATGATCAGTGTGAAGACCAGGGTGATGAGTTCGCTCTCTGTGAGGCGGTCGCCGTCCTCGTCGCGGGTGTGGACCAGGGCGCCCAGCAGGTCGCCGTGTTCGGCCGCGCGGCGCTCGGCGATCATGTGCCGGGCGTGGTCGACGGCGCCGGCCAAGGCGTCGTTGAGCTGTGCGGGATCGGCCCGGTCGAAGCCGACGAGCTGGTCGCTCCAGCCCTTCCAACGTGCCCGGTCCTCGATCGGGACCCCCACCAGGTCGCCGATGACCGTGATCGGGAGCGGTTAGGCGAAGTGCTTGAGCAGGTCGACGGTGCCGTCGTCGTCGGCGTGCTCGGGGAGGGCCGCCAGCAGCTCCTCGGCGGCGCGGCGGATCCGTGGGCGCAGCTCGTTGACCCTGCGGACGGTGAAGGTGCGCGAGACGAGCTTGCGCAGACGCACGTGGTCGACACCGTCCTTGTCGAGGATGGTGTCGGTCAGGTAGGAGACCAGGTCCGAACGTACTCCCAGCACGCGAAGCATCTCCGAGCGCCTGTTGCCGGGGTCCCCTCCCGGGACGTTCGCGGGATCGGTGACGAAACGGCGGTCGCTGAGGATCGAACGCACGTCCTCGTCCCCGGCGACGAGCAGTACTTCTGAGTTGTCGAGGAAACGGCCCCGGACGACCCGGCCCGCCGAACGGATGCGTTCGATGGTGCGGAACGGGTCCTCGGCGAACTCGGGGCCGCGCAGGTCGATGGGCTCGTGTGCGGCCTGTGGCCGGGTGGTGGTCATGGCCTCTCCAGGGTCATTCGCGTCGGACGGTTCGGTAACGGTCGATCTCGGCACGGACCTGTTGGTCCGTGTGGTCGAACACGGCCACGACCCGGGGCCAGGCGGCACGCAGGGTGTCGGGGTCCTCGTTCTCGCCCAGGGAACGGTGCAGGGCGTCGGCGGCCAACCGTGTGCGGCGCTCCTGTCCGGGCACCCGGCGCTCCTGGTGCTCGAGCAGGGGCGGATGGACCAGGAACCCGGTCAGGGTCGTGCCGAAGATGTGGAAGAGCTCGTCCGAGGACAGGTCGGTGCGCACCAGCCCGTGCTCGCGCAGCAGCTGGAAGTAGGTCTCGAAGTCGTGGATGCGCTGGTCGATCAGGTCCCCGCTCTCGGAGAGCGCGGTCTCGGTGATGGTGTCGATCATCCCGGCGTTGTTCATGTACACCTCCCGCAGGAGAGGGGAGTTCGCCAGGCCTTCGAGGGCAGAGACTCCCACCCGGCTCGGCAGGGTCTCGACGGGGTCGGCCTTCATGCGCTCCATGATCCGCGCCGTGACTCCGGACTGGGCGCGCATGAGCACCACCAGGAACAGCACTTCCTTCGTGGGGAAGTGCAGGTAGACCGTCCCCTTGCCGACCCCGGCCCGGCGTGCGACGTCCTCGATGGTGGTCTTGCCCGGTCCCAGTACGACCATGAGGTCGGCTGCGGCGTCGAGGATGCGGTCGGCGCGTTCGGCACGGGCCTGCGGTGAACGTCGGGAACGGGCGGACTGGACCACGTGGTGCTCCTGTGGCTCGGGGACGTACGGAGGCCCTGCGGCCACCGTCGTGGGCGATCGTGACGACCATATCCCCGCCTCCCACTTCCGTGACTGTGTGACCAAGTTTCTTATTTAGTCACAAAGTCATAGTAGGACTGCGCCGTACCCCGGGACAAGGGAGTGGGAAGAGCGTGGCCGGGACCGGACACGACGGAGCGCCGTGCCCCGCGGGGCACGGCGCTCCGGGGCCGTGGGGAGGACGGAGGCCTCAGTCCTCCCCGAGCCGTCCGGTCGGCAGCCACGTGGACACGTCCACCAGTGCCTCGCCCGAGGATCTGTCCTCCGCACCCGAAAGTGCTTTCTCCACGCGGTGCAGGGCCCGCTCGACGAGGTCCTCGGCATCGTGCGGCAGCCACGTCACCCGTGGATCGCGGCGGAACCAGGACTCCTGGCGCCGGGCGAACTTACGGGTGGCCTGGGCGGTGGCAGCCCGGGCCTCGGACTCCGACATCTGCCCGTCCAACTGGGCCAGGGCCTGGGAGTAACCCAGCGCTCTCGAAGCGGTCCGCCCCTCGCGCAGGCCGATCTTGTCGAGCTGCCGGACCTCCTCCACCAGCCCCTTCTCCCACATGCGGTCCACACGCAGGTCGATGCGCTGGTCCAGCTGCTCGCGCGGGGCCGTGACCCCCAGTTGCAGGCACGGGTAGTAGGAGGAGTGGTCGGGCAGGTTCGCGGTGAACGGTTCCCCGGTCAGCTCCACGACCTCCAGAGCGCGCACGATACGGCGTCCGTTGCCCGGCAGGATCGCCTTCGCCGCGGCCGGGTCCACGTCGGCCAGGCGCGCGTGCAGCACCCCGGGGCCGACCTCGGACAGTTCCGTCTCCAACCGGTCACGCACGTCCGGATCGGTGCCCGGGAAGTTCAGGTGGTCCAGCACCGCGCGCACGTACAGGCCCGAGCCGCCCACCAGGATCGGCAGGATGTCCTGGTCGGTGAGCTCATCGACGCGTTCGCGTGCCATGTCCTGGTAGCTGGCCACATCGGCGGGCTCGTCGACCTCCCACACGTCCAGGAGATGGTGGGCCACCCCGCGCCGTTCCTTCTCGGAGACCTTGGCGGTCCCGATGTCCATGCCCCGGTAGAGCTGCATGGAGTCGGCGTTGATCACCTCGCCGCGCCGACCGACGCGTTCCTCCAGCCGCAGCGCCAGCTCGACGGCCAGATCCGATTTGCCCACAGCGGTCGGCCCGACGACCGCGATCACCTTGATCATGGCCCCAGCGTAGCCGTGCCGTCCCCCTCCTCGATGCTCGTCCGCACGCACCCGTGCGGCTGGGCCCGGTACCGGCACCTGGGGACGTGCCCGGGCCGCGGGAGGGCCCGATCCCCGTCGGCGGCGCTTTTGCGGGCGCCGACACCTGCCTGTGGTGCTCACCGGAGTGCCGGCAACGCCCCGGCCCCGGCTCCGGCGGCAAGGCCGGAAGAGGTCGTGCAGCAGGGCACGGGCCCTCGGAGCGCGCCCTAGTATTGGGGGTATGCGATTCGCCAAGGGCCACGGAACTGAGAACGACTTCGTGATCCTCCCCGATCCGGACGGGGAGCTGGAACTCACGGAGGAGACCGTCCGGCTGCTGTGCGACCGACGCGCGGGCCTGGGCGGGGACGGCATTCTGCGCGTGGTGCGCACCAGCGCCCGGGGCGAGGCACTGCTGCCTGCGGCACGCACGGGTGAGCGTCCGGAGTGGTTCATGGACTATCGCAACGCCGACGGTTCGGTGGCCGAGATGTGCGGTAACGGGATACGGGTCTTCGCCCGGTACCTGCTGCACGCCGGCCTCGTCTCCGGCGACCGGTTCGAGATCGGCACCCGGGACGGGGCCAAGCAGGTCACGGTCGAGGAGGACGGCCAGATCACCATAGACATGGGACGTGTCGAGATGCAGGGCTCCTCGTCGGCGAAGCTGGCCCGCCAGGTGGTGCACGGCGCGCAGATCTCGGTCGGCAACCCGCACCTGGCGTGCGAGGTGTCCGGTCCGATCTCCGGGGTGGACCTGAGCGAACCGCCCGTACTGGACCCCGAGGCCTTCCCCGAGGGCGCCAACGTCGAGGTCTACGGCCATGTCGGCCCCGGGACACTGCAGATGCGTGTCTTCGAACGCGGCTCCGGCGAGACCCGCTCGTGCGGGACCGGCATAGTGGCCGCCGCGTCCGCCGCCACACCCGCCGGCGAGGGCGCGACCTGGAAGGTGCGTGTGCCCGGTGGCGAGTGCACCGTGCTGCTCGACGCCTCCGGCGCCCGACTGCGCGGTCCCGCCGTCATCGTCGCCGAGGGCGAGACCTGCCTGGCCTGACCGGTCCCGGACCGAGAGACCCTGCGCAGGGCCCGCTGCCGCACCCCGGTGCCTTCGGAGGGCGGAACCGGGCCCCGGGCCCGTTCCTAGGACCGGCCCAGGAGCACACCGGGGTCCAGGCCGCGCAGGGACACGTCCAGCACCCGCGCGGTGTGGGTCACCGGCATCGGGGTCCCGGCCCGTTCCAGGGCCGAACCGATCTGCATGGAGCATCCCGGGTTGCCCGAGACCAACAGTTCGGCGCCGGTGGAGGCCGCGTCCTGGCCCTTGCGGTCGCCCAGTTCGGTCGCCGGTTCGGGGTTGAGCACGTTGTAGACCCCCGCCGAGCCGCAGCAGATCTCCTTGTTGGGCAGATCGGAGACCCTCATCTGCGGGATCCGGGCCAGCAGTTCCCGCGGCGCCGAGGTGACCCCTTGGCCGTGGGAGAGGTGGCAGGCGTCCTGGTAGGCCACGTGCACCGGCACCGGGTGGCGTTCGGCCTGTGGGCCCAGCTCGGCCAGGAACTCGGTGAGGTCGACGACCTTCTCCGACGCGGCCCGGGCCCGGCGTACCCACTCGGGGGCCGCACCGGCCTCCTCCAGGGTGCGGTCCATGTGTTTCATGCTCGACCCGCACCCGGCCGAGTTCACCACGATCCGCTCCACGTCGGCCCGTTCGAAGACCTCCACGAGGGCGCGTGTGAAGCCGGCCGACTCCTCCAGGCGCCCCGAGTGGCCGGACAACGCCCCGCAGCAGCCCTGGGAGCGGGGGATCACCACGTCACAGCCCTCCAGGGCCAGGACCCGGGCGGTGGCGGTGTTGACCTCCGGGAAGAACGCTCCCTGTACACACCCCACGAGCATGCCCACGCGGGCGCGGCGCCGGCCGACCGCGGGCACGAACTCCGGCAGGGGCGGGGGCGGCGACGACAGCGGCGGGGCGATGCGCTCCATGGTGGCGAGTGTGGGGGAGATGCGGTCCAGCACCCCGCTCCTGCGCAGCAGCCGTCCGGCGCGTGTGGCCTGGTAGGCGCGCAGCGGACCGCGCATCAGGCGCAACCGGTCGCGGTGGGGGAACACGGAGAAGAGGGCGCCCCGCAGCGCCCGCTCGCCGAGCGGGCGTTCGTACTGTTCCTCCACCCGGTGGCGCGTGTGGTCGATGAGCGCGTCGTAGGCCACCCCGGACGGGCACGCGGACACACACGCCAAACAGCCCAGGCAGTTGTCGAAGTGGCTGACCGCCGCCTCGCTGAGCACGTCCTCGGAGTGCATCTGCTCCATGAGGTGGATGCGTCCTCGTGGGGAGTCCATCTCCTGCCCCCACAGCACGTGGGTGGGGCACGTGGGCAGGCAGAACCCGCAGTGCACGCAGTCGTCGAGGAGCTCGCTGAAACGTTGGTGGCTGTCACCGGTGATCGGCTCGGTCAATGAGGGCTCCCTGCTCGCTCTGGGGTTCAGATCCCGCCGGTACCGCGTCCGGGGGCGAACCGGTGGTCGGGGTCGAAGGCGTCCTTGACGGCACGCATCAACGGCAGGCCGGGGATCCGGCCCCACCGGTCCACTGCCGGGACCGGCTCGGGGTGAGCGCGCACCAGTTGGACCGACCATTCGGGCCGGGCCCGGGCCTCCTCCAGTACGGAGGCGATCTCCTCGAGCGGGGTCCCCTGCGGCCAGGACAGGTGGAGCGCGCCCCGCGGAGCACACCCGCCCACCCGGACACGGCGGCCCAGCCGTGCGGCTGCCTCGACCGACTCCGCGGGCGGCAGCGACAGCCACGCCAGGGGCCCTTCCGAGGGCCGGTGTCCCCACTGGGACGGCAGTTCCCCGAGCACGCGTGCGTGTGCGCCCAGGGCCTGGGCGGCCTGCTCGGTCCGGGGACGCAGCCCGTCGTGCGTCCCCTCGACGACGACCTGCAGGCACAGGGCGGAGTCGGGGCCGGCGGAGACCTCCACCGCCGAGGGCACGACCGTGCTCTCCCGGACGGCCGCCAGGGCCCGTTCGGCTTCGGCACGGGACCCGTACTCGGCCTCCACCAGGCGCAGGGCGGGCGGTTCGGGCTGGAGCCGGAAAGCCACCGAGGCGATGGCGCCGAGCGTCCCGTACCCGCCGGTGTGGAGTTTGGCCAGGTCGTAACCGGCCACGTTCTTGACGACCCGGCCCCCGCTACGGGCCTGGACACCGTCCGGGCGCACGACCGTCATCCCGATGACCAGGTCCCGCAGGGCCCCGTGGAGCAGGCGGCGCGGTCCGCTCGCGCCGGTGGCGACCGCCCCGCCGATGGTGCCGCCGGCACGGACGGGGTCGTAGGACAGCCGCTGGCCCTTCCCGGCCAGGTGGGTGTACAGCTCCGCCACGGGGGTGCCCGCGCCGGCCTCCACGACCAGGTCGCCGGGGTCGTGGTCGATCCAGGACAACTTCCCGGTGTCGACCAGCAGGTCGAGGGCGCGTGGGGCGGGGCCCCAGTCCTGGGCGGTTCCACCGCCGCGCACGGCCACGGTGCTGCCCTCGCGTGCGGCCTCGGCCAGGACGAGGGAGAGCTCCTCGGTGTCCGAGGGTTCGGCGACCTGCGCGGGCACCAGGTCACCGACCGCGTCCCCGGGGGTCGCGGCCCGCACGGCCGGTGTCGGGGCCCGGGAAGATCCAGCCATGGTCACGTTCCGTTCCGTGGTCGTCCGTCCGGAGAGGTCAGAACTGGGTGGCCTGCCCGGAGGCCACCAGCGGGTGCACGTCGCGGCGCACCCCCGGTTGCTCACCGCACAGGCGCGGGGTGGGCAGGAGTTTGTCGGGGTTGGCGGTACCCTCCGGATCGAGGGACCGGCGGAAGAGATCGAAGGTCTCCAGGTCGTCGGGGCCGTACATGCGCGGCATCTTGCAGGCCTTGTCCACGCCGACCCCGTGCTCGCCGGTGATGGAACCGCCGTGTTCGACGCACAGGTCCAGGATCTTCGCGGAGACCTCCTCGGCCCGGTCCCACGCGCCCGGTTCGGTGTCGTCGAAGAGCACGAGGGGGTGCAGGTTGCCGTCCCCGGCGTGGAAGACGTTGGCGACCCGGATGCCCGAGTCGGCCGACAGCTCGGTGATGCGGCGCAGGACCTCGGAGAGGGCCGTGCGCGGAACGACACCGTCCTGGACGATGTAGGCGGGGCTGATGCGGCCCACCGCCGCGAACGCGGACTTGCGTCCCTTCCAGACGAGGGCGCGTTCCTCGGCGCCGCTGGCGGTGCGGGTCTCGAAGGAGCCGGCCGCCGCGCACAGTGCCTCGACCTGCTCGACCTGGGCGTCGACCTCCGCTGCGGGGCCGTCCAGCTCCACGATGAGCACGGCGGCCGCGCCAGCGGGGTAGTCGCATGCGACCGCAGCCTCGGCCGCCTCGATGGCGAGCGCGTCCATCATCTCGATCGCTGAGGGGAGCACACCCTCGCCGATGATCGAACTGACCGCGCCTCCGCCCGCGTCCATGCTCTCGAAGGCCGACAGCAGCGTCACCGTTTTCTCGGGGGTGCGGGTCAGGTTCACCACGACCCGGGTGGCCACGCCCAGGGTGCCCTCCGAGCCCACGAACGCGCCGATGAGGTCGTAACCGGGGGCGTCGGCGGCCTTGCCCCCGAGGCGGACCAGTTCGCCGGAGGGGGTGACCACGTCGAGGCCGCGTACGTGGTTGACGGTGAACCCGTACTTGAGGCAGTGGGCGCCGCCGGAGTTCTCGGCGACGTTGCCGCCCACCGAGCACACCTGCTGGCTCGAGGGGTCGGGCGCGTAGTAGTAGCCGTGGGGAGCGGCCGCGCGGGTGATGTCGAGGTTGGCCACGCCCGGTTCGACGACCGCGCACTCGTTGGCGACGTCGATCTCGAGGATGCGACGCATACGGGAGGTCACGAGCAGGACCCCCTCGGCGTGGGGCAGGGCGCCCGCGGACAGGCCGGTGCCCGCTCCGCGTGGGACGAAGGGGACGCCGCGTTCGTGGCACAGGCGTACTACCGCGGCCACTTGCTCGGCGGAGGTCGGCAGGACCACGACACCGGGGACCTCGCGGTGGTGGGCGAGGCCGTCGTTCTCGTAGGTGCGTCGCTGCGAGTGGTCGGTCAGGACCCCGTCCTCGCCGCAGATCGCGCGCAACTCGGGTACGAGGGCGGCCGGAGCGGTGGCGGTCTCGTTCTCTGCCAGGGACATGGGGAGCCTCCCGCGTCGGTCAGGCGCGGGTGAGTTGGCTCACCCGGCATGAGGTCTGTGTGGACCGTAGGTCGCGGGGACCCCTCGGGGCAAGAGGGCCACTGTTTCCACGGAAAGAACTTTCCGTCCCTTGGAAACATCGTCGGGGTTTTCCGGGCTCGCGTGAGCGCCCGGGGGCGTGTGTGCCCTGCCGGCGGGGCCGGCAGGGCACACCGGGGCCGTGGCGGCTGCCTACGGCATGCGCTCGTAGGCGGGCAGGGTCAGGAAGTCGACGTACTCGTCGGCCAGTGCGACCTCGGAGAAGAGTTCCTTGGCCTGCTGGTAGCGCTTCTCGTCGAAGGCATCGCCCAGCATTCCGCGGATCGTCTCGAGCTCCTCGTCGATGATCGTGCGCACCAGGTCGGCGGTGACCTTCGGGCCGTCCTCGAGGGTGACGTCGTTGTGCAGCCACTGCCAGATCTGCGAACGCGAGATCTCGGCGGTCGCGGCGTCCTCCATGAGGTTGTGGATGGCCACCGCGCCGTTGCCGCCCATCCACGCCGCCAGGTACTGCAGGGCGACGTTGATGTTGGCGCGCAGGCCGGCGGCGCTGATGCCGCCCGGGGTCCGGTCGACCGCGAGCAGGTCCTCGGCGGTGACGTTCACGTCCGGGCGCTGCTTGGAGATCTGGTTGGGGTTCTGGCCGAGAACACCGTCGAAGATCTCCTCGGCGACCGGGACCAGGTCCGGATGGGCGACCCAGGAGCCGTCGAAGCCGTCGTTCGACTCGCGGGACTTGTCGTCGCGCACCTTGGCGAAGGCGTTCTTGTTGACCTCCTCGTCCCTGCGGGAGGGGATGAAGGCCGCCATGCCGCCGATGGCGTGCGCGCCGCGCTTGTGGCAGGTCTTGACCAGCAGCTCGGTGTAGGCGCGCATCATCGGCGCGGTCATGCCCACGGAGTTGCGCTCGGGAAGCAGGAACTTGCGGCCGCGCGTGCGGTGCACCTTGATGAGGCTGAACAGGTAGTCCCAGCGGCCCGCGTTGAGCCCGGAGGAGTGCTCGCGCAGCTCGTAGAGGATCTCCTCCATCTCGAACGCGGCCGGGATGGTCTCGATCAGACAGGTGGCACGGATGGTGCCGCGCGGGATGCCGAGGCGCTCCTGGGCCAGGACGAAGATGTCGTTCCAGAGGCGGGCCTCCAGGTGGCTCTCCATCTTCGGCAGGTAGAAGTAGGGGCCCTTGCCCTTGGCGATCTGGCGCTCGGCGCAGTGGAAGAAGTAGAGCGCGAAGTCGACGATGCCGCCGCTGACGCGCTCGCCGTCGACCAGGATGTGCTTCTCGTCCAGGTGCCAGCCGCGCGGGCGCACGACGATGGTGGCGAGCTCGTCGTCGCCCTTGAGCGCGTAGGTCTTGCCCTGGGGCGAGGTGAAGTCGACCTCGCGGTCGAGGGCGTCCCGCAGGTTGAGGTGGCCCTCGATCATGTTTTCCCACATCGGGGTGTTGGCGTCCTCGAGGTCGGCCAGCCACACCTTCGCGCCGGAGTTGAGCGCGTTGATCGTCATCTTGCGGTCGGTCGGACCGGTGATCTCCACGCGGCGGTCGGTGATGCCCGGGGCGGGGTCGGCGACCTTCCAGCTGTCGTCCTCGCGAATGTGCGCGGTCTCGGGGAGGAAGTCGAGGTCCTCTCCCGCCGAGACGCGGTCCTGGCGCTCCTTGCGGGCCCGCAGCAGCTCCTGGCGGCGCGGTTCGAAGGAACGGTGGAGTTCGGCGACCAGGGCCAGAGCGTCCTCGGTGAGGATCTCGTCGTACCGGTCGTTGCGGGGGCCGGTGATCTCGACCCCGTGCGTGGCGCCCATGACAAACCTTCCACGATACGAAAGAAACTTTTGATATGTGGAAGTCAAGATATCCGGGTGCGCCCCGCCCGGTCAACGCCGCGCATGGGCCGGAAGAGGGCGAAGTTTCCGGGAACGGGAAGCCCGGCAGAACTTCTCCGGGAAATTTTTCGGGTTCTTCGGTTATCGGCGTGGACCGATCGTCTCACGCGCCGCAGCGGAGAAAGTGTTCCACGTCACCCGCCCCGCGAAAAACTGTGTGCTTCGAGGGGGAAGGGGTGAGATCATCGGGGTGCCGCCGCACGGTTCGGTGACCGGAAGAAACCCGGCGGTGGTGACGTTGACCCAGCTGGAGGGATATGAATACAACTCACACCCGCGGAAGCGCTCTCACCGGCCACGGGGCCGACCGGGACGCCGTCCGCGAGGCGATCACCGTCGGGGACGGGGTCGACGCGACAGAGGCGCCGGCCACGCAGGCCGGCGCACGCCACGACGGCCACACTGCCGTTCCCGGCCAGGGCGAGATGGAACTGGCCGAGCGCAACGCGCTCCGCCGCGTCCAGGGACTGTCGACCGAACTCACCGACGTCACCGAGGTCGAGAACCGCAGTCTGCGCCTGGAACGTGTCGTTCTCATCGGTGTCTGGGCCAGCGGGAACGGGACCCAGGCCGAGGCCGACACCTCACTCGCCGAGCTCGCGGCCCTGGCGGAGACCGCCGGCGCCACCGTTCTCGAAGCTCTCACCCAACGCCGTTCCAAACCCGACCCCGCCACCTACATCGGTAAGGGCAAGGCGGCCGAGCTCGCCGATGTCGTCGCCTCGACCGGGGCCGACACCGTCATCTGCGACGGTGAACTCACCCCCGGCCAGCTCACTCAGCTCGAGGACGTCATCCAGGTCAAGGTCATCGACCGCACCGCACTGATCCTCGACATCTTCGCCCAGCACGCCCGCAGCAGCGAGGGCAAGGCCCAGATCGAACTGGCCCAGCTCAACTACCTGCTGCCCAGACTCCGCGGCTGGGGCCACACACTGTCCCGCCAGGCCGGCGGTGCCGGCGGTGGCGGCAACGGCGGTGTGGGTCTGCGCGGTCCCGGTGAGACCAAGATCGAGACCGACCGTCGACGCATCAACGACAAGATCGCCAAGTTGCGCCGCCGGCTCGCTCACATGCGCACCACCCGTGACGTCAAGCGCGATGTGCGCCGTAGCCGCCAGGTGCCCTCGGTAGCCATCGCCGGCTACACCAACGCCGGAAAATCCAGCCTGCTCAACCGGCTCACCGGGGCGGGGGTCCTGGTGGAGAACGCGTTGTTCGCCACCCTCGACCCCACCGTGCGCCAGGCACGCACTCCGGACGGCCGGGCCTTCACCCTGAGCGACACCGTCGGGTTCGTCCGACACCTGCCGCACCAGCTCGTGGAGGCGTTCCGCTCCACACTGGAGGAGGTCTCCGACTCCGACCTGGTCATCCACGTGGTCGACGGTTCGCACCCCGACCCCGAGGAGCAGGTCCGGGCCGTGCACGAGGTCTTCGCCGACATCGATGCGACCGACGTGCCCGAGCTCGTCGTGGTCAACAAGGTCGACGCCGCCGACCCCGACACGCTCAAGGCCCTGCGTACGCGCTACCCCGGCGTCATCGAGGTCTCCGCGCGCACCGGCCAGGGCGTGTCCGAACTGATCACGCGGCTGGCCGAGTCGCTGCCCGAGCTCGCCCACGAGGTCCGGGCGCTCGTGCCCTACTCGCGGGGCGACCTCGTGGCCAAGGCCTACGAGGAGGGCCGGGTCCTCAAGGAGGAGCACACCCAGGACGGTACGGACATCCACGCGTTCGTGCCCGAACTCCTGGCCGCCAAGCTCGGCGAGTACACACCCAGCACCGCCTGAGGCGGAATGCACGTGCACGGGTCCGGGGAGGAGCATCTCCCCGGACCCGTTCGTGTGTTCGGTCCAGGCCAACGGGTCTGTATGCCTCCTCGGTCCCCATGATTTTGTGCGAGGGATGTCCCGGAACACTCGCTTTTCGGGCTACAGGAAGGTGTACACGGGCTCGGAGAATGGACTACGGTTTTGGCACCGGTCGGCAGTGGCCCGATGAGACCCCCGAGTCGAGGACCGCCGACACCGGATCGCCGGACCATTTCCCAGATACGAGGTCGCCATGCCCGCCCGCGCCCTGCCCGTAGCCCGCCGGATCACCGGTGCCCGGGTCTGAGCGCGGAGAACACATGTCGATCTCCCTGCTCACCAATATCGGGCGGCTCTGGACCGGAACGGAGATGCTCACCAAGGCGGCGATCCTGCTCAACGAGGACCGCATCGCCTGGGTCGGCCCCGCCGCCGAACTCCCGCAGCAGGTGCCCGGCGTCGTCGAGGACCTCACCGACGTCGACGAGGTCGTCAACATCGGGGGCGGCCTCGTCACCCCCGGGCTCATCGACGCCCACTGCCACCCCGTCTACGCCGGCGACCGGTACGCCGAAGTGAGCATGCGGGCCAACGGAGCCTCCCACGGCGACATCTTCGCCGCGGGAGGCGGAGTGTCCACGACCGTCACCATCACCCGGGGCACCGACCCCTGGACCTTGTGCAACGCCGTCCGGGAACGCCTGCGCCACTGGGTGCTGGGCGGGGCCACCACGGTGGAGGCCAAGACCGGGTACCACCTGACCCGCGACGGTGAACTCGCCGACGTGCGCCTGCTGCGCTCCCTGGAGGAGGAACCGGGGATGCCGCGCATCAACGTGACCTTCTTCCCCGCGCACGGGGTGCCGCCCGAGTTCTTCGGCCGGCCCAAGGAGTACGTCGCCACGGCCGCCTCCTGGCTCTCCGACGCATCCACGGCCGGAGCCGACGGTGTCGACATCTACTGCGATAACCAGCAGTTCACCACCGAGGACGCACACATGCTCCTCGGGGTCGGACAGTCGGTGGGTCTGCGCACCACGCTGCACGCCTGCTCCCGCCCCCGGCACGGCGCTGTGCGCATGGCCGCGGAAATGGGATGTTCCTCCGTCGACCTGCTCCACGAGACCGACGACGAGGACATCCTCGCCCTCACCAGTACCCGCACCCCCGTCGTCGCCTGCCCCACCACGTCGTTGAGCGAACACCGGAGGCCACCGGTGCGCACCCTGCTCGACCACGGGGTGCCCGTCGGCCTGGGCACCGACCACAACCCCGGGCAGAGCGGGGCGACGTCGATGCCGCTCGTGATGTCGCTGGCGATCTCCATGTTCGAGATGACCGTCCAGGAAGCGCTCACCGCCGCCACCCTCGGGAGCGCGCACGCCCTGGGCCTCACCGACCGGGGTGTGCTGGCGCCCGGGTGCCTGGCCGACCTCGTGCAGTGGGACGCCGACCACGAAGGCGCGTTCGGATGGTCGATGGGCCTGCAGACACTGCGTGTGTGGCAGGGCGGCCGCACGATCCGGTGAGCGCCGGACCGGCCCTCGGAACCGGGACGGACGACCGGAGCCGTGCCGCGGACCGCGGCCGGAAACCGCCCAGGAACAGGGCAGGGCTCAGTGGCGGGCTCCGCCACGGGCGTGCGCGATCTCGACCACCGCGCGCTCCAACGCGTACTCGGGGTCCCGGCCCGCACCCTTGATGAGCGCGTCCGTCTCAGCCACGACCTCCATGGCCCGTGCCACACCGGCCACGTTCCACCCGCGAGCCTGCTGGCGGAGCGTACGCAGCTTCCACGGCGGGACCTTGGCCCGTTTGGCCAACTCCGCCTCACCCACCCCGCGCGAAGACTGCGCGACGACCGCGATGCCCCGCACCGCACCCGCCAACGCACTGTTGATCAGCACCGGCGCCGTGCCCACCGCCAGGGACCAGCGCAACTGCTCCAGAGCCTCGGGAAGACGCCCCTCCACCGCGCGGTCGGCGACGGTGAACCCCGACGCCTCGGCCTTGCCGGAGTGGTACCGGGCCACCGTCCCGGCGTCGACCCGGCCCTCGGTGTCGGCCACCAGCTGGGTGCAGGCCGCCGCGATCTCGCGCAGCTCGCTGCCGACCGAGTCCACCAGCGCCTGCGCTGCGTCCGCGGTGATCTGGCGCCCCGCCGAGGAGAACTCCTTCTTGACGAAGGCCACGCGCTCGGCCGGCTTGGAGGGACCCTTGCAGTCGACCCGCTGCGCGCCCGCCTTCAACGCGGCCTGCAGCAACGCCTTGCCCTTGTTGCCGCCCGCGTGGGTGAGGACCATCGTGACGTCGTCCGCGGGGTTCGCGAGGTAGTCGGTCACCGTCGTGGCGAGGTCCTTGGTGAGGTCCTGCGAGGAACGCAGCACCACCACCCGGCTGTCGCCGAACAGGGAGGGGGACGTGACCTCCACCAGGGTGCCCGGCCCCACCTGGGAGGGGACGAGATCGTGGACGTCCACGTCGGGTTCGGCCTCGCGGGCGGAGGCCACGACGGAGGCGACGGCGCGGTCCACGAGGAGCTCCTCGTCACCGACGATGACCGTGAGCAGGGGCGGTGCAGGCATACCCCGAGCATGCCACGGACCACGGACGGTTCCGTCCGTCGCAGGCCTCCTTCCCGCGTCCGGCCCCTGGGGCGCGCGGTGCAGCGGGGCCTTCGGACACGGGGAGCACCGCCCGGACCGGGGCAGGGACCTCAGGTACCGCGGTCGGGTGCGGGGCCGCGGACCACGCCGCGGGGCGGACCGGTGCCGCCACCGGGAAGCACCGCGATCGGCCCGTCGCGGTCGGTGCGCAGGTTCACCGGCGAGATCCCCTCCAACAGCCGTAACGTGAACGGCGCCGGATGGCCGTAGGGGTTGTCCTCACCCACCGACGTGAGCGTCATCTCCGGGGACGTCGCGGCCAAGAACTCCGGAACCTGCGTCCCGCCCCCGTGGTGCGGTGTGTTCAGCACACCCACCGAGAGCAGGTCGGCCCCGGGGAGCGAGAGCAGCCGTTCCTGTGCCTCCTCCTCGACATCGCCGGTCAGGAGCACCGACACGGGACCGTCGGCCCGCACCACCAGGGAACGGTCGTTGGACGACCCGTCGAAGTCCGGATCGGGCCACAGCACCCGCAGGGTCCAGGGACCCACGCGCACCCGCGAGCCGCGTTCACCGACCCACGTGCGCACGCCCCCCTCCGCGAGCTCATCGCCCACGGGCGAGCCCGTGAAGTCCGAGGGCACCAGCGCGGCGGGGACCGTCCGGTGCCTCAACACCCCGGGCGTCCCGTCCACGTGGTCGGCATGGTCGTGGCTGAGTACCAACAGGGGCACCGTCGAGACACCGAGGTCGCTCAGGCAGCCGTCGACCGCCTCCGGCTGCATGCCGGTGTCGAAGACCACCGCCGAACCGTCCCCGACCGACAGCACGAACGCGTCACCCTGACCCACGTCGCACGCCACCACCGCCCACCCCGCCGGCGGCCACCCGCCCGGCAGGCACCGCGACGCCAGGGCCAGCACCAGCACAGCGACCACCCCGGCGGCCACCACCCGTAGCCAACGCCGGGACCGCGCCGCCAACAGGAGCGCCAACAGCACCGCCAACACCAGGGCGCCGACCACGTCCCCACGCCACGGGAACGCCCCGTGGGGCACACGGGCCCCGTACTCGGCCACACCGGCGATCCACGAGACCCCGAGTCCCGGCACCCGCACCAGGGCACCCACGGCCGGGTCCCACACCCCCGTGAGCCAGGGCGTACCCGCGACGAACGGCGCCGCACCCAGCGAGGCGAGCGCGGCCACGAGCGCACCGAGCACGGTCACCGTCGCCACCACCGGAGCGGCGAGCACGTTCGCGGGGACCGCCACCCACGAGACCTCTCCCGACAGCAGCACGAGCACGGGCGAGACCGCCAGCTGGGCGGCCAACGCCACCGCACACGCCTCCGCCAGAGGGCGCGGTACGCGCCGGGACCACGTCCGCGACCACGCCGGGACCCACAGCAGGATCCCCGCGGTGGCCAACACCGAGAGCGCGAACCCGTAGGAGGAGGCCAGGCCCGGGGCGGCGAACAACACCCCCACCACGGTCGCGCTCAACGCCCCGAGCCCGGCGTGCGCACGCCCGGTCGCCAGCGCCAGCAGAGCGATCGACCCCATGAACGCCGCGCGGACCACGCTCGGTTCCGGACGGCACACCAGCACGAACAGCCAGATCATCACCGCACCGCCCGCCACCGAGCACCAGGTCGGTGCGCGCGCCAACTTGGCCACGGCCAGCACGAACCCGGTCAGGACAGCCAGGTTGGCCCCACTTACGGTCAGCAGGTGCGACATGCCCGTGGCGCGGAAGTCCTCGGTGGTCTGCGCACCGATCTCCGAGACATCACCCACGATCAGTGCCGGCAGGAGCCCGCGTTCCGGCCGGTCCAGGACCTCGGCCGCCTCCCGGAGGCGCTCACGCACCCCGTCGGCGAAAGCCTGTGTCCGGGAGACCGGCCCGATCCCCTCCGGAGGGCCGCGCACCGCCACGAGCGCCGCCGTCATCGGGTCCTCCTCCTGCAGGAACGCCCCCCGCGCCCGGACCCGCTGGCCCGGCAGCAGGGTGCCCCACTCCGGGCCGGAGGCCAACAGGACCACGGGGGCGCTCCCACGGGTCTCCAGGTTCCGAGCGGTGATCACCCACTCGGCCCGGCCCGGGCGGGGCTGCCCGGCCCGGGCCCGGGGGTCGGTGCGCACCTGGGCAACGAACTCGACCTCCCCCGGGCGTCCGGCGGCGGCGGTCGCGGAACTGTGCTCCACCCGGTACAGGTGGAGGCCGGTCACCGCTGCTGCCGTCGCCGAGCACCCCAAGGTCGCTGCCAGCCCGAGCGCAACCGCCTCCACGGGTGGGCGGGCCACGACGAGCACACCGAGTGCGAGCCCGGCCACGAGCGCGGCGAAGACCCAGGAGATCCACGGAGCGACCGCGAGCGCGCCGAGAACGGTCAGCCAGGTCGCCACCGCGGGGGCCGCCAGACGCAGGTCGGGAGGGCGCCCCACGGAGAAACCGTCGGTGCCCAGCCAGCTCACCACCGCGTTCCGATCCTTTCCGTGCACGTCCGTTCGGACCCTGGGGCGGCCGGTACGCGTGGGTGGTGGGCGCCGGGCGGAGCGCCCGTGCCGGAGCGCGGTGTGCGTACGCGGGTTCGAGGGGCAGGCAAGTGGGCGGGGTCAGAGCATCACCCGGTCCTCCAGACCATCGAAGGTGCTCTGCCCGATCCCGCTGACCTCCATCAGCTCCTCGACGTCGGAGAAGGATCCACCGAGGGAGTCGCGGTGCTCCAGGATCGCTTCGGCCTTGGCCTCGCCGATCCCCGGCAAGGCCTCCAACGCGGCCCCGTCGGCCTGGTTGAGACTGATCCGTCCGCCGTCCTGGCCGCCCTCGTCCTCCGCGTCTTCGGCGGCGACCTCCGAACCGAGCAGGATCCGTTCGCCGTCGGCCACGGGGCGGGCCAGGTTGACCAGGTCCAGGTCGGCGTCGGGCAGTGCGCCTCCGGCCTCCTCGACCGCGTCCAGGACCCGTGCCCCGGACGGGAGCGTGTACAGGCCAGGTTCCTCGACAGCACCCCCGACGTGCACGACCACGTCCTCGTCGGCTCCCGGTCCGGCGCCGTCCCCCGCGGTGCCGTCCTCCGTGGCGCCGTCCCCGCTGCCGCCGCTCTCGGGGGCGGCCTGGGGCGCCATTTCGGGGAGGTCGACCTCCTCCGGTTCCCGGCGCAGGAACAGCAGCGCGGCCAGGACCGCTGCCGCGCCCAGGACGAAGAGCGCGACGACCGCCCGTTTGGACAGGGCCGCGTTCGGGCCCCACCATCGGGCCAGGCGGTTCATCGGGCCGTCGGCAGCGTCGTCGGTGTCGAACTCCACGTAGCCGGACGGCGGCCTGCGTTCCTTGAGGACCTCCTCGTCGCAGGGGTCCAGCCACGGGGACCCTTCCGGTTCCCGGGAGCGCCTCCCCGGTGCGGTGCCCGGTACGGGGGCGGCGACGGCCACCGTGTCCTCGGGGTCGCGGTCGGGCCAGTCGGCGGAGGCGGTGCTGCGCTGCTTTCCGGACGGGGGATGCACGGGCCAGGACGGCCGGCGGTACTCGCGCGGTTGTTCCCCCAAGGGCCGGTGCCCCACCCATTTGCGCGCTGTGGGAGGGCGTGGGGCGGTGCCGGACCCCGGGTGGGCGGGGGCCGGGGAGCGCGGGCGCAGGCGCACGGTCCCGTCGTCGGGAAGCTCCCTCTCGACGTGGGAGGGAGGGGAGGGGCGAGCGCTCTCCGCTGTGGCGGAGGATGGCCCTGTGGGAATGCGGGGCCGGTGATCACGTAGGACCTCGGTGCTGATCGGTGGGTCCTCGGCGGCGGTGTGCTCGGAGGTGGAGGGGGCCTGGCCGTTCGCCCTCGCGCCGCGGGTCCTGCCGCTCGGTCCCGGACCGTGGGCTGTCCCCGTGGGGTCCGGGGTGTGCGGGCTCGGGGCGCGACGTGGACGCAGGCGGGTGGTGACCGTACCGTCGAGCAGGTCGTCGTCGGGGTCGGTGGCGGACGGGGAGAGCTCGTCTCCCGTGTCCGCCCCGGCGGGGGACCGTGCTTCCACGGGCGCCGCCGGACGTCCCTGAGGGCACGGTCGTACGGACGTGTGCGTGCGGCCGCGGGGGTGTGTACGGTCCGTGTCCCGGGGACCGCCGGAACCGGTGTCTGCCCGGCGCGCTCCGGAGGGTGGCGGCAGGCGCTCGGTCTCGGACTCCTCCAGCAGCGCGGTCAGCGGTGTGTGCTCCTCCCCGGGGCGAGGGCCGGAAACAGCGGCCTCCCCGGAACGGAGACCCTGCTCCCGGCGGGGTCCGGGCCATGGTGGAGGGGCGTCGGTGCCGGAGCGTCTGCCCGTGCCCGCCGACGGGCACGGGGGAGACGCGCGCCCCTCCGTGCCCGTGCGTGGCCGTCCGGGCGTGGTACCCCTGCCCGGCCGAGTGCGTGTGTTCCCGGGACCGGTACGTCCCTCCGCGTCCGTGCGCGGGGACCCGGGACCGGGGTGGTGCCGCACCGCGTAGGGAGCGGCCGGCACGGGGGAGCCGGCCAACGGCGGGCGCGGGATCCGGGAGCGCAGCCGCTGGGCCGCAGGGGACTCGTGCAGCGGACGCGGGCCGCCGTCAGGGGGCGGTCCCGGCGCGTGGTGGCGTTCGTGCCGGGGGGAGCGAGGACTCATACCTCAACGCTAGAGAAGGGGTAGCCGTGTGTCATCGGGTGATTCCGAGTTGTGGACGACCCCTGCACAGAAAAGCCCGGCCCCGGGGTGACCGGGACCGGGCTCCGAAGAACCGGGGGCTCAGGCGGCCTGCAGCTTGTCCAGACGCTTGGCGATCGCGCTCTTGCGGTTCGCGGCCTGGTTCTTGTGGATGACGCCCTTGCTGACGGCCTTGTCCAGCGAGCGGGCGGCGCTGCGCTGGGCGACGGTGGCCTGCTCGACGTTCCCGGCCTCGGCGGCCTCACGGAACCGGCGGATGGCGGTCTTCAGGGAAGAGCGCACCGCCTGGTTGCGGACACGCGCCTTCTCGTTCTGCAGAATGCGCTTCTTCTGCGACTTGATGTTCGCCATGCGAAAACGTGCTCCAGTTGCTCTGTTGCTGTGCGCCGATCGAACAGGCCGTCCTACTCACGTGCAGCCGTTCCGTGAGTGGCGTGCGTGGGCGTCGGCGCGGGGTGTGTGAGTCCACAGGGCTCGAAGCCGAGTGTGGAAATCCGAGACACGGACTTCCAGTATGCAACATGCGCGCACTGGTTCGTGCACTCGGTGCGGGCGGCTTCCCCCACATTTCCTCTTCCTGGGCGCATGTTCCCCGCGCGCCGGCAACACACGGTTCCCGTCCACGGGCCGTTCCCGGGCGTAGGACCCGTGGGCCGGCCGACCCCGCACCCGGCCGGGTACGCACCGGGATCAGCCGTTGCCGAGCCATCCCGAGGTGTAGGCGTCCAGGTCCTCCCGGTCGGCCTCGTCGGCCACGTACAGCGCCACACCGACCGTGGTGTCCGCACCGGGACCGGCCTCGCCCAGCCCCAGGCGTACCGCCCGCAGGGCCGTCTCCGCCTCTTCGTTCTCGTGCACCGGCGCCCACGTGCGGCTCGTGTGGACGGGGACACCGAAGCGCACGGTGAGCCCCTCCTGCCGGTTCAGAGCATCCAGCGACTGCGTGACCTGGCGGGCCATGAAGCCGCCGTACATCGACCCCGTGGGCATCGCCGCGTCGACACCGGGCAACACGACGTCGTCGGCCTGTGCGACGACACGCTCCAGGTAACCCTTGGACCAGTACTTCTCCCCGCCGCCGAACACGAACGAGGGCACCCGCCCGCCGGGCACCAGCTCCACGTGGTGTGCGCGCACCGACAGCACGGGGTCCTCACCGAGTTCCTCGCGCACTTCCTCCACCAGCGCAGGGTAGGAGGGGTCGTTGACCGTCACCGGGCTCACGTCCAGGTGCACGCCGTCGAACCCGTCGCCGGCCAGCTCCGCGGCGGCCGGCACCAGCTCCGCGCGTTCCTCGGCCCCGAACCGGTCCTCCACCAGGGAGGAGCCGTCCGCGGTGTGCCGCAGCCAGGCCAGGGCCCGCACGTCGGGGTGGTGCTCATCGAGCCAGGACAGCAGGGAGGCGGTCTCCTCCACAGGCGTGACCGAACCGTCCCCGGAGATCCGTCCGGCGTGCACGTACAGGGTGTCGATCCCGCCGGTGCCCAACAGGGCCGAGAGAGCGCCGGTGTCCTCCCAGGAACCCACCCAGGCCGCGTCCGAGCCGCTGCCGCCCACCGACGAGTCCGGTTCGCCCGAGTACTGGTGGGCCAGGAGCGCGCTCGCCGCCACCGCCAGGACGGCCACTGCGGCCACTCCGGCGAGCAACCGTGTCAACACCCACTTCACCCGATCGCTCCTTCCACGGCCCGTTCGGGCCCCTGCCTGCCCCGTCCGTACCCGGGATCGTCGACCGCACCGGCGTGAGGGGCCGGAAGCTGACATAATCTGGACAGTACCTCCCGCGCCCACGGGCCCGACCGCTCTGTCGACCGGTCGCCGGCCGTCGCCGTGGGATGATGTCAGACGCCGCCGACCGCGGCGGGTCGATGCCCGCGCGCACGACCAGCAACCAACCTGTTGAACGGAGCACGGTGGCACAGCCGAACTGGACCGATCCTGCGCGGATCCGCAACTTCTGCATCATCGCGCACATCGACCATGGCAAGTCGACGCTGGCCGACCGGATGCTCCAGATGACCGGGGTCGTCAAGGAACGCCAGATGCGCGCCCAGTACCTGGACCGCATGGACATCGAACGTGAGCGCGGCATCACCATCAAGTCGCAAGCGGTACGTATCCCGTTCACCGCCCTGGACGACCAGGAGTACACGCTCGACCTCATCGACACCCCCGGGCACGTCGACTTCACCTACGAGGTCTCCCGTTCACTGGCCGCCTGCGAGGGCGCGATCCTGCTCGTGGACGCCGCGCAGGGCATCGAGGCCCAGACCCTGGCCAACCTGTACATGGCGCTGGAGAACGATCTCGTCATCATCCCGGTGCTCAACAAGATCGACCTGCCGGCCGCCCAGCCGCAGAAGTACGCCGAGGAGCTCGCCGGTATCATCGGCTGCGACCCCTCCGACGTGCTCAAGGTCAGCGCCAAGACCGGTGACGGCGTGGAGGACCTCCTCAACGAGATCGTCACCCAGTTCCCGCCCCCGGTCGGTGAGGCCGAGGCCCCGGCACGCGCGATGATCTTCGACTCGGTCTACGACACCTACCGCGGTGTGGTCACCTATGTGCGTGTGGTCGACGGGCGTCTGCGCGCCCGCGAGCGTATCCAGATGATGTCGACCAGGGCCTCCCACGAGATCCTGGAGATCGGGGTGAGCTCACCCGAGCCGCGCAAGGCCGACGGTCTGGGTGTGGGCGAGGTCGGCTACATCATCACCGGGGTGAAGGACGTACGCCAGTCGAAGGTCGGTGACACCATCACCTCCTTCAACAAGCCCGCCGAGAAGATGCTCGAGGGTTACCGGGAGCCCAAGCCGATGGTGTTCTCGGGCCTGTACCCGATCGACGGGACCGATTACCCGGTCCTGCGCGACGCCCTCGAGAAGCTCCAGCTCAACGACGCCTCGCTGGAGTTCGAACCGGAGACCTCCGCTGCCCTGGGGTTCGGTTTCCGTTGCGGTTTCCTGGGCCTGCTCCACCTGGAGATCACCCGTGCCCGCCTGGAGCGCGAGTACGACCTCGACCTCATCTCCACCGCGCCCAACGTGGTCTACCGGGTGGACATGGAGGACGGTGAGGAGCACATCGTCACCAACCCCAGCGAGTTCCCCGGCGGCAAGATCGACAAGATCTACGAGCCGGTCGTCAAGGGCACGATGCTCACCCCGTCGGAGTTCATCGGCCCCATCATGGAGCTGTGCCAGGACCGGCGGGGCACGCTGCACGGTATGGACTACCTGTCCGAGGACCGTGTGGAGATGCGTTACACCCTGCCGCTGGCCGAGATCGTGTTCGACTTCTTCGACCAGCTCAAGTCCCGCACCAAGGGGTACGCCTCCTTGGACTACGAGCCCACCGACGAGGTCGAGTCCGACCTGGTCAAGGTCGACATCCTTCTGCAGGGCGAGGCCGTGGACGCCTTCTCCGCGATCGTGCACAAGGACAAGGCCTACGCCTACGGGGTGGAGATGACCAAGAAGCTGCGCGAGCTCATCCCGCGGCAGCAGTTCGAGGTGCCCATCCAGGCCGCGATCGGTTCCCGGATCATCGCCCGTGAGAACATCCGCGCGATCCGCAAGGACGTGCTCTCCAAGTGCTACGGCGGTGACATCAGCCGTAAGCGCAAGCTGCTGGAGAAGCAGAAGGAGGGCAAGAAGCGCATGAAGATGGTCGGCCGGGTCGAGGTGCCCCAGGAGGCCTTCATCTCCGCGCTGTCCACCGAGAGCGGCGGCGACGAGAAGGACGAGAAGAAGAAAAAGAAGTAGTGCGCCGCGGGCCGGTCCCACCCGGCCGGCCCGCAGGACACACGACGAAGGGGGAAGGTCCCCGCGGGGACCTTCCCCCTTCGTCGTGTGCGGGGCAGGACGGACCTCAGCCCTTGACCGCTCCGGAGGTCAGGCCTTCGGAGATGTAGCGCTGCAGGAACCAGAAGACCGCGAGTGTGGGCAGCGACAGCATGATCGCCCCGACCGCGAACATCCCGAAGTTGGCGTTGCGCTGCGAGTCCACGAGTTGGTGCAGCCCCAGACCCAGCGTCTGGGCGTCGGTGTCACGCAGGAACACACTCGCCAGCAGGAACTCGTTGATGGTGTTGATGAACACCAGCAGTGCCACGATCGCCAGAACCGGGGTCACCAGCGGCAGCATGATGCGGAAGAACACCTGTGCGTGGGTGGCCCCGTCCATCTGCGCCGACTCGTCGAGCTCCTTGGGGACGGTGTCGAAGAACCCCTTCATGAGCCAGGTGTTGATGCTCAGCGCACCGCCCAGGTACACCAGCAGCAGCCCCCACCGGGTGTCGAAACCGATCGCCGGGTAGAGCTCCCCGAGATCGGAGAACATCAGGTAGATCGCCACGATCGCCAAGAACTGCGGGAACATCTGGATCACCAGGAGCCCGATGAGTCCCACGCGCCGTCCCTTGAACCGCATCCGGCTGAAGGCGTACGCGGCCAGCGCCGACAGCAGTACCGTCACGGCGGCGTTGGTGACTGCGAAGAACAGCGAGTTCGTGTACCAGGTCGCGAACGGTGTGCTGTCGAACAGGGCGCGGGCGTTGTCGAAGCTCGCTCCGGTCGGCCACAGTTGCGAGCTACTGAGTGTCCCGAGCGGGTTGAGGGCTGCCGAGACCACGAACAGCACGGGGAAGACCGCGAACGCCACGACGACCAGCATGACGGCGTGGCGCCAGCCCAGCCGGCGTGCCCACAGGGCGAACCGGGTCCCGGTCGTGCGGCGGTGCACGGGCCGAGCGACCGTGTCGAGGGTGTCGGCCGTCATCGGTCCACCTCCTGCAGTGCCTTGCTGCGGCGCAGGCTGACCACCGACATCACCGAGACGATGACGAAGATCATCACCGACATCGCCGCCGCGTACCCGTACTGGGCCGTGGCCTCGCTGAAGGCCAGGCGGTAGGTGTAGGTGATGAGCAGGTCGGTGGCGCCACCGGCCATGGTCCCTTCGGAGGTGAACGGTCCGCCTTGGGTCAGCAGCCACACCGCGTTGAAGTTGTTGAAGTTGAAGGCGAAGGTGGAAATGAGGATCGGGGTCATCGCCACCATCAGCAATGGCAGGGTCACGTGCCGGAAGGCCTGCCAGGGGCCGGCCCCGTCCAGGTGGGCCGCCTGGGAGAGTTCGCGCGGGATCGCCTGGAGCGCGCCGGTGGCCACCAGGAACATGTAGGGGTACCCCAGCCACACGTTGGCCAGGATCACGGCGGCCCGTGCGGCCCACGGGTCGCCGAGCCAGTCCACCTCCAACCCGAGCATGCGGTTGAACAGCCCGAAGTCGGTGTTGAACATGTCCCGCCACAGCAGGTACATCGCCAGGGAACTCATGGCGTAGGGCAGCACCACGAGGATCCGGTAGGCGACCTTGCCCCGCATGCGCGGGGTGTGCAGGGCCATGGCCACTGCCAGGCCCAGCACGAACACCAGGAAGGTGACCGATGCGGCGAAGGCGATGTTCCACACCAGCGTCCCGAAGAAGGCCGTGGCGAAGGTCGGGTTGACCAGGAACCGCAGGAAGTTGTCGAACCCGACACCGACCTGCCAGCCCTGCGCCAGCCGCTCGCCGTCCTCGTCGTAGAAGGCGCCGCGGTCGTCGTCGGCGGTGTAGACCGTGCCGGTCTCGTTGTCCTCCACGCAGTCGCAGTCGGCGTCGTAGGTCCGCAACGCGGTGCCCTCGAAGGCGCTGCTGAGTCCGCTGGATCGGATCCCGCTGCCTTCGCCGGTGGGTACGGCGAACTCTTGGAGCTCGTCGCTTCGGGCGTTGATCTCGTTGGGTGACAGCAGTGTGTAGCCGAAGGCCTCGGAGACCTTGCCCGTGCTGTCGACGGTGGCGCCGGTGAGCTCCTCGAGTCCGTCGGCGTCACCGGCGTAGGCCTGCCCTTCCTCGTCGGTGAGGAGGAAGACGAGTTCACCGGTCTCGGGGTCGCCCGTGGTGGCGACGGTGAGGGTGTACTCCTCGGAGTCGTCGGTGCGCACCACGGAGAAGGCCTCGATGGAGGCGATCGCCTGCTCCTTGGTACCGCGGTGGCCGTCGCTCATGTTGGTCAGCGACGTACTCATCGTGTACAGGACCGGGAGGATCTGGAAAGCCATCAGCAGGGCCACACCCGGCACCAGGTACTTGGCCGGGACCGTGCGCCCGGACAGGTAGACCCAGTAGACGAGGGCGACCACGGCCACGGTCAGGGCGATGCCCCACCAGTTGCCCGCCACGTACAGCGGCAGGACGGCCCAGATACCCAGGGCGGTGAACAGCCCGAGGAGGGTGAGCTTGACCAATGTGCCGGTGAGTGACCCGCGTGCGGCGAAACGTCCTCCGGGCAGGGGCGGGCGCGCGGGCCTCCCATCGCTGGGAGTGCCCGCGGGCCTGGTGTTGTCGGTGGCCACTCTTACTGGCCGATCCGCTCGGCGATCTGCTCGTGGGCGTTCTCCATGGCCTCACGCGCGTCCTCGCCGCTGATGATCTGGGCCTGGGCCACACCGAGGGGCTCCCACGTCTCGCCCATCTCGGGGATGTTGGGCATGGCGACGCCGTGCTCGGCGGCATCGGCGATCGCGGCGATGTTCGGGTCCTCCTCGGAGACCGATTCCAGGGCCTCGGACTGCACGGGAGTGCGCGGGTCGGCCTCGTACAGGTCGAGGACGAACTCGGGGTCGGTGACGTGGTTGACCACGAACTCCTCTGCCAGCGCGCTGTTGGCACCGCCCTCGGAGACGTAGAAGGACTGGTAGCCCAGGTAGGGGCTGGCGGGTTCGCCGTCCTCGAAGCCGGGGATCGCGCTGATCTCGAAGTCGACGTCGGAGGCGTTGGCGTCGGCCAGGTTCCAGGGGCCGGCCACGAAGAAGGCGGTGTCACCCTCGAAGAAGAGGGGCGCGTCGTTCTCGACGTCGATGCTGCGGCGCAGCACCCCCTCGCCCTCCTCGCCGTACTCGGCGATCCGCTCCATGGCCTCGATGGTCTCGTCGGAGCCCACGCCGAGGTCGTCGGGGTTCCACTCGCCCTCGTCGTTCTGCCCGAAGAGGTAACCGCCGGCCGAACGCATGAAGGGGTTCATACGGAAGGGGTCGCCCTCCTGGTCGACGGCCATGGCCAGCACCTCGTCGACCTCGCCCTCGTCCTTGAGCTCGGTGCCGGTCTCGACGAGCTCCTCGAAGGTCTCGGGGGCGTCCGGGGCCATCTCGGTGTTGCGCATGAGGAAGATGTTCTCCTGCGCGTAGGGCACGCCCAGCAGCTGTCCGTCCAGGGACATGGCCTCGACCGCGGTCTCGTCCAGCTGCTCGGCACGGTCGGAGGGCAGCTCGATCGGCTGCACGGCCCCGTTGCGCATGAGGTTGCCGACCCAGTCGTGGGCACCGAGGAACAGGTCCGGTGCGTTTCCTGCCTGGTGGGCGTTGACGACGTCGCCCTGGATGTCGTCGAAGGAGACGTTCTGGACGTCGACCTCGATGCCGTTGGTCTCGGCGAACTCCTCGGCCGCCGCCTGGATGGCCTCGGAACGCTCGGGGTCGGACCAGATGACGAGGGAACCCTCCTGGCTTCCGTCGCCCTCCTCGCTGCCGTCCCCACCGCCGCACGCGGTGGCCATCAGGCTGAGGGCGGCGATACCGGCCAGAGCCGGGACGCTTCGCATTCTCATGTGTCTTCCTTCCGGGGTCCTGCAGAGGGGCGCATGCGGTTCGCCGGTGAAGCGGGACCGTCGGGGCATGCGTAGTGATGTGACGTTAGCAATAATTTGCAGTGTTTGAAATGCTTTGCAGGGTACTTGGGTAAAAATGTGGAAACATGACGGAAACAACTCCGTGATGTTCACCCCTGGGTAGTGCCTGCGTGACACTCGGTCGGGAAAATCTGTGACCGAACCGTCGAGAGGTCACATCATCGCTCAGCGGATGAGCGGGGTAGCAAGGCGCGCCCCCGGATCCCCACGGACGCGCCGCACACCGACTGCTCAGTCGAACTCGGACACGATGGCCTGCTCGGCCTCCGACAGCACCGTGGACGGGTCCGCTCCGCCGATCACGTCAGCACCCGCCTGCCCGAACGGTGTCCACACAGCGTCCATCTCCGGGATGGCCGGCATAGGTATCCCGTTCTCGCCCGCACGCTCGAAACCCTCCAGGTCCGGGTCCTTCTCGGAAACCGTTTCCAGGGCCTCGTCCAACGCGGGCATGCGCGGATCGGCGTCGTGCAGGATCACCGACAGTTCCGGCTCGGTCAGGAAGGTCTTCGCCAGGTGCTCGGCCAGCTCCGGGTCGGCGGCCCCGGAGGAGACGAAGAAGGTCTGCACACCCACCAGGGAGCGGGACGGGCCGCCGTCCTCGAAACCCGGGATCGGGCCGACCTCGTAGGGGGTACCCGCCTCCTGGATGGCCGGCACGTTCCAGGGCCCGGTGAGCAGGAACGGCGCCGCAGCCGAGATGAACAGGTCCGCGGTGTTGTCGGCATCGGTAGACCGCTCGAGCACACCGGAGCCGTCCTCGCCCAGCTCCGCCAGGCTCTCGAAAGCCGACACCGACTCGGGGGAAGCCACCCCCAGCTCCGAGGGGTCGGGGTCACCCGAGGCGTCCTCACCGAACAGGTAGCCGCCGGCCGAGGTGAAGAACGGATGGAGGTGGTAGGCATCACCTTCCTGGCCCTGCTGCACGCTCAGCACCTGTTCGGCGTTTCCGCTCTCCACCAGCCCCTCGCCCGTGGCCACCATCTCCTCGATCGAGGAGGGCTCCTGCGGTGCCAGGTCGGTGTTGCGGATCAACGCCAGGTTCTCGGTGGCGTAGGGGACGCCGTGGACCTGCCCGTCGTAGGTGACCGCTTCCAGTGCACCCGGGGTGAACAGATCGGCGTCCTCCTGGGGATCGATACCGACCGGGACCACGGCGCCGGCCTCCACCAACTCACCGGTCCAGTCGTGCGGGCCCGCCAGGAGGTCGGGCCCCAGGCCTCCTTCGTGGGCACTGAGGAAACTGTCCCGCAACTCCTCGTGCTCGACGACCACGACCTCGATCCGGGCACGGGTGTGGCGCGCGTAGGCCTCGGCGAAGGTACGCATCGCCTGGTACCGGTCCTCGTCGGCCCACATGATCAACGTGCCGTCGAAGGGTTCGGGGTCGTCTCCGCCGCCGGAGCAAGCGGTCAGGGCCAGAGCGAGTGCGCCGGCCAACAAAGGGGATCGGAACCTCACGGAGCCTCCTGAGGTACGAGCGGTGCCCGTGAGGGGGCGGGGCGCGGGCGCCGCATGAGTAGGGGAAAGAAAAGGGGGGGCAGGGGCAAGAAGGGGAAGGGGCGGAGCCGAGTGGTCCCGGCCCCGCACAGGGAGGGTTCCTGGGGCCGGAACCGTGGCCCCGGCCCCACCGAACACGGACGGGTCAGACGCGCAGCCAGACGGCCGTCTCCCCAGGCAGCGTCAGCCGCTCACCCGTGGAGACACCCGGGCCACTGGCCACCAGGACCTCACCGCTCTCCGGCAGCTCCACCGCCGCCCCGGTCATGTTCACCGCACAGCGGATCCCCGCCCCGCGGTCGAAGTACAGGACCCCCTCGGGGGCCTCCAACCACTCCATGGTCCCGTCGCCCAGAGACGCCAGCTCGCTCCGCAGCTGCAGAGCACGCGTGTACATCTCCAGCGTCGAGCCCTCCACACCGCGCTGGGAGTCGCGCGAGAGCGGACCGTAGGACTCGGGTATCGGCAGCCACGGGGCGCTCCCCTCCGGACCGAAACCGAACGGGGCGCTGCCGGCCTCCCACGGCAGTGGCACCCGGCATCCGTCACGACCGCGGTCGGTACGGCCCGAACGCTCCCACGTGGGGTCCTGCAGCGCCTCCTCCGGAAGGTCGGTCACCTCCGGAAGGCCCAGCTCCTCACCCTGGTACAGGTAGGCCGAACCCGGCAGCGCCAGCATGAACAGCGTGCCCGCACGCGCCCGGCGCAGGCCCTGCTCGCCCCCGCCGAAACGGGTCACGTGCCGCACCACGTCGTGGTTGGACAGCACCCAGGTCGTGGCCGCTCCGACCGCACCGTTGGCCGCCAACGAGGTGTCCACGACCTCCCGCAGGCGAGCGGCGTCCCACGGAGCGGTCAAGTACTCGAAGTTGAACGCCTGGTGCAGCTCGTCCGGACGCAGGTACCGCGCGATCCGGTCGACGTCCTCCACCCAGGCCTCGGCCACCAGGGCCCGGTCGCCCTCGTAGGAGTCGGTGATCCGGCGCCAGCGCCGGTAGATCTCGTGCACCCCGTCCTGGTCGAAGTAGGGCAGTACGTGCTGGCCGTCGAGCATGCCCGCCTCGGTGCCCTCTGCCACGTCGGGCAGATCCTGGTCCTTGACCATGCCGTGCGCGACGTCGATGCGGAACCCGTCCACGCCCCGGTCCAGCCAGAACCGCAGGACGTCCTCGAACTCGTCGTGGACCTCGGGGTTGGTCCAGTCCAGGTCGGGCTGCTCGGGGTCGAACAGGTGCAGGTACCACTGCTCCGGGGTGCCGTCGGCCCGCTTGAGCCGCGTCCAGGCCGGGCCGCCGAAGATCGAGGTCCAGTTGTTGGGCGGCTCGTCCCCGTTCGGGCCGCGGCCGTCCCGGAAGAGGTACCGCGCCCGCTCGGGGCTGCCCGGTTCGGCCGCCACCGCTTCCCGGAACCACCGGTGGGCCGAGGAGGTGTGGTTGGGCACCACGTCGATGATCATGCGGATGCCGAGCTCGTGGGCGGCCGCGAGGAGAGCGTCGAAGTCCTCCAGGGTCCCGAAACGCGGGTCGACGTCGCGGTAGTCGGCGACGTCGTAGCCCCCGTCGGCCAGAGGGGAGACGTAGAAGGGGGTCAACCAGACCGCGTCGACCCCCAGTTCAGCCAAGTACGGCAGCTTCTGGCGGATGCCGGCGAGGTCGCCCTCGCCGTCGCCGTCTGAGTCGGCGAAGCTGCGGACGTAAATCTGGTAGATGGCCGCCTCGCGCCACCAGTGCGACTCCATTGAGGTCCTTCCTGAGATCCGTGCAAGTTCTTGCGCAAGATTACCGTCAACTTTCTGTCGTGTGACAGTCATCTCGACTAAAGTCGGGCCCATGGGTCCAAGATTGGCCGACATCGCGCGGCACGCAGGCGTCAGCGAGGCGACCGTCTCGCGGGTGCTCAACGACAAACCAGGGGTCGGCGGCGAGACACGGAAGGCCGTCCTCACGGCGCTCGACGTGCTCGGATACGAACGTCCTGCACGGCTTCGGCAGAGGTCGGCCGGGCTGGTCGGCATGGTCGTGCCCGAACTCGGCAACCCCGTCTTCCCGATGTTCGCCCAGGCCGCCGAGAGCGCCCTGGCTCAGCGCGGCTTCACCCCTGTGCTGTGCACCCAGACCCCCGGCGGTATAACCGAGGACGAATACGTCGAACTGTTGCTCGAGCGCAACGTCTCGGGCATCATCTTCGTCTCCGGCCGCCACGCAGACACCACCGCTTCGCGCGAACGCTACGAGGCTCTCGTCTCCCGGCGCCTGCCCATCGTCCTGGTCAACGGCTACTCCGAGGACCTGCCCGCGGCGTTCGTCTCCTGTGACGACCGCGAGGCCGGCCGCCAGGCCGTCGACCACCTCGTTGCCATGGGACACACCCGTATCGGCTTCACCAGCGGCCCCGAACGCTACGTCCCCGTACGCCGCAAGCTCGAGGGCTACCACCAGGCCCTGGCCGCACACGGGCTGGACGGCGACGGCCTCGTCGAACTCTCCCTGTTCGGGGTCGAAGGAGGAGACGCGGCCGCGAGCTCCCTCATCGAACGCGGCGTGACCGCCATGGTCTGCGGCTCCGACATGATGGCCCTCGGCGCGATCCGTGCGGCCCGCAGGCGCAGGCTGCGTGTGCCCCAGGAATTCTCCGTGGTCGGCTACGACGACTCCCAGCTCATCGCTTTCACCGATCCCCCGCTGACCACCGTCCGCCAACCCGTCAGCGCCATGGCACTGGCCTCCGTACGCACCCTCTGCGACGAGATCGCCGGCCACGCCGCTTCTCGCACGGAGTACATGTTCGCCCCCGAGCTCGTCGTGCGCGGCTCCACTGCAGCCTCCCCCTCCCGCACGGGTCCCGCGGTCGAGGCCGTGCCCCGCCCCGTCTGAGCGCACCAGGACGGGTGCCGCGTGCCGGAACGTACGCCCGCCCGAGGATCCCCCGCTGCGGCCCGCCGCGTAAAACCCTTTGCAGTGGGCCGCAGGGGCCGCTCTAGGATTCCCGCATGGACATCGAGGCCCACATCCTCTCCGTACAGACCGGCCGCGCGTTCGACGCCGGCTGGGCCGGGCGTATGAAACGCACCGCCATCGACAAGACCCCGAGGGAGGGCGGAGCCCGCGCCGGCCCCCTCGGCCTCGACGGTGACGAGCAGGCCGACACCGAGCACCACGGTGGCCGCGACAAGGCCGTCTACGCCTATGCCCGTGAGGACCTGGACCTGTGGGAGAGCCGTCTGGGACGCACACTCGGGAACGGGAGTTTCGGCGAGAACCTCACCACCATCGGGATCGACCTCCTCACCAGTGTCGTCGGTGAGCGCTGGCGGGTCGGTCCCGTCCTGCTCGAGGCGGCCCTGCCCAGGACCCCGTGCGGGGTGTTCCAGGGATGGCTCCAGGAACGGCAGTGGGTGCGCCGTTTCATTGAGGAAGGCCGCACCGGTGTCTACCTGCGCGTGCTCGAACAGGGCCACATCGCCCCCGGAGCCCCGGTCACCGTCGAGCACCGCCCCGACCACGGGATCACCGTCCTGGCCGGGTTCCGTGCCGGCCGCGTCGGCGACCTCGACACCCTGCGCAGGCTGGCCGAGCTACCGGGCGCGCCCGAAGAGTGGGGCGTCTGGGCCGAACGCGCCGCCACCCGCGCCCAGAACCTGTCCGGGAGCAGCAAGACCCCCGGCCGAACATAGCCGGTCCGGGGCTCCTCGGGACCCGATTCGGTGCGGCGCCCTCGTGCTCGGCGCCTGCTGACGGGTGTGGGGTGGGCCGGTTCGGGGCGTGGACCTGTGTCGGGGTCGGTCTCCGGGTTTCTTGTGGGGCCGGGGAGTGGGACGGGGCACGCCGCCGCGTCGGCGACACTGGGGACATGCCTTCCGTAGCCCTCGACGGCGAAGCCGTACCGTCCACCGGTGCCCTGCCCGAGGAGGCACTGGCCGAGCTCGGCCGGCGTCCCCTCGGGTTCTACGTCCACGTACCGTTCTGCGTCACCCGTTGCGGGTACTGCGACTTCAACACCTACACCGCCGAGGAGCTCGTCTCCCGCGACGGCACCGCCACGTCCTCGCGGGAGACCTACGCGGACCAGGCCCTCGCCGAGATCGATCTGGCCGACCGGATCCTGACCGGCGAGCGTCCCCGGGTCAGCACGGTCTTCGTGGGCGGGGGAACACCCACACTCCTGCCGGCCGAGGACCTCGGACGCATCGTCACCCGGATCCGCGACCGCTTCGGCCTGCATCCCGACGCCGAACTCACCACCGAGGCCAACCCGGAGACGGTCGACCCCGACTATCTCGCCCGTTTGCGCGAGGCAGGGTTCACCCGGGTCTCCTTCGGCATGCAGAGCGCACGCGAACACGTCCTGAAGGTCCTGGAACGGGGGCACACCCCCGGCAGGCCCGAGCAGTGCGTGGCCTGGGCCCGTGAGGCCGGCTTCGACCACGTCAACCTCGACCTCATCTACGGGACCCCGGGAGAGACCGACGAGGACTGGGCCGCGTCCCTGGAAGCAGCGATCGCCGCGGGTCCCGACCACGTCTCGGCCTATTCCCTCATCGTCGAGGAAGGCACCCGCCTGGCCGTACGTGTCCGCCGCGGTGAACTCTCCGAACCGGACGAGGACACCATGGCCGACCGCTACCTCATGGCCGACGACACCCTCACCGCAGCCGGGTACCGCTCCTACGAGGTCTCCAACTGGGCCCGTGGCCCGCACGGGCGCAGCGAGCACAACCACCTGTACTGGACCGGCGGTCACTGGTGGGGGGTGGGGCCGGGCGCCCACAGCCATGTCGGCGGCACCCGCTGGTGGAACGTCAAACACCCGGCCGCCTACGCCCAGCGTCTGGCCGCCGGAGAGAGCCCCGGCCACGCACGGGAAGTGCTCACCGCGGAGGAACGCCGCTTCGAACGCATCCTCCTGGAACTGCGTGTGGCCGAGGGCTGCCCGCTCGACCTCCTCGACGCGCACGGCCGTGCCGCCGCCGAACACGCTGTCGCCAAGGGCCTGCTCGGGGCCGACGCGTACCGTAGCGGCCGTGCTGTCCTGACCCGACGCGGCCGCCTGCTGGCCGATGCAGTCGTCCGCGAACTCACCTGACCCGGACAGGAACGGAGGGGACCGCTACGGGCCCCCTCCGGTATGTGTGTTGCCCGTCCCTCAGCTGACCCAGTTGACGTTGAACGGGAAGCGGTACCACTCACCGCGCCCTGCCGCGCCGGCGGCCTTGATCTGCAGCACGATCGAGGTGATGAACAGCGCCATCCACGTCAGGTATCCGATGAGCACGAACATCAGCACACCGCTGATGAAGTAGCCGATCAGCATCAGCAGCTGGAAGTTGAGCGCTTGTGCGGTGTGGTACCGCACGTAGGGCGACTCGTCCTTCTTCAGCAGGTACATGATGAGCGCGACGAGCCATCCGAAGATCGCACCGATGTGCGCGACCTTCGCCGAGTCGCACTCGGGCGGGGTCGGATGGCCGTAGCCGTACATGTCGCCGCCCTGGCCGTAGGGAGCACCCCACGCCTGGCCCTGGTGGGGCGAGGGCATACCGGGGCCCTGGCCGTAGGGGACCGGCATGTTGCCCTGCTGGTAGCCGGCAGGAGGCATGCCCTGGCCCCCGGGGTGGTCGCCGGCCGCGGGCGGCGGACCGTAGCCGCCGCTCTGCGGCTGTTGTCCCCCCGAGTGCGGGGGCGGGTAACCACCGGGTGCCTGGGCGGGCGGGGGCGGGTAGCCACCGGGTGCCTGGGCGGGCGGTGGCGGGTAACCGCCGGTGCCGCCCTGGGGAGGCATGCCGCCGTTGTGCTGCCATCCCTGACCACCGTGGCCCGGGGGAGGGTGCGGATAGGACATGTGAATACCTCGGTCGTCCTGATTGTGGGTGCAACGTGTCCCCGGGCAGGCGCAGGGCACCGGGGGCAGGGTCATTTGAGAAGGCGGATACTCAGCGGGTAGCGGTACCAATGCCCCTTGTTCGCGCTGGTGGCGGCCAGCACGCCGAAGACGATCGCGACGATCCAGATCAGCGCGAACAGAGCCGAACCGATCCAGGACAGCGTCGGGAAGAAGATCCCCAGTGAGATGAAGGTCGCCAACGCGATGATGTAGGGGATGAGCAACGTGAACTGGAAGTTGGCCGCCTCGGAGGAGTGGTGGCGTACGAACGCCGACTGTTTGCGCTTGGCGAGGTGGATCGCCAGCGGGGGCAACCACCCAACACAGGCCAGGATGAAACCGGAAAGGTGCGCCAGCATGCCCACGAGCACGTCGTTGCCGCTGCCCGGAGCCTGCTGGGCCGGGGCGCCGGGCTGACCGTGGATCCCCTGATCGGGTCCGCCGTAGGGGCCGGGCTGTGGAGGCTGCTGGCCGTACCCCGGCTGCGGGGGCATGCCGGGCTGTCCCGGCTGTGGAGGCTGGCCGGGCTGCGGAGGCTGTCCGGGCGGTCCGTACCCGTGCTTCTGGGGCTGCTGCGGGGCGCCGTAGGGGCCGGGCTGCGGTGGCTGCTGGCCGTACCCCGGCTGCGGGGGCATGCCGGGCTGTCCCGGCTGTGGAGGCTGGCCGGGCTGCGGAGGCTGTCCGGGCGGTCCGTACCCGTGCTGCTGGGGCTGCTGCGGGGCGCCGTGGCCCGGCAGACCGCCCGAGGGCCGGCCCTGGGACGGCGGCCCGTACCCGGGCTGTCCGCCGGAGGGCGGCTGCTGAGCCCGGTCCGGCTGACCGTGCTCGGGCGCGTACGGGGACTGAGCTCCCGAGGGCTGTCCGGGGGCCGGCTGCTGGGGAGCATGACCGGGGTGCGCGCCCTCGACCGGCTGCTGTTCACCCGAGGACTGCGGCGCGTACGGTGACTGCGCGCCGGACTGCTGCCCCTCCTGGGGACCCTCGTCCGGGGAAGGGGGGTTCGTCGGGGTCTCGCTCATGCTGTTCCTTGACTCCGCTGGTTGGGGGCGCTGATGGTCCTACCGGGCAGTACCGACGACCGAGGGGCCGCGGGGCCGGAGGACACGGACGGCGCACCAGTCCTGTGACGCTGCCTGAAATCCTATGGTTCCTCCGGGTGGGGTCCCGTCACGAAGTCGATGAGTTCTTCGACCCGCCCCAGCAGGGCGGGTTCCAGATCAGCATAGGTACGGACCGACCCGAGGATCCGCCCCCAGGCCTCGCCTGTGCCGCACTGCCACCCCAGGGCGTCCACCACCCCTTCCTTCCAGGGCAGGCCCCTCGGGACCTGCGGCCACGCCCCGATACCGACCGCGCCGGGCCGCACGGCCTGCCACACGTCGACGTAGGGGTGTCCGGCGACCAGGACGTCCTCACCCGTGACCCGTTCGGCGATCCGGCTCTCCTTGGAACCGGGGACCAGATGGTCGACGAGCACACCCAGTCGTCGGCCCGGACCGGGGGAGAACTCCGCGACGATCTCCGGAAGGGCATCCACACCCTCCAGGAACTCCACCGCCACGCCCTCCACACGCAGGTCGTGGCCCCAGACCTTCTCCACCAGCTCCGCGTCGTGCGCGCCCTCGACGTAGATACGGCTCTCGCGCGCCACGCGCGCACGGGCACCGGTGACCGCCACCGACCCCGAGGCGCTGCGCAGCGGCCCGCCCGATGCTTTCGGCGCCGGACGCACCAGAGTCACCGGGCGCCCCTCCAGCAGGAAGGCCGCCGGCCCCAGGTCGAAGACCCGGAGTCTGCCCTTGCGGTCCTCGAGGGTGACCGTGGCCTTGTCCCAGGACACCACCGCGCCGCAGAAGGCCTCGTCGGCGTCCTCCACCACGAGTCCGCGTTCCATCTCGACCTCGCGGACCGCGCCCTTGCGCGGCCTACGCCAGTCGCCCGCCAGCACGTCACGGCCGTAGCGGCCGGTTCCCTCGCTTGCCACGGTGGTGCAGTCTAACGGGTGGCCGTTCCCTCCCTCTCCGCACAGGCTCCGGCCTGCCCCGAGAAGCCCTGCGAGGACCGGGTCCGGGCAATCTCACCCCCGAGTCACTGCTCGGGTTTGCGATCGGGCATAGAATTGGCACTGTGGACCAAGGAGTGCCAGGAGGTGGCGAGTTGCTGAACGAGCGCAAGCTCGCAGTCCTGCGTGCCGTCGTCGAGGATTTCGTCAACACCAACGAACCGGTCGGGTCCAGGGCTCTGGCCGACCGGCACCCGCTCGGTGTCTCACCAGCGACCATCCGCAACGACATGGTGGCCTTGGAGGAGGACGGGTACATCGCCCAGCCGCACACCAGTGCCGGCCGGGTACCCACGGACAAGGGCTACCGCCTCTTCGTCGACCGGCTCTCCTCGGTCAAACCGCTCTCCGCGCCGGAACGCCGCGCGATCGAGTCCTTCCTCGGCGGTGCCGTCGACCTGGACGAGATCGTCGCCCGCACCGTGCGCCTGCTCGCACAGCTCACCCGCCAGGTGGCGATCGTGCAGTATCCTTCGCTGACACGTTCGTCGGTCCAGCACGTGGAACTGGTGCCCCTCGGGGGCCAGCGGATCATGATGGTCGTCATCACCGACACGGGCCGGGTCGAACAACGTGTCATCGACGGTCTGGAGGCCGTCAGCGAGCATGCGGTCAGCGACCTGCGTGCCATGCTCAACAGAGCCATCGCAGGGTGCTACCTCAGCGACGTCCCGGAGACGGTCGACGACCTGCCCGCGCAGGTCCCGCCCGAGCACCGCGGAATCGCGGTGTCGGTTCTCTCCGTCCTGCTGGAGAGCCTGGTCGAGCGGCACGAGGAGAAGATCGTGCTGGCTGGTACCGCCAACCTCGCCGCGGTCGACTTCGCCGCCAGTTTCAGGGACGTCCTCGAGGCCTTGGAAGAGAACATGGTCCTCATCCGTTTGTTGGGTGAGGAGAAGGATCCCTCGATGCTCACCGTGAGTATCGGCGAGGAGAATTTCCACAAGGGTCTTCGATCCACCTCCGTCGTGTCGGCCGACTACGGTGTGGGAAACCAGTCGCTGGCCAAGATCGGTGTGGTGGGACCCACCCGTATGGACTACCCCGGGACGATGGGGGCGGTCCGCGCGGTGGCTCGGTATGTCGGACAGATTTTGGCAGGACAGTAACCCAGTGGCCAGAGATTATTACCAGACTCTCGGGGTGCGTCGAGACGCGTCCAAGGACGAGATCAAGAAGGCTTACCGACGGCTCGCCCGAGAGCTGCACCCAGACATCAACCCGGACCCTGCCACGCAGGAGCGCTTCAAGGAAGTGACCCAGGCCTACGAGGTCCTCTCCGACGAGAGCAAGCGTCGGATGTTCGACATGGGTCAGGACCCCTTCGCGGCCGCCGGTGGCGGCGGCGGTGCCGGGGGCTTCGGTGGCGCCGGCGGTTTCGCGTTCGACGACATCATGAACGCGTTCTTCGGCGGGGGGCAGCCCGGAGGCGGACGCGGTCCGCGCGAGCGCGTGCGCCGCGGCCGCAGCATCAAGATCCGCGTCGAGCTCGACCTGGTCGAGACCGCCTTCGGCGTCACCAAGGAGATCACCTTCCCCACAGCGATCCTGTGCGACACCTGCCAGGGCGAGGGGACCGCGGCCGGCTCACACCGCACCACGTGCGAGATGTGCCACGGCCAGGGCGAGGTCTCGCAGGTCACCCGGTCCTTCCTGGGCCAGGTCATGACCTCCCGTCCCTGCCCGCAGTGCTCCGGCCAGGGAACGGTCATCACCGACCCCTGCGCCGACTGCACGGGCGAGGGCCGGGTGCGCGAGAAGGTCACCCGGAAGGTCAAGATCCCCGCCGGTGTCGACGACGGCGTGCGCATCCAGCTCGCCGGCGAGGGCGAGGTCGGTCCCAACGGCGGACCGCGCGGTGACGTGATCGTGGAGATCGTCCAGAAGCCGCACCCCACCTTCGAACGGCGCGGCGACGACCTGCACTGCACCATCACCGTCCCCATGACGGCCGCAGCGCTCGGTGCCTCCTTCGACTTCGACACGCTCGACGGGACCGAGAACATCGACCTGCGCCCGGGGACCAACTCCGGGCACGTCATCACCCTGCCGGGCAAGGGCGTCACCCGCCTGGAGGGCAGCGGCCGCGGCGACCTGCGCATCCGCGTGGACGTCGAGACGCCGAGCAAGCTGGACGAGGAACAGGAGTCCATGCTGCGCAAGTTCGCCGAACTGCGCGGTGAGGACAAGACACCCGGCAAGTTCAGTCCGGGGCACGGCGGGTTCTTCTCCAAGATCCGCGACGCCTTCGGCGCGAAGTGACACCGCCGGTCTTCCTCGTCGGTACCGCCGACCTCACCCCGGGCCCGGACACCACGGTCACCGTGGCCGGGCCCGAGGGCCGTCACGCGGCCATGGTGCGGCGCATCCGTGAAGGTGAGGTCGTCGATCTCTCCGACGGCGCGGGCCTGCGGGCCCGCGCCACCGTCGTGGGCGCGGGCAAGGACAGCATCGACTGCCGTCTCGGCGAGGTGCACACCGAACCCGAGCCCCGGCCCCGGTTGACCGTCGTCCAGGCACTGCCCAAGGGCGACCGCGGTGAACTGGCGGTGGAGATGATGACCGAGGCCGGAGTGGAGACCGTCGTCCCTTGGGCGGCCGAACGCTGCGTGACCCGGTGGAAGGGACCGCGCACACAGAAGTCGCTCGACAAGTGGCGCAACACCGCCCGTGAGGCCGCCAAGCAGGCCCGTCGGTCGAGGGTGCCCGAGGTCGCCGATCCGGCCGACCGGAGAACCGTGGCCGACCTCCTCGGCGACGCCACCCTCGCGGTGGTCCTGCACGAGGACGCGGACCGGACCCTGGCCACCATGGAACTGCCCGAGGACACCGGGGCCCACATCGTGCTCGTGGTCGGGCCGGAAGGTGGTTTCTCCCGGACCGAACTGGAGGCCTTCGACGAGGTCGGCGCCGTACGTGCGCTCCTGGGGCCCTCGGTCCTGCGCACCTCCACCGCCGGGGTGGCCGCGTTGTCGGTCCTGCAGGCGCGTACCGGCCGTTGGTGAACACCGGCCCCGTGCCCAGGGCGGGGCGGGAGGCTGCTTCGCCCCGCCCCGCCGTACGGGCTCAGCTGGTGCTGTCGGGGGCCTCGGTCTCGGGGGCCCCGGGGTCCTCCTGGCCGCTCTCGCCGTCCTCGGTCCCGTCCTCGTCACCGTCGTCCGGGGCGGGCTCGTCGGTCTCCTCCGGCTCGCTGGGCTCGCCGGAGGGTTCGCAGTCCTGCCCGGACTCGCCGGTGTCCGGTCGGTCCCCGTCCGGGCTCCGGGTGGGCTCGGAGCTGGGCCCGTCCTCGGGAGGGCAGGACGCCGCGGTCTCGTAGTCCTCCTCCTCGGAGGCGGTCGGACTCTGCTCCGGTGAGGGCTCGGGTGCGGGCGTCCCGGGGGGATCGCTCTCCGGCTGGGTGGTGCCGTCGTCGGTGCTCGTGGAGGTGTCCGGTGCGGCAGCCCCACCGTCGTTGTCGGTTCCGTCGCTGCCCAGGGGCGGTGTGCCGTCGCGGTCCGCGCCGGCCGGGACGATGTCCAGGACCTGGTCGCGCACCTGCGGGCTGGACATGATCACCGATGTGGCGATCAGGGCCGCACCGGCGACCGCGAGCGCGGGACGCAGCCATGGCAGACCGAACCAGGCCGCCGCGCGCCCTTTCTCGGTTCTCTCCCGGATCAGGTCGAGCCCCTCGGCGGAAGGCTGGACGGAGTCGGCCTCGGCCTTGAGGAGCTGACGCAGCTGCGCCTCGAACTCGTCTTCGTTGTGGTGTGGGCTGGTCATGTCGTCTGCTCCAGAACAGAGCGGAGTGCGGTGATGCCGCGTGAGGTGTGGCTCTTGACCGCACCTCGACTGATACCCATAGCGTCCGCGATCTGCGCCTCCGACAGGTCGCCGTAGTAACGCAGCGCGATCGCTTCGCGCTGACGGGTGGGGAGCTTGCGCAGAGCACGGATCACGGCCTCGCGCTCCAGCATGTTCATGGCGCCGATCTCGGCGCTGGGGGCATCGGGCAGGGCCTTGGGGGCGTGCTTCTCCACGACCGCCCTGTGGCGCAGGACCGACCGGGCCTTGTTCACGACCGCCTGGCGCAGGTAGGACAGGGCCTTGTTCGGGTCCCGCAGGCGTCGCCAGGCGCCGTGCATGGCCACGAACGCGTCCTGTACGACCTCTTCCGCGGTCGCGTGGTCGCGCACAAGGAGTGAGGCGAGCCGCACGAGTGGCCGATAGTGCTCCCGGTAGAGCTCCGTCACCGCGTGATCGGCGTCCCACTCCACCGAGAGCGGGGCCGTGGTGGCTCCGGCCACCATGGTTTCTGTCGTCACATCGGTTCGACGCACACCCTTGTCGCGGGGTTTACGAAAGGGCATACCTCTTCTTTCCCAAGTCGTCGTGCGATTGCATCCGTTGACATCCGAACACGCGTGGAAGGGGCAGGGGAACACGGGCCCGATGCGCACGGACGAGAAGCCTATCGCGCCGAAAACCGGTACACCCACGACCCCGGGGACCGGACCGCTCGGGGCGAACCGGGCCGGGCTGCGGCATGATGGGGCCGGAACACCCCTGAGGAAACGGAGGTTCCCCATGTCCGAGAACGATTGTCTCTTCTGCAAGATCGTCCAGGGTGAGGTGCCCGCGGAGATCGTACGCGAGGGCGAGCGCACCGTTGCTTTCCGCGACATCAATCCGCAGGCGCCCACTCATGTGTTGGTGATCCCGCGCGAACACCATCCGGACGCGGCCTCGGCGGCTGCGGCCGGGACCGGCCTGGTCGACGAGGTGACGCGGGAGGCGCACGAGGTGGCCAAGGCCGAGGGTGTGGACGGTACCGGTTACCGTCTGGTGTTCAACACCGGAAGCGGCGCGGGACAGACCGTCTTCCACCTGCACGCCCACGTCCTGGGCGGCCGTGGCCTCAACTGGCCCCCCGGGTAGAACGGCGCGGTCCACAGCCGGACTCGGAGGATCGAATCGGCCCGGGTGCCCTTGGTAGAATCGAGGACACCGGGCCACGCACACACGTACCCACCCGAACCGCGGTGGGTCGGACCGAAGGGTAGGGACAGCGGCCGCAAGGCCTCACCATGGCCGAGACAACCGACACGCAGCCGCGGCACGAGACTCAGGTCAAGGTCGTGGTGCCCGACGAGCACACGATGGTCAGTCTGCTGGGCTCGGGCGACGAGCTCCTGCGCACCCTGGAGCGCTCCTTCGACAGCGACATCCACGTGCGTGGCAACGAGTTCACGATCAGTGGCACCCCCGAGGAGACCGCGGTCGTGGTCCGCCTCGTCGAGGAGCTGATCGAGCTCGCCAAGAGCGGCACCCACGTCACCCCCGACACCATCGAGCGCATGATCCACATGCTCGGTGCCGGCAGCGAACGCCCCGTGGACGTGCTGACCACCAACATCCTGTCCAACCGCGGCAAGACGATCCGTCCCAAGACCGTCAACCAGAAGCGTTACGTCGATGTCATCGACCGGAACACGGTGGTCTTCGGGATCGGCCCCGCGGGAACCGGTAAGACCTACCTGGCGATGGCCAAGGCGGTCAAGGCGCTGCAGGAAAAAGAGGTCAACCGGATCATCCTGACCCGCCCCGCGGTCGAGGCCGGTGAACGCCTCGGGTACCTGCCGGGCAGCCTGTACGACAAGATCGACCCGTACCTGCGCCCGCTCTACGACGCCCTGCACGAGATGCTCGACCCCGAGTCCATCCCCAAGCTGATGTCGGCCGGGACGATCGAGGTCGCGCCCCTGGCATACATGCGCGGTAGAACCATTAACGACTCCTTCATCATCCTGGACGAGGCGCAGAACACCTCGCCGGAGCAGATGAAGATGTTCCTGACACGGCTGGGTTTCGGATCAAAGATCGTGGTCACCGGTGACGTCACCCAGGTCGACCTGCCCGGCGGGCAGACCAGCGGCCTGCGCACCATCGAGCGCATCCTGGGTGACATCGACGACATCGCGTTCTGCCGACTGGGCAGCGAGGACGTCGTCCGGCACAAGCTGGTCGGGCAGATCGTCGACGCCTACGGACGCTACGACGCCGAACAGGCCGCGGGTCAGGGCGAGAACCGGGGCCGCGGCGGACTGCGCGGGCGGGGCCGGTCACCGAGCCGTGGCCCGGCCGACACCCCCGAGCCCGCCGACGACGAGCCGGACGAGCCCGGGGACCGGGCAGACTAGGCAGGGTCTCCCGGGCAGACGGGGGCCTCCCCTGAGACACGGCGCCGCGAGCCGGTGGCCGCACCAGCGGTCACCGGCTCGCGCAGCGCTCTGCCAGCGCCACTCGATCACGACCACGTCCGAGTAAGGCAGTCAAAAACCGAAAAGGAAGCTCGAGTCTGAGGACCCGGGCTTTCGGCCCGCGTGGTCGAGCCCGCCTTTACCAGCACCAGCCATCACCGAGAAGGAGGTGACCTCGATGGCTACGTTCCGTACAGGAGAGCAGACCCACCCCGGCGTGCTTCCTCAGCGCCGGGCTCTGGAATTCGGGCCAGCAGACAACCCCGGGATCAGGGACGAAACGGGACCCGAACACCGTGACGCGGTACCCGGTACGGAACATGTGCGAGGGGAGACCGGACCTGCCTCACCTGGCGGTTCCGGCGTCACCCCCGACCCCGCCGGGGTCGGGGAGCAGGGCCGTGAGGCCCACACCGAACGATCCGAACCGTATGTTTTTGTCCCGGACAAGAACCAGAACCCGCTCCAGCCCTGCGCGCCCGCCCGGGCACGCAAGCTCCTGGGCAAGGGCAGGGCGGTGGTGCACCGGCGCACCCCCTGCACTATCCGGTTGAGGGACCGCACGGTTGCAGAGTCCAAGGTGGGCGGTGTGCAGGTCGGGGTCGACCCCGGTTCCCAGCACACCGGCATCGCCGTGTTCACCCACCGAGCGGGCCAACGCCGGGGCCGCTACAGCATCCAGCTCAACCACAGCGACGCCCGGATCCGCAAGAACATGGGCCAACGGGCCGCTTACCGGCGCCGACGCCGGTCGGCGAACCTGCGGTACCGCCCGCCGCGCTTTTCCAACCGCACCCGACCCCGCGGGTGGTTGACTCCGAGCTTGCGTCACCGGGTGGATACCACCACCAGTCGGGTGGACCGGTCGGCCCGGTGGGCTCCGGTGCGGGCGGTGCACATGGAACGGGTCGCCTTCGACACCCACGCTCTGTCCCCCGGTCAACCGTTGGAGGGGATCGAGTACCAGCAGGGCACCTTGCATGGCTATGAGGTCCGTGGATGTCTCTTGGCCAAATTCGGCCGCGCTTGTGTGTATTGCGGCGCGGCGAAGACCCCGCTCAACCTCGACCGCGTCCACCCCCGCTCCAAAGGTGGTTCGGATCGGGTGTCGAACCTGGTACTGGCGTGCGTGCCCTGCAACCAGGCCAAGGGTCACAGACCGGTGGCCGAGTTCGCGCCCGATCGTGCGGCGAGGATCCTGTCCCGGGCGAAGGCTCCGCTACGGGATGCGACGGCGGCCCAGTCCACCCGGTGGGCCCTGTGGCGCACTCTTCAGGAGCGTACGCCCCCGCGTGTGGGTTCGGGCGGGCGCACGAAGTGGAACCGCATGTGCAACCAGCTGCCCAAGACCCACACTCTGGACGCGCTCGTGGCCGGCGAGGCCGACACGGTCACCGAGACTGTGGGACGGGTGTTGGTGGCCGGGCGCACGGGTCGGGGTTCCTACGCCCGTACCCGCACCGACCGGTACGGTTTTGCGCGTCTGCGCCTGCCCCGCGTCAAGCGTTTCTTCACCTTCGCCACCGGCGACCTGGTGCGCGCTGTGGTCCCTGCCGGTAAGAAGGCCGGTTCCTATACCGGGCGTGTGGCGGTGCGGGCCTCGGGCCGTTTCAACATCACGACCGCCCGCGGCACGGTCCAGGGCATCGGACACAAGCACATGCGTCTGCTCCAGCGGGCTGACGGTTACGGCTACACCTGGAAAGGAGAGGGCGTTCCCTCCCGGCCCTGAAGGGCCGGATCTCTACGCCCAACAAACCGATGACCATCGAGGTCGCCAACGAATCCGGCATGGCCGGTGTCGACGAGGAACGACTGTCCCGTCTGGCCCGCCACGTGCTCGACGCGATGCGGGTGCACCCGCTCGCCGAGTTGTCCGTCGTCCTGGTCGACGAAGGGCCCATGACCGATCTGCACGTGCGGTGGATGGATGAGCCCGGACCCACCGACGTGCTGTCCTTCCCCATGGACGAGCTGCGTCCCGGCGGCTCGGGCCGCACCAGTGAACCCGGGGTCCTGGGTGATGTCATCATCTGTCCCCAGGTGGCCGAACGCCAGGGCGAGACAGCCGGGCACGGGACCCGAGCCGAGATCGACCTGCTGTGTACGCACGGCATCCTGCACCTGCTCGGGTTCGACCACGCCGAACCCGAGGAGCACAAGGAGATGTTCGGCCTGCAGGCCGAGATCCTGCGGTCCTGGGCCGGAAGCGAGGCTGCGGACCCCACCGGGGATGAGAGGTCGCTGTGAACCCGGACTCCTGGAGTGATCTGGCCCCGCTGACCACGGGCGAACCGGTCGAGTGGGCCTCGGCCTTCGCCGCTGCCCTCGTACTCACCGCCGTGGCCGGGTTCCTGGTCTCGGCCGAGGCCGCCGTGACCCGTGTGTTGTCGGTGGGGACGCCCGAGACCTCCAAGGACGTGCGCACCACCCCGAGCTCCCGTTCCTGGGCCCGGGTGGCCGAGGACCCGACCCGCCACCTCAACGTGCTGCTGTTCCTGCGTGTGGTGTGCGAGGTGTGCGCGGTGCTGACCGCTGTGGTCGGCATGGTGTTCCTGCTGGGCCTGGGCTGGCCCGCGATCGTACTGACGGCCGTGGCGATGGTCGTGTTCGAGTCGGTCCTCATCGCGATCGCCCCGCGCATCCTGGGTCGCCAGTTCGCCGGGCCGATCGCCCGGGCCAGTGCCACCGTGGTGTACCCGGTACAGGTCGTGCTGGGCCCGCTCGCGCAGCTGTTGGTGGGCGCCGGCCGCGCGTTGACCCCGCGGGGCAAGGGGGAGCGGGACGGTCCCTTCAGCACGGAGGTGGAGCTGCGTCAGCTGGTGGACCTCGCGGAGAGGGGCGAAGTGATCGACCCCGAGGAACGCGAGATGATCCACTCGGTCTTCAAGCTCGACGACACGTCGGTGCGCGAGGTCATGGTGCCGCGCCCCGACATCGTCTTCACCGGACACGGGACCCCCGTCGACGAGGTGCTCACCACCGCCCTGGAGAGCGGGTACTCGCGTATCCCGGTGACGGGTGCGGACGAGGACGACGTGGTCGGCATCGTCTACCTCAAGGACCTGATCAAGCACATACGAGGCCGCTGGCGGGCGGGTTCGGCGGACGCCTCGCCGCTGACCGCCGCCGACGTGTTGCGCCCGGCCCATTACGTGCCCGACACCAAGCCCATCGACGAGTTGCTGCGCCAGATGCAGGGCCAGCGCAACCATCTGGCGGTCGCCATCGACGAGTACGGCGGCACGGCGGGCCTGGTGACGCTGGAGGACATCGTCGAGGAGATCGTCGGCGAGATCACCGACGAGTACGACCACGAGATCCCTCCGGTGGTGCGCCTGGACGACGACCGTGTGCGTGTGACGGCCCGGTTGCCGTTGGGCGAGCTGGCCGAGCTCTACCCCGACATCGACCTGGACGTGGACGACGTGGAGACGGTCGGCGGGCTCGTCGCTTTTGTGCTGGGTCGTGTTCCAGTCGGCGGGGCCCGTGCCGAATACGCTGGTCTGAGGCTGACGCTGGAGGGCAAGAGCCGCCGCCGCAACCGGATGACGACGGTGATGGTGGAGCGCCTGCCCGAGCACGATCCACAGGAGACGGACATGAGGAGTACGGAGCAGTGACGGAGACGACGGAGCTGGGTGCCGAGGACGGCAAGCTCATCACCCTGGCGCGGGCCTCCCGCGCTCGCAACGCCGCGCCCGAGGGTGCCGCCGTACGCGACGAGACGGGCCGAACCTATGTGGCCACGACGGTGGAGCTGCGGTCGTTGCGTCTGACCGCGCTCCAGGCCGCGGTGGCCGCGGCGGTCTCCAGCGAGGCCTCCGCGCTGGAGGCGGCGGTCGTGGTGACCGACGCCAAGGAGCTGACCGAGGACGACCGCGCGGTAGCGGACGACCTGAAGACCCAGGTGACGGTGGTGGCCGCCCCGGACGGGGTGCCGTCGTCCATCGTGAAGCGCTAGAAGGATCCATGAACGACCTCGACCTCGAGAAGCTGCGTCTGCCGCTGGAAACGCCCTCCTACCCGGAAGGGTTCCGCAGCGGGTTCGCGTGCTTCGTCGGCCGCCCGAACGTGGGCAAGTCGACGCTGATGAACGCGCTGGTCGGGCAGAAGGTGGCGATCACCAGCAACCGGCCGCAGACCACGCGGCGCACGGTGCGCGGGATCGTGCACCGGCCCGAGGCCCAGCTCATCATCGTGGACACCCCTGGGCTGCACAAGCCGCGCACCCTGCTGGGGGAGCGGTTGGACTCGCTGGTGCGTTCCACCCTGGTCGAGGTGGACGTGATCGTGTTCTGCATCCCGGCGGACGAGCCCATCGGGCGGGGCGACACCTACATCGCCAAGGAGCTGGCGGAGCAGACCTCCACACCGGTGGTGGCGGTGGTGACCAAGGCCGACCTGGTGGACCGGGACGCGTTGGCCGGGCAGCTGCTGGCCGTCAGTGAGCTGGGGGACTGGGCCGACATCGTCCCGGTCTCGGCCGAGGGGGAGTTCCAGTTGGACACCGTCTCCGAGGTCCTGTGCTCGCACCTGCCCGAGGGCCCGCCCCTGTACCCGGACGGCGACCTCACCGACGAGCCCGAGGAGATGCTCGTGGCGGAACTGGTGCGGGAGGCCGCCCTGGAGGGGGTGCGCGACGAACTGCCGCACTCGATCGCCGTGGTGGTGGACGAGATGAGCGAGCGCGAGGGCAAGGAGCTCGTGGACATCTACGCGTCGTTGTACGTGGAACGCTCCAGCCAGAAGGCGATCGTGATCGGTACGAAGGGGGCCCGTCTGCGCGATGTGGGTTCGCGGGCCCGAAAGCAGATCGAGGGGCTCCTGGGACGCCGGGCGTTCCTGGACCTGCGGGTCCGGGTGGCCAAGGACTGGCAGCGTGACCCCAAGCTGCTGCGCAGGCTCGGTTTCGACCAACAGAGCTGAGCGCGTGCCCCGTGCACGGACAGGACCCGGCCGCAGAGCGTTCTGCGGCCGGGTCCTGGTGTGTGCGCTGCCGCTGTGTGAGCGGGACGCACCGGGGGTCAGCTCTGGTTGTTGAGGTCTGTGGCCAGTGCGGCAGCGCACTGCTGCACGATGGGTGCGGCGCGGTCGACGAAGTCCCAGCTCACGCGGGCCTCGGGGCCGGAGATGGAGACGGCCATACCCGAAGGGGCGCCCTCGACGGGCACGGCCACGCAGCGTACGCCGATCTCCTGTTCACCGTCGTCGATGGCGAAGCCCTGGCCGCGGATACGGCCGAGCTCGGTGACGAAGTCCTCGGGGACGGTGATGGTGCGGTCGGTGGCGGCGGGCATCCCGGTCCGGGTGAGGGCGGCCAGGGCCTCCTCGTCGGTGAGCTGGGCCAGGAGGGCCTTGCCGACGCCGGCCGAGTGCGGCAGGACCCGGCGTCCCACCTCGGTGAACATGCGCATGGCATGGGGGGAGGGGACCTGGGCGACGTAGATGACCTTGTCTCCGTCGAGCATGGCCAGGTTGGCGGTCTCGCCGAGCTCCTCGACCAGATGGGCCAGGTGGGGACGGGCCCAGGTACCGAGCATGCGCGAGGCCTTGTCGCCCAGGCCGATGAGGCGCGGGCCCAGGGCGTAGCGGCGTGAGGGAAGTTGACGTACGTACCCGTTGCCGACGAGGGTGCGGATGATGCGGTGAATCGTCGGCAGGGGCAGACCGGAGGAGTCGGCGAGCTGGCTGAGGGAGGCCTCGCCGCCCGCGTCGGCCATGATCTCCAGCAGGGCGAAGGCGCGGTCGAGGGACTGCACGCCGCCTGCGCGTCGGGGAACGTCCTCCACGGCGGAGGACACGCCCGTACGGGGGGGTTGTGAGGGTGCCAAGGATCGTGCTCCCGTGCTGTCGGCCGCAGTGGTCATGGTCATCATTCTGCTATACGAAACCAGCTTCTCACGGGAAGCGGCGCAGGGGCATCGGATAGCTCGGATGTACCCGATTGCTCTTGTTGTTCCGAATAGCAGAAGTTATTATCCGCATGTAGAAAGCGTGGCCGGTTCTCGACCGAGGACCGGGTTACCCCCACCGACGCAGGAGGACAGCCACGTGGCGAGGGACGACCTGGAGGGCGTGGCCGCACTCGCGGCCGGGCTCGACGCCCGACTCAGTGAGGCCGACACCCGGCTGGACAGCGACTACCCCGGCGCCCGCACCGGCCGCCAACCGGTGCACAGCGTCTACGTCCCCGCCGGCCGGGTCCACGCGGGCCTGGCCGCCGACTGGGGCCGCCGAGCCCTGGCAGCGCTCGACGAACACGCCCCCGAACCGGCCGACCTGGCCGCCGCCACCGGGCTGGGCGAGGCCGCCGTCGCCGATGCGCTGCCCCGTGTACGCGCCAAACTGGCCGAGGACCCGGTGGAGGACCTGCGGGTCGACCTCGAGGACGGTTACGGCGACCGCGGCGACGAGACCGAGGACACCCATGTCATGGCGGCGGCCGACGCCCTGGTCGCCGACCTGGCCGAGGGGCAGGCGCCCGCCTACTTCGGCACCCGTATGAAGGGCATGGAGGCAGCCGGGCGGCACCGCGGGGTCCGCAGCCTCACCCTGTTCCTGCAGACCCTGATGGAAGGGCACGGGTCCCTGCCCGACGGGCTGGTCATCACCCTGCCCAAGATCACCTCCGTGGAGCACGTGGAGGCGATGGTCTGGCTGTCCGAACAACTCGAACGCCGCCTGGACCTGCCCGAGGGGCGCCTGGGCTTCGAGCTGCAGATCGAGACCCCCCAGTCGGTCATGCTCAACGACGGCACCGCCGCCGTGGCACGCATGATCCGCGCCGGTGCCGGCCGGGTCACCGCCCTGCACTACGGCACCTACGACTACAGCGCCTCGGTGGGTGTGCCCGCCGCGTACCAGAGCCTGGCCCACCCGGCCGCCGACCACGCCAAGGCCGTCATGCAGGTGGCTGCGGCCGGGACAGGGGTGTGGCTCTCCGACGGAGGCAGCAACGTCATGCCCACCGGTACCACGGACGAGGTGCGCTCCGCCTGGGGCCTGCACGCCGGCCTGGTACGCCGTTCCATGGAACGCGGTTACTACCAGGGCTGGGACCTGCACCCCCACCAGCTCGTCACCCGCCACCTGGTCACCTGTGTCTTCTACCGGGAGGCCTTCGCCCCGGCCGCCGAGCGCCTGCGCGCCTACCTGGGCCAGGTCTCGGGCAACGTCGTCGACGAACCCGCCACCGCCCAGGCCCTGGCCGCCGTGCTCGTGGCCGGCCTGGGCTGCGGTGCCCTGGAGGAGACCGAGGTCGCGGTGGCCACCGGCGCCGACACCGCCACACTGGTGTCCATGGCCCATCGCCGCGTGGGCCAGTAGGGACCGAGCCCGCAGTACCGGGCCGGCAGGGCCGAGCCGCCCCTGCTCCGGCCCGAACCGAGGAAGGAGACGGGCGCCCACCCGCCGGGCGCCCACACACAGATGACCAGCCCCACCTTCGCCGTCCATGCCGACCGGGTCCTGACCCCGCAGGGCATCTCCCCGCACACCGTCGTGGTCGCCGACGGCACCGTGCAGCAGATCCTGCCCCGCGGCGCCGCACCCGCGGTCGCGGTCGAGTACGAGATTACCCTCGCCGAGGACGAGGTGCTCCTGCCAGGCCTCGTCGACAGCCACGTGCACGTCAACGAACCCGGACGTGCCGAGTGGGAGGGCTTCGCCACCGCTACCCGCGCAGCCGCCCGGGGCGGGGTCACGACCCTGATCGACATGCCCCTCAACAGCGTCCCGCCCACCACCACCGTGGGAGGGCTGGCCGCCAAGCGCGCCGCCGCCGAGGGCAAGCTCGCGATCGACGTGGGGTTCTGGGGCGGCGCCGTACCGGAGAACAGCGGTCCGGGGAGGACCGGGGAACTCGAAGCCCTGCACGAACACGGTGTCTTCGGGTTCAAGGCCTTCCTCTCGCCCTCCGGGGTGGAGGAGTTCGGCAACCTCACGCCCGGTGAACTGGACACCGCCGCGCACGCCATCGCGGCCTTCGGCGGACGCCTCATCGTGCACGCCGAGGACCCCGACGTACTCGACCGCGCCCCCGACTGCGCCGGCCGCGACTACGCCGATTTCCTGGCCTCCCGTCCCGACACCGCCGAGAACGAGGCCATCGCGCGGGTCATCGACGTGGCCCGCCGCACCGGGGTGCGTGCCCACGTGCTGCACCTGTCCAGCGCAGCCGCGCTGCCGCTCATCGCCCAGGCCCGGGCCGAGGGTGTGCCCCTGACGGTGGAGACCTGCCCGCACTACCTCACTCTGGCCGCCGAGACCATCCCGGACGGCGCCACCCAGTACAAGTGCTGCCCGCCCATCCGCGACGAGGCCAACCGCGACCTGCTGTGGCGGGCCCTGCGCGACGGGCTCATCGACTGTGTGGTCAGCGACCACTCGCCCAGCACCCCCGACCTGAAGCACCTGGAGACCGGTGACTTCGGTACCGCCTGGGGCGGCGTCTCCGGCCTCCAGGTGGGGCTGTCGGCGATCTGGACCGAGGCCCGGAGCCGTGGCGTGGCCCTGGAGGAGGCCGTGGCGTGGATGTCCTCCGGTCCGGCCCGGGTGGCTGGGCTGCACGGCAAGGGCTCGCTGGTGGAGGGGGCCGACGCCGACCTGGCCGTCTTCGCCCCGGAGGAGCCCTTCCCCGTGCGCGCCGCCGAACTGGGCCACCGCAACCCGGTGAGCGCCTACGACGGTGCCGAGCTGGTCGGCCGGGTGCGCCGCACCTTCCTGCGCGGGGTGGAGGTCGATGAGCACAGCACCGACGGGCGCATGATCGAACGCCGGGACGGGCCGGCCTGAGCACGGCCCGGCCGGAGCGGGGAGGGGCGCCCGCCGGCGCCCGCCCCCTGCGTCCCTGCGGGGATCAGCTCTGGGCGCGGTCCCAGCGCTCCTGCAGCTGTCGGAAACCGGCCTCGGTCGGCGAACCGAACACGTGCAGACGCGCGATCCCGCCGTCGGGGAAGACGTCGGTGCGCACGTGGGTCGCCGTGACCGGGGTGTCCAGGACGAAACGGTGCTCACTGTCGGGCTGGAGCCGGGTCCGCGGCAGGATCTCGGTCCAGGCCTCCGGGGCGGCGCCGTGGGCGTCGCGGGCCAGGACGGTGATCCATCCGGCGGCGTTGCCCTTGAGGTAGGCGGTGTCGATCTCCAGGGCCCGCACCTGGGTCTGGGAGGTCAGCCGGAACCGTACCCAGTCGTGCTCGGCGTCGCGGCGCCGACGGTTCTCCCAACCGTCGTTCATCTTGTGCGAGCGGCCCGGGGCGATGATGTTCTCCGGGGCGGAGAAGAACCGGTCGGAGGCGTCCTCGACCGCGCCGCCGTTGAGCAGCGCGGCCACGTCGAAGGAGCCCTGGGCGGCCAGCCACTTCGGGTCGGCGATCGGCTCGCCGTACACGCGCAGGCGCGCGATGCCACCGTCGGGGAACTGTTTGAGGCGCAGGTGGGTCCAGCGCCGTGCGGAGTTGATCTCGTACGTGTTGGCGGCGTGCCCGTACACCGGTGTGCGCGGCACGATCTCCGTCCACTCGGCGGCCAGCAGCTCCTCGGTGGTGGGGGTACCCGGGACGCTGGCGGCCTCCACGGAGACCTCGGTGGGCTGGTTCCCGCGGAAGTGGGCGGTGTCCACGTTCACGACGCGGAGGAGGCCGGGCAGTGCCAGGCGTACCAGTGCCCAGTCGTGGTCCTCGGGGGCGGGGTGGGGCCGTTCGGCGCTCGGCCCGCGGCGGCGCCGGGTCTCCCAGCCGTCCATGACCTTGCCCTTGTGGCCGAAGGCCTGGGGGTCGAACACGGCCGCTTCGGTCCGTAGCAGGTTCTCGCGGTGGGCGAAGAACTCGTCGTTGGCGTCCACGACGGCGCCGCCGAGCCGGCGGTCGGCCAGGTCGACCAGGCCCTCCAGGTCGAGCTCGCTCTCCTTGTAGTCGGCGAAGGGATCGCCGCCGGAATAGGGCTGGGCGTTGTAAGCGAGAGGATCGAAATCGGAGGTGGGACTCACAGTGCTCCTGTTGTGTCGATGGGTGGGACACAACCAGCTTCTCAACAGAAACCAGTAAGCACCAGCGAAAGTTTCTGATCATTATGTTCAGGAAAACTGAACGTTCTCCTCGTCGAGCCCCACTGCCGTCCGCCGCAGCGCGTCCAACGCCGCCACGAGCCTCGGATGCTCGCCCGCACCGGCCCGCACCACCGCGATGACGTGCCGCCGTGGCCGGTCACCGGCCGGTTCCCGCAGCACCACCCCGGGGGTGTGCCCGGCCGCGGCCAGGCGCGGCACCAACGCCAACCCCATCCCGGCAGCCACCATGTCCAGGATCGCCCGCCAGTCCGAGGCCACGTGTGCCTGTTCGGGCACGAACCCCGCCTGCGCGCAGGCGGCCAGGGTGATCTCGCGCCACGGCCCCGAGGCCCCGTAGATCCAGCCCTGCGCGGACAGGTCGGCCAACCGGGGCGCCTGTTCCGAACGCGCCCAGGAGTGGCCGGCGGGCAGCGCCACGTCCAAGGGGTCGGCGAGCAGCTCGGAGCGGTCGTAGCGCCCGTCCGACCCCGCGGGGGCCTGGGCGGCCAAGGACAGGCCGATGTCGATCTCCCCGGCGGCCAGCAGTTCGTACACCTCGGCCGCGTCGGCCTGGTGCACCCGAGTGGAGAGCCCGGGGCGTTCCCCGGCCAGGGTGTTGAGGGCCGGTACCACCAGCTGCGGGATCGCGGTGGCGAAAGCACCCACCCGCACGTCCCCGGCCTCGCCGCGGGTGAAGCCCTCCAGCTCGGCCTCGGCCCGTTCCAGCTGGGCGAGCACAGTGTCGGTGTGGCGCAGCAGCACACGGGCCGCCTCGGTCGGGCGCACACCGCGGCCCTGGGACTCCAACAGCGGGGTTCCCACCTCCTGGGCCAGGGAGGAGAGCTGTTGGGAGACCGCGGACGGCGTCATGCACAGCGCTTCCGCGGTGGCGCGCACCGTCCCCAGTTCCGACAGTGCCCGCAGTACCCGCAGCTTCCGAAGATCCCAGTCGGTCACAGACCCAGAAGTACCAGTTCCGGCAGCCGGCGCCGAACCGGGAGGGGCTGCTGCCCCTCCCGGTCCGTTCGTCCCGCGTTCACGGGCTCCGGGGCCGGTCATGGCCGGAGTCCACGGTCACCGGTCACCGCTGGGTTGTTGGTCGCTCTCCTCGCCGCGGTAGGCGGCCTCCGCGTGGTCGGTGTACTTGGCCTCACCCGGGCCGGCACTGCCGATGTCGTCCTGCTCGATCCGGGCCGGTTCCTCCGGTTCCGGACGGCGTCCGATCACGTTGAAGCAGATGTTGAGGACGACCGCGACCAGCGCGGCACCGATGATGCCGGAGTGGGCGATCATCTCGACGGTCTCGGGCAGCTGCTCGTAGAAGGTGGGATAGGCCAGCGGCACGATCGCCACACCGATGGCCGAGGAGACCAGCACCAGATTGAGGTTGTCGTTGAGGTCGACCTTGGCCAGCGTCTTGATGCCGCTGGCCGCCACGCTGCCGAACAGCACCAGTCCGGCCCCGCCCAGCACCGGGCCGGGGATGGCGGCCATGACGCCGCCCAGCACCGGGAACAGGCCCAGCACCAGCAGGATCCCCGCGCCCGTGGCCACCACGTAGCGGCTGCGGATACCCGTCAGCGCCAACAGGCCGATGTTCTGAGCGAAGGAGCTCGTGGGGGTGGCGCTGAAGATCGGGCCCAGGATCGACCCGCTCACGTCGGCCCGCAAGCCGGCCGAGATGCGCTTGGCGTCGACCTTCGAGTCGGTGATCTCACCGACCGCGATGATGTGCGAGGCGCCTTCGGTCAGCACGACCAGCATGATGATGCACATCGTCATGATCGCCGTGATCTCGAACTGCGGGGCACCGAAGTAGAACAGCGACGTCGGGTCGAAGACCGTGTCGGCCTCACCGACCCGGGAGAAGTCGGCCATCCCGAAGGGGAGGGCCACCAGGGTGCCCAGGATCAGGCCGAACAGGACCGACAACCGGCCCCAGATGCCCGGGAGCACACGCGAACCCAGCAGGATGATCGCCAGCGTGGTCCCGGCCAGCGCCATGTTGCTCAGCGGGGCGGAGGGCTCGACGGAGTCGTCCTCCAGGATCCAGTCGGCGGCCACCGGCATCAGGCTGATCCCGATGACGGTGATGATCGTGCCGGTCACCACCGGCGGGAAGAAGCGGATGAGCTGGCCGAAGAACGGGGTCAGGCACAGGGCGAAGACCCCCGCGGCCATCGAGGCGCCGAAGGCCACCGGGAGGTTCTCCCCGTTCTCACCCGCGGCCAGCGACGTGATCGCACTGACCGGGACGAAGGAGGAGGCCACCACGATCGGCATCTGCGCGCCGATCCTGCGGTGGCCCACGGACTGCAGGAGTGTGGCGATCCCCGCCACCAGGAGCGCGCCGCTGACGAGGATGCCCATGGAGGCAGGGTCGTTCGCGATCCCAGCGGCGGCGCCGATGACGAGGGCCGGTGCGACCGCACCGGCGTACATGGTCAGGATGTGTTGGAGCCCGTAGACGAGGAGCAGCCGTGGCGGCAGCTTCTCGTCCTCGGGGCGTACAGGGGAAGAGGCGTTCGGTGTGGCCGGGTCCTTCGCGGACGGACTGTTCGACATGGCCAGATACCAGCCTTTGCGGTGGAGGGGCCGCCGGCGGGGCGACCGGGTTTCGGGCACTGGGCCCGTGCTGTGACGCATCGGCCCGGGGTGTGCCGCTCTCGGTCAGGCACACCCGGGGCCGGAAGCCCGCCGTACGGGACGGGCTGGGCGCAGCTCCCTGGTTCCCGGGACAGGGGGGAGGAACGGGGCCGCGGCAGAGCGCGGTCCCCGTCTCACACGCGGTGGAACAGAGGCCGGGACGGGGCCTCTGCCGATGCTGAGCTAGACGAAGCCGGGAACGTGCTTCCAGGCCTGGCCCGCACCGGGGGCGTCGTCGCGCTCGACCGTGGCCTCGATCTTGCCGTAGGGACGGTCGGCGGCGAAGAACACCTCGTTGGGGTTGTCGAGGCCGAACGGGGTCAGGTCCACGAGGAAGTGGTGGTTGTTCGGCATCGAGAAGCGGATCTCGGCGATCTCGGGACGCGCCTCCAGCACCGCCTTGCCCATCTCGTACAGCGTCTGCTGCAGGGCCAGGCTGTGGGTGTTGGCGAAGGCCTCCAGGCACAGCGCGCGGACGGCCTCGTAGGCCTTGTCGTAGTCGTGGTCGACGCCGACGTAGCGCCAGCGCGCGGTCACGTCCGTGGCCAGGATGCGGTCGTTGGTCTCGGGAAGGGTGGTGTACTTGGTCTTCGGGTAGCTGTGGAACTCCGAGCCCGTGGACTTGAGCACAGTCAGACCCTCGAAGCCGGAGACCACCCACTCCCGGTCGCCGTCCTTGTTGACGACGGTGGTGCGGGTCTCGCCGCCGTCCTGGGTGAAAGCGTGGTCGTGCGGGCCGTCGGAAGTCCGGATACGGCTCCAGGAGTACTCCTGGACCTCTTCCCGGGCCCCGTGGACGTACTCGTGCTCGTCCACGAAGTGCCGGGCCAGGCGCAGGGCGAAGTCCTCGATCGCGCCGACGCCGCCCCACTCGCGTGCCTTGGCGTAGACGGTGTTCTTCTGGGTGTCGGTCGGCAGGCACCTGGCGTTGTCGCCGACGGTGTGGACGTCTTCCAGGTCGCCGCGCAGCTGCGAGGTGACGTTGATGTCCTTGAGGTGGTGGACGTCGGTGTCACGGTTGACGTGGACGAGGTGGACCTCGGCCTTGCCGTACTGGTTGTCTCCGAGTCGGATGCCCATCAGGGTGTCTCCATCCGTATGCATACGTTTCATCACGTGCGCCGGTGCGCTGTGCGTATGAGGGAGGACCGCTGTGGTCGTGCGGAAGGACCTGTCACGCACTCGAAGTCGGTGGGTGGTTCGTCGGTGGCTCGGGCCGGGGCATCGTTCCTTCGTCGTGGCGGGAGGGCTGGTACCGGGGCTCCGGGCGATCAGGAGCCGCGCGGAGTGGCTCGGGGTCTACCGCGCCGCAGCTCCTAGGAGCCCCGGTAGGTCGTGTAGCTGTAGCGGTTGAGCAGGATCGGCACGTGGTAGTGGCGGTCCTCCTCGGCCAGGTCGAAGACGACGGTGATCTCGGGGTAGAAAGCGCGTTGCCCGAGGGCGTCGAAGTAGGCGCCGGTGTCGAAGACGATCCGGTAGTAGCCGGCCGCGAGCTGGTCGGGGCCCAGGTCGGGCACGCGCCCGTCGTCGTTGGTGCGCCCCTCGGCGACCGGCTTCCAGGAGGTGCGCTCCCGGTCGGCGGCGGCCTCCAACCGCACGGGCACATCACGCGCGGGACGGCCCAGTGAGGCGTCGAGGATGTGTGTGGTCACGTGGCTCATACGGACTCCAGGAGTTTGACCAGACGCAGGCCGGCGATCTTGCGCAGCTCGTCGCCGACCACCGCCAGTTCGGTACCGCGGTCGTTGTACAGGCGCTCGACCAGGTCGGCCAGCAGCTCGCGTGGGCCGCGGCCGCTGGCGCACACGAGGTAGATCTGCCCGAAACGGTCCTCGTACTCCTTCTGCGCGAAGGCGAAGATCCGTTGCACCTTGGCGCCGGCGTCGTCGGTGCCGGAGGCGAAGGCGGACTGTTCGCCCCGTGACCAGTTGGCCTCGGTGCCCTTGCCCTCGGCCTTCTCACCGATGCGCGGGTGGCGGGCCAGCGCGCCCGCCACTTCCTCGCCGGTGATGCCGCGCGCGTGGGCGTCCGCGTGGGACAGGAGGGCCTCGCGGTCGGGGAAGGGTGCCCCGGCGGCGACTTCCTCGACCCAGCGGTCGATGTCGAGGCATTGCGCGAGTTCGGTGCGCAGGCTCTCTGTGGTGAGCGCGTTCAGGCGCGCAAGACCCGGATCGGGGTCAACGGCCCCGCCGGGCGGGGTGTTCTCGGCCATGTGTCCTCTCCCCGGACCCGGCCGGCCCGGGCCCGCTGGGCCAAGTGGCTCGGACCGGTCGGTGTTTTCGTAGTGCAGTCAAACGATTCCGTATTACGGATTGGAGGGACTCTAATCGACGACGGTGTGATCTTGTCAACACCAGCAAGAGGATCTCGCTGAGAAACTGCCTGATCTGTGTCTTCACATGAATAACTGCCGAAATTACTGCTCTACGCGGGGCCGGTGGGGCTCATGTGGTTCCTGGGGGTGACCTTCCCCGGCGGAGGGGGGAGGGGCGCCGCCACCGAGTGCTTGACAGTCCCGAGTGTCCCGGCGCACACTCTAATCATTCCTCGAAGTGAAAAATACTTTCCACATAGCGAAAACAGTGGAGTCGAGCACCATGAGTCACACCCTCGGCCACACCGTGAACTGCTCCCTGCTGTTCACCGAGCTGCCCGTCAACGAACGCCCCCAGGCCGCACGCGACGCAGGCTTCCACGCCGTCGAGTTCTGGTGGCCCTGGGAGACCGCCACCCCGCCCCAGGACGAGATCGACACCTTCGTCACCGCAATCGACACCGCCGGCGTGCGCCTGACCGGGCTCAACTTCTTCGCCGGACAACTGCCCGGACCGGACCGGGGCGTCCTCAGCCACCCCGACCGCGCCGCCGAGTTCCGTGCCAACATCGACCTCGTCGTACAGATCGCCGAGCGCACCGGAGCCACCGGCTTCAACGCCCTCTACGGCCGCCGCCAGGACGGTGCGGACCCCGCCGAACAGGACCGCATCGCACTCGAGAACACGCTCGCCGCCGCCGAGGCCGTCGCCGCTGTGGACGGCACCGTGCTCATCGAACCCATCAGCGGCGCCGACGACTACCCACTCAAGACCGCCGCCGACGGCCTCGCCTTCGTCGAGCAGGCCCACAAGGCCGGGGCCGGGAACGTCGCCTTCCTCGCCGACTTCTTCCACCTGGCCGTCAACGGCGACGACCTCGCCCAGGTCGTACGCGACCACGCCGCAGAGTTCGGCCACATCCAGATCGCCGACGCACCCGGCCGCGGCGAACCCGGCAGCGGTGAACTGCCCCTGGAACGCCTCCTGTCGGACAGCCGGGCCCGCGGCTACAACGGCCCCGTCGGACTCGAGTACAAGCCCACCGTGCCCAGCGCCGAGAGCTTCGGCTGGATGCGCTGAAACCGCGACCGCCGACCCACCCGCACACGAACACAGCCACCACAGCAACGAGAGGGAACACCATGGCCCTGCAGAAGATCGCCTTCATCGGCCTGGGCATCATGGGCCTGCCCATGGCCCGCAACCTCGTCCGCGCCGGATACACCGTCACCGGCCACAACCGCAGCCGCGGCAAGGTCGAGGCCCTGGTCGCCGACGGCGGCAACGGCGCCGACACCGTCGCCGAGGCGGTCGCCGACGCCGACGCCGTCATCACGATGGTCCCCGACTCCCCGGACGTGGAAGCGCTCCTCGCCGACGAGGACGGCGTCTTCGCCCACGCACGCCCCGGCACCCTCGTCATCGACATGAGCACCATCCGCCCCGACGTCGCCCGCGCCCTGGCCCACCAGGGCCAGGAGAAGGGCCTGCGTGTGCTCGACGCCCCCGTCAGCGGCGGCGAGGCCGGCGCGGTCGAGGGCGCACTGTCCATCATGGTCGGCGGTGAACAGGCCGACTTCGACGCCGTCCGTCCGCTCTTCGACGTCCTCGGTAGGACCCCCGTGCTCGTGGGGCCGCACGGCGCCGGGCAGACCGTCAAGGCAGCCAACCAGCTCGTGGTCGCCGGCCACCTGCAGCTCCTGGCCGAGGCCCTCGTCTTCCTGGAGGCACACGGCGTGGAGACCGAGGCCGGACTGGAGGTCCTCGGCGGCGGCCTGGCCGGCAGCACCGTGCTGCAGCGCAAGGGCGCGGCCATGCGCGAGCGCGATTTCCAGCCCGGGTTCCGTGTCGCCCTGCACGACAAGGACCTGCGCATCGTCACCGACTCCGCCCGCACCTCCGGTGTCACCGTGCCGCTCGGGGCCCAGGTCGCCCAGCTCATCGGGTCCCTGAACCGGCAGGGCCACGGCGATCTCGACCACTCCGCGCTCCTGAAGCTCGTGGAAGAGCTCTCCGGGCGCAAGGCCTGACCGCACCGGCCCGACGTGCCGTGCCCCGGGTGTTGGCCCACCCGAGGACCCGCGGCCCGCGGGCCCGTCCCGCCTCCCACCGGAACACGGTCCCTCCCGGACCGGCAGCGTCCCTAGCACACGCGCATCACTCCCGGCAGCCACAGCACCCCTGTCAGCCACAGCACCCCTAGCACTGAAGGGTTCACCAGCCATGCCGCAGACACCCGCGATGAACGCGGTCGTCGAGGTCCTCAAGGACGAAGGCGTCGACACCGCCTTCGGCTGCCCCGGCGCCGCCATCCTGCCCCTGTACAAGGCACTGGAACAGGTCGGCGGGATCGAGCACCTCATCGTCCGCCACGAGGAGGGCGCCACCCACATGGCCGACGGGTGGTCGCGCACCACCGGCAAGGTCGGCGTGGCCATCGGCACCTCCGGCCCCGCAGGCACCAACATGATCACCGGCCTCTACACCGCCATCGCCGACTCCGTGCCGATGGTGTGCATCACCGGACAGCAGCGCACCGACCTGCTCGACAAGGAGGGGTTCCAGGCCGTCGACATCGTCGAGGTCGCCAAGCCCGTCACCAAGTGGGCCGTGCAGATCAAGGAGGCCGCCACCGCCCCGTGGGTCTTCCGCGAGGCGTTCCGGATCGCCCAGGAGGGACGCCCCGGGCCGGTGCTCGTCGACATCCCGCTGGACGTGGCCCAGCAGCAGATCGAGTACGACCCCGCCCTCGACGCCCCGCTGCAGCGCACCACCGTCCTGCCGCACCGCCCGCGGGTCGAGCGCGCCCTGGACATGCTTCTGGAGGCCGAACGCCCGCTGCTGCTGGCCGGTGGGGGAGTCATCACCGCCGACGCCTCCGAGGACCTGAAGGCGCTGGCCGAGTACCTGCGCGTGCCCGTTCAGGTCACCCTCATGGGCAAGGGCTCCTTCGACGAGGACTCGCCCCTGTACGCGGGCATGACCGGGGTGCAGACCTCCCAGCGCTACGGCAACGCCTCGTTCCTGGAGTCGGACCTGGTGCTGGCCGTCGGAGCGCGCTTCGCCGATCGGCACACCGGACAGATCGACGTCTACCGGGGCGAGCGGCGCTTCATCCACGTCGACATCGAGGCCACCCAGATCGGGCGGGTCTTCGAACCCGATCTCGGTGTGGTCTCCGACGCGCGGGTGTTCCTGCAGGAGTTGTTGGCCGAGGCCCGTCGCCGCGACGCCCGCGCCGAGGTCGGCACCTGGCGCGAGCGGGTCGGTGAACTGCGCTCGAGCCTGACCCGCCGCGAGGACTTCGACTCCGTGCCCATCAAGGCACCGCGTGTGTACAAGGAGATCAACGAGGTCTTCGACGAGGACGCCTACTTCGTCACCGCCATCGGCCTCTACCAGATCTGGGGCGGCCAGCACCAGAAGGCCCACAAGCCCCGCCACTACCAGATCTGCGGTCAGGCCGGCCCGCTCGGATGGGAGATCCCCGCGGCCATCGGTGTGAAGAAGGCGCTCAAGAACACCGAGCCCGACGCGGAGGTCGTCGGCGTGGTGGGCGACTACAGCTTCCAGTACATGGTCGAGGAACTGGCCGTGGCCGCCCAGTACGACGTGCCCTACGTGCTGATCATGCTCAACAACGAGTACCTGGGCCTCATCCGCCAGGCCGAGATCCCGTTCGACATGAACTTCGAGGTCGACATCCACTACGACGACTTCGGCACCGACAACGTCAAGATCATGGAGGCCTACGGCTGCTCCGGACGCCGTGTCTTCGACCCCGCCGAGGTGCGCGAGGCCCTGGAGTGGGCGCGCAAGGAAGCGCGGAGCACCTCCCGGCCGGTGCTCGTGGAGATCATGATCGAGCGCGAGGCCAACACCCCGCACGGTCCCTCCATCGACGCCGTGAAGGAGTTCGAGGAGCTGCCCGGCGCCTAAGCCGTTTATAGGGGTTGGGGGAGCGGGGTTTCTTGTGGTGTCGGGGGCGGGCTGAGCTCGACGCTCCGACGAACACCACCCACCTGCACCGGTCCATGAGCCGACTGACCCGGGGCACGGAAGTCGGCAACTGGGTGCCCCGCACGGTGGGCCCCGGCGAAAACGCCGGGGCCCACCGATGTTCTCAGGAGGGTGATTTCCCTGCGGCGTCACACTGCCGCCGTGCCCCCATGAACCTGTTGTTGCGGCCGGGCTGGGCGACATGCTGACTCCATGCGCATACGTACCGCCACCCTCGCCGACTGGCCCGGCATCCGCCCCTTCTTCTACCCGATCGTTGCTGAGGGGACCACGTTCACTTTTCCCACGGATCTCGCGGAACCGGAGGGTAGGAGCTGGTGGCTCCTGCGCGAACCGGCTCGGACCGTGGTCGCGGTGGATGAGGGCGGCACGGTCCTGGGGACGGCGAAGATGAACCGCAACCACGGCGGGAACGCCGCACACATCGCGAGCGCGAGCTACATGGTGGACCCTGCCCACGAAGGCAAGGGCGTGGGGCGGGCTCTGTGCGAGGATTCGTTGGAGTGGGCGAGTTCGACCGGGTACCGGGCCATGCAGTTCAACGCGGTCGTGGAGAGCAATACCCGGGCGCTGCGCCTGTACCGGTCGCTGGGGTTCGAGATCGTGGGCACTCTGCCCGACGGTTTCGCCCACCCCGAGCACGGCGATGTGGGACTGCACATCCTGTACCGACGCCTGTGACCCGGGGGCCTCGTGGACGAGCGACGGTGACACCCGGCCCGGCGGCGGCTCCGTGCGTCAGTTCCGGTAGCGGCGCTTGTCGCGCAGCACGTCGAGGTCGACGCCGCCCTCCGCGACGAGCTCGCGCATCTCGGCGAGTGCGGCGGCCCGGTCTTGGGAGGCGACCGCCCTGAGCGCGGCGTCGACGGTCCCGGTCGGTGTCGTGGTATCGAGCAACCGCGTGGCGCGGTCCAACACCGCCTCGTCGATGTCGATCAGAATTTCGGCCATGGCACACTCTCGTTCGTGAGCGTCCTTGCAGTGTGTACCGGGAGGTGGATCCCCGTGGGGCCCGGGCCGCACCCCACGGGGGAGCGGGGATCAGCCGCAGTAGGTCTCCTCCTCACCGATGATCCGGTACGGGCAGTCGGCGTAGTCCAGCAGCTGCAGTACCGGCTCCTCGTTGCGCGCGGTCTCCTCGCCGATCACGTCCGAGGGCGGATAGAACCCGCCGTCACCGGGCGAGCCCGGATACATCTCGAAAGTGAAGTTCACGATGCCCTGGTCGGCCCACAGCCAGTCGTTGATCGACCCGTCGGTGATGTAGAGGCCGCTGGACTGCTGCGGCGTGTAGCCGTTGGAATCGGCCATGAGCTCGCCGAGCGCCTCGTGCGTGTCGTACTCGTCCTGGTTCATGCCGTCGGCGACCTCGTCGTATGTGTAACCGAACGGCCAGAGGACGAGCTCTCCGTAGGTATGGAAGTCGATCGCCGTGGTGATCTGCTGTTCACCGCCGACCTCGCGGCTGCGCACGAAGTCGGCCAGCGCCTCGACCTCGGTGGCCGACTCGGGCGCCTGGCCCCGGTAGGTCATCGACCCCGGGTCGCCCGAGGAACCGCCGCAGCAGCCCCACTCGTGGGCCCAGTTGCGGTTCATGTCGGTTCCCAGGGCCTCCGACCCCTCGTTGGCCCCGCGGGTCTTGCGCCAGTTCTGCCAGGTGTCCCCGGACCGGTCGTACTCGGTGCCGTCCGGGTTGGAATTGGGTACGACCCAGATCTCGCGTGTGTCCACCAGCTCGGTGATGCGCTCGTCGGAACCGTAGCCCTCGGTGAGCATGTCCATGATGCGGACCGCCATCTCCACCGTCAGCGGTTCCCGGGCGTGCTGGGAATGGGTGAACAGGACCTCCGGTTTGTCCTGGTCCACCGTGGGGTCGTCGCTGATGCGGACCGCGAGTAGGTCACGGCCTTCGTAGGACTGCCCGTAGACCTGGCTGTGGACCAGGCCGGGGTGCTCGGCGACGAGGCCGTCGACGTGCTCCACGACCTCCGGATAGCTGGTGTAGCCGTCGTCGGGGTGCATCGCCTCGGCGGACGGGCCTGCCTCGGTGACCTCGTAGCCCAGGTCGGCGATCTCGTCGACGTCGTCGGGGGCAGCGGTCACCAGAAGGGTGCCGTCGTCCTCGACGAGGTCGATCGACACCCCCGTCCGGGCGATCTCGGTACGGTCGACGGCGTTCTCGGCGCCCGAGACACGGACGAGGCCTGGATCGTCGTCCTGGGAGGCGACGGCACTGCCGGCACCGAGCGTGCCGATCAGGAGCGTGCCGAGAGCGATGGGCACGAGGGACTTGCGGAACGCGAGGCGCCTGCGGGGCGCGGTGGAGTGGGGGTGCGGGGACGGCACGAGGCCTCCTTGAGCGGGGTGAGGCATCGGTTCTGGACCTTCTGGGCGATATTGGAAGGTGCCGGTGAACCGTGTGTCAATTCCTCTTGCCCTGGGTGACCGCGGTGCCGAGATGCGGGGTTTGACGGGCCTTCCAGGTGGAGTCCGCTGCGTGGGGAGGAGGAACCGTGTTCGCCGGTGGCCGGATGTGGCCAGGGCGTCACGGTGTGTGCGCGCCCATGGGGGGGGCGGGCAGTGGGACGCGAGAAGCCCCGTCGACGGGGCCGGCCGTACCGCTCGCCCGGCTTACGTGTACTCGGCGTGCGGGCGGGGGCCTCGGGTGTTGGCCGCACCCTCGGTCCCGTCGACGGAACTCGGAACAACCCCCCTAGCACTGAAGGGTTCACCGCGGAGTCTACCCATCACGGGCGTTCTCTTGAAGTCGAGGTACCTGGAAACAGGGTCGCACGTGCACCGGGTGTCTGTCTCACACACGGACTCCGAATTTCCACAGGTCACGACTGCCCCGTCTCGCCATGTGAGAGGAATGTGTCGAGTGGTCGCAGGTGTCTGCTAGCGTGGCAACACTATGCTGCGCGAGCTTCTCCTCCTTAGTGGCCGCGGCGGGGACCGATAGACACGGGTCGACTCCCTCGCCGCGGGAGTTCGGCATGTCGAGGTCGGCCACTGACCCAAGCGCATCAGTCGCCCCGAGTGAGCGACGGCGCACCATGTTCACCTTGAGGAGTCACCGTTATGGTGCCGCAGCAGCAACCCAGCCGGATGCCCTTCCACCGCTACACCGCTTTCAAGCCGGTGGATCTGCCCGACCGCACCTGGCCCTCCAGGACCATCACGCAGGCTCCCCGCTGGCTGTCCACGGACCTGCGCGACGGCAACCAGGCGCTGATCGAGCCCATGGACCCCGCGCGCAAGCACGAGATGTTCCAGCTGCTGGTGCGTATGGGCTACAAGGAGATCGAGGTCGGCTTCCCCGCTGCCAGCCAGACCGACTACGACTTCGTGCGCGCCCTGATCGAGAACGACCAGATCCCCGAGGACGTACAGATCTCGGTGCTGACCCAGGCCCGCACGGACCTGATCGAGCGCACCGTGCAGAGCCTGGTGGGAGCCCACCGCGCCACCGTGCACCTGTACAACGCCACCGCGCCGACCTTCCGCGAGGTCGTCTTCAAGGTCGACCGTGAACAGTGCAAGGCCATCGCGGTCGAGGGCACCCGCGACGTCGTGCGTTTCGCCGAGCAGTACCTGGGCGGGACCGACTTCGGCTACGAGTACTCGCCGGAGATCTTCATCGACACCGAGCTGGACTTCGCCCTGGAGGTCTGCGAGGCGGTCATGGACGTCTGGCAGCCCGGCCCGGGGCGCGAGATCGTGCTGAACCTGCCCGCCACGGTCGAGCGCACCACGCCCAACGTCTACGCCGACCAGATCGAGTGGATGAGCCGCAGCCTGACCCGGCGCGAGCACGTGGCGGTCTCGGTGCACCCGCACAACGACCGAGGAACCGGTGTGGCCTCCGCGGAGCTGGCGGTCATGGGCGGAGCCGACCGTGTCGAGGGTTGCCTGTTCGGCCACGGTGAGCGCACCGGCAACGTCTGCCTGGTCACCCTGGGCATGAACCTGTTCAGCCAGGGCGTGGACCCCGAGATCGACTTCTCCGACATCGACGAGATCCGCCGCACGGTCGAGCACTGCACCCAGCTGCCGGTCGCGCCCCGCCACCCCTACGGCGGCGACCTGGTCTACACCGCCTTCTCCGGCTCCCACCAGGACGCCATCAAGAAGGGCTTCACCGCCCAGGAGGAGCGGGCCGAGGCCGCCGGCGTCCCGGTGGCCGATTCCGAGTGGGACGTGCCCTACCTGCCGATCGACCCCAAGGACGTGGGACGCAACTACGAGGCGGTCATCCGGGTCAACAGCCAGTCCGGCAAGGGCGGCGTGGCCTACATCATGCACCGGGACCACAACCTGGACCTGCCGCGCCGGCTGCAGATCGAGTTCTCGCGGGTCATCCAGACCTACAGCGACAGCGAGGGCGGAGAGGTCGCCGCGGACCACATCTGGTCGACCTTCGAGCGCGAGTACCTGTCCGAGGGTGGCCCCGTGGCGGTGCTGGCCCACCGGTCCAGCACCGACGGCGAGGGCAGCTACCGGATCGATGCCGACGTCCGTGTGCGCGGGGAGATCCGTGAGCTGTCCGGTACCGGCAACGGCCCCATCTCCGCGTTCTGCGACGCCCTGAGCGACGTCGACGTCAAGGTCCGTGTCATGGACTACGTCGAACACTCCATGGGCGGTGACGGCGAGTCCAGCGCGGCCGCGTACGTGGAGGCCGAGATCGAGGGCGAGGTGGTCTGGGGCGTGGGGATCCACAGCAGCATCACCACCGCCTCACTGAAGGCGCTGTGCAGCGCCATCGGCCGTTCCGCCCGCATCTGACCCACACCGTACGAGGGGCCCGCGGCGACGCCGCGGGCCCCTCGTACGGTCCGCTGAGCTCGGGAGAGGCGCCCGGCGGGCGACGGTACCCGTGCCCGGAACGGAGAACGGGGCCGCCCGAAGGGGCGGCCCCGGCACGGTCCGGTGTCCGACTACTCGTAACCGAACTTCTGCGTCCACGCGCGGCCGGACTCGCCGACCCCGATCGTCGACAGGTCGCAGTTGAGGATGTTCGCCCGGTGGCCGTCGCTGTTCATCCAGGCGTCCATGACCTGCTCGGCGGTCTGCTGGCCCTTGGCCACGTTCTCGGCGCCCCAGGCGGTGTAACCGTGGCGCTCGGCGCGCTCGCCGGGCCCCTCACCGTCGGGGTTGAAGTGGTCCATGTAGTCGCGCGAGTTCATGTCCTCGCTGTGCTCCTGCGCTGCGGCGGTGAGCCGAGGGTTCGACGACACCGGGTCGCAGCCGTGCTGGGAGCGCTCGGAGTTGACGATCGTGACGACCTCTTCGGCCATCGGGCTGGAGGAGGTTCCGGCCTCGCCGCCGCCACTTCCACCACCACTGCCGCTGCTGTCGCCGCCGGAGCCGTCGCCGTCGTCGCTGCCCCCGCCGTCTTCGGAACCGGTCTCCTCGTCCTCGGGGGAGGAGGAGGCGGTGACCTGCGCGTCCTGGGGCCGGGTCCCAGAGGTGGGAGAGGAGTCCTCGGGCGCACCGGTGGGGTCGTCGAAGAAGTCTTCGTCGGAGGAGGCGTCGGGCACGGACATCTCGTTGCTCATGCCCTCGCCGATCTCCCCGGCGGCGGTTTCGTGGCCGCCTCCGGAGACGGCCACGAGAGAGGCCGCCAGGACCAGCCCGACCGGTACCGCGGCCAGTCCCACGACCAGCGGAAGCCTGCGGCGCGGGCGGCGCCCGTTCTCGGAGCCACCGCTCGGGTCGTGCTTTTCCATACGTCGTCGACCACGAGCCATGATCGTCAACCTCCGTGCGGGAAGGGAAGGTTTCGGTAACACCCCGGAAGATGTCGGGGAAGGGCCCGGGTGTCGGACCCGGACGCGTGAGTGGAAGGAGGGACACCTGGTGTCCTCCGCACACACCCTGGCGGGTGAGAGTAGAGCAAATTACGGCAAAAGGGAATCCAAGCTGCGGTAAAACCGGTCATGTCGCTCTTGTGAAGGGATGCGCGAGGCGGGTGTCGACATCCGTGACAATGGAGGGGTGAGTCTCTACCGCGACGAGGGGGTCGTCCTGCGCACCCAGAAACTGGGCGAGGCCGACCGCATCGTCACCCTCCTGACCCGGCGCACCGGCCTGGTGCGCGCTGTCGGCAAGGGGGCGCGCCGCACCAAGTCCCGCTTCGGGGCCCGTCTGGAGCCGTGCACCCACGTCGACGTGCAGCTGTACACCGGCCGTACCCTGGACGTGATCACCCAGGCCGAGACGGTGCGCTCCTACGGCGAGGCGGTGGCCTTCGACTACTCCCGCTACACCGCGGCCGCCGCCGTACTGGAGACCGCGGAGAAGGTCGTGGCGGTGGAGAAGGACCCCGCCCTGCGCCAGTTCCTGCTGCTCATCGGGGCACTGCGTACCCTGGGGGAGGGCAGCCACGACGTCCGGTTGGTCCTGGACGCCTACCTGCTGCGTTCCCTGGCCGTGGCCGGATACGCGCCGGCCCTGAGCGAGTGCGCCCACTGCGGCAGCCGCGGCGAACACCGGGCGTTCGCGGTCCATGCCGGCGGTATGGTCTGCTCGGTGTGCCGCCCGCACGGCAGCGTCCACCCGTCCCCCGAGACCCTCCGGCTCATGTCGGCCCTGCTCGGCGGTGACTGGGACACTGCCGACGCCAGCCAGGACCGCCAACGCTCCGAGTGCAGTGGGCTGGTCGCGGCCTATCTACAGTGGCACCTGGAAAACGGAATCCGATCACTGCGCCATGTGGAGCGTTCTTGAGTCTGTTCAGCTTCGATCCCGGTAAGCGGCGGGAGCACCGGGAGTACACCGCGCCCGTCCCGCACTCGAGCGGGGTGCGGCCCCCCGAACTGCCGTCCGACCTGGTGCCACGGCACGTCGCGGTCGTCATGGACGGCAACGGCCGGTGGGCCAAGCAGCGCGGCCTGGCGCGGACCGAGGGCCACAGAGCGGGGGAGGCCTCCCTCTTCGACGTCGTCGAGGGCGCGGTCGAGCTCGGGATCCCTTACCTGTCGGCCTACGCTTTTTCCACCGAGAACTGGAAGCGCTCACCCGACGAGGTGCGTTTCCTCATGGGTTTCAACCGCGACGTCATCCGCAGGCGCCGTGACGAATTGCACGCCCGAGGGGTGCGTGTGGTCTGGTCGGGGCGTCCGGGGCGCCTGTGGAAGAGCGTCATCTCCGAGCTGCGGGACGCGGAGGAGATGACCAAGGACAACACCCGCCTGACGCTGCAGTTCTGCGTCAACTACGGGGGTCGGGCCGAGATCGTGGATTCGGCCCGAGAGCTGGCTCGCAGGGCCGCGGCGGGGGAGATCTCCCCGGAGAGGATCACCGAGGACTCCATCGCCCGGAACCTGTACGCCCCGGGCGTGCCCGACGTCGACCTGTTCCTGCGTTCCTCCGGTGAGCAGCGCACGTCGAACTTCCTGTTGTGGCAGTCCGCCTACGCCGAGTTCGTGTTCCTGGACCAGCTCTGGCCCGACTTCGACCGCCGCGACCTGTGGCGGGCCTGTGAGATCTACGCGAGCCGGGACCGCCGCTACGGCGGTGCCGTGCCCAACACGGTCGCCGAGGAGGGCGAGTGATGGCCAGAACCAGTGCCGACGAGAGCAACCCGCTGCTGAAGCAGGGGATGTCCCTGGTCTCGATCGGCGACAGTTTCACCGAGGGTGTGGGCGACCCCTACCCGGGCGGTCCCGACGGCGGTGTGGTCTTCCGCGGCTGGGCCGACCGCCTGGCCGAGCACCTGGCCGACCACGTGGGCGAGATCGAGTACGCCAACCTGGCCGTACGCGGCAAGCTCATCCGCCAGATCGTCACCGACCAGCTCCGGCCGGCCCTGGACATGGCCCCGGACCTGGTCACCCTGTCCGCGGGCGGCAACGACCTGTTGCGTCCCGGCTCCGACCCCGACCGCGTGGCGCGGATCCTCGACCTGGCCGTCTCGCGCCTGCGAGCCGCCGGCAGCGAGGTCGTGCTCTTCACCGGCGTCAACGTCGCCACGGGGTACATGCGCGGCACCATCGGACTGTTCGCGCGTTCCTACATGAACGTGCGCGCCATCGCCGACCGGCACGGCTGCTACCTGATCGACCAGTGGTCGATGGACGTGCTCACCGACGCACGTGCCTGGGACGAGGACCGGTTGCACATGTCCCCGGAGGGGCACCGGCGCCTGGCTCTGCGGGTGGCCGAGGCCCTGGGCGTGCCGGTGTCGGAACGGTGGGACGAGCCCTGGCCCGAGACCGCCCCGGTCGGGTGGGCCGAGGCCCGTCGCGAGGACCTCACCTGGCTCAAGGATTCCCTGGTCCCGTGGATCGGACGCCGCCTGACCGGGCGTTCCTCGGGGGACACGGTCACAGCCAAGCGACCGGTCCTGACCCCGGTCAGCTCGCGCCGCTGAGAGTGTGACGTCGGACCCAAAACCGCTCCCAGGATCAACTTACTGTCGCGTAACCCTGGCGTGGAATTGCATGATCATGGATCATGAGCGGTTTTGGGACGACAGACATCACCGAACGGGACATCTTGTCCTACGTCGCTCTCGGGGACAGCTTCACCGAGGGCATGAGCGACCCCTACCCCGACAGCGACAGTGTGCCCAACGGCCGCTTCCGGGGCTGGGCGGACCGCGTCGCCGAACACTTGGCCTGCCGGATCGACGAGGTCAGGTACGCCAACCTGGCCGTGCGGGGCAAGCTGATCCGGCAGATCCGCGACGAGCAGGTCGCCGAAGCAGTGGCGATGGCCCCCGACCTGGTCACTCTGTGCGCGGGCGGTAACGACATCCTCCGCCCCGGCGGCGACCCCGACGAGGTCGTGGGCATCTTCGAGTCGATCGTCGCCGAGCTGACCGCCACCGGCGCCCGCGTGGTCATCTTCACCGGTTTCGACACCGGCATGCACTCGGTCATGCGCCACCTGCGCGGCAAGATCGCCACCTACAACATGCACATGCGCGCCGTCGCCGACCGCTACGGTTGCGACGTCGTCGACGTGTGGAGCATGCGCATCTTCGACGACGAGCGTTCCTGGAGCTGGGACCGCCTGCACCTGTCCCCGGAGGGCCACCGCCGACTGGCGCTGCGTGTGTGCGAGGTCCTGGGCACACCTGCCGAGGGCAACTGGAACGAGCCCTGGCCCGAACCGGAGCCCCGCGGTTGGCGCACCGCCCGGCAGGAGGACCTGTACTGGGCCCGGGAGTTCCTGGTCCCGTGGATCGGGCGCCGCCTGACCGGGCGTTCCTCCGGGGACAACGTCAGGCCCAAACGCCCCACGTTGCAGCGTTGCGAACCCCAGTACCGTACCGACTGACCCGCTCCCGGTTTCCTGCTGTGCGCGGAAGCCCCCGCAGGCCGGGCCCGGAACCGTTGCGGACCGGTAGAACGCGGTCGCGCTGCCGGCCCTCCCGGCCGGTGCAGTCGCGGACCGGGAACGAACCGTCCTGCGGATCCCAGGAGGGGACGGCGCCGGGGCGGCCGCGACGGACAACGGACGTGAAAGGGCGCAGGCGCGCGTGGCGCCCGCGCCCTTCCTCCACTCAGACGCCGACGGTCGAACCCGCCTCGGCGCAGTCGGTGCACACACCGAACAGTTCCACGGTGTGTGTTATGCCGATGAAGCCGTACCTGGAAGCCACCTCGCTGGCCCACCGCTCGACGGTGGGTCCCTCGATCTCCACGGCTGTGGAACAGACCCTGCACACCAGGTGATGGTGGTGGTTCTCGGTCGCACAAGCGCGGTAGACGGCCTCACCTTCGTCGGTGCGCAGGACGTCGACCTCACCGGACTCGCTCAGCGCCTGAAGGGCCCGGTAGACGGTCGTGAGACCGATCTTGGACCCGTCGGCGCGCAGGTCCGTGTACAGGTCCTGTGCGCTACGGAAACCGGCGGACTCGTTCAATGCCCGACGGACCGTCTCTCGGCGTGTACTCATGGTGTCACCCTCCTCCCCCGCTCGCTCCGGGGCATCGTACCGATCTCAGGGCCCGCCGGGCCTTGCCGGGGCCGGAACTTGCGGACGATCCCGACCCCGACGGCGAGGCAGAACAACACCAGGGCCAACAGGACGATCGTCGCTCCGGGAGCCAGATCGGAGTAGAACGCCGTGGTCAGCCCGCCCAGGGACGAGACCAGTCCGATCACCACGGCCAGGACCATCGTGACCCGGAAACTCTTGGAGAGCTGCTGCGCAGCGGCCACGGGCACGATCATCAGCGCGCTGACCATGAGCACGCCGACGATCCGCATGGCGATGACCACCGTCAGGGCGGCCGTGACCGCGAGCAGAACACTGAGGAAACGCACCGGCAACCCGTGGGCCCGTGCGACCTCCTCGTCCTGGCAGAGCACGAACAGCTCCCGGCCGTGGACCACGACGACGGCGACCACACCCACCGCGAGGGCTGCCACCACCAGGATGTCCTGTTCGGAGACGGTGCTGACCGAACCGAACAGGTACTCGGTCAGGGTCGCGTTGCTCGCACCGGGGGTCAGGCCGATGAGGAGCACACCGCCGGCGATACCGCCGTAGAACAGCAGCGCCAGGGCCACGTCACCGCTGGTACGCGTACGCACCCGCACGAGCTCTATGAGCACGGCGCCCACCACGGAGACGATCGCGGCGGTGAGCACGGGGGAGGTACTGGTGAGCAGGCCCAGCGCCACACCGGTGAGCGCGACGTGGCCGATGCCGTCGCCCAGCAGGGCGAGGCGCCGCTGCACCAGGAACGTTCCGATGACCGGGGTGACCAGTCCCACGAGCACGGCCGCGACGAGCGCGCGCTGCATGAACTCGTACTGCCAAAGTTCAATCACTGCCGGGCACCTCGAGTCGGATGATCTCCCCGTTCGCGTCTCGGGGCGCGGGGGCGTTGGGGTCGGGATGGGGATGCTGGTGCTCGTGTCCGGGACGGGCACATTCCCCGGTGGGCCTGAGAGGGACACCGTCGTGGACGATGCGTCCCTGGTCCAGGGAGACGGCGCGTTGGATCACGTGTTCCAGCGGTCCGAGCTCGTGCAGGACGAGCACGACAGTGCTGCCCTGCTCACCGAGCATGGTGATGGTGGCGGCCAGGGCCTGCTGGTTCTCGGCGTCGACGCCGGCCATGGGCTCGTCCATGACGAAGGTGTCGGGACGCCCCGCCAGGGCCCGGGCGATGAGCACACGCTGCTGCTGTCCGCCGGAGAGTTCGCGCACGGAGTCGTCGGAGCGATCCTCCAGCCCGACGGCCTGCAGCGCCTCGTCGACGGCCTGTCGGTCCTTGCGGGACGGCAGCGAGAGGCGACGGCGCGCGGCGACCTGCCCGGAGGCGACGATCTCGCGCACGGTGGCGGGTACGGCGCCCCCGGCGGTCAGGCGTTGGGGCACGTAGCCGATGCGGCGCCAGTCGCGGAAACGTCGCAGGGGTGTGCCGTGCAGGAGGATCTCACCGGCGTTCAGGGGAACGATGCCCAGCACGGCGCGCATGAGTGTGGACTTGCCCGAGCCGTTGGGGCCCAGCACGGCCAGAGTCTGGCCTGCGGGGACGTCGAGGCTCACGCCGTCGAGCACGGGAGTCCCGTCGTAGGCCACGGTGGCGTCGACGGCCTGGAACGCTGGTCGGGCGTCGGGGTTCTGACCCCCGGTCCCCGTGAACTGGGCAGACACGCCCTTAGTATCGCGAAAACGAAAATGATTGTCAAAATCCCAGGGTGCGTGCGATCGCCAACACCAGCACGACCAACACCATCAGTGTCCGTGGTGCCTTCTGCTGCCGGCTCAGCGACGGCCACGTGAGATAGGCCAGCCAAACCATGAACAGTGCAACCAGCATCAGACACACAGCCCCCAGCGGGCCCACCGGTATCATCAGGCCGGCGACGAAGAGCAGCCCCAGCGCGAGTGGTGTGACCCACCCGGGCAGCTGGTGCAGCCAGAGCAGGGGCACGGCGCTGCGGCGCTCCACCGCGCCGCGCATCCGGCCCGCGTTCCATCTGCGGTCCGAGCCTTCGCCGCTGGAAGTTCTGCGGCCTCCGGGGCGTTCATGGCTGTGTTCGGGGGAGGGCATGGCCGTCTGTATCCTCCGATATGGCGGGCTGCGCACCGCAGGGCCTGTGATACTGGTTGCTCAGACCCTAATGCAGGCCTCATCCGGGGGCTCCCGTGCCTCCCGGCGGAAAACCGGTGCGGTCCGCCGTGCGATCCCCCCGTGGCAGTCCGTGCCCCGGTCGTTCAGACCGCGGGTACGGCCGGTCAGTGCCCACTTGCCTGAAGTAGTCAACAACAGTCGTCCGACGCATACGGTGCGATCGTGCTGCTGCCCGTAGCCCGAGTGCAGAGGACTCTCTGGAGGGTGTCACCTTCGTGCCCGAGCCCACTGTCATCGTGACCTTCGACGTCACTGAACCGAACCTCGGCCACTGCCTGGATTCCCTGGCGCGCCAGAGAGACGGACACCACAACCGGGATCATACGGTCCAACCGGGTGAGGCGACCGCCGAGGTCCTCCTCGTCCCCTTCCGTGGTCGGGAGGAGCCCGCGGCCGAGGACGGAACCGTCGGCGAGGACCAGGACGAGGAGACCGAAGAGGCCCCCGACGGCCACGATGAGCGTGAGACCGAGGAACAGAACGACGAGACGGTCGAGGCAGGCGAGGACGCCCTCGCCGTCGCCGCCGCCTTCGCAGCGGACCCGCCCGAGGGGATGCGCGTGCGCCTGCTCGGGGGCGAGCCCGCCACCGACCCGCCCGCCGCCCGCCGACGCGGCGGACAGGAAGCCTCCGGCAGCCATTTGCTCTTCCTGGAGGGGTGTGACGCCCTGACCGCCTACGCCCTGTCCTACCTGTGGCGCACTGCGGCCGACACCCACTCCGACCTGGTGGTGGGCAACGTCCACCGGTTCAACGAACTCGGCGCCTCCCCCTCCAAGTCCCACAAGAAGTTGTGCGCCAAGCAGCGCTTCGCCGAGGACCCCCGTGCCGTCCCCGCTCTGGCAGCGGACCCGGTACTCGGCAACAAGCTGTGGCGCCGCGAGTTCTGGCTGACCCTGCCCGACCACGGCCTGCACCCCGATGACGCCGACCTCGACCTGCGCCGCTGCGCGCTCTCGGCCCGCACCGTCGACGTGCTGCCCGGCCCCGTGCTCCTCATGCGGGAGCGCCACGACACCGCCGTGCCCCTGGACAAGGGTGTGCTCACCCGCAGACTGACCGCCATGAACGACCTCGCCGCCGACATGGCGGGCGAGGACCGCAGACTCTGGGACCGCACCCTGCTCCAGAGCGAGCTCCAGCGCCTCCTCCTGAGGTTCCAGGATGCCGATGCCGAAGTGCGCGAGACCGTCGTCGACCTGCTCAACGCCCACCTCGACCACGTGCCGGCCGCCCAGCTCAACGACCTCAACGTCCTGGAGCGCCTCCTCTACCACCTGGTCCGCAAACGGCGCACCGACGACCTCGTCGAGGTCGCCACCTTCGCCAAGAGCGTGGAGATCAAGAACGCGCGTGTGCACCGGCGCGGGCTGGCCTATTACATCGCCTACCCCTTCTTCGAGTCCGAGGACCCCGCCAAGGCCGTGCCACGCGAGATCTTCCGCCTCGACGACGAGCTCAAGGTCCGACAGAAGACCGAGGACATCCGCTGGAAGGACGGCAGCCTCCACGTCAGCGGCCGCATCGGCATCCGTCACCTGCGTGCCCGCAAGCGCTGGCAACAGCACCTCATGGCCTTCGCCGTCAACACCGTCGACCGGCGCCGCGTGCGCGTGCCCGTGCGGGTGCGCCTGGCCGCCGAGTACCGGCTGCCCGACGTCCCCGAGGCCGCCCGCCACGACTACGGCGGTTTCACGGTCGTCCTCGACCCCGCCAAGCTGCGCGTGGCCGGGCGTTGGGAACCGGGGGAGTGGAAGATCGAACTGACGGTCTTCAACCGGGGCCTGACTCGGCGCAAGATCCTGTCCTCCCCGGTCGTCGGCGCCCCGGAACGCCCCGGCTACCAGCAGGTCGACCCGGAGGTGTGGGTGCGCCCGCGCTGGAGCGGGGACCGTCACCTCATCGTGGCCGTGGAATCCACTGCGGCCCGCGTGGAGGACCACACCTTCGACGGCGACACCGGGTGTCTGAACCTGCGGGGGCGGACGGTGGCCGAGGCCGCCTCCGGGGCCACACAGCTGCGCCTGACCCGCCGCCCCGGCACCGCGGTCCTGAGCTATCCGCTCACCGTCGACGGGGACCGTTTCGGTGTCGGCATCGCGGCCGATGACCTCTTCGACCGTGCCGTGACCGAGTGCGGTGGCGTCATCCGCCAGGAGGAGTGGGACGTGCATCTGGTCGACGGGGACCAGCGCACGGCCGCCCTCGTGCTGCCCGACGAGGTGTCCACGGCCGCCTACGCCTCCGACAGCGACCACCTGGAGCTCTCCGTCCAGCGCACCCCGGCCGGCCACCTCAGGCTGCGCGCCGGCCAGGCCCGCTGCATCATCGACGTCGCCCGCTGGGAAGGCCGCGACCTGGAGCTGAGGGGCGAGTTCACCTCCGATGCCGAGCTCGGCCTCGTCGCCCGGGCCCGCGGCCGCGACGAGGAGCACGTCCTGGAGGTGGAGCGTTCCGGTACCCGCTTCGCCGCCCGCCTGAGCCCGGCCGACATGCAGACCCTCTCGGGCACCCTCTCCCTGGCCGTGGGGGGGTACCAGCTGTGGGGGAGGGTGACCGGCGACGACGGGCGCACCTTCACCACCGGTGTGGAGTTCTCCCACGACCTCGCCGGGGAAATGCCTCTGGAGATGAAGACCGACGAGCGCAGCTTCACACTCACCTCCCACGGCCAGGGTGTGCCGGTGCTGCAGGTCGGTAGCGACCTGCACCCCTCCGAACGGGGGTCCTTCGCCCAACGCCGCCTCAAGGAGGTCCATTACCCGGCCCAGCGCCAGGAACCGGTCGTGGACGGGGTCCTCTTCGACACCTACACCGGCCGCCAGTACTCCGACAGCCCGCAGAGCATCTACGCCGAGCTGCGTACCCGCCGGGGCTGGGCCGACTACCCGATGTCCTGGCTGGTCGCCGACGGTCGCGTCAACCTGCCCGACGACCTGGGCCGGGTGCGCCACCGCGGCCGCGAGTACTACGAAGCCCTGGCCCGTAGCCGTTTCCTGGTCACCAACTCCCGGCAGCCGGTGTGGTTCCACCGCCACCCCGACCAGACCGTGGTGCAGACCTGGCACGGTTCCATGCTCAAGCGCATCGGCTTCGACGTGGAGAACATCCGGGGCAAGTCCCGCGACTACTTCGACAAGCTCGCCTGGGAGACCCGGCAGTGGGACTACCTGGTCTCACCCAGCCCCTGGGCCACCCCGATCCTGCGCAGCGCCTTCCGCTTCGAGGGCGAGATCCTCGAGACCGGTTACCCGCGCAACGACATCTTCTTCTCGCCCCACCGTGAGGCGGTCGCCGAACGCACCCGCCGCGTCCTCGGACTCCCCGAGGGCAAGAAGGTCGTGCTCTACGCACCGACCTGGCGCGACGACAAGTACTACACGCGCGGTAAGCACAAGCTCGACCTGCACCTGGACCTGCAGCGCATGTACGACCAGCTCGGCGACGACCACGTGCTGCTCGTACGCCGGCACCCCCGGGTCGTCGACAGTGTTCCGATCGTGGGCCGCGACTTCGTGTACGACGTCTCGCTCTACCCGGAGATCCAGGAGCTGTTCCTCATCACCGACGTGCTGGTCACCGACTACTCGTCGATGATGTTCGACTTCGCCAACACCGGCCGTCCCATGCTGTTCTTCACCTATGACCTGGACAGCTACCGGGACAACCTGCGCGGGTTCTACTTCGACTTCGAGGAGACCGCCCCCGGCCCGCTGTTGACCGAGTCCGACCAGGTCATCGAGTCGCTGCGCAACATCGACGAGGTCGCCGAGCAGGCGGGCCCCGCCTACCGCTCCTTCGTCGACCAGTTCTGCCCGCTCGACGACGGGCACGCCGCCGCGCGTGTGGTCGACCGGGTCTTCGGACAGGGCTGAACCTGCGTCCCGTCCCGGCCCGGGACGCAGGAACCGCCGCCGGCCGCTCCCCGCGGGACGGCCGGCGGCTCCGGTACGCAACAATGGTCGGGTGATCGTCATCACCCGTTACTCCGTGCCCGAGGCCGACAGCGAGGCCTTCCGTACCGAGGCGGCCGACGCCGTGGCCGCTCTGTCCGCCCGGCCCGGCTTCCTGCGCCACCGCCTGGGCCGTGCCGCCGACGACCCCGAACTGTGGACCCTGGTCACCGAGTGGGAAGGGGTCGGCCCCTACCGCCGGGCGCTGTCCTCCTACGAGGTCAAACTCGCAGCGGTGCCGTTGTTGTCCCGGGCCTTCGACGAACCCAGCGCCTACGAACTCGTCGACGAACCCCGGGTATGAGGTGCACGGGGACGTGGGACGCCCCATCCGCTGGGGAAAGCGGACGCACCGGCTGCGTGAGTGTTCTAGCCTGGACGGACGTGGGCACGTGCTACGACCGTCCCGGTCGGGCCGGCCACCGCACCCGAACACACGATGAATCGCGCACCGCGATCCACCGACCGCCAGCCGGATGGAGAGTCTCACCATGGCCGCCAAGTCAGAGGCAATGGACGCACTGGTCAACCTCGCCAAACGCCGAGGTCTGGTCTACCCCTCCAGTGAGATCTACGGGGGTCTGCGCGCGGCCTGGGACTACGGCCCTCTCGGTGTGGAACTGAAGGCCAACGTCAAGCGCCAGTGGTGGCGCGCCATGGTGCAGGAGCGCGAGGACACCGTCGGCCTGGACTCCAGTGTGATCCTCTCCCGTGAGATCTGGGAGGCCTCGGGCCACGTCAAGGAGTTCGTGGACCCGCTCACCGAGTGCCAGGCCTGCCACAAGCGTTTCCGTGCCGACCACCTCATCGAGGGTTACGAGGCCAAGCACGGCAGGGAGCCGGAGGAAGGCCTGGCGGCGATCGCCTGCCCCAACTGCGGCGCCAAGCACTCCCTGACCGAGCCCCGCATGTTCAACGGCCTGCTGCGCACCTACCTGGGCCCGGTCCAGGACGAGAAGGGCCTGACCTACCTGCGGCCCGAGACCGCGCAGGGCATCTTCACCAACTACAAGAACGTCGAGCAGAGCGCCCGGCGCAAGGTGCCCTTCGGCATCGGCCAGATCGGCAAGTCCTTCCGCAACGAGATCACCCCGGGCAACTTCATCTTCCGGACCCGTGAGTTCGAGCAGATGGAGATGGAGTACTTCGTCCGTCCCGGCAGTGACGAGGACTGGCACCAGTACTGGATCGACAACCGTTTCCAGTGGTACTCCGACCTGGGCATCAACAAGGACAACCTGCGCCTGTACGAGCACCCGCAGGAGAAGCTGTCCCACTACTCCAAGCGGACCGTGGACATCGAGTACCGCTTCAACTTCCAGGGCAGCGAGTGGGGTGAGCTCGAGGGCGTGGCCAACCGCACCGACTACGATCTCAGGACCCACTCCGAGATCTCGGGCGCGGACCTGTCCTTCTTCGACCAGGAGAACGACGAGCGCTACATCCCCTACGTCATCGAGCCGTCGGCCGGCGTGGACCGCGCTGTGCTGACGTTCATGCTCGACGCCTACAACGTCGACGAGGCGCCCAACGCCAAGGGGAAGATGGAGAAGCGGGCCGTCATGCGCATGGACCCGCGCTTGTCGCCGGTCAAGGCCGCGGTGCTGCCCCTCTCGCGCAACACCGACCTGTCGCCCAAGGCCCGTGACCTGGCCGCGCGCCTGCGCAAGCGCTGGAACGTGGAGTTCGACGACGCCGGTGCGATCGGCCGCCGCTACCGCCGTCAGGACGAGATCGGTACGCCCTTCTGCATCACCGTCGACTTCGACACCCTCGAGGACGACGCCGTGACCGTGCGCGAGCGGGACACGATGTCGCAGGAGCGGGTCTCCCTCGACCAGGTCGAGCGCTACCTCATCGAGCGCATGCCCGGCGTCTGAGGCCGCTCGCCGGACACACACGAGGCCGCCCGCCCCTTCCGGGGAGGGCGGCCTCGTTGCTCTCCGAGGGGTGCGGTCCGCCTGGACCGGGCGTTCCGCAACCGACGTGAGAAGAGACGACCGGATCCGGGGGAGTGGTTTCGGCCGTCTGGGGTTCCTCCGGCCGCACACGACCGCAGGAACCGCTCTCAAGTTGACGTCCTCCCCGGGGCGGGCCCTCGGGGACTCCTCCAGCCTTTCGGCTGTAGGCGCGGTGCGCATCGCGACGTCCGCCGGTTCCTGTCTCACCGGCCGGTGCCCCACCCGGAAGACGGGGTCTTACCTGGCCTCCGCAGGCGTTCAGGGTCTCGGTCCGCCCGGCGGCGACGTGCCGACGGGTTCGGTTCTCACCCGCCGGCAACACAGCAGGTACACGGTCGAGAACCCAACGCGCAGATTGGGGCCGATTCACCTCCGGTCTGAAGGCCGGAGCGCTCTCGGACGAGCCTGGTAGCGGCAGGGGTCGCGAAGTACGAGGGAGTTTCGCGCTCGGTGTCCATTCGCGTGAGTGGATCGTGACGAGCAGGAGCGTGAGCGAATGGTGAGGCGGGGGGCGAGCGCGGGCGTCGGCCGGGGTCAGACGGTCGTGTAGACCACGAAGGACACTGCGACATAGTGGCACACGAACGCGGCGATGGTCAGCGAGTGGAAGATCTCGTGGAAACCGAACCAGCGGGGTGCGGGATCAGGGCGCTTGAGGCCGTAGACGACCGCGCCGACGCTGTACAGGAGACCGCCGACCAGGATCAGGATCCAGGTGGCCGGGTGGGTGCCGTGCACCAGATCGGGGACGAAGAGCACGGCCACCCAGCCGATGGCCAGGTACAGGGCCGTGGAGAGCCAGCGCGGGGCGTTGAGCCACAGGAGCTTGAAAGCCACCCCCGCGATCGCCCCGCCCCAGACCAGGGCGAGCATCGCCGTGCGCAACGTGCCCTCCAGTACCAGCACGATGAAGGGCGTGTAGGTACCGGCGATGATCAGGTAGATGTTCGAGTGGTCCATGCGCCGCAGCAGCCGCTGGGCACGCGGGGACCACCGGCCCACGTGGTAGATGGCCGAGGTGCTGAACAGCAGCACGGAGCTGAGTGCGTAGACCGCGGCCGCGGCCAGGGCCGGGGCGGTGGGGGACAGGACCACCAGCACGATGCCCGCGGCCAGTGCGAGCGGTGCGGTCCCCAGGTGCAGCCAGCCGCGGAGTCTGGGTTTGACCGCATCCAGCAGGTCACCGGCGGTCTGGGCGGCGAGTCCGGGAACGGACGAGGTTCGGGCTCCGTCATCGGAACCGGGGCCGTGGCCGGGACGGTCCTCTTCCTCGGACGGACCGGTTCCGCCTGTCCTCTCGGTCGCCACCATCGGCCTCCTCGTCGCGCTGGTCCGTTCCCTCGCGGATCCCCAGGCAGCTTAACTTACGGTTAAGTAGGTTACTTGCTGGTACTGCTGTGTCCCCTGGCACACCGGGGATCGGTGGTGCCGGTGCGCAAGGGTATTGGTTCGCTCGCGAAAATATGCCTTCTCTGATCGATCATCGCCGCACCCACCCCCTGTCGGCGTTCTGGCCTGCTTTTCTCTGCTTTCGCCTTCACCCCGAGGGGGTTCCGTGCCGGTGCTCGGCATATAAGAGGTGAACCATTGGTTTAGACCTATTTGGCCTCTCTGAGCTGCGAAGATGATCAAATGCCCTGGTTCGTGAAGGTTCTGGTCTGCGGCGCCTGGATAGAGTCGCGCCCGATTACGGCACAGGTCGGCTCAACGCTGAGTCGTCGAGCGAGACGAGGGAGTACCCCCGTGACCAAGTACGTCTACAAGTTCGCCGAGGGCAACAAGGATCAGAAGGACCTCCTCGGAGGTAAGGGGGCCAACCTCGCCGAGATGACCAACCTCGGTCTCCCCGTGCCCCCGGGCTTCACCATCACCACCCAGGCGTGCCGGCACTACCTGGATCACGGCACCATGCCCGACGGGCTCGACGCCGAGATCGAGACGAACCTCGGCGAACTCGAACGCGAGATGGGCCGAGATCTCGGCCAACCCGATGATCCCCTCCTGGTGAGCGTGCGCTCGGGCGCCCGCTTCTCCATGCCCGGCATGATGGAGACCGTCCTCAACATCGGCCTCAACGACGAATCCGTCGAGGGCCTGGCCAGCCAGGGCGGCGACGAGCGCTTCGCCTGGGACTCCTACCGCCGCCTGGTGCAGATGTTCGGCAAGACCGTCCAGGACATCGACGGCGACCTCTTCGAGGAGGCCATCGACCGGGTCAAGGCCGAGAAGGGCATCACCGACGACCTCGACCTGGACGCCGGTGATTTCCGCGCCCTGGTCGAACGCTTCAAGGCCATCGTCCACGAACAGACCGGCCACCCCTTCCCGACCGACCCGCGTGAACAGATGCGCCAGGCCGTACGCGCGGTCTTCCAGTCCTGGGACGCCCCACGCGCCGTGCTCTACCGCAGACAGGAGCGCATCCCCACCGACCTGGGCACCGCGGTCAACGTGTGCTCCATGGTCTTCGGCAACCTCGGCATGGACTCGGGCACCGGCGTGGCCTTCACCCGCGACCCCGCCTCCGGCCGCCAGGGGGTCTACGGCGACTACCTGCAGAACGCCCAGGGCGAGGACGTCGTGGCCGGTATCCGCAACACCGTCCCCCTCACCGACCTGGCCGACATCGACGCCAAGAGCTACGACGAACTCATGGCCATCATGGAGACCCTGGAGAACCACTACAGGGACCTGTGCGACATCGAGTTCACCATCGAGCGCGGCAAGCTCTGGATGCTCCAGACCCGCGTGGGCAAGCGCACCGCTGCCGCCGCCTTCCGCATCGCCGACCAGCTCGCCGACCAAGGCATGATCGCCATCGACGAGGCCCTCCAGCGGGTCAACGGCGACCAGCTCGCCCAGCTGATGTTCCCCCGCTTCGACGAGAAGGCCGCCGCCGGTGACCAGTTCCACCGCCTGGGCCGCGGCATGAACGCCTCGCCCGGTGCCGCCGTGGGCAAGGCCGTCTTCGACTCCTCCACCGCCATCGAGTGGGCCCGCAACGGTGAGAAGGTCATCCTCTGCCGGCGCGAGACCAACCCCGACGACCTCGAAGGGATGATCTCCGCGGAGGGCATCCTCACCAGCCGCGGCGGCAAGACCTCCCACGCGGCCGTCGTGGCCCGCGGCATGGGCAAGACCTGCGTGTGCGGCGCGGAAGAACTCGACATCGACACGAAGAACCGCCGCATGGTCACCTCCGGCGGTGAGACCGTCGGGGAGGGCGAGGTCGTCTCCATCGACGGCACCACTGGCGAGGTCTTCCTCGGCGAGGTGCCCGTCGTCGACTCCCCGGTCGTGCGTTACTTCGAGAACGAGATCGACCCCGCCTCCGACGAGGCCGACGACCTCGTGCGCGCCGTCGACCGCCTCATGCGCCAAGGCGACGACGCGCGCCGCCTCCACGTGCGCGCCAACGCCGACACCCCCGAGGACGCCGCACGCGCCCGCCGCATGGGCGCCCAGGGCATCGGACTGTGCCGTACCGAGCACATGTTCCTCGGCGACCGGCGCCAGCTCGTCGAACGCCTGATCCTCGCCGAGACCACGGAGGATCGGGACGGGGCACTGGACGCCCTGCTGCCCCACCAGCGTGCCGACTTCAACGGGATCTTCTCCTCCATGGACGGGCTGCCCGTCACCGTGCGCCTGCTCGACCCGCCGCTGCACGAGTTCCTGCCCGACATCACGGAACTGTCGGTGCGCGTAGCGGTGGCCGAGGCCCGCGGTGAGAGCGACGCGAACGACACCCGCATGCTCGAGGCCGTCCAGCGCCTCCACGAGCAGAACCCCATGCTCGGCCTCCGCGGTGTTCGCCTGGGGCTGGCGGTGCCCGGCCTGTTCACCATGCAGGTGCGCGCCATCGCTCAGGCGGCCGCAGAGCGCATCCGCGAGGGCGGCCGTCCCCACCCGGAGATCATGATCCCGCTCGTGGGCACCGTCCAGGAACTGGAGATCATCCGCGAGGACGCCCTGCGCGTGCTGCGCGAGGTCGGCGAGGAGAACGGCGTCGAGCTCGACTTCCCGGTCGGGACCATGATCGAGCTGCCCCGCGCAGCCCTGACCGCCGGACAGATCGCCGAGAGCGCCGAGTTCTTCTCCTTCGGTACCAACGACCTGACCCAGACCGCCTGGGGCTTCTCCCGCGACGACGTCGAGGCCTCCTTCTTCTCCGCCTACCTCGAAAAGGGAGTGTTCGGGGTCTCGCCGTTCGAGTCGCTGGACGTGGACGGGGTCGGCCGCCTGGTCCGCATCGCAGTGGAGGAAGGCCGGGCCGCACGCCCCGAGATGCAGTTCGGTGTGTGCGGTGAGCACGGGGGCGACCCGACCTCGGTGCACTTCTTCCACGAGACCGGACTGGACTACGTCTCCTGTTCGCCCTTCCGCGTACCCGTGGCGCGGCTGGAGGCCGGCCGCGCCGCTGCACGCACCGGCAACTGATCCCGGCCGGTCCGTTACCGGCGCCCCCGCGGGACGGGGGCGCCGGTGTGTTCGGGGTCATGGCAGGGCCCGTCCCCGGCCCAGGGAACGGGCTCTGCCTCGGACACGGCCACCACCGGGAGCGTCCTACACTCGGGGCGTGGAGACGGTGGTACGGCCCGGAATCGAGGGGTTCCGCGTAATCCTTTCGTGATATCTTCTTGGTCGCTGGTACGGCCGCAGATCCCCACCCCTCCCCGCGAGCGGAGGGGGATGTCGGCCACACCCCCGAGAAACCGGCCGATCCGGCCGGAGGAACCGCGAACCGGCGGTGAGCAAGGGCCGTCCCAGAGGGAGACGCCGATGCGTGTCGCCCTGTCAGCGAGTTGTGCGGAGGTGAGCCGGTGCGAGCGCCGAACGACGGACGCGGTGAGGACCGGTGGCCCGAGGAGCACGGGTCCTCCTCCGCCGATCACGAGGCCACACAAGCGTTCACCCGTCGTGGAACCGGGCCCGTGCCGAACAGCCGGCCCGGACCCGACCGGGACGGACAGCCCCTCCCCGGGCCCGAGGACCCCACGCAGGAATTCACCCGCGACACCTCCACCCCCGACGAGCGCGTCACCCAGGCCTTCACCCGCAACCCCCTTCCCGCAGCTGCACCCGCTGCACCGCAGTCCGAAACACCGCAGCCCCCCGCACCCGGGACCGACACGCCGGCCGAGGCGGGAGAGCCCGGCGAGGGCGGAACCGCCACCGAAGGGAAACGCCGCCGCGGCTTCACCCGACGTTTCGTGCGCGCCCGTGTCGGCGGCCGCGGACAACAGTCCCCGCGTGACGAGGCCGCCTCCGAGCCCGGCGAGAGCGCGGCGGACCCCGCCGCCCAGGCCCCGCAGAACCGCCCCGAGGACGGCTGGGACAGGCCCCGCTCCGACGACCCCCCGGCCGACCACCGGCCCTACGGCCCGACACCGGAACCCGAGGAACACGGACCGCGCGTGTCCGACCCCGCCGACCCCCGTCGTGAACGCCGCGAGCCACCGCCCCGGGGGCCCCGCCGCCACAAGAAGCGGCGCTTCCGGCTGCGTTGGCTCATCACCCTGGTCCTCGTCATCGCCCTGGCGATCCCACCAGCCACCTGGGGCTGGGTCTGGTACACCGCGCGCCAGGACGACCGCGACCGGTCCGACGCGATCATCGTGCTCGGGGCCAGCCAGTACAACGGTGTGCCCTCACCCGTCTTCGAGGCCCGCCTGCGCCAGGCCCAGAGCCTCTACCAGCAGGGTGTGGCCCCCATGATCATCACCGTCGGCGGCAAACAACCCGCGGACAACCACACCGAGGCCGCCGCCGGACGCGACTGGCTCACCGAGGTCGGTGTACCCCCGGAACAGGTCATCGCGCTCGAGGAAGGGGCCGACACGCTCCAGAGCATCGGGGCTGTTGCCGAGGTCTACGACCAGAAGACCTGGGAGACCGCCATCATCGTCTCCGACCCCTGGCACAGCTTGCGCGCCAAACAGATGGCCGCCGATCACGGCATCGAGGCCGGCACCTCGCCCGCGCGGTCGGGTCCCGCCGTCATCGAACGCAGCACCCAGCTCTGGTACATCACCAGGGAGACCGCCTCCCTCTGGTACTACTGGATCTTCAAGGACAGCAGCGACATCCAGGTCAACGCCGCCTGAGATCGCGTCACACCCACCGGCCGTTGACCGGTGCCAGTAGGCTCACAGGCGATGACCAGTCACCCCGGCGACGAGGGGCCCGCCCCCGGATACACCTCCACCGACACCGAACGCCGCGTGCGTGAACGGCGCAAGAGCCGCGCACGCGGACCCTTCGAGCGTGACCGAGCTCGTGTGCTGCACAGCTCCGCGCTGCGCCGCCTGGCCGCCAAGACCCAGGTGGTGCAACCGGGGGTGAGCGACTTCCCGCGTACCCGCCTGACCCACTCCTTGGAGTGTGCCCAGATCGGCCGTGAACTCGGCCAGTCCCTGGGCTGTGACCCCGACCTGGTCGAGGCCGCCTGTCTGTCCCACGACCTGGGCCATCCGCCCTTCGGCCACAACGGGGAGAACGCCCTGGACGAGGCGGCCGCCGCCTGCGGAGGGTTCGAGGGCAATGCCCAGAGCCTGCGCCTGCTCGTGCGTCTGGAGAGCAAAGTGATCGCTCCCGACGGCACGGGCGCGGGCCTCAACCTCAGCCGTGCCACCCTCGACGCCACCGTCAAGTACCCGTGGGCCCGCGGGGAACGCCCCGGAACCCACAAGTTCAACGTCTATCCCGACGACGCCGAGGTCTTCGCGTGGTTGCGTGCGGGCTCCCCGGACGGCCGAACCCCCTTCGAGTCCCAGGTCATGGACTGGTCCGACGACGTGGCCTACTCGGTGCACGACGTCGAGGACGCCCTGCACGCCGGCCTGGTGAGCATGGCCGCGCTGGGCAGCCCCACCGAACGGGCCGAAGTGTGCAGGGTGGCGGCCGAGCACTACTGCGACGCCGATCCCGCGGAGCTCTCCGAGGTCCTGGACGAGCTGTTGGCCGCACCGGTATGGCCCGAGGAGTTCACCGGGGACCTGTCCTCCTTGGCGGCACTGAAGAACCTGACCAGCGAACTCATCGGACGGTTCTGCCGTGCCGCCGAGCGCGGAACCCGCGGGGTGCACGGTCCCGCACGCCTCACGCGCTACGGCGCCGACCTGGTCGTACCGCGCTGGGCCCTGCTGGAGTGCGCCCTGCTCAAGGCGCTCTCGGCCCACTTCGTGCTGGCGCGGGCCGAGACCATGGCGTACCGGGCCGACGAACGCCGGCTCATCTCGGAGCTGGTCACCGCGTTGTGGAAGAACGCCCCCGGAGCCCTGGACCCGCAGTTCCGCGCTCCCTTCGAGGCCGCGGCCGACGACGCCGGGGCGCTGCGTGTGGTCATCGACCAGGTCGCCTCACTCACCGACACCTCGGCCACCGCACTGCACTCCCACCTCGTGGGTGGCTGGATGTGATGCCCGGGCACGTCCCTGGGCCCGGAGCTCTGGCTCCGGTGTCCTGGTCCCAGAGTCCTGGGCCCGGGTTGGGTTCGGGGTTCGGCCTGGTCTCGGGTTGAGGTCGGTCTCTGGGGTTTCTTGTGGTGGCGGGGCCTGCTGGGGGTACGGCGTTGTGGTGGGCTGGAGGCGGGGGTGCCCGGGCCTCGGTGGTGTTGGGGGTCGGTCTCTGGGGTTTCTTGTGGTGCCTGGGGTGGTGGTTCGTCGGGGTCGGGATTTTAGCCCGGCCGGGTCTGCGCGCAACCCTCGTCGGCGCTACCCCCGGTCCTGATTCTCGGTGCCCATGGTGGCGGGGTTCTGCGGGGTTGTTCACGGCGCCTCGGGGTGTGCGCTGCGACCCTTTGCGCCGGGCTTTCCCGACCCTCATCGACGAACCCCTCCCACCCCCGGCGCCCCGGCAGCAGAAGAAATGGTGGGCGCTGCTATCCCCCTGTGGCGGACCATTGTGGTCAACGGTCGAGGCGTGTGCGCGGTGGTTCGCTCCTGCGGAAGGCAACTACGGGCCCTTGCGGGGGCAACTACCGGCCCTTCGGGTCTGGCCCCGCCTGCTCCCGGTGGCGCATTGAAGTCTGGGGGTGGCGGGTGTGTGGGCTGTTTCCGGGGGCCCGGGTTCCTGGTCTGTGGTGTGGAGGCCCGGGGGTGGTGGGTGTGCGGGTGGCTGGGCGGGTTTCGGCGCGTGGGTATTGCTGCCGGAAGCGGCTTCGGCTGTGGTTCTTTTTGCCGGTGTCGGATTCGAGGCCCAGGCGGTGCCGGGCCGGGCGGTTGATAGTGCCCGTGTGGGCACCGTAGGCGGGTGTTGGTGCCCACAAGAGCACTGTCAACGGTGGTTTTCGGTCTCCGGGGCCTGTCCGGGCTGTTGCTGCCCCGGTCCGTGACCAGAAATTGCGGGCTCTGGTGGTCGCCGGCGGGGGGAGCAGCACGCCGCGGCCGAACGACACCCGCGCGGGTGTCGTTCCCGGCCTCTCTGTGTCGGAGTTTCTCCAGTACGGGTGCGGGCGCACGCCTGTGGGCCCCGGCTGCAGTGCTCCGCCGGGAGTGCGCGGGGCCGTAGTTGCCCCCGTAGGGGGCCGTTGCTGTCGCAGGAGCGAGCCACCGTGCACACGCCGCAAGCGTTGACCGCAATGGCCCGCCACTGGGGGTGTGTAGTTGGCCCCCACTTCTTCGGGCGGATGGTTGGTAGCGGCCGTGGGGTGTTCGGCGGCGAGAGCGGGCCGGCCCGGGGAAGGGGTGGACCGCACACCCCGAGGCGCCGGGAACAACCCCGCACAACCCCGCCACCATCAGCGCGATGAAGCAGGTGTGGCGGGGCGCCGATGCGGGTTGCGGGAAGCCCCGGCCGGGCTACGCTCGACGCTCCGACGAACACCACCCACCTGCCACCAGTCCATGGCCCCTGCCCTATCAGTTACCAGCCCACCGGGCCCACACCCACCTGCTACCGCCCCCACCGGGCCTTCCCACCTGCTACCGCACCACCAGGCCCACCCACCACTCACCGGTCCACCGACCCACCGGGACCTGTGCCACCTACCCCCAGCCCACGAACCCCCACCTGCCACTGGCCCATCAGCTCTCCCCACCTGCCTCGCCGCTCCGTGAACCCCCGTCCCGGCCGATCCGCCAGGTTCCCGACCGGACCCCGCCCAGGGCCGGGCCGCTCCACTGCACGCCTGCCCGACGGCGGTGTCCCGGAAGCGCCCTGAACGACGGTGCACAGCGGTACGGCCGGGCCGGGCTGCTCCTCCGGCCCCGACGAGTCACTGTCCCGGCACTACAAGCAACCTTTCCCCGGACCGCTCCCGGGGGTTGACGTGCAGCATGTGAGCGCTAACATTGTTGCTCACGTCACACGAATTTTCCTCTTCCGCCCCCCGGAGGTGAACGTCCCGTGCCCACGACGGGTGGCCGCAGCCCGGTCATGTCCGACGTCGCGAAGGTCGCAGGTGTCTCCCACCAGACCGTCTCGCGTGTGGTCAACGGCCATCCGAACGTCCGCGAGGAGACCGTCGTACGGGTCCGTCGCGCCATAGCCGAGCTCGGCTACCAACCCAATTCCACCGCCCGCGCGCTCGTGACCCGGCGCACCAACGTGCTCGGCGCCCTGGCCGTCGACACCACTCTTTTCGGTCCGGCCCAGACCCTCGCGGGTATCGAAAGGGCCGCCCGGGAAGCCGGGTACTTCCTCAGCATCGTCTCCGTCGACGACCTCAGCCCCGACGGGGTCGCCGAGGCCCTGGACCACCTGGTCCAACAGGCCGTCGAGGGATGTGTGGCCATCACTCCCCAGCGGGAGCTCGCGCACGCGCTGGCCGCTCTTCCCGGCCCCCGCCCCTTGGTGGCGGTCGAGGGAGGAGAGGGAGCCGGGTTTCCCGTCGTCGGTGTCGACCAGGAACAGGGGGCCCGGGACGCCGTCCGCCACTTGGTCGGCCTCGGACACCGCACCGTGCACCACGTCGCCGGCCGCGCCGACTGGCTCGAAGCAGAGGCGCGTGTGCACGGCTGGCGGGAGGAACTCCTGGCCGCCGGCCACGTGGTGCCCGAGCCCTTGGCCGGTGACTGGAGTCCCCGATCGGGCTACGAGCTCGGCCACCGCCTGGCCGAACGACGGGCCGCGGGGGAGGAGGTCACCGCAGTCTTCGTCGCCAACGACCAGATGGCCGTGGGCGTGCTCAAGGCCTTCCACGAGGTCGGCCTCCGCGTGCCCGACGACGTCAGTGTCGTCGGCTTCGACGACATCCCCGAGTCCGCCTACCTGACCCCGGGGCTGACCACCGTTGTCCAGGACTTCACCCGGGTCGGCACTGCCGCCCTGGAGGTCCTTCTCGGCGCCCTGGAAAGCCCCGGCCACGCCGACACCCCCGTCGACCGGACGGTGCCGGCAGTGCTCCGTGTGCGTGATTCCAGCGCACCCCCGTCAGCCTGACCCGAACGTGCCGGAACCGTCCAGCCTCCCTGCCCCCACCGCCCCGTGCCCCGGACCCGCACGGTATCCACCCCCACGACCACGGCCGACACATGCTCCGACCGTGGAGGAAGGTCCGTATGACACAGCATGTGAGCGCTAACAACACTGCCGGGAACGTGGCAGTGGGTCTCGACTTCGGGACCCTCTCCGGCCGAGCCGTCGTCGTCCGCGTCTCCGACGGCGCCGAACTCGGCACCGCCGTCCATTCCTACCGCCACGGCGTCATCACCGACCGGCTCCCCGGCAGCAGTATCACCCTGGCCGCCGAGACCGCCCTGCAGGACCCCGAGGACTACCGCCAGGTCCTGAGCAGGGCCGTGCCCGCCGCCCTTCGCGATGCCGGGGTCGATCCCAGCCAGGTCATCGGGGTCGGTGCCGCTTTCACCGCCAGCACCTGCATGCCCGTCACCGCCGAAGGGGTGCCCCTGTGCGAGATCGCCCCCTACACGCCACGACCGCACGCCTGGCCCAAACTCTGGCGCCACCACGCAGCCCAACCCGAGGCCGACGCCGTCAACGCCGCGGCCGCCGAACTCGGAGAACCCTGGTTGTCCCGCTACGGCGGACGCATCTCCTGTGAATGGCAACTCGCCAAGGCCCTGCAGGTCTTGCGCGAGGATCCCGAGCTCTACCATCGCGCCGACCGCTGGATCGAGGCCGCCGACTGGATCGTCTGGCAGCTCTGCGGCACCGAGACGCGCAACGTCTGCACCGCCGGTTACAAGGGCCAGTTCCAGGACGGGTCCTGGCCTTCCAGGGAATTCCTCGGTGCCCTGCATCCCGAGTTCGCCGACTTCGCCCATGACAAACTCGACCACCCCCTCTCCCAGCTCGGCGACCGCGCCGGCGGCCTCACGGCCGAGGCCGCCGCACGCACGGGTCTGCCCGAGGGGACCCCCGTGGCGGTCGGCAACGTCGACGCCCACGTCACAGCCGCTTCCGCCCGCACCACCCGGCCCGGACGGATGCTCGCCATCATGGGCACCAGTACCTGCCACGTCATGAACTCCGATGTCCTGGCAGAGGTCCCCGGCATGTGCGGACAGGTCCTGGGCGGGATCGTCCCCGGAGCCTGGGGCTACGAGGCCGGACAGAGCGGTGTCGGCGACGTCTTCGCCTGGTTCGTCGACACCCAAGCACCCCCCGAGGCCCACGAACGCGCCCGAGCCGACGGCGTCTCCGTCCACGACGTCCTCGCGGAGGAGACCGCCGACGACCCTGTGGGCGCCCACGGACTCGTCGCCCTCGACTGGCACAGCGGCAACCGCTCCGTCCTGGTCGACCACGACCTCTCCGGCGTCCTGGCCGGACTCACCCTCGCCACCCGCCCCGCCGAGATCTACCGTGCCCTCGTCGAAGCCACGGCCTTCGGCACCCGCACCATCATCGACGCCTTCGAGAAGGCCGGTGTACCCGTCCACGACCTCACCGTCGCCGGCGGCATGGTCGAGCGCCCCCACATCCTGCGCATCTACGCCGACGTCCTCGGCCGTCCCCTGCGCCTGGTCTCTTCCGCCCTCGCCTGCGCCGTCGGTGCCGCTGCCCACGCTGCCGTCGCCGCCGGGGCCCACCCCGACATCCACGCCGCCTCCGCCGCCATGGGCGGGGTACGGGAGCACACCGTCGACCCCGACCCAGAACGCACCGCCGCGTACGAGGAGCTCTACGCCCTCTACACCGAACTGCACGACCATTTCGGCCGCGGCGGGACCCGCAGCCTCCACCGTTTGCGCGAACTCCGCAACGCCGCCCGGAAGGGGAACCCGTGACCGACCTCCAGGACCTGCGAACCCGGGTCTGCGCCCTGCACACCGAACTCACCCGCTGGGACCTGGTCGCATGGACCAGCGGAAACGTCTCCGCCCGTGTCCCCGGGACCGACCGTATGGTCATCAAGGCCAGCGGTGTCTCCTACGACGACCTCGTCCCCGAACACATGGTCGAGTGCGACCTGCACGGCCGCCCCGTGCACGACAGCGGCCACTCACCCTCCAGCGACACCGCCGCCCACGCCTACGTCTACCGCGCCCTCCCCGGCATCGGTGGTGTCGTGCACACCCACAGCCCCTACGCGACCGCCTGGGCCGCCCGCGGCGAACCCATCCCGTGCGCCGTCACCGCCATGGCCGACGAGTTCGGAGGTGACATCCCCGTCGGCCCCTTCTCCCGGATCGGCGACGACTCCATCGGCCGCGGGATCGTCGCGACACTGGAACACCACCGCTCACCGGCCGTGCTCATGGCCCACCACGGCGTCTTCACTGTCGGAGCCACCGCCAAGGACGCGGTCAAGGCCGCCGTCATGTGCGAGGACGTCGCCCGCACCCTGCACCTAGCCCGCCAGAACGGGCCCCTCGAACGCCTCCCGCAGGAGGACATCGACGCCCTGCACGACCGCTACCGCAACGTCTACGGCCAGAAGTGAGGTCCCCTGTGCCCACACACCCCGCCCCACCGCGCACCCTGCCCGCCCCGCGCCCCCGGATCGGGCTCCTCGGCATCATGCAGCCCCTCTACGACACCATGCTCCCCGGCATCACCGACCACCAGGCCGCCTACGCCCGACAGGTCGCCGACGCCCTCTCCGACACCGCCGACTGGACCGTCGCCCCGCCCGTACGCGGGCGCGAGGAGGCCGAACGGGCCGTGTGCGAGTTCGAGAACGCCGACCTGGACGGCGTCCTCGTCGTCATGCTCACCTACGGCCCTTCCCTGCGCGTCACCGGGGCCCTGACCAGCACCAGGCTTCCCCTGGCCCTGGCCAACACCCAGCCCGATCCCTCCGTGACGCCCGCGTGGGACATGGCCGACATGACCTACAACCAGGGCATCCACGGTGCACAGGACACCGCCAACGCCCTCGTGCGGGCCGACCGGCCCTTCGAAGTGATCAGCGGTGATTGGCAGAGCCGGGAGTTCGCAGGGCGCGTCGACCGGTGGGCCCGCGCCGCCAGGGCCGCCACCGGCCTGCGCCGCCTCAGGGTCGGTGTGTTCGGGTACCCCATGAACGGCATGGGCGACGCCCGCGTCGACGAGACCGCCCTGCTGCGCTCCCTCGGCCCCGAGGTCGAGGTCATCGCCCCGGGCACACTGCACCGAACAACCCTCGACCTGGACGAGAAGGACGTCACCGACCTCATGGCCTGGGAGGACGCCACCTTCGACGTCGACCCCCGTCTCTCGCACGGCGAACGCGAGGACCACGCCCGCATGCAGCTGGGCATCGAACGGCTCCTGGCCGAACGCGGCTGCCACGCCTATTCCACTCACTTCGACGCCATCGGGGAGGACGGCCGCTTCGCCCGCCTGCCCATGGCCGCCGCCTCCACCCTCATGGCCCAGGGCTACGGCTTCGCCGGTGAGGGCGACGTCCTGGCCGCCACTGTCGTCCGTGCAGGTCACATCCTCATCGGCGACGCGCACTTCACCGAGATGTACGCCATGGACTTTCCCTCCGACTCGATCCTCATGAGCCACATGGGGGAGGGCAACTGGCGTGTGGCACGCGAGGACGAACCCCCGCAGCTGATCAAACGCACCCTCGACATCGGAGGTCTCGACGACCCGCCCACCATCGTCTTCCGCTATCGGACCGGACCGGCCACCCTCGCCTCCCTGGTCGCCCTCGGCGGCGAACGGTTCCGCCTGGTCGTCTCCGAGGGGGAAGTGATCGATGCCCCGCCCCTGCCGTCCCTGGAAATGCCCTACGGCCAGTTCCGCCCCGACACCGGGGTCCACGCATGCACCGAGGCCTGGCTGCGCGCCGGCGGCACCCACCACATGGCCATGACCACCGGACACCGGGCCGACGACTGGCAGGCCCTGTGCGCCCTCACCGGCATCGAGTACGTCCGGGTCTGAGCCCGGCCACCGCCCCCCGACGAGAGGACCCCCTCATGTCACGCCACCGCCACAACCGCACACGCGTCACCGCGCCGGCCGCCGTCGCCACCCTGTCCCTGCTGCTCACCGCATGCGGCGGTGTCGGCGACGCGGCACGACCCGACGGCGAGAACGGCGTCGTCGGCATCTCCATGCCGACACAGTCCTGGGAACGCTGGGTCAACGACGGCGCCCACATGGTCGACGGCTTCGAGGAACACGGTTACGGCACCGACCTGCAGTTCGCCGAGGACGTCGTCGAGGACCAGCTCGCCCAGGTCGAGAACATGATCACCCGCGGCGCCGACGTACTCGTCATCGCCGCCGTCGACGGCAGCGCTCTCGGCGACGTCCTCGACATGGCCGCGGACAACGACATCCCCGTCATCGCCTACGACCGCCTCATCATGGAGAACCCGAACGTCGACTACTACGCGACCTTCGACAACCACCGGGTCGGTGTCCTCCAAGGGGAATACATCGTGGAGGCCCTCGACCTGGAGAACGAGGACGGCCCCTTCCACATCGAGCTCTTCGGCGGCGCCCCCGACGACAACAACTCCTACTTCTTCAACGACGGAGCCATGGAGGTCCTGCAGCCCTACATCGACGACGGGACCCTGGAGGTGAGCAGCGGCCAGACCTCCATGGAACAGATCGCCACCGAGCGCTGGGACGGCGCCGTAGCACAGTCCCGCATGGACAACCTCCTCAGCGCCAACTACTCCGACCAGGACGTCGACGCCGTCCTCTCACCCTTCGACGGCATCAGCCTCGGCGTCATCGAGTCCCTGCGCGCGGTCGGCTACGGCACCGAGGAACAGCCGTTCCCCGTGGTCACCGGGCAGGACGCCGAGATCCCGTCGGTGCGCTCCATCATCGCGGGGGAACAGACACAGACCGTCTTCAAGGACACCCGCGCACTCGCCGACCAGACCGTCGACATGGTCGGCGCCGTCGTCGAGGGCGAGGAAGTACCGGTCAACGACACCGAGAGCTACGACAACGGCACACGGGTCGTTCCCGCCTACCTCCTGGAACCGGTCTCGGTCGATGCCGAGAACTACGAGGAGGTCCTCGTCGAGAGCGGCTACTACGAGGAGTCCGAGCTCGATGGTTGAACCTCACCGAGCCCGACCGGGCGGGACCGCCCCGCTCCTGCTCATGCGCGACATCTGCAAGGAGTTCCCCGGGGTGCGCGCCCTCGACGGTGTGTCCCTGTCCGTGCGCGCCGGCACCGTGCACGCCGTCATGGGGGAGAACGGAGCCGGCAAGTCCACCCTCATGAAAGTGCTCAGCGGGGTGCACCCGGCCGGTTCCTACACCGGCGAGATCCACGTCGGCGGGGAACCGGCCGCCTTCACCGGGGTCGCCGACAGCGAACGCGCCGGGATCGCCATCATCCACCAGGAACTCGCGCTCGTCCCGCACCTGACGGTCAGCGAGAACGTGTTCCTGGGCAACGAACGCGCCCGCCGCGGGGTGATCGACTGGTACGACACCCACGCCCGGGCACGGGCCCTGCTGGAACGGGTGGGCCTGGACGAGGACCCCACGACCACCGTTTCCGCGCTCAGCGTCGGCGCCCAACAGCTCGTGGAGATCGCCAAGGCCCTGGCCAAACGCGTGCGGGTGCTCATCCTCGACGAACCCACGTCCGCGCTCAACGAGGCCGAGAGCGCCCGGCTGCTCGGCCTGCTCACCGAACTACGGGACCAGGGTGTGGCCTGCATCCTCATCTCACACAAACTCGGCGAGGTCATGCAGGTCAGCGACGAGATCACCGTGCTGCGCGACGGCCGCACCGTCGAGACGGTCCCCGTCGAACGCGCCCCCGACGGCACACCCTCCGTCGAGGAGGACCGCATCATCCGCGGCATGGTCGGACGCGAACTCGACCAGCGCTACCCCGACCGGACCGGCACCATCGGCGAGGTCCGGTTCGAGGTCCGTGACTGGACCGTCGACCACCCCGCCCAGGCGGGACGGCGCATGGTCGACGGCGCCGGCCTGACCGTACGCGGCGGCGAGGTCGTGGGCCTGGCGGGTCTCATGGGCGCCGGTCGTACGGAACTGGCCATGAGCCTCTTCGGCCGCTCCTACGGCCGCCGGGTGAGTGGGGGTGTGTACAAGGACGGCCGCGAGATCGACACCTCCACCGTGGCCCGGGCCGTGGCCGAAGGGCTCGCCTACGTCCCCGAGGACCGCAAGGGCCTGGGCCTGGTCCTCGACGACGACGTGCGCCACAACACCTCCCTGGCCGCTCTCGGCCGCATCTCCACCCGCGGGGTCCTCGACCCCGGCCGGGAGGCGGTCGAGACACGGGAGACCACCGACGACATGCGTCTGCGCAGCCACGGTCCCACCCAGGTGGTGCGCACCCTCAGCGGAGGGAACCAGCAGAAGGTCGTGCTCGGCAAGTGGATGTTCACCCGGCCCGACCTGTTGATCCTCGACGAACCCACCCGTGGCATCGACGTCGGGGCCAAGTACGAGATCTACCTCATCGTGCGCGGGCTCGCCGAGGCGGGCGCCTGTGTCCTGCTCATCTCCTCCGAACTGCCCGAGGTACTCGGCATGAGCGACCGCGTCTACACGATGTGCGAGGGCCGCATCACCGGAGAAGTACCCGGTGAGGCGGCCGACCAGGAGACCCTCATGAGACTGATGACCGGAACGGGGGAAACCGCGTGAACCCCTTCACACGCCTGTCCCGCCTTCCCGCTGCCGCGGGCAACCTGATCCGCGACAACGCGCGCCAGTACGGAATGGTCATCGCCCTGGTGGTGATCGTGGTGCTGTTCGAGATCCTGACCGGCGGACTGCTTCTCACCCCGCTCAACATCACCAACCTGATCATGCAGAACTCCTACATCCTGATCCTCGCGATCGGGATGATGCTGGTCATCATCACCGGACACATCGACCTGTCCGTCGGGTCGGTCGTGGCCTTCACCGGCGCTGTCTCGGCGGTGATGCTGACCTCCTGGGGCCTGCCGACCCCGGTCGTGGTGCCCCTGGCCCTGCTCGTCGGTGCGCTCATCGGCGCCTGGCAGGGGTTCTGGGTCGCCTACGTGCGGGTGCCCGCCTTCATCGTCACCCTGGCGGGGATGCTCGTCTTCCGCGGGGCGACCCTGGCAGTGCTGGGAGGGGAGTCCATCGCCCCGCTCCCGGAGTCCTTGCGCACCATGGCCAGCGGTTTCCTTCCCGGTCCCGAGGCCCTGGGGCTGCACCTGCCCACGCTCGCGCTCGGCGCGGCCGGCGCGGCCGCGCTCGTGTGGATCCAGTGGCGGCAACGTGCCCGCTCGCGCCGCCACGGTCTGCCGACCACACCCGTGGCCGCGGCCGTGGGTGTATCGGCCGCCCACGTCGTGGTGATCATGGTCTTCGCCCACGTGCTCGCGGGTTACAACGGTCTGCCCCTGGTCGGGCTCGTACTCCTCGCCCTCATCGTCGGGTACGCGTTCCTCATGCGCTCGACCACCACCGGGCGCCGTGTCTACGCGGTCGGCGGCAGCGAACAGGCCGCCGCCCTGTCCGGGATCGCCACGCAGCGCACCACGTTCTGGGTCTTCGTCAACATGGGAGCACTCTCCGCCCTGGCGGGACTGGTCTTCACGGCCCGGCTCAACTCCGCCACCCCAGGGGCCGGCACCATGTTCGAGCTCGACGCGATCGCCGCGGCCTTCATCGGCGGGGCGTCCGCCGGGGGAGGCGTGGGCACCGTCGTGGGAGCCGTCATCGGCGCCCTGGTCATGGGCGTACTCAACAACGGCATGTCCCTCATCGGTCTCGGCGTGGACTGGCAGCAACTCATCAAGGGACTGGTGCTGCTTCTGGCAGTCGCCTTCGACGTCCACAACAAGCGCCGAGCGCACTCGGCCGGCGCCACCGTGGCTTCCACGAAGCGCCGGTGGGGGAGAGACCGCTCACCGGAACGTTCCCGGGAATGACCTCGGCTCGGCGCAGCCGCAGGGGTGCCGCCCGGCCGTCGGGAACGGGCGGGCGGCACGAGCGTCCTCCGGGAGAACTACCCTGAGACCGTGGCCGGAAGGATCAAGGACGAAGACATCGCACTGGTGCGTGAGCGCGCCCCCATCGCCGACGTGGTCGGTGAGTACCTCCAGTTGCGCAACGCGGGGGGCGGATCGCTCAAGGGGCTGTGCCCCTTCCACGACGAGAAGTCGCCCTCCTTCAACGTCACCCCTTCCAAAAACCTCTGGTACTGCTTCGGTTGTTCCGAAGGCGGGGACGTCATCTCCTTCGTGCAGCAGATCGACAGCCTCAGCTTCACCGAGGCCGTCGAATCACTGGCTCGCCAGAGCGGCATCCAGCTGCGTTACGAGTCCTCCGAGGGACGCAGCACCCGGCGCGACGAGAACAAGCGGCAACGGCTACTGGATGCACACAAGGCGGCCGCCGAGTTCTACGCCCACCACCTCTTCCGCTCGGCCGAGGGCGTCGTCGCACGGCGTTTCCTCGACGACCGCGGGTTCGCGGGGTCCCACGCCGAACACTTCGGACTCGGCTACGCCCCTCCCGGCTGGGAGAACCTGGTCGGCCACCTGCGCCGCAAGGGTTTCAGCGACCAGGAACTCGTGGAGGGCGGACTCGCCAGCCAGGGGCGGCGCGGGGCCTACGACCGGTTCCGCAACCGGGTGCTCTGGCCCATCAGGGAGGTCACCGGCGAGGTCGTCGGCTTCGGCGCGCGCAAACTGAACCCCGACGAGGACGGTCCCAAGTACCTCAACTCCCCGGAGAGCCCCATCTTCCACAAGGGGCGCATCCTCTACGGGCTCGACCTCGCCAAGCGCCACATCTCCCGCGAGGGCAAGGCGATCGTCGTCGAGGGTTACACCGACGTGATGGCCTGCCATCTGGCGGGGGAGAACACCGCGATCGCCACCTGCGGGACCTCCTTCGGCGAGGACCACGTCAAGATCCTGCGCCGGATGCTCCTGGGCCGCTCCAACCAGGGCGGCAAGGTCGTCTTCACCTTCGACGGCGACAAGGCGGGCCAGAAGGCCGCGGCCCGTGCGTTCTCCGAGGAGCACGCCTTCTCCTCGGAGACGTACGTGGCCATCCAGCCCGACGGGCTCGACCCCGGCGACCTCTGGCTGCAACAGGGGGCGCGGTCGATCACCGACCTGGTCGAGAACGCCGTGCCCATGTACGAGTTCAAGATCAAGGACGTCATCGACAACTACGACCTCGAGACCCCTGAGAGCCGCATGGCCGCGCTCGAGGCGGCGGCCCCCGTCGTCGCGAGCATCCGGAACGAAGGGGTGCGCAGGGGCTGGGGAAAGAACCTCGACCGCTGGATCGGCCTCATGGACGAGGGCTACGTCCTGCAGCGTGTCAACCAGCACATGCGTCGCCGCGGACCCGGGAACGACCGGGACCGGGCACGCCGCCCGGTGCACGTACCGGAGGCCGACGAGCGGGCCCCCTACAACCCCGACGACCCGTCGGTCCAGCGCGAACGCCAGGCCTTCAAACTGGTCCTGAAGTACCCGAACCTGGCCCACGGCTTCGACCGGTTCACCGAGGAGGACTTCACCGTCCCCCAGCACCGCGAGCTCCTGGGCCTCATCGAACGGCACGGCGGTGTCGGGGCCGCCGCCCAGGACCCCCAGGGGTGGATCCACCGGTTGCGCGACGGTGCGCCCGGCGATGCGCAGCGCAAGCTCCTCGAGAACCTGACGGCCGAACCCCTGGAGTTCTACGGAGAACTCGACGACCATTCAGCGCGGCAAATTCTCGGCACAATCAGGACCCATTCCATCAACCGGCGTGAAGTAAACCTGAAATCGAAGCTCGCCCGTATCGACGCGGTTGCCCAGCCCGAGGAGCACAACCGCGTTTTCGCGGAGCTTCTCGCCCTTGGCCAGCAGAAACGCAGTTTGCAGGAGGAGTTGGCCGCAGGGGGGTAGCGCGAAGGTGACAATAATGAGCCTCCCTTTTTCGGGGTGGTTCCGGGCATAATGTAGGTGTGGTTTCCCCAGTTGTGGCTCAGGAAATGCCCCCCGTCCGGAAGGTACTCAGGGCGCTACCCGGCGAAGGCCAGAGGACGGTCACGCGCGACGAGGTCGCCGGAGCCCTGGAGCGCCTGGGCTCCTCCTCGCGGGCCCTGGACCGTGCGGTGGTCCACCTCATCCGCGCGGGGATCCGGATCACCGATGCCGAGGAGGCCGAAGCGCCACCGGACACCAGCGGGCGCAGCGGCTCGGACCTGGTACGCCTCTACCTCCGTGAGATCGGCCGCGTCCCGCTGCTGAGCGCAGAGGACGAGGTCGCTCTGGCCAAGGCCGTCGAGGCCGGTCTCTACGCCTCCCGCTGCCACCCGGGGCCCGGCCGCACCGCCGAGGAGCTCGACGTCCTCGTGGACGAGGGCCACCGCGCCAAACGCCGGCTCATCGAGGCCAACCTCCGCCTGGTCGTCTCCATCGCCAAGCGTTACACGGGGCGCGGGATCCTGTTCCTGGACCTCATCCAGGAAGGCAACCTCGGCCTCATCCGCGGGGTGGAGAAGTTCGACCACACCAAGGGCTTCAAGTTCTCCACCTACGCCACGTGGTGGATCCGGCAGGCCATCACCCGCGCCATCGCCGACCAGGCCCGCACCATCCGTATCCCCGTGCACATGGTCGAGACCATCAACCGCCTGGTGCGCCTGCAGCACCAGCTCCACCAGCAGCTGGGCCGCGAACCCACCACCGAGGAGCTGTCCTCGGCCACGGGCCACGCCGGCCAACGGATCCTGGAGATCCAGCGCATCGCCCGCGAACCGCTCTCCCTGCACACCCCCGTCGGGGAGGAGGAGTCCGACTTCGGAGAGTTCATCGAGGACTCCGACGCGATCATGCCGATGGAAGCGGCCGCCTTCACCCTGCTGAAGGAACGCCTGTTCAGCCTCCTGGGCGACCTCTCGGACCGAGAACAGCGGGTCATCCGGTTGCGCTTCGGCATGGTCGACGGAAGACCGCGCACTCTGGAGGAGGTGGGGTGCGAATTCGGGGTGACCCGCGAACGCATCCGCCAGATCGAGGCCAAGACCCTGGCCAAACTGCGCCACCCCTCCCGTGCCGGGCCCCTGCGCGACTTCCTGCACGGGGACTGAGCCCGGGAGCGGGGCCGGGAACGTACGAGGACCCTCCCGGGTTCCCGCGCGGGCCGATCGTCCTCATGTGGCCGACGCGGGCAGGACGCAGGACGCCCGACGGCTTCTACCCCTACGGTCGTGAGGGTGAACGCCACCCCTCAGCCGCCCCGGCCGCCCCGTGCGGGACGGCGGACCCTCCTCGCCCTGGGCGCGGCCGCCGCCGCGGTCCTGCTGATCACCGGGTACCTGCTCCTCAACGACGACCGCGAACCCGAGCGCCTCGGGTACTTCGCCGATTGGAACGTCGCCAACCGGGACTTCACCGTCAAGGACCTCGAGGACAACGGCGCCGCAGAACACCTGACCCGCCTCATGTGGGCGTTCGGCGACATCAGCCCCGAAGGCACGTGCCATGTTCCCGAGGACAACCACGACCAGCCCTGGGAGCTCTACCAGCGCCGCTACGAGGCCGGCGAGAGTGTGGACGGACAGGCCGACACCTACGAACAGGGCCTCGCCGGGAGCCTGAACCAGCTGCGCCTGCTGCGCGAACGCCACCCGCACCTGGGGGCGAGCCTGTCCCTGGGCGGGTGGAACTGGTCCACGCACTTCTCCGACGCCGCCCGCACCCCCGACTCGCGCGCGGCCTTCGTCTCCTCGTGCCTGGACCTGTGGCTGCGCGGCGACCTGCCCGAGTACGGGGACGAACCCCAGGGCGGGCCCGGAGTGGCACGCGGGGTCTTCGACGGCATCGACCTGGACTGGGAATGGCCGGGCGGGCAGGGGCACGAGGACAACGTCGTACACCCCGACGACGCCGCGAACTTCACGCTGCTGGTGGCCGAGTTCCGCGAGCAGCTCGACGGACTCTCCGCGCAGACCGGGCGGGACTACACACTCTCGGTGTCGCTGCCGGCGGGGGAGGAGCACTCCCAGGCCTACGACGGTGAGCTCTTCGACCTGATCGACTTCGCCACGGTCCAGGGGTACGACTTCTCCGGCCCCTGGAGCGCAACCACCGGGTTCCACTCCAACCTGTACGCGCCCGAACACGCCCCGGACGCCAACAGCGCCGACGCCGCCGTGCGGCGCTACCTGGACATGGGCGCCGACCCCGGGAGCCTGGTCCTGGGCCTGCCCGCGTTCGGCCGCGGCTGGCAGGGGGTCGAGCAGGCCGGCGCCGGGCCGGGACAACAGGCGGAGGGCCCGGCCGCGGACGCCTACGACGGCCCCACCGAGGCCTTCTCCGAACTCGAGGAACTGGACGGGCGGAGCCGCTTCGACGAGGAGGCCGGCGCCTATTGGGTCCACGACGGTGACGAGTGGTGGACCTACGACAACACGGACGTGGTCGCCCTCAAGGGCGAGTACGTGCGCGAGGAGGACCTGGGCGGCCTCATGGTCTGGAGCCTGGACATGGACCCCGGGGGCGAGCTCGTCCGCACCATGGACGAATCCCTGCGCGACTGACCCGCCAGGCGCCCCGGATGCGGGGCGCGGCGGGGTTGCGGCGCCCTGACCACGCCCGTCACGCTGTGGACCATGGCCGACTCGCTGAGCATGACCTCCCGTTCGAGCGTCGCCGAACTGCGGCACGCCCTGGAGACACGGGTGCAGGGGACCGTCTCCTTCGATCCCGGAACCCGTGCCCTGTACACCTCCGACGCCTCCAACTACCGCCGCGTCCCCCTGGCCGTGGTCCTGCCCGAGACCGTGGAGGACTGCGTGGAGGCCGTACGCACCTGTGCCGAGCACGGGACCCCGGTGGTGCCCCGCGGCGGCGGTACCTCGATCGCCGGCAACGCCATCGGCACCGGCGTGGTCGTGGACACCTCCCGCCACCTGCGTGCCATCGAGGAGATCGACCCCGGCGCCCGTACCGCCACCGTGCAGCCCGGGGTGATCCTCGACGACCTGCGCAGGGCCACCGCAGCCCACGGTCTCACCTTCGCGCCCGACCCCTCCACACACAGCCGCTGCACCATCGGCGGCATGGTCGGCAACAACGCGTGCGGCTCGCACTCGGTGGCCTGGGGCACCACCGCGGACAACATCGTCGCCCTGGACGTGTTGCTGGCCGACGGCACCCGCATGACGGTCGGTTCCAGCGACACCGACGAGGACTTCGCCGAGCTCGCCCGCCGTCCCGGGCGCGAGGGCAAGGTCTATGCGGCCCTGTCCTCGCTCGTGGAACGCCACCGCGCCGAGATGCGCACCGACATGCCCCAGTTCCGGCGCAGGGTCTCCGGATACGCCCTGGACCGCCTGCTGCCGGAGAAGGGACGCGACCTGGCCGCCGCACTGGTCGGTACGGAGGGCACGTGTGTGTTCGTGCTCGGAGCGACTGTGCAGCTGGTGGAATCGCCCCCGGCCAGGGCACTGGCGGTGGTCGGTTACCCCGACGCCCCCGCGGCCGCCGACGCGGTCCCGGCGTTGCTGGAGCACGGCCCGCTCACGGTCGAGGGCATCAACCACCGCATGGTGGCCGCACTGGACCGCCACGGCGCCTCCGCGCGGGTGCCGCTGCCCGAGGGCGGGGCGTGGATGCTGCTCGAGGTCGCCGGCGCCGACCCGGACGAGGCCACCGCCGCGGCCGAACGGATGCTCGCCGCCCTGCCTGAGCACTCCCGTCCCCAGGACTCGGCGGTGGTGACCGACCCCGGGCACCAGAAGGCCCTGTGGCGCATCCGCGAGGAGGGCGCAGGAATCACCCAGCGGACCCCCGACGGCCGCGACGCCTGGTCGGGGTGGGAGGACGCCGCAGTCCCTCCGGAGAACCTCGGCGGGTACCTGCGCGACTTCGAGGCCCTCATGGAACGCCACGGCCGGTTCGGCGTCGTCTACGGCCACTTCGGCGACGGTTGCCTGCACGTGCGTATCGACTTCGAGCTCGAGACCGAGGAGGGCCGCCGCGGGTACCGGGCCTTCATGGAGGAGGCCGCCGAGACCGTCGTCGCGCACGGGGGATCGCTCTCGGGTGAGCACGGCGACGGCCAGGTCCGCTCCGAACTGCTGGAACGCATGTACCCGGCCTCGCTCGTGCGTGCCTTCGGGGAGTTCAAGCGCGCCTTCGACCCGGACGGTCTGATGAACCCCGGCATCATCGTCGACCCGCTCCCGATGGACGAGGACATCCGCGTCTCTGCCGGCAACCGCCCGCACCTGCCGCTGCTGGACGACGTCACCATGGCCTACCCCGAGGACGGGGGCGACTTCGGGGCGGCCCTGCGCCGGTGCACGGGGATCGGGAAGTGCCGCCGCCAGGACGGGCCCGGGGTCATGTGCCCCAGCTACCAGGTGACCCAGGACGAGAAGCACTCCACCCGAGGCCGCGCCCACCTGCTGTACGAAATGGCCAACGGCGAGCTGATCGCCGACGGCTGGCGTTCGGAGGAGGTGCGCGAGAGCCTGGACCTGTGCCTGTCCTGCAAGGGCTGCCTGAGCGACTGTCCGGTCAACGTGGACATGGCCTCCTACAAGGCCGAGTTCCTGCACCAGCACTACCGGGGCCGGGTGCGTCCGCCCGCGCACTACTCCATGGGATGGCTGCCGGTCTGGGCCCGCCTGGCTTCGGCCGCGCCCGCCGAGATCAACCGCGCCGCACGCCTGCCCGGGCTCTCGACCCTGGCCAAGAAGGCGGCCGGGGTGGCGGGCGAACGCGACCTCCCCGCGTTCGCCCGCACCTCCTTCACCCGGGCGTTCCGACGCCGCGAGGCCAAGGGGCACGGGCGTCCGGAAGGACCGCGGGTGGTGCTGTGGCCCGACACCTTCGGCAACTACATGCACCCGCAGGTTCCCGCCGCGGCGGTGCGGGTGCTGGAGGACGCCGGTTTCAGCGTGGTGCTGCCCCAGGGCCAGGTGTGCTGCGGCCTGACGTGGGTCTCCACCGGTCAACTGGACGTGGCGCGTACCGTCATGCGGCGTGCTGTCGCCGCGCTGGCGCCGTTCGTCGCCGAGGGTGTGCCTGTGGTGGGGCTGGAGCCCAGCTGCACTGCTGCGCTCAAGCACGACCTCCTGGAGCTGCTGCCCGGCCCGGAGAGCAAGGAGGTGGCGGCCTCGGTGCACACCCTGGCCTCGTTCCTCAACCGGCACGCCCCCGACTGGCAGCCGCCGCGGGTCCCGGCCTCGGCGCTGGCGCAGGTGCACTGCCACCAGCACGCGGTGATGGGTTTCGACGACGACCGCGACCTCATCGCACGCGCGGGTGTGGACGGGGAGGTCCTGGACTCGGGCTGCTGCGGACTGGCCGGCGACTTCGGGTTCACCGAGGGCCACTACGAGGTCTCCAGCGCCATCGGTGAACGCGAGCTGTTGCCGCGTGTACGCGAGGCCGAACCGGACACCCTCGTGCTGGCCGACGGTTACAGCTGCCGGACCCAGATCGAACAGGGGACCGGGCGCGGCTCCCTGCACCTGGCACAGGTGCTCGCACGGGGGCTCGACGCGCGCTGAGCGCTGTCCCACCGCGGGTGTGGGGCCGGGAGCGCCTCACACCCCCATCTGTTCGCGCAGGGACGCCAGAGCACGCGAGACGGCGTCGGTGAGGCGGGGGTCGGCCGAGTCCATGCCCTCACCCAGGTGGACCCGCCAGTGCACGTCCGTTCCGCCGGGGCTGCGCCGGGCCACGAGGCGGAACCCGGAGTCCGCGTTCCCGTCCGGGTAGGGGACGAACCGGTTGACCAGGATCGTGGAGGTCACTCGTTCGGAGACGGTCTCGGCCAGCCGCCGGTAGTCGACGGCGCCTTCGGGGGACTCGGGGGAACGCAGGGGGATGCTGTGGTTTCCCGCGCCCTCCTCCACGAAGGTCATCGCGCCGGTGCTCCACCGGGCCTGGTCGATGTCGGACCAGGGGACACGGCGGCCGCCGGGAAGGTGCAGGGCCTCGGTGGTGGCGGTGAGGGCCCGGTCGCCCCCGGCTTCGGTGGCCACGGGCGCGTGCGCGAGCACACGCTCGCCCCGACCGAGCCGGGAGCGGACGGAGTCGGGGATCCCCCGCTTGAACAGGGCCACTACTCGGCCCGGCCCTCGCGGTCCTCACCCCGGCCGGGGTCCCCGCCGGGGGCGGAACCGTTGGCCATGTGGGACTCCCAACGGACGAGGTCGAGCTCCTCGTCGGTGGGGCGGGCCAGGAAGTCGCGCACGGACGTGACCGGCATGCGCTCGACCGCCTTGTCGTAGACGGTACGGCCCGCGTTGCTGACCTGGGCCCCGACCACTCCGGCGGCCTCCTGGACGGCCGGGTTGTCGGCGACCTTGCGCGCGGTACGGGCGAGCTGGTCGTAGCGTGCCCTGCCCGCCTTCGCACCCAGGACGTATCCGATGGCGAGTCCGGCGGCGAATGTGATCCGGTAACGCATGGGTCCCTCTTTACAGGCCTCGGCGGCGATGGGCGTGATCTGTGCCCGACGTTACCCGCTCGTGTCGGGGGGCACACGGACGGACACCGTCACGAGCACTCCGCGAACACGCTAAACTGGAGGCGTCGCCGAGGCCGCAGGAGAGTGGTCGGGCGAACCTTGTGATCCCACATAGCTCAATCGGCAGAGCAATCGGCTGTTAACCGATAGGTTACTGGTTCGAGTCCAGTTGTGGGAGCGCTCGAGGGGGCCGAACGGGTTGCCGTGAGGTCCTCGCCCTGGAGTTGTCCGGGTCGGCGTCGGAAGCGGCGTCGCGAAAACCCCGGAAAGGCGATAGGCTGGGAGCAGTCCGGGCGGGCCACTGGGGTCCGGCAAGGGCGCAGCAGTCCCACATAGCTCAATCGGCAGAGCAATCGGCTGTTAACCGATAGGTTACTGGTTCGAGTCCAGTTGTGGGAGCAGTGCGAACGAGGGTCCTTCCCGTGGGGGAGGGCCCTCGTTCTTCGTGTTCCCGCGAACACTGTGGACCCGCCGGGGCGCAGCGGATCCCCGGCGGCTCGGGAGTGTCCCGGGCGCTGGGCGTGTCCGGGAGCGTTCCTCGAACTGCCCCGGTGCGCAGGCGTGCCCGGGAGCGCACACGCCCCACCCGCGTCCGGCCCTGGCTGTTGCCGGGGCGGTGCGGGCGTGCGCGGTTCAGACCGACGCGAGACCGCCGAGGAGGAGGCGGCGGTTGCGCGCGGGCATCTGGTAACTGCCGTATACCGGCGGGGTGGAGGGCAGCGGCCGCCAGTACTGGACGTCGATGAGTCCGGGCTCGTTCAGTTGCCAGCCCTCGAAGAACCCCTCGATCTCGGCGCGTGTGCGCCAGCGGCCGGAGCCGAGTTGGTCGAGGAAGGTGCGTTCGAGCTGTTGCGCGCGCAGGGCGTCGCGTGGATACGTGCCGGGATCGGGACGGCAGAAGTGGCTCAGGGCCAGACGACTGCCGGGGGGCAGGGCCTGGCGCAGTACCGCGGTGCAGCGGGCGGGGTCGTCCCTGTCGTGCACGTGGGACAGGGCGCCGGCCAGCAACAGGCCCACGGGACGGTCCAGGTCGAGGAACCGGCGCAGTTCCGGCTCGTGCAGCAGTTCCTCGGGACGGGCGGGGGAGCCGTGCACCACGGTGGTGGTCTCGCCGTCGGTGAGCATGGCCCGGTTGTGGGCGACCACGGCGGGGTCGTCGCTGACGTAGAGGACACGGGCGCCGGGGAGCACCTCGCGGGCGATCTGATGGGGGTCGCCGGGCGTGGGCAGGCCGGAGCCGAGCTGCAGGAACTGCTCGATGCCGTGGTCCTGGGCCAGATGGCGCACTGCGCGCTGGAGGAAGGCCCGCTCACCCAGGACGAGGTCCTTGAAGCCGTGTGCGGCCCTGTCGGCACGCAGGGCCAGGTCGCGGTCGACGTCGAAGTGGTCCTTGCCCCCGAGGTGGAAGGACGTGAGCCGGGCCGGCGTGGGACGGCTCAGGTCCACCATGGGCGGTGGTTCGGCCCGTGCGTGTGTTCCCCCGGTCGGCTTCAGGAAATCGGGAGAGGTGAAACGAGGCATCGCCGTCCTCTTGTCATGAGGTGGGGAAACATGTTCGACCACTGGATTATATTCATCGTGGTCGAGGTTGTTAACACAAGAGGAAAGATTGTTGAGGGAAATCATGCGAACCTCTGTCCGTGGCGTGTTTTCCCGTCTGTGTTGGGTGTGCCTCTGATGCGTCAAGGCGTATAAGTTGAATGTCCCTTATGGGTGGTTTCTCCTCCGGTGTGCCTGCGAACACTGGGGTGGCAGGGGCTCGAGCGAGGCGAGGGGCGGGGCTCCGAGGGGAGGGGAGCATCCCCTCGGAGCCCCGGAGTCCGATTTCCGGTGCCCGATGCCAGGAACAGGAAAATACTCGACGTAAAGCAATTGCTCGTTTTTTGCCGCGGAGTCGCTGGTAATGGGCCCGGTGTGCACGAGAAGAGAAGGTGGACGGTTCCGAAAAACTTCCCGGGAACGGGGCCGCGCCACACGGGACCACGTGTGCGCCGGGGCGCTCACGGCCCCGCTAGCCTGGTGGTATGGAGCGTCCCTACACCATCCTGAGCTGTGCGGCTTCGGTCGACGGCCGCATCGACGACACCACACCCGAGCGGCTGCGCCTGTCCAACGAGGCCGACTTCGCCGAGATCGACGAACTCCGCGCCGGCTGCGACGCGATCCTCGTCGGTGCCGGGACCGTGCGCGCCGACGACCCGCGTCTGCTCGTGCGCTCGCAGCTCTGGCGCGAGCGCCGCCGAGACCAGGGACGCACCGAACACCTCGTCAAGGCCGTGATCACCCGCACCGGTGACATCGACCCCGGGGCGCGCCTGTTCTCCACCGGTGACGCGGGGGCCGTGGTCTACACAGGAGGTGACGGCGTCTCCTCGGCGAAGGAACGCCTGGCCGCCCGCCCCTCCCAGGACCCGCCGGCCGAGGTGGTCGACGCCGGGGACCCGCCGACCGTCGGGGCGATCCTGGCCGACCTGGCCGCCCGCGGGGTCGAACGGCTCGTCGTGGAGGGCGGGGGCCACGTGCACACGATGTTCCTGACCTCCGGCCTGGCCGACGAACTGCGTCTGGCCGTGGCGCCCTTCTTCATCGGGGACGAGGGGGCCCCGAACTTCGTCATGCCGGGCGCCTACCCCTACAATCCCGACGCGCCCATGAGCCTGGTCGATACCCGTTCCCTGGGCGACATCGCCGTACTGCGCTACTGCTTGAAGGCACAGAATTGAGTGATCGAGCGGGACCCGTCCCCCGCAGAGGCGAAGCAGACGCGTTCTGGCTGCGGTACACCGTCGAACTCTCCGGGCACTGCCCGCCCTCGAGGACCGCTTTCTCCGTGGGCGCTGTCGTGGTCGCCGCCGGCGGCACGGTGCTCGGGCAGGGGTACTCGCGCCGGGACGACCCGCACGACCACGCCGAGGAGGCGGCTCTGCGCGGGATCCGGCCGGAGGATCCACACCTGGCCGGGGCCACGATCTACTCCTCGCTGGAGCCGTGCAGTTCCCGTTCCTCACGCCCCCGCGCGTGCAGCACCCTGATCCTGGCCACACCCCTGCCACGGGTGGTCTTCGCCTGGAGGGAGCCGGAACTGTTCGTCGACTGCGAGGGCGCCGAACGCCTGCGTGCGGCCGGCCGCACCGTCATCGAACGTCCCGATCTGGCCGGGGGCGTGCGCGCAGCCAATGCCCACCTGCTGGGCACGGGCTGACCACCGACGAGGGGAACGCACACGCGCGGGGTGCGGGCCGGGCCCACGTCCCGGCCGCACCCCGCAGCACTCTCACAGCCGGTTGAGGTCCAGTACCCGCACGACCGCACGGCCCTCGGCGTCGGAGGCAGCCAGGTCCACCTCGGCGTCGATGCCCCAGTCGTGGTGGCCCTCGGGATCGGCCAGGGTCTGGCGGACCTTCCACACGCCCTCGCCCTCCTCGATCCGGAGCAGGCCCGGACCGCGCGCGTCCGGGCCGATACCGATGACGTCGTGGTCCTCGAAGTAGGCGTCCAGCGCCTCTTCCCAGTCCTCGGCGTCCCACTCGCCCTCGGGCTCGAGCTTGCTCAGCTCCGTGTGGGCGCCGCGGGCGGCCAGCTCCACCCGGCGGAACATGTCGTTGCGCACCATGATGCGGAAGGCCCGGGTGTTGGCGGTCACCGGACGCACCCGATCCTCCGGCTCCTCGCCCCCTTCCGACTCGTCGGCCGCCTCGGGGTCGGGGTTGGTGAGCTGCTCCCACTCGTCGAGCAAGCTGGAGTCGACCTGGCGCACCAGTTCGCCCAACCACTCGATGAGGTCGCGCAGTTCCTCGGTCTTGGCGTCGTCGGGCACGGTCTGGTTCAGAGCCTTGTACGCCCCGGCCAGGTAGCGCAGCACCAGGCCCTCCGAGCGCGCCAGGTCGTAGTGGCCCACGTACTCGGTGAAGGTCATCGCCCGCTCGAACATGTCGCGCACCACCGACTTGGGCTGGAGCGGGTGGTCACCCACCCACGGGTGCCCCTGGCGGTAGACCTCGTAGGCATGGTCCAACAGCTCCACGAGCGGCTTGGGGTACTCGACCTCCTCCAACCGCTCCATGCGCTCCTCGTACTCGATGCCGTCGGCCTTCATCCGCGCGACCTCTTCGCCCCGGGCCTTGTTGAGCTGGGCGCCCAGGATCTTGCGGGGGTCGTCGAGGGTGGACTCCACGACGCTGAGCACGTCCAGGGCGTAGGTCGGGGACTGCGCGTCCAGCAGCTCCAGGGCGGCCAGTGCAAAGGTCGACAACGGTTGGTTGAGCGCGAAGTCGGCCTGCAGGTCCACGGTCAGGCGTGCGGTGCGGCCCAGCTCGTCCGGTTCCTCCAACGTCTCCACGATGCCGCCGTCCAGCAGCGACCGGTAGATCGCGATCGCCTCGCTGATGTGGCGGCGCTGTGTCTTGCGGTCGTCGTGGTTCTGGGTGAGCAGGTGCTTCATCGCGGTGAAGCAGTTGCCGGGGCGGGCGATGACACTGAGCAGCATCGCGTTGCTGACCTTGAACCGGGAGTTCAGCGGCTCGGGCTCGGCCTCCACGAGTTTGCCGAAGGTCGCCTCGTCCCAGGCCACGAAGCCGTCCGGTGCCTTCTTACGCACGACCTTGCGGCGCTTCTTCGTGTCGTCGCCCGCCTTGGCCAGCGCCTTCTCGTTCTCGATGACGTGCTCGGGCGCCTGGACGACCACGTTGCCGACGGTGTCGTAGCCGGCCCGGCCCGCGCGCCCGGCGATCTGGTGGAACTCACGCGCCCGCAGCCGCCGCACCCGCACGCCGTCGTACTTGCTCAGCGCTGTGAACAGCACGGTGCGGATGGGTACGTTCACGCCCACACCGAGGGTGTCGGTGCCGCAGATGACCTTGAGCAGACCCGCCTGGGCCAGGCGTTCCACCAGACGGCGGTACTTGGGCAGCATGCCCGCGTGGTGCACCCCGATGCCGTGGCGCACGTACCGCGACAGGTTGCGCCCGAACTTCGTGGTGAAGCGGAAGGCGCCGATCTCCTCGGCGATCCTCGCCTTCTCCTCCTTGGTGCACATGTTGATGCTGGTCAGCGACTGGGCGCGTTCGACCGCCTGTGCCTGGGTGAAGTGCACGATGTAGACCGGGGCCTCGCCGTTTCCCAGCAGGTCCTCGAGTGTCTCGTGCAGCGGGGTGGCCCGGTAGTCGTAGTACAGCGGTACGGGGCGCTCCGCGGAGGAGACCACCGCGGTCGAACGCCCGGTCCGCGCTGTGAGGTCCTCCTCGAACCGGCTCACGTCGCCGAGCGTGGCCGACATCAGGAGGAACTGCGCCTGTGGCATCTCCAACAGCGGCACCTGCCACGCCCAGCCGCGGTCGGGCTCGGCGTAGAAGTGGAACTCGTCCATGACGACGGTGTTGATGTCGGCGTCCTTGCCCTCGGCCAGGGCGATCTGGGCCAGGACCTCCGCCGTGCAGCACACGATGGGCGCATCGGCGTTGACGCTGGCGTCGCCGGTCATCATGCCGACGTTCTCGGTACCGAAGATCTTGCACAGGTCGAAGAACTTCTCCGAGACCAGCGCTTTGATGGGGGCGGTGTAGAAAGCGCACTCGTCCCGGGCCAGCGCGGCGAACAGGGCGCCGGTGGCGACCATGCTCTTGCCCGAGCCGGTCGGGGTGTTCAGGATGACGTTGGCCTCGGAGACGACCTCGATGAGGGCCTCTTCCTGGTGGGGATAGAGGGTGAGGCCCCGCTCCTCGGCCCACAGGGCGAACGCCTCGTAGAGGGAATCGGGTTCTGGTTCGGCCGGAAGCGCATCAATGAGACTCACGTATTCCATACTGCCTGCTCCAGCACCCACTTCGTGACGCGGTCGGGGACGACAGTGGGCACGTCCCCTGCCGAGGACGTGCCCACTGCGGTGCGCTCGTGCGTGTTCCGCCTACCTGCCGGTCACTTGACCAGGCCGAGTCCGCGGACGGTGTCGCGCTCCTCGGAGAGCTCCCGGACGGAGGCGTCGATGCGCCCGCGGGAGAACTCGTCGATCTCCAGTCCCTGCACGATCTCCCACGCGCCGTTCCTGGACACGGCCGGGAAGGAGGAGATGAGGCCCTCGGGCACTCCGTAGGAACCGTCGGACGGGACGGCCGCGGAGGTCCAGTCGCCCTCGGGGGTGCCGTTGACCCAGTCGTGGACGTGGTCGATGGCGGCGTTGGCGGCGGAGGCGGCCGAGGAGGCGCCCCGGGCCTCGATGATCGCGGCGCCGCGCTTGGCGACGGTCGGGATGAAGTCGTCCTCGATCCAGGCCTGGTCGTTGACGGCCTTGGCGGCGTTCTTGCCACCGACCTCGGCGTGGAAGATGTCGGGGTACTGGGTGGCGGAGTGGTTGCCCCAGATCGTGAGCTTCTTGATGTCGTTGATCGACACGTTCAGCTTCTTGGCGAGCTGGGTCAGCGCGCGGTTGTGGTCCAGGCGGGTCATGGCGTTGAAGCGCTCGGCCGGGACGTCGGGGGCATGGTTCTGCGTGATGAGGGCGTTGGTGTTGGCGGGGTTGCCCACGGCCAGCACGCGGATGTCGTCCGCTGCTCCGGCGTTGATGGCCTCGCCCTGGGGCTTGAAGATGCCGCCGTTGGCCTCGAGCAGGTCACCGCGCTCCATGCCCTTGCCGCGGGGGCGCGCACCCACGAGAAGACCCACGTTGGCGCCCTGGAAGGCCTGGCCGGCGTCGTCGAAGATGTCGATGCCCTGCAGCAGGGGGAAGGCGCAGTCGTCCAGCTCCATCGCGGTGCCCTCGGCGGCCTTGACCGCCTGCGGGATCTCCAGCAGGCGCAGCTTCACCGGGGTGTCGGCGCCGAGGAGCTGACCGGAAGCGATCCGGAAGAGCAGGGCGTAGCCGATCTGGCCGGCGGCGCCGGTGACGGTGACGTTGACGGGTGCTTTGGACATGAAGTGGATCTCCTGACGACGTTGTGCGACCCGAGATGTTACCAACGGGTTCGACGCGGCGTCGGGTGCCGTCCCGCTGGGGTCAGGCCAGGCGCGCGCCGCACTTCACCACCCTAGACCGCAGTCGCGCGCGGGCCGGGACCGAGGTCCGGACAAGGGCGTGCCGAGCTCCGGGTGCCGTCTCTCCACAACGGATTTACGGCGGGGAACGCCGGACGCACCCTGTTAGGATGACTTCGCCTTCCACGGCGGGCCGGTAGCTCAGTCGGTCAGAGCAGAGGACTCATAATCCTTGGGTCGCGGGTTCGAGCCCCGCCCGGCCTACCCCCTTGAACAGGCGAAACCCTCCGAAGCTGAGAACTTCGGTGCCTTGTTCGTGTTTTTCGGGTGCGTCTTTTCCGTGCCCTTCGGTGGCGTCTGTGCGGAATCGGACCTCCGCGGGAGCGGTCGAATTGTTGTGCTTTCTGTTCCGTCCGGTACACCGAGGCCCGTGCTCCGGCTGGGTGGCCACGTTGAATCCACGCCGGAGATGTCCGGGTACGGGCCCGGGCCGGTAGTGCTTCGTTCCCCGCAATGGGCGACTTGTCGGTCCTGGGTGATTGTGGCGTACCCTCTTCGGGGAGCGGAGCGTCCCCGTCCCGCCTGCCCCGTTCCGGTGGACGGGTGAGTGGCCGGGGCCCGAGCCCGGCACACCGCACAGACGCGCCACCGTACAGCCACAGAGACCGCGACTGTGCCGGTCCCCGGGCCGATGCCGTGAACGGGAACGGACCGGTGCACCCCGGTCCGGTGGAACGCGGCAATCTCCCTGTGCCGCCCGACGCGGTCGGAACGCCCTTCCGCGTGGGCACGATCCCCCACACTTCGTCGCCGTACCGGTCCGTGTCCGACCGGTGGCCGTCCGGGCGGGACCCGGCGGGCACCCACGATCATCGGCGGGGACGGACAGCAGCGGGACGGTGACGGCCGGGAGCGTTCGAGGTGGAGGGCTGGATGCAGCTGTGGACCCCTTCCCGCGGGAGCCCGCTCCACCCGTGCCCGGCCGTCCGGGAACACGGCGGAGCCCGGGCGGACCGTCGCGAGCACCGACGGCGGGGCGCTCGCGACGGGGAACGGCCGACGGGCGAGGTGTTGCATCTCTCGGCAACTTCCGGTCCGCCGAGGCCGTCCGACACATGTGTGGAGGACCCGAGAGCCGGGGGAAGTGATTGGTGAACGGCGGCGAGGCACGCGGGCCGGTACGGGCCGGTACGTGGCGACGGATGTGGGAGCACCCTCCCACCAGGATCCTGACGGGGGCGCTCGTTCTCGTGCTCGTGGTCGGGCTGCTCGTCGTGGCCACCCGTGACAGCGGGACGCAGAACCCGGCGGAGGTGGCTGAAGCGCCGATGCCCCGCTCCCACCCCTTCGAGGAGCACCTCGACGAGTTCGGTATCTCCCGTGTGGGCGCACCCACCGGTGACTTCGACGGTGAGGGCAACAGTTTCCCCGCCGAGGCCCTGGCTGCGGCCGGATGGCGTCCGGGGGTCCCGGTCACCGTGCTGGGTACGCAGATGCGACTGCCCGACTACGGTCCCGGACGGCCCGACCACCTGATCTCCGACGGGCAGCGGGTCTCGGTCCCCGGGGACCTCTACAGCAGCATGACCTTCCTGACCACCGCCACCCGCACCGACGGTGCGCCCACCGGTGCACAGGGGCGGGGCCGCATCGTCTACACCGACCGGAGCGAGGACACCTTCGACGTCGAGGTCCCCGACTGGAACGAGGGACCGGCCGGCGATGCCGCGCTCAACCTGCCCTACGCCAACGCCGAGGACCAGGAAGAACCCAGCCAGATCGGCGCGGTGCGCATGTACGCCCGCACGGTCCCGGTCGACCCCGACCGCGAGGTCGCCCACGTGGTCCTGCCGCGGGTACACGACGAGTCCGCCCGCATGCACGTCTTCGCGATGGGAGGGCGGTCCGCCGATCACCCGTGGACGGCCACGTGGGGCCGCTCGACCTCCAGTTACGTCGAGGTCGGCCCGTGGGAGGACCAGACGGTGCGTCTGGCAGCGCGTACCACGACCGGCGGCAGCAACGTCCGTATCCGGCTGGCGAACACCTTCGCCCACGAGTCGGTGCGGATCGGCGCGGCCTCCATCGCCCTGCGCGACGAGGGCGCCGGCGTGCGGGGAGCCACGGTCCCGCTCGAGTTCGGGGGTGAGAGCGAGACCGCCGTCCCCGCGGGCGGGCAGGTCTTCAGCGACCCGGTCGAGATCACCTTGCCCCCGCACAGCGACATCGCCGTGAGTCTGTATCTGCCCGAGGAGGTCTCGTCGGCACCGGTGCACTACGCGGCCGTCGACACCAACTACGCCACGGTCGCGGGCGGGGGAGACCGGACCCGGGACACCTCGGGCGCCCCCTTCACCGAGCGCCTGTACCAGTGGCCGTTCCTGACCGGCGTGGAGGTGATGGAAGGCCCTGGGGCGATCGTCACGCTGGGCGACTCCATCACGGACGGCGTACGTACCACCCGCGACGCGCACGCCCGCTGGCCCGACGCGCTCAGCCGTCGGCTGGCCGCGCAGGAAGGGGTGCCCAACCCCGGTGTGGTCAACGCGGGGATCGGCGGCAACCACGTGGTGAGCGACGGGTACCCGGGCGAGGGCGTCTCCAGGAACTCCACGGGTGTGGCTCTGACGCACCGGGCCCCCAGGGACGCCTACTCCCAGGCCGGTGCCGAGACACTGGTGGTGTGGGCCGGGATCAACGATCTGCGGTGGGGCACGGGCCCCGCGGAGGTCGTGGAGGGTCTGAACGCGGTGGGTCACCGGGCACGTGAGCACGGGATGCGCGTGTTCGTGGCGACGCTGGGGCCGTGCAGGGGTGAACTGCGGTGCACCGATGAGGTGGAGAGGGGACGGCAGTACGTCAACTCCTGGATACGTGACCAGGGCCGCGACCCCGACTCGGTCTTCGACGCGGTGTGGGACTTCGACCGGGTACTGCGGGACCCGGAGGAGCCGAGGCGTTTGTTGCCCGAGTACGACTCCGGCGACCACCTCCACCCCGGTGATGCCGGTATGGAGGCGTTGGCCGAGTCGGTGAACCTGGCCCAGCTCATCGGTTGAAGCCGGTGTGCGGCCCGCCCCCGGTCCCGGTGCGCACGGCGCCGGCCGCTGCCCCGGCGCCGGTCTCCGCGGCCCCGGCCGGGTCAGCGCGGATGGCCGAGCTGGTGGTGCAGGACGAGGTCGGCGTAGACACCGGCGAGGTCGTCGAGTCGCAGATCATCGTCGGGTTCGTACCACTCCAGGGAATCGCAGGTACTGAGTACCGAACGGGTGGCGAGCTCCACCGAGTCCACGTGGAAAACGCCCTCGCGCACCCCGTCCTCGATGATCGCGCGCACATGGTCGCGGTAGTCGCGGTGGAGCAGGGCGATCTCGCGGTAGCGCTCGGGGTCGGCCGCCCGCAGGGACGGCAGCAGAACACGGGCGAGCTCGAGGGCGGACCGGTTTTTCCAGGAGATCAGCACGTGGTGCCGCACGAACGCGCAGACCCGTTCGGCGGCCGGGGCCCAGGGCCGGTCGGCCGCGAGCAGGCTCTCGACCCGTTCCCGGACGGCACGCAGCACCACCGCACGGGCCAGGTCCCAGCGGGTCGGGAAGGCCCGGCTCAGGGTGTGGTGGTCGGCCCCGCTCTCCTCGGCGATCCGGTGGGTCAGTGTCGGCAGTGCGAGAGAGCGCGGACCGTGCTCCGCGAACAGGCGGGCCGCGCAGTCGAGCACGGAATCGGTGGTTCGGAGGTCGTCCGGGGACAGGTCGGCGGTCATGGGTGGCTGTCTCTTCGCTCGGTGCGCCGCGGGGCAGGGTGACGCGGGGTTCCGGGTACGCACGGTGCCGCACGGGCAAACGTTCTCGAGGATGTTCCCGAACGGTCGCGGGCCCGGGCGGAACCACAGAACCCGCCGAAGAAGGGTGTACGGGAGAACGCCCGATCAGGCCGGTTCCGTCTGGGGCTCTTCCCGGTTCCCACGGGCGATGGGGACCAGTTCCCCCACCTGGTCGGTGGCCACCGCGTCCACCCCCATCCCCACCAGCCGTGCCATCTCCGTGAAATCGTCGGCAGCCCACGCGGCGACACCGAGACCGGTCCCGTGCATCTGGTTGATCAGGTCCCGGGTGAGCAAGGAATGGTGGATCCCGAGGAAATCGGGACGCAGGGCGCGCACGACGTCGTCGGGCGGCAGCCCGGACTGTTCCCAGGGCATGAGCAGGCGCGCCCGGCCGCTCCGGCCGCGCAGGGCGTCCAGGGCCTCGTAGGGGCCGGTGAAGACCAGCTGATCGGCGAACCCGCGCTCACGCAGCAGCGTGTCGGCGGCCAACGCCGCCCGGGGAGACGTGGCCTCCACGAGCAGGTGGGGTACCTCCTGGGCGCGGAACTCGGCCAGGGCTTCCATGAGAGTGGGGGCACGACTCTCCACGTCCCGGCGCGTCGCGGCCAGCTCCGCCAGAGACATCTCGTCCACGGGCCGTGGTGCGGTGTCGGGGGCAGCGACCAGGCGGTCGTCCACCAGCACCGGATAGTCGTCACGGGTCAGATGGACGTCGACCTTGACCAGGTCGGCCCCTGCGCGCAAGGCTGAGCGCAGGGCCGGAAGTGTGTTGCCCGGGTGTCTTGCGGTGTCTCCGCGTAGTGCGATGGACAGCGTCATGTTCACAAGGGTCGCAAAAAGTGCGCCCGTACGTGGTGCAAACGAGAAGAACGGCGTCTCGGCCCTGCTCGGTGACCCTCGTGGGTGGCGAGCGCTACCGGGGAGTGCGAGAGGACTCACGCCCCCAGTGCTCGGTCCGGTGGTCCCGAGCTGGGAAACTCTGTTAACGGGTGTCGTGAGAACACGGCGCCCTTGGCCGGCCCCCGACCGTGAGGCGAACGATGATCCCGGATCAGCGACGAGAGCACATCCTCAAGCTCCTCCAGGAGCGGCACGTGCTGAGTATCAACGAGCTCACCTCGATGCTGTCCGTGTCCCACATGACGGTGCGGCGCGATATCCAGTCCTTGGAGAACGACGGCAAGGTCCTGTCGGTGACCGGCGGCGTGCGCCTGGCGGCCCGGCTCAAGAGCGAACCCTCCTACATGGCCAAGGCCCAGTTGGAGGTCCCGGCCAAGCGCAGCATCGCACGCACGGCCGCCGATCTGGTCCGGGAGAACTTCACGATCTACCTGGACGCGGGCACCACCACACTGCAGATGGTGCCGCTGCTGACCGACAAGGTGGGACTGACCGTCATCACCAGCGACTTCAACGTGGTCGGCCACCTCATGGAGTACCCGGGCATCGAGCTCATCCACACCGGTGGCCTGGTCTCGCACTCCGACCACTCCTCGGTGGGGCGTTTCACCGCCGAGTTCCTGCGCCAGGTCAACGTCGACCTGGCCTTCATAGCGAGCAGCTCCTGGGATGCAGAGCGCGGGTCGACGACCCCGTCCGAGGCCAAGGTGATCGCCAAGCAGGAGCTGCTGCGCATCTCCTCCAAGAGTGTCCTGGTGGTCGACAGCACCAAGTACGGCAAGTTCGGCACCTTCCGGGTCGCGAGCCTGGAGGAGTTCGACCTCATCGTCACCGACAACCGGTTGCCCTCCTCGGCGGTGCAGGAGCTCTCCGAGCGCGACGTGCGTTTCGAGCTCGTGGGTTCCGACACGCCCTGACCCGGCCCGGCGGGCCCGGCCCTCATGCGGGGCCGGTGTCCGTGACGGCCGCGGGCACGGATCCGCTGCGCCGGTACCAGCGTGCGCGCATGACCAGCGTGGTCGTGGCGAGCGAGACCAGCCCGCCCGCGGTCGCCAGGGCGAAGGCGCCCTGGTGGCCGAGGAGGTCGGCGAGCGACCCGGCGGCCATCGATCCCAGCGCCTGTCCCAGGATCAGGCAGCTGAGCACCACCGACATCGCCTGGGACATACGCGCGTGCGGGGCCGAGCGCTCTACCAGACCGAACAGGCTCACGATGTGCGGGCCGATCACCCACCCCAGCACGAACATCGCCGCCGCCAGGGTCACGGCGGTGTGCGGCAGGTACAGGGGCAGGGTCAGCACGAACAGGGCTCCAGCGGCCCAGCGCACCCGAGCTGTCAGCGCGAACGTCACCGGGACCGAGGCCATGAGCAGCCCGCCCACGGCGCTGCTGGTGCCCATCACCGCATACATCAGCCCCGACAGGTCGCCGTACCCGGAGGCGGACGCGAAGGCGGTCACCCCCGTCGACATCCCGCCGAAGAACAACCCCTGGGCGAACATGGGGACCGCCAGAACCACCAGCGCGGGTGTGATCACCCGGCCGCCCCGGCCCACCGACGGCGTGCTGCCGGTGGGCGCCGTGGGGTGCAGGGCGAAGACCGCCCCGAACACACCGATGAGCACCGCGGCGCCCAGAACACTCGCCGAGGGCGACAGGGTCACGGTGAGTACACCCACCAGAGCCGGCCCGAGTACGAAAGCGGCCTCGTCGAGCACACCCTCCACCGACATGGCCGCGCCGACCGAACGTTCGCGCTCCAGTCCCCGGCCCGGCCCGCTGTCGATCAACCCGACCCACCGTGTACGTGCCATCGGTCCCACCTGCGGTAGGCAGACCCCGGCCAGGACCGCCAGGAGCAGGAGGACGGGCAGGGGAGCTGCGGCGTTCACCGCGAACACCAGCACCGCCATCAGGACCGCGTCCACCAGCGACATCACCAGCACCGGGTGACGCTGTCCGTACCGGTCGGCGAAACGGGCGATGACCGGGCCGCCGGCCGCCTGGCCCATCGCGAACACCCCGCTGAGCAGGCCCGCCGTCGCCACACTCCCGGTCCGGACGGTGACCAGGGTCAACAACCCGATCAGTGACATCGAGACGGGCAGACGCGCCAGGAACGTGGCCGTCAGCAGCGGCCACCCTGCGATCCGATGCATGCGCCGCAGGGTTTCCAGGGGTGACATACGCTCCTCGTTCTCGCTCTCGACGGCGGTTCTGCGTGATACTCCCCGACGGCGGCACGCCGCGGTGGGGGAGGCGGGCTCTCGGGGGGGGGAGGAGAAGAACCGTCCCATGGTAGGGCCACCTCGAAAAACACGGTTGCGTGGGGAACACTGGTGGCATGGTCAGCTCCCACGGTTCACACGGCGCCGACGATTTCGCCGAGAACGAGAAGATGGGGCTCCTGAGAGCTTCCTGGTTCGACCTCGCGGGGACCACACCCGAGGCGCGTGCGGCGTGCGAGGAACTCCTGGGACGTTGGAGCGAGCCCCACCGCCGTTACTACACGCTCACACACCTGTGGCAGACCTTGGACGCGGTGGAGGAGATCGGGCACGAGGCCGAGGACATCGCCCTGGTGCGGTACGCGATGTGGTTCCACGGAGCCGTCCACGACGGCCGGGCCGGCACAGACGAGCAGGAGAGCGCCGTGGTCGCCGAACGGCTCCTCTCCCTCGTGGGGCACTCGCGCGAGCGGATCGACGAGATCGTGCGCCTGGTCGGACTCATCGCCCCGCACCGGCCCGGGGAGGACGACCCCGACGGTGCGGTCGTGTGCGACGCCGACCTGTCGATCCTGGCCGCCGATCCCGAGAACTACTTGGAGTACATCGCGGCGGTGCGGGCCGAGTACGCCTACCTGCCCGACCAGACCTTCCGGACCGCTCGCCTGCGGTTGTTGGAGGCGCTGCTGGAGCGGCCCCACCTCTTCCACACCCGTTTCGGGCGCACCCACTGGGAAGGGAGCGCCCGGGCCAACATGCGGGCCGAGGCGGACCGCCTCAGCGGGGACGCCCGCCCGAAGTACTGAGGACGGCCTTGGGGCGGCGCAGCCCCGCCGCGCGCAGGCGTGCCACCAGCTCCCGCGGCGGGACGTGCTCGGCGCCCATCCGCAGGGCCCGCGCGTGCAGGTGTTCGGGCAGATCGTAGTGGTCGCGGTCGAAGGCGCGCGGGTCCAGGCCCAACTGCCGGGCGAAGGTGTGCAGTTCCTCGTAGGAGGTGTCACTGGCCAGATGGGCGAACAGCCAACCGCGTGGACCCGGCCACAGGGGTGTGTCCACGACGATGCTCATGAGGCCTCCGGGACGAGCACCGGACGCCAGGGCACCGGGCTGGACAGGACCATCGTGCTGGAGGGGCGCCCGTGCTCGGCCAGGCGGTCGATGATCTCCTCGAAGTGCTCCATGGACCGCACCGCGATGAGCAGGACGCAGCAGTCGTCGCCGGTGACCCGGTGCACCTGCAGGATCTCCGGCATCCCCAGTGAGGAGCGTTCACGCAGCAGGCAGTGCGCACCGAAGCACTCCATCCGGACCAGCGCGGTCACCGGGAGCCCGGCGGCGGCCGGGTCGATGTGTGCGTGGTAACCGGTGATGACCCCGCGGTCGGTCAGGCGCCGCACCCTGTCGGCCACGGCCGGCGCGGACAGGTTCACCCGGCGGGACAACTCGTTGAAGGAGAGCCGCCCGTCGTTCTGGAGCTCGGCGAGGATCCGCCGGTCGAGACCGTCCAGCGGCGTGTGCAGTGGTGGGGTCATGCTTTGCGTTCCCAAGGTCGATGAGCTCTTCGCCTTGTGAATCCTAGGCCAAGAGCCGGATCGGGGCGCCCGTGCCCATTCCGTGAGTGGTGTCGGTTGTTCGATCATGTGACCTGTCCGAAGACGTTCGTCGACGAGGGGGCCGCCATGTCCACCACCGCGCAGCAGTGTCCGTACTCTCCGCAGCAGGAGACGGCCCAGGACCGGGAACCGGGGGAACGGCCCGAGGAAGGTGCACCCTCCCTGGACTTCGAACGCGCCACCCCTTACGTGGACTATGTGGGTGTGGACACTCTGCTCGGCCTCAAGCGTCCACGTACCGACGAACCGGCCGAGTCGGCGTTCATCCTCACCACGCAGGTCATGGAGCTGCTCTTCACCCTGGTGGCCGAACACTGGGAGGCCGCACGCGACGCCCTGGAGGCCGACGACGTGCCCGGTGCGCTGGCCTGGCTGCGTCGCTCCCGCAACGCCCAGGACGTGCTGACCGGCTCCTGGGACCTGCTCGCCGACATGACACCGACGCAGTTCAACCGGTTCCGCGACGCCTTCGGCGAGGCCTCGGGTTTCCAGTCCTACACCTACCGCCACCTGGAGTTCCTTCTGGGCAACAAGTCCGGTCCCATGGTGCGCCCGCACAAGGGCATGCCGCGGGTCGCCGAGCGGTTGACCGCCGTGCTGGAAAGCCCCGGCCTCTACGATGCGGCCCTGCGCCTGCTGGCCCGCCGCGGCCTGCCCGTGCCCGACGAGGCGGTCGACCGTGACTGGACACGGCCCTACGAGGAGGCCCCCGGCGTCGTCGAGGCCTGGGCCCGTGTCTACGCCGACGAACGCGACGACAACGAACTGTTGCTCCTGGCCGAGGCGCTGATGGACGTGGCCGAACGGGTCACCCGGTGGCGCCACCGCCACCTCATGGCCGTCAAGCGCACGATGGGCGGCAAACCCGGGAGCGGCGGGTCCAACGGCCTCACCTGGCTGGCCCGCAATGCCGAGAAGGACGTCTTCCCCGAACTGTGGCGCCTGCGCGACACTCTCTGAGGACCGCCGCACGCCCCGGACGGCACAGTGGCCGGGGCGGCCGCGCACACCGATCCGCCCGTCCCGACGCCAGGAAGCAGGACCGATGATCCCCACCACCCGCCAGGAGTGCGCCGCGCTCGACGCCGCCGACCCGCTGGCCCCCATGCGCGAGCAGTTCGTCCTGCCCGAAGGTGTGATCTACCTCGACGGCAACTCCCTGGGCGCCCTGCCGCGCACGGCCCCCGCCAGAGTGGCCGACCTGGTCGAACGCGAGTGGGGCCAGGGCCTGGTCCGCAGTTGGAACGATGCCGGGTGGTGGGACAAACCCCGGACCCTGGGCGCCGCGATCGCGCCCCTGGTCGGCGCGGGCACCGACGAGGTCGTGGTCGGGGACGGCACCTCCGCCAACCTGTTCAAGACCGTTGTGGCGGCCCTGCGCATGTCCGAGCGCGACGTGGTGCTGGGCGAGGCCGGCAACTTCCCCACCGACCTCTACGTCACGGAGGGGGCCGCGGGTCTGACCGGCGCCACCCAGCGCCGGGTGGATCCCGACGGCCCCGAACTGGCCGCAGAGCTGGCCCGGGGCGATGTCGCGGTCCTGTTGCTCAGCCACGTCGACTACCGCACCGGTGTCCTGCGCGACATGGCCGGGACGACCCGCCTGGCCCACGAGCACGGGGCGCTCGTGGTCTGGGACCTGTGCCACAGCGCCGGAGCCGTCCCGGTGGACCTGTCGGGCAGCGGGGCAGACTTCGCGGTCGGGTGCACCTACAAGTACCTCAACGCCGGCCCCGGGGCCCCCGCGTTCCTGTACGCAGCCCGGCGCCACCACGCCCGCGCCGACCAGCCCCTGAGCGGCTGGCACGGGCATGCGCGCCCCTTCGACTTCGCCCCCGGTTACGAACCGGCTCCCGGGGTCTCACGTTTTCTCAGCGGCTCGCAGCCGCTGGTGGCCGACGCGGCCTTGGAGGCGAGCCTGGAGGTGTGGTCCGGGGCCGACCTGGAGCAGGTGCGCACCAAGAGCCTGGCCCTGACCGACCTGTTCCTGTCCCGGGCGGCCGAGGCGGGTCTGGGGTCGCTGACCCCTTCCGAACACGACCGGCGCGGCAGCCAGGTCTCTCTCGTGGAACCGGAGGAGGGGGCCGGGTACGCGATCGTGCAGGCCCTCATCGCGCGCGGGGTCATCGGGGACTTCCGCGCGCCCGACGTGATGCGCTTCGGGTTCACACCCCTGTACCTGTCCTACACCGAGGTCTTCGACGCCGGTCAGGCCCTGGTGGAGGTCGTGCGCGAGGGGGAGTGGCGCCAGGAACGTTTCCGTGCGCGTTCGCAGGTGACCTGACCGTTCCGTGGGAGACGACCCCGCGCTACCTTTCTTTTGCGTTCCGGGGTCGTACGAATCACGGCGGATTGTGACACGTTTCCCTCTTCAGGGGGAATTTCAGTCCCTGTCAAGGGATCCTGTGCCCTATGACGAGTGCCACGAACGGCCCGCGGGGCGAGGGGCCACGGTAGGCGGAACCCCCTGATCAGGGGGTTCCGTTGTTCATGGATGCGGGTGTCGTCATTTCTCCCCGTGTGTGGCCAAACACGCCGAGTCATTTTACTCCCATGCCTGTACACGCTTTACGAAAAGGTGGGTTAGGGTCCCTCGTGATCGGTTCGTTATTGGTCTTTTGATGAACCGATGCCGAGCCCTTGAACGTCCCCGAGCGTCCCAAGGGAGTTCAGACCCCACGGGGGTCGGCCACGCGCATCCCACGCGCCTGAGCCGGAGGACCGTCGGAAACATCCGGCGCGCATCATGTCCCGCCCCCGCCCGCCGTCCGCAGCCAGCGACGCGGATCCCACGTCACGGCACCCGGTCCAGGTGCTTTCCACACCCGTGTTGTGTCCTGTCCCGGGTGTGCCGTGTCCACGGTCTTCTCGGCCCTGTCGTCAACCTGGCCTTCACCTCATGAGCAACGAGAACGACACACCCATCCAGCACGGCAAAGTCGACGCGACCTATTTCTGGGACGACGGTTCCGGGATGCAGGGCGACACCGGACTCCCCGCGAGCGGCGAGCCGATGCAGAAGGGCCTTTTCTCCAGTCCCAGCTGGCCCCTGGGAACCAAGGGTTACATCGAGTACGAGGGACAGACGGCCGAGTTCTTCATCGGCGACCGGGGTCCCGGGCACCCCTCCAACGACTGCGACATCCTGCTGGACCTCGATGGCAAGACCTTCGCCGAACTGACCGGACAGACCTGGGACGCGGAGAACTACGTCGTCACGGGCGGCAACGGTCACCTCTACGACGTGGAGTACTACATCACCGAGTGGGGTGACGGCGCGGGACAGGAGGGCGCGCCGCACCCCTTCCAGCAGCCCGGGAACAAGTGCGAGGACGCCGTCTCCGAGATCCCCGAGGACAAGCTCGAGGACGAGAGCTCCGAGGAGGAGGCGGCCGACGAGGGTGCACGGAGCGAGGGCACCGGGGAGGGGAGCGACGAGGAGCAGGACTCCGAGGGCTCCGAGGAGGAGGACACCGAGGACGAGGCCTCCGAGGGGGAGAAGAGCACCGAGGAGTCCGCTCCCCCCGCCGAGGACGGGGGCGGGCCCGAGGAAGAGGAGGAGAACGGGGTCACCGCCGAGACCGCGGCCAACGACGTCTCCGGTTTCCAGCTCACCGGGGCCGACGGCGGACTCGCCGGCGGCGGCATCCTGGTCCTGGCGATCATCCCCGCGATCCTGCTCGCGATGGGCTTCGCATGGTTCCGCCGTCCTGCCGGCGCCCACGCCGGCGATGCCGACACCGACGGCAAGGGACTCATGTCCGACAGCGAGGGCAAGCACGGCTTCGGCTCCCTGCTGGACCGGTTCCGCGGCGGTAGGGGCAACTGAACCACCACCGCTTCCCGGGCCCGCCACTTCCCCAGGGGCCTGCGCGGCGGACCTTCCCGAGTGTCCACCGAGCATGCTCCCGCAGGAGTCCGAGAAGCCGGTTGTTCCCCCGCTGGAGCGGCGGGAACGGCTCCCACACGGGGCCGGTGGGCCCAGGCCGGAGGGGGCGTGGTCGATGGTGACCACGCCCCCTCCGTCGTGTCGGGCCCTGCGGAGCCGAGGGGAACCCGGTCCGGTGCCGCCGGCCCACCCGTGGCCGGCACGGCTGTGGAGGGGCGGGGCGCGGATCGCCGTTGACCCGGGCGCCCCACCCGCCCCTCGGGCACGCCGAGTACGCGTCCCCGGTGCGGTGCTCCGTCCCCGGCGGACGGGAGGACCGGACCCGGGTCGGTGCGGACGGCGCCGTTGCCGCCCCCCGGGGCCGGAGCCGTCCTTCGAGGCCGACACCGTGGCCTGGTGGGCGGAGCCCAGTGCCGGGGACCCCGGACGGCCCGGCAGGAGGGACCGGAGGGCCGCGGAGTCCCCGGCGAGGAACTCCATGTCTTGAATATGAAGTGAATAACCCCATATTGTCGAGATCACAGTCCCAATGCTGGACGAACTGTTCAGTACGACCGCCCCCGCCCCCAAACATCCACCGCGCCCACCATGCGGACGGTATGAGGTAAGACACATGGCCGTACGCCTGGACGACATAGACCGGAGCATCATCGACCTCCTGCGGGCCGACGGGCGCATGTCCATCCGGGCCGTCGCCGAGCGCGCCCACATCTCCCGCGCCAACGCCTACTCCCGCCTGGAGCGCCTGCGCAACCAGGGCGTCATCCGTGGGTTCACCGCCGTGGTCGATCCCGAGAAGTACGGGACGGCGCTGTCCGCGTACGTGTCGGTGCGTATCGAACAGCACTCCTGGGAGAGGTTCCGCTGTTATCTGCGCGACATTCCCGAGGTCGACCACGCCGCCCTGGTCTCCGGCGACGTGGACCTGCTCCTCCTGGTGAGAGTGACCGACGCCGCGGCCCTGCGCACCTTCGTCCTCGAACGCCTCCAGCGCATTCCCGAGGTCAAGAGCACCCAGACCATGTTCATCCTCGACGAGCCGCACCTGGAAGGACCGCTCCCTCGGGATGCCTAACCTGAGAACATGCCTGAGTACCGCGTGGTCGACGCGTTCACCGACCGTCCCCTGGCGGGCAACCCCGCCGCCGTCCTCGTCCTCGAGGACCCCTACCCCGAGGCCTGGGCCCAGGGGATCGCGGCCGAGTTCAACCTCTCCGAGACCGCCTTCGCGCGCCGTGTCGGAGAACAGGACGCCGAGTTCGAGCTGCGTTGGTTCACCCCCGTCGCCGAGATCGACCTGTGCGGCCACGCGACCCTGGCCACCTCCCACGCGCTGGCCGAACTCGGGGAACCGGCCCCGTACCGCTTCACCACGCGCAGCGGGATCCTGACCGTCGAACACCACGACGGCAGGCTGTGGATGGATTTTCCGGCACGCCCCGCGAGCGCGGTTCCCGCCCCCGACGGGCTCGCCGATGCCCTCGGTGCCCGGCCCCTGTGGACCGGTATCGGCGGCAACGACGACCTGCTCGTGGAACTGGCCGACGAGGACACCGTGCGCTCCTTGGCCCCCGACCCCGAGGCGATCCGCGCACTGCCTGTACGCGGGGTCATCGTGACCGCCCGTGGAGAGGGGCCCCACGACCTCGTTTCGCGTTTCTTCGCGCCGAGCATGGGTGTGCCCGAGGACCCGGTCACCGGCGCGGCCCACACCGTGCTCGCCCCCTTCTGGGGCGAACGCCTCGGGCGGACCGGGTTCCTTGCGTACCAGGCCTCCCGCCGCGGCGGGGACCTGCATCTGCGCCTGCGTGGAGACCGGGTCCTCATCGGCGGTGACGCCGTGACAGTGGCCACCGGCCACCTCGATGTCCAGCAGACGTCCTCCGACTCTTCGGCCGGTACTGCGTCCTGGAGCCCCTGACCGGGTGGTCCCTCGCAGCAGGTGGCCTTCGAGGGGCACCGGCGGGCGGCGCCACGGGCCCGGTCCCCGCCGACCAGGGCCGGGGAGCTGTCCGACGAACACCACGAGTACCGACCGAACACGGTCCGGAGAGGAGACCCCGATGGAACAGTGGGACACCAAGGAGAAGATCGCCGCCGCCCGGGAGCGGATGGAGGAGAGCCACCACGACTGGCGCCGACCCGCCGCCTACGGGGTCGGGGTGTACCGGGAAGGGACCACCGAGTTCACCCGCGTCAACCAGAACGGCAACTACCTCCCCGCGGTCGTCCTGGCGCGCGTGACCGGACACACCCGTGGCACGTACTCCCACCCGATGTCGGTCGGGCAGCTGGAGGCGGCCGTGGGCGAGCTGAGCCCCGCCGAGGCGTGCACCGAGCTGGCCCACCCCAACCTGCACCACTGGCGCGAGGTCCTGGCCGACGTACGGGAGAACGGCGGCCAGATCGTCGCGGTCTTCGTCGGAGGTCTGGCCGACCCGCCGGCCGACGAGCACGACTCCGCACTCCGGGCCGCCCTGCGTTGAACGCCCGGGGCGTCCGCGGAGGTCCCCGTGTCCGGGACCCCCGCATTTCCGTTCCGCCCCCGCCGGGCCGATACACACGGCCCCCGAAAGTCAATTCTTCAACAATTTCTCCGGGTCCTACCGAGGGGGAACGCGAGATTTCCGTGTGCGGATCTCGGGGAACGGCGGGCGTGCAATCCCCGTTCCGAACGGAAGGGACGCTCTTCCCCGATTTTCCCACGCGTTCCCCGGACTTCCTGTAGAAAAGGGTTGTGCACCGCCTCTCCCCTCGAGGGGAACGCGAGGGGCCCGGCCCCGTTCTGTGCGGGTGCCCCGGGTCGGCCCGGTCCCTGCCCGCCGGCGCCGGAGCGTTCGAGCGTGACCCCCGAGAGCCCGGTGCACGGGGCCGGCCTCGGCCCCGACGGCCGCGCGGGCGCGGCCCCGGTGGAGTGCGGCCGCGATGCCTCCCTTCCCCCTCCCGGGGAGGGATCGCGCCCCCACCGCGGCCCCCGCCGACGGGTCGACGAGGCCGGTGCGGACCGGCCCCCGCCTCCCCGACCACAGCGGGGCCGGTCCGCCCTCCCCGGGGAGTACACCGCCGCTGCCCCCGGCACACACGCACGGCCCCTCCCGGAGCTGCCGCCGAAGCGGCGGGGAACCACTGTCCACAGGCGTTCTGCGCGGGCCCGTCCGAGGTCCTAACCTGGGCGGAACAGCGAACCGACCCGAGGGGGAACCGATGGCGGAACGGCACGGCGGAGGACGCCGACACGGCGGCGGAGGCGGCGGCAAGGGCCGCAAGCCCGAGCCCGAGCCGATCCGCGGGGTCCGCGACGACGCACGCCTGTCACAGGAGCTGCTCAAGATGGACGGCGCCTCATACGGGCGCTACAAGTCCCTCAAGGGCGACTGGGACTTCGGCGACTTCACCCTGACCGTTCAGCGGGTCCAGGCCGACCCGTTCGCGCCGCCGTCGCGCATCCGGGTGCTGCGCTCCGACGCGGGCATCCCCGAGAGCGCCTGGAAGGACCCGGTCCGGCGCAGGGCCACGGCCGACTACCTCGGCCGGCGGGCCCGCAAGCAACTGCGCGGGTCGTTGCTCAAGATCGACACCGGCGGACAGGAGGTCATCGCCCGTTCCTCCCTGCAGGTCACCGAGGGGGGCGGGATCGACCTGCGTATCGGCCTCAACATGCCCGGTCACGGCCGCCGCATCGACGGGCGCTCCGCCGAGCGGGAACTGTGCCGGACCCTGCCCGATCTGGTGGACGACCTCGACTGGGACGAGATCGACCAGAAGGAGGCGGTCGCCTTCGCCGACAGCGTCGCGGACACCGTCGCCCTGCGCGACCAGCTCGCCGGGCTCGACCTGGTCGCCTTCGTGGCCGACGGCGCGATCCTGCCCCGGCGCAGCGGTATCAGCGACGAACCGATGCGGGACGGCGCGGTGCCCTTCGACTCCCCGGAGTCCCTGCGCGTGAGCGTCGACCTGCCCCACCGGGGCACCATCACCGGTATGGGTGTGGCCGAGGGCATCACGCTCATCGTCGGCGGCGGTTTCCACGGCAAGTCCACGTTGCTGCACGCCCTGGAACGCGGCGTCTACGACCACGTTCCGGGCGACGGGCGCGAGCTCGTGGTCACCCGGCCGGACGCGGTCAAGATCCGGGCGGAAGAAGGACGCGGGGTCGAGCGCACCGACGTGAGCCCGTTCGTGCGCAACCTGCCCACAGGGGCCGACACCAGCGACTTCCGTACCGAGAACGCCTCGGGGTCGACCTCCCAGGCCGCCAACATCTGCGAGGCCGTGGAGAGCGGTGCGAGCACACTGCTCGTGGACGAGGACTCCACGGCCACCAACCTCATGATCCGGGACGAACGGATGCAGCGCCTGGTCCACGGTGACCGTGAACCCCTGGTGCCCTTCATCGACCTGGTGCGCCCGCTCAACCGCGAGCACAAGGTCTCCACCGTCCTGGTCATGGGTGGCAGCGGAGACTACTTCGACGTCGCCGACCAGGTGATCATGCTCGACGCCTACCACCCGCACGACGTCACCGATCAGGCCTCCGAGCTCGCGCACGAGCGCGAGGACGCCGAGTTCCGCCTGCCGCGTGCCCGGGTGGTCGACCCCGGTTCGGTCGACGACAGCGGCAACAAGGGCCGGAGCCGCATCAAGCGCCGCGACATGGACGTGCTCACCTTCGGCGAGAGCGACGTCGATGTGCGCGGGGTCGAACAGTTCGTCGACCCGGGGCAGATCATCGGCGCCGGACTGGCCCTGCGCCGACTGGTCCAGGGCCGACACCTGAACGGCGAGCGCACCCTGCGTGAGGCGCTGGACTCCCTCGACCAGGAGCTGGCCGAGCACGGGGTCACCCTGCTGGGCCAGGACTTCGGCGGCGACTACACACTGCCGCGCCGCGCGGAGGTCGCCGCGGTCCTCAACCGCCTGCGCGCGATGCGCGTGGCCGAGATGCGCTGACCCCTCCCGCGGGCGCGCACACCTCCGATCGCGCGCCCGCGGGTGCTCGGACCGCAGACCGCCCGCCGCCCCGGCCCGTGCCGCACGAGGGGGCCCGGCCCGTACACATCGGAGCGAGTACGGGGCCGCGGGGCGCGGGCGGGAACAAGCGCCTCAGTGATGCGTGTTGCCACCGAACGGGGCCCGGTACAGGCCCCCGACCCCGGCCGGTACTCGGTCCGTCGCCCCCGCACCCGGGGTGTTCCGGGCCGATCCGTACCGGGACACGGGGCCGGTATTGTGGACGAGCAGGGCAGGAACGCCCGAGGGCCCCGGTTCCGCCCCACGGTGGCCATCCCCCTGCCTCCCCGACCAGATGTGGAGACGAGTACCCGGTGCGTGACCCAGCAGATCTGTACGAGATCCATCCCGGTTTCGATGACGTCAAAGGTCTGGCGATGCTGGTCTGCTTGGACGGCTTCGTGGACGCGGGACAGACCGGAACCCAGATGTCCACGGCCCTCTTCGACGCCCTCAGCGGCGAAGAGGTCGCGACCTTCGACACCGACCGCCTCGTCGACTACCGGTCCCGCCGCCCGAAGATGACCTTCGTCGAGAACACCTGGACCGAGTACACCCCTCCCAAGATCGCCCTGTACCGGTTCCACGACCTCGAGCGACAGCCGTTCCTGGTGCTGTACGGCCCCGAACCCGACCTGGAGTGGGGGGCTTTCGGCGCAGCCGTGCAGCAGCTCGTGGAGCACTTCGGCGTCACGCTCACGGTGAGCGCGAGCGGGGTGCCGATGGCGGTGCCGCACACGCGTCCGATCACCGTGACCCCGCACGCCACCCGGGAGGAGCTCGTCTCCGGGCACACCCCGTGGATCGGCCGGGTCGAGGTGCCCGCGAGCGTGAGCGCGATGCTGGAGTACCGCTTCGGCGGGAGCGGCCACGACTTCGTGGGCTACGAGGTCCACGTGCCCAGTTACCTGGCCCAGTCCCAGTACCCGCACGCGGCCGTGGCCGCCATGGGGTTCGTGGCGGGCGCCACCGGTCTGGCCCTGCCCACCGACCAGTTGGAGGAGGCCGCCGGAACCACCGACGTGGAGATCGCGGAGCAGGTCGCCGAGTCGGAGGAGATCCAGCGTGTCGTGGCCAACCTCGAGCGCCAGTACGACGACATCATGACTTCGCGGAGAGACGACCCCGGGGACCGCACGGTCCTGCCCCTGGCCGACGACGAGGCAGGGTTGCCCACCGCCGATGAACTCGGCGCCGAACTCGAACGCTTCCTCGCCGAGCGCGAGGGCGACGGAAACGGATGAGCGTGTTCTACCAGATTCTCTTCCGCTCGGCCCTGCGCCACCTGGACGCGGAGACCATCCACCACGTCGGCTTCACGGCGCTGCGTGCGGCCACCGCCGTCCCCGGGGTCGCCCCCGCCATGCAGAGACTCCTGGGCCCCGGCGAACCGGAACTGACCGTGCACGCGCTCGGACGGGAGTTCCCCGGGCCGCTGGGGCTGGCCGCCGGCTTCGACAAGAACGCGGAGGGCCCGCAGGGGCTGGCCGCGCTCGGGTTCGGGTTCGTGGAGATCGGTACCGTCACCGCCCACCCCCAGACCGGGAACCCGAAGCCGCGCCTGTTCCGTCTGGTCCAGGACCGCGCGATCCTCAACCGCATGGGCTTCAACAACGAGGGTTCGGCTCTGGTGGCCGAACGCCTGCACCACATGCAGGGCCCGCGTCCCCTGCTGGGCGTCAACATCGGCAGGACCAAGGTCACCCCCGAGGAGGAGGCCCCGGCCGACTACGCGCTCAGCGCCCACCGGTTGGCCGAGTACGCCGACTACATGGTGGTCAACGTCAGCTCGCCCAACACCCCGGGCCTGCGCGACCTGCAGAGCGTGGAACAGCTTCGTCCGCTGCTGCGTTCGGTGCGTGAGGCGCTGGCCGGGGCCGGGTACGCCGAGCTGCCGCTGTTGGTCAAGATCGCACCGGACCTGGCCGACGAGGACATCGACGCCGTCGCCGACCTCGCGCTCTCGGAGAACCTCGCCGGGATCATCGCCGCCAACACCACGATCTCCCGTGAAGGACTGGACACCGACCCCGATGCAGTGGCCGAACTCGGGGCGGGCGGGCTCTCCGGGGCGCCGCTCAAGGAACGTTCCCTGGAGGTGCTGCGCCGCCTGCGCGAGCGCGTGGGCGACCGACTCACCCTCGTCGCGGTCGGCGGGATCGAGACCGCCGACGACGCCTGGGCGCGCATCCGTGCCGGGGCCACCCTCGTGCAGGGGTACACGGGCCTGATCTACGGGGGGCCGCTGTGGCCGCGCCGCCTGCACCGGGGGCTCGCGCAGCTGGTGCGCTCGGCGGGCTACCGGTCGGTGGCCGAGGCGGTCGGCGCCGACGTCGACGGGACGGCCCCGAAGGAGCCGGCCCCGGCGCACTGACCCGCGCACGGGCACACCGCGCCACCCGCGCCGCGGCCGGCACCGGCCGCGGCCCCGCCCCCGTGTGCGGTACGAGCGCACGGGGGCGCGTTCTGCCCGGGACCGGACCGGCTCAGGGCGCGGGCGCTCCCAGCCCCCCGGGCGGGTAGCTCTCGCCGGCCTCCGCGCCGCCGAGCGCCTGGGAGACCGACACGAACTCGTAGTCCAGGGCCCTCAGCTCCTCGATGATCTGCGGTACGGCTTCCATCGTCGTCTCCAGCGGGTCGTGCAGGAGCACGATCGTGTTCGGCGCGGCCCCGGAGACCACGTTGGCCACGATCTGCTCGGTGGGCACGTCCTGCCAGTCGTCGCTGTCCACGTTCCACAGGATCTCGGCCATGCCCTGCTCGCCGATCTCCTCCAGTACAGCCTCCGAGCCGGCCCCGAAGGGCGGGCGGAACAGTTCCACGGAGTGCCCGGTCTGGCGCCGCACCATCGAACTCACCGCCGCGACCTGCGCGGGCAGCTCTTCCTCGTCGAACTCCTCGGGCATGTTCTCGTGCAGGTCGTTGTGGCTGGCGACCTCGTGTCCCTCGGCGTAGATGTGCCGGATCGTTCCGGGCCGGGACAGGGCCGGGTTCCCGTTGAGGAAGAAGGAGGCCGTCACGTCCTCCTCCGACAGCAGGTCCAGCAGCTCCGGTGTGTGTTCGTGCGGCCCGTCGTCGAAGGTCAACGCGATACAGCGTGTGCCGTCCTCGTAGCAGTCCACGTCCGGGTCCTGGGCGCTGACCACACCGGGCACGGGCCCCGGCTCCCCGGCTTCGGGACCGGCCGCGGCCACGGTGACCTGTTCCTCGTCCGAGAGCGAGGCCTCCCGGGCCCGCTGCCCCAGGTCGGACAGGAGCGGGTCGACCTCCTCGGCGTCCAGTACCGCGGTCTTGCGCCCCGGTTCGGAGGAGGGGACGTGCCCTTCCACGACGGGGGAGAGGTGGCCGTCGTCGAACTCCACGACCAGCTCGCCGGCGTCGTTGAACCCCATGGAGTCGTAGGTGCGCAGCACCGGGTGCAGGGTCGCGGTGTCCACGTCCCCGTCGTCGGCCAGCTGGTCGCGTACCAGGCCGTTGACGGTCTCCAGCGCCTCCTGGTCGGCCAGCAGCTCCGTGGAGTAGGCGGTGTGTCCGGACGCGGCGTCGTACCAGTGGGTGCTGTAACCCTCCCGGAGGCCGTGCATGTCCTCCTCGGTGCGTACCAGGCGCACGCCCAGCACGTCGGGGGCCGCGGCGGTGATCTGCCAGTCGACGGTCAGCGCCACCGGGTCGCGGGTCCCGGCGCGGAAGTCCGCCACCTCGGTGTCGACCCGCTCGGCCAGCCCCTCGGAGAAGGGCTCGGCCCCCTCGAACTCGGGGTAGGCCACGGAAATGTCCACCCCTCCGGGGATGTACGGGTGGTCATCGAAGGAGTCGGCGTCCCCGGTCCGCACCGTCACCCCCTCGTGGTCGGTGGAGCCGGAGTCCTCCCCGGTGCCGTCGACCAGGACCGCCATGGCGTCGGGATCGCCCGACGCCGAGCCCCCGACACCGCACCCGGCCAAGGGCATCAGCAGGACCATGGCGGTCACACCGGGCAGCCAGGGCAGTGCCACCCGACGTCCGGGCTCGGGCACGGCCTTGTTCTGGTGGGCTCTGGTCGACGACAAAACCGGACTCCTCATCCTTCGGAGGGGGCGCTGGCACGGCTGCTGGCAGCAACATAGTGGACCCGGTCACGCCGCCCCGGGACCTGTCCACATGTGGTCAAATGCCCGAGTGTCGCCCGCGCCGCCGACTCACCCGTCACTGGCGTCAGCACCCTCGTCAGCGTCCTCCTGGTCCCCTTCCTCGGGGACACCGTCCGTGTAACGCTCCCCGGGCTCCGTGGAACCGAGGAGCTGGGACACGGTGACCATCTCGACCCCGCGCGATTCCAACTCCTGGACGATCTCCTCCGCTGCGGTGATCGTCGTGGAGTGGATGTCGTGCATGAGGATGATCGCGCCGTCATCGGCCCCCTCCAGCGCCGTGTCGGCGACCTTCTCCGCGTCCCGGTGGAGCCAGTCGTTGGTGTCCACGCTCCACAGGATCTGGGCCAGACCCATCTCCTCGGACACGGCCGCCACACCACCGTCGGTCGCGCCGTAGGGAGGACGCATGAGGTCCATCTCGTAGCCGGTCTCACGCAGCACCAGCGCCTGGGTGGAGCTGAGGTCCATGGTGGCGTCGTCGGCGCCGATGGAGGTCAGGTCCGGGTGGTTGAGGGTGTGATTGGCGATCTCGTGCCCCTCCGCGTAGGCGCGGCGCAGGGTCTCGGGGTGCTCCTGCACGGGGTGGCCGGTGACGAAGAAGGTCGCTCGGGCGTCGTGTCGGCCGAGGGTGTCGAGCAGCTGCGGTGTGCCGCCGCCGGGGCCGTCGTCGAAAGTCAGGGCCACGCAGGTGGTCCCGGTGTCCGTGCAGTCCACACTGCCGTCGTCGGGGAGGATGGTGCCGGGAGCGGGGCCGAGGGAGTCGTCCCTGCCGGTGTCGGGGGCTTCGGCGATCTCGAAGGTGTCCACACCCACCGTCGCGGCCTCGTGCACCCGGTTGCCCAGCTCCGACAGCAGCGGTTCGACCTCGGAGTGGTCGAGCACGGCGTGCGTGCGGCCCTGGGAGGCCGGGGCCACCTGGCCGGTGTCGAACTCCACGACCAGGTCGCCGTCGGGATTGAACCCGATCGAGTCGTACAGGGCCGAGATCGGGTACATCCCCGAGGTGTGGGCGTCCTCACCCAACTCTTCACGCACCAGTGTGTTGAGGGCCGTCAACGCCTCCTGCCCGTCGAGCAGGTGCGTGGATCCGTGCACCTGCCCCTGTCCGGTGTCGTACCAGTAGGTGGAGAAGCGCTCGCTTTCCCCCTCGGAGTCGCTCTCCGTGGCCACGAACCGCACCCCGACCAGGCCCTGCCGGGCGGCGGTCAGGTTCCAGTCGGCACGGTAGGAGTCGGCCCCGGGATTGGCGTGGTCGAACGCGGCCACCTCGTCGGAGAGCCGTCCCTCCAGGTACTCGGTCAGCGGTTCGGCGCGGGGCAGAGCCGGATAGGTCACCGACGTGTCCACCGGGCCGTCGTAGGAGAGTTCCTCCTCCTGCAACCCCGAGACCGAGCCGGGGTCGACGACCGTCTGGCCGTCGGGCTCACCCTCGGCCGGAGGGAGGGTCACCTCCTCGTCCCCGGAGGGTTCGTCGGAGCTCTGGGCACTGTCGGCCGTGAGCAGGCCCGGCGGTCGGGTCGCCATGATCAGTAGTCCCAGGAGAACCGCGAGGGCCAGCGCGGCGGTGGCGAGGGGGCGGTCGGGGGCCATGTTCGGAAGAGACCGCTTGTTCACCAGGTAAAACTCCACGTTCTTTGTCCTGCGTGCGCTGGGGCGGGGGAACATCTCCCGCGCGCGACGCTCGCTTCTCGGCGCGCGGCCCGACCGCGGGGAGAGGCGGCTCGGGCGGGGATTTGCACACACCGGGTTGTAGGGGCTGTCGGGGGGTCTGTCTATACTCGCAGCCGTGGAAGGTACACACGGTGTTCCCACGTCGGCGGAGCCGATATTTCGGGAACCCCGTGTGTCGCAAGAGGGAACCCGGTGTGAATCCGGGACTGCCCCGCAGCGGTGTATGGGAACGAAAGCCGTCAACAGCACTGGGGAACGGCCCGACAGGGCGCGGGAACCGGGAAGCGGCGGCCGGTAGGCCGTTCGGTGCTCGGCACCGGACACGCCCATGAGTCCGAAGACCTGCCTCCACCCGGTGGCGCGGACGCGCCACCGGTGGTCCCGAGCCTCGAGGGAGGGCCGACGGACGGTGGTGCGGCGTGTGTTCCCCACAGGGATCGCGTGTGCGCCCCACGTGTCCGCTGTCGCTTCCTCGTGGCCGGTACCCGGCTTTCGACGAGGGAGAGAAGCTTTCATGAGCAGCAACACGACCTCATCCGTGCCGTCGGTGCGTTCGACGGTGCACGGCTACCCGAGGATCGGTCCGCGGCGTGAGCTCAAGCGCGCCGAGGAGGGCTACTGGGACGGCACCGTGACCGCCCGGGAACTGGACGCTGTCGCCGCCGACCTGCGCGCGGGCGCGCTCGACCAGCTCCGGGAGGCCGGGGTCGACGACCTGCCCTCCAACACCTTTTCCTTCTACGACGGTGTCCTGGACACGGCGGTCCTGTTCGACCTGGTCCCGTCCCGGTTCACCTCGCCCGCTGCGGCCGAGGACCGCCAGGAGTACCTGCGCCGCTACTTCGCAATGGCCCGTGGTGAGCAGGGTGCCCCGCCGCTGGAGATGACCAAGTGGTTCGATACGAACTACCACTACCTGGTGCCCGAACTGTCACCGAACGTGCGCCCGCGACTGGTCGGGGACAAGCCCGTCGCGGAGTTCCGCGAGGCCCGGGCCGCCGGGCACCACACCCGTCCGGTCCTGATCGGCCCCCTCACGTTCCTGCTCCTGTCCAAGGCGGCCGAGGAAGCGCCCGAGGGGTGGCAGCCCCTGGAGCTGCTCGACCAGCTCGTGGAGGCCTACGCCCAGCTGCTGGGTGACCTGGCCGCTGCGGGTGCCACCGAGGTCCAGCTCGACGAACCGATCCTGGCCACCGACGAGGGCCGGGCCCGCTCGGCCGAACTCGAACGTGTCTACCGCAACTTGGGCGGGGTGACCGAACGCCCGTCGATGCTGGTGTCGACCTACTTCGGTTCCATCGGCGCGGAAGCACTGCGTGTACTCAAGGGGTCCCCGGTCGAGGCCGTGGGCCTGGACCTGGTCACCGACGACGAGGGTGTGGAGGACCTGGTCAAGGTCTCCGGTCTCGGATCCACCCGTCTGGTGGCCGGCGTGGTCGAGGGCCGCAACGTCTGGCGTACCGACGTGCCCGCCACCCTGGCCAGGCTGGGGACCGTCCTCGGCCTCACCGACGAGCTGACGGTGAGTACCTCCTGCTCGCTCCTGCACGTGCCCATCGACCTGGACGCCGAGAACGGCCTCGACCCGAAGCTGCGCGGGGCCCTGGCCTTCGCCAAGCAGAAGGCCGAGGAGGCCGCGCTGCTGGGCCGCGCCCTGTCCCAGGGCACGGACGCCGAGAAGCCCGGGGACGGCGCGGAGATCCCCACCTTCACCGACACCCGTGTGCGGGCCCGCCTGGAGGCCCTGGGACCGGACGCCACCCGGCGCCCCGAGGAGCGTGGCACCTCCGGCAGGTCCCTGACCACCACGACCATCGGTTCGTTCCCGCAGACCCCGGAACTGCGCAGGGCCCGCGCCGCGCACCGTCGCGGTGAGCTGCCCACCGAGGAGTACGAGGCGCTGCTGCGCAAGGAGATCGACCGGGTCATCGCGTTGCAGGAAGAGATCGGGCTGGACGTGCTCGTGCACGGCGAACCCGAGCGCAACGACATGGTCCAGTACTTCGCCGAACAGTTGGAGGGCTACGCCACCACACAGAACGGCTGGGTGCAGTCCTACGGTTCGCGGTGCGTGCGCCCGCCCATCCTGTACGGGGACGTCTCACGCCCCGATCCGATGACGGTCGAGTGGATCACCTACGCCCAGTCGCGTACCGACAAGCCGGTCAAGGGCATGCTCACCGGCCCGGTGACGATGCTGGCGTGGTCGTTCGTGCGCACCGACCAGCCACTGGCGGACACCGCCCGCCAAGTGGGGCTGGCCCTGCGGGACGAGGTCGCCGACCTGGAACGCGCCGGTATCCGCCACATCCAGGTGGACGAGGCGGCCCTGCGCGAGCTGCTGCCGCTGCGCGAGGAGCAGCAGCAGGCCTACCTGGACTGGGCGGTGGAGTCCTTCCGGCTGGCCACGTCCGGGGTCGCACCCACCACGACGATCCACACGCACATGTGCTACTCGGAGTTCGGCACGGTCGTGGACGGGATCGAGGCCCTGGACGCCGACGTCACGAGTGTGGAGGCGGCGCGCTCTCGGATGGAACTCGTCCGTGACCTGGGCGAGCGGGGCTACCGCCGCTCCATCGGGCCGGGCGTGTACGACATCCACTCACCCCGGGTGCCCTCGGCGGACGAGGTGGAGGCCTCCCTGCGGCTGGCGGTCGACCACGTCGACGCCGGGCACCTGTGGGTCAACCCGGACTGCGGTCTGAAGACCCGCGGCTACACCGAGGTGGAGCAGTCCCTGCGCAACATGGTGGAGGCCGCACGCCGGGTGCGGGCCGACCTGGGCTGAGTTCTGCGGTCCCGTGCCCGGTGGCACGGGACCCGGTACACGTGAGAGGGGCCGTGACAGTGAGCTGTCGCGGCCCCTCCGTGTCGTGTGTTCCGGGTCAGCTGCCGACCTGGGCGAGAGCGTCCTCGCCGGCGGCGACCATCATGTCCTGGACGTCCTCGGGCATCGTGTAGTCGTCCAGCTCTGCGTCCTGGTCGTAGGCGCTGTGGAGCTGGTACTCCAGCCGGAGGTTGAGGTTGGCCGTGCGCACCAGGAGTGTGGCCACGGGGATGTCCTCACCGGCGAAGTCGTAGCCGTTGACGACGAAGTAGGACTCGTCTCCCAGGTCGACCTCGCTCTCCTCGGTGACCTCGTCGAGGTAGAGGCTGTAGTCGGACTGGCCGAGGACCTCCTCGACCCCGCGCTCGTACTCCACCGCGGCCTCGGCCTCGGACTCGCTGTTGCTGTAGGGCACGGAGTAGGTGAGTTCGAGGGCTCCGTAGGACTCGGAGTCGTTGCCCTCGGGCGGGTCGGACATCCTGCTGGAGCAGCTCGAGGTGTTGTCCTGCACCGACTTGTTGCCCTCATCGGTGAGGAGGAAGTTGCTCTCCACGTCGGAGGTGAAGGCTTCGCAGGGCTCCGTCGGCACGCTGTAGGGGGCCTCGCCGGAGGCCTCGGTGGTGCCCTCGGTCCCTTCGTCCTCCTCGTCCCCGCCGGTGTCGTCGGCCTGGTCGGATTCGGTGGTGGACTCCGCCGACTCCTCGCTGGGCTCCGCGGAGACCTCGCCGGTCCCGTTCTTGTTGATCAGGGTGACGATCACCGCGACCACCAGGACGATGATGACCGCACCGCCGCCCAGGACGACCCAGAGACTGGCCTTGCTGCCTCCCTTGCCCCCGCCGTTCTGCGGTGGCGGGACGGGGCCGCCCGGACCGCCGTAGGGAGGTTGGCCGCCCCCGTACATCGGTTGGCCGACAGGACCCTGCGGACCGTAGCCGGGTTGTCCACCGGTCCCGTACCCGGGTTGTCCGGGCATCCCGCCGTGCGGGCCCGGGGGCATGGGGGGATGCCCACCGCTGGGGTCGCCACCTGGGGGCGGGCCGTAAGGCGGCTGCCCCTCACCGTACTCACCGCCACCGTAGGGGTTCTGCGGTGGCTGGTTGTGAGGTCCGTTATCGCTCATGGCTCCCCTCGCCCGGTATCGCTGTGACCGGTGATGACTGTCTCGCCGTCTTGTGTGGGATGTGTGGGCCCGCCTATTGGTTCCACGGGATTCCGCGTCCTCCACGTCCATGGGCGAGAGGCCGGTGTGGGGGACGGGTCGAGGGCGCACACCACGGGGCCCTCGGTGATCCGATGATGGACGGGGTGGTCCCCGAAACCCAGGGCCCGGTCGCCGAGCACCCGCTGACCGGCGGATCGACCGCAGGCCGGGATCGGGCAGGTGTCCCGGGACGTCAGCATCCTAACGCCGAGGTGCGCCCTCGGGGTGGCCGGACCAGGACAGATGGCAAAAACGTCGCCTATTTGTGCCATTCATCCCGAATGGCGGGATTGGCGTAATTAAATCGTGATGCACGAACGGCTGTACAAGTAATGGAACCGCGATATTGAACCCTGTTCGATCCCGCGACGGCGGGGCGTCGGGAGCGGCGCTGTTCTCACTGTCCGTGTCCATTTCACCGGGAAGGGTGAAGAGGTGTCGGTGGGTTGGCCGGAAGCGGCCAACCGGGAACACCGTTCCGTCAGAACATCGAGATGTGCACGTGATCGAAGTGGTTCTCGGTGATGCTGCCCCGATCGGCCATGTCACGCCAGCCGGTGTCGCCGCGCCGTACGTCCCAGATCTGCTGGCGGTAGATGACGTACATGACCCCGAGGTCGTCGGAGTTGTCCCGCGCCCACTCGGCGATCTCCCAGCCGCGGTCGATCTGCTCCTGGCTCGGCATCCGGCCGTTGCCGTTGAGCATGAAGTCGCAGGCACGCCCCTTGGGGTGCTCTCCCACGACCCAGCCGCCGTCCTCGCGGAAGCAGCCGACACCGCCCACGTCGTTGCCGCGTCCGAACTTCTCGATGCCGAGGTCGCGCATCTGCTCCGTGCGCGGGGTGATGTTGTCCGGCGGCTCCATGGGCTGATCGGGGTGGTCGGCGATGAGCCGGTGGACCTCGTCGCGTCGGTCCTCCAGCTCTTCCAGGTCCTCCTCGGCCGTGGCCAGGCGCTCCTCGGCGTGCTCCCGGGCCACCTCGTCGCGGCCCAGGGCCTGCTCGAGTTCGTCGATCTTGTCCTGGTTGGAGCCGGACAGGTAGTCGACGACCACCGCGCGGTCCATCACCACGTCCGGTTCGGCCTCCACGAAGAGCGACAGCGCAGGGTCGATGCCGCCGGCGGTGTAAGTGGCCACGGCCAGCGAGCGCACCTGTTCCTCGGCCTCCTCGACCTCCTCGCGTGTGCCCTCGGCCCGCGTCTCGGCGCGCTCGGCCTCCTCCATGACACCCTCCATGTCACGGAGCTCGCCGTCGTACTCCTGAGCCAGACTCTCGGAACGGTCGCGCAGCGTATCCATGTTCTCGACGTCCGTGGGGAGCGCGGCCGAGACCGGTGCCTGCGGTGCGGCGACCAGCACAGCGCCCATCGTCACGCCGAGCGCTCCGGCGCGTAGGCGTCCCGGTCCCCTCAGGGCGCACAGGACGGAGGAGGCCAGTTCACTCCAGGTCCAGTTGGGAGGGTCGGGCGCCCAGAAGTCGGCGTAGGGATCCCCGTCCGGGTGGGCGGCCCGGGGACCGAACCCTCGATCGAGGTCGTCGGACTGCACGGTGTGGTCGCTCCTTGTGCCCGACCGGCCCCCGGCGGAGCAGGGGTGGTGCGGGTGCGGCGTCGGGTCGGTCCCGAACCCTCGGCCCGCGGGCCGTGTCGTTGCCGGAGGGCCTGCGGACCCCGGCGGGCGGGTCGTGCGCACGCCCCGTGATCCCGCACGGGGCGAAGGGCACGGGACGCACCCGAGTGTAGGCACTCCGCCGGACCAGGAGGGGAGGGAGCGGCCGGATCGACCGAGAACATAAATGGACAATGTGTCACAAATAACCCACATGAGTGGTCGGGATCAGATGAAGTGACCCATGTGTTCATGATTGTCTGGACGAGTGAAGGCTCTCAGGTACATCACCATCGCACCCCACGCGGCCCCGGCGCCCATCGCGCGCTCCGGCGGCTGTTGTCGCGGCGCGTCCTGACGAGCACCCGGGACCGAACGCGGAACGCGAACGTCCCGGGCCTGCCCGAGCCCGCCCCGCCATGGGCGGTGAGCTCGCTACTTCGGCTCCGCAGCCGTCCGCGTCGCGCACCAGCCCTGCCGAGGCCGTGTGTACGGCGCGCCGCAGAGGTGTCCCTCCCGGCAGCTCCGTGCGTCCGGGTGCGGGCGTCAACCCCACGCTGTGAGCTCCGACCCCGAGATCCCCGGACCGGGGCCGTGGGGCCACCGCTGAGATGTCGATGGGAAAACCGTGATTGACGCAGTGGGCCTGCAAAAGGTCTACAGGTTGAAGAAGAAGCAGGTCACCGCGCTGAACGGCGTCGACCTGCATGTACGTTCCGGCGAGATCTACGGGGTGGTGGGCCAGAGCGGTGCAGGTAAGAGCACGCTCCTGCGCTCGGTGAATCTTCTGGAGCGCCCCGACCAGGGAACCGTCGAGGTCGACGGCCAGGCACTGACATCGCTGCACGGAACCGGCCTGCGCGGGGCCCGCCGCCGCATCGGCATGGTCCACCAGCACTTCGCGTTGCTGTCCTCGCGTACCGTCGCCGGCAACGTGGCCTTCCCGCTGGAGGTCGCCGGGGTCGGACGGGCGCAGCGCAGGACCAAGGTCGGTGAGCTCCTGGAACTGGTGGGCCTGGGCGACAAGGCCCGCGCCTACCCTTCCCAGCTCTCCGGCGGGCAGAAGCAGCGTGTGGGGATCGCCCGCGCGCTGGCCTCCGACCCCAAGGTCCTGCTCAGCGACGAGGCGACCTCGGCGCTGGACCCCGAGACCACCGAGGCGATCTTGGTCCTGCTGCGCCGCCTGCGCGACGAACTGGGGCTGACGATCCTGCTCATCACCCACGAGATGGACGTCATCAAGCGCATCTGCGACTCGGCCGCGATCATGGCCGACGGCGAGTTCCTGGAATCGGGCCGGGTGCTGGACCTCATCGGCACCCCCGGTTCCCTGCTGGCCCGATCGCTCTTCCCGTTGCCCGACAACGGCGGCCCGGACACCGTTGTGGTGACCTATCCGCGTTCCTTCGACCGCCCGTTCATGTCGGAGCTCACCCGCCGCTTCGACGTCGACGTCAACATCCTCGGCGGGGGAGTGGAAGAGGTCGCCGGGCAGTCCGTGGGACGCCTGAGTGTGGACCTGATGGGCAATCGCCGGACCGAGGCGATCGACTACCTGACCCAGCAGGGCCTGCTGGTCGAGGAGGCCGGACAGTGATGACCAACCCCGCCGATCTGCTTCTGGCCTCCACGGCCGTGGCCGGCCCGGTCGTGGACTTCCTCCGTGAATGGCCCGTCATGTGGCCGGAGCTGTGGCTGAGCACCCAGGACACCCTCTACATGGTGTGGTGGGCCTCCTTCTTCAGCGTGCTCTTCGGCCTGCCTCTGGGCGTGCTGCTGGTGACCACCGACCGGGGCGGACTCACCCCGGCGCCGGCTCTGCGTGCGGTGCTGAGCACCGTCGTCAACGTCGGGCGTTCACTGCCCTTCATCGTCCTGATGGTGGCGGTGCTGGCGCTGACCCGCCTGCTCGTGGGTACGACCCTGGGCCCGACGGCCGCGATCGTGCCGTTGAGCATCGGTGCGGTCCCCTTCTTCGCCCGTCTGGTGGAGACCTCGCTGCGCGAGGTGGACCGCGGGGTGATCGAAGCCGCCCACGCCATGGGCACGCGCAAGGTCAGCATCGTCGGCAAGGTGATGCTGCCCGAGGCCCTGGCCGGTCTCATCGCCGGCCTGGTGATGACCGTGGTCACGCTGATCTCCTACTCGGCCATGGCCGGGGCGATCGGTGGCGGCGGTCTGGGTGACCTGGCCATCCGCGAGGGTTACCAACGCTTCAACGACCACTATCTGTGGGCGACGGTCATCCTGCTGGTGGCCATCGTCCAGATCGTGCAGAGCCTGGGTGACCTGTTGGTGCGCCGCCTGGTGAACCGCTGACCCGTGCCCTGAGCGGGTGGCGCGAGGCGGGGACGCCGATCCGCCTTCCCACCGGGTGCCGGGGAGGGGCCGGCCGCCACCGGCCCCTCCCCGGCACCACCGGTCCTCGTTCCGCCGTGACTGTTGACACCGGAGGAGCGGTCTGCTTCCTTTGTTGGGAGCGCTCCCAAACCCCCCTGACGGAAGGTGCGTCCGAGCAGTGAACGACAGCAACGCATTCCCCGACGATTTCCTCTGGGGAGCGGCCACCGCTTCCTTCCAGATCGAAGGCGCCACCACGGCCGACGGCCGTGGACGCAGCATCTGGGACACCTTCGCCGATGTCCCGGGAAAGATCCTGGGCGGCGACACCGGCGACCCGGCCGACGACCACTACCACCGCTACACCTCCGACGTCGCCCTGATGCGCGACCTGAACCTGGGCGCTTACCGGTTCTCCATCGCCTGGCCACGTGTGCTCCCCGAGGGCCGCGGCAAGGTCAACCAGGCCGGGATCGACTTCTACGACCGGCTCGTGGACACCCTCCTGGAGGCCGGGATCCAGCCCTGGGCCACCCTCTACCACTGGGACCTGCCCCAGGCGCTGGAGGACGCCGGCGGCTGGCCCGCCCGGGACACCGCCCACCACTTCGCCGAGTACGCCCGCATCGTCGGTGAGGCCCTCGGGGACCGCGTCACCAACTGGATGACGGTCAACGAACCCTGGTGCTCGGCCTTCCTCGGCCACCTCGAGGGGGTCCACGCACCCGGCCGGCGCGACGCCGGCGACGCTCTGGCCGCCACCCACCACCTGCTGCTCGGCCACGGCCTGGCTGCGCAGGCCCTGCGCTCGACCGGAGGGCCCGTGCGTGTGGGCCTCGCCCACAACCAGGCCGTCATCCGCCCCCACGGCCCCAACGCCGAGGACGTGCGCGCCGCCCGCCGGGCCGACGGCGTGCGCAACCGCCTGTTCACCGACCCCGTCCTCAAGGGGCGCTACCCGGCCGACGTCGTGCGCGACCTGGCCGGGATCAGCGACTTCTCCTTCGTGCGCGAGGGCGACCTGGAGACGATGTCCACGCCCCTGGACTTCCTCGGTGTCAACTTCTACTCCCCGGAGTTCGTCGCCGCCTCCGCAGACGGCATCGACCCCGCACGGGTCAGCGGGGCCGGCGACGTCTGGCTCGGGGCCGGCCCCGAGGAGGTGCACGTCTCCCAGGGGCTGCCGGTCACCCACATGGGCTGGGAGGTCGACCCCACCGGCCTCTACGACGTGCTGCTGAGGCTGGCGGGCGAGAGCGGTGGGATCGACCTCTACGTCACCGAGAACGGCTGCGCCTTCGAGGACACCGTCACCGCGGACGGGCGGGTACACGACCCCGACCGCCGCGACTACTACGAGGCCCACCTGAGGGCAGCCCGGGAAGCCGTCGACGCCGGAGTGCCCCTCCGCGGTTATTTCGCCTGGTCGCTCCTGGATAATTTCGAATGGGCGTGGGGATACTCCCGCAGGTTCGGGCTCGTGCACGTCGACTACGCCACCCAGGAGCGCGTGGTCAAGGACAGCGGCCTCTGGTACGCCGAGCTCGCCCGTACGGGACGTTTTTCCTGACGGTGATCCCGGCACCGCGAACCCCTTCCGCGGTGTACCCCGTCACAGTGGACGAGACCGTCCCGGTCACCGCACCGGGGCGGCCTCGTCCCGTCTTCGTGTGGAGAGGAAGGCCTCAAGTGGCCAAGAGCGGTGGTCGGCAGCGCCCGACCCTGGAGATGGTGGCCGAGCGCGCCGGAGTGGGGCGCGGCACCGTCTCGCGTGTCATCAACGGTTCGGCGCAGGTCAGCCCCAGGACCCGGGACGCGGTGCACACCGCCATCACCGAGCTGGGCTACAGCCCCAACCACGCGGCCCGGACCCTGGTGACACGGCGCACCGACACCATCGCTCTGGTGGTCTCCGAACCCCGGGACCGCTTGTTCGCCGATCCCTTCTTCGCCGACATCATCCGCGGCGTCAGCTCCGTGCTGCACGAACGCGACCTGCAGCTGATGCTGACCACCGCCCGCAGCGAGGCCGAGCACCGGCGCGTGGGCGACTACCTCGCCGGATTCCACGTCGACGGCGCCCTGTTGGTGTCCCTGCATCGCGACGACCCGCTGCCGGCCCGGCTCACCGAAGCCGGTGTGCCCGTGGTCCAAGGGGGCCTGCCCCACACCAACGTCCGTGCCACCCCCTACTACGTCGAGGTCGACAACACCTGTGGCGGACGCGAGGCCACCCGGCGCCTGTACGAGACCGGGCACCGCCGTGTCGCCACCGTCACCGGGCCCTTGGACATGAACGCCGGGGTCGAACGGCTGCGCGGTTACCGGCAGGTCGTCGAGGAGACCGGCCTGCCCGCAGACGAGGACCTCGTCGTGGAGGGCGACTTCAGTGCCGAGGGCGGAGCCGCGGGCATGGAACGCCTCCTGGACTCGGCGGAGCCCCCCGACGCGGTCTTCGTCGCCTCGGACATGATGGCGCTGGGCGCCATGCGGGTCCTGCGCGAACGCGGCCTGCGTGTGCCCCACGACCTGGCCCTGGTCGGGTTCGACGACACCCTCATGGCTGAACACAGCGACCCGCCGCTGACCACCGTCCACCAGCCCACCGTCCGTATGGGGTACGAGATGGCGACCCTGCTCACCGATGTGGCGATCCCGCGTACCGAGGCGAGCGCGAGTGTGGTCCTGGACACGCACCTGGTCGTGCGCGGGTCCGGGTGAGCCCGTGGAGCCGTTGGACCTCTGTGAACGGGCTGTGCCAGGCTTGAGTCGGTCGAGACGGAACGAGGAGACACGATGCGCTGGGTGACCTACCTTTCCCCGAGCGGGGGCGGCGAACGCGTCGGGACTCTCGATGACGGCGACGTGCTGGGCAGCTCCGAGCAGCGTGGGCTGACCGAACTCCTGGCAGCCGGACCGCAGGAACTGGCCCGGGTGCACGCCCGTGCCGTCGAGGCCCCGACCGAGATCATCCTCGAACCCGAGGCACGCATGTGCGCGCCCGTGCGTCCCACCGGCCTGGTCCCGGTCCGGGCAGGCGAGCACCTGTGGGAGATTCCGCCGGAACAGGTCACCGGCGTCGACGAGCCCGTGCTGCGCACCGCACGCGTGGCGTACGCGGGTGTGGCCGCCGTCGCCGGTTCCGGGGGCGGCACCGCCGCATTCACCCCCGCGTGCCTGTGGACCGACGCAGACGGGCTGCCGGTGCAGTTGAGCCTGGGGCCGGTGCTGACCACCGCCGACGAGATCGAAGACACGCCGGTCGAGGTGGTGCTCCTCGTCGCCGAGGACGAGGTCGCCCGCGGGACGGTCCGACCGGACCAGGGCCGGCCGGCCTCCGGGCCGGGCCGGATACGCGCCTTGCTGCCGTTGTCCACCCCGCCCCTGGAGGAGGACGACGAGCTCTTCGTGGAGCTCGGCCCGCTGGGGGAGTTCGAGGTCAGGGTCGGAGCCCAGGCCTGAGGAACGGCCGGTCTCACCCCTCGTACTCCCAGTGCCAGGGCTCGAACCCGCCGCGGGCCCACTCGGGGTTGCCCCAGCCGTGGCCGGGGGCGTTGTCGAGCATCCACTCGTGCTCGGCGGTCCCGATCTGTTCGACGCCCCCGCACAGGTCCACCGCCACCCCGAGCCCGTGCCGGCTGGTGCCTGGTTCGGCGGCCATGCCCGGGTTCATTTCCTGGAACAGGCGGACCTGCTCGTGGTACGGGCGGTAGGAGTCGGTGACACACATGGGACGGCCGAACTCGGCGTGGAAGCCGGCATCGAGTTCCATGAAGGCCACGGCGGCGTCGGCGCGCAGTTTCTCGCCGGCCTGGGGCAGCGGGCACAGGGCCGCGTCGGGGAACCGGCCGTTGTCGAGATCCGCGGCCCCGGCCGACTCGCACCCGTGTCCGTCGCTGTGAACGGTTGAGAGCGTTCCGCCGTCCCCGGGTCTCTGCGCGGAGCGGGCCTCGTCCAGAGCGTTCTCGCGGGCCCGGTCGTCGGCCCCGGGATCGCGTCCCTCCGCCAGGTGCCGCTCCAACCGGGTCTGTTCGGCCCTGAGCTCCTGAGCGCGCTCCTCCTGTTCCCGGACGGCCTTCTCAGCGCGTGTGCGGGCGCTGTCGGCCTCCTCGGCCGCTTTCTCCTGGGCGGTCTCGGCGCTCGCGGCGGCCGATGCCAGGGTCCGGGAGACCTCCTGGGCGGCCTCGGACCGGTCCAGCTCGTCGGAACGGTGCCCGCCGAGAAGGTTCAGGTAGGAGCCGCGCTCGAGTACCTCGGCCGGGCCACGGGGGCCGGTCCACGCGTGTACGGCGCTCAGGTCGCTGCCCTTGTAGGCGGCCGCTGCCTGGCGCGCGGCGAACAGGCGGGTCCGTTCGAAGTTCTCGGCGGCCGACCCGGCCCGGCTCTCGGCGCTCTCGCGGCGTTCGGTGGCCTCCTCCAACTGCTCCTGTTCGACCATGTACTCCTCGATGAGTCCGGCTGCCTCCTCGCGGGACTCATCGAGCTGCGTGTTCAGTTCGGCCAGTTCCACGCGTACCTCGGCGAGGTCGGACCCGGCGCCCGCCTCGGTGCCGGTCCCTCCGTCCGGGGGAGCGGCGGTCGCCCCGGCGGCCGGAGCAGGGGGAGCGGGGGAGAGGAGCAGGGCCGCGGCCATGACGAAAGGGGCCACAACTGTGACCGAAAAGGCGCACCCTGCGGGGGACACGAACAGACCGAAAATGCCACTGTGAGAAGCGCGTTTTTCACTTTCCGTAGCCAGAAGTGGACATAGTGACGGACGCATCTTTGCTCCCAGATCGGGGCTGCGTATACGTCTTGTCACGATGTCATGTCGGCGGGTGTGCTCAAGGGAGGTACTCGGTGTGTCCAAAAAGTTACCTATGCGCAAGGTTCTTTTCGGACATGTATCCTGACCAGGAAAACTGGTCATAATGTCGTCAAGCAGGGCATGATGAGCGCTTCGTGGCGAGCGAGGGCGCGTCCGGAGGCCACAGAACGGCCGAAGCGAGGCCTTCTCCCGCATTGGTACGCTGTGCACCGCATGAGCGCCGATGTCCGTAAACGGTGCGATGCTCATCTCCCCCAGGCGAGTCCGGTGGACAGTCTTCACATCTCCCCACATTCCACACCGCTTTCCGGTCTGGTGGGCCACGTGGCCGAACCGATGCCTCTGAGCCGGTATCGGCCCGAGCGGTAGGTAGCTCCCGGTGTTCCACAACCGCGCTCAAGCGGTGACACGAAAGGTTGCGAGGGTCCGTGTCGACACGAGCGACGAAGAACGGGGCCGGCGCGAAGAGCGAGGCAGCGCAGGCCGAAACTGCCGATGCCCCGCAGCGTCCGACCCAATGGTGGCGGCCGAGTAACTGGCGGGTTCGCTCGCGCTTGGTGGCCCTCATCGTCATCCCCACCGCGGTCGCCCTGGTGTTAGGCGGGTTGCGGGTCTATGAGGGTGCGGTCGCCACTGTGACCCACGCCCACATCGTGGACCGGGCCGAGATCGGTGTCCTCACCGTGCAGTTGGCCAACCAGCTCGGGCTGGAGCGCAGCGTCAGCGCCGTCTACATCTCCGACGACGCCGACCCGGACGAGCGCTCGTCCGATATGCGCCAGGCCATGGAGGAGGAGCGTGACAACTCCCGCGACCTCCTCAACACCCTGAACGCCAGGTTGGACGAGATGGGCGAGGCCGACGGCGAACTCGCCCAGAACCGCCTCCAAGCGATGCAGAACCAGCTCGAGAGCCTGGACTCGCTACGCACCGAGGTCGACAGCACGCGTATCACCGTGCTGCCCGTCGTGACCAAGTACCGCACCATCACGCGTGCGATGGCCGACTTCAACCAGACCATCGCCGACGAGACGGAGGACACCGACCTGCGCGAGAGCGTGCGTGCGCTGACAGCGCTGTCCAACGCGCGCGACCAGCTCTCCTACGAGTCCGCGCTCATGGCGCACTCCCTGGCGCGCAACTCGATGAGCGGCGGTATCTCCGAGGCCATCGACTCCAGCCGCGCCCGGTACGAGAGCGAGATCGCCAACTTCACCCAGGCCGCCTCGACGGACCAGCGCACGGTCTTCGACGAGAACTTCACCGGCCTCGAGGTCAGCCAGGTCTCCACCATGCGCATGCGTGTGATGTACCGCGCCGAGCGCGGGGACGACCTGACCGGTGTGACCGCCAACGACGGTCCCGAGGACTACCAGGAGACCGCCAACACTGCCCTGGACCGCCTCCAGTCGGTCGAGGAGGAGGTTGCCGAGGGCGTGGCCGCCGACTCCGAGAACCTGCGCGATGCCGCCATGGGCCGAGCCCTCCTCGACACCGTCGTGGTCGCGGCCCTGCTCCTGGCAGTCTTCCTGCTCACCTCCCTGGTGGTGCGCTCCCTGGTGCGCCCGCTGCGCACCCTGGAGGACGGTGCCCGCCGCGTCGCCGAACGCGACCTGCCCGACTCCATCACCCGGATGCAGGAGGGCGGTACCTCGCCCGACGCCCCGGTCAAGGTCGACCCCATCGAGGTCCACAGCCAGGACGAGATCGGCGAGGTCGCCCGCGCCTTCGACGACGTCCACCGGGTGGCCCTGACACTGGCCTCCGACGAAGCGGCCCTGCGCAGCAACGTCAACGCGATGTTCGTCAACCTCTCGCGCCGGAGCCAGACCCTGGTCGAGCGCCAACTGCGGCTCATCGACGGCCTGGAGCAGTCCGAGCAGGACTCCGACCGCCTCTCGGACCTGTTCCAGCTCGACCACCTGGCCACGCGTATGCGCCGTAACAACGAGAACCTCCTCGTTCTGTCCGGCCAGGACAACACCCGCAAGTGGGCACAGCCCGTACCGCTGGTCGACGTCCTGCGGGGCGCCATCTCCGAGGTCGAGCAGTACGACCGCGTCAACGTGCGTGCCCCCTCCCACATCTCGGTGCTGGGCCGCCCGGTCAACGACGTCATCCACCTCGTCGCCGAGCTGGTGGAGAACGCCACGGCCTTCTCCCCGCACGACACTGAGGTCCTGGTCAACGCCAAGACCCTCGACAGCGGCGCCGTCCGCGTCGACGTCACCGACAGCGGTATCGGCATGGCGGCCGACGAACTCGCTGCGGTCAACGCCCGTCTGGCCGCTCCGCCGGTCATCGACGTCGCGGTCTCGCGCCGCATGGGCCTGTTCGTGGTCTCGCGCCTGGCCCACCGCCACGGCATCCGGCTCGAACTCAGCGAGGCGCACGGCGGCGGAACCACCGCCGGCATCCTGTTCCCGCCGGACCTGCTCATCACCCCGGTCGACGGCCAGAACGCCCTCGGTGACGGCGGCGCACGTCCGGAACTCACCGCGGGCGCCCCGGACACCTTCGCCGAGGCGGAGGCGGCCTTCGCCGCCACCCCGGCCGCGGAGGAGCCCGACCCCTGGCAGGCCCAGGATGGCGGTGAGAGCTCGGGCGACTTCAGTGGTCTGCCCAAGCGCAACCCCGGCAGCAACCGTGCCGACGAGCACCCGCCCAGCGGCCAGGACCTGTGGAACACCGGCGGCAACGCCCCGGAGGAACCCGAACAGCCCACCTGGGAGACCACACGCGGCAGCGGTGCCACCAGCGCCGTGGACCCGCAGCAGGACCAGAGCATCGTCGACCCCTACGACTACGGTGTCGAGGAGGACGACAGCCGGCAGGAGAGCGCCGGGGGCAGTCTGTTCGATCCGCCCAAGCGCCGCGGCCACGGCGGCGGAGGACACGACAACCCCGTGGACTCCGGCACGTTCCGCCGGGTCGAGGAGGCCGGCGCGTTCGGCTCCGACGGTGACACCTACGACGCGTTCGGCGGTCCGAGCCGCTCCGGACCGGACCACCGGGACACCGGGTCCCACCAGAGGCCCGAGCCCTCCACCGAGGGGTTCCCGGCCGTCTCCGGCCGGGAGACCCCCGAGCAGCAGACACCGCAGTACCAGCAGCCGCCCCAGGAGGCCCCGCAGGCCGACCAGAGCGCCCGCGACGGTTACGGCTCCACCGCCTACCTCTCCCGCCGCTACGGAGGGGCCCAGAGCGCCGACAGCACCGTCGTGCCGCCCAGCCCGGGCGGGCAGGGGGTCGACGACTCGCTGCCGATCTTCGACGCCATCGAGTCCAACTGGTTCAAGCGCCGTACCGGCGGACCGACCGTGGACGCGACCGAGACCGGGCCGATGCCCCAGGTCGACCCCGTCGCCGAGGAGAAGCTTCCCGAGAGTCCCCCTGCCCCTGAAACAACACAGGCCGGTCCGGAATCGGAACAGGAGTGGAACTCCGCGGCCGACCGCGGATGGCAGGCAGCGCGTACCGCGGCCGAGCCTCTCGCGGGCGGGCTCACGACCTCGGGCTTGCCAAAACGCGTTCCTAAGGCAAACCTGGTGCCGGGGACCGCTCCGAAACCGGAGAACGTCCGGCAAGTGCCCACACGTAGCGCAGACCGGGTCCGTAGCCGCTTCTCCGGGTTCCAACGCGGGGTTCGGGAAGGCCGTAACCGGATCGACGAGGGGCCGCAAGAGTGACGTTCGTGTCAACAGGTGGGCCGGGGTCCCCCGCACTCCCGGAAGCCGGATGCAATAGCATCTACCGAGTTTCTCGGATGCGTGACACCCGTCGCTCTACGAGAACCGGACACCAGACTCCCGGTCCCCGCGAGGGAGGGGCCGGGCTGTTCGCAGGGGCAGTGCTGTCACATGCCGTGCCGGCGGTAGCAGTGCCGAAGAGACCAGCCGGCGAACTTGGACAGGAGATCAGATGAGTCGACAGGTCAACGAGCTCAACTGGTTGATCACTGACTTTGCCGATCGGGTCCCGGATGTCGCCCACGCGATCGTCGTCTCCTCTGACGGCCTTCCGCTGGCGTCCTCTGCGGGGTTCCCGGCCGACCGGGCGGACCAGCTGGCGGCTATCGCCTCCGGCCTGTCCAGCCTCACACAAGGGGCGGCCCGGGTGTTCGAAGGTGGAGCGGTGGCCCAGACCGTCGTCGAGATGGAACGTGGGCTGATGCTCATCATGGCCATCAGTGACGGTTCCACTCTCGCGGTCCTCGCGGCCGCGGAGAGCGACCTGGGTCTGGTCGCGTACGAGATGACCCTGCTCGTCGAGCGGGCGGGGCGGGCGCTGACACCAACGGCGCGCACCTCGGGAATCCACTGATCCACCACCGACAGGAGGAAGTGGTGGCACCTCACAGTAGAGATGCCGGGAGCGCCTCGTGGTTCGGGCAACAGCCGGGCAACCCCCCCACTGGCGGGGGAACGCCGTCTGGCCCGAGCGGCGGAGATGTTCCTCGACCAATCCAACAACAGTACGATCAAAGTTCCGCGCAGGCCGGTTCCCCCAGTTCGCTGGTACGCCCCTACGCGGTCACCAAGGGCCGTACCAAGCCGAAGTCGCAGCTTCCGCTGGAGGCGCTGATCTCGGCGACCGCGACAGCCCGCAACGAGTCTGGGACGCTGACGCCCGAGTGGCAGGCGATCAGCGACCTGTGCAGCGAGTGGCGCTCCATCGCGGAGATCTCCGCGTTGCTGCGTATGCCGCTCGGTGTTGCACGGGTGCTTGTGGCGGACATGTCCGAGCAGGGACTGGTCCAGGTCAGGACCTCGCTCAACAACGACGCCCGTCCCAACACCAACCTGCTTGAAAGGGTGCTCAGTGGACTTCGCAAGCTCTAGCCCAGCCGAGGAAGGCGGTGCTGGGGGGAACGCGATGACGTCGGTCAAGATCGTCGTCGCCGGGGGCTTCGGTGTCGGGAAAACGACATTCGTTGGCTCCGTCTCCGAGATCGTGCCGCTGACCACCGAAGCGGTCATGACCAGCGCCAGTGTCGGTGTGGACGATCTGCAGAAGACACCGGACAAGCAGACCACGACCGTCGCCATGGACTTCGGCCGAGTCTCTCTCGACTCGGACCTGATCCTGTACCTGTTCGGCACCCCCGGCCAGCACCGGTTCTGGTTCATGTGGGACGACCTGGTCAAGGGCGCCATCGGCGCCGTCGTCCTGGTCGACACCCGCCGTCTCGCCGACTGCTTCCCCGCGATCGACTACTTCGAAGAGGCGCGTCTGCCCTTCATCGTGGCGATCAACGGTTTCGACGGCTACTACCCCCATGCGGCCGACGAGGTCCGGGACGCGCTCACGCTCAGCCCCGAGATCCCCATCGTCCAGGTCGACGCCCGGGACAAGGGCTCGACCAAATCGACGCTCATCACTCTCGTCGAGCACGCCATCAGCATCGGGGACCCCGAGGGGGCTGCAGGGCAGCCCACCTCCACCGGCGGCCAGAGCTCCTGGCGCTGACCGGGGACGGTCTCCTCGGAGCGTGCCGACACGGGGACCGGGCCGGGTCCCGAGAGGGAGGCGGCCCGGTTTCCGCATGCCCGGAACCGGACTCACCACCCTGGCATCATGGGTGGTATGAGCCCTTCCCCAGACGATGCACGAGCCATGACCCTGCGCTTTCGTGAGGTCGCCGAAAGAGTGGTCGACGCCCTTCTCGAAGCTTCGCCCGAATGGGCGCTCGACGAGGGCGACACCCGCGGCGCCCACCGTCTGACCGACCACTCCGCCGAGGCCGACGTGCAGCGCACCGCGATGCTCACCGACGCCCTCGGTTCCCTCGACGAGATCGACCCCGACCTGATCCCCCCGCGCGACCTGGTCGATCTGGAGGTCCTGCGCACCAAGATCAGCGCGGATCTGTGGCACACCACCGAACTACGGCCCCACACGTGGGACCCCCTCGTGTACGCCCCGGGCGAGGCCCTGCTGCCCCTGGTCGAGCGTGAGGTCCTGCCGCTGCCCGAACGCCTGTCCGCCCTCACCTCCCGCTGTTCCGCCCTGCCCGAGCACCTGGCCACCGCACGCACCCGCCTGTCGGAAGGGCCGGGGATGCCGCGTGTGCACGTGGAGACCGCTCTGGGGCAGCTGGCAGGGGACCGTCACCTGCTCACCCATGACGTGCCCGCTCTGGCCGGACGCGACCCCGAGGCCGGCCCTCCCCTGGAGGAGGCCGCACGCAAGGCCCTGGACGCCCTGGAGGAGCATGAGTCGTGGCTGCGCACCGAGCTGGAGTTCGCCACCGCCGACCCCCGGCTGGGAGCCCGCGACTTCGCTGCCCAGCTCTGGTACGCCCTCGACTCCGAACTCTCGCCCGAAGCCCTGCTCGTGCGGGCCGAGAGCGATCTGCTGGCCACCGAGGAGGCCATGGCCGACGCCGCCGCCGAGTACGAGGGGCAGCCGCGCAGGCCCGGACAGGTCGCCGGGGTCCTGGCGGCCCTGGCCGACGACCACCCCGTCACCGGCCAGGATCTGCGCACCACCGGGGAGCAGGCCCTGGAACACCTGTACCGGCGCACCCGTGAGAGCGGCATCGCCACCGTGTACGAGGACCCCGTCCGTGTCGTGCCCATGCCCGAATCGCGCCGCGGCGTAGCCGTCGCCTACTGCCGGCCGCCCGGACCCCTGGACCCGAACGCGAACGAGCTGCCGACCTTCATCGCCGTCTCCCCGCCGCCCGAGGAATGGTCCGAGGAACGACGGAACTCCTTCCTGCGCGAGTACAACGGCGCCATGCTGCGCAACCTCATGGTCCACGAGGGCATGCCCGGCCACGCGCTGCAATTGGCCCACGCCGCCCGCCACGAGGGCCCCACCCGTGTCGGCAAACTCTTCATGAGCGGCACCTTCGTCGAGGGGTGGGCGGTCCACGCGGAGGATGCCATGGCCCGGCACGGCTGGAGCGGGACCGATGACGAACAGGGCCGCCGCCAGGACCTGGCCCTGCGCCTGGTCCGGCTCAAGACCCGCCTGCGCATGATCCTCAACGCGATCCTCGACGTGCGGGTGCACACCGGCGACATCACCGAGGACGAGGCGCTGACCCTGTTGACCGAGCGCGGCCACCAGGAGGAGGGCGAAGCCGTGGGCAAGTGGCGCCGTGCCCAGCTCACCAGCGCCCAGTTGTCCACCTACTACGTCGGCCACACCGAGATGGCGGCCATCGCGCGCGACCTCGCCGAGGCCCGCCCCGAGCTGTCCGAACGCGAGCTCCACGACCTCATGCTCGCCCACGGCTCACCACCGCCGCGCCACCTGCGCACGCTCCTGGAACTGTGAGAGCGGTACCGGACGGACCGTGTGCCACGCGCCCGTCCGGTGCCGTCAGCGCCGGTACACTCCTATGCTGGATCGCAGAGCAACTGACCGGAACGGCCGACCAGAGACGGATCCACCATGCGCGGTGACAACGACCCCGAAGAGGCACAGCAACAACCGCCCGGGGTCGGAACCGGCAGCCCCGACGGCTGGGAACGCTTGTGGACCCCCCACCGCATGGCCTACATCAAGGGCGAGGGCAGGCCGACCGGTCCCGATGCCGGTCAGGACTGCCCGTTCTGCCGCGCCCCCGGACTCAGCGACCCCGAGGGACTCCTCGTCGCCCGGGGGGAGCACACCTACGCGGTGCTCAACCTCTACCCCTACAACAGCGGGCACCTGCTCGTGTGCCCCTACCGCCACGTCTCGGAGTACACCTCGTTGACCGGCGAGGAGACCGCCGAACTCGCCCAGCTCACCCAGGACGGCATCCGTGCCCTCACCGAGGCCTACGGTCCGCACGGCTTCAACGTCGGTATGAACCTCGGTACGGTGGCCGGAGCGGGCATCGCCGCGCATCTGCACCAGCACATCGTGCCCCGCTGGGGCGGGGACACCAACTTCATGCCCGTCATCGGGCACACCAAGGTCCTGCCCGAGATGCTGCGGCAGACGAGGGAGAAACTGGCCGAGCACTGGCCGCCGCGGTAGGCCAGACCACGCCCGCGCCACCCCCGCCGGGCCCGGTTCCCCACCCAGGGACCGTTTCCACCCTACGATCGCAAGAAGACATGCTGAGAATCCTTCGCCCCATGGTCTCCCGGGTCACCGCTCCGCTCGGCCGGAGTCTGGCCCGCATCGGCCTCACGCCGAACATCGTCACCATCATCGGCGCCACGGGTGTCATCGTGAGCGCCCTGTACTTCTACCCCCGCGGCCACCTCTACGCCGGAACGGTGGTCATCACCGTCTTCGCGCTCTTCGACATGCTCGACGGAGCCGTCGCACGGGCCAAGGGCAGCGCCAGCGAGTTCGGTGCCTTCCTCGACTCCAGCGTGGACCGCATCGCCGATGCAGCGCTCTTCGCCGGGCTCATGTGGTGGTTCGTCGCCGACGGGGACGAACCCCTGCTCGCCGGGCTCACCCTCTTCTGCCTCATCAGCGGCTTCATGGTCTCCTATCTCAAGGCGCGGGCCGAGGGGCTGGGCGTCAACTGCGACGTGGGTGTGGCCGAACGGACCGAACGCCTGGTCGTGGCCCTGCTGTCCGTCGGCCTCGGCGGTCTGGGTGTGCCCTACGTGCTCGCCGGCGGACTCTGGCTCCTGGCCGGTATGAGCCTGCTGACGATCCTGCAGCGGCTCGTGGAGACCCGTACGCGCCTGGAGGCCCGCAACGGCGAGGGGCACGGAACCCAGGGCGACACCGCCCGAGAGGCCTGAACACACGCCGAGGACGGGGAGCACGAGGTGGACGAACGTACGGCCGATCTGGCCTACGCCGCGGGGTGGGCGATGCTGCGCCGCTCGCCCGACCGGGCGGGGCGGGCGCTGTTCCGCAGGCTGGCCGACCGGTCGTGGTGTGCCCGTGACGGGGGCACCCGCGGACTCGAACGCAACCTGCGCCGCCTGCTCGGGCCCGCAGGAACCGATGCCCAACTGCGGGCGCTGTCCAAGGCCGGGATGCGCTCCTACATGCGCTACTTCTACGAGATGTTCCGCCTGCCCGCGATGGGGCGCGAGTACGTCCTCTCACACACCCGCGCCACCGGCGTCGACGCGCTGCAGGAGCACGTACGTTCCGGCCGCGGGGTCGTCGCGGCCCTGCCGCACATGGGCAACTGGGACCACGCCGGCGCCTGGATCACCATGCAGGGCACCCCGCTGACCACCGTGGCCCAGCGGCTGAACCCCGAGTCGCTCTTCCAACGCTTCACCGCCTACCGGGAGTCCCTGGGCATGGAGGTGCTGCCGTTGACCGGAGGGTCGGCCACCGTGGGCACCCTCGCCCGGCGCCTGCGCGAGGGCGGGCTCGTGTGCCTGCTCGCCGACCGCGACATCAACGGCACCGGGGTCGAGGTCGACTTCTTCGGGGAGAAGGCACGTATGCCCTCCGGTCCTGCGGCGCTGGCACTCAACACCGGTGCCGCGCTCATGCCGGTATCCCTCTGGTACGACGGACCGTACTGGAACATCCGCGTGCACGAGGAGATCCCCGTCGCACCCGGCCTCTCCCGTACCCACCGCATCCACGGCACCACTCAGGCGCTGGCCAGGGTCTTCGAGGGGGCCATCGCCGAACACCCCGAGGACTGGCACATGCTGCAGACCGTTTTCAGCGCAGACCACGACGAGGACCGGGCCCGCCGCCGCGAGCGGGAGAACAGGGCGATGCTCCGGGCCCTCGCACCCGACCGGGGCCGCGAGCACGCAGGGCGGTCCGGGTGAGTCTGCGGATCGGTCTGGTCTGCCCCTACGCCTGGGACGTGCCCGGAGGGGTCCAGCAGCACGTGGGCGACCTGGCGCGGGCACTGGCCGCCACGGGCCACCACGTGTCCGTGCTCGCCCCCGTCGGCGACCCCGGCGCCGACCTTCCCGAGTACCTGGTGCCGGCCGGCCGTCCCGTTCCGGTTCCCTACAACGGGTCGGTGGCCCGGCTCAGTTTCGGACCGCGCACCGTACGGAGGGTACGGCGCTGGATCGCCACCGGCGATTTCGACCTCCTGCACATCCACGAACCCTCCGCGCCCAGTACCTCGTTGCTGGCCTGTTGGGCCGCCGAAGGGCCCATGGTGGCCACCTTCCACACCGCCAACCCGCGTTCACGGGCGATGGCGGCCGGTTCGGGCGCACTGCGCTCGGCCATGGAGAAGATCCACGGGCGCATCGCCGTCTCCCAGGCGGCCCGCCGCACACTGGTCGAACACATCGGCGGTGATGCCGTGCTCATCCCCAACGGGGTGGACACGGCCGCCTTCGCCGAGGCCGAGCCGCTCCCGGGGTGGCCCGGGCCGGGCGGTGCCCTGGGTTTCCTCGGCCGGGTCGACGAGCCCCGCAAGGGTCTGGCCACCCTCATGGAGGCCTTCACCCTCCTGGCCCCCGACCACCCCGGGCTCCGGGTGCTGGTCGCGGGACCCGGCGATCCCGGGCCCGCACTGGAAGCGGTCCCCGAACACCTGCGCGAGAAGGTCGTGTGTCTGGGGCGGTTGGACGAGACCGACCGTGTGCGCGCCTTCCACTCCGCGGACCTCTTCTGCGCCCCGAACCTGGGCGGGGAGAGCTTCGGCATGGTCCTGACCGAGGCGATGGCGGCGGGGGCCACGATCGCCGCCAGTGACATCCCCGCGTTCGAGGCCGTGCTCGACGGCGGGCGTGCCGGACAGCTGTTCGCGACGGGCGACGCGGCCGACCTCGCCCGACGGGCCGCCGACCTGCTGGCCGCCCCCGAGCGCCGAGCACGTCTGGCCGAGGCCGCCCGAGAGGCGGCCCTGCCCTACGACTGGGGCACCGTGGCCGCCGACGTGGTGCGGGTGTACGAGACCGTGCTGCACGGCGAGGGACCGGAGGGCCGGGACAGGGTCCGTGTCGCCTCCGGTCCGAGCCCGGCCGCACTGCTCCGGCGCGGTGCGGGCCCCAGGCCCGGTACCCCCCGCCGGGGCCGGGCCGGTGCCGGACGAGGACGGCGCGGCCCCTACGGGCGCGCCGGGGGACGGGGTGAGCGTTTCTGAGCGGGGACACCGCACTCCTGGCCCTGGTGGCCGTGCTGACGCTCGCCCTGGTACTCACCGGTTTCTATCTCTCCTGGCGGATCACCCGCTTGGACCGGCTCCACCACCGGGTCGAGACCTCCTGGGCCGCCTTGGACGCCGCGCTGCTGCGGCGCGGCGCGGCCGTGTTCGCCCTGGTGGCCGCCGACGTGCTCGACCGGCAGGCCTCCCGGGACCTGGCCGGGGCCGCCACCGCAGCGCGACGGGCGTCCCCGGACGAACGCGAGTTCCTGGAGAGCCGTCTGTCGCACGTGGTGCGTACGGAGCTGGAACGCTCCGACCTGCCCGTACAGGCCGTTTCCTCGGTCGAGGAGATCACCGAGGCGGCCAAGGGGGTGCACATGGCCCGCACCTTCCACAACGACGCCGTCGCCGAGACACGTCGGGCCCGGCGTTCGCGGCTGGTGCGCGGTCTGTACCTGGCGGGGCACGCGACCCTGCCTGAATTCTTCGATATGGACGACCACCCGCCCCGCCCCGACGGTCTCCGGTACCGGCCGGCACCGCACCCGGAGAAGGGTGTTACTGGCAGAAATGCCGAACCGGACGACAACGGTGGCAGAACGGGTGACTAGTGTGGACCGCTGGTAGACCCGGGACCGGGCCACGAGGTGGACCCGTGTGTTTGCCCGGGCCCACTGTCGACGAAGAGACGGGATCCCATGACCGTGGCCGAGAACGCAACCAACACGACCGGAGACGCCCCCGACACCCGGAGCGCCGGGCGGGGCATGGCGGAGCAGCTCAGGAACGGCGTCATCATGGACGTGGTCACCCCTGAGCAGGCCCGTATCGCTGAGGACGCCGGGGCAGTGGCCGTGATGGCCCTCGAGCGCGTGCCCGCCGACATCCGCAAGGACGGCGGTGTCGTCAGGATGTCCGACCCCGACATGATCGACGGCATCGTCTCGGCGGTCTCCGTCCCGGTCATGGCCAAGGCCCGCATCGGCCATTTCGTCGAGGCCCAGGTCCTGGAGTCCCTCGGTGTCGACTTCGTCGACGAGTCCGAGGTCCTCACCCCCGCCGACGAGGTCAACCACATCGACAAGTGGGCCTTCACCGTGCCCTTCGTCTGCGGGGCCACCAACCTCGGAGAGGCCCTGCGCCGCATCGCCGAGGGCGCTGCCATGATCCGCTCCAAGGGCGAGGCCGGTACCGGCAACGTCGTGGAGGCCACCCGGCACATGCGCGCCATCAGCTCCGACATCAGGCGCCTGGGCACCCTCGACGCGGCCGAGCTCTTCGGGGCCGCCAAGGAGCTGCGTGCCCCGCACCACCTGGTCGCCGAGGTCGCCCGCACCGGCCGACTGCCCGTGCCCCTGTTCTCCGCCGGAGGAGTGGCCACCCCGGCCGACGCCGCGCTCATGCGCAGGCTCGGCGCGGAGAGTGTCTTCGTCGGGTCGGGCATCTTCAAGTCCGGTGACCCCGCCAAGCGCGCCGACGCCATCGTGCAGGCCACACGCAACTACGAGGACCCCGCCGTCATCGCCCGTGTCTCCCGCGGCCTGGGCGATGCGATGGTCGGGATCAACGTCGAGGAGCTGCCCGAGACCGAGCGTTACGCCGGTCGCGGCTGGTGAGGACAGCGGCCCCGGGCCCCGCACCGCCGGTGTGAGGGGCGGACCGCCGGTCCGGGGCGCTCCGGCCCTCGGCCACGGTCGGTCCGAGCCGCTGCCCGGGGGCACCGGGGTACCGGTTCCCGGCACCCGAGCCGGAATGATCCTCCCGGCCGGCCGCGTTGCCCGGGGGGCCCAGGTGCCGCTGTGCTCGACCGCCTCATCACCGTGGCAGGGCCCGGTAGGATCGTCTGTGACAGCAGGACGCCCCGAGGGCGACGTCCTGCCACCCCGTACCCACCGGCGACGCGCGCGTGCACCGCCTCTTCGTCGACATCGCGAAAGGACATCCATGGCCGGCCACTCCAAGTGGGCCACCACCAAGCACAAAAAAGCCGTCATCGACGCCAAACGCGGCAAGCTCTTCGCCAAACTGGTCAAGAACATCGAGGTGTCGGCCCGGACCGGCGGCGGGGACCCGGACGGCAACCCGACGCTCTACGACGCCATGCAGAAGGCGCGCAAGAACTCGGTGCCGGCCGACAACATCGAGCGTGCCCGCAAGCGGGGATCGGGTGAGGAAGCCGGCGGAGCCGAGTGGCAGACCATCCTGTACGAGGGTTACGCCCCCGGCGGTGTCGCGATGCTCGTCGAGTGCCTCACGGACAACCGCAACCGCGCCGCCTCCGACGTCCGCACGGCCGTGAACCGCAACGGCGGCAACATGGGCGATGCCGGCTCGGTCTCCTACCTGTTCGCCCGCAAGGGCGTCGTCATCGTCCCCAAGGAGAAGACCACCGAGGACGACGTGACCCTTGCCGTGGTGGAAGCCGGCGGCGAGGAGATCCGTGACCGGGGGGAGTACTTCGAGGTCGTCTCCGAGCCCGGTGACCTGGTCGACGTGCGCACCGCTGTACAGGAGGCCGGCATCGAGTACGACTCCGCCGACACCAACTGGGTCCCGAGCGTCGAGGTCCCCCTCGATGCCGAGACGGCCGAGAAGGTCCTGCGGGTCGTCGACGCCCTCGAGGACGCCGACGACGTGCAGAACGTCTTCACCAACGCCGACTTCCCGGCCGAGGTCCTGGCCGAGCAGTGATGCGGACGGCGGTGTTCCGGACGGCGGCGGCCCGGACGGCCCGAGGGGCACCGTCCTGTGCTGTCGACGGGTAGGTCACCGACGGTGCACACGCGGTCGGTACGATGAGGGGTGATCCGTCCACATGCGATGCCCCCGTGTGGAGCCCCTACCCTGACGAACGACGAGGACCGGACCATGAGCAATCCCCCCGAGCAGCCCTACGACCCGTCCCAGTACTACGGTCAGCAGCCCCAGCAGCCGTACTACAGCGGCGGTTACGGTGCCCAGGGGTACCAGCAGGGCCCCACCGCCGGTCCCGGCGGGATGGCCCCGCACCAGTCCGCCTCCGGCACCCGTCCCGGTTTCTTCGGCTCGCTCTTCGATTTCTCCTTCAAGAGCTTCGTCACCAGCCGAGTGATCCCGGTCGTGTGGATCCTGTGGCTGGTGGCCATCGGCTTCGGAACCCTGACCGGTGTGATCGGTTCCTTCCTCGCGATGGGCGATGAAGCCGGGTTCCTCGGGTTCTTCATGCTGATCCTGACGCTGATCAGTGGCGCCATGGGCGTGCTCTTCTCGCGCATCGTCATGGAGGTGCTCATCGTGCTCTTCCGCATCAGTGAGGACCTCACCGCCATCCGCAGCCGCGGCGGAATGTAGGAACACCCGGCCGGCAACACAGCGAGCCCGACGGTGTGTCCGCGAGGGACCACCGGCGGGCTCCGTGCTGCCCGGGCTCCGCGGTGGGATCAGGCGATCATGTCCATCTCGGCGATGACCTTGGTCGGACGGACCCGCACGACCATCGCCCCGGGCGCGCCGTTGCGCCGGCCGAACTCCTCGGCACGCTCGCTGCCCATGTACCGTGCCGCGATGGCCGTGGCCGTGCGCAGCAGTTCCGACGGCTCCTCCGACAGCTGCGCCTCCCCCTGGACCTGGACGAACGCGAACGGGGGCTCCTCCAGGTCCACGCTCAGCGCCACTCGGGGATCACGCGCCAAGGAGCGCCCCTTGGCGGTGCGCACGCCCGTGTTGAAGACCAGGTCGTCCCCGTCGAGGACGAACCAGATCGGAGCCACCAGAGGGTGGCCTCCGGAGGAGGTGTAGGCGACCTTGGCGGTGCGTGTGCCGTGCAGGAGGAAGTCCCGGATCTCCCGGTCGTCGAGTGAGCTCATGGCCCCATGCTGACGCGCACCGGCCCCGGCCGGGGCCCCGACACGCGGCCCCGGCCTCCCGCACCGAGCGGCGTGTGCCCGACGGATGTCCGTGCCGGTCGCTAGGGTGGCCCCGTCGACAGTGAGCCCGGGCTAGGGTGGTCTGCGAACTGGCGTTCGAGAGAGGTGGGGCGTGTGCGTGTGGTGGGGATCGACCCCGGACTGACACGGTGCGGTGTCGGTGCCGTGGAGGGCTCCATCGGCCGCTCCCTGAAACTGCTCGGTGCCGACGCCGTCCGTACCGGTCCCGAAACGGAACTGCCCGAGCGCCTCGTCGCGATCGAACGCGGTATCGACGCCTGGATCGACGAACACCGACCCGATGCCGTGGCCGTCGAGCGCGTCTTCGCCCAGCACAACCTCAGCACGGTCATGGGAACTGCCCAGGCCAGCGGCATCGCGCTGGTCTGCGCCGCCCGCCGGGGCCTTCCCGTGGTACTGCACACCCCCAGCGAGGCCAAGGCCGCCATCACCGGGAACGGGCGTGCGGACAAGAAACAGATGGGCACCATGGTCGCGCGTATCCTCGGACTCGACACACCGCCCAGGCCCGCCGACGCCGCCGACGCGGTCGCCCTGGCCATCTGCCACATCTGGCGGGGCGGGGCCAAGGCCCGGGTCGCCCAGGCACAACAGGACTTCGCGCGCAAGGTCGAACTGGCCCGCCGCGCGCGGCGCAGCTGACCCCCGCTCCCAGGAAGGAGACGGGCGCCTCCACGGCGCCCTGCACCAGATGATCGCGTTCCTCACCGGCCGGGTGGCCGCCCGTGGCGCGGGCAGCGCCGTCATCGACGTCGGCGGGGTCGGTATGTCCGTCCAGTGCACCCCCGCAGCCCTGTCCGCACTCCGTGTGGGGGAGGAGGGCACCGTCTCCACCAGCCTCGTGGTCCGCGAGGACTCCATGACCCTCTTCGGGTTCTGCGACGACGACGAACGCCACATGTTCGAGCAGCTCCAGACCGCCTCGGGTGTGGGGCCGCGCCTGGCCCTGTCCATGCTCGCCGCGCACACCCCCGACGGGCTGCGCCAGGCCGTGGCGACCGAGGACACCGCTGCTCTGACCCGGGTGCCCGGCATCGGCAAGAAGGGGGCCCAGCGCATCGTCCTGGAGCTCCGCGGCAAGTTGGAGGCCCCTGTGGCCACCGACGGCGCTCTGCCCGGGACCGAGGCGCCGGAGAGCCCCACACCCGACGGTGCCTGGCGCGGACAGGTCGTCTCCGGCCTGATCAACCTGGGCTGGTCGGCCAAGGACGCCGAGCAGGCCGCCACCGCGGTGGCGGCCGAGGCCGAGGAGACCACCGACGTGACCGTCCTGCTGCGCAGCGCCCTGCGCAAGCTGAGCCGCGCCTGAGCCCGTAGCCCCCGGAACCAGGAGGAAGGACCCCATGCACGAGCCCGACCCGGGCGCCTACGAGCGGGAGGCGGTCTCACCCGAGGCCGGCTCGGACGAGCAACAGGCCGAGCGGGCCCTGCGGCCCCGCGTGCTCGGCGACTTCGTCGGGCAGGAACGGGTGCGCGAGCAGCTCTCCCTGGTCCTGCACAGCGCCCAGCGCCGCGGTAGCGCCCCGGACCACGTGCTCATGTCCGGCCCACCCGGGCTCGGCAAGACCACGCTGGCCATGATCATCGCCTCCGAGCTCGGTTCCCCGCTGCGCATCAGCTCCGGGCCGGCCATCGAACGCTCCGGCGACCTCGCTGCGGTGCTGTCCACCCTCCAGGAGGGGGAGGTGCTCTTCCTGGACGAGATCCACCGCATGGCCCGACCCGCCGAGGAGATGCTCTACGTCGCCATGGAGGACTTCCGTGTCGACGTCATGGTCGGCAAGGGACCCGGCGCCACCGCGATCCCGCTCGACATCGCTCCGTTCACCCTGGTGGGTGCGACCACCAGGGCGGGCCTGCTGCCGGCCCCGCTGCGTGACCGGTTCGGGTTCACCGCGCAGATGGACTTCTACGACGACGAGGAGCTCGAGCGCATCCTGCACCGTTCCGCCGGCCTGCTCGGAGCCCCCATGGACGCCGATGCCGCTGCCGAGATCGCCCGGCGCTCGCGCGGCACCCCGCGTATCGCCAACCGCCTCCTGCGCCGGGTCCGCGACTACGCCGAGGTACGCGGTGACGGCACTCTCACCCTCGGCACCGCCCGTTCGGCCCTGGACCTGTACGAGGTGGACGCCTCCGGTCTGGACCGTCTGGACCGCGCGGTCCTGGACTCCCTCATGTCCAAGTTCCGGGGTGGCCCCGTGGGGCTGTCCACGCTCGCGGTCTCGGTGGGGGAGGAGCCCGAGACGGTGGAGGCCGTGGCCGAGCCCTTCCTGGTCCGGTCGGGTTTTGTGGCCCGTACCCCGCGCGGCCGGGTGGCCACGCCCATGGCTTGGGACCACATGGGCCGGACCCCGCCCCCGGACGCCGCCTTCGGTGCGGGGACCGATGCCGACACCGACACCGACGAGTCGGTCACCCCTTGAACCAGGCTTTTCGCTCTTTGCGTTCGGGTGCTGACATATGTCACTTATCCGGGCACAATGAAAGGGACACGGGTGTATGCCGGTTCCGAATCGTCGGCCGTTCGGAACGGATGCCGAAGAGCGCTCACCGCAGTTGCCGCCTAGTCTGGGACGAACGCGAGAAACGGACCCGCGGCCTCTCGTCCGGTGCTCTTCGACACCCGTTGGAACGCCGACGCGTCCCCGCGCGTTGTAGATGCTGGGCGTCGTACCGGGACACTGTTCCGGTCCCGCCCGGTGGACCATGGCCGAGGCGGTGTCCGACCACCGTCGGCCGAGAGCAGACTTCAGGAAGGACGCCCCGTGCAGGAGGGCATGTACACACTCGCGGACGCCGCCTCCCAAGGCGGCAGTCTGATGAGCACCTTCATCATGTTCGGCCTCATCCTTCTGGTCTTCTGGCTGCTGTTCTGGCGGCCGAACCAGAAGCGCCGGCAGCAGGAGACCCAGATGCAGAGCTCCCTGGGCCCCGGCACCGAGGTCATGACCAAGGCCGGCATGTTCGGCACCGTCGTGGAGGTGCACGACGACGACCTGCTCCTGGAGATTGCGCCGGGCACCCGTATCCGGATGCTCAAGGCGGGCATCGCCCAGATCAACAGCCCTCAGGTGGACGACACCCCGGTGGAGGACCGTCCCGACTTCGGCGACGACGACAAGCCCAAGGACTAGCACGTCCTCGGGTCGCTGGCCCAGAGCAGACGCCGGGTGAAGTGTGTCCGGCGTCCTCCGGGGCCTGCTTCTCCCCGGCACCGCAACCCCTGTGGCCACCGGCCGTGGGGGCGTCCGTGTCCCACCGCGCCGGCCCCGACCGACCGGGGCCGGTGCCGCAATGTTCTCCAGCAGAAGGCACCATCGTCCATGGCGCACGAAACCACCACCAGAACCGAGGGCTCGGCCGTGGCCGAGCTGCTCCTCGCACAGATCCGGGACATCCCGGACTACCCCGAGCCCGGGATCCTGTTCAAGGACATCACCCCTCTCCTCAACGACGCCAGCGCACTGCGCTCGAGCGTCGAAGAGATGGCCGCCCCCTACCGGGGCACGGCCGTGGACCACGTCCTCGGGCTCGAGGCGCGCGGGTTCATCTTCGGGGCGCCGATCGCTCTGGAACTCGGGGCGGGTTTCGTGCCGGCCCGCAAGTTGGGGAAACTTCCTGCGGAGACGATCGAGCAGTCCTATGATCTCGAGTACGGCACCGCGGCCGTCGAGATCCACTCCGACGCGATCACTCCGGGCAGCCGTGTGCTCATCGTCGACGACGTCCTCGCCACGGGCGGTACCGGCAGGGCCGCGGTGGACCTTGTGCGCAGGGCAGGTGGTACGGTCGTTGGATTCTCCGTCCTGATGGAGCTCGGAGCGCTCCGCGGGCGCGAGAAGATGCCCGACGTGGAGCCACACGTTCTCCTCTCGGTCTGACCCGGCGCGCGTCGGCGAGCGGCACCCGCTCGGGAATGCACCGGGCCCCGTCATCGTTGATCTGTGCCAACACCCGAGGCGCCGACAGCACGACCACCCGCTCCGACGTGGCCGTGTCGGTGCCCCGACGGTCGGTTCAGAGCCACCGTGGTGACCGCTCGAGGAGACCGCGAAGGTCCCCCGACCGGTGGGGAGACACCGTGGCGGTCACGTCAGCGATTGGCCCTGATGACACGCAAGTGCACCGGGGGAGCCGGCGGGACACCCCTCCGCGCTCCGACCGGGCGGATCCGCGGGAGGTAGGCATGCCGAGCGAAGTGGTATCGACCGGAGCGGTATCCGCGAGGGAGCAGCAGGGGCAGGCATCCGCCGGCCACCAGAACCGGTCCGACAGGCCCCATGCGCCGACCACGGACCAACAGCAGAGCCCGGAGGGCGCCGCGAGTCAGGCGGCGCCCTCCGGTGCATCCGGTACGGAGCGCGGCACTTCCCGGTCCACGCCGCCGGCCGCGACACCCTCGACCGTGCGGGTCCGCCGGAAACTCGCACGGCTCGGCGCTCAGCGGGGAGTGACGATGAACCCGGTGCTCGAACCACTGATCAAGACCGTGCGTGCCACCCACCCCAAGGTGGACGTGCGGCTCATCGAGCGTGCCTACGAGGTGGCCGCGCACTACCATCGCGACCAGATACGCAAGAGCGGTGACCCCTACATCACGCACCCGCTGGCGGTCGCCACCATCCTCGCCGAACTGGGCATGCAGGAGGCCACTCTGGCCGCCGCCCTGATGCACGACACCGTCGAGGACACCGAGTACTCCCTCGAGGAGCTGCGCTCCGACTTTGGGGACGAGATCGCCGAACTCGTCGACGGCGTCACCAAACTCGACAAGGTCAAGTACGGCGAGGCCACCCAGGCCGAGACGGTCCGCAAGATGGTCGTGGCCATGGCCCGCGACATCCGTGTGCTCGTCATCAAGCTGTGCGACCGCCTGCACAACATGCGTACGCTGCGCTATCTGCCGAAGAAGGCCAAACGGGAGAAGAAGGCCCGCGAGACCCTCGAGATCTTCGCCCCGCTGGCCCACCGGCTGGGTATGAACACCATCAAGTGGGAGCTGGAGGACCTGGCCTTCGCCACCCTCTATCCCAAGCGCTTCGACGAGATCGCCCGCATGGTCTCCGAGCGCGCCCCCCGCCGCGACGTGTACCTGCAGGAGGTCATCGAGGCGGTCTCGGGCGACCTGCGCGAGTCCAAGCTCAAGGCCACCGTGCGCGGACGGCCCAAGCACTACTACTCGATCTACCAGAAGATGATCGCCCGCAACTGCGGCTTCGACGAGATCTACGACCTCATCGCCGTTCGGGTCCTGGTGGACAGTGTCCGCGACTGCTACGCGGCCCTGGGGACCATCCACGCCAGGTGGAACCCCGTGCCGGGGCGGTTCAAGGACTACATCGCCATGCCCAAGTTCAACATGTACCAGTCGTTGCACACGACGGTCATCGGACCCTCGGGCAACCCGGTGGAGCTGCAGATCCGTACCCGTGCCATGCACCGCCGGGCCGAGTACGGCATCGCCGCGCACTGGAAGTACAAGGAGGACCGGGGCTCGAACGGCGCGCCCAAGGGCAAGGCCACCACCGACATGCAGTGGCTGCGCCAGCTCATCGACTGGCAGCAGGAGACCAAGGACCCGGGCGAGTTCCTGGAGTCGCTGCGCTTCGACCTGTCGGTGCAGGAGGTCTTCGTCTTCACCCCGCAGGGGGATGTCATCTCCCTGCCGCAGGGCGCCACCGCCGTCGACTTCGCCTACGCCGTACACACCGAGGTCGGCCACCGCACCGTCGGTGCGCGTATCAACGGCCGTCTCGTCCCGCTGGAGAGCGAGCTCCAGAACGGCGAGGCCGTGGAGATCCTCACGTCCAAGGACCCCAGCTCCGGCCCCAGCCGCGACTGGCTCAACTTCGTCAAGAGCGCCCGCGCACGCAACAAGATCCGGCACTGGTTCACCAAGGAACGCCGTGAGGCCGCGATCGAACAGGGCAAGGACGAGATCGCCAAGATCATGCGCAAGCAGGAGCTGCCCGTCAAGCGCATGTTCAGCGGCGAGTCCATCATCGCCCTGGCCAACGACCTGCGCTACCAGGACGTGGAGGCCCTCTACGCGGCCGTGGGCGAACGCCAGGTCAGCGCCCAGAGTGTGGTCTCCAAACTCGTGGACGCCATGGGCGGCATCGACAGCCACGAGGAGGACATCGCCGAGCAGGCCCTGCCCTCCAAGGCCGCCCGCGCCCCGCAGAGCCGTACCGGCAACCCCGGGGTCGTGGTCCAGGGGGACTCCGACGTGTGGGCGCGTCTGTCCAAGTGTTGTACTCCGGTCCCCGGGGACGACATCGTCGGCTTCGTGACCCGGGGCAACGGGGTATCGGTGCACCGGGCCGACTGTGTCAACGCCCAGACCCTGGAGGACGCCCGCAAGGTCGAGGTGGAATGGTCGCCCACCGAGGACTCCATGTTCCTGGTGGCCCTGCACGTGGAGGCCCTGGACCGTTCCCGGCTGCTGTCCGACATCACCCGGGTCCTCTCGGACCAGCACGTCAACATCCTGTCGGCGACCGTGCAGACCAGCCGCGACCGTGTCGCCCAGAGCCGTTTCACCTTCGAGATGGCCGACCCCGCGCACCTGGGCAGTGTCCTGCGTTCGGTGCGCGGGGTCGACGGTGTCTACGACGTCTTCCGGGTCCGTAACTGAGCGGGTCCCGCTCGGCGGAGGTACCTGGGGCCGCCGGTCAGATCCGGATGCTCGTGGAACGCACGACCTGGAAGACCGGGTGGCGGTCGGCCTCGGCCTCGAAGGCCTCCACCGGAGCCCCGGGGGCGGCCTCGAAGCAGGGGGCCACGACCACCGAGCGCGGGTGGTCCAGGTATTCGCACAGCAGCGGCGCCGACTCGCGCGTGTCCATCTCGCGCACGCTGACCAGTTCGATCCAGCCGCCCCGGCGCAGGGTCGCGAACCCGTCGGTACGCAGGTTCCGGACCCAGTCGGTCTCACCGTAGGGCGAGACCAGGAAACGGCCGCGCTCGCTGTCCAGGACACTGAGCGGGACGCTGCGCAGGAAACCCGACCTGCGCCCGCGCGTGGTGAGCAGGTGCAGCTCGTCCGGGCCCACGCCGTACTTGACGAAGCCGCTGACGGCCGCGTTGGCAGTTCGCCTCAGCCGTGTCATCTCGAACCGCTTCGTCGGTTCGTTCCCCATGTCGGCAACTCCCTCGGTCGGATGCCTCCTATTGTGGCGGGTGCCGTCCACTGACGGCACCCGAGGTGCGGGCCCGCGTCAACGGAAGGCGGAGATCCCTGTCACGGCCTGGCCCAGGCTCAGCGCGTGGACGTCCTCGGTGCCCTCGTAGGTGGCCACCGTCTCCAAGTTCACCATGTGCCGCATCACGGGGTACTCCAGGGTGATGCCGTTGGCTCCGTGCAGGCCGCGTGCGGTGCTCGCCACCCGCTGGGCGGCGGCCACGTTCGCGAACTTGCCGAAGCTCACGTGGTTGTGGTGTGCGCGCCCCTGGTCCTTGAGGCGGCCCAGGTGCAGGGAGGTCATGGCGGCGTGGTTGACGTCCACGACCATGTCGGCGAACTTGCGCTGGCTCAGCTGGAACCCCGCCAGCGGCTTGCCGAACTGCTCACGGTTCGAGGCGTAGTCCAGGGCCGCCTCGTAGCAGGCACGTGCGGCCCCTGCCGCGCCCCACACGATCCCGTAACGGGCCTCGTTCAGGCAGGACAGCGGTGAGCCCAGACCGCGCGATTCGGGCAGGAGCGCCCCGGCGGGCAGACGGACCTCCTCCAGTGCCAGTTCGGAGGTGATGGAGGCCCGCAGCGACAGCTTCCTGTGGATGACGTTGGCGCTGAACCCGGGGGTGCCGGTGGGCACCACGAACCCGCGCACCCCGTCCTCGGTGGTGGCCCAGACCACGGCCACATCGGCCACGGAGCCGTTGGTGATCCACATCTTGGTGCCGTTGAGCACCCAGTCCGAACCCTCCTTGCGCGCACGTGTGCGCATCGACCCCGGGTCGGAACCGGAATCGGGCTCGGTGAGGCCGAAACAGCCGATCGCGTCGCCGGCGGCCATCCGCGGCAGCCAGGTGTTCTTCTGCTCCTCGGAGCCGTACTTGTGGATCGCGGTCATGGCCAGCGAACCCTGTACCGAGACGAAACTGCGCAGACCGGAGTCCACGGCCTCCAGTTCACGGCAGGCCAGACCGTAGGCCACCGCGCTGGAACCGCCGCACCCGTATCCCTCCAGGTGCATGCCCAGCACCCCCAGGTCACCGAAGGCCTTGGCCAGGCCGCGGGGGTCGGGCAGGGTCCCGGCCTCGAACCAGTCGGCCACGTGCGGGGTGAGTTCCTTGCGGGCGAAGTCGCGGACGGCGTCGCGCACGTCGCGCTCGGTCTCCTCCAGACCACCGTCCACGTCGAGGAAGTCGTGCGGGTCCGGGGCGGCAGGCTTACGGTTGTCGCTCATCGTGCGGTGTCCCTTCGTGGAGTCCGGCCAGGCCGGGCAGGTCGGGTTGGTGGACGGCGCCGCGCTCGACCATGGCTGCGACCTGTTCCTCGGTCAGTCCCAGTTCGGTGAGCACAGTACGGGAGTGCTGTCCCAGCAGCGGTGGTGCGGTCAGCGGGGGAGGGGAGCCCTCCAGGCGGAAACCCGCCCGGACCTGTTCCAAGAGCCCCGCCGTGGGGTGCTCGACGGTCCGGAGCAGGTCGTCGCCCCGGGCCTGGCCGGTGCGTAGAGCGTCCAGGACCCCGCGCACACGCCCCACCGGCACCCCTGCATCCACCAGGACCTCCATCCAGTGGTCGGCGGGCCGGGAAGCCAGGGTCGCCGACAGGTCGACGACGAGTTCCTCGCGGTGGGCCACACGTCCGGGGTTGGTGGCATAGCGGGGGTCCTCGCCCAGGTCGGGGCGGTCCAGAGCCGTGCACAGGCGTTGGTAGAGGGAGTCGTTGCCGGCGGCCACCACGATCTCGGAATCGGCGGTGGGGAAGGTCTGGTACGGAACGATCGTGGTGTGCGCGTTGCCGACCCGGCGCGGTTCCTCCCCGGTGACCAGGGCCTGCTGGGTGAGGTTGACCAGACCCGACAGGGTCGAGTTGATGAGGGAGGCGCTGATGTTCTCCCCCTGCCCGGTGACCCGGGCACGCATGAGGGCGCCCAGGATCCCCACGGCCGCGTTGAGCCCGGTGAGGACGTCGGTCAGGGCCACCCCGACCTTGCTGGCCGGGCCCTCCTGCGGTCCGGTGGTGGCCATCAGACCGCTCTCGGCCTGCACCACGATGTCGAAGCCGGGGCGGGTCCCGGGCTCGTGCTCGGGACCGAACCCGCTCACCGAGCAGTACACGACCGCGGGGTTGGCGGCGGAGACCTTCTCGTGTCCCAGGCCCAGCCGTTCGGCCACACCCGGGCGGAAGTTCTGGATGACCACGTCCGAGCGCGAGCAGAGTTCCTGGACGGCCGCGAGACCGTCGGGGTCCTTCAGGTCCACGGCCAGGCTGCGCTTGTTGCGGTTGACCGACAGGAAGTAGGCGGCCTCCCCCGGGGTCTCCTCGTCGCCGCCGGCGTGGGGCGGTCCCCAGGAACGGGTGTCGTCGCCGCGTCCGGGCTGTTCGACCTTGACGACCTCGGCGCCCATGTCGGCCAGCAGCATCGTCGCGTAGGGGCCGGCCAGGACACGGGACAGGTCGGCGATCCGTACCCCTTCCAGGGGCAGTGGGGCCGGGCGTGCGTCGGGGTCGCTCGGGTTCATCGGGCCACCCCCGGGGTGGGGCGGCCGGGGCGGGTGCGAGCGCGCATACGTTCCTTCCTTCGGTGCGCGGGATGGTCCTCGAAAGGCCCGGCGGCGCTCAGGTGCTGCCGTCGGGGAGCTGGTGCTCGCTCTTGATCTGGGAGTAGGTCTCCAGGCAACGGCGCAGAGCGGTGGTGAGCGCGGCACCCGACTGGCCCGCGTAGCGGGACTGCACGCGCCGGACGAGTTCGGTGATGTCCTCGGTGACCGATGCGCCCTCGGCCAGGGCCCGGAAGAAGTCCTTGGCCCGGTCGGTCAGGAGCGTGGTGTCGGCGGCCGTGATCCGCCCGTCGGCCGTGTCCACCGCGAGGATGACGCCGAGACGCTGGTACTGGGAATGGCTCGCAACCGGGTCGGGGAGCCGGGCGTATCCCGACACCAGGACCACACGGGGGTTGTGGAAGAGCTGCTGGACACGGTCGTCGCCGTACAACATGTTCACCTGATCTCCCGGGTCCCTCACCGGTCTTCAGGCCGGGGAGGGACCCGGCCTCCTGCGAAGCGGGACAAATCAAGCCGACCGATCAGCGGCGGCATCAGTCCTGGCGAGGCCGGCTTCCAGCAGGTACAAGATTTCGGAATTGAGCGAGCGTCGGTCCGCCTTGGCCTGGGCAGCAACCCGGGCGTGGAGGTCGGCAGGGATGCGGACCGTGACACGTTTCTCTTCATCCATGACTCCAGAGTAACGTCAACACAAGCCCTCGCTAGTGTTAAAATGACACCATGACAGTGGTAGGGATGAATGAAGGTTCCAGGTATGCCCGGTACACCTACCGGCTGCGCCTGTCCACTACCGCTGAGCGCGCCCTCCGGTCCCAACAGCGATGCACCGGGCCACTGGTACGCCTCGTTTGCTGTCCCCGCCCCGCCCCCTTGCCGCCACGGGGAGGGTGATCGGTGTGGATCGGGGGGTCACGGACATCGCGACCGCCACCAGCCCCGAGTACGGCCTGGTCCACAACGAGCACGGCAAGAGGGCCGCACAGAAGCTGACGCGCTGTCAGCGGATGGTGGCCCGCCGCAGACCCGCCGAGAAAAAGCCTGCCTCGAACGGCTGCAAGAAGGCCGAGCGGCAGGTGGCCAAGGTGCACAGGAAGGTGGCTCGTCAGCGCCAGGACGCCGCACGTAAGCGGGCGAAGAAGGTCGTGCGTGACCATGATTCCTCGGCCGTGGAGGGCTTCAACCCCAAGTTCCTGGCCAAGTCCACCATGGCCCGCCAGGCCGCCGACGCCGCCCTGGCCGCGACCAGGACGGCACTGATCGGGATGGGCCGCAGACAACAGCGCACCGTGTACCCGGTGCGTCCCGCGTGCACCACCATGGGTTGCGGATACTGCGGGGCGAGAGCCAAGCACCGCTTGCCGCTGTCCGAACGCACCTACACCTGCACCGCGTGCGGAGCGGTCTGCCCTCGGGACAGGAACTCCGCACGCGTGATGCTGGTCCGGGCCGGTCTGGACCCGGACGGTGTCGAGGGTGTACGACCTGATCTTCCGCAGGGCGAGTAGGCGGACCGAGACGTGAATCCCCGCAGTTCCCTCGGTGGGAGGGCCCTCCCGCCAAGGAGGGGAGCAGTCAACTCTCGTTCGCGGGCCCACGACAACTCCGTCGCACTGGAGTCTCGCATCTGGAGGGCGGCCGGGGACGAACGTCCGCGACGTGAGGGCAGGCAAGGTTTCAGGATGGCGCAGCGGCGGTGGAGCATGCCAAGCGTTGGGTCCGCCGGCCGTCGCGGGCAGGGGCCGTTGAGCCGGGTGGGTCCTCGGCCCGGAAGGTCCCTGATCCCGATCCTGGGAATCCATACACCGCAGGTCACTACAAAGAGCTCAAAAGGTAACATTTCGTTGTCCGGTGTGCTGGGAATCACGTGGGCAACCTGTAGCATCGGGCCCTGATGGCATGGCGCGGTGCCGTCGGGGCCGCCGGCCCCGCGGACTCGAACCTGCCTCCCGCGAGCGAACCGGCTGGGGGACGAGATGACGTACGCGCGACGGCACCAGGTGGAGCCCGGAACCGTGCTCGACGGCCAAGGGCCATCCTCCCGGGTCCCACCCTCACGTGGACACGTCGTCCATCTGGGCGGACGCCGCCAGAACACCGCGCCCGCGCAGCCGCCCGCCCGCGACGCCCGTGCCCACCAGGCCTTCCTCGACCGGGTCGTCGACTACCTCAGCACCGACCGCGGGGTGCGCCAGTTCATCGACTGGGGCAGCCCGGTCCCCGGAACCGCCGAGCGCATACGCCGGGCCCACCCCGACAACAGCGTCGTACACGTCGCCCCCCACGGCACCGTCGGAATGCTCTCCTCACCCGACACCCCCGTCCTCTCCGGCGGAGCCGAGAACGCCGAGACCCCTCTGCGCCGGCTCACCACCTGCGGGCTCGTCGACTTCGACGAGCCCGTCGCTGTTCTCATGACCCGCCCCTTCAACGCGCACACCCCGCCCCCCGGCCTGACCCGACTGCACTCCCTCATGCACGGCGGCGGATACCTGGCCCTGGCCGTGGACGCACCCGAACGGGCGGCCGAGCAGGTCTTCGACCCCTTCGTCCCCCTCGAACCCGGCCTGGCCGATCTGCGATGGTGGCCCTACCCGGACGAGGACGTGGCCATGGAGGGCACCGGAGTGCTGGGTGGCCTCGGGCGCACCCACAGGAACTGACGAACATCCCCGGGGGAGTAGGGGCATGACGACACCGGCAGTGAACTGGCCCGCCGAGATCCTGGCGCAGGGCGCGTTCTACTGGGACTTCTCGCTGTGGCCCCGGTTGGGGGGACTCACCGACGCCGAGTTCTACTGGGAACCCGCGCCCGGAGCCTGGACCGTGCGCCGCCTGCCCGACGGCCGGCACGCGCCGGACAACGAGGTCCCCGAGCCCGACCCGCCCCCCGTCACCACCATCGCCTGGCGCCTGGGACACATCGTCGTGGACGTGCTCGAGACCCGTATCAACTGGTACTTCGGCGACCGCACCCTCAGCCGCGATACCGTGGACTGGCCCAGCAGCGCCGACGAGGCCAAACAGCGCCTGCGCATGGCGTTCCACACCTGGGGCGAGTACATGCAGGAGCTGGGCGAGGAGGACTTCGCCGCCCCCGTGGGCGGGTCCGAGTCCACACAGTGGGAGGACCTGCCGCTGGTGGTGCTCGTACTCCACCTGCAGCGCGAACTGATCCACCACGGCGCGGAGGTCTCGCTCCTGCGCGACCTCTACCGCGCACGTGACTGATCCCCGCACACGGCGCCGGGCGGCGTGCACTGTGCGGGCACGGGGCCCGCGCCACGGGCCGGTCAGATCACGTGGAGCGGGTCCACCCGGACCTGGGCCAGGTACTCGTCCCCACGGGCGCTGCGCGCCGCAGCAGCGACCTTCAGCGCGTGCGTGAGGGCACCGATCCGGTTGCGCGGCACCCGCAGCAGGGCACGCTCCGGAGCCCGGTCCTCACCCGGGCGCTCCGGCCCGGGACGATCCACCGGGACCGGACCCAGCAGGTCGGCCTCCGGGGGCAGCTCCACCTGGTCGAGCAGCTCACGCACGTGCTCCGGAGCGCCGGTGACCGAGGCCATCGACACCGCGGGCGGGAACCCCAGCTCCTGCCGCTCGGCCAGCTCCCGCTCCGCGTGTCCGCCCGGGTCCCAGCGCACCAACGACTGCACGACCGGCAACCCCGCCTCCGCAGAGACCACGACAGTGCCCCCGGGACGCACCAGGGAGGCGGCGTTGAACCACCGCCGCAGCGCCTCCTCCGACGCGCGCAGGTCCATACGGTTCAGCAGCGCCCACCCGTCCAACAGGACCGCGGCCGCATACCCCTGCCCGGCCACCGGCTCGGCGCCCGGCGTGGCCACCACGATGCAGGGCCGGTCCGGGACACGCGTGAGCACCTCGTCGCGCCCGGAGGTGCGCACCGTCAAGGAGGGGAAGGCACGGCCCAGTTCCTCGGCCGTGCGGCGCGCACCCACGACCACCGCGCGCATGCGTGTGCCCGAACACCCCGGGCAGGCCCAGCCGCCCGACACCCGGCCGCACCATCCGCACGAGGGCATCGCGTGCGAACCCCGTACCGCCAGCGGGCCGTGGCACTGCTCGCACCGGGCCGGTTCCCGGCAGTTCGCACAGGCCAAGGTGTTGAGGTAACCCCGGCGCGGCACCTGGAACAGGACGGGGCCGGTCAGGGCCGCCTCCCGGGCCGTGCGCAGCGCCAGGCTCGGCATCCGCGCCGACCGGGCCGCCTCGTCACGGGCCAGCTCCCGGTCGTCCCCGGCCGCCTTGACGACGGGCGCGTACCGACGGAGCGTGCCGCGGTCGGCCACCAACGGGTGCGCCCACCCGGCCTCCACCAGCAACTGCGCGTCCGTGGTACGCGTGCGTCCGCCTATGAGCGCGCCCGCACCCTCCCGGTGGGCGCGCATCGCCAACACCGTGCGGGCGTGCGGGTAGGGGGCGTGCTGGTCGGCGTGCACGTCGTCGCCGTCGTCCCACAGCACGACCAGGCCCAGGTCGGACACGGGCGCGAAGACCGCCCCGCGTGTACCCACGACCACGCACACCTGGCCGCGCAACACCTTCAACCAGCGCCGGTAGCGCTCGGCCGGGCCCAGATCAGCGGTCAGCGCCACGTGCTGCCCCTCACCCAGCACCTCGGCGAGCGCGGCATCGACGGCGGCCACGTCGCGCCCGTCGGGTACGGCCACGACGGCGCCGCGCCCGGCCGCCGCGGTGGCGCCGACAGCCACGGCGACGGCGTGTGCCCAGTCCGGTCCGGGCAGAGCGTTCCACACCGCGCGGGCGGGGCGGCCCTCGCGCAGCGCCCGGAGGAACGAGGGCCCCTCGGGGTAGTTCGCCCACGGGCCCGGGACGACCGGTGGCGCCTCCGTGGTTCCCGGTATCCCCGTGTCCTGCGGGTCCGCCGTGTCCGAATCCCCCGCGGAGCCTCCCTCGGCCGTCGCGGCCTCCTTCTCCACACGGCCGTGCCGCGGGGGGACGGCCAACCGCAGCACGTCGTTGAGCGTGCCCGCGTAGCGTTCGGCCACCGCACGCGCCAGGTCCAGGATCTGCGGGGTCAGCACCGGCTCCGGGGAGACCACCGAGTCGATGTAGAGCAGCCGACCGGAGAACTCCGACTGCTCCACCCGTTCCACCAGGAACCCGTCCAGTTTGCGGTTGTTGAAGTAGACGCGCACACGGCATCCGGGCACGGCCTTCTCGTCCATGCTCGCGGGCACCCGGTAGTCGAAGGGCCGGTCCAGGTGGGGGAGCGGGGTGTCAACGACCACCCGTGCGACCGGGAGGCGATCGGCAGGACGTTTGGCCTTGGGCCGCCCGGCCGTACGCGCCTTCGACCCCGCCGCCGGGGTCCTGGCGGGTCCGGGGAGGTCGAAGAGGGCCTCGGCGGGCGGATCGGGGTGCGTTGCCATGTCCCCTCCGGTCCTCGAGTTCCTCCCGTGGCCGGAACCGGGATCCGGGTCCGGCCCCTCCGGCCGGGCGGGCGCCGCACCTCGCGGTCGTGGCTGCTTCCCGGGCCGGGTGACCACGAGGTCTCCACGGGCCGGCGCGGGCCCCACCCGCGCGTGAGTCCGAGTGACCCTCACGGACAGCACTCAACGTACCACCGCCGCAGGGAGGGCTTCCGCCCCTGGACAGGGGATCGGGCCGGTGTGCCGTGCTCCACGTGCGGGGGTGAGAAACACCCGCTCCGCTGCGGAAGGGCCCAGGTCCGTCCGCCTCCGGCGTGCATGCCGGAGCACGCCCGGACGAGACAGGGTAGAACTGGGACACCGACAGACCAGGACACGGGTGGAGGGGACACCACACACATGAAGCTCGTCTTTGCCGGAACACCCGAGGTCGCGGTGCCCTCACTCCGGGCGCTCCTGGCCTCCGACCACGAGGTGGCCGCCGTCGTCACCCGGCCCGACGCCCGCTCCGGCCGCGGACGCAAGGCCTCGGTCAACCCCGTCGCCGAGGTCGCCGAGGCCGAGGGCATCGAGGTCCTCAAACCGGCCAAGGCCCGTGATCCCGAGTTCCTGGCCCGCATGGCCGAGATCGCGCCGGACTGCTGCCCCGTCGTGGCCTACGGTGCTCTCCTGCCCCGGCCCGCGCTCGACATCCCCCGGCACGGGTGGGTCAACCTCCACTTCTCGCTGCTCCCGTCCTGGCGCGGTGCCGCCCCCGTGCAGCACGCCCTGCTGCACGGCGACGACGTCACGGGCGCCTCGACGTTCCGGATCGTCGAGGAGCTGGACGCGGGCCCGGTCTTCGGCACCCTCGCCGAGACCGTCCGTCCCACCGACACCAGCGGCGACCTCCTGGAACGCCTCTCGGTCTCCGGCGCCGACCTCCTCGTGCGCACCCTCGACGGCATCGAGGCCGGTGCCCTCGAAGCGGTGCCCCAACCCGAGGCCGACGTCTCCTACGCCGCCAAACTCACCCCCCTGGACGCCGAACTCGACTTCACCGCCCCGGCCCGGCGTGTGGACCGGCTGGTGCGTGCCTGCACCCCAGCCCCCGGCGCCTGGACCCCCTTCCGCGGGGCCCGCCTCAAGGTCGGTCCCGTGCGGCCCATCACCGACGCCGACACCCCTGCTCTCGAGCCCGGCGAGCTGCACGTGGAGAAGAAGCGGGTACTCGTCGGCACCAGCACCCATCCCGTCGAACTCGGACGGGTCCAGCCCCAGGGCAAGAAGGCCATGGACGCGGTCGACTGGGCACGTGGTGTGCGTCCCACCGAAGGCGACCGCCTGGGCAGCTGAGCTGCCGTAGGCTCGGAACCGGCGGCGTCCGGCCGCGCGACACGTCCCCGGAATCGTTGAGGCAGACCCCACGTTGAGCGAGCAGCACCGTTCCCAGAACCGCCGCCCCCGCAAGGGGAAGAAACCCGCGAAGGGTGGCGCGCAGAACGGCTCCGGGCCGCCCCAGCCCCGTGACCCCGCGCGCAGGGTCGCCTACGACGTGCTGCGAGCCGTCGACCAGCGTGACGCCTATGCCAACCTGCTGCTTCCGGCGCTGCTCAACGAGCGCGGCATGAGCGGACGCGACGCCGCCCTCGCCACCGAGCTCACCTACGGCACCCTGCGTCTGCAGGGCACCTACGACGCCGTGTTGGAGGCCTGTGTGGACCGCACACTGGCCTCGGTGGACACCGAGGTGCTGCCCCTGCTGCGGTTGGGCGCCCACCAGCTGCTGTCCACGAAGGTCCCGCCGCACGCAGCCGTCAGCGCCACCGTCAACCTGGCGCGCAAGGTGGTGGGCCACCACCGGTCCCGTTTCGTCAACGCCGTCCTGCGCAGGGTCAGCGCGCGGAACCTGCAGGAGTGGACCGAGATCGTGGCCCCCGAGCGCGAGCGCGACCCCAGCGGACACCTGTCGGTGGTGCACAGCCATCCGCGCTGGATCGTCAAGGAGCTCGCCCGGGCCCTGGGCGAGCGCTCCGGCGGCGGCCTGCCCGGGACCGAGCAGCTGTTGCGCGCGCACAACGAACGCCCCCGCGTGACCCTGGTGGCCAAACCTGGCCGCTCCACCGTCGCCGACCTGACCGCTTCGGGCGCGAAGGAGGGCAGGTACTCGCCCTTCGCCGCCCACCTCGACGAAGGCGACCCGGCCGCGCTCCGCGAGGTGCGCCAGAACCGGGCCGCCGTCCAGGACGAGGCCAGCCAGCTGGTGGCCCTGGCGTTGTCCCGGGTGGACCCCCACGGGCAGGACGACCGCTGGCTCGACATGTGCGCGGGCCCCGGCGGCAAGGCCGGGCTGCTCGCGTCCCTGGCCGGGCGCCGTGGGGCCCACCTGCTGGCCGCCGAGCTCCAGCCCGCGCGTGCCGGACTGGTCGCCACCGCTGTGCACCGTGCCCCGCGTGACGCCGGCCGTGTGGTGGCCGCGGACGGTACGGCACCCCCGTGGCGTCCGGGCGTCTTCGACAGGGTCCTGGTCGATGCGCCCTGCACGGGCCTGGGAGCGCTGCGCCGCCGTCCGGAGTCGCGTTGGCGCCGTACCCCGCAGAGCGCGGAGGAGCTGGCGCCGCTCCAGCACGATCTGCTCGTCAACGCCGTCGAGGCCGTCCGTCCCGGCGGGGTGGCCGCCTACGTGACGTGCTCGCCGCACGTGGACGAGACCGACGCGGTCGTGCGGGGCGTGCTGTCGGAGCGCGGCGACCTCACGCTGTTGCGCGCCGCCGACTTCCTGGACGAAGTACCCGACCTGGCCGCCGGTCCGGACGGCATGTACGCCCAGTTCTGGCCGCACGTGCACGGCACCGACGCCATGTTCCTGGCGCTGCTGCGGCGCAAGGAGCAGTGAGCCGGACCCCGCGCGCCTCCGGCCGGAAGGGCTCAGGCGGGGCCGGTGGGAACGACCACGCAGATCATGCACGAGCTGTCTGCCACCCGCAGCAGGTAACGTCGTCCCTCGACGAGGATCTCCTTGCCGTCGGAGGCGCGGGCGGCCCGCCGTACGTCCACCCACACCAGGTGGTCGGTGAGTTCCTCCACGCCGCGCAGCTCCAACGCCAGATCGGTCACGCCCCGTTCCTGATAGCGCCGGGCCGTCCTGCCCAGCGTCGCTTTCAACTCGCCCGGGGCGGACAGGGCGAGGGTGGCTTCCTCCCCGACCACACACACCGGATAGGTGTAACGCGCCGCGACCCGGTCGAGGTCGCCCGAGACCAGTTCGCGCCCGTAGGCGTCGAGGAAGTCCTGTAGTTCGTCCCGGTCGAGCAACGTCGCCCTCCTCAGCGTGGGGCCCGACGAACGGCCGGGCGGGTCCGATCATGGGGCTCTGCCCGCGACGGGAGGCGGCCACACCCGAGCGGGCCCTGCGGACCGTGTCCTCGCTACACTCGCTGACGTGGCAATTCAGATCTCTCCCAGCATTCTCAGCGCCGATTTCACCCACCTGGCCGACGAGGCGGCGGCGGTCTCTCCGAACGCGGACTGGCTGCACGTGGACGTGATGGACAACCACTTCGTCCCCAACCTCACGCTCGGCCTCCCGATCGTGGAGTCCCTGGCCAGGGCGGCGGACACACCCCTGGACTGCCACCTGATGATCGAGGACCCCGACACGTGGGCCCCGGGGTACGCCGAGGCGGGCGCGGGCAGCGTCACCGTCCACGCCAAGGCCGCCGACGCCCCGGTGCGCACCCTGCGCGAGATCCGCAATCAGGGTGCCCGGGCCGGCCTGGCGCTCAACCCCGCCGAGCCCGTGGAGCCCTATGCCGACCTCGTCGGTGAGATGGACATGCTCCTGCTCATGACGGTCGAGCCCGGGTTCGGCGGACAGAAGTTCCTCGACGTGGTGCTGCCCAAGATCCGCCGTGCCCGCGAGATCCTCGACAGCCGTGAGGCCTCGGTGTGGCTGCAGGTCGACGGCGGGGTCAGCAGCGAGACCATCGAACGTGCTGCTGAGGCCGGCGCCGACGTGTTCGTGGCCGGGTCAGCGGTCTACGGTGCCCAGGACCCGGCCGGGGCGGTCGATTCCCTGCGCGCGCAGGCGGCCTCGGCGAGCGGGCGTGGATAACGATCCCGGTGCGGCTGTCCTGTGCGACTGGTCACACAGGCGCCGCGCCCCTTAGGCTACCGCCCGGTAGTCGTTGAATTTCGCTTGGTCGCGGCTCCGTCTTCCCCTGCGCCTCGGCGCCCGGGGGAGCGGCGCGGCGTGAGCGCGTAACCAGGCGCGGACCCGTGGAGTGCGGTGTGAACGCTTGGACGACCGGCCCCCTCGCCATGGACGCGGTGTGGGGCGCCGAGGCCGACGCCATCCAGTGGCTGCAGAAACCGGGTGAGTGGCTGTCCTACCTGCTGTCGCCCGTCACCGAACTGGGGTCGCACACCGTGGTGGTCGCGGTGCTGGCCCTGGTCTTCTGGAGCGTGCACGCCCGCACCGGCGCGCGCCTGTTCGTGCTGGTCATCGCCTCGGGTGTGGTCAACGCGCTGCTCAAGGCACTCCTGTACGGGTCACGCCCGTACTGGCACTCGGGACTGGTCGTCGGCCACGCCAGTGAACCCACGTTCGGGATGCCCTCGGGCCACGCACAGGGCTCCACGGTCCTGTACGGCTACCTCGGGATCGTCTCGGGCCGCCGCGCCTGGTTCTGGGGCGCGGTGGGGCTCATCGCGCTCATCTGCTTCTCCCGTATCTACCTGGGGCTGCACTTCTTCAGTGACGTCGTCGTCGGCGTGCTCCTGGGAGTGGCGATCCTCTGGGCCTTCCAGCGATGGGAACTCCCGGTGCTGCGCTGGTGGCGTGCGCTGGGCATCCGGACCGCGGCGGCCTACGCGCTGGCCGTCTCCCTCGTGCCGTGCGCGGCCGCGGCCCTCTGGGTCCTGGTGGTGCGCGGCCCCTGGAACGCCCCCGAGACCGATGTCGTCGGGCGCCTGCCCCAGGACCCGGCCGGCGACAGCCTCACCGCTCTCTTCCTGGTCTCGGGAGCGCTCTTCGGCGGCCTGGTCGGGTTGACCCTGCTGGCCGGGAAGGGCTGGTACAGCGCGCGCGGAACCCTCGCCCAGCGTGCGGCCCGGTTCGTCCTGGGGATCTCGGTGGTGTTGACCGTGCAGATCGTCGCCGACATCCTCCTGCGTGAGCTCTCCGGCCTGGCCGAAGCGGTTCCCACCTATCTGCTCTACGCCGCCATCGCTTTCTGGGCGACCTACGCAGCCCCGCGCATGTTCCTGAACGGGGGACTGGCCCCACACCCCGACACCGCACCGGAAACGGACCCGGGCGAGGCGGAGGGCCCCGGTACCGCTTCCGCTCCGCCGGCCGAGGGCGAGGTGTCCGACCCCGGCGGCGGCGAGGCCCCGGAGGAGGCCACCTCCGACACCACCGAGGACGGTCCCGGACGCGACCGCCGCGTGTGATGTCGGGCACCTCGGCTGTACGCCCCGATCCGCAGGGGATATGATCCGGGACGAAGACACAAGTCGTTTACGCGTGCTCCGGGGTCGGTGCAAGTCCGAACCGGCGGTGACAGTCCGCGACCCGGCCGAGGCCATCGGCCGGTTGAACCGGTGGAATTCCGGTACCGACGGTGAGAGTCCGGATGGGAGGCAGCGCGCGTGGGCGGGTGTGGCATCCGCCGGTCCTCCGGCGCCCCGGTGCACACGTCCGTCCTGTGGTGGAAGAGTCCTTCCACGTTCGTCCCCGGAGCCCGTCGAGGTGAAGGGATGCCGGACGTGTTCACCGGAATCATCGAAGAAATCGGCGAGGTCCTCTCCATCGAGCCCGCCGGCTCCACGGGTGAGGCCGCCCTCCTCACGGTGCGCGGCCCCCTGGCTTCCTCCGACGCCTCCCACGGCGACTCCATCTCGGTCAACGGCGTCTGCCTGACCGTCGTCGGCCTCGACGAGGACACCTTCACCGCCGACGTCATGAAGGAGTCCCTGGAGCGTTCCTCCCTCGGTTCCCTCGCCCCCGGATCCCGGGTCAACCTCGAACGCGCCACCCGCGCCGACAGCCGGCTGGGCGGGCACATCGTCCAGGGCCACGTCGACGGCACCTCCCGCCTGCTGAGCCGGGAACCCGGTGAGAAGTGGGACGTCCTCCGCTTCGGTCTGCCGCCGCAGCTCTCCCCGTACGTGGTCGAGAAGGGTTCGGTGTCGGTGGACGGCACCAGCCTCACCGTCTCCGCCGTCAGCGCTCCCGGCGCCGACGAGGAGTTCTTCGAGGTCAGCCTGATCCCCGCGACTCTGGAGGCCACCGTCCTGGGCGCGGCCGGGACCGGCAGCGTGGTCAACCTCGAGGTCGATGTCGTCGCCAAGTACGTCGAGCGCATCACCGCCGTGACCACAGCCCGCGCGAGCGCCTGACCCACAGTTCAACCCCGGGGGCGGACCACCTGTGGCCGCCACCCGTCCCCACCATTCACAGACCACGGACCTTCAGGGAGCGGGCATGACCGTCACCGACACCACCCCGGCCGCCGACGACTCCGAGCCGAACACCGTCCTCGACCGTATCGAGGACGCCGTCGCAGACTTCGCCGCCGGACGGGCCATCGTGGTGGTCGACGACGAGGGCCGGGAGAACGAGGGCGACATCATCTTCTCCGCCGAGCTGGCCACCCCCGAGCTGCTCGCGTTCATGATCCGGTACACCTCGGGTGTGGTCTGCGTGCCCATGGAGGGTGCGGACCTGGACCGTCTCGCGCTGCCGCTGATGACGGCCCGCAACGAGGAGAGCCTGCGCACCGCCTACACGGTCACCGTCGACGCGCGGGAGAACGTGACCACCGGGATCTCCGCTGCCGATCGCGCGCACACCATCAACCTGCTGGCCGACGCCGGCAGCGACCCCGTCGACTTCGTGCGCCCCGGACACATCCTGCCGCTGCGCGCCCGCCCGGGCGGTGTCCTGGCCCGCCGCGGCCACACCGAGGCCTCCGTCGACTTCGCCCGTCTGGCCGGGCTGCGCCCTGCCGGCGTGCTCGCCGAGGTCGTCAACGACGACGGAACCATGGCCCGCCTGCCGCGCCTGCGCGAGTTCGCCGACGAGCACGGACTCACCCTCGTCTCCGTGGAACAGCTCGCAGCCCATCGCGAGGCCCTGGGTGAGCGGATCACCGAGGAGCAGGCCCGCCCGCCCCTGGTCACCCGCACCGTCGAGACCCGCATGCCCAACCAGCACGGCGAGTGGCGCGCGGTGGGCTACACCGGAACGGCCGACGGCGCCGAGCACGTGGCCCTGGTCATGGGGGAGATCGGCGAGGGCACCGGCATCACCGTCCGTCTGCACTCGGAGTGCCTGACCGGGGACGCCTTCGGCTCCCACCGCTGTGACTGCGGCGCCCAGCTCGAGGCAGCCATGGCCGAGATCGCAGCCCAGGGGCGTGGTGCCGTCGTCTACCTCGGCGGGCACGAGGGCCGCGGTATCGGCCTGCTGCACAAACTGCGCGCCTACAGCCTCCAGGACGCCGGGGCAGACACCGTCGACGCGAACCTGCGACTCGGCCTGCCCGCCGACGCCCGCGAGTTCGGGGCCGGCGCCGAGATCCTCCAGGATCTGGGGATCTCATCGGTCCGCCTGCTCACCAACAACCCCGACAAGTCCGAGGCACTGGAACAGCACGGGGTCGCTGTGCACGAGCGTGTTCCCATGCCCACCTTCATCACCGACGACAACGTCGCCTACCTCCGCACCAAGCGCGACCGCATGGGTCACGACCTGACCGGTGTCGCACGGTAGTTCCCACTCGTAACAACAGGAGAGATCCATGAGCGGCGAAGGACGCCCAGAGCACAACGACATCGACGCCTCCGGCCTGTCCGTCGGGATCGTGGCCACCAAGTGGAACGCCCCGGTCGTCGAACCCATGCTGGCCAACGCACTGAGCGTGGTGAAGAACGCCGGCGCGGCCGAACCGGTCGTGGTGCACGTCGCCGGGGCCGTCGAGATGCCCGTGGTCGCACAGGAGCTGGCCCGCAAGCACGACGCCGTCATCGCCCTGGGGGCGGTCATCCGGGGCGGCACACCGCACTTCGACTACGTGTGCCGGTCGGTCACGCACGGCCTCACCGAGGTGGCCCTGCGCGAATCCACCCCCGTGGGTAACGGTGTCCTCACCTGTGACACGCTTGAACAAGCGCGGGACCGCGCCGGCCTTCCCGGCAGTGTGGAGGACAAGGGCGCGGAGGCGGCCGTGGCAGCGCTGGAGACCGCCGTGTCCCTGCGCGGTCTGCGCCGCTGAGCCCCGATACGAGGGGCCGGGGCGAACGGGAGAAGTGGAGCAGTCGGTGCGGCCGAAGGAAGAACCGGTGGACGAGGCAGTGAGCACGCCCGAGGTGCCGCACACGTGGCGCCCGCGCGCGGTGCGGATGGTCGCCTACGGGCTCGGGCTGTTGATCGTGGTCACCTTCGCCGTCATGGCGGTGATCCTGCCTATGGACTGGCGCACCCTGGACCGGGTGATGCTGGTCGGGCTGGGACTCCTCGTCGCGGGCGGGCTGCACCTGCTGGGCCGGCCCCGCCTGACGGTCGAGGAGGACCGGGTCCTGGTCGTCAACGGCATCCGCACCCATGTGCTCTCCTGGCAGGAGATCCTCGACATCCAGATGCCCGAGGGCGAGCCCTGGCCGTGCGTGGACCTCTCCGACGGCACCAGCCTGCCGGTCATGGGCATCCAGAGCACCGACGGCGAGAGCGCGCGACAGGCCGTGGAGGGCTTCCGTGTGATGCTGCGCCGCGGAGAAGCCGACGAACCCGACCTTTCGTAGACATCGACGAACATCACGCACGGGGAGCCGTCCGTTCTTGAGGGAACGGGGGCTCCCCCGTGTTGTCCGGGCCACATAAATTGGTGCCAGGGACCACTTGACCTGATGTGGAATGAGGTGCCTCGTGCGCGATGTCCGTACGACCCTGTCCGAGCTCTACACCTCGGGGGAGACGTTCGCTCTGGCCACGGTCATCGACACGTCCAAGAGCGCGCCGAGAGGACCGGGCGCATCCATGTTGGTGAGCGCCTCCGGTGAGGTGACCGGAAGTGTCTCCGGCGGATGTGTGGAGGGTGCCGTCTACGAGGAGGCTCTCGAGGTCATCCGTACGGGGAACCCCGTACGCCGCACCTACGGGGTCAGTGACGAGGACGCCTTCAGTGTCGGTCTGACCTGCGGCGGGACGCTGCACATGTTCATCGAGCCCGTGGACCGGGCCTCCTTCCCCCAGCTCGGTTCGGTCCTGGGAGCGATGGAAGAACACCAGCCCGTCGCGGTGGCCACGGTCGTCGCCGACCCCTCCGGGGCCGACCGTGTGGGGCTCAGGCGTGTGGTCTGGCCCGGCCACGCCGAGGGTGCCCTGGGGTCGGACGGGGGACGCCTGACCGACGCGCTCGACGACGACGCGCGCGGCATGCTCGCCCAGGGCAGCACCGGGGTGCTGCACTACGGGGCCGACGGGCAGCGGCGCGGCGACGAGCTGGAGGTCTTCGTGGCCTCCTTCGCCCCCGCGCCCCGCATGCTGGTCTTCGGAGCGATCGATTTCGCGGCGGCGGTCGCGGACCTGGGCTCCTATCTCGGGTACCGCGTCACCGTGTGCGACGCGCGCCCGGTCTTCGCGACCGCGCGGCGTTTCCCCACGGCCGAGGAGGTCGTCGTGAAGTGGCCGCACGTGTACGTGGAGGAGATCGCCGAACACATCGACGAACGTACGGCCGTGTGCGTGCTCACCCACGACCCCAAGTTCGACGTTCCCGTACTCAAGGCGGTGTTGGGCACGCGGGCCGGCTACATCGGGGCCATGGGGTCGCGGCGCACGCACGAGGACCGGCTGGAGCGTCTGCGCGAGGCGGGCGTGGGGGAGAGGGCGCTGGAGCGCCTGCACTCGCCGATCGGCCTGGACCTGGGGGCACGGACCCCGGAGGAGACCGCTGTGTCCATCGCAGCGGAGCTCATCCAGACCCGGTGGGGCGGCAGCGGGCGGGCGCTGCGGGAGACCGAGGGGCCCATCCACCGCGACAGCGAGCCCACGGGCCTGTTGCGGTCCGATTCGGTCGAGGTCCAGGACGAACCGAAAACGGTCCGGTGAGGTCCGTGCTGGTGAGAGTGGTACAGAACGAGCACGCGGCAAATGCCCCGGACGACTCTGTCCAAGCCGCCCCATGAACTCCGCACCCGCGTGGCATGATCGGCCCATGGGTACTGGGTACGCGCACGGCGGACAGCCCGACGGGGCTGGACAGGTGGCCGGACTGCTCCTGGCTGCCGGCTCGGGCAGCCGGTTGGGCCGGCCCAAGGCACTGGTGGAGTTCGGGGGTGAGCGTCTCGTCGACCGCGGCGTGCGGACCCTGCACGAGGGCGGGTGCGACCCCGTCATGGTGGTGATGGGCGCCGCCGAGACCGAGGTCGAGGGGGTGACCACCGTGCGCAACCCCGAGTGGAACACCGGGATGGGCTCCTCGGTGCGTGCCGGCCTGGACGCCCTCCCCGGGACCGTCGACGCCGTCGTCATCGCCCTGGCCGACCAGCCGCTGATCACCTCCCACGCAGTGCGCCGTCTCCTGGGGACCCGGGGGACGGGTGCCCGTGCCGCCGTGGCCACCTACCACGGGAACCAACGCAACCCCGTACTGCTGGGGCGCGAGCACTGGTCGACCGTCTACGCCCTCGCCGTCGACGACGTCGGGGCACGGCCGTTCCTGCGGACCTACTCCCACCTGGTCACCCCGGTGGAGTGCCAGGACGTGTCCCGGCCCGACGACATCGACACCCCGGAGGACCTCGAGCGTCTCACCGGCCTCCTCGAAGGGACCTGAGCGGCCCGGCGGCGGAGCGTGTCCCGACCGCCGGAGCCGCCGGGTCAGTCCCGGGCGCCGGGACCCGTGGCGGTGATGCCGAACGTGTGGCGGGTGGAGGCACCCGGGGCGAGCCTGATCAGATCGGTACCGCTGTTGAACGCGTCCGGCGGGCACGTCATGGGCTCCACGGCCAGGTGCGCGCGGTGGTCGGCACCTTCCAGCGAGTTCGAGCTGAACAGCTGCACCCATCCGAAGCTCCGGTCGCTCCACAGGCCGACACGGTGTTCGGGCCCCGCGAGCCACACCCACGCACGCCCTCGTCCGTCCCGTTCCAGGCCGGTGAAGGCGGTGTCGAGAACGGTGCCGCCCAGCTCCCGACCGGGCGGCCGCAGGTCGAGCGCTCCACCGTCGACCGGCACCGGGTCCCCGACCGGCAGCAGGCGGTCGTCGACCGGTTGGTGCCGGTCGGCCGGGACCGACAGATGCGCCTCACCCCGTGCGGCCAGGTCCCGCAGGGGCGCGCCGAGCGTCAGGTAGGGGTGGAAACCCAGACCGAAAGGCGCGGTGTCCCTGCCGGTGTTGGTGGCGTCCGTGGTGACGGTGAGCCCGCCCGCGTCCAGCCGGTAGCCGATCTCCATCCGCAGGGGGAACGGGTACCCGTCGCTGCCCGGAACATCCACCCCGAGCCGGACCTCGTGCTCGACCACCGCGAGCGGTTCCCACACCAGGTCGTGGACCAGCCCGTGCATCGCAGCCCCGGTCGCCGCTTCGGTGGCCGCCAACCGGTGCTCGACCCCGCCGAAGCGGTACCGGGCCTCGCGCACCCGATTGGGCCACGGAGCCAGGACCTGGCCCTGGAACGCGCTCGGACGAGCGCTGTAGGGCCACACCAGGTCCCGGCCGGCCCACGTCAGAGACCGCAGGGCCGCACCGGTGGTGTCGACCGTGGCGTAGTGATCGCCGCTTCGGAGCTCGAGGACCTCGGACACGTGGCTGCCTTCCCGGATCGGTTGGTCCGGCGTCTTGCCGAACCGGGTGATCATAGCCCGAACCGGCCTGTGCCGTGGAAAGAGAGCCCGTCACGGACGTCTTACGCGCGGCATGGTTCCCGGGACGCGGACCTCAACCGAGCAGTGCGTCCAACGGAATGAGCACACCCGACCCGAGCGCCACCAGGCCCGACGACAACAACACGAGCACCATGAGTACCGATCCCACGGCCGCCATCCGGAACGCCGCCAACCGGCGCCGGGCCTTGGCCGTGTACTTCCCGGCCACCCGCACCATCCAGAACAGCGCCAGCGACAGCACCACCGGCAGCCACCAGGCCGTACCGGTCCCTGCGGGCAGCAGCCCGGTGACCGCTCCTGTGATCTGCGAGAGCCAGGTGAGCAGCGCGCTGTTGCTCAGATCCAACAACCCCGTGTACGCATCCAGGACCGGGGCGCTCTCGGGGAAGAAACCGCCCTCCGGCCGCAACGCCCGGCCCAGGCCGTCCACCAGCCCCAGCAACGCGGCAGGGGTCGCGAAACGGCGGCACCTGCCGGCCGACTGCGCCCGTTCGATCTGGTGCATGGTGCGCTCGACCTGCCGGTCGGACTTCCGCCGGCGCCGCTCCTCCCGGGCCAACCTCCGGCGTTCCTTACCGGTCACGGGCTCCTGAGGACGGGCCGGGTCGGCAGCCGGACCGACGTTCCGCTCGGGAGCGGTGGAGGCCTCCGCGCGGCGCTGCTGCGCCTCCGCCAAGCTCGCCTTCGCCCCCGACCAACGCTCACGCACCGATCCCGCCAGCGCTGCCCACCGGTCCTGACGGCGGGCACGCCCGTCGGCGCGCTCGCGTTCCTGTACCTGTGCACCGACCCGGACGGCCTCGGGCAACAGCAACAGCGAGCCGACCACGGCCGCCCGCGTGGTGACGGTGTCCCCGGAATCCCGCAGGGCCAGGCGCCGCTGCTCCACCCACCACGGTGCGTGCGGCGCGGTGCTGCGCTGCGAAGGGTGCCAGGACTGGCGCCGCAGCAGCGACCGGTGCTGGGAGGCCGTCTCCGGGTCGAGCACCAGCTCCACCGCCCGTGCCCAGGCCGTGTCGATCTCGTGCTGCTCGGGGCGCCGCGGCGCGTCGGCGCTCCCGTCGGCGGCCGAGTCCACGGTCGCGTGCACCCTCCGCATGATGAGCGGGACCTGGTGCTGGACCCGTTCCAGCAGTGCACACCGCCCCGATCCACCGGAACGGCACTCCGGGTGCGGGCACCAGTGCTGCGCCCCCAGGCCCACCGCCCCGCTCTCGACCACCTCACGCACCACCGCGTGCCGGCTCGCATCGCCGGAGGCCAGGGCCAGCAGACCGTCGGCGCTGATCTCGTGGCCCCGGAACCGCGGCGGCATCCCGGGCACGTACCGCGCTGCCAGCGCGCTGATCGCCAGGTACGCACGTTCGGGGTGCTCGTCCAAGCCTGTCAGGTACGCACGGTCGAAGGTGTAGTCGTTGACCTCGCGGTCCAGCCACGTGCGCAGTTCCTGCCAGTGGGTCCGCAGCCACATCGCACCGGTCTCGGAACGGTCCAGCAGGTCGAAGGCCAGGCTCGGCGGGTCCTCGTGGTCGGTCCCGGCGAAGGAGAGGGGTCGTTGGCGCCGCACCGTGCGGATACTCGGCTCTTCCCCCGCCAGCCACGCGGCCACCTCCTCGTGTCCCCACCGCGCTGCCGGGGCCGGTGCGAGCAGACCGCGTGCAAGAAGACGCCACCGTTCGTCGGCGATCGCGGAGATGTCGACCTCGGTGTTGCGTGCGGTCAACCAGTTCCCGCCCCGCTCGGGGCGGCGCCCGGCCACGAGTTCGTGCACCATGATCCCCAGGGACCACCATGCGGCCGGGGCCTCCCGGCGCCCCTCGATCACCTCCGGCGCCGCGTAGTCCTCGGTGACGGCCACCCCGCCGTAGACACGGCTCATGGTGGCGCGCACGGCCCCGCCGAAGTCGGTCAGGGCCAGGACCGGCGGGTCCGCCGACCGTACGAGCAGGTTCTCGGGTTTGACGTCGGTGTGGTTGTGCTGCAGCTCGTGCTGCCAGTGGTGCAGGCACTCGGCGACGGCGGAGACCACCGCGCGGGCCTGTTCGTCGTCCAGGGGAGCCCGGTCGATGACCTCGCGCAGCGATCCCCGTTCGAAGTACTCCTGGGCCTCCCAGGCCAGGTCCTCACCCCAGGAACTGGCGGCACTGCCGTACCCCTGGACCGCCGGGGTGTGCGGGGACGAGGTCCCGCGGGCACGCAGACGGTCCAGCAACTCCCGGTTGATGTCGTGGCCGGGCCGGTAGACCTTGAGTGCGAGCCGGCGCCCGGGTTCGTCGACGGGTTCGGCCAGGTAGACGACGGCCTCGCCGCCGGCGCCGATCCGGTTGAGGATCTGGTACCGCTTGCGCAGGTCGGTGGGGACGGCGTAGTCGAGGTCGCCGGCGGGTCCCACGACCACACGCGAGACCAGGTGGGAGAGCCACGTCAGGAAGGGGCCCAGGAGTTTCTGCCACCACCGGCGCCCGCCACCGCCGCCCGTGGGCGAGGGACGCCGCGGGGGCGCCTGCGCGGTCCGGTCGGCCGCCCCGGTCCCGGGCAGGACACTGGTGCGGTCGGCCCCCGGGGCGAGAACGTCGGTGCGGTCGTCCCCGCCGTCCGGGGGCACGACCGTGGTGGCCTCCTCGTCACCGCCGCCCTCGGCGCCTGGGCGGAACACACGCGTGACCCAGCGTGTGGCCGCGTTACGGGTCGTGGGCGGAGTGGCCGGATCGATGTGCCGGGTCGGTGCGTTCTCGTCGGGGTCGGGCGTGCCCATGGAGGGTCGGTCCACCCTTCGGTTCGTGGTCGGGTCGGTCCGGGGGATGGAGGCAGTGGACCCACACTAGATCTTCCCGTTCCGCGCTCGGTCTCCACCGACGGTGTCCCCGGTCGTCGACGTGCGGGTGCGGGGCACTGCTTCTCCTGTACGCGGTTGGACTCCGCTCGAGGGCTCCCGGTTCCCGTGGCGTGGGCCATCGGGGTCGACGCAGCCACAGGGGCGGAGCCGGCCGGGAGCGGGAACCTGCGGACCGGGCCTGGGCCGGGGGAGGGGTCAGTGCTCCCCGCGCGGGACGAGGCCCAGCTCGCGGCAGGAGCGCCGGTACAGGGCGACGACCTCGGCGCGGATCTGGGGGCGCTCGGTCAGCGGCTCGGACCAGGGGATCCGCACCGTTCGCTCCTCGGAGCCGACGGCGACCGTGTACTCGCCGGCCTCGCCGTCCAGGCCGGTCATCCGGGCCGCGGTCGCGTCGGGCCGTCCGCCCAGAGCACGGCAGATGAGAAGCGTGTCCTCGGGGTGGTCGTCGTTCATGTGTTTGGTGACGGCCTCGACGACCTCGGGGGAGAAGGGGTTCGGAGACACGGTTCCTCCTGGTCAGCGGGACACAGAAAACGGGGGAGGGCGTCTGCCCTCCCCCGAGGACGATATCGGAGGTCGTGGCGCAGCGGGGGATGCCGCTACGAGCCGGATGGTGGCCGTGCCCCGGCCGGCCACGTTCTCATCGCCGTGTGCCGGGCCCTTCCCCGTGGGCCCCGGCGGGACCCCGGGTCCGGGGCGGGGCAGGGAGCGCCCCGGACCGGATCGTGGCCGCTCTCGGTCGGAGTCAGCCGTCCTGGCGGGTGAACTCGGCGTCGATCTGGATGGTGATGCGGTCGCCGACGACCACACCGCCGCTGTCCATCGGCGTCTCGATGTCCACACCGAACTCCTTGCGGCTGATCTGTGTGGTGGCGGCGAAACCGGCGCGGTCCAGCCCGTAGGGGTCGACCGTGGCGCCGTTGAACTCGAGCGCGAGCTCGATCGGGTGGGTGTTGCCCTTGATGGTCAGGTCACCCTTGAGGACGAAGTCCTCGCCCTTGGCCTCCAGGCCGGTGGAGCGGAAAGTGAACTGCGGGTACTCCTCGACGCTGAAGAAGTCGGCCGAGCGGATGTGCGTGTCGCGGTCACTGTTGTCGGTGTTGATCGAGCCGGAGTCGATGGTCGCCTCGATCGAGGACCGGGTCGGGTCCTCGGGCACGGTCAGGGTCGCGTCGAACTTCTCGAAACGGCCGCGGACCTTGCTGACCATCATGTGGCGGACCGAGAAACCGACGATCGAGTGGGTGGCGTCGATGTTCCAGGTGCCGGGTTTGAGTTCCTGCGCCATGGTCTGCTCCCTTGAAGTCTTCTTCGGGTCCATGTGCCGGACCCTGTTCGCTGTCCAGTAACAAGATACCCCAGAAGTATCTTCCTGGGAAGTTATCTTGAGTGGCACTCGTCACATGGGCGCGAGGGGCCACTGCCTCCGGCCCTCGTAGTGCGGCGGGGCGGCGGTCCGGTCCCCCGAATCCGGACCGTGTCCACGCCGTGCCGCCTTAGTATCGAAGCCATGGGAACAGGACGGCTCGACGCCGGTGAACAGCAGGTCTGGCGCGCGTTCCTGAGAACCAACGCGTGGATCTACGACGAACTCGAACACGACCTGCGGGACCGCAGCAACCTCAGCCTCGTCGAGTACGGGATCCTCGTGCACCTGTCGGAGGCACCCTCCCAGCGCATGCGGATGCGCCACCTCGCCGACAGCGTCATCGTGTCCAAGAGCCGCTTGTCCCACCAGATCGCCCGGCTCGAACGCGACGGCCACGTACGCCGCGAGCACTGTGACGACGACCGGCGCGGGTTCTGGGCCGTGCTCACCGAGGACGGGCACAAAATCTTGGCACGAGCCGCCCCCGGACACGCCGACCGCGTCCGGGACCTGCTCTTCGACCGTCTCACCCCCGAGCAGATCACACAGTTGAGCGGCATTCTCCACTCCCTCGGCGGCGACGACCCCACCAGCAACCTCTGGGACCGCTGACGGGGTGCAGACTTGCGGGTGGTGTCCGTCGGAGCGTCGAACCCCCTTTTCGTCCCCGGCGCCACAAGAAACCCCCGCACCCCGGCCCACCACAACGCCGCATCCTCCGACAGGTCCCGCAGCCCCAAGAAACCCCGGGGACGGCCCCGCAGAGCCACAAGATCTCCGCCACACCCGTCAACGATCTGAACCCCGGCAGGCCCCGCCCCGGGGCCGAACGCGCGGGAAGGGACGGCGGCAGGCGGTCCGGGCCCGCACTCGCGAGCACAGCTGCACGGGCCCGCCGCACACCCGGCCCTCCCCGACCGACGCGTCCGTCGGCGGTAGAGTCGGTCCCCGTGAGCAGACCATCCATTCTGGGCGCCCAGAACTTCCGCGACGACGACGGCAGTGCCGACCCCGAGGTCGAGGCGCGCCTGCGTGAACACGCCGAGGGCGGGGTCGGGGACCGCCAGGTCCTGATCGCGCTCGGTGCCTCCCGCGTACTCGTCCCCGTCGTCGCCGATGCCACCGAGACCGAACCGGGAGCGGGCGGGCTCACCAAGGACAAGAACTCCGAGGTCACCGTCCCCGTCATGACCGGCCGGGACGGGCGCCGCGGCCTGCTCGCCTTCACCTCCGTCGACGCCGTGCGGCGCTGGCGTCCCGACGCGCGCCCCGTGCCCTTCACCACCCAGGACGCCTGCCAGGCGGTCCTGGACGAGGACGCCGACGCCCTCGTCCTGGACGTCGCCGGGCCCGTGCCCTACACCGTGCAGGGGCGTTTCCTCACGGTGCTCGCCGAACACGGGGTCGTGCCCGAGCCCCAGGAGGATCCCCAGGTCCTCGCGCTCATCTACCGCGTCACACACACCGAGTTCGGTGTCGAACGGGTCCGGATCCACACCACGGAGAAGGCGGAGATCGGGATCCGCCTCGAACTCGACGAACGCGACGACACCGCACTGCAGAGCATGGCCGAACGCCTGCGCGACGAGCTCGGGCCCGTCCTGCCCGGCGGGATCGAGCTCAGCGCCGTGGTGCGGGCCCGCCGGGAGGACCCGCCCGCCGCGGGTTCCTGAGACCGCCCGGGCCTCCGGGCCGCCGCGGCGTCCCCACACGCGGCCAGGCAGAGGGGGACCGCCCCGCCCCGCGCCCGCTCACACACCCACCCTCCGGGCGTGCTGCCTCATGCCCGGCACACACGCGTGGAAGGACCGGTTCCCCCGCACCGGTGCGCCCGGCCGTCGTCCACAACCTCGGTGAGGTCCTGTTCGCCGAGCGCTCCACGGGGTAGCTTTCCGAACATGCTCATGCCCTCCGAGCTCGCCCTCGTCCCCGCCGCCGTGATGGCCCTGGCCGTCCTCGCGTCCGGTGTGCTCGGGGTCCTGCTCGGCCGTGTCTGCGGGCGCCTGGTCCCCCTCTTCGGTCCCGCCCGGCCCGTACCCCGTTCCGCCGTACCCGCCGACCTCGGCACGGACGCACTGCCCGGGCCTCCCACCCACGAGGACGAGGGGCCTCCCCCTCCCCGCTGCCCGCACTGCCTCAGCGACCTGCCCTTTCCCGAGTTCCTGTCCGCTCTCACCGGCCCGGGGGCGTGGTGGAGCGGCGCCTGCCCGCACTGCCGCGACACGGTCCCGGCCCACCCCGCCGTGCCTGCCGTCACCGGCGTGCTCTTCGCGGTCACCGCTGCGGTGGCCCTGCAGCAGCACTGGGCGCCCACCGACCTTCCGGCCGTGCTCTGGCTCGTCGCGTTCGGTGTGCCCCTGTCCGTTGTCGACCTGCGGGTCATGCGCCTGCCCGACCCCGTCGTGGGCACCGCCTACCCGGTTGCCGGGGCCCTGTTGGCCACCGCCGTGCTCTGGCCCTCCGAGGACGGGCTCCGGCGCGGGGCCGAGGCCCTGGTGAGCATGGTCCTGATCACGGTGCTGTACTGGCTGCTGTGGCGCGTGCAGCCCTCCGGCCTCGGGTTCGGCGACGTCAAACTCGCCGGGATCACCGGCCTCTACTCGGGATGGGCGGCGGGAGCCGTCGGTGCCCTGGCGGCCGCCTTCTGGGCCTTCGCGGTCTTTTCGCTCGTCGGGACGGTCCTGCTCGCCCTGCGCCGTCTCACCCGAAGACAGCCCTTCCCCCTGGGGCCGTTCATGCTCGGCAGTACCCTGCTCACCGTCCTGGCCGGTGCACCTCTGCTGCCCTGACCCGGGGTCGCGTTCCACAGCGGGCCCGAATCCGTGGGATGATCATCGACATGTTGCGTTGGCTGACCGCGGGCGAGTCCCACGGGCCGGCACTCGTCGCGATTCTGGAGGGCCTCCCGGCCGGTGTGTCCGTCACCTCTGACGACATCGCCGCCGCGCTGCTCCGTCGCCGCGCCGGGTACGGCCGAGGTGCCCGGATGAAGTTCGAGAAAGACCAGGTCTCCGTCATCGGAGGCATCCGGCACGGCCGCACCCAGGGCGGTCCGGTCGCGATCGAGGTGGGAAACACCGAGTGGCCCAAGTGGGAGAAGGTGATGTCTCCCGACCCCGTTCCCGAGGAGGAGCTGGAGGGTCTGGCGCGCAACGCGCCCCTGACCCGGCCCCGCCCCGGGCACGCCGACCTGGTCGGCATGCAGAAGTACGGGCACGAGGAGTCCCGGCCGATCCTGGAGCGCGCCAGCGCACGTGAGACCGCCGCCCGTGTGGCGGTGGGCGAGGTCGCCCGCCACTTCCTCGAGCAGACCATGGGTGTGCAGCTGCTCAGCCATGTCGTGTCCATGGGCCCGGTCGCGGTGCCCGAGGACGCGGCCGAGCCCCGCCCGGAGGACCTCGAGGCGGTCGACGCCGACCCCGTGCGCTGCTTCGACGCCGACACCAGTGCCCGCATGGTCGAGGAGATCGACGACACCAAGAAGGCCGGGGACACCCTCGGCGGGGTCGTCGAGGTGCTCGTCTACGGTCTGCCGCCCGGCCTGGGCAGTCATGTGCACTGGGACCGCCGCCTCGACTCGCGCCTGGCCGGTGCGCTCATGGGCATCCAGGCCATCAAGGGCGTCGAGGTCGGCGACGGTTTCCGTACCGCCGCACGCCGCGGGTCCCGGGCCCACGACGAGATCGAGCCCGGTCCCGACGGGGTGCGCCGCCGTACCAACCGCGCCGGTGGTGTCGAGGGCGGTATGTCCACCGGGGCCCCGCTGCGTGTGCGTGCGGCGATGAAACCCATCGCGACCGTGCCCCGCGCGCTCGACACCGTCGACACCTCGACAGGTGAACCCACCCAGGCCCACCACCAGCGCAGCGACGTCACCGCGGTGCCCGCCTCCGGCGTGGTCGCGGAGGCGATGGTGGCGCTGGTCCTGGCCGAGGCCGCCGTCGAGAAGTTCGGCGGAGACTCCGTCGACGAGACCGGACGCAACGTCCGTGCGTACCTGGACTCGCTCGAGATCCGTTGACGCAGCGGGCCGGGCCCGCTCAGCCGTCCGGGCCCGGCGTGGCCGAGTACGTCCTCGGCACGGTCGGCCGTCGGACCCGACGCTCCCCGGACGTGCGCCGGGAAAGGCCGCCGACCGGCCGGAACCCCCTTCCACGGGGGCCTAGACTGAACCGTGCGGACGTGCCCCCGGGCCGTGTCCGCTTCCGACGGCTGACCCCGGCCGCTCCCGCGGGACCGGCCCCGACCCCATTCAGTGAGGCAGAAGCGTGGCAAGAGCGATCGCGGTGCTCATCGGTTCCCCGGGCTCGGGCAAGTCCACCGTCGGCGAGGCCCTGGCCCGCCGGCTCGACACGGACCTGCTGTGCACCGACACCGAGATCGAGAAGCGTGCCGGCAAACCGGTCGGCGACATCTTCGTCGAGGACGGCGAGGACCACTTCCGTGTCCTGGAACGCGAGATCGTGGCCGAGGGCCTGCGTTCCTGGGAAGGTGTGATCGCCGTCGGCGGCGGTGCGGTCCTGGACGAGCGCACCCGTGCCGACCTGGACGCACACCACGTCGTCTACCTGCAGGTGCAGTTCGGCGAAGCCGCCAAGCGTGTGGGCATGGACGCGGCCCGGCCGCTGCTCTCGGGGAACCCGCGCACCAAGCTCCGCCAACTGCTCAACGAACGCCTGCCGATCTACGAGGGTCTGGCCTCGGTCACTGTGGAGACCACCGGCTACCACCCCGAGGAGATCGTCGACGAGATCCTGCCGACCCTCGACAACTCCGGAAAGGCCGAGAAGTGACCGTGACCCGTATCGGGGTCGGTGGGCCCGCCGAACGTTACGACGTCGTGGTCGGCACGGGGGTCCTCTCCGAGCTCCCCGGCCTGGTGGGCAACGCCGAGAAGGTCTGCCTCATCCACCCCGAAACGCTGGGCGAGCTCGCCGACCGAGTCGCCGGCACTCTGCGGGAGACGGGGCACAACGTCTTTCCGATGCCCGTCCCCGACGGGGAGGCCGCCAAGACCGCCGACGTGGCCGCGGGCCTGTGGTCGCGCCTGGGCCGGAACAACTTCACCCGCAGCGACGTGATCGTGGGCCTGGGCGGGGGAGCCGCCACCGACCTCGCCGGGTTCATCGCGGCTTCCTGGCTGCGCGGGGTACGCGCGGTCCTGGTCCCCACCACCATGCTCGGCATGGTCGACGCCGCGGTCGGGGGCAAGACCGGCATCAACACGCCCGAGGGCAAGAACCTCGTGGGTGCCTTCCACCCTCCCGCCGGTGTGCTCTGCGACCTCGAGACCCTGCGCACCCTGCCCCGGGCCGACTACATCGGCGGTCTCGCCGAGGTGCTCAAGGCCGGGTTCATCGCCGACCCCGCCATCTGCGGCCTCGTCGAGGCCGACCCCGAAGGCGCCACCTCACCCGACGGGCCCCACACCCGGGAACTCATCGAGCGTGCGATCCGGGTCAAGGCCGACGTGGTCTCCGGCGACCTGCGCGAGAGCGGCCGACGGGAGATCCTCAACTACGGGCACACGCTCGGCCATGCGATCGAGCGTGCGGAACAGTACACCTTCCGGCACGGGTACGCGGTGTCCGTGGGTATGGTCTTCGTCGCCGAGCTGGCCCGTCTGGACGGGCGCATCGGTGAGGACCTCGTGCGGCGCCACCGCATGCTGTTGTCCTCGGTGGGGTTGCCCGTCTCCTACGACCGCGCCGCATGGCCCGACCTCTTGGCGGCCATGAGTGTGGACAAGAAGACCCGCGGCGACACCTTGCGTTTCGTGGTCCTGGACGGGCTCGCCGAGCCGGTGATCCTCAGCGGTCCCTCACCCGAGCAGCTCGGGGAGGCCTATCGCGCGGTCACGGCCGGAGCCTGACCCCTCGGAGACCACGGGACCTTCCGGCAACCACCGTGCCGTGCGACGGACGGCGTCCGAGTTCCCATCAGCCACTAGACTGGCCCCGGGCGAGCTGCGCGGGAAACAAGTCCGTGCCTCGCCCCGCCGACCGACCGGGCGCCAGCCCGGTCTCCCATGTGTCCACACCCCTTGGAGAGACGACCGAAGTGGCCTCGACGAACGACATCAAGAACGGTACGACCCTGAAGCTCGAACACGGCGTTCTGTGGAACGTCCTGGAGTTCCAGCACGTCAAGCCGGGTAAGGGCGGCGCGTTCGTCCGCACCAAGCTGAAGAACGTGACGACCGGCAAGATCGTCGACAAGACCTTCAACGCCGGCGCGAAGGTCGAGTTCGCAAATGTCGACCGCAGCGAGATGGAGTACCTCTACAACGACGGAGAGTCCTTCGTCTTCATGGACACCTCCACCTACGACCAGATCCCGGTCCCGGAGACGGTCGTCGGCGACTACAAGAACTTCCTCCTGGAGAACACCAAGGTCACCGTCGCCACCTACGAGGACAACCCGCTCTACATCGAGCTCCCCCCGGCGGTCGAGCTCGAGATCACCGAGACCGACCCGGGCGTGCAGGGCGACCGCTCCACCGGCGGCACCAAGCCCGCCACGGTGCAGACCGGCGCCACCATCCAGGTCCCGCTGTTCATCACCACCGGCGAGTCCGTGAAGGTCGACACCCGCACGGGCGACTACCTCGGGCGAGTCAACTGATGAGCGGAGCACGACGCAAGGCCCGGCGGCGCGCGGTCGAGGTTCTCTACGAGTCCGAGGTGCGGGCGATCTCGGTCGACGACGTCATCGCACGCCGCCGGGCCCAGCCCGAGCCGCCCATCAACGAGTTCACCGAGAGGTTGGCCCGGGCCATCGACGAGCGGCGCGGGCGTATCGACGAGCTGCTCGACGCCTACGCCATCGGTTGGACCTTGGAGCGCATGCCGGTCGTGGACCGCAACATCCTGCGGATGGGCGCCTACGAGCTTCTGTGGGACGACAGCATCCCGGACGGGGTGGCGATCGCCGAGGCGGTCGGTGTGGCCAAGGAACTCTCCACCGATGACTCGCCCAGCTTCATCAGCGGGCTCCTGTCACGGCTCATGGAGAACAAGTCGACGCTCGCGCTCTGAGCCCCGCCGGGATCGGGCGGGAACGAGCACAACTAGTGGGGGGACCCAGGTGACGGACAAGGCCGGCACGACCGCGGGCGGAACGACCGGCCCGGCCCGGGCGGCCAACGCGGCCCGGACCGCGGTGGTGTGGGAGGCTCTGCAGGAGCTGTTGTCCCATTTGGGCGACGGCCCTCTGGAGATCGTCGACGCCGGCGGCGGTACCGGCGGCGCTGCCGTTCCCCTCGCCGAACTCGGCCACCGGGTCACGGTCGTCGAACCCAGCCCCGACTCCCTGGCCGCGTTGGAGCGCCGTGCCGCCGAGAGCGGCGTGGTCGTCCGCGGTGTACAGGGGGAGACCCGCGACCTGGGCACGCTCTTCGACAAGAGCAGCGCGGACCTGGTGCTGGTGCACAACGTCCTGGAGTACGTGGACGATCCCGCGGCGGCGCTGCAGGACGTCGTCGGTATCACCCGCTCGGGCGGCGCCGTCAGTGTCCTGGCCACGAACGCGGTCGCGGGAGCACTGCACCGGGTCCTGGCCGGCCAGGTCGCCGAGGCCCAGCACCTGCTCGAGGACCCCGACGGCCGTTGGGGGGACAACGACCCGATGCCGCGCCGCTTCACCCGTGGCCGGCTCCAGCAGCTGCTCACCGACTCCGGGTTGGCCCCCACGAGCGTGCGCGGCGTGCGGGTGTTCGCCGATGTCCTGCCCGGGCAGGCCTGGGAAGGCGATGCCCAGACCGGACAGAACCTGGTCGACCTGGAGCGTGCGGTGGCCCAGCACCCCGAGATGGTGGGCATCGCCACCCAGCTGCACGTCGTCGCCACCCGTGACTGAGCCGTGCAGGGCCGGGGCCGTGACGAGGGCGGAGTACGTGCGGTCCCGCCCCCGGGTGGGCTCCCATCGCCGACGGACGTAATCTGAAACCATGAGCCGACGTCAACTCGAGCGCGGTGCCGCGATGCGGGGCAGGGTCTCCGCCGAGGGCATCGTGCCGCTGGGCGCGGACTTCCCCCCGGACGGATCAGGTCCGGACGCCGACTGCCACATCCTGCACATCGACATGGACGCGTTCTTCGCGAGCGTCGAACGCCTCCACAACCCCGAGGCCCGGGAGCGTCCCGTCATCGTCGGCGGGACCGGCCCGCGCGGGGTGGTCTCCTCCGCCGATTATCTGGCCCGGCGGTGCGGTGTGCACTCGGCGATGCCGATGGTGCGTGCGATGCGCCTGTGCCCGGAGGCCCTGGTCTTCCCACCCGACGGCCCTGCCTACCGGGAGGCCTCCGAGGCGGTCATGGACATCCTCAGGTCCGTCACGCCGCTGGTGCAGCCGCTGTCGTCGGACGAGGCCTTCCTGGACGTCTCCGGGGCCCGGCGGAGGTTGGGCGGTCCCGTACGTATCGCCGCGATGATCCGGGAACGGGTGCGCAAGGAACAGCGCCTGACCTGTTCGGTGGGTGTGGCCGCGACACCCTTCACCGCCAAGCTCGGTTCCACCCACTGCAAACCCGACGGCCTGCTGCTGGTGCCCACCGAACACGTGCACGGCTTCCTCGACCCGTTGCCCGTGGGCGCTCTGCCCGGGGTGGGGGACAAGACCGAGAAGGCCCTCACCCGGCTCGGGCTGCGCACCGTCGGCGACGTGGCACGCGTCGAGACCGACCTGCTGTGTCTGGAACTGGGGAACAAGGCCGGTACCCGCTTGGCCGAGCTCGCCCGCGGGGTGGACCGGAACTCGGTGACACCCGAGAGCCCGGACAAGAGCGTGGGGGCCGAGGAGACCTTCGACCGCGACGTGTCCGACGTGGAGGAGATCCACCGCGAATTCCTGCGGCTCTCGGAGAAGGTGGCCAGGCGCATGCGGGCGGCGGGCCTCGTGGGGCGCACGGTGAGCGTGAAACTGCGCCGTGCGGACTTCAGCACCATCAACCGTTCCCGCACTCTGCAGGAGAGCACCGATGTGGCCCGGGAGATCAACGCCGTGGCCAGGGAACTCTATGACATGTCGGGAATGGAACGGACCCGGTTGCGTTTGATCGGAGTGAGGGTCGAAGGGGTGGAGGCCGCCGAACGGTCCTACCGCCAGTTGGCCCTCGGGGAGGAGGAGACGGGCTGGCGGGACGTCGAGCGGGTGATGGACCGAGTGGCGGATCGGTTCGGGCCGGGGGCGATCCAGTCGGCCGTGTTGGCCAAGCGTGATGAAAAAGACGTATGATACGGCAACTTCCGGGCCTTCCCGAACGTTCCCATGGTGGGACCGGTAAGGCGGGTAGAAGAGAGGCATGGAAGCCGGTGTTTGCGAGACAGGGCGCGGGTACCGTGATCGTGGTGGGTCCGGTACACACGCAGCTTTTCTTTCCACCATGCGCTAGCACATCGTATTCTGGGCATATCACCGAACAAGAGACTGTTCATCAGTACCCGTCCCCCGACGCGGGGACTGTCGTAGGGAGGCGCCGTGCCGCTCTCTGAACACGAGCAGCGCATGCTCGACCAGATCGAGCGGGCGCTGTATGCCGAGGATCCGAAGTTCGCGAACTCAGTTCGGCACACGAACCCCGCGGTCCACTACAAGCGCCGGATCGTCAAGGCCGGGTTCGGTTTCGTCATCGGGGTCGTCCTGTTGCTGACCGGTCTGCTCCTGGGAGAGATCGCCCTTCAGGTCGGTGTCAGCGTTCTGGGGTTCGTCCTCATGCTGGCGTCCTTCCTCTACGGGGCCAGCGCCTGGCGCAAGGCCGCCGGCGGAGGCGGCGAGGCCGCCATGGTGGCTGAGGAGACCGAGAGCAAACAGAAACGCAAGGGCGGCGGAGGCGGCCGTCCCGGGATGATGAACCGTTTCGAGGAGCGGTGGCGTCGTCGTCAGGAGGGTGAGGAGTAGCTCTCCTACACGGTACCGGCACGGCCCCGGACACGGCTTCGTCCGTATGCCCGCAGCGCTTCTGGTGCCCCGTTCACCTCCGGGAACCCCTGGGTGACGGGGCACACTGCTGTCCGGATCCGGTGCCGGTACCTGCCCCGAACGCGCGCGGACCCGGTCCCGTACCCGGGACTCCGCTCGGGCCCCGCCCCGGTGTGAGCGGGGTTCAGGTGGCGGGGAGAGGAGCCGGACGCGGACGTTTCCAGGGCGCGAGGGAAAGCGGCAGGACCACGGCCCGCAGGCGCGCCGACCGGCTCGTCGAGGCCGCCAGGGCCGCACGCACCGTGCGCAGGTCCTGCCGCGGTCGTCCGTCCGTGGTCGGTTCGGGCGCGTAGCGCGCCGCCTCCTCGGCCAGTGCCAGACGCCACAGTGCCCGGCGCGCCTCGACCGGTAGCTCCATGCGTGCGGCCGTAGCGCGCGGGCTCTCCGAGAGCTCCCACGGCAGAGCCAGGTCCACACAGGTGTCGCGTACCTCGCGCCAGGCCGCGTGCGCGGCCGGGCCCGGGGCGCCGGCCAGGGCTGAGTGCCGGACGGAGCGCACCCACGCACGTACCAGGGCGGGCAGTGCCGCCAGCAGCAACACCGCAAGAGCACCGCCGGCGTAGGCCGACCACGGCAGGGCCGCCGGGCTGCCCGGGGCCCCCGTCGCACCGCCACCCGCCTCGGAGCCGAGGTCCTCGTCGCCCTCGGGCGGGGTGCTCTCCCCGCCGGGCTCCTGCGGCTCCTCGGGGACCTCGGGTTCTTCCGGGGACGAGGGCGACTCGGAGGGCGAGGGGGAGGGCGAATCGGAACTTCCGTCCCGGTCCTCACCGTCCGAGGGGGCGGCGTGCTCGGGCACGGAGGCCGAACCCTGACCGCCCCCGGAGGAGGGTGTGGGCTCGAACCGCACCCATCCCGAACCCTCGAAGTACAGCTCCGGCCATGCATGGGCGTCACCGGAGGTGACGACCCACCGGTCCCCGTTGGCACGCTCGCCCTGGGTGTAGCCGACCGCCACCCGGGCGGGGATGTCCGCCTGGCGCGCCATGAGCGCCATGGCCCCGGCGAACTGCTCGCAGTACCCGATCCGGTCCTCGAACAGGAAGTGGGTCACCGGGTTGCTCCCCGCGGGCACCTCCGGGGGCCGCAGATCGTAGGAGAAGTCGGCGAAATGGTTCTGGATCGCCACCGCCCGCTCGTAGGCGGAGTCCGCGTCCTCGGTGAGTGAGTCGGTCAGCTCCTGCACCGACGGATCCAGGTCCTGGGGCAGACCGAGGTGTTCGGCCGACAGCGAGGTCGGGCTCCCGGCATTCTCCAGGTCCTCGGAGCCGGGCGTGCGCCGGCTGCTCTCCACCGTGAAGCTGAGGCCCGTGGGCGGGGTCCCGGTGGTGAAGACCGTGTGACTGTCCTCGTCCACGTGCCACTGCCCGCTCACGTCCACCGACCGTGCCCAGTACGGCAACGGCAGGAACTCCTGGCGCGGGGTGGAGGAACTCAACGAGACCTGTGTGGTCGTGGTCCCGCCCGGTACCTCGGTGCTCCACCCGGTGGGCAGGGGGAGGTTCTCGCCGGCCACGTTCTCGTCACTGGCGTCGACCGGGTCCATGGTCCAGTTCTCGCCGTCGAACCGGTCCAGGACGTAGGTACGCAGGTAATCGGGGTCCTCGGCGTCGGTCTGGTAGGTCAGCACGGTGCCGGCGGAGTCGGAGCCCAGCTCCCGCCGCATCGACACCAGCGGATGGGTCGTGTGCACCACGTTCTCCCCGAACCCCGGATGGTTGCCGTCGGCCAGATCGTAGAGGGCGTCCGTGCGCAGCGAGGGCACGGCCAACGGCAACGTCACCGCCATGAGTACCGCCACCGCACCGGCCGACGCAGCGGTACCCGCCCGGCGCACCCCGGCAAGGACACGGCTCCCCGGGGAGGGGGAGGGAACAGGTGCGCCCCACTCGCGGCGGCGCACCCACGACTCCACCGCCAGCAACGCCACGTAACCGGCCGCGCACCACAGGCCCTGCCACAGGGCCAGGCCGTCGGGGTCCACGACCAGCGGCACGGCCATGAGGATCAGCAGGAGCCCGCCGACCATCCCCGCGCACCGGGCGGTGGCCGCGAGGAAGTCGGCCACGATCAGGAAGACGGCGAAGACCAGGGCGACGATGAAGGTGAGGCCGGTGTTCGCGGTCACCGGAACGGTGCTCTCGTTGATGTCCGCCACGCCACGCTCGAAGACCTGCACCAGGCGGTCCAGCGACGCTTCCGTGGGGAACACCCCCATCGGCGCGGTGTGTGCGGCGAACAAGGGTGTGAGCAGAAGTACGACGGCCAGTACCTGCAGCAACGGCACCGGTGCGGGGTTCCGGCCCGTCAGCCGGTACAGCGCGGAGGCCCCCGTGGCCGTCACCATCAGCACGAGGGCGGGCACCCACCAGGAACTGCCGGTCACCAACGGCGCCAACAGCGGCATGGCCGATACCAGGCACACCAGTGTGGCCAGGGGCAACAGTGCTCTCACAGCGGGCCCTCCGGGAAGACACGCGGCGCTGCTGCGGGCAGGGGTGCCTCGCCGGTCGAGCGCCACAGGTGGGGGAGTCGGTCGGGGTGGGGCAGCCGCAGCACCTGCCATCCACCCGAGGCCAGCACACGCTCCGCCTCGTGTACGGCCTCCTCTGAGGGCCAGGCCGCACCGGTGCACAGGACCGCCACGCGCCGCGCCCCGCCTCCGACACGGGCGAGGGCGCCGGCCTCGTCGGGGCCGACAGCACCCAGCACGACGGTGATCAGGCCGGGGGAGGGGCCGCGCCCGGCGGACAGCGCCGAGATGCCCGCGTGCAGGCCGGTGCTACCGGAGACCCCGGTGAGGGCGAGACCGTCGAGCACGCCCGGGAGCCCGGACACGGGCAGGTGGCCGTCGGCGCCGTACAGATTCAGGTCGTGGCCGTCCTCGAGCGAACGTACCGCCACCGAAGCCGCCGCGGTCACCGCGGTCTCCAGGGACGAGTCCGCCTGCTCGCCCCGGTGCGCGCAGGCCCGGGTGTCCAAGAACAGGGCCTGGTGTTCGCGCTGCTGCTGTTCGTCGCGGCGCACCATGAGTTCGCCGTGTTTGGCGGTCGAGGGCCAGTGCACCCGCCGCATCTCGTCGCCGTACCGGTACTCGCGCGGGACCGGGTCCTGTTCACCGGCGCCGTTCGCCGTCCGCCTCGGTGTGTGCTCCCCCTGCGGACCGCCCCGCACACCCAGTGGGGGCAGAGCCAGCGTGCGCGGGGTGACCAGCAAGGACACGGGCGTGTCGGCCTCGCGTGTGACACGCACGCACCCCAGCGGGTCGCCGATGACCACCCGCAGCGGCCCGACGGGGTAGCGCCCACGCACCTGGGGGCGCACCAGGTAATTCACCTCGCGCACAGAACGCGCACCGAGATGTCCCACGTCGAAACGGGGCTCCTCACCCAGCAGGACCGGGACCGTGTCGGCCAACGCCACCGAGGGCACCGGCCACAGGGGGGAGGAGTTTCCGACCCGTACCACGACCCGCGCGGCCTGGCCGACGTGCAGACGGTGCGGGTGGACCAGACGGCTGTGCCCCACGCGTGCCTGCGCCCCCAGGAGCGTCAGTGCGGACAACGGCGGCACGCAGACCAGGAACACACCTACGGCCACGAGCTCGAACTGTTCGACGACCAGCCCCGCCACGAGGAAGGCCGAACCGAAGACCAGCATGCAGACGCCTCGCGCGGTGAGGGTTCGTCGCGGGAGCATGGGCCCTCTCTCGGGATCTGGTCGGGAGTGCCGGAGCCGGCGCCGGTGGTTACTGGGGGCCGGGGACCGGCAGACGCGCCACGATGCGGGACACGATCTGCTCAGGGGTCAGGCGTTCCATCCGGGCCTCGGGTCCGGGCAGCAGGCGGTGGGCCAGGACCGGAACGGCCAGGGCCTGCACGTCGTCGGGCACCACGTAGTGGCGGCCGTCGAGGGCGGCGTGGGCACGTGCGGCGCGCACCAGGTGCAGAGTAGCGCGCGGCGAGGCGCCCAGGTCCAGTTCGGGGGCGGTACGAGTGGCGTTGACCAGGTCCACGACGTAGCGGCGCATCCCGGGGGCCACGTGCACCTCGCACACCCGATCGGCGATGTCGCGGAGCTGGGCGGCGTCGGCCACCGGGGTCAGTGCCTCCAGCGGCGAACCGGCACTGTGGGAGTCGATCATGTCGAGCTCGTCCTGCGGCGCCGGGTACCCGACCGAGACGCGGGCCATGAAACGGTCCCGCTGCGCCTCGGGCAGGGCGTAGGTGCCTTCCATGTCACCGGGGTTCTGCGTGGCCACGACCATGAAGGGCCGCTCCAGCGGGCGGGTCTGCCCGTCCGCGCTGACCTGCCGTTCCTCCATGCATTCCAGGAGAGCCGACTGGGTCTTGGGTGAGGCGCGGTTGATCTCGTCGCCGAGCACGATGTTGGCGAAGACCGGTCCCGGATTGAACTCGAACTCGTGGCGGTCCTGGTGGTAGACGCTCACCCCGGTGATGTCACTGGGAAGCAGGTCGGGGGTGAACTGCACGCGCTGTACCGAGCAGTCCACGGCGCGGCCCAGTGCTTTGGCGAGCATCGTCTTGCCCACGCCCGGCACGTCCTCGATGAGGAGGTGTCCTTCGGCCAACAGCACGGTCAGGGTGAGGCGTAGGACATCGGGTTTGCCTTCGATGACCGTTCCGATGGCTCCACGAATGCGTTCGGCCACGGCGACGACTTCGCCGACCTGACCGCGGACGCCACCCCCTTGGCCGTCGTTCTGTGTGCCGAGTGACACAAGACCCCTCCCGCTCCCTGTGGCTCCGCGTAGCGGGTAACCGGTGCTTTCGAACCGAGGCTAGGCCGAATCCGGTTGATTGCAAACCACGATTGCCGGAATCGGTCGCCGTTGTGGCCCAGGAGGGACAAGAGCGACCGAAAAGGTTCGCCCTGCCTCCGTGGGCGCTCCCGTGCCCTGATGTCCGCCGTGTGCGTGTGCATCCGCATGCCACCCCTGGCGCTCCCTGACGCTCCACCGCTTTGACCTGCGGAAATGCTGAAGCGTGAGGGCTCTGTGCGCGATATTGACTGTTGACCGTGGAGCGGAGTGGAGTAGGGTGGAGCGAAGTGGTGGAAGAGGCTCCCCACGTACAGGGGCGAGGAGGTGAGCGTGTGTTTCTCGGCACTCATACGCCTCGCCTCGACCCGAAGGGGCGCCTGTTCCTGCCCGCGAAGTACCGCGACGAGTTGTCGGGGGGCCTGGTGATCACCAAGGGCCAGGAGCACTGCCTCTACGTCTTTCCCGCCGCGGAATTCGCCCGCTTGACCCGGGCCCTGCGCGAGGCGCCGGTCACCGACAAGGCAGTGCGCGACTACAGCAGGATCCTCTTCGCCAGTGCCTCGGACGAGTCGTGCGACAAGCAGGGGCGGGTCACCGTCCCGCCCCAGCTCCGCGCCTACGCGGGGCTGGAGCGCGACTGCGTGGTCATCGGGGCCAACACACGCCTGGAGATCTGGTCCTCCCAGGCCTGGGCCGACTACGAGGCCCAGCAGGAGCCGGTCTTCGCCCGTCTGTCGGAGGAGGTGCTGCCCGGGGCGCTGTGAGGGCGGCGGGCCCCACCCGCCGAACGCACGGCCCAACGTCGACCCCTTGCAAACCGAGGCCGGCCGGGCCTCGCCGAGCACGGCACACACGAGCTGGCGCGACTTCCCCGGTGCCAGGTCGTGGGAGCCTGACCACCCAAAAGGTGGACAATGGCGGCTGTGCTCGGTGGGCCCGGCCGGGCTCGGTCCGGGCCACGCGAACACACCGGCCGCGCCGCCCGGACGGACGCGGCCACGACGGCGAAGACGGCACGGAGCGTGGAGGAACACCACCGCATGGGGGAGACCCGGCAGCACGATCGTTCCGAGGGGGACGACTCGCGAAACACCCGTACAGGCAGCAACACACAGAGCTCCGAGGTCGCCGACCGCGTCCGCGCGGCCAGGGAAGGGCTCGACCCCCTCCACGTGCCGGTCATGCTCGACCGCATCGTCGAACTGCTCGCCCCCGCCCTCACCGAACCGGGCGCCGTCCTGGTCGACGGCACCCTCGGCCTGGGCGGGCACGCCGAGGCCCTGCTCAAAGCCTGCCCCGAGATGCATCTGGTGGGGGTGGACCGCGACACCAGCGCGCTGGAACGCAGCGCCGAACGCCTCGCGCCCTACGCCGACCGCACCCACTTCGTGCACGCGGTCTACTCCGACCTCCCCGAGGCCCTGGAACAGGCGGGGGTCACCGGTGCCCAGGCCGTCCTGCTCGACCTGGGGGTGTCCTCACCACAGCTGGACGAGACCGACCGCGGTTTCGCCTACGCACACGAGGCCCCGCTCGACATGCGCATGGACCGCACCCAGGAGCTGACCGCCGCCGACGTGGTCAACAACTACCCCGTAGCCGACCTCACCAGAGTCCTGCGGGTGCACGGCGAGGAACGTTTCGCCTCCCGCATCGCCCGCGCCATCGAACGCCGTCGCGCCCAGGGGCCCCTGGACTCCACCAGCGAACTCGCCGAGCTGGTCCGTGAGGCGATCCCGGCCGCGACCCGGCGCACCGGTGGACACCCGGCCAAACGCACCTTCCAGGGCCTGCGCATCGAGGTCAACGCCGAGCTGTCCATCCTCGAGGACGCCTTGCCGGCTGCGCTCTCGAGCCTGGACGTGGGCGGCCGTATCGCCGTGTTGTCCTACCACTCCCTGGAGGACCGCATGAGCAAGCGCGCCCTGGCGGCCCTGGCCAAGGACACCACCCCCGCAGATCTGCCCGTACCCCTCCCGGACCGGCAGCCCGAGATCCGCCTCCTGACCCGGGGGGCGGAACTCCCAACGGACGAAGAGAACGAACAGAACCCGCGCGCCCGCTCGGCCCGGCTCAGGGCCGCCGAACGGGTGCGCGCTCCGTCGCGGTGACAGGGAGAGCAGATGAGCACCACGAGCAGGAAGAGCCGCAGGCCCACACGCGGTCGCAGAACCGCGCGGCCCACCCGGAGCAGGCCCCCGCGTCCGGCACCGGGCGCGGTGGGCGGAGGTACGGCGGCGAGCCCCACACGGGCCCCGCGTATCCCCTTCGTCCTGCTCGTGCTGTGCCTGATGGTGTCGGCGCTGGTGAGTCTGCTGGTCCTGCGCAGTGTCGTGGCCCAGGAGGCCTACGCCATCACGAGTCTGCAGTCGCAGAACCGGGGGTTGTCCTACCAGGAACAGGAGCTCCAGGACGAGGTCGCACACCTGGAGGACAGCGACAGGATCGCCGAGGAGGCCGAAGAGATGGGGATGGAGCAGGGGGAGGCTCCGCTCTTCCTCGACCCGGACGAGGGTGAGGTCGTCGGAGGTCAGGGAGGCGCCGAGTGAGTTCGTCCCGCGACCGGCGTCCCCGTGACCCCCGCAGGCCGGGAGCGGCGAGCCGGTCCGGTTCGCGCCCCGACAAGCGCCCCCAACGTGAACCGCGCCGCCCCGACGGCGGCGCCCGGGGACGGCCCTCCGGCCGCTCGGGCGCCGCCCGCCCGGGCGCGCGCGAACGCAGGGGCGGGACCGTGCGCAGATCGGCCCCGAAACCCCCGCCGCCGCTGTTGCGCCGTACGTTCCGGCGCGGCGACCCGAAGAAGCGCATCAAGATCGGCGGGGTGCTCATCGTGGCGATCATGGTGCTCTTCGCCGGCCGCCTGACCCAGATCCAGGGGTTCGAGGCCGAGGAGTACGCGGCGGCCGCCTCCGACATGCGCCTGCAGACCATCGACGTGCCGACGCTGCGGGGCCAGATCACCGACGCCGACGGGAACCCGTTCGCGCTCTCGACCGAGGTGCGCACCGTCTTCGTCGACCCCGAGGAGGTCGAACCGGAAGAACGCGACCAGGTCGTCTCGGAGCTGACCGAGTACTTCGACCTGAACGCCGACGAGGTCGCCGCGAAGGTCGACGCCACACCCAGCCGGTACCAGGTCGTCACCGAGGGGGTCCGGCCCGACGACTGGTACGAGTTCCGGGACCTGGGACTGTCGGGCGTGGGTGCCGAGGTCGACTACGAGCGCGTCTACCCCGACGAGACGGGCGCAGCCGACCTGGTCGGGTTCGTCGGTGCGGAAGGCTACGGCCTGGAAGGGCTGGAGGGCTACCTGGACGGGACCCTGGCCGGTGAGGCCGGCAAACGCCAGGTGGAGGTCGCCAACGACGGGACACAGATCCCCATGGCAGGCGGGCTGGTGCGCGAGCCCGAGCCGGGCCGGGACGTGCGCCTGACCCTGGACCGCGACATCCAGTGGAAGGCGACCCGGGCCCTGGCCGATCAGGTCGAGTCCCTGGACGCCGAGGGCGGCAGCGCCATCGTCTCCCGTCCCGACGGAGAGATCCTGGCGATGGCCGACCACCCGTCCTACTCCCAGGGGGACATCGGGGACAGCACCGCCGAGGACTGGTCCAACGGGGCGGTGGCCGAGACCTTCGAGCCCGGCAGTACCAACAAGGTCATCACCATCGGTTCTGCGCTGGAGGAAGGAACGACCACACCCGAGAGCGTGTTCACGGTGCCCTACTCGATGGAGTACTACGACCAGACCTTCCGCAACTCCGAGAACAACGGCACCCAGCGCCTGACGGTCAACGGCATCATGGCCCAGTCCAGCAACGTGGGCACCATCAAGATCGCGGACGAGGTCGGGGCCCAGGACCTGCACGCCTACATGGACCGGTTCGGACTGGGCCGGCCCACCGGCCTGGACGTGCCGGGGGAGGAATCCGGTGTGCTGACCGACCCCGACGACTGGTGGGGTACCCAGCTGCCGTCGGTCTCCATCGGACACGGCCTGTCGGTCAACGCCGTACAGATGGCGTCGGTCTACGCGACCATCGCCAACGGCGGCGAACGTGTGGAACCCACGGTCATCGACGGAACCGTCGCCCCCAGCGGCGAGTTCACCCCGGCAGAAGAACGCGAAAGCACCCGCGTGCTGAGCGAGGAGAGCGCGGACCAGCTCTCCCTCATGCTGGAGGCGGTCACCAGCGACGAGGGCACCGCGCCACAGGCACGCATCGACGGTTACCGGGTGGCGGGCAAGACCGGTACCGCCAACCGGATCGACCCGGAGACCGGGAGCTACGAGGACGGCGGATACACCGCGACCTTCGCCGGGTTCGCCCCGGCCGACGACCCGGAGATCGTCGTGCAGGTCGTTCTGCACAACCCGAAGAACTCCTACTACGGCGGTGAGGCGGCCGGTCCGGTCTTCAACGACATCATGAGTTTCGCACTCAAGTCCGAGCAGGTGCCGCCGACGGGGGAGGACCCGCCCGCGCTCCGTCTGCTGGAGGAGGAGAAATGAACCGGTAGGCCCCTCCGGCGCCGTCCGCATACGGGGGCGGCGCCGGAGGCCGGGTCAGGAGGAACCCACGGCCTGGTCGAGGTGGGTGCGGACCGAGGCTATGTGTTCCGGCCCGGTGCGGCAGCACCCGCCCACGAACGCTGCGCCCGCACGCCACCACTCCACCGCGGCCGCGCCGAACTCGGCCGGCTCACTCGTGCCCGTCCACCGCCGGGAGGCGGCGTCCCACACCTCCCCGGAATTGGGATAGGCCACCGCGTCCACCCCTGCCTCCGCGATCGTGCGCACCAGGGCGGGTACGTGGTGCGGGGCCACACAGTTGACCCCCACCGCCAGCAGGGAGCCCTCGGCATACGCGGGAGCGAGCTCGGCCACCACCTCCCGCAACGGGCTCCCGTCGCTGATCCGGGACCCGTCGCGGCACGACAGGCTCACCCACGTACGCGCCCCCGGCGTCTCCTCGGCCAACCGTCGCAGCGCCCGCGCCTCGGGCAGGGAAGGCACCGTCTCGCACGCCATCAGATCCGCACCGGAGTCGGCCAGGATCCGCCACCGTTCCCGGTGCCACCGGTACAGGCCCTCCTCATCCAGGTCGTAGGCGCCCGTGTACTCCGACCCGTCCGCGAGGAAGGCCCCGTACGGCCCCACCCCCGCGGCAACCAGCCCTGCCCCGTGCGCGTCCCGTTCTGCCCGCGCGAGCTCCACCGAGCTCGCCACCACCCGCGCGGCCTCCGCCCGGGTCAGACCGCGCGCCGTCAACGCGGGCACACTCGCCTGGTAGCCGGCGGCGATCGCCACGTCGGCACCCGCCTCGAAGAAGTCCCGGTGCGCCCGGCGGATCACCCCCGGGTCCTGCACCAGCAGCCGGGCCGACCACAGGGGGTCGTCCAGATCACAGCCGTAGGCCTCCAACCGGGTGGCCAACCCGCCGTCCAGGACACGAGGTCCTTCTCGTGCCTCCTCCGTGCCCCTCACGGTCACCCCTTCCGTCACTGGGGACCGGTGGCCGTCCCACCGGGTCCGGCGAAGCTTTACGTGCGAACCGGGGACGCAACGCCGCGCCCCCGGTAACCTCGGCGGGAAAGCCGCTCGCGTGAACCCCGTCGCACCCAGCGTGGAAATTACCGAGCGGCTCCCGACACCCGTTACCCTCCACACGTGCCACCGGTAATGCGACCTGAACACACTCAACTCCGTCCGCTGTCCGCCCTCGCGAAACTGCTCGGGCCGGACACCACTCTCCTGCGCCCGGATCTGCGCCCCGACACTCCCGAGGAGGCGCCCAGCAGGGAAGTGCACGTACGCGGAATCACCCACGACTCCCGGCAAGCCGGTCCCGGCGTGTTGTATGCGGCTCTACCCGGGACCCGCGCTCACGGTGCCGACTTCGCCGACCAGGTCGCCCGTGCGGGCGCCGCGGCCGTCATGACCGACGAGGCCGGGGCCGACAGGGCCGTCTCCACGGGCCTGCCGGTTCTGGTGGTCCCCGATGCCCGCGCCGCCCTCGGCCGCGCCGCCTCCTGGGTCTTCTCCGACCCCGCGGACGACCTGCTGCTGATCGGGACCACCGGCACCAGCGGCAAGACCACGATCACCTACCTGGTCGAGTCCGGGCTGCGTGCCGCCGGAATGAACACCGGCCTGGTGGGGACCGTCGAGATGCGGGTGGGCGACGAGCGGGTCCAGTCCTCCCTCACCACCCCCGAGGCCACGGACCTGCACGGACTCTTCGCCCTCATGCGCGAGCGCGGTGTCACCACTGCCGCCATGGAGGTCTCCAGCCACGCCCTCGCCCTGGGCCGGGTCGGCGGCACCCGCTACGACGTCGCGGTCTTCACGAACCTGTCCCAGGACCACCTGGACTTCCACTCCGACCTGCGCGACTACTTCGAGACCAAGGCAGCGCTCTTCTCCCCCGAGTACTGTGACATCGCCGTGGTCAACGCCGACGACCGCTTCGGCCGTGCGCTGGTCGACATGGTCTCCGGGGACGGGCGGGTCCCGGTCACCACCTTCGGCGTGGAGGGCTTCAGCGACGCCGACCCCTCCGCCGCCATGACGGCCGACTGGCGCGCGGTGGAGGTCCTCATGGGCAACACCGGCAGCACCTTCCGGATCGTCGGGCCCGGCGGGATGGAGGCCAACGCCTCGGTGGCCCTGCCCGGCCCCTTCAACGTCTCCAACGCCATGGCCGCGATCGTCGGACTGGTCGAGGCCGGTGTCCCCCTGGAGACCGCGATCGCCGGTGTGGCCGCCGCGCCGGGTGTACCGGGACGTATGGAACCGGTCATCGCCGACGGTGACCCCTCTCACCCCCAGGACTTCACCGCGATCGTCGACTACTCCCACAAACCGGGGGCGATCGAGGCGGTCCTGAAAGCGCTGCGCGAGACCACCGAGGGACGGATCCACATGGTCCTGGGCTGCGGCGGCGACCGTGACCGGGCCAAACGCCCCCTCATGGGGGAGGCCGCAGCACGGCTCGCCGACGAGCTCGTCATCACCAATGACAACCCGCGTACCGAGGACCCCGTGGCCATCGCCACCGCGATGCTCGAGGGCGTGACCAAGGTCCCCGAGGAGCAGCGCGCCCGTGTCACCGTGGAGTTCGACCGTACCGAGGCCATCGGTCTGGCCGTGGTGCGTGCCGAAGCAGGCGACACGGTCGTCGTGGCAGGCAAGGGCCACGAGACCGGCCAGTACGTCAAGGGCGAGGTGCTGTCCTTCGACGACCGCGAGGTGCTGCGCGGGGCCATCGACGACCGCCTGCGGGTCAGCGCCCGCGAACGCCTCGGCGACGCCCTGCGCGACATCCACCGCGCGCCCTGACCGGGAAATCCCCCTGCCCGCGCGACACACCCGCGCGGGCAGACCCCCACCCGGGGTGCGGACACGGCCCGTACCCCGTACCGTGGCGCACGGATCGTGGGCCGGACCCCCACCGGCGATTACGAAGTGGAGCATATTGCTTCACACGGGCCCCACAGGGACCTCGAACACCCCAAGATGTTCTAAGGTAGGTCCGGCAATCGCAGCCCGACACGTGCCGTCCATCGGGGCGCCTACGCACGCGGCACGGGCCGCCGTCGTGGTGAGGCCCGGCGCGGCGTCGCACACGGCATCCGCGGTGCCCATCCCCTGACCTGAAACTCCGGCCGGGTGGCCCTCCGCCCTCGAGGCGTTGTGGACCGGGCCTGACATGAGGAGTGGATTTGATCGCGCTCACGCTCGATCGGATCGCTGAGATCACCCAAGCCGCTCTCGGCGGATCAGCGCGCCCCGACACCGTCGTCGACGGTCCAGTCGTCATCGACTCCCGACAGGCCGCTCCCGGCGCCTTGTTCGTGGCCCTGGGGGGCGAGCGGGTGGACGGCCACGACTTCGCCGCCACATCCGTCGAGGCCGGGGCCGCCGCGGCACTGGTCTCGCGCCCGGTCGATGCCCCCCATCTGCTGGTGGACGGCGGTGACGAGGAGGTCGTGGCGGCCCTGGCCCGTTTGGCCTCCCACGTGGCCCGGCGGCTCGGCGACCCGGAACGGGGTCCCGACGCGGCCCAGATCGTCGGGATCACCGGTTCCTCCGGCAAGACCACCACCAAAGACCTCATCGCACAGGTCGTGGACCGCACGGGGCCGACCATCGCACCGGCCGGCTCGTTCAACAACGAGATCGGCCACCCGCTGACGGTCCTGCGCTCCGACGAGGACACCCGGAACCTGGTGCTGGAGGTCGCCGCCCGCGGCATCGGCCACATCGCCCACCTGTGTGAGGTGGCCCCGCCCCGTATCGGCGTCGTTCTCAACGTCGGCAGCGCGCACATGGGCGAGTTCGGCGACCGCGACGCCATCGCCGAGGCCAAGGGGGAGCTCGTCGAGGCCCTGCCCCCGGGCAGAGACACCCCCGGCCGTGGCGGTGTCGCCGTCCTCAACGCCGACGACCCCCGGGTACGCGCCATGGCCGCACGCACCCCTGCGCGTGTGGTCCTCTACGGCACCGGTGAGGACGCGCACGTGCGTGCCACCGAGGTGGACCTGGGAGCGACCGGCGCCCCCGCCTTCACCCTGCACCTGGGAGGGAACACCGCGCGGGTGCAGCTCGCGCTGGTGGGCGCCCACCAGGTCCACAACGCGCTGGCCGCCGCCGCTGCCGCCGCTGAACTCGGCATGGACATCGACGGGATCGCGAGCGCACTGGGGGAGGCGGGCCCGGTCAGCCGCTGGCGTATGGAGGTCACCGAGCACGAGGGCATGACCTTCGTCAACGACGCCTACAACGCCAACCCCGAGTCCATGCGGGCGGCACTGACCACTTTGGGCGCGCTGGCGAAGGATCGCCGCGGCGTGGCCGTGCTCTCCCACATGGCAGAACTGGGCGAGGACGGCGACCAGGCGCACGAACGGATCGGTGCGCTGGCGGCCGAGACCGGGGTCGCGCACCTGATCGTGGTCGGAGAGCAGGCCGGCGGCATCGCCGACGGGGCGGAACGTGCCGCCGCCGACGGACACTGGCAGGGCGAGAGCATCCGGGTTCCCGACGCCGAGGCGGCCGCCGCCGCGCTGCGCGATCGGATGCGTGCAGGAGACGTCATCATCGTGAAGGGATCGCGCGTGGCAGCGCTCGAAAAGGTTGTCGACCTCATCACCGAGGAGGATGCCCAGTGATCGGCATCTCTCTGGCGGCGGCGCTGTCGCTGGTCGTCTCCATGGCGCTCATGCCGTGGCTGATCAATCTCCTGTACCGGTTCAAGTTCGGCCAGGAGGTCCGCGACGACGGGCCCGAGGGCCACAAGACCAAACAGGGCACACCCACCATGGGTGGCATCGTCGTCATCCTCGGTGCCGTGGTCGGTTACTTCGGTGCCCACGCCGTGATGGTCCTGACGGGAACGGGGGCCGGACCCACCGTCTCCGGGCTCCTCGTGATGTTCCTGTTCGTCGGGATGGGGGGCGTCGGGTTCCTCGACGACTTCATCAAGATCTACAAGCGCCGCAGCCTCGGACTGCGCAGCGGCGCCAAGATGGTGGGCCAGGGCGTGGTCGGTATCGGCTTCGCCTACGGGGTCACTCAGTTCCCCAACGGCTACGGCTACACCCCCGCCGCCCCTCAGCTGTCCTTCCTGCGCGACTTCGGTCCCCCGCTGATGATCGCCCTGTTCGTGCTGTGGGCACTGTTCCTCATCGTGGGCTTCTCCAACGCCGTCAACCTCACCGACGGGCTGGACGGTCTGGCCACCGGCGCGGTCATCCTGTCGCTGGTCGCCTACATCATCATCGGCAACTGGCAGCTGCGCCAGTCCTGCGTGGAGGCCCTGACCGCCAACTGCTACCAGGTCCGCGACCCCCTCGACCTGGCCGTGGTGGCCGCCGCCGTGCTCGGCGCCTGCATCGCCTTCCTGTGGTTCAACGCCCCGCCCGCCAAGATCTTCATGGGCGACACCGGCTCCCTGGCGCTGGGCGGCCTCATCGTGGGGCTGGCCATCACCACCCGCACCCAGCTCCTGCTGCTGCTCATCGGCGGACTGTTCGTCATCATCACCATGTCGGTGATGGTGCAGATCACCTCGTTCCGCCTCACCGGCAAGCGCATCTTCCGGATGGCACCCCTGCAGCACCACTTCGAACTCAGGGGCTGGGCCGAGACGACCATCGTGATCCGTTTCTGGATCATCCAGGGCCTGTTCGTGGCAACCGCCATCGGACTCTTCTACCTGGAATGGATGCCGAGGTAAACCCATGGCGCACGAGACTTCCCGGAGCCCGAACGGGCACGCCGGCCCGGACCTGGACGGGCGTCCGGTGTGCGTGGCCGGACTGGGCGTGTCCGGGCCCCCCGTGGCCCGCGCACTGCTCGCCCAGGGCGCCCGCGTCACCGTGGTCGACGGACGCGACGACGACGCCACCCGTGCCCTGGCCGCGGAACTGACACGGGACGGGGCCGAGGTCGTCCTCGGATCCACCCCGCTGCCCGAGGGCTGCGACCTGATGGTCACCTCACCGGGCTGGCGCCCCGACTCGCCCTTGCTGGTACGTGCGGTGGAAGCCGGCGTGGAGGTCATCGGCGACGTCGAACTCGCCTGGCGGCTGCGCCCCGCCCACCAGGTGTGGCTGGGTGTCACCGGAACCAACGGCAAGACCACCACCGTGCGCATGCTCGAGGCGATGCTGCGGGCCGACGGTCGCGAGGCCCTGGCCGTGGGCAACGTCGGAACCCCGATCATCGACGCGGTCCTGCCCGACGAGGACGGCCACGTCCACGACGTGCTGGCCGTGGAGCTGTCCAGCTTCCAGCTGCACTGGTCCAACACCGTGCGCCCGTACGCCGCGGTCGTGCTCAACGTCGCCCCCGACCACCTCGACTGGCACGGCGGCCTCGACCCCTACGCCCGGGACAAGGGCCGCATCTTCGCCCGCGGTACCACGCGTGTGGTCAACAGCGCCGACGAGTGGTCGGTACGCCTGGCCGACGAGGAGGGCGACGCACACACGCCCACCATCGGCCTGCGGCTGGAGACCCCCCGCCCGTCCGAGCTCGGTGTGGTCGAGGACCTGCTGGTCGACCGGGCCTTCGTGCCCGACCCGATCCGCGGGGCCGAAGAACTGGCCCACCTCTCCGACGTGCGCCCGGCCGCCCCGCACAACGTCGCCAACGCCCTGGCCGCAGCCGCCCTGGCCCGCTCGATCGGGGTCGCACCCGCGTCCGTGCGGGCCGGCCTGCAGGCCTTCGAACCCGAACCGCACCGCATCTCCCACGTGGCCTCGGTCGGGGGAGTGGACTACGTCGACGACTCCAAGGCCACCAACCCGCACGCCGCACTGGCCTCGCTGCGCGCCTTCGAGTCCGTGGTGTGGGTCGCCGGCGGCCTCCTCAAGGGCGCCGAGGTCGACGAGCTCGTCGACACGGCCGCCGACCGCCTACGCGGTGCCGTGCTCCTGGGCGCCGACCGGGCACGGATCCGTGAGGCCCTGGCCGCGCGCCTGCCCGACCTGCCCGTGGTGGAGGTCGCCGGTCCGGCCGAGGAAGCACCCACCGGCCACGGGGTCATGGACGCCGTGGTCGCCGAGGCCGCCGCGCTGGCGGGCAAGGGCGACACCGTCCTGCTCGCCCCGGCCGCCGCGTCCATGGACATGTTCATCGACTACCACGAGCGCGGTGACCGGTTCACCGAGGCGGTCGGCCGACTTCTCTGAGTGACATTCCGGGGCCCGTGCGTCACCTTTCGGGGCGCGGGCCCCGGCAGCGTGCGCACTATCACCCGAACGGCCGCCGAAGATGGCCAACACGCGGAAAATGTCCACCGTTCCCGACCCGCCGGTACGCCACTATTGAGGCGCGAATCGTGCGGAGGGTGCGGATGGCGACGACGAAGGACAGCGGGCGGGAGCGCCCGCTGCGGCATGAGTGGCTGCGCTCTCTCGACCGGCCCCTGACCTCCTACTACCTGATCCTCGCCACGAGCATGCTGCTCATCGGTCTGGGACTGGTCATGGTGCTGTCCTCGACGATGGTCGACTCCATCACCGAGACCGGGTCGGCCTTCTCCAAGTTCCAGCGCCAGCTCGTCTCGGCCGCGGTCGGGCTGCCGCTGATGCTGCTGGCGTCCCAGGCCCCGGTGTGGATCTTCCGGCTCGTGGGTTACCCCGCGATGATCGTCTCGGTGGCACTGTTGCTGCTCACCGTCTTCCACGGCACCGAGGTCAACGGCGCGATGCGTTGGCTGGAAGTGGGCGGGATGCTCGTCCAGCCCTCCGAACCCGCCAAGCTCGCTTTCGCCCTGTGGGGCGCCAACATCCTGGCCCGCAAGGACGAACTGCGCGAACTCACCGAATGGCGCCACCTGCTCATCCCGCTGATGCCCGGTTGCGGGCTGCTGACCATGCTGGTCCTGCTCGGTTCGGACCTTTCCACCACCCTCGTGCTGTTGCTGATCTTCCTCGCGTTGTTGTGGGTGGCCGGTGCGCCCGGAAAACTCTTCGTGGCCATGTTCGGCCTGGTCCTGGGGTTGGCTGCGGTCGTCATCGCCATCGAGCCCTTCCGGATCGAGCGTGTGACCGCCTTCCTCGACCCCGAGGCCGACTCCGGCGACGACGGTTACCAGGCGCTCCACGGCCTCTACGCCCTCGGCACCGGAGGCCTGCTCGGTCTGGGCATCGGCGCCAGCCGAGAGAAATGGGGGTTCCTCCCCTTCGCCGAGTCCGACTTCATCTTCGCCATCATCGGCGAGGAGTTCGGCCTGCTCGGCACCGTCGTGGTCCTGTGCCTGTTCGCTGTGCTGGGGTACGCCGGCCTGAGAGTGGCCACCCGTGTCGACGACCCCTTCGCCCGCCTGGCCTCCGCCGCCATCGTGACGTGGGTCATCGGTCAGGCCATGATCAACATCGCTGCCGTGATCGGACTCGTGCCGGTCACCGGGATCCCGCTCCCACTGGTTTCCTACGGTGGTTCGTCGCTGATACCCACGATGGTCGCGCTCGGGATCCTGCTCGGTCTGGCACGTGCCGAGCCGAAAGCCCGGAAGGCGCTGGCGGCCCGCGGACCGAGCCGGGCCCAAAGGGCTCTAAGCTGGCTGGGTCTGGACAAGACGTCCACCCCCGGAGACGAACGGGGTACGGCCGCATCGTCCGGGCGCGCCACCCGGGCCCCGCGCAAGTCGGGCACGCGTGGCCCCAAGACAACGGTCAAGCACAGGAGCGGACCGGTCCCGGCGGGGGACCGGCCAAGGAGGAACAGACGACGATGAGGGTAGCCCTCGCCGGAGGCGGCACGGCCGGGCACATCGAGCCCGCACTCTCCCTTGCGGACGCGCTGCGGCGCATCGACCCGGACACGGAGATCCTGTGCCTGGGCACCGAGCGGGGACTGGAGAACCGACTCGTACCCATGCGCGGCTACGAACTGGGCCTGATCCCCGCGGTGCCCCTGCCCCGCAGGATCACCCCCCGGCTGCTGACCGTGCCCGGGAAGCTCGCCGGTGCACTCAGCGCCGCCGGTGAGCAGCTCGACCGCATCCAGGCCGATGTACTGGTCGGTTTCGGCGGCTACGTGGCCACCCCCGGGTACCTGGCCGCCCGCCGCAGGCGCATCCCCACCGTCGTGCACGAGGCCAATCCGCTTCCCGGACTCGCCAACCGCCTCGGCGCTCGCCTGACCCCGCACGTCTACACCGGCCACCCCCACACCCAGATCCGCAACGGGCGCTTCGTCGGGATCCCGCTGCGCGAGCAGATCTCCTCCCTGGACCGTCTGGCCATGGGCGACAAAGCGCGTGCCTACTTCGGTCTGCGCCCCGACCTGCCCACTCTGCTCATCTTCGGTGGCTCCCAGGGGGCCCAGCGGATCAACGAGACCGCCTTCTCCGCGGTGGCGGACTTCGCCCGCGCCGGTGTGCAGGTCCTGCACGTGGTCGGCCCCAAGAACGCCGAGGAACCCCAGGACCTCACCCAGGACGGGGTCCCCTACGTCGCCGTGCCCTACGTCGACCGCATGGACATGGCCTATGCCGCGGCCGACGTCGCCATGTGCCGTTCCGGTGCCATGACCTGTGCCGAACTCACGGCCGTCGGACTGCCCGGAGCCTTCGTCCCCCTGGCCATCGGGAACGGCGAGCAGCGCCTCAACGCCGAACCCGTCGTCGGGGCCGGCGGCGGTGTCATGATCGACAACGCCGACCTCTCCACCGACTGGATCACCGGCGAACTCATCCCCATGCTCACCGACACCGACCGGATCGTCTCGATGTCCGAGTCCGCTTCCCGCATGGGGCGCCGCGACGCCGACATGGAACTGGCCCGCGAGGTCATGGCCATCGCCCGCGGTGACAAGCCCACACCCGAGATGCACGTCTCCGAGGACGAGCTCGACGAGGAGTTCGAGGACGACGGGAAGGACACACGATGAGTCTGGTCCCCACGACCGACCCGGTTCCCGTCGACAAGTTGGGTCCCACCCACTTCATCGGCCTGGGCGGGGCCGGGATGTCCGGCATCGCCCGTGTTCTGCTGCAGTCGGGCGTCGAGGTCTCCGGCAGCGATGCACGTGACAGCGAGACCCTGCGTGAACTCGAGCAGATGGGGGCCCACGTCCACGTGGGCCACGCTGCCGAGAACCTGGGCCGCGCCGAGACCCTCGTGGTCTCCTCCGCCATCCGCGAGGACAACCCCGAGCTCGCGGAGGCCCGGCGCCGCGGCCTGCGCGTCCTGCCGCGCGCCGCCGCCCTCGGCGCCCTGCTGCTGGACCGCGAGGGTGTCGCGGTCTCGGGTACCCACGGCAAGACCACCACGACCTCCATGGTCGCCGTGGTCCTGCAGCACCTGGGAGCCGACCCCGGTTACGTCATCGGCGGCAAGCTCGTCACCACCGGTCTGGGCGCCGACGCCGGTATCGGCGGTCCCTTCGTGGTGGAGGCCGACGAGAGCGACGGCTCCTTCCTCATGCTCACACCCAAGATCGCCGTGGTCACCAACGTCGAGGCCGACCACCTCGACAACTACAGCGATCTCGAGGAGATCCACGACAACTTCGCCTCGTTCGTCGACCGGGTCGAGCACACGCTCGTCGTGGGGATCGACGACCCCGGTGCACGGAAGGTCGCCGAGCTGGCACGCGAGCGCGGCAAGCGGGTCCTGACCTACGGCGAGGACGGATCGGCCGACTACCGCGTCGACGGCATCCGTGCCCGCGGATTCACCACCGAGTTCACCCTGCACACCGCCGACAACGACCCCATCGTGGGGCAGCTCGCGGTGCCGGGTCTGCACAACGTCCTCAACGCCGCCGCGGCCGTGGTCGTGGCCGACGAGCTCGGCCACGACCTGGACGTGGCGGTCGAGGGCATCGCCGACTTCGCCGGCGCCGCCCGCCGTTTCGAGCTCAAGGGCGAGGGCGGCGGCGTCGGTGTCTACGACAGCTACGCCCACCACCCCACCGAGATCGAGGCCGACCTGCACGCCACCCGCGCGGCCCTGGACTCCTTGGGGGAAGAAGCCCCCGACCTGGGCGGGGGCCGGGTCGTGGCGGTCTTCCAACCCCACCTGTACAGCCGCACCCGGTTCTTCGCCGACGAGTTCGCCGCCGCACTCGACCTGGCCGACCAGGTCGTGGTCATGGAGGTCTACGCCGCCCGTGAGGACCCCGAACCCGGCGTGACCGGGGAACTCATCACCTCCCGTATCGACCGGGAAGGCGTGTGGTACGTGCCCGGACGCGAGCAGGTGGTCCGCAAGGCTGCCGAACTCGCCCGCCCCGGCGACATCGTGCTGACCATGGGCGCCGGCGACGTCACCGAGCTGGGGCCGCACATCGTCGAGGCCCTGGCCGAAGCCGCCGAGTCGGGTGAGGACGCTCGGGGCTGAACCTGCGCTGTGGGTGTGCCCCGGGCCGGCGGACGGCGGGGCACGCCCGGCCCCGTCAGCACCCCGCCCCGCCGGCCGCGTGGTGAGGTGGCCGGGCAGAGACTGTGTGGACGACGGGAGCGTGGAGTGGGCACCGAGCCGAAGGAGAAGAAGGCCGGGAAGACCGGGAAGGGCGCCTCCGCCGAGAACGGGCCGGACAAGGCACGGTCCCGCAAGGCGAAGAAGTCCCCCGAGGGCAAGATGGCCGGGGCCGCCGGAGGCAGGAAGACCGGGAAGACCGGGGCCGCCGAGGGCCGTTCCGGTACGGGCCCGGGGGCCGACCGGCAGGGCACCGGTCCGGGCGGGTCCGATCCGTGGAAACTCGCCTTCGTCGCACTGCTCGTGGTCGGCCTGGTGTGCGTGGTCGCCTGGCTCCTGCTGGAATCGCGCCTGCTCGTGGTACGCGAGGTCGCCGTGGAGGGCCTGGAACGCGTCCCCGAACAAGAGGTGGTGCAGGCCGTCGACGTGGGCACCGGTACCCCTCTGCTCCGTGTCGACCTGGAGGCGGCAGAGAACCGCGTCGCCGAACTCGACCTGGTCGAGGAGGTCGATGTCGCCCGCGGATGGCCCGCCACCCTGCGGGTCGAGGTCGTCGAACGCCGTCCCGTCCTCGCCGTACCCGCGGGGGAGGGGTACCGCCTCATCGACGGTGACGGGGTCCGCATCGAGGACTCCGACACCCGGCCCGGCTCCCAACCGCTCGTGAACGTGACCGGGGAGGTCGAGGGCAACGCCGGTGTGCGCGCCGCCGCCGACATCGTCGAGTCCGCGCCCGATTCCCTCCTGGCCCAGATACAGCTCGTCGACGCCTCCGAGGCCGACGAGGTCGCCGTCCGGCTGGCCGACGGGTCCACGGTGGAGTGGGGCGAGGCCTCCGACACCCAGGACAAGAGCGACGTCCTGCGGACCCTCATGAGCGAACACCCTCCGCAGGAAGGCCGGGTCTACGACGTGTCCGACCCCGGCCTCGCCGTCGTCCGATGAAGCCCACGCCACTACCTGCCCAAGTAAACGGATGCTCGGGGAAAAGAGGGGCATCGGGGTGGCGCTCACCGGTCTTCGGCACGGACGCGGCCCGCAGCTCCCGCGGCGTAGGACATTCGGGACGCGACGCGCCGGGTGCGCGCTTGGCTTCCGCGTGTTATGCCCCGTTAGGCTGATGCCGTGATCGGTTGCCCGTGGTCGGTGCCCCGCTTACTGTCGGGAGGCACAACCTCGGTCAACCGAGCAGCAAGACACGCTTGTCGGGGTGCTTGGGAAACGTTCTGTTCCATCCCAGGGTGGAGTACACCACCAACGGTGGCGCCGGAACGGATCCGAGAACCCCGGGGCACCCGGACTCCGCGAGCACACGCCCGCGAGCACGGGAACCCGAAACGCAGACTGTAGAACCGGATGCCGGACCGGCAGGACCACCCGGCGGCACACCGCCGTCGGGCACGGTGCCGGAAAGGCACATTGCGAGCGGAAAGGCCCCTCGTCGTGGCAGCACCGCAGAATTACCTCGCGGTCATCAAAGTCGTCGGCATCGGCGGCGGCGGTGTCAACGCCGTCAACCGAATGATCGAAGAGGGGCTCAAGGGCGTCGAGTTCATCGCGATCAATACCGATGCCCAGGCGCTGTTGATGAGCGATGCCGACGTCAAGCTCGACGTCGGCCGTGAACTCACCCGCGGCCTGGGTGCCGGGGCCAACCCCGAAGTGGGGTGCAAGGCGGCCGAGGACCACCGCGAGGAGATCGAAGAAGTCCTCAAGGGCGCCGACATGGTCTTCGTGACCGCGGGGGAAGGCGGCGGCACCGGGACCGGGGGAGCCCCGGTCGTGGCCAACATCGCCCGTTCCCTCGGGGCCCTGACCATCGGTGTGGTCACCCGGCCCTTCGGTTTTGAGGGCAAGCGCCGGGCCACCCAGGCGGAGTCCGGCATCGCGATGCTCCGAGAGGAGGTCGACACGCTGATCGTGATTCCCAACGACCGGCTCCTGTCGATCTCCGACCGCCAGGTCAGTGTGTTGGACGCCTTCAAGGCGGCCGACCAGGTCCTGCTCTCGGGTGTGCAGGGCATCACCGACCTGATCACGACGCCGGGCCTGATCAACCTCGACTTCGCCGATGTCAAATCGGTGATGTCCGGAGCGGGTTCCGCACTCATGGGTATCGGATCCGCGAGAGGGGACGATCGTGCGGTCGCGGCCGCAGAGATGGCGATCTCCTCACCCCTGCTCGAAGCCAGTATCGACGGGGCACACGGGGTCCTGCTCTCCATCCAGGGCGGCTCCGATCTGGGCCTCTTCGAGATCAACGAGGCCGCACAACTGGTTGCCAACTCCGCAGCGCCCGAGGCCAACATCATCTTCGGTGCGGTCATCGACGACGCACTCGGGGACGAGGTCCGAGTGACGGTGATAGCTGCTGGATTCGACGAACCCGAGGTCTCCGGACCGGTCGTGCGGGAGCACAAGCCGGTGGACCCTCCTGAGGCCGACGCCCCCAAGGTGGGCATCCCGTCCGGTCGGAGGGAGCCGTCCTCCGGGGCGAGCCGGCCCGCCGCGGGCGTGAGCGGGACGTCGGCCGACACCACGCCCTGGATCACCGGCACGGCCCGCACCGAACGGAGCCGACCCGTTCCTGCGCCCGAGTCGGCCCGGGAGCGGCCCACCCAGTCCACCCGGCCCACCCAGTCCACCCGGCCTACGCAGCCTGCCCGGAACGCATGGCAGACCGAGCCCGTGCAATCCGAGCAGAGCAGCCCGGCTCCACAGGCCCCGGCCGAGCCCGAGACGCCGCCCGCGTCCTGGGAGCACAGGTCGGAGCCCGAACCGCAGGCCGAGCCCGTGGTGGAGGCCCCGGTGCAGGAGACCCCCGAGGCCCCGGCACCGGAGACACCCGAGCCCCCGGTCACACACGGCGGTCCCGCTCCGCGAGGCGAGGCCGCGCACGGGACCGGGGAACAGCCCGAGCGGGACGAGGAGCAGGCCGGGCCCGTCCAGGCGGTCCCCGACAGCTCCTCCGAGCGCCGGGAGACCTCGGAGCCCCGGCGCAGGGTCATCTTCGACGACCCCGACGACCTGGACGTGCCGGAGTTCCTGAAGTAGCTCTCCCACGCCCGGATACCATCTGTGTGTCAACCGGCCCCGCCGAGCACGGCGGGGCCGTCGCCGCCCCGGGGCACCCCAGACCCCGGCCAGAGAAGGGCCACAGACACACCGATGGGAAACGTCGTCGACCTCGGCCACGGGGTCCGGGCCGCCGTCACCGAACGTGCCGGCGGCGTGAGCACCGCACCCTACGACTCGCTCAACATGGGCCTGGGATCGGGGGACCGGCGCGAGGCCGTCCTGGCCAACCGACGCACCGCGGCCGCCGAGTACGGCTTCGACGCCGACCGTGTCGTGTGGATGAACCAGGTGCACAGCACCGATGTCCTGGTCGCCGACGCCCCGGGCGGGGTCGGCACCTGCGACGCGGTGGTCACCACGCGTCCCGACCTCGTCCTGGCCTCGCTGGCCGCCGACTGCCTGCCGGTGCTGGCCGCCGACGGGCGCGCGGGGGTGCTGGGCGCGGCCCACTCCGGGCGCCAGGGGACCGCCGGAGGGGTCGCCGTGCGGTTGGTCGAGGAGATGGTGCGTCAGGGCGCCGAACCCGACCGCATCAGTGTCTTCCTGGGCCCCACGATCTGCGGTTCGTGTTACGAGGTCCCGCCGGAGATGCAGGACGAGACCGCACGGCTGGTACCGGAGGCCGCCTCCACCACCCGGCAGGGCACCTGCGGTGTGGACATGCTCGCCGCCGTGACCGCGCAGCTGCGCGGGGCCGGTATCGGCCACCTCATGACCGACGGCCGCTGCACCCTGGAGAGCCCCGAACTGTTCTCCCACCGCCGTGGGGCCCCCACCGGCCGCTTCGCCTCGTTCGTCTGGCGCGGCTGAGCCGTACCGTCCCGATCCCGCCCCGGCCCTCACGGCCCGGGGCGCGCTGTCCTGCTGTGTCGGGCCACACAGTGTCCCGCCCCGACCCGAGAAGAGGAATCGCCACCGTGTCACACACCGACCCCGAGCGCGTCGAGCAGGTCCGCGCCAACCTGCGGGCCGCCCGGTCCAGGATCGAGGCCGCCTGCACCGACTCCGGGCGCGACCCGGAGGAGGTCTCCCTGATCGCGGTGACCAAGACCTGTCCCGCCGACGATGTGCGTATTCTCGCCTCGTTGGGTGTGACCGACGTGGGGGAGAACCGCGACCAGGAGGCCGCACCCAAGGCCGAGCAGACCGCCGACCTCGATCTGAACTGGCACTTCGTGGGGCAGCTCCAGAGCAACAAGGCCCGTTCGGTGGCCCGTTACGCCGATTACGTGCACTCGGTGGACCGTGCCAAGATCGCCCGCACGCTGGGAGAGCGCGCTGCGGCGGCCGAACGCGACATCACATGCCTGGTCCAGGTCAACCTCGACGAGGACTCCCGTGCCGGTGTGATCGGCAGCAGAGGAGGCGTGGACCCCTCCGACACGCTCGAGCTCGCCGACCGTGTCGAGGAACAGGAACGGCTCTCGATCGGCGGTGTCATGGCGGTCGCGCCCATCGGAGGGGACCCTTCGCAGGCCTTCGCACGTCTATACGAGGTGGCTTGCCGGTTGCGTGATCGTTACCCTCGGGCCACGGTGATCTCCGCGGGCATGAGTGGTGACCTCGAGGCCGCGATCGAGCGGGGCGCAACACACCTGCGGATCGGCACGGCGTTGCTCGGAGAACGGGAACCCATCGTGGGGTAATGTCCCCACATGGACCTTGGGGCCCGTCTGTGGAGTTCGCCCGGATGAGCGAATGACCCACCCACCAGGGGTTGGCGGGTGAATACAGAGGAAGTCGGCTGCGGTGAAGACCGCGGGGACGACGGAGGACATGAGATGGCCGGCGCGATGCGCAAGATGGCGGTCTACCTCGGCCTCGTGGAGGACGACCGTTACGATCACCGCTATGCGGACGAATATGATGAGTTCGACGATTTCGACGAGGTCGTGGACGAGCAGCGTGACCGTGACGCAGTCGCTCCGCGAGAAGAGGGAACACGAGGCGAGGACGTGACCGACACCGGCGACTACCCGGGGACGGGTGACCGACGGGCTGGAACGACCGCAACCGCTTCGATGGCCGACCTCGCTCGAATCACCACGCTCCATCCGCGCACCTACAACGAGGCGCGTACGATCGGAGAACACTTCCGGGAAGGCACTCCGGTGATCATGAACCTCACCGAGATGGTCGACAGCGACGCCAAGCGCCTCGTCGACTTCGCGGCTGGTCTGATCTTCGGTCTGCATGGCAGTATCGAGCGCGTGACCAACAAGGTGTTCCTGCTGTCCCCGGCCAACGTCGAAGTGACCGCGGAAGACAAGGCGCGGATCGCTGAGCGAGGGTTCTTCAATCAGAGCTAGACCATCACATTTGTCCAGAGATTGGGTCGGGGAACGACCGTGAGTATCGTCCTGTCCGTGCTGCTCGTCGCGCTCCAGCTGTTCGTGTTCGTGCTGATCGCGAGGGTGGTCCTGGAGATGGTGCAGTCCTTCTCCAGTACATGGCGCCCCAGCGGGTTCGTGCTCGTGCTCGCCGAGATCGTGTACACGATCACCGACCCGCCCCTGAAGTTCCTGCGGAAGTTCATCAAACCGGTGCGTTTGGGGAGCATCGCACTCGACCTGAGTGTCCTGGTCCTCTTCCTCATCGTGTGGATTCTCATGAGCTTCATCGGGGCACTGCAAGTCGCTTAGGGACCTGCACCCGGGGCGGAAAAAGCAACCTCGGGTTCCGTTATGTGGTCTTGGTCATGATCTGGATTGCCGTGAGGTCACGATCAGGTAGCGTCCCTACGGACAGACTCCAAGCGCGCCAAGGAGACGAACATGTCGCTGACACCCGCCGATGTGCGGAACAAGCAGTTCAGCACGACCCGGCTTCGACCGGGGTACGACGAGGAGGAGGTCGACGCCTTCCTCGACGAGGTCGAGTCCGAGCTCGACCGCCTCATCCAGGAGAACGAGGAACTGCGCGGCAAGCTGGCCGAGTGCCTGCGGGGCAAGGTGCCCAACGCCGGCATGCAGGACTTCCAGCAGCCCCAGGAACAGCAGCAGGCCCCTGAACAGCCCCAGCAGCAGTCCGAGCCGGCGCAGCCCCAGACCCAGCCCCAGCCCCAGCCCCAGGCACAGGCCCCCGAGCAGCCCCAGCAGCAGGCTTCCCAGGCCCCCGTTGCCCCCGTTCCCCAGATGCCCGCAGGAATGACCGGTGCCAACCTCGCCATGGGTGGCGAGGAGAACATGGACACCGCCTCCCGCATCCTCGCCCTGGCTCAGCAGACCGCGGACCAGGCGATCTCCGACGCGCGCCGCGAGGCCGACGAGACGCTCGGCCGTGCCCGCAACGAGTCCGAGGACATCCTCGGTAAGGCTCGCCGCCAGGCCGACCAGATCATCGGTGAGGCCCGCGCCCGTTCCGAGAACCTGGACCGCGACGCCCAGGAGCGCCACCGCCAGGTCATGGGCAGCCTCGTGCAGCAGCGCGAGGAACTGGAGCACAAGGTCAACGTCCTCAAGGACTTCGAGCGCGAATACCGCAGCCGTCTCAAGGACTACTTCGAGCGGCAGCTCAACGAGCTCAAGAACGAGGAGGAGAAGGCCAAGTCGGCCGACATCAACCCGAACACCACGGGTGGCTTCCAGACCATGGGGCCGCAATCCGGCGGCAATCAGGGCATGCAGCAGCAGCCCAACCCCGGAGCCAACCCCTTCGGTCAGCCCGAGCCTGCCCAGCACGGCGGCGGCTACCACCCCGGTGAAGCCCCGCACGAGCGGCGCTGACACCGAAGGGCCGCGACGACAGCGGCCTGTTCGGCTCCGAAAAAGTGAAGACTCCGGTACGACACGTGTAAAGGTCTTGGTCGACCCGTGATCCTCAGCATTCTCGCGACCGTGGCAGTCCTGGCGGCGATCGTCGTCATGCTCTCCGCCCTGGTTCTCGCCGAGACCGTTCTGGTGTACATCGCACTGGGCCTCGGCACTACGAGCGTCCTCCTCCTGATCGGCGCTCTCGTGCAGCAGAGGAGCGGCATGACCGGACCGGAACCCGAGCTCTCCGGGACGGACGGTTTGGGGAAGTCGTCCGTCCCCGTGACACAGGCAGGGGCCCTCGCCACGGGGGCCACGGCCGTGGGTTCCGTACCCGAAACGGCCGATCCGGAGAACAGCAGGCGCGTGCCCGCACCGGCCGACGAGCCGGTGCGGGATGCCTCTGTCCCGGGGCCTGGCACCGTGGAGGCGGTGGAGGAGCCCGAATACGGTGAACCGGAGTACGAGGTCCCTCGCTGGCAGACGCCCACCCAGGGCGACCGGCCCGACCCCGAGAGGGCTCACACCCCCACCCGTGAGACCTCCCCCGAGGAGGAGACACCCCCCGCTCCTGCCACATCGGCGGGTGCCTCGGTCTTCGACGAGGAGATCCCTTTCTCGAGCAGTGTCCGCACGGCGGAGGCCGAGAGCGAGGAGAGCGGCCACCTTTCCTGGAGCCACGCTCCCGCGGACCCCGTCCCCGCCCCCGAACCGGACGACGAACAGTCTTCCGCGCCCGAGCAGGTCGAGCCCGAAGAGGCTCCCGTGGCAGCACGCGCCTCTGAGAGTGATGAGGGTGGGTCTGTCCAGGAGGGGGACACGGTCGAGCCCGAAGAGGCTCCCGTGGCAGCACGCGCCTCTGAGAGTGATGAGGGTAGGTCTGTCCAGGAGGAGGACACGGTCGAGCCCGAAGAGGCTCCCGTGGCAGCACGCGCCTCTGACAGTGACGAGGGTGGGTCTGTCCAGGAGGAGGGCACGGTCGAGCCCGATGTCGCGAACGAGCCCGGTGCCCAGGCCCCTGAGGACGAGGAGCCGGAGGAAGAACCGGCGCGGGCCCCGGATCCCGCAACGGATCCCGGTAGCGAGGACTCCGAGCCCACTTCCGACACAGGGGACGAGGACTCCGAGGACCAGAGCGTCCTTCCCGTGTACGAGGACCACGCTGAGAGCATGAGTTCCTCCGAGAAAGAGCCGGGCCCGGAAACGGACGAGGAGACCGGCACGGAGAACCTTCCCGGGGACCCGGCCGACCCCGCTGACACGGACACCGCCGAGGGTCCCGGACCCGTGGACGGCACCGAGGACAGTGCGCCTGTCCCGGAGGCCGGGGTGGAGGAACCTGCCGCCGAAGAGGACGAGGACGCCGACGATGCCGACGAGCGGCTCTCCGACGGCACCGACGGCAAGGCCTCCGACGGCAAGGCCCCCGACGACGACACGGAGGACCACGCCGTCGCCTACACGGTCGTTGTCGACAGCGACGCCGCCGACCGGGAGACCGACACCGTGGGTGCCGAGGAGCCCGGCTCCTCCCGCTGACGCCGCCGTGCCACCGGCTGCACGTGAGCGCGTGCTGCGCTCACCGCCCCCGCTGCGGCACCCACGCCGTCGGGGACCGAGGGGCCGGGGCAGCGCCTGAACGCCGTGGACGACCCCGTACGCACGGAAAGGGGGTGGGAACCCGCGGGCTCCCACCCCCTTTCCGTGCGTGTGGCCGGTCAGGCCTTACGGAACCCGAAGGTCACGCCGAACTCCTCCGAGCTGGTGGTGAACAGGTCTCCGTCGATCTCACCGGCGGCGAACGCGTCCGCGAGCACCTCGCCGGCGATGGTCTCGCCGTACTCCTCCAGGGTCGACGACGCGGTCTCCTCGGAAGCGGACCAGCGCACGTGGATCCGGTCGGAGACCTTCAGGCCGCTGCGCTTGCGTGCCTCCTGGAGCATCCGCACCATCTCCCGGGCCAGCCCGGAACGCCGCAGCTCCGGGGTCAGCTCCAGGTCCAGGGCGACCGTCGCACCCGACTCCGAGGCCACCGCCCAGCCCTCGCGGGGCTGCTCGGTCACCAGGACCTCGTCGGCGCTGACCTCCACGTGCTCGCCCTCGACCTCCACCTGGCCCCAGCCGGTGCCGCGAACCTGCTCGACCAGGGTGGCCGGGTCAGCGGCCTTGATGCCCTCGGCCACCAGCGGTGTGCGCTTCGCGAAGCGCTTGCCCAGGGCACGGAAGTTCGGCTTGACCGTGTAGTCGACCAGGTCACCGCCGACCGTGGACAGCGACTCCAGGGACTGCACGTTCAGCTCTTCGGCCACCTGCGTGCGCAGCTGCTCCGGCAGGTCCGCGAAACCTTCGGCGCCCACCAGCGCACGCCCCAGCGGCTGACGGGTCCGCACCGCCGAGTCCACCCGCGCGGAGCGGCCCAGCTCCACCAGACGGCGCGTCAGAGCCATGTTCCGGGACAGGTCCGGGTCGATCAGGTCCTCACGGTACTCCGGCCACGACGCCAGGTGCACCGAGTCGGCCGCCCCCGGACGCCGCAGGGCCGACCACACGTGCTCGGTCAGGAACGGCACGATCGGGGCCATCAGCAGGGTGACGGTCTCCATCGCCTCGAAGAGCGTGGCGAAGGCCGAGGCCCCCTCTGGGGTGGAGGGCCCGCCCCAGAAACGGCGCCGGGAACGGCGCACGTACCAGTTGGAGACGTCGTCCACGAACGCGGTCAGCCGCCGGCCCGCGCCTGCGGTGTCGAAGTCGTCCATCGCCCGGGTGACGTCGCGGACGACCTCGTTGAGCTCCGAGAGCAGCCACCGGTCCAGCAGCGGGCGCTCCTGCGGGGCCGGTGCCTCGGCCAGCTTCGTGTGGTCCCACCCCTCACCGGCGTTCGCGTAGAGGGTGAAGAAGGAGACCGTGTTGTAGTAGGTCAGCAGGACCTTGCGGACGATCTCCTCCAGGACCGTGTGGCCCACCCGGCGGGCCGTCCACGGGGAGCCGCTGGCCAGCATGAACCAGCGCAGAGCGTCGGCGCCGTGCTGGTCCATGACCGGGATCGGCTCCAGGACGTTGCCCAGGTGCTTGCTCATCTTGCGGCCGTCCTCGGCGAGGATGTGGCCGAGCACGACCACGTTCTCGAACGAGTTGCGGCCGAACACGAGGGTGCTCACGGCCAGCAGTGAGTAGAACCACCCGCGAGTCTGGTCGATGGCCTCCGAGATGTACTGGGCCGGGAAGTTGGCCTCGAAGGTCTCCTTCTCACGGTGCGGGGCGCCCCACTGCGCGAACGGCATGGAACCGGAGTCGAACCAGGCGTCGATGACCTCCGGGACCCGCCGGGCCACCCGCTCCTCCTCGGGCAGTGAGGGGTCGGCGTCGGGGTCGGGGATGACGACGTCGTCGACATAGGGGCGGTGCGGATCGAGATTGGACAGGTCCTGTCCGCTGAGCTCGCTCAGCTCGGCCAGCGACCCCACGCAGATCTGGCGTCCGTCGGGGAACTCCCAGATCGGCAGGGGGGTACCCCAGTAGCGGTTGCGTGAGAGCGCCCAGTCGACGTTGCCGCGCAGCCATTCGCCGAAGCGGCCCTCCTTGACGTTCTCCGGAACCCAGTTCGTGGCCTGGTTCTGCTCGAGGAGCTGATCCTTGACGGCCGTGGTCCGGATGTACCAGGACGGCACCGCGTAGTACAGCAGCGGCGTGTGGCAGCGCCAGCAGTGCGGGTAGGAGTGCTCGTACTTCTGGTGCCGGAAGAGCAGGCCGCGCTCGTCGAGGTCACGCACCAACGTCTTCTCGGCGGTCTTGAAGAACTCGCCCCCGACCAGGTCCAGGTCGGCCTCGAACGTGCCGTCGGGGCGCACCGGGTTGACCACGGGCAGACCGTAGGCGCGGCACACGACCATGTCGTCGCCACCGAAGGCGGGGGACTGGTGCACCAGACCGGTACCGTCCTCGACGGTGACGTAGTCGGCGAGCACGATGAAGTGCGCCGTCTCGTCGAACTCCACCAGCTCGAACGGGCGCTGGTAGGACCAGCGTTCCATCTCGTTGCCCTCGAAGTGCTCCCCGGTCAGCTCCCAGCCCTCGCCGAGGACCTTCTCGAACAACGGGCGGGCCAGGACCAGGCGCTCCTCGCCGTCGGTGGCGACCACGTACTCCACGTCCGGGTGGACCGCCACGGCGGTGTTGGACACCAGCGTCCACGGGGTGGTGGTCCACACCAGCAGCGAGGTCGGGTGCTCGGGCGAGGCGAGCGGGCCGGAGGTGACGGGCAGGCGCACGTACACCGACGGGTCGGTGACCGTCTCGTAGCCCTGGGCCAGCTCGTGGTCGGACAGGGTGGTGCCGCAACGCGGGCAGTAGGGGCTGATGCGGTAGTCGCGCACCAGCAGGTCCTTCTCCCAGATCTGCTGGAGGGCCCACCACACCGACTCCACGTACCGGGCGTCCATGGTGCGGTAGGCGGTGTCGGTGTTGACCCAGTACCCCATGCGCTCGGTCATGGCGGTGAACGCGTCCACGTTGCGCATGACCGATTCGCGGCAGCGGGCGTTGAACTCGGCGATGCCGAATTCCTCGATGTCCTTCTTGCCGCTCAGGCCGAGTTCCTTCTCCACGGCGACCTCGACCGGCAGGCCGTGGCAGTCCCAGCCGGCCTTGCGCTCGACATGGTAGCCGCGCATCGTGCGGAACCGGGGGAAGACGTCCTTGAACGCACGGGCCTCGACGTGGTGCACACCGGGCACACCGTTCGCGGTGGGCGGACCCTCGTAGAAGACCCAGGAAGGCTTGCCGCGGGTCTGTTCGAGCGAGCGCTCGAAGACGTTCTCCTTCGACCACCGGTCGAGGATCTCGCGCTCGGTCGCAGGAAGGTCGATCTGCGCGGGCAACTGCGGGAGCGCGCGGGGATCGCCGGGCCGGGGGTGGTCGGTCACCGTCGTAACCTCTCTCCATCAGGAAGGGCCTGACGGAGGGACGAGGCGGACCCCGCGGTACCACCCTCCTTGGAACCGCGGCGGGACCACGGTACCCACTTCGTTACGCCGGTGCCGGTTCTACTGGGGGCGCTGAACGCCCTGTTCCTCCGGCGGCTCCGGGGTGATCTTCGCGCTGGCCGTACCCCCGGGCTCCCACCGTCCCCGGGTCGCTGGGCGGGCCGGCCGCGGGGGCCGTGCTCCAACCGGTCGGTGTCAGCGTTACTCTCCCCATCGACACCATTCGCACGTCAGGATATCGCAGCGGAGCAACGCGAGTTCCGCTGTTTCCGGAGAGGAAGAGGTCGATGGCCAAGGGCACGGGTTCCGTCATGGTCACGCTGCCGCAGCGTGAGGACGCCGAGGAGCTGGCCGAACAGCTCCATGAGCAGGGATACGAACCCTGTTCGGTGAATCGGGACATGCTCGCCGGGGAGGACGACGCCGAGGACGTCGACTGGGTCATCGAGGTGCAGATCGGCCCGCACGGGGGACCGGCGGTCTTCGACGAGACCCATCTGGGCCTGCTCGCCGAGGACTACGGAGGTTTCGCCACGGTGACATGACCGGGCCCCAGCGGAGGTGCCGGGGGCGGGCCCGTGTACGGTCGCGACCGCGACCCGTGCGCGGGACCCGCCGGCCCGGCCTTCCCGGACGTGGAGAACACCGCACCCACCTGCCTGGATCGTTGCCTCGTGTCCGTTCTTTGCTTAGGCTTCGCCGCACCAGTCGGGCCCACTTCCCCGGGGGACCCACCGTCGGGCAGGGGAAGGGAGGGCCCGCGAACCGACGGGGAAGGAACACAAACCCATGAAGGCCACCGAAGCCGCCGACCTTCCGGTCCGCGCAGGTGAGGACCCCTGGACCGCAGAGGAGCTCGGCCAGGTGCGCCGCCGGCTGGAGGAAGAGATCACCTCCCAGCGCGAAGAGCTGGCCCAGAACGAGAGCGAACTCACCGAACGCCTCATCGACCCGGTCGAGGGCGCCGGTGACGACACCGCGGACACCGGGGCCAAGGCCTTCCAACGCGAGCACGATCTGGCGTTGACCTACAATACTCGTGACCTGCTCGCACAGAGCGAGAAGGCGATCGAACGGATGGACGCGGGAACCTACGGGGTCTGTGAGTCGTGTGGCCAGGCGATCGGGAAGGCCCGCCTTCAGGCTTTTCCGCGCGCCACCCTGTGCGTCCCCTGCAAACAGCGCGAGGAGCGTCGCTGACTGAGGTAGAGCCCCCCGGGGACCACAACATGACCACGACCGAAGAGGCCGCCGGACGGCCCCGCAGATACCTCCTGCTCATGGGGGTCGCCCTCGGCGCGATCGTCGTCGACTTCCTCACCAAGGAATGGGCGCTGGCCGCCCTCACCCACGGCGAGTTCGTCGACGTGATCGGTGAGTTCCTCCAGTTCACCCTGGTGTTCAACACCGGGGCGGCCTTCTCACTGGGCACCGGGTACACGTGGGTGTTCACCGTCATCTCCACCATCGTGGTCCTGGCCATCGGCTACATGGGACGGCGGGTGCGCAACCCCTGGTGGGGTGTGACCCTGGGACTGATGATGGGCGGCGCCGCGGGTAATCTGGTCGACCGCTTCTTCCGTCCGCCCGGCCCCTTCGAGGGCGCGGTCGTCGATTTCCTCAGTGTCCCGAACTGGCCCGTGTTCAACATCGCGGACTCGTGTGTGGTGGTCGGCGCGGTCCTGGTCGTGGTACTGACCTTCAAGGGCATCAACCTGGACGGCACCCTGGCCTCGGACGAGAGCCGGGACACCACCGCGACCGCCCGACCCGAGCAGGCCGATGACCGCAACGACGACACCGGGGAACAGGCCGGGACCGACGCCGAACGCGGCGAGAGCGGCAACGAACCCGGCGAGGGGAGGGGCCAGTGAGCGACACCCGAAGCCTGCCCGTGCCCGACGGGCTGGAGGGCGACCGACTCGACGCGGCCATCGCCCGCATGTTCGGTCTCTCACGCACCAGGGCCGCCGAGATCATCACCGCCGGTGACGTCCTTCTCGACGGTACGGAGGCCGGCAAGTCCGACCGCGTCCAAGCAGGCGCCTGGCTCCAGGTCACGCTCCCGCCGCCCCCCAGCGCTCCGGTCCCGCGGGCCGAGGCGGTCCCGGGCATGAGGATCGTGCACGAGGACGCCGACATCATCGTGGTCGACAAGCCCATCGGCGTGGTCGCCCACCCCACGGTCGGCTGGACCGGCCCCAGCGTCCTGGAGGGCCTGCTGGCCTCGGGAGTGCAGCTGGCCACCAGCGGCGCCGCCGAACGCCAGGGCATCGTGCACCGGCTCGACGCCAACACGACCGGCCTGATGGTCGTTGCCAAGAGCGAGATCGCCTACAGCGTCCTCAAGCGGGCCTTCAAGGAACGCACGGTCGACAAGCGCTACCACACGCTCGTCCAGGGCCACCCCGACCCGCTGCGCGGCACCGTCGACGCCCCCATCGGGCGCCACCCCGCCGGAGACGGGCGTTGGGCCGTGGTCGGTGACGGCCGCTCCTCGGTCACGCACTACGACACCGAGGAGGCCTTCCGGGCCGCCAGCCTGCTGGAGATCAAGCTCGAGACCGGGCGCACCCACCAGATCCGGGTGCACATGGCCGCGCTGCGCCACCCGTGTGTGGGTGACATGCTCTACGGCGCCGACCCCACGCTCGCCGAGCGTCTCGGGGTGCGCCGCCAGTGGCTGCACGCCGTGCGGCTGGGCTTCGACCACCCGACCGAGGGCCGCCCGGTGGAGTTCTCCAGCCCCTACCCCGACGACCTCGCCCAGGCCGTCGAACAGCTCCGCGAGGACTGACCCCTCCGGAGAGTGCCGCCTCCACACCGGCGGGGCCCCGGCATGCCGGGGCCCCGCCGTTCTTCGGTGCCCGCGGCGCGGTCAGTCACCCGGGAGGAGCTCGGACAGGGTGGCCGAGGGGCTGATGACATCGGGGTCGGTGCGCACGTCCACCAACGTCGGGAGCTCTGCGGCAACCGCCTCGGCCAGAGCCTTGTCCAGACCCTCACTGCTGTCCACCGTGGCACCGCGCGCACCCAACGAGCGCGCGAAGCCGGCCAGGTCCAACGGGCCGCTGATGCGTGTTCCGGAGATGCGCCCGAGCTCACGCGCCTGGTGCATGGCGATGGTGCCGTACAGGCCGTTCTGGAACACCACCACCGTGATCGGTGCGCCCACCCGCACCGCGGTCTCCAACTCCTGACCCGTCATCGTCGTGCCGCCGTCCCCGGCCACCGCCACCACTGTGCGCTCGGGCCGGGCCAGTTTCGCCGCCACCGCCGCGGGCACCGCATAGCCCATGGCCCCGCTCGTCGGCGCCAGCTGCGTCCCGGGATGCCGGTACCACCAGCCCCGGTGCAGGAACGCCGCGAAATTGCCCGCGTCGTTGGTCAGCAGGGTCTCCTCCGGCAGCGCCCGCCGCATCCCCTCCACCACACTCCAGGGGTGCAGGCCCGGCCCCGTGTGCTGTTCGACCGCCCGCGGGGGCCGCGTACTGTCCACCCAGGTCCTGCGGGCCGCGCTCCAGTCCCGGTAGGAGGAGGGCAGGTTCGACCCCGTCAGGGAGGACAGGGCCGCACGGGCGTCGGCGACCGCGCCGAACCACAGGTCCGTGCCGGCCCCCACCTGCCGCGGATCGGCGTCGATCTGGGCGACCCGGGCCTCCGGGGCGGGCAACCGGTAGCCCTGCGTCGTCGTCTCGCTCAACCGCGAACCCACCACCAGCACCGCGTCGGCCTCACGCAGCGCCTCCAGGGTCGAGGCCGCACTGCCCAGCCCCAGATGGCCGAGGTAGAGCGGATGGTCGTTGGGGAAGACGTCCTGGCGCCGCCACGAGGAGTAGACCCCTGCACTGAAGCGCTCGGCGACCCGTACCAGTTCCTCGCGCGCCCACCGGGCGCCCCCGCCGGCCACGATCACCGGACGCACCGCCCGCGTCAGCCAGGTCGCCAACCGGTCGCGCTCCTGCTCCGACAGCGACGGGCGCACCGGCCCGTGGGCGGACCGCTCGGGCGGGGCCGGGACCTGCTCCCCGAACAGGTCACCCGGGACCGCAATCGCCACCGGCCCCGGACGGCCGCTCGTGGCCACCCGGATCGCCTCCGCCGTCACCTCGGCCAGCCGGTCGGCACGGTGCACGGTCGTCGACCACTTGGTGATGGGCGCGTAGAACGCGGTCAGATCGACCTCCTGGAAAGCCTCCCGCCCCAGCCGGTCGGTCTCGGCCTGACCCAGGAACACGATCATCGGTGTGGAGTCCTGGTGGGCGGTGTGCACCCCCACCGCCAGGTTCGAGGCGCCCGGGCCGCGCGTGGCCGCGGCCACCGCCGGGACCCCGGTGAGCTTGCCCTCGGCCTCGGCCATGAAACCGGCACCGTTCTCGTGCCGGGTCGAGACCAGCTCCATGCTCCCGTGCTGATCGATCTCGTCGGCCAGCTCCAGGAAACTTTCGCCGGGCACGCTGTAACAGCGCCGGATCCCGGCGCCGGCCAGGACCTGCACGACCGCGTGCGCGGCCGTGCAGGCGGGGGAGGGGGTGGTGGCCATGGGGGTCCTTCCATCGTCGCAAGGTCCACTCGAGGCCCGGGCCCTCTTGTGGAGGGCACGGGCGCGCCCCGGTGGGTCACCGGGCTCGTGCGGCCGACTCTGGCACCCCCGCCGGGGGTGGTCAAGAACACACCCGGCCCCCTGTGCACGGGCGCGGTTCAACCCCAGCCCAGCGCACGCATCCCCGCGGTGGTCACCGCCGCGACCACGATCACCACCAGGAACGGGGCCCGCAGAACCAGGGCACACACGGCCGCACCCAGGCCCGCCATCCGGGCCCCGTCCCAGGCCAGCGACTGTCCGTCCCCGAGCGCTTCGACGGCGATGAGTGCGGCCAGCAGCGCCAGCGGGACGGCCACGGCGAAGCGCTGCACCCACGGGTTGTCCAGCACCGACCTGGGTGCCGCCAACCCCGCGTACTTGAGCAGGTAACAGCCGACCGCCGTGGCGATCAGGGCGATCCACAGGGTCATCTGCCCGCCCCCTCGCTGTCGTCTGCGCCTTCGGCGTCCATGTCGGCCACAACGGCCGAGGAAGAAGGCGCGGGCCGGAGCAGCGCCACACAAGCCGCGCACGCCGACAGAAGCACCGGAACCCCTGGCGGAAGGAACGGTGTCGTGGCCAGCGCGAGGCCTGCGCCCAGTCCCGAGACCAGCCAGGCCCGGGGCCCACCTTCACGCAGCCGTGGCCACAACAGCCCCAGGAAGACCGCGGGGCCGACCGCGTCCAGACCCAGGGCGTCGATGTCGTGCACCTGGTCGGTGGCCGAGGCCCCCACCAGCGTGGTCAGCACCCAGAACGTGCCCAGCACCGAGTAGCTGGTGATGAAGGCGAGACGCGCTGTGGCCCGGTCCGGCTGGGCGAGTGTCACCGCCGTGGTCTCGTCGATGACCCCGTGCGCGGCCACCACCCGGCGCGGCCCTCGCCACCCGAGCAGGTCGGCCAGGCGCAATCCGTACAAGGTGTTGCGTGCCCCGAGCATCAAGGCGCCCAGCACCCCGGCCACGAGGCTGCCGCCCCCGGCGACCACACCGACCAGGGCGAACTGGGAAGCCCCGGTGAAGGCGAACAGGCTCGTGAACACGGCCTGCGCGGGGGACAGGCCCGCCGTCACGGCAGTGGTGCCGAACGCGAGCCCGGCGGCCCCCACCGCCACACCGATACCGACGCTGTCGCGCACGGCCGGTGTCCTCAGCACGGAGAAGACTGTCATGAGATCCGAGGTTAGGACATTCTTCCGCGCCCGGTCTTGAACGTTCTTGCGCCCGCGGTAGGTCCCGGGTCAGTGGGCAGCGACGTCGCGGCGGTAGGCGGCCGGCGGCACTCCCAGGTGGCGCCGGAAGTGCCGTGTCAGGTGAGCCCGGTCGGCGAAACCCACCTTGGCGGCCACCTCGCCAGCCCGCCGGGACCCGCACGCGAGCGCCCGCGCGCGTGGGTCCACTCCTCCACACCCTCGGTGATCACCCCTATGGTGTAGGTCTCGTGGCTGTGCCGTGTGAACGCGGTCGTGACAAAACCTGCTGTCAGCAACCCGGTTCCGGGAAGACCGTGAGAACGCCGGTAGCGCGCACGCTCGCGCCCGGGCCCGGGGTATGTGTCACGGTGCTGTTCCCTGCCCACAGGTCAGGAGGCCGACCGCCGGGTCGGAGTCGCCCCGCACACCTTCTAGTCTGCGTGCATGAACCTTTCCGAACCCGGGGCGGCCACGTCCCAGCAGATCCGCCCGGCCGAGGGCGAGCGCGACCGCGCCGCCGTTTTCGTCATCCGCGGTGCGGTGTTCGTCGCCGAACAGAACGTCCCCGTCGAGGAGGAGTGGGACAGCCGCGACACCGGTGCCGACCATCTGCTGGCCCTGCACGGCGGTGTTCCCGTCGGCACCGTGCGGATGGTCGTCGAACAACAGGGCGTGGGCCTGCTGGGGCGCCTGGCCGTCCTTCCTCGGGCGCGCGGGACCGGGCTCGGCAAGTCCCTGGTGCGGGCCGTGGAGGAGCGGGCCCGCGAGCGCGGCCTGCGTTCGGTGCAGCTGCACGCCCAGACCCACGCGCTCGGTTTCTACGAGAGCCTCGGTTACGTCGCGCACGGGGAGGAATTCCTCGACGCCGGGATCCCGCACCTGCACATGGAGCGTGACGTGAGCTGACGCGGTCACCGGTGGTGTGGCTCTCCGCTTGCTGTGAGAAGGCGCGCATGGTTTCGCCGAAATACCACCGAGTCGAATTCGGTTCGACGTTGGTGCGTGCCTTGCACGGACCAACAACCACCGACCCCTACGAGGAACACATGACGGTCAACACGCAGCCGGTCGCCGATCGCCCTGACCCCCGCGCCTTCGGTCTGCCCGTGGTCGAGCAGGACCAGATCCCCGACGAGCTGCGCTCCCTCGTCGCCGGCGTCCGCAGCCTCGTGGAAGCCGTGGCCGACACCGTGGCCGACCCCGCCACCCTCGCCGAGGTCGACGAGACGGTCCGGGCCCTCACCGACAGGATCGCCACCGGCCCCCGCCAGGTCGGTACCATGGTCCGCCGCACCATGGCCGACGGCACCGACGAGCTCGGCACCATCACCAACATCGTCGCCGGGCCCACCAACCCTGCCGCCCCGCCCCTGGAGCTGGAGCGCGTCGAGGGCGGGGTGCAGGGCACGGTCACCCTCTCCACCACCTATCAGGGACCCCCCGGACTCGTGCACGGCGGCTGGATCGCCGCCCTCCTGGACCAGGCCGTCGGCAGCGCATCCGGGGTCGAGACCAGCCCCGGCCTGACCGCCAAGCTCGAGGTGAACTACCGCAACCCCACCCCGCTCTTCACCCCGCTCGAGGTCACCGGCAAGGTCGTGCGCACCGAACGCCGCAAGGTCTACGTCAGCGGCTGGATCCGCGCCAACGGCCAGGTCACCGCTGAGGCCGAGGCCCTCATGATCCGTGTCCCCATGGAGGAGGGCTGAGCCTCCCGCCCCCTGACGGGCCACCTCCCGTGGACCACGACCGCGCATGCGTGTTCGTGCGGCCGACGCCCCCTCGGCCGCCCCCGTGTGAGCGTGGCCGGGGGAACGCCGGCACCGGAGCATCGGGCACCGCCCGGTGCTCTTCTCGTTCCCCGGGCGGCTCAGCCCCCTACGTCCACGTCCGCCCACACCAGACGGTGGTCCGAACTGGGGAAGGTCCGGTCGCCCGTCAGCCGGAACAACGGGTCGTCGGCGGCCGGCCAGAACACCCCCGAACCCCGCAGCCCCAGGTCACGGGCGGGTAGAACGTAGTCGGCACGGAGATGGCCCTCGGCCCTCGGGGCCGCCGGGTCGAGGGCCGCCGCCCCGAGCCCGCCCCGGCTCGTCGGCACGGGGGCCTGGACCGCCGGGGGCTCCAGCAACTGCCGGACCGCCTTGGGGTGGCCCGAACCCGCGTGCGGGTCCGCGTTCAGGTCGCCGGCGACCACGAACGGGGCCAGCGGCGACAACCCGCCCCGGTGCCCCGCGTCGTCGTAGAGGTATCCGGCCGTACCCGAGAGGTAGTCCACCCAGAACCGGATCTCGTCGTGGTTGCGCAGTACGTTGCGCTGCTCCGGGCCGTCGAACGTCGGAGGGGTCGGGTGCGAGGCCAAGAGGTGCACCGGGCGCCGGACCCCGGCCTCCACCGGTACGTCCCAATGGGCCTTGGAGGACAGGCGCATCACCTCGCGCGCCGTCGCGTCGTGGAACGGACGTCCCGTCCCCGGGTCGGTGGGCAGCATCGCACCGGGCAGGTCCACCCACCGGAACCGGCGGAAGGTGCGCACCCGGTCGGTCAGCAGAGGCAGCCGCGAGAACACCACCATCCCGTACTGCCCGGGAAAGAGACCGAAACCGAAGGCGTCGGCCGCGTAGCCGGGGTCCCCGGGCCGAGTGGCCACACGCCCGTTCCCGTCCAGGTCGGCCCCGGAGGCCACACCGGTGTTGACCGGCCCCGTGTACACGTAGGGGTAGTCGATGCCCTGCGCCCCGCGGGTGCCCCGCGCCAGGTAGTTGTCCTGGAACAGGCGCGGCCCCAGGCGGTGCGGATCGTGGTCGAACTCGTTGACCAGCAGTACGTCCGGGCGCACCCGCTGCACGATCTCCGCGACGTTGCGGATCTGGTGGTGTCCGGGCGAGGCCAGGTCCGCCAGCAGCTCGCCGGGCTCCGTTCTGCTCAACGCGGCGTTGAAGGTCGCGAACCGTATCGCCCCCTCGGACGGGGGAGGCGGGACCGAGGACGGCGCCCGGCGGGTGGGGGCTGCCCGTACACCCGAGGACGCCAGGACCAGCGTCGCAGAAGAACCGTCTGTGCATGGGTGCATGGTCCGGGGGCCTCCCACGGTTCTCGTGTGCCTGTACTCGACTGCCAGCCTAGGGAACCACCGGGCCGCCGGTGCCGTTTTCGCCGGGACACTCCCGGGACGCCCCGGGGCCGTGCCCTCCCGTCCACAGGTTCGGGCGTCGTCTCACGGCGGGCCCGCGTGGGGGCTAGGCTCGGAGGCCTACGCACGATCCCGTCAACGACTCCTTCCGGGGGCAGCCGCGCCATGGCCGATTCCTTCGCTCACCTGCACGTCCACACCGAGTACTCGATGCTCGACGGGGCGGCCAAGCTCAAACCGCTCTACCAGGAAGCGGCCCGGCTGGGCATGCCCGCGGTGGCGATGACCGACCACGGAAACATGTTCGGCGCCTACGAGTTCTTCGAGCAGTCCAAGGGGACCGGTGTCAAGCCCATCATCGGTATCGAGGCCTACGTGGCACCCGAGTCGCGTTTCCACAAGAAGCGGGTCTTCTGGGGCCGGGCCAGCGGAGGCGACGACGCCGCGGCCGAGGGCGGCAAGGACATCTCCGGCGGCGGCCGCTACTTGCACATGACGATGCTGGCCGAGAACGAGAAGGGCCTGCGCAACCTGTTCAGGATGAGTTCGCTGGCGTCCATGGAGGGCTACTACATGAAGCCCCGCATGGACCTGGACCTGATGCAGGAGTACAGCGAAGGGGTCATCGTCTCCACCGGCTGCCCGTCGGGCGGTGTGCAGACCCGGCTGCGGCTGGGCCAGGAGGACGAGGCGGTCGCCTACGCGGGCACGCTGCAGGAGATCTTCGGCAAGCAGAACGTGTACCTGGAACTGATGGACCACGGGGTCCCCATCGAGAAGCAGGTGCGCGACGGTCTGCTGCGGGTGGGCAAGAAACTGGGCATCCCGCCGCTGGTGACCAACGACTCCCACTACGTGTACGAGTCGCAGGCCTCGGCCCACGACGCCCTGTTGGCCGTGGGTGTGGGCAAGAACCTGGACGACCCGGCCCGGTTCCGGTTCAACGGTTCGGGTTATTACCTCAAGACCGCCGACGAGATGCGTGCGCTCCTGAACTTCGAGGAGTGGGCGCAAGGGTGCCGCAACACCTTGGAGGTGGCCGAGCGCATCGCGCCCGACGCCTACGACAACGTCTTCGCCCACCGCGACCTCATGCCGGCCTTCCCCATCCCCGAGGGGGAGACCGAGTCCTCCTGGCTGGCCAAGGAGGTCGAGCGCAACCTGCACACGCGTTACCCCGACGGCCCCTCCGAGGACGCCCGGCACCGCGTCGAGCACGAGCTCAACATCATCAACGAGATGGGGTTCCCGGCCTACTTCCTGGTCGTGGCCGACATCTGCCAGTACGCGCGCAGGAACGGCATCGCCCTGGGCCCGGGACGCGGTTCGGCGGCCGGGTCGATGATCGCCTACGTGCTGGGCATCACCGACCTGGACCCGCTCGAACACGGACTGCTGTTCGAACGGTTCCTCAACCCCGAGCGCGTGTCCATGCCCGACATCGACCTGGACTTCGACGAGCGTCGGCGCGGGGAGATGATCGAGTACGTCACCCGGCTCTACGGCGAGGAGCGGGTCGCCCAGATCCTGACCTTCGGCACGATCAAGGCCAAGGCCGCGGTCAAGGACGCCACCCGGATCCTCGGCATGCCCTACTCCACGGGCGACACCATCACCAAGGCCTTCCCCGCGCCCGTGGGCGGTAACGAGATCCCCCTGGACGCGGTCTTCAGCGAGGAGCACGAGCGCTACAGCGAGGCTGCCGAGCTGCGCAACCTGATCGACAACGACCAGCAGGTGTCCAAGGTCATGGAGACCGCCCGCGGTATCGAGGGCCTGACACGCGGCACGGGTGTGCACGCGGCCGGGGTCATTCTCTCGCGCGACCCGCTGCTGGACGTGATCCCGCTGCACAAGCGCGACACCGACGGGGCCATCATCACGGGCTTCCCCTATCCCCAGTGCGAGGACATGGGCTTGCTCAAGATGGACTTCCTGGGTCTGCGCAACCTGACCATCATCGACGACGCGCTCAACAGCATCCGTGAGGCCGAGGGTGTGGAGCTGGACCTGTCCAAGGTCCCCCTCGACGAGCCCGCGGCCTACCGGCTCCTGGCGCGCGGTGACACCCTCGGTGTGTTCCAGCTCGACGGCGGTGCGATGCGCAACCTGCTGCGCCGTATGGAACCGAAGAACTTCGGCGACATCACAGCCGTCATCTCGCTGTACCGTCCCGGACCGATGGCGGCCAACGCCCACAACGACTACGCCGACCGCTCCAACGGGCGCCAGGACGTCACCGCGATCCACCCCGAGCTGTACGACGCACTGGAGCCGATCCTGGGGGAGACCTTCCACCTGATCGTGTACCAGGAGCAGATCATGGCCATCGCCCAGCAGCTGGCCGGCTACACCCTGGGCGGGGCCGACCTCATGCGCCGGGCGATGGGCAAGAAGAAGATCGAGGCCCTGGAGAAGGAAGAGGCCAAGTTCTTCCCCGGCATGATGGAGAAGGGTTTCTCCCGTGAATCGGTCCAGGCCCTGTGGGACGTCATGCTCCCCTTCGCCGGATACGCCTTCAACAAGTCGCACGCCGCCGGCTACGCCCTCGTCGCGTACTGGACCGCCTACCTGAAGGCCAACTACCCGGCCGCCTACATGTCGGCGCTGCTCACCTCGGTCTCCGGTGACAAGGACAAGATGGCGGTCTACCTCTCCGAGTGCCGCTCCCAGGGGATCAAGGTCCTCCCGCCCGACGTCAACGACTCCGGTCTGCGTTTCACCCCCGTGGGGTCCGACATCCGCTTCGGGATGGGCGCGGTCCGCAACGTCGGCACCAACGTCGTCAACTCGCTGATCAAGACCCGCGAGGAGAAGGGCAAGTACTCCTCCTTCACCGATTTCCTGTCCAAGATCGAACTGGCCGCCTGCAACAAGCGAGTCATCGAGTCCCTGGTCAAGGCCGGTGCCTTCGACTCGCTCGGCCAGCCCCGGCGTGAGCTCTACCGCCACCACGAGACGGCCGTGGACGGGATGATCAGCTCCAAGAAGCAGGAGGCCCACGGCCAGTTCGACCTCTTCGGCGGCGGTGACGGCGGTGGCTCCACCCCCATCGGCCTCAACATCGAGTGGGGCGACGAGGAATGGGACCGCAAGACCAAGCTCGGCTTCGAACGCGAGATGCTGGGCCTGTACGTGTCCAGCCACCCCTTGGCCGGGGCCGAACGCATCCTGGCACGTTCACGTGACACCTCGGTCTCCCGGATCGTGGGCGGTGACCTGGCGCGCGAGCGCGGCGAGGTCCGCATCGCCGGGCTCATCTCGGGCGTGGACAAGCGTGTCAACAAGGCAGGTAACCAGTGGGCGATCTGCACCGTGGAGGACCTGGACAGCTCCATGGAGGTGCTCTTCTTCCCCAAGACCTTCCCGCTCTACTCCGAGGCGCTGGTCGAGGACACCGCGATCACCGTCAAGGGCAGGCTCAACGAGCGCGACGGCACCTGGTCGATGTTCGCCTCGGAGATGTCGATCCTGGACATCTCCCACGTCTCCGACGGTGAGCCGCCCGTGCTGCTCACCATCGCCGAGGAACGCATCACCCCGAAGATGGTCGGTGACCTGGAGCAGGTGCTGAGCACTCACAAGGGGGAGACCCCGGTACGGATCCGGGTCGACAATCCGCGCAGGTCGCGCATCTACGCCCTGGACCGCTACTCGGTCAACATCTCGCCGGAGTTCAACGGTGAGGTGAAGAGCCTGCTGGGCGCCTACGCGGTCGAATACTGACCGCGGCCCGGTCCCGGCGCCTGCCCCGGCGCCGGGACCGGTCACTCGCCGGTGGCGCCGTCAGCGCTCTCGCGCAGCAGATCCAGGTGGCCGTTGTGCCGGGCGGTCTCCTCGAGCATGTGTACCAGCACCCAGCGCAGGCTCACGCGTCCCTGGTCGGGCAGTTCCACACGGGCCGCACTGTCCAGTTCCAGCCGTGCGGTGACCGCTCGCGAGCGGTCCGTCCGGCGCTCGTAGGCCTGGAGCAGTTCGGCGAGCGGGACGTCCCCCGGCCGCCACTCGCGGTCGGGGTTCTCGGAGGAGGAAGGCAGCTGATCGGGTCTGCCGAGCATGACCACCTCGAACCAGAAGTGCTCCACCCAGCTCAGATGCGAGACGACCCCCGCCACGGTCATCAGTGGGGAGGTCGCCAGAGGAGCCGCGGTGGCCTGACGGGGATCCAGCCCCGCGCACTTGGTGCGTACAGTGGCACGGTGCCAGTCCAACCACGAGGTCAGCATCGTCCGCTCGTCCGCGGCAGTGGGAGGATCGGCACGCGGGGCCGGGGACACGGCCAGGGGCATGCGGTGGTCGTCCATACGGGTATTCTCCTTCCGGTCATGCCCGGTATCCACCGGTTTTCGGGGCGACGACGGGGTGAGGAGCACCTGCGGAGATGACGGACCAGAGCCAGGACGGCAGAGCACCGGTGCGGCGCACCCTGGTGATCGCTCTCGTGACCTTCGCCTCGATCGCCGCCGCGGGAGCCCTGCTCGGGCTGTTGTGGTGGGTCCTGGCGCCCAGGCCCGAGGGCACCTCCCTGGGCGGCGGAGAGGTCTTCACCGGCGCTACCGAGGACGTCTTCGCCGGTGAGGGCTACTTCTTGATCATGACCGCGATCGCGGGCCTGGTCACCGGATACGTGGCGTACATGGTTCAGTTCCCGCTCGCCCGCCGCCGACAGCAGGACCTGCGCCTGACCGGTCTGCTGAGCGGTGTGCTCGGTGCGGCCGCCGGGACGCTGCTGACCTTCTGGGTGGGCACGGGTCTGGACGCCCCCCTGCACCGGGCGGTGGCCGAGGCTTCGCAGGGGGAGGCCGTGACGGCGGGCCTGCAGCTGGACGCGACCGCGTTCCTGGTGGCCTGGCCCTTCGTCTACGTGCTGCAGTACGGACTGCTGGACGCGATCAGCATGGTGCGCCGCGACCTGCCCGGCCGCCCCGAGGCACCGCCCATGGAGGGGGTATCGCCGCTCCCGGCCGGGGACGCCTCTCCCGAGGGCGGCCCCACCCCCTGAACCGGACACGCGCGTGTTCAGGGCCGGTGGACGCTGTCGCCGTACATGCCGTCCAGCTTCTGCCGGTACTTGGACTCGATCGCCCGCCGCCGCATCTTCAGGCTCGGGGTGATCTCACCTTCCTCCACCGACAGCTCGTTGGGTAGGACCTCGAACCTCTTGATCGTCTCGTGCCGCGGCAGATCCCGGTTGAGCGCGTCGACGGCCTCCTGCACCAGCGTGCGCACCCGCGGGTCCTTGGTCAGGGCCGGGTAGTCCAGGTCCGCGAGTCCCTTCTCCGCGGCCCAGGACGTGATCGCCTCCTGGTCCAGGGCGATCAGTGCCACGCAGTAGGGACGGCTGTCCCCGTGCACGATCATGTTGCTGACGTAGGGGCAGAGGGCCTTGAACCGGATCTCCAGCGCCTGGGGCGCCACGTACTTTCCGCCGGAGGTCTTGATGAGTTCCTTCTTGCGGTCGGTGATACGCAGGCGTCCGTTCTCCAGCACGCCGATGTCACCGGTGGCGAACCAACCCTCCTCGGTCAGTACCGCCTCGGTCGCCCCGGAGAGGTTGTGATAACCGCGCATGACGCCCGCCCCGCGCAGCATGACCTCGCCGTCCTCGGCGATGCGGACCTCGGTGCCGGGCAGGGGCAGACCCACATAGCCGAACCGTACGTCGCCCGGGCGGGTCAGGAACGCCCCGGCGCTGGTCTCGGTCAGCCCGTAGCCCTCCAGGATCGTGATGCCGGCGCCGTAGAAGAACCGGCCGATGTCGGGCGCCAGCGGCGCGCTGCCGGAGACGAAGAAACGCAGCTGCTCACCGAAACGGTCCTGGAGCTTGGCGAAGACCAACTTGTGGGCGAGCCGTTCCTGGGCGGCGAGCATCCCGGTGGGCTCACGCCCCTCCTCCTTGACCCGGGCGACCTTGTCGGCGATCCCGGCGGCCCAACGGAAGATGCGGTACTTGGCGGGCCCGCCCTCCCGGGCCTGCATCACGACACGGTTGTAGACCTTCTCGAAGATGCGCGGGGCGGCGGCCATGAACGTGGGCCGCACCACGGCCAGATTGTCCACGATCCTGTCGACACGGCCGTCCACGGCGGTGGTGAAGCCGATGCATAGCTGGGAGACCTCCATGACCTTGCCGAAGGCGTGCGCCAGTGGCAGCCACAGGTACTGCAGGTCGTTCTCACCGATGAGGTCCCAGCCCTGTCCGCGCAGCTCCGCGTTGAGGTCCTTGAGGGCGTGGGCCTCGTAGAGCCAGTTGGAGTGGTCCAGACGCACCCCCTTGGGCCGCCCGGTGGTTCCCGAGGTGTAGATGAGGGTGGCCAGGTGGTCGGGCCGTACCGAGGAGACCAGGGTGTCGAACAGGTCGGGTTCCTCACGGGAGAGCAGGGCGCCGGCCTCCTCCAACTCGGCCAGGCTCATCACCCACTCGTCGTCCCCGCCGGACTCGCCCTCGAAGGCCACCACCTTGGAGAGCCCGGGCATCTGGGAACGCTGCTCGCGCAACTTGGCGACCTGTTCGTCGTCCTCGGCGAAGGCGATCATGCTCCCGGAGTCGGAGATGATGTAGGCGCAGTCGGGCGCGGGGGAGGTCGGATAGACGGTCGTGGAGGCCCCGCCGGCACACAGGACGGCCAGGTCGGCCAGGATCCACTCCACACGGGTGCCGGAGAGGATCGCGCACCGTGCCTGCGAGGTCAGTCCCAGCGAATGCAGACCCAGAGCGATGTCGCGGACCCTGTCCCGGGTCTGCGACCATGTCAGGCTCTTCCAGATCTCGGGTCCGCCGGAGGGGTCGGGTACGGGGAAACGGTAAGCCTCCCGTCCTCCTGACTCGGACACGCGGGAGAGGAACATGTCGGGCAAGGAGGAATAGGGGGATGAGCTGTTACCCATGTCACGAAGCTACCCTCAAGTAAGTGGCCGGGCAACAGAGCACAGCAGGGGTTCCGGGAAGCACAAGGCATCCTGAGGTGCAAGGGTCGGCCCCCTGCCCGCACGTCCGCCCGGGGCCGAAGACCCCACTGTCACGGCCCGGCGATGGGTGCGGTCATGGCCTCGGTCAACCGGACGAGGTCGCGCGGCCTCAATTCCATCTGGAGACCCTTCCTGCCCGCGGAGACGTAGACAGCCGAGAGTGTGGTGACCGAGACGTCGATGACCGTGCGCAACCGTTTCCGCTGCCCCAGCGGACTGATACCGCCGCGCACGTACCCGGTGATCCTCTCCGCCCGGACCGGCTCGGTCATCGTCGCCCGTTTGCCGCCCACCGCCGCGGCCAGGGCCTTCAGGTCCAGCGACGTACTCACCGGCACCACGCCGACGGTGTAGACGCCGTCGACCTCGACGATCAGTGTCTTGAACACGTGCGCCCGCGGCACACCGATCGCGTCCGCCGCGTCGGCGCCGTAGGAACCGCCTTCGACCGGGCCCGGCTCGTAGGGATGCAGGGTGAAGGTGGTCTTCGTCCGCCCGGCCGCCACGGTAGCGGGCGTGGCTTGAGCACTCATGGCAAGTCCTGGTTCTGGTCTGGACCTTCGGGGACGGGGCCGCACACGTCGCCGGGACCGGCTTCCGGGCCCGGGTACCACGAGGCGGCCTCGGCAGCAGGGTAGAGCATGTGCAGGCGGCCGCACGCACTCTTGCCTGTTCAGTTGTAGGAGACCCCGTGATCGAGGAAGGGTCCCGCAGGGAGATTGTGCAACGTCGGCGCCGCCACGATGCGGTTCTCCCTGCGCAGGAACCTGGCCAGGACCGCCAACCGGGTCGCCGCGTCCTCGGCCTCCAGCATCCGCTGTTTCTCGGGCTGGTCCAGCACCACCGTCGCCGCCACCGTGTACGACAGGGCGATCGGATCCTTGGGCAGCTCACGCATGTGTTCGGGGGTCATCCCGATCGCCGCCAACCGTTGGCAGTAGGTGTCGAAGAGCTCCCGCACCCGCTCGGCGTGCTCCTCGGCGTCCGGACCCATCGGCTCGGCCAGGAGCGAGACCGAAGCGTTCGCGTACCCCTGTGGTGAGGACGTGTCCACCTGTGAGACGTCGTCGATCCTGAACCTGGTGCCGCCCTCGACGACCAGGTCGTACCGGCCGTCCTCGTAGGTGCGCAGATCCCGGACCAGGGCCGTGCACCCCGTTGCGCTGATCCGGGGCAACGCCGTCGCGGCGTCCTCGCGCCGGCCCGAGGGATCGGTTCCGCCCGACCTCTGGCCGGACTCACCGGTGACCTCGTGGCCCAGCTCGATCCACACCACCCCGAAACGGCGCGGGTTGCGTTCGGGTTCGTCGGCGGTCTCTGCGGCCTGGTCGACCACCTCGGTGATCAACCTCCGGTACCGGGGTTCGAAGACGTGCAAGGGAAGGGACATACCGGGGAACAGCACGGTGTTCAACGGAAAGAGCGGAAGCGCCACTGGCATGCCTCCAGTATGACCCCGCCTGTCGCCCGGTGTCCGACGTGCCCCGGGTGTTTTTCCGCTGCCCCGGGTGTCTCCAGGCGTCCCGGGCCCCCAGCGCTCAGGAGGTCGCGGGGCCTGCCGTGTCCGGTGCGGGCCGGCTGCCGTTGTCCTCGTTGGTCAGGTCGCGGGCGACGAAGGTCTCCACGTCGAAGAGGTTGCCGTTGGACCGGTCGATGACGTTGAGGAGGGTCGACATGGTCGAGACCTCCTCGACCTGTTCCTGGATGAACCACTGCAGGAACTGCTCGCCGGTGTAGTTCTCCTCGTCCCGGGCGACCTTGGCCAGGTGCTGGAACTGGTCGGTGACCTCGCGCTCGTTGCGCAGGGCCAGCGCGGCCAGATCGCGCGGAGCGGAGAAATTGGTCTCGATCTCGTCGATGCCGGGGAGAGTGAAGTCGATCTCCTTGTCGAGGAGGAAGCGCACGATCATCATGGCGTGGTCGCGCTCCTCCAGCGACTGTGCGTAGAAGAACTTCGCCAACTGGGGCAGGTCCTGGTCGTCGAACCAGGTGGCGACTGCCACGTACTGGTGTGAAGCGGTGAACTCGTGCCGAACCTGATCGACCAGGAGACGGTAGAACTTGGAAAGGCTGCTGTCGCCGTGCTTGTTCGAAGTCATGCCTCGACCATAACGCACGTCAGCCATTTTGAAAAACACAAAAACGCCCACTGATAATTTATTAGGCAAGCCTTCCACAAACTTATTTAGGTTAGGTGACCCAAACTTAGGCGGTGCTTATTCTGGTGTTTTTCCCGTGCATGGGCGGCCGGGGTGGCGCGCCGGGTCCGTGCCGGTCGCGGCGTGTGTGGTGTCCAACATCCGGACACCAGGGGCCCCGGAATGGGATGTGCCCACTAGACTGTGATCGTGATCAGTCGAATCGACCTCCGAGGTACCCAGCAGGACCCCCGTCAGGCGCTCCCGCGCGCCGAAACCGACGTGTCGGCCGCGGTCGAACACGTACGTCCCCTGTGCGAGGACGTCGAACATCGCGGGGTCGATGCGCTGATCGAACTGACCGAACGTTTCGACGGCGTCCGGCTCACCGGTATCCGCGTCCCCGGGGCCGCCCTCGACAAGGCCCTGGCCGACCTCGACCCGGCCGTGCGCGCCGCACTCGAGGAGTCCATCGACCGCGCCCGCAAGGTCCACCGCGACCAGCGCCGCGCCGATCACACCACCCGCGTCGCACCCGGCGGCACCGTCACCGAGAAGTGGATCCCCGTCGACCGGGTCGGCCTCTACGTTCCCGGCGGCCGCGCCGTCTACCCCTCCAGCGTCGTCATGAACGTGGTGCCCGCCCAGGAAGCCGGAGTGCGCTCCCTGGCCGTGACCTCCCCGCCGCAGAAGGAGTTCGGCGGTCTGCCGCACCCGACCGTCCTCGCCGCCTGCGCCCTGCTCGGTGTCGAGGAGGTCTACTCCGTCGGCGGCGCCCAGGCCGTGGCCATGTTCGCCCACGGAGCCGGAGAGTGCGCCCGTGCCGACATGGTCACCGGCCCCGGGAACCTCTGGGTCGCCGCCGCCAAACGCCACCTCAAGGGCACCATCGGTATCGACGCCGAGGCCGGACCCACCGAGATCGCCATCCTGGCCGACTCCACCGCCGACGCCGACTACGTCGCGGCCGACCTCATCAGCCAGGCCGAACACGACGTCGTCGCCGCCTCCGTCCTCGTCACCGACGACACCGACCTCGCCGACCGCGTCGAGGAGCGCCTGGCCGAGCGCGTGCCCGCCACCCGACACAGCGACCGTGTCCGTGAGGCCCTGAGCGGACCCCAGTCCGGCATCGTCCTGGTCGACGACGTCGAACAGGGCCTGGCCGTGGTCGACGCCTACGCCGCCGAACACCTGGAGATCATGACCGCGGACGCCGCAGCCACCGCCGCGCGCGTGCGCAACGCCGGGGCGATCTTCGTCGGCGACTTCTCCCCGGTCTCCCTCGGCGACTACGCCGCCGGGTCCAACCACGTACTCCCCACCGGCGGCTGTGCCTGCCACAGCGGGGGCCTGAGCGTGCAGACCTTCCTGCGCGGGGTGCACATCGTCGACTACGGCCGCGACGCACTGGCCGATGTCGCCCATCACGTCGTCGCGCTCGCCGAGGCCGAGGACCTGCCCGCGCACGGTGAGGCCGTCACCGCACGCACCGGCGGCCATCGCCCGGACGCCGGATAACCGGCAGTTACGACCCAGGACGCACCGGACACCGCGGAGCGGCACCGCCCGCCCCGCCGTCCACGAGAACCCATGAGCGTGAACCCGTGAGCTTCACCCTGAACGACCTGCCGCTCCGTGACGACCTGCGCGGGAGCTCCCCTTACGGAGCACCGCAGCTCGACGTGCCAGTGGTCCTCAACACCAACGAGAACCCGCACGCACCCTCACCGGAGCTGGCCAAGGCCCTGGCGGACGCGGTCTCCGACGCCGCCCTCACCCTGAACCGCTACCCCGACCGCGACGCCCTCGCCCTGCGCGGCGCTCTCGCCGACTACCTCGGGCACGGCGTGACCACCGACCAGGTGTGGGCCGCCAACGGATCCAACGAGATCCTGCAGCAGATCCTGCAGGCCTTCGGCGGACCGGGCCGTGTGGCTCTCGGCTTCGAACCCTCCTACTCGATGCACCCGATCATCACCCGCGGCACCAACACCGAATGGGTCGCGGTGCCGCGCGGGGACGACTTCGCCGTCGACACCGACGCCGCGTTGGCAGCGATCGCCGAGCACCGCCCCAGCGTCGTCTTCCTCACCTCGCCCAACAACCCCACCGGGACCGCCCTGGACCTGGACGACGTGCGCCGGATCGCCGAGGCCGCCCCCGGTGTCGTGGTCGTCGACGAGGCCTACGCCGAGTTCCGTCGCGAGGGCACGCCCAGTGCGCTGACACTGCTGGAGGAACACCCGCGCGTCATCGTCTCGCGCACCATGTCCAAGGCCTTCGCGCTCGCCGGGGCCCGCGTCGGCTACCTGGCCGCCCACCCCGCGGTGGTGGAGGCCCTGCAGCTGGTCCGCCTGCCCTACCACCTGTCGGCCGTCACCCAGGCCGTCGCCGTCACCGCGCTCAGCCACGCCGACGAACTCCTCTCGACCGTGGCCGACCTGCGTGCCGAACGGGACGGCCTGGTCGACTGGCTGCGCGGCGAGGGCTTCAGCGTGGCCGACTCCGACGCGAACTTCGTCATGTTCGGCCTCTTCGAGGACCGCAACCGGGTCTGGCGGGCCCTGCTCGAACAGCAGGTCCTCATCCGGGAGACCGGGCCGGACGGATGGCTGCGCGTCACCGTCGGCACCGCCCAGGAGACCGCAGCCTTCCGCGCCGCCCTGCTGCGCGCCACCGGCCGGCGCTGAACCGCACGGCCCCACACCACCACCGAGGGAAAGCACACCATGAGCCGCACCGGACGCGTGGAACGCACCACGAAGGAAACGAAGGTCCTGGTCGAGATCGACCTCGACGGGACCGGGGTCTCCGACGTCTCCACCGGCGTCGGTTTCTACGACCACATGCTCGACCAGATCGCCAAGCACGGCCTCTTCGACCTGACCGTGCGCACCGAGGGCGATCTGCACATCGACTCCCACCACACCATCGAGGACACCTCCCTGGCGCTGGGCGCGGCCTTCCGTGAGGCTCTCGGCGACAAGCGCGGGATCCGCCGTTTCGCCGACGCCAAGGTGCCCCTCGACGAGGCCCTGGCCGAGGTGACCGTCGACGTCTCCGGCCGCCCCTATCTGGTGCACAGCGAACCCGAGGGTATGGCCCCGGTCATCGGCCGTGACTACGACACGACCATGACCCGCCACATCTTCGAGTCCTTCGTGGCCCAGGCCCGGGTGGCACTGCACATCCACGTGCCCTACGGCCGCAACGCCCACCACATCGTCGAGTGCCAGTTCAAGGCCCTGGCACGTGCTCTGCGCGTGGCCACCGAGGACGACCCGCGCGTCAGCGGGATCCCCTCGACCAAGGGCGCGCTGTAGTGGACACCGACCTGTGGGGGATCGCCCTGATCCTGCTCGCCGGTTTCCTGGCCGGCGGCACCTACGCCATGTGGAAGATCAACCGGGTCCTGTCGGCCCTTCTCGGTGCCTGTGCGGTCATGGCCGTCCTCGCGGGCGCCGGTCGCCTCGGCTACTTCTAGGGCCCTCCGGCAGGGCCGGCGGCTCCGCCACGCGTGAGCCGCCGGCCCCCTCGTACGAAAGGAACCCGATGACCTCTCGAGTGGTCGTGTTCGACTACGGCTCCGGGAACCTGCGTTCGGCCCAACGGGCCATGGAACGCACCGGGGCCGAGGTCACCGTCACCTCCGATCCCCGCCGCGCCCTGGAGGCCGACGGGCTGGTGGTCCCCGGTGTGGGTTCCTTCAGCGCCTGTATGGCCAGTCTCCGCGCGGCCGGCGGTGAGCGCATCATCGGCCGCCGCCTGGCCGGGGCACGCCCCGTCCTCGGTATCTGTGTGGGGCTGCAGGTCCTCTTCGACCGGGGCGTGGAGCAGGCCGATCCGCTGGAGGAGGACCAGGCCACCCAGGGCTGCGGCGAGTGGCCCGGAACGGTCGAACGCCTGCGCGCCCCGATCCTGCCGCACATGGGCTGGAACACGGTGCAGGCCCCCTCGGACAGTGTGCTCTTCGACGGTCTGGCCGCCGATGAACGCTTCTACTTCGTGCACTCCTACGCGGTGCGCACCTGGGACATGGTGCCGCTGAACCCCCGTACCCCCGCGCCGGGTGTGGCCTGGGCCGAACACGGTGAACCCTTCGTGGCCGCCGTCGAGAACGGTCCGCTCAGCGCCACGCAGTTCCACCCGGAGAAGTCCGGGGACGCGGGCGCCCGCCTGCTCTCCAACTGGGTGTCGTCCCTGCCCTGAGCCGGGCACGCCCACGAACCGAACCCGTCCACCAACCGAGCCACGAGAAGGTCTCATGCCCGGTCAGAGCACCACATCCTCCGCACTCGAACTCCTGCCCGCCGTGGACGTCGCCGGCGGCCAGGCCGTCCAACTCGTCCAGGGCGCAGCCGGCACAGGCGGCCAGTACGGTGATCCCTACACGGCCGCCACCGCCTGGCAGGAGGCCGGCGCCGAGTGGATCCACCTGGTGGATCTGGACGCCGCCTTCGGCCGCGGACACAACCGCGAGCTGCTCGGCGACATCGTGGGCAGCCTCGACGTGAAGGTGGAGATGTCCGGCGGGATCCGCGACGACGAGTCCCTGAACGCGGCCCTGGCCACCGGCTGCGAGCGCGTCAACATCGGCACAGCAGCCCTGGAGAACCCCGAGTGGTGCGCGAAGATCATCGCTGAGCACGGGGACCGGATCGCCATCGGTCTGGACGTGCGCGGCACCACCCTGGCCGCCCGCGGCTGGACCCGGGAGGGCGGCGACCTCTTCGAGACCCTGGCGCGCCTGGAGGAACAGGGGTGCCGGCGGTACGTGGTCACCGACGTCAACAAGGACGGCATGCTCAAGGGCCCCAACCTGGAGCTGCTGCGCACCGTCTGCCGCAACACCGACAAGCCCGTCGTGGCCAGCGGCGGAGTGTCCAGCCTGGAGGACCTGCGGGCCATCGCCGGCCTGGTCCCCGAGGGGGTCGAGGGCGCCATCATGGGCACGGCCCTGTACGAGGGCGCCTTCACCCTGCAGGACGCGTTGGCCCTGGTCGAGGAGGCGAAGCGATGAGCCTGGCGATCCGTGTCATCCCCTGCCTGGACGTGGACGCCGGGCGTGTGGTCAAGGGGGTCAACTTCGAGAACCTGCGCGACGCCGGGGACCCGGTCGAGCTGGCCGGTGTCTACGACAGTGGCGGGGCCGACGAGCTGACCTTCCTGGACGTGACCGCCTCCAGCGGTGACCGGGAGACCACCTACGACATGGTGCGGCGCACCGCCGACCAGGTGTTCATCCCGCTGACCGTGGGCGGGGGAGTGCGTACCCCCGAGGACGTCGACCGGTTGCTGCGGGCCGGCGCCGACAAGGTGGGCGTCAATACCGCGGCCCTCGCCCGGCCTGCCCTCATCGAGGAGATCGCCGAACGTTTCGGGCGCCAGGTCCTGGTGCTCTCGGCTGACGTGCGCCGAGTGCGCGAGGACGGTGGGTCCACCCCGAGCGGGTTCGAGGTCACCACACACGGCGGACGCAGGGGTACCGGGACCGACGCCCTGCAGTGGTGTGCCGAGGCCGCTCGCCTGGGCGCGGGGGAGATCCTGCTCAACTCCATGGACGCCGACGGCACCAAGGCAGGGTTCGACCTGGAACTGATCCGGGCGGTGCGCGCCGAGGTCGAGGTGCCCATCATCGCCTCGGGCGGTGCCGGCGCGGTGGAGCACTTCGTGCCCGCCGTGGAGGCGGGGGCCGACGCGTTGCTGGCGGCCACGGTGTTCCACTTCGGCGAGTTCACGGTCGGTGAGGTCAAGGACAGTCTGCGCGCGGCCGGGTACCCCGTGCGCTGAGGCGTCCGGTTCGGTGGGGTTCCTGTCCCTGTGGGCGATACCCGCTTCTGGCTTTGTGTGACTGGGCCGTGGCGGTGGGTTGGTGAAGTTGTGTTCCGTGTGAATATGACCACTGTCCTGCCCACCAGATGACCGGGAGATCTCCCATTATGTCCGCACGTACCCACACAGGGTTCCTCGGTCGGATGCTGGCCGTGGCCGGTGCCGGCACCGTCATGTTCACCGCCTCCGTCGCCACGGCCCCGACCGCGAGCGCCGACGACATGGATCGCGCCTCCGCCGAGACCATCGCCATGGTCGAGGCCAAGCCCTGGCCCTTCTACGTCCACGGCCAGGTCGACATCGACATCAGGGCCGCTTACCGGGCTCTGGGACAGCAGGGTTTCGACAGCGGGGTCGAGACCTCCGAGTTCACTGATGAACTCCGCGAAGAGGTCCTCGAGTACCAGGAGGCGCACGAGCAGTACCTGCCCGTCACGGGGAACCTGGACGAGGAGACCTGGCTGCTCCTGCGCGAACAGACCTACGCCGACGAGTACGTGCCCGGCGACGGCCCGAACAACGGCCGCACGGACGGGGTCCTGAGCATCCAGGAACTCCTCATGTGGAAACACGACGCCGACATCGCCAACGACGGCTGGTACGGCGAGGAGACCTTCTACGCGGTCTGTGACGCCCAGGAGGCCTACGGGCTGGACGCCGACGGGCTGGTCGGCCGCCTCACCTGGCGTTCGCTCATCACCGACCAGGACTGGGACCAGGACTCCGCCCGGGAGCTGCCGCAGGCCCAGGTCCCGGAGCGGGTGCCCGACGGTTTCATGGCCGACGCCGAGGAGGCCACGGCCCAGTACAGCTGCGCCGACCGTCCCGCCTAGACCGCCCAGGGGCCGCGCCCCCGGGGGTCGCGGCCGACACCTCCGTGCCCGCCGGAGCGTCGGACACAGCCCGGCCGGAACCCCCCGCACCCCTGTTCCTGTACCCCGCCACACCCTGCTCGGGAAGGGTGTGGCGGGGGTCTGCCTG
>NZ_ANAY01000008.1 GCF_000340965.1 Nocardiopsis kunsanensis DSM 44524
TCGGCACACAGCACCCCGGGACAGGGAGGAGTACCCCCGAGGGCCGCTGGCAGCGCTCTCGTACGTACCGGCACCAGCCTGCGGCGCCCACCGGAGCGCCGGCGACCGACGAGCGAGCGCCGACGCACCCCACCGCCCGGCCCCACCTGCTCGGTGGCCCTGGACCCCGCAGCAGAGGCAACTACCCGCCCGCACGTACGGAATAGGCCCGTAACGCCGGATGCTGAAACAATCCGGTAGAACCTTGTCGGTGCCGACCGACATACTCGGCACCGAAGCGCCCACTCCGTGTCCTCCCCGTACCCCGGCGAGGACACGGAGTGCGGCTGTCGGGGCCCGACCGGGCCATCTCGCCGCACGCAGGAACGGGGGGCCCATGGCCCAGGGCACGACCAGGACCCGCACCGCCCCGCAGGAGGGTGTTGCACCACCGGGGGAGAACGGCACACCCACCGCCGACCGCGCCCGCACGGACGACGGCACCCACAGGGGCGTGTTCGCCAGGGGCATGCGGGTCCTCGGTCACTCCATCCGCACCGAGCCCTGGGTCTTCGGCGTCGCCGTCTTCGGCGCCGTGCTGCACTCGGGCGTCAACGTCGGCTCGGCCTCCGTGATCGGCCACATCACCGACCACACCATTCTGCCCGCCTTCGCCGAGGGCGCCACCACCAGTGCCGCGCTCCTCGCCGCCGCGGCCCTGCTCATGGGCGTCGGCGTCGGCAAGGCCGTCGGGCTCGCCCTGCGCCGCCTGCTCGCCGGCCTCATGCAGTTCCGTATGCAGGCCCGCTACCGGCGTTCGGTCGCCCGCAAATACCTCGAACTCCCGCTGTCCTGGCACCACCGCCACCCCACCGGGCAGCTGCTCTCCAACGCAAACGCCGATGTCGAAGCCACCTGGCAGCCCCTGGCACCCCTGCCCATGACCGTGGGCAGTGTCTTCATGCTGATCATCTCCGCGGTCGCGATGATCGTCACCGACCCCGTCCTCTCCCTGGTCGCCTTCGTCGTCTTCCCCGTCCTGGCCGCCGCCAACGTCGCCTTCCAACGCCACGTCTCACCCCTGGCCTCCCGCGCCCAGGCACTGCGCGCCGAGGTCAGCGGCGTCGCCCACGAATCCTTCGACGGCGCCCTCGTAGTCAAGACCCTCGGCCGCGAGGACACCGAGACCGAACGCTTCACCGACGCCACCCACCGTCTGCGCGACGCACTCATCCGCGTCGGACGCCTGCGCTCGATGTTCGACCCCTTCATGGAGTCGTTGCCCAACCTCGGTGTGCTCGCCGTCCTGCTCCTGGGCATGTGGCGCATGAGTACCGGAGCCATCGAACCCGGCGACCTCGTCCAGATCGCGTTCCTGTTCACCCTCCTGACACAACCCATCCGCTCCTTCGGCTGGCTCCTGGGTGACCTGCCCCGCAGCGTCGTCGGCTGGGACCGCGTGCAGTCCGTGCTGCGTTCCGAGGGCACCATGGCCTACGGCGACCGCACCCTCGACGAAGGGACCGGCGGTATCGCCGTGAGCGTGCGCGACCTCGCCTTCACCTACGCCGACACCTACGCCTCCGAGCACCGCGACCTCATGGACGACGGCGCCTCCGACCCCCGCACCACCGTCCTCGACGGCTTCGACCTCGACATCGCCCCCGGGCGCACCATCGCCGTCGTCGGACCCACCGGATCGGGCAAGTCCACCCTCACCACCCTGCTCATGCGCCTGGTCGACCCCGACGACGGCACTGTCAGCTACGACGGGGTGGACGTACGCGACCTGGCCCGCGACCAGATCCCCTCCCACGCCGCCCTCGTCCCCCAAAGCACCTTCGTCTTCGAGGACACCGTCCGCGACAACGTGACCCTGGGCGCAGCCGACATCGACGACGAACAGGTGTGGGCCGCCCTGCGCCTGGCCCGCGCCGACGGGTTCATCGCCGAACTCGACGGGGGCCTGGACGCACGCCTCGGGGAGAAGGGCACCTCGCTGTCCGGCGGCCAACGCCAACGCCTCGTCCTGGCCCGCGCCGTCGTACGCCGTCCGCGCCTGCTCGTCATGGACGACGCCACCTCGGCCGTGGACCCGCAGATCGAGGCGCAGATCCTGGCCGGCCTGCGCGAGCGCGACGGCGCAGCCACCGTCGTCGTGGTCGCCTACCGCCGCGCCACCATCGAACTCGCCGACGAGGTCGTCTACATGGAGGGCGGGCGCGTACAGGCCCGCGGAACCCACAGCCGACTGCTCCACACCTCACCCGGCTACGCCCGCCTGGTCACCGCCTACGAGCGCGCCGCCGCCGAGGGGGAACTGGAGCCTGTCCCCGAGGAGCCGGGACCGGCCGAGCCCACACCCGACACCGCCCCCCGCGGCGGCCGAACCCGCGAGGAGGACGCCCGATGAGTGCACCCACCCGGCCCCGGGAGGAGACCCGCACCGCGCCTGCCGCCCAGCAGGGACCACGGGCGGACACCGGCGTCCCCGTCGGCCTCGCCCGCAGCCGCGACGGGGCCCTCGGCACCCTCAAACGCGGCATCAAGCTCTCCCCGGAGTTCACCAAGGGCCTGTGGCTCACCCTGGCCTTCGCCTCGGTCGCCACCGTCGGCAAGGTCATCGTGCCCAGCGCCCTGCAGCAGATCATCGACAACGGGCTCTCCGGCCCCGACGGCCCCGACCTGGGCTTCGTGACCCGCATGGTGGCCGTGAGCGCCGTCCTGCTCGTGATCACGATGATCTGCTCGTACCTGATGAACCTCCGGCTGTACCGGGCCACCGAGTCCGGGCTGGCCACCCTGCGCCGCAAGGCCTTCCGACACGTGCACGACCTGTCGGTACTCACACAGAACAGCGAACGCAAGGGCGCGCTGGTCTCCCGCGTCACCGCCGATGTCGACCAGATCTCCATGTTCATGCAGTGGGGCGGCCTCCTGCTGATCGTCAGCGGTGGTCAGCTGGTCATCGCCACCGCACTCATGGCCGTCTACTCCTGGCAGCTGACCATCGTCGTGTGGCTCTGTTTCCTGCCGCTGTTGTTCGGCGTGCGCTGGCTGCAGAAACTGCTCTCCAAGGCCTACCTGCAGGTCCGCGAACGCACCGGCGACATGCTCGGAGCCGTCGGGGAAGCCGTCATGGGCGCCTCCGTCATCCGCGCGCACGGCACCGAGCGCCGTACCGCACAGCGCATCGACGACAGCGTCCTGGCGACCCGCAGCGCCCAGGTGAAGGCGCAGCGGCTGTCCATGGCCGTCTCCCCCTTCGCGGAGATGGTCGCCGCACTGGGCAACACCGCTGTGGTCCTGGTCGGTGTCTGGCTCGGTATCGACGGAGGACTGACCGCCGGCCAGCTCATCGCGTTCCTGTTCCTCATGACGTTGTTCGTGCAGCCCATGATGATGGCCACCGAGATCTTCAACGAGGCCCAGAACGCCATCGCCGGGTGGCGCCGGGTGCTGGGTGTGCTCGACACCGCCCCCGACATCGCCGACCCGGGCGAGGCGGGCAAGGTACTGCCGCGCGGCCCTGTGCGCGTCGACTTCGAAGGGGTGACCTACTCCTACCCCGACGGGCCGGTCGTGCTCGACGGCATCGACGTCGAGCTGGTCCCCGGAACGCGGATCGCGGTCGTCGGCGAGACCGGTTCGGGCAAGACCACTTTCGTCAAACTCCTGGCCCGACTCATGGACCCGGCCGAGGGCACCGTGCGCCTGGACGGCGTCGACCTGAAGGAAGTGGCGTTCTCCTCGCTGCGCAGCCGTGTCGTCATGGTCCCGCAGGAGGGCTTCCTGTTCGACAGCTCCCTGGGCGACAACATCCGCTTCGCACGCCCCGAGAGCACCGACGCCGAACTCGAGGCCGCCGTCACCGAACTCGGGCTGCACGAATGGCTCGACAGCCTCGCCCACGGCCTCGACACACCCGTCGGCCAGCGGGGCGAGTCCCTGTCGGCCGGCGAACGGCAGCTCGTGGCACTCGTGCGCGCCTACATCGCCGACCCCGATCTGCTCGTCCTCGACGAGGCGACCTCCGCGGTGGACCCGCACACCGAGATGCGCATCCAGCGTGCCCTGGAGCACCTCACCAGGGGACGTACATCGGTGGCGATCGCGCACCGGCTCTCCACGGCGGAGGACGCCGACCGGGTGCTGGTGTTCGATGCCGGGAAGATCGTGCAGAACGGTTCGCACGGGGAACTCGTGGACGAACCCGGCGTCTACGCCGACCTGCACGCCTCCTGGGTGCGTTCTTCGGCCTGAGACACACGGCTCCCCCGACGGAGAGCTCCTTCCCCCCACGGGGGAGCCGTACTTCACACACCGGACCCGCCCGTCCACGGGCCACGGGGCCGAGCCACGCGCGGACGGCGGGGCAGCAGCGCACCCGGACCACCGGCCGGCCCGGACCACGGGTCAGCTGCGCCGGTGCCACCAGTGGGCCGCCAAGAGCTCTGCCACCAACGGCTCGGTGAGCAGCCTCACGTCCGGGTCGGTGTCACCCGGGTACCGCACGTTCAACGCCGCCCCGGGCAGGCGCTCGCGCCCCGGCGTGGGCCCCACCGCCACGAAGGAGCCCCGCAGCTGCAACAGGTGCTCGGAGAAACGCTCGTCGTAGGTGGAACCGGCGAACAACAACGCCCGGTGGTCCGTGACCGCGGCCAGATAGCGTTCGCTGTGGGACCACTCGCCGGTCTCGGCCCCGTACGCCCGGCGCACCGGCCCCTGGCGCAACACCCGGACCCCCTGGCCCACGGACGCCGTGCGCTCGGCGGGCGCGACCAGATGCAGCCCGTCGGGGGAGTCCAGCACCTGCGCCGCCTCGGGGAGCCACTCCTCGGCACCGCTCAGCAACGATTTCGTGGCGTTGGCCACACGGCGCAGGAGGCCGGGGAAGTTCCCGCTGCCCCCGGTCGGCGCACCCAACCGGTGCCCCAACAGCAACAGCAGCGCCAGCGCGTGCTGGTAGGCGCTGCACCCCAGGCCCGAGGTCTCCTCCTCCGCACGCAACGGGACGAGCAGGTCGGCGTAGCGCGCGATCGGCGCGTCCGTGCCCGGGGCCAGGACGATCACGGGCGAACGCGCCACGTACCGGTCCAGCACCGTGGCCAACTCACGCCGGCCCCCGCCCAGACTCACCCCCACCACCAGCGTCTCCTCACCGGCCGGCGGCTGCTCGTCGGAGGAGGAGAAGTCCGCGTGCGCGCCGATCCCCGCACGCCGCAGGCGTGCCGCGGCAGCCTCGCACGCGTGCCGGGCCGCGCCCAACCCCACCAGACGCACCTGCGCCGGCTCGTCCTCCAACAGGGCGGGCAACGCCGCATAGGGGTCCCAGCGGGGGAACTTGTCGGCGAGGCGGGTCAGGGCGGCGGGCTTGCCCGCCAGATCCGCGGACAGTGACTCTGCGGACACGGCACTCCCAGGTCGCAGCACGGGCGGTCGGACCGCGTGACCACCGGCCCCCGGGGAGGAAGCGCACGGCTGCCCTCCGAGGAGGGCCCAGCTCACGCGGACTGCTTCACGTTAGCGGGTCCCGCCCCGCGCCGAGAGCCCCGACCCGGTGACGGGGCGCGCGAGAACGCCCCTAACCTGGAGAACATGAGCGTCACCAGCCTCTCCCCGGACATCGCCGCGCTGCTCCAACGCAACGCGGACGGCCTCGTCCCCGCGATCGTGCAGCAACACGACACCGGGGAAGTGCTCATGCTCGCCTGGATGGACGACGAAGCCCTCCACCGGACCCTCACCACCGGCGCCGCCACCTACTGGTCCCGCAGCCGCCGCGAGTACTGGGTGAAAGGCGCCACGTCGGGGAACACCCAGCGCGTGGTCTCGGTTGCACTGGACTGTGACGGTGACGCACTCCTGGTCCGGGTCGACCAGACCGGTGCGGCCTGCCACACCGGTGACCACACGTGCTTCGACGCCGGGCGGCTGATGTGACTTCCTCCTCGACCGGACACGTGCGCCGCGAGTTCGGCCTGACGGCCCTCGTCATCGCCGCCGCGGCCGGGATGATGCTGGCCTCCGGCGGGCAGACCTGGGTCCGGGCCCTGCTCGAAGCACCGGGCCCCGTGCCGTCGGTGCCCGTGGAAGCCACCGGGGCCGACCTGACCGGGGTACCCAGCGGGATCGGCTGGGCCGGCCTCGCCGGGATCGCGGGCCTGTACGCCGCACGCGGCTGGGCCCGCAGGGTCATCGGCGCCGCAGTCGCCGGGGGTGGTCTCTTCGCTCTCGTGGCGGTGTGGACCAGCACCCGCACCGAGGCCCTGACCGACGCGGTCGCCACCCACGCCACCGACGTGGCCGGGACCGTGCAGCTCGTCGGTGAACCCGAGGTGCAGACGACAGGCCCGCTGGTGGCCGTCGCCGGAGCCGCGCTCCTGGCCCTGGCCGGGCTCGTCGCGTCGGTGCGTGCCCCTGCGTGGCCCGGGATGAGCAACCGGTACGATCGGGTCGCCGTACCGCGTCCGAGCCAGGCGCTCACCCAGTCGGACCTGTGGAGAACTCTGGACGCCGGAGACGATCCCACCCTTGACCCACCCGATGGCGACGGTGTGCCCGCGAAGGACGACGGCCACGCCGCCGACACCGGGAGCGACACAGCACCCGTACAGCCGGCCACCGGGCCGGAACGAACGAAGGAGGGGCCCGATGGCCGCTGAAGAACACCACGACGACCACGGGAACACCGTCTCGGCCTGGTTCCTCACCGTCACCTGGATCGTTGCCTGGACCGTGGCCGCAGTGGCCATCATCCTCGGTGGCAGCCTGACCACGTGGACCGGGATCGCCCTGGGCGCCAGTGTCCTGTTCTCCATCATCGCCGGTGTGATGAAGAAGGCCGGTCTCGGCCGCAAGGAGGCCCGCCCGGTGCCGCCCACACGTGAGGAGTGGGAAGCCGCGCGCAAGCTCGCCGCCTCCAAGTAGGACCGTTTCCGGCCGCTGACGGCCGAACGCCCCCGGGCCCCGCCCCCCCCGCTCACGGGGGAGCGGGGCCCGTTCGTGAGCGCTGGTCCCTTGGCCCGTCCCCGACAGCGTCCCTCCAGTACCTGCCGCACCCGTGGCCGACCCCTGCCACCGTTCCGACCGACGGCGTGCGAAGACCGCCGCGGCACTCCTACCCTGGACCCGTGGACCCTCGACACGAACCGGCAGCCGCAGAGCAGCCCCCCGCACGCAGGGCCGGGCCCCTGGACCGGCTCGTCTCCCGCCTCCCCCCGTGGATCTGGCCGGTCGGTGTCGGCGTGGCCGCCCTCGCCGGGGCCTTGATCCTGCACCTGTTCGACCCCTCCCAGGAGGGAAACCCCTACCCGACCTGCCCGTTCCTGTTCCTGACCGGGCTCCAGTGCCCCGGCTGCGGTACCACCCGGGCCCTGGCCCTGATCACCCACGGCGACCTGCTCGGTGCGGCCGGTATGAACCCCCTCACGGTGCTCCTGCTGCCCTTCCTGCTCCTGGTCCACGTTCGCTGGCTCATCGGCACGCTCCGTCCCGGCCGTGCCCTGCGGCCCGAACCGGACGTGCCCGTCCGGGTGATGGTCACGATCCTGGTCGGCATCGTCGTCTTCTGGGTCCTGCGCAACCTGCCGTGGTTCTCGTTCCTGGCCGCCGGGACCCCGCTGTTGCCCTCGTGAACCACGCGTGGTGAGGAACGGGAGGAACCACACAGCCGCCGTGCACGTCACACCAAGCACAACCAGCACGAAATGATCTGGGGGAACTCTTGTACCAGCCACCCGAACACCCGCAGCACAACCCCAACGCCGGACACGGATACCCGCCTCACCCGCCCCAGGTCGGCGGCTACGGTCCCCAACAGCAGTGGCCCCCGCACCAGCAGCCCCACGGGGCGGTCGGGACCCAGCCGCGCGCCTACCTCGCCTACAACATCATCGGCATCTTCGGGTGCATGTCCGTCCTCGGGATCATCGGCCTGGTCTTCTCGCTCCAGGTCAGCTCCCGGTGGGCCTACGGTGACGTCGCCGGCGCCGAACAGGCTTCCAGGACCGCCCGTATCCTCGGCATCATCAGCCTGATCGGGACCATCATCATGGGCCTGTTCGGGCTCCTGTACATCATCGGGATCGTGTTCCTCGCAACAGGCGCCGCCGGCCCCAGCGCCATCTGAGCCCCGGCAGGTCCACCCACCGTGTCGGCGGGGGCGCGGACTCCCCGGTCCGGCAAGGTCGATACGATGGCCAGCGACACGGTGCCGGCCACACCACGCGGGGAAAGCGTGCCGAACGGGCACGCCGCGCACGGCCGGATCCAACCACGAGGGAACGGGGTAATTGGTGAGCGTGCTCGACGAGATCCTCGATGGGGTACGCGCCGACATGGCGGAACGACAAGCGGCCCTGCCCTTGGACGACCTCAAGGCCCGAGCAGAGAAGACCCCTGCCCCGGTGGACGTCGAGGCCGCCCTGAGACGCCCCGGCGTCCACGTCATCGCCGAGGTCAAGCGCGCCAGCCCCTCCAAGGGGCCCCTCGCCGAGATCACCGACCCCGCCGAACTCGCCCGGGACTACGAGGCCGGGGGCGCCGGACTCATCAGCGTGCTCACCGAACAACGCCGCTTCCACGGCAGCATCGAGGACCTGGCCACCGTGCGCAGGTCTGTGGACACCCCGCTGCTGCGCAAGGACTTCGTCGTCAGCTCCTACCAGCTCTGGGAAGCCCGGGTCTTCGGTGCCTCCGCCGTCCTGCTGATCGTGGCCGCCCTGCCCCAGGAGGCCCTGGTCTCCCTGATCGAGCGCGCCCGCTCCCTCAACCTCATGCCACTGGTGGAGGTCCACGACGAGCAGGAGGTCTCCCGCGCCCTCGACGCCGGAGCCACCGTCATCGGCGTCAACGCGCGCAACCTCAAGACCCTCGACGTGGACCGCGACACCTTCTCGCGCCTGGCCCCGCTCATCCCCAGCGGTGTCGTCAGGATCGCCGAGTCCGGGATCCGCGGCCCCCATGACCTGCTCGCCTACGCCGGAGCCGGTGCCGGAGCCGTGCTCGTCGGTGAGAGCCTGGTACGCGGGCGCAACCCGAGAGAGGCCGTTGCCGACCTGGTCACAGCCGGGGCCCACCCCGCCCTGCGCGACCGGAGCTGAACCGCGTGGCACCCACACCAGCGCCCCGCACCGGCCACCCGGGCCAACGATGGCCCGGGGGCGTGTTCCGCGCGCACACCCACACGTGAACCGGCGGCGGAGACCCCGCCGCCCCCACGACGGAACACGCCCCGTACCCGGCCCACGGGGAAACACCCCCGGGGCCCTGGGCCCCGCGCCGCTCCTACGTCCATCCACCGCCACCCAGCTCAGGTGGCACCCAGCACGGTCGGTACGTGCGCGACCACGGCGCCGGACAGCCGCCGCCCACCGGCCACATCCTCAGGAGAGACCAGACCATGAGCCACGACGGACCCGTGCCCGACGAACTCGGGCACTACGGCCGCTTCGGAGGGCGCTTCGCCCCCGAATCCCTCGTCGCCGCCCTCGACGAGGTCGACACCGAATGGGACAAGGCCCGCCAGGACCCGCAGTTCAAGGCCGAACTCGACGAACTGCTGCGCGACTACACCGGCCGGCCCAGCCCGCTCAGCGAAGCCCGGAACTTCTCCGAGCACGCGGGCGGAGCACGCATCCTGCTCAAGCGTGAGGACCTCAACCACACCGGGTCGCACAAGATCAACAACGTCCTCGGCCAGGCCCTGCTCGCCAAACGCATGGGCAAACACCGCATCATCGCCGAGACCGGGGCCGGACAGCACGGCGTGGCCACCGCCACCGCCTGCGCACTCCTCGGCCTGGACTGCGTCATCTACATGGGTGAGCAGGACACCGAACGCCAGGCCCTCAACGTCGCCCGCATGCGCATGCTCGGCGCCGAGGTCGTCCCGGTCGCCATCGGCAGCCGCACCCTCAAGGACGCCATCAACGAGGCCTTCCGCGACTGGGTCACCAACGTCGACCACACCCACTACCTCTTCGGGACCGTCGCCGGGCCCCACCCCTTCCCCGAACTCGTGCGCGACCTGCACTACGTCGTCGGCGCCGAGACCCGTGAGCAGGTCCGGGAACGGGTGGGCCGCCTCCCCGACGCCGTCGCCGCGTGTGTGGGAGGCGGCTCCAACGCCATGGCGATCTTCGCCGCCTTCATCCCCGACGAGGACGTGGCCCTGTACGGGTTCGAGGCCGGGGGAGAGGGGGTCGGGACCGACCGCACCGCCGCCTCCATCACCGCCGGAAGCCCCGGCGTCTTCCACGGCGCCCGTACCTTCGTACTGCAGGACGAGTACGGCCAGACCCGGGAGAGCCACTCCATCTCCGCCGGCCTGGACTACCCGGCGGTGGGCCCCGAGCACGCCCACCTCGCCCAGACCGGACGGGCCGTCTACGAACCCGTCACCGATGCCGAGGCCATGGAGGCCTTCCGCCTGCTCTGCCGCACCGAGGGCATCATCCCCGCCATCGAGACCGCACACGCCCTCGCCGGTGCCCGCAGGATCGGCGAGCGCCTCGGCCCCGACGGCGTCGTCGTGGTGAACCTGTCCGGACGCGGCGACAAGGACGTCAACACCGCCGCAACCTACTTCGGCCTCGTCGACTCGGAGGACCACACCTGATGGGCGCCACCGCACTGCAGAACACACTGGCCCGCGCCCGCGACGAGGACCGGGCCGTGCTCATCGGTTACATGCCCGCCGGGTTCCCCGACCTGGAATCCTCCGTCAAGGTCATCGAGGCCATGGTCCGGGGCGGCTGCGACGTCATCGAGGTCGGCCTGCCCTACTCCGACCCGATGATGGACGGGCCCACCATCCAGCGGGCAGCAGGACAGGCGCTGCAGGCCGGTACCAACACCGACGACGTCTTCCGTGTCGTCGAGGCCACCGCCGCCACCGGTGCCGCTGCCCTGGTCATGTCCTACTGGAACCCCATCGAGCGCTACGGGGTGGAACGCTTCGCCACCGAGCTCGCCAAGGCCGGGGGCACGGGTGTGATCACCCCCGATCTCCTCCCGGAGGAATCGGCCCAGTGGCGCGCCGCCTCGGAAGCCACCGGCCTGGACCGTATCCACCTCGTGGCGCCCTCCTCCTCCGACCGCCGCCTGGCCCTGACCACCGAGGCCTGCAGCGGTTTCGTCTACGCCGCCTCCCTCATGGGGGTCACCGGTACCCGGGCGCAGGTCTCCAGCACCGCCGAGGAACTGGTCCGCCGCACCCGCGCCGTCACCCGGGAGTCGGAACTGCCGATCTGTGTGGGCCTGGGCATCTCCACTTCCGCGCAGGCTGCCGAGGTGGCCGCCTACGCCGACGGGGTCATCGTCGGCGCCGGGTTCTGCCAGCGCGTCCTGGACGCACCGGACCTGGAGACCGGTCTTCTGGCTGTGGAGTCCTTCGCCGAGGAGCTCGCCGCGGGCGTGCGCTCCAGGTAGCGGACCCCGGAAGGGACAGGGTCCCGCTCCGAAGGCTCCGCACGGCAGCGTGAGGACCTTCGGAGCAGGACCGGCGGTGGGGTGCTCACCCCTGCGCCGGAGGCGCCCAGACCCGGGTTAACAGCGTGAGAATCCGGTGAGATCTGCGCTCCGCCGTGTCAGGGGGCCTGCTTCCGGTGCCCTCGGGATGGTGTGATGGGGTGTGGACGGTGAAGGCACGCCCCACCCGTGCCCGGCCGGTCTCGTGGATGTGCGGCAGCATCAGTGGGCCGCACACAGTAAGCTCGAGGGTGCTCACCCTGTGTACTCGAAGGGTGCACACCGGTGCGTGAGGAACCACCCCCTGATCTCCGAGGGCCCACATGACGGACACAGTAGAGGAATCCCCCACCGATCCCGGCACCGGACGGTCGCGGTGGGAGACCGTGCAGCCCTGGCTCACCCTGGCCTGCAGGGTCGGCCTCGCCGCGGTCATGATCACCGCCGCGGTCACCAAGTACCCGCCGGCGCTCGGTGTCGAGGCGGTCGAGGCCTACGAGCTCTTCCCACCCGAGATCGCCGAACTCATCGGTTACACCCTTCCGCTGTTCGAACTCGCCCTTGCCCTACTGCTCCTGATGGGCCTGGCCACCCGCTACACCGGGCTGGTCAGTGCCCTGCTCATGGTCGCCTTCATCGCGGGGATCCTCTCCGCGATGGCCCGAGGGCTGAGCATCGACTGCGGCTGTTTCGGCGGCGGGGGACAGATCGACCCGGCAGAGACCACTTACGGCCTCTCCATCGCACGCGACCTCGGCTTCATGGCCCTGGGCGCGTTCATCGCGATCTGGCCCCGCTCACCGCTTGCCCTCGACCGCGCCCTCGGGCTCTTCCGATGATCCGCGCGGCACACCGAGTCCAGTAGAAGAATCAGAGGAAGAACACATGGGCAGTGAAGCGCGCAAGCGCGCCCGCGAACGCATCAAGGAGCAGCGGGAGAAGGAGAAGAAGGCAGCCAAACGCAACCGGACCCTGCTCGTGGTCGGTGCGGCTGCCGCCGTCGTCCTCCTCGTCGTCGGTATCGGGTACGTCATCCTCAGCTCCGACCGCGGTGACGGCTACGAGGGCGAGATCGCCCAGCAGACCCTGCAGTCCGACGGCAGCGTCGTCATGGCCCAGGAGGGCGCCGAGGCCCCCGTCGTGCAGGTCTACGCCGACTACCAGTGCCCGGCCTGCCGCCAGTTCGAGAACCTCAACGGCGACACCCTCAAGGAGAAGGCCGCCCAGGGCGAGGCGATCGTGCAGTTCCACCCCGTCAGCATCTTCGCCCAGCAGCCCGTACCCACCAGCAGCAACTCCCTGCGCGGCGCCGTCGCGGCCCGCACCGCCGCCGACCACGACGTCTTCGTCGAGTACAACGACATCCTGTTCGCGAACCAGCCCAACCAGCAGGAGGAGGGTTTCGCCCCCTCCGAACTCCAGGAATGGTTCGACGGGCTCGACACCACCGAGGAACAGCAGGCCGACTTCGCCGAACGCCTCGAGCAGGAGGAACCGGTCATCACCGAGTTCACCGAGGAGTACGTGCCTGCCCTCATGTCGGCCGCCGAGCAGGAGGTCGGCCAGGACAACCTCAGAACCATGGTCCTGACCGACCTGATCGCCTGGGGGGAGGAGAACGGACACGATTCCTCCTTCCTCGAGGGGACCTACACTGGCGAGATCATCGACGCCACCGGAGCGGCCTACACTCGCTACAGCGGTGAGAACGCCTTCAGCGGTACCCCCTCCGTCTACATCAACGGCGAGATCCTCGACAACAACGCCACGATGACGGTCCGCGGCCTCTCCGACGCCATCGACTCCGCCGGTCCCGGCGAGGTCGAGAGCGAGCCCGCCGACGACGGGGGTGGCGCGGAGTAGAGATCCCAGCCCAGACCCCGCACGCGGGGCGAACGTGAGAGCAGAGCAGTGACATTGCCGTCGACAGCTTCCGAGGGCGCGGCCGAGCACGGCCGCGCCCTCGCGGCCATTCCCAGCCCCGAGGTCAACTCCATCCCCCTCGGCCTCCTCGAAATCCACTTCTACGCCTTGTGCATCCTCGTCGGTGTCGTCGTCGCGGTCTTCTGGAGTGAGCGCCGCTGGGCCGCCATGGGCGGGGAGAAGGGCACCATCATGGACATGGCCGTGTGGGCCGTGCTCCTGGGTCTGGTGGGCGGCCGCCTCTACCACGTCATCAGCGACTACCAGCTCTATTTCGTGGACGGCCAGGAACCCGTCCGGGCGCTCTTCATCTGGGAGGGCGGACTCGGTATCTGGGGCGCCGTCCCCATGGGCGCACTCGGCGTGTGGCTCGTTGCGCGCAAGCGCGGGTTGTCGATGTCCAAACTGGCCTTCGCCATCGCACCCACCATCCCCCTCGCCCAGGCCATCGGCCGCTGGGGCAACTACTTCAACCAGGAACTCTTCGGCGCGCCCACCGACGTGCCCTGGGCCCTGGAGATCACCCCTCTGCAGAACGGGGCCCTGCGCCCGGGGATGATCGAGGGCGTCAGCACCTACCACCCCACCTTCCTCTACGAGTCCTTGTGGTGCCTGGGGCTGGCAGTCCTGCTCGCCTACCTGGGACGCCGCTTCGAGAGCCGGCTGCAGGGCGGACGCCTGTTCGCCCTCTACATCGCGGGCTACTGCGCGGGCCGCTTCTGGATCGAGGCCCTGCGTGTGGACCCGGCCAACGACATCCTCGGTTTCCGCCTCAACAACTGGGTGTCCCTGCTGGTGCTGGCGGGTGCCCTGGCCTACTTCTTCTGGGCGGGCCGCCGGCTCGAGCGCTTCTCCAGCGCCGTCGTTCCCGGACAGGACGAGGGGACCCAGGTGTTCGGCGCCACAGACCCGGGTGAGACGCACGACGAAGGCACCGTCTACAGCGCCCTCGACAGCGAAGAGGAGGAGGGCGACAGTACCGTCTACAGCGCCACGGACCTCAGCGACCTCCCCGACCAGGGGGACGGTTCCCGAGGGGCCGGCCGCGGGGGGACGGAATATCACCCCAGCCCTGAACGATCCAGTAGCGAGGGCTCGACCGAGGACGACGCCGACGAGACGGGAACGGACTCCGGGGCGAGGCCCGACTGATGCACAGGCCCCACGCGCGGGGACGGCCGCACCGGCGGCCCCCGCGCCCCGCCTGTGTCGTTTCCGATCACACCCTTGGTTGACGATTGAGATGGACCGTGAGCAGATCTGAGTCCCGGTTCGGTCGCAAAGGCCGGCGCGGAGGATCCCGTCGCGGCCAGGCCGCCGAGCCCGTCCACACCGACGAGTACGGCCACGACGAGGACTACGCCGACGAGTACGACTACGACCCGGAGGAGGACTTCTCCGCAGAGTACGGTCACACCCACACTCGTTCGGAGGGCCCCGGTCAGGCAGGCTACGACGACGGCTACGACGACGGCTACGAGGACGAGTACGGCTACGAGGACGAGTACGGCGCGGAGCAGGCCTCTGCACAGGGGCGCGGCCGTGGACGCAGGGGAAGGCGCGCCGACAGGAACCCGGGGAAGGTCTCTGCCTTCTCCGCCAACGCCCTCAAGCGTGTCTCGGTCCTGGGCGACCGGCCCAACCAGATCGTGTACACCCTGGCCGAACAGAGCAGACGCAAGCGCGGGACTGCCGTGCTCGCCGTGCTCCTCACCGCGTTCGGACTGGCGCTGGTCCTACTCCTGGGGCTGCTGACCTACCAGTTCATCAGCAACGACGGTGGGCAGACCGCCGATACCGAGACCAGTATCGTCGAGCCCCCCGAGGGGCACACGACCCTCACCCCGGAGCTCTACCTGTCCGAACCCAATCGTGAGGAGACCTTCGGCGCGATCGACGAGCGCGAGGCCGATGCCGAACCGATGACGGAGGAGTCCGTCTTCGGCGGCGCCGAAGAGCTCGAGCTCGACGATATCTCGCTGCAGGCACAGGAGACCGGGGTCAACGACTCCTGCACCTCCATGGTCTGGGGCGGAGACCTCGCCCAGAGCCTGCTCGACGCCGAGTGCGCCAACGCGGCCTCGGCGCTCTACACCGACAGCGACCAGGAGTACGTCGCACAGGTCACCCTCTTCGACGTGGCCGACAGCAACGGCGCCGAAGAGGTCGCGGCCGCGCTGGACCCGACCAACACCGACACCGAGGCCGGCTTCGTCCTGCCGCAGACCGGCGAGGACATCGCCGGGTTGAACGAGGGCTACAGCCAAGCCACCACCCAGGTCATGGGCCACTACGTGGCGGTGTTCTGGACCGCGCGCCAGGACGCCGAGGACCCGGGGGACAACTCGGACCTGGCGACCGTGAACGTGGCTTCCATGAACTCGGTGCAGTTCATCTACGACGAGGTCGTACGCAACGGCGGCGGCAGTCCGGAGGAGGAGTAGGGGCTTCCTCCTTCCCGCCCGCCCGGCAGGCCCCCGGGGAGCGCACCGCTTCCCGGGGGCCTGCGCATGTCGGAGTGCGGACACCGACGGGCCGGGATTGTCCGGGGGCCTCCGGGGCCCCGATAGGATCACGGTCGGATCGACCCGCCCGCGAGGGTCGTCCGAGGCCGGGGCCGGGCCCCGTGCCCAGCCCTGAGCGAACCCGGGCCCGTCCGCGCACCCCCCGTGCTGACTGCGGCCCGAGAATCCGAGGAAAGGTCCAATCGGGTGTCCCCTTCTGAACCGTCGGAGCCCGGTCCCGGGCGCCGGAGGAAGAACAGCGAGTCCGACACGGGACAGGCAGAACGTTCCCCGCACGAGAGCCCACGCCGGGCCGGCAGCCGCCGGAAGGAGTCCCCGCGCTTCGGCCTGGTCCCGAAGATCCTGGTGGGTGTTCTCGCCCTCGCCCTCATCGCGCTCGGCGTGGTGCTCGTGGTCCAGCGCGGTGTGGGGGAGGACTCCGCTGAAGCCGCTCCGGAGACCCGCCCCGCCCTCTACAACCTGCGTCTGAACGACAGCAGCGAGATGAACCGGGTGCTGAACTCACGCGAGGACGATCAGCGCCCCCTCAACGAGGGCGAACTGTTCGAGCGCAACAACGAAGAGATCTCCAGCCAGAGCATCGACTTCACCCTGCGCGACTCCGAGTTGACCGAGGACTGCAGTGAGGCGGTCTGGGGCGCCCGGGTCCAGGAGGCCCTCACCACGGCCGAGTGCACCCAGGCCGGGCGCGCCACCTACGTCTCCGAGGCCTACTTCGGCGTGGCCGCCATCTTCAACCTCGTCGACACCGAGGCCGGTCAGGGCGTGGCCGAGGCCATGGAGCTTCCCGAGACCGGCGAGGAAGGCGCCGAAGGGGAAGAACCCCCCGAGGACCCGGGTTTCGTGCTCGCCCCCTCCGGTGAGGAACCCTTCGACCGCCTCGGGGAGGGCTACGGCGCCGCCGACGCCATCATCAGCGGCCACTACCTGGTCGTGGTGTGGGTCCAGCCGCGGGAGTCCGAGTCCGTGGACGACCGGGTGACCCTCTCCAGCCCGCTCGTGGCCCTGGCCAACTTCCGCGATCCGCTCTACCGGCGCCTGGTGGAACTGCGCGGCCCCTCCGAGACCGAGGGCGGCGGAACCGGGGAAGGGGCCCCCGGCGACGGCGGTGCCGGAACCGGTACGGGGGAGGGCGCCCCCGGCGACGGCGGTGCCGGAACCGGTACCGGGGAAGGCGCTCCCGGTGGTGGCACGGGCGGGGCCGAACCGCCCGTGCAGGAGGAACCCCTGACCCAGGAACCCCCCGTGCAGGAGCCCGGTTCCGGTCAGTGACCGCTCCGGTCGGCCCCCTCACCGACCTCCGCCAGAAGCCCCGCGCAGACCTGCGGCAGCTCCCTCAACCGGTGCTCCGGCAGGTCCACCACCGTGTGCCCGCGTACCCACCCCGGTGCGCGGGCCACGCCGTGCCGGGCAGTGCGTTTGTTCACCGGCCGCCCCAGAGCCGCCGTCACCTCGATCAGTCCCGCACGCAGGGTCGAGGTCAGAGTGCCGTGCGCACGCCCCTGCACGTACGCCGCCAACGTCCCGGCCGTGTCGCTGCCGGCCTCGACGTCCGGCGCCGTCAGCCTCAGACACGTCAGGTCGTCGGCGCCGAACCCGCGCAGGAACCGCACCGCGAACCGCGGCTCCACCAACGACCGGAACGCCTCCTGGCCGGCCCGGTCCCGCACCCACGCCGACGAGGAGGGCACCAACACCTCCACCGTCGCCGTGCCCGTGGGCGCCGCCAGGGCCGCACGCGGGGCCAGACGTTCCCACCCGCCGGTCAGGTCCACAACCGCGTGTGTGTGCACCGGTCCGGGGGCCTTCATCCACGTGGACAACCGCACCCGGCCCGCACCCTCGAACCCACGGGGCCAGGACCCCACAAGCAGCGGCTCCGGACCCTGTTCACCGGTTCCTCCGGACACGCGCGCCAACACCGCCGCGGCCCGCTCCGGATCGCCGCCCACCCGCGCCTCACGAGCGTTGGAGCCCTGGCTGTAGACCCGGGCGTCCTCCCCGCCGGAGGAGGGCAGCGACCGCGCCAACGGACGCAGCACGTACAGGTCCGAGGCCGCGCCGATCGACTCCGCGCCGTGGTACCGGTTGAAGTCCGGCCACAACGCCTCCACCAGCAGTTGCAGACGGGAGAACCGGGACTGGGTGGCCGCCGCCAACCGCGGCGTGGTCTCACTCGCCCCGTAGGCGAGCAGGACCCGGCCGCTGCGCTGCTCGGCCATCCCTTCCAGGCCTCGGCGTACGAACAGTTCCACCCCGTCGGGGGTGTAGGGCGGGTCGGTGAAGACCACATCGGCCGCCCCGTGCAACGTCGGCGGCAAGCCCAGGCGCAGGTCAGCGCTGTGGGTGGTGATGTTCAGGCCCAGACGGTCGGCCGAGGCGTCGATGTGGGCCAGTACGCGCTCGTCCAGGTCCACCACCACCGCCCGGGCCCCGGGAACGACCAGGGTGAGCGCCACCGACGTCAGGTCGTGGTCCCCCACACACAGGAGGGTGCGTCCGTCCAGGTCGAAACGGGTGGCCAGGAACAGGGCCCGGCGCAGCGCCGTCTCGGCGGTCGCCGCCACGTGGTCCAGGTCCAGGTCGGAGGCGGGGCCCTCGGCCACCGCACGCTCCAGCTCCGCCAGCGTCCCGGGGTGCGCCGCCATCAGGTGCGCGACCGGGTCGGCGGCCGACGGCGCGGGTACACCCGCGTAGTCGCGGGGACGCTCCAACCGGACCGTGTCCTCCTCCTCACGTGCCTCGCCGCAGGCCAGGAGTCCGCGCAGCAGTTCCGCGACGACCGTGTGCGCCACCGCGGAGGCCCGCACCAGCTCGTTGGCCCGCCACGCGCGCCCGTCCGCCAGCAGTTCCACCACACGGCGGGCGCGGGGTGCGTCCACTCCGCGTTCGCGTAGCAGGGCCCGGGTCGGCTCGGGCCAGGAGGCGTCGCCGGTGCCGGACCGTCCCCCTCCGGTGTCGGTGTCCGCCGTGGGGCCGTCGGTGCCCGGCGCCGCGGCCGGAGTGTGCTCTGCTGCCATGGCACCGATGTTCCCACGCCCGGGAACCGCCACGGCGGCGCAGACCGGGAGCGTATCGGACGGGCAACACGCCCTTGAGATCGTTGACGGGGGTCGGTGGTGAAGTCTTCTTGCGTGGCGGGGTGCCTGGGGGTGGGACTCCGAGGTGGCGGGGGCGAGGGTGGTGGGGTTTCCTGTGGTGCCTGGTGTGGTGGTTCGTCGGGGTCGGGCTACGCTCGACGCTCCGACGAACACCACCCACCTGAACCGATCCACCGGTCTCCACCAACCACCGCCCCGGCATGCCCGGCACACCGATCACAGAACAGAACCCAATCCCCATCAACGATCTGAGGGGGATGTCACTCGCACGTGATCGGCGACCCCGCTTCCGAACGTGGCCTACCCCCGAGTAACATCGGTTTCCGGTTCTCATGAACCCGCTGTGCCCGGAGCAGATTCGGAGGATCCCGGCGGAGCTCTGGCTGCTTCGGGTGGTTTAGCGCGGTTCGTTCGTGGAACGAACGGCAGGGTCGGACCCGCGATTGGCATCACGGACCGACAGCAGGTACAAACCACCAGGGACCGAGAACCCGGAACCCGACCGCAGGCGGCGACCCTTCACCACCGGCCTCACGAGGACGTGACCGGCCCGAACAAGGTGGTGTGACGGGCGACCGACCGAAGCGGGACCCCATCACCCCAGTGGTCGCTCCCACACAGCGGGGAGCCACAACAGCACGTACGCAGCAGGGCCAACGTCGTCCCGGATGCGCTTTTCACAAAGCAGACCCAAGACGACAGGAGGGCACATGCCCGCTGCTCAGGTGCGGCGTTCGTCCGTCCGAACGAACGCGGAACCCACCACCCAGGGCCTGTACGACCCCGCCTTCGAGCACGACGCCTGCGGCGTCGGGTTCGTCGCCGACCTCAACGGCCGCCGCGGCCACGACACAGTCGAGAAGGCACTCACCGTCCTGCGCAACCTCGACCACCGCGGCGCCGCCGGGGCCGACCCCGACGACGGTGACGGCGCCGGGATCCTCACCCAGGTGCCCCACGACCTGTACACCGAGGTCTGCGACTTCCCCCTCCCCGCCGCCGGCGCCTACGCCACCGGCATCGGTTTCCTGCCCACCGACGCGGCCGAACGCGCCCGGGCCGTCGCCACCATCGACGCCATCGTCGCCGACGAGGGCCTGACCCTGCTCGGCTGGCGCGACGTACCCACCGAACCCGACTACGCAGGCCCCGCCGCCCGCGAAGCCATGCCCCACTTCGGTCAGCTCTTCATCACCGGGACCGAGGGCACCGCCACCGAGGGCCTCACCGGGATCGACCTGGAGCGCTACGCCTACTGCGTCCGCAAGCGCGCCGAACACGAGACCGACGTCTACTTCCCGAGCCTGTCCCCGCGCACCATCGCCTACAAGGGCATGCTCACCACACCCCAGCTCGAACCGTTCTTCCCCGACCTGTCCGACCGGCGCTACACCTCCGGCCTGGCCCTGGTCCACTCCCGGTTCTCCACCAACACCTTCCCGTCCTGGCCGCTGGCCCACCCCTTCCGGTACGTCGCCCACAACGGCGAGATCAACACCGTCAAGGGCAACCGCAACATGATGCGCTCGCGCGAGGCCAAGTTCGCCAGCGCCCTCATCCCCGGCGACCTCGACCGCCTGTTCCCGATCGTCGACCCCGAGGACTCCGACACCGCCTCCTTCGACGACACCCTGGAACTGCTCCACCTGGGCGGACGCTCCCTGCCGCACGCGGTCCTGATGATGATCCCGGAACCCTGGGAGAAGCACACCGAGATGGACCCGGACGTCCGGGCCTTCTACGAGTACCACTCCACCCTCATGGAGCCCTGGGACGGACCTGCCTCCGTCTCCTTCACCGACGGCACCGTCGTCGGCTCCGTCCTGGACCGCAACGGACTGCGCCCCGGCCGCTACTGGGTCACCGACGACGGACTCGTCGTCCTGGCCTCCGAATCCGGTGTCCTGGACATCGACCCCGCCACCGTCGTCCGCAAGGGCCGCCTCCAACCCGGCCGCATCTTCGTGGTCGACACCGAGCAGGGCCGCATCATCGAGGACGAGGAGATCAAGGCCGAACTCGCCGCCCAGCACCCCTACCGGGAGTGGGTCGACAACGGCATCACCCGCATCACCGACCTGCCCGCGGCCGAGCCCGCACGGACCGAACGCATCGACCTCGCCCAGCAGACCTTCGGCTACACCGAGGAAGAACTCCGCATCATCCTCACCCCGATGGCCCGCACCGGCGCAGAACCCATCGGCTCCATGGGCACCGACACCCCGGTAGCGGCCCTCTCCGACCGCTCCCGGCAGATCTTCGACTACTTCAGCCAGCACTTCGCCCAGGTCACCAACCCGCCGCTGGACGCCATCCGCGAAGAGATGGTCACCAGCCTCGGAACCCTCCTCGGGGCCGAGGGCAACCTCCTGTCGGCCGACCCGGCCGACACCCAGCGTCTGTCCCTGCCCACCCCCGTCATCGACCAGGCCGAACTCGCCGCCGTCGTCGCCGCAGGACAGGGCAACCCCGCGCTGAGGACCCACACCGTCGACGGCACCTACCCCGTCGACGGCGGCGGCCAGGCCCTCGACCGGCGGCTCGACGAGATCAACACCGAGGCCGACCGCGCCATCGCCGACGGCGCACGCATCATCGTCCTCAGCGACCGCGGCGTCGGCGCCGAACGCGCACCCGTGCCCTCACTGCTGCTCACCGGCTCCCTCCACCACCACCTCGTGCGCGAGAAGACCCGCACCGAGGTCGGGCTCGTCGTCGAGACCGCCGACGTGCGCGAGTGCCACCACGTCGCCCTCCTCCTCGGCTACGGCGCCTCCGCCGTCAACCCGTACCTGGCCCTGGAGACCGTCCGCGACATGGTCGAGAACGGCCGCCTCGGCGGGGTCGACGCCGAACAGGCCGTCCACAACACCCTCAAGGCCTACGCCAAGGGTGTCCTCAAGATCATGTCCAAGATCGGCGTCTCCACCATCGGTTCCTACACCGGCGCCCAGATCTTCGAAGCCCTCGGCCTCGGCCCCGAAGTCATCGACCGGTGCTTCACCGGCACCACCTCCCGCCTCGGCGGGGTCGGCTTCGACGTCCTGGCCGAAGAGGTCGCCATCCGCCACCGCCGCGCCCACGCCGTCAACGCCGGCGCCCACCGCCGACTCGAGGTCGGCGGCGAGTACCAGTGGCGCCGCGAGGGCGAACCGCACCTGTTCAACCCCGAGACCGTCTTCAAGCTCCAGCACTCCACCAGGAGCCGCTCCTACGAGATCTTCAAGGAGTACACCGACAAGGTCGACGACCAGGCCGAGCAGCTCATGACCCTGCGCGGCCTCCTGCGCTTCAAGGACGGCCTCCGCCGACCGGTCCCGATCGAGGAGGTCGAACCGGTCTCCGACATCGTCAAGCGCTTCTCCACCGGAGCCATGTCCTACGGCTCCATCTCCGCCGAGGCCCACGAGACCCTCGCCATCGCCATGAACCGCCTCGGCGGAAAGTCCAACACCGGCGAAGGCGGGGAGGACCCCGACCGCTTCACCCCCGACACCAACGGCGACCTGCGACGCAGCGCCATCAAACAGGTCGCCTCCGGACGCTTCGGCGTCACCTCCCACTACCTCACCAACGCCGACGACATCCAGATCAAGGTGGCCCAGGGCGCCAAACCCGGCGAGGGCGGACAACTGCCCGGACACAAGGTCTACCCGTGGGTCGCCGACACCCGGCACTCCACCCCCGGCGTCGGGCTCATCTCCCCGCCGCCCCACCACGACATCTACTCCATCGAGGACCTCGCCCAGCTCATCCACGACCTCAAGAACGCCAACCCGTCCGCACGGGTGCACGTCAAGCTGGTCTCCGAAGCGGGCGTGGGCACCGTCGCCGCAGGCGTGTCCAAGGCCCACGCCGACGTCGTCCTCGTCTCCGGCCACGACGGAGGCACCGGCGCCTCCCCGCTGACCTCCCTCAAGCACGCCGGAACCCCCTGGGAGATCGGCCTCGCCGAGACCCAGCAGACCCTCCTGCTCAACGGACTGCGCGACCGCATCGTCGTCCAGACCGACGGCCAGATGAAGACCGGACGCGACGTCGTCGTCGCCGCACTCCTCGGCGCCGAGGAGTACGGCTTCGCGACCGCGCCCCTCATCGTCTCCGGCTGCGTCATGATGCGCGTCTGCCACCTCGACACCTGCCCCGTCGGTGTGGCCACCCAGAACCCGACCCTGCGCGAGCGCTACTCCGGCCGGGCCGACCACGTCGTGAACTTCTTCGAGTTCATCGCCCAAGAGGTCCGCGAATACCTCGCCCAGCTCGGATTCCGCAGCCTCGACGAAGCCATCGGCGCCGTCGAGAGCCTGGAGACCGCCGACGCCGTCGACCACTGGAAGGCCCAGGGCCTGGACCTGTCACCCGTCCTGAGCGCCGTCGACCCCTGGGACGGCGACCACCGCCACCAGGTCCGCGGCCAGGACCACGGCCTGGAGAAGGCCCTCGACCACACCCTCGTCCAACTCGCCGAGGGCGCACTCGACTTCGCCGAACCCGTCAGCCTCGAACTGCCCGTACGCAACGTCAACCGCACCGTCGGAACGATGCTCGGCCACGAAGTCACCAAGCGGTACGGCGACCAGGGCCTGCCCGACGACACCATCGACATCACCTTCACCGGGTCGGCCGGCCAGTCCTTCGGCGCCTTCGTGCCCAAGGGCATCACCATGCGCCTGTCCGGCGACGCCAACGACTACGTCGGCAAGGGCCTGTCCGGCGGTCACATCACCGTGCGCCCCGCCGAGACCTCCCCCTTCGCCGCCGAGGAACACATCATCGCCGGCAACGTCATCGGCTACGGGGCCACCTCCGGGCGGATCCACCTGCGCGGTGTCGTCGGCGAACGCTTCTGCGTCCGCAACTCCGGCGCCACCGCCGTCGTCGAAGGCATCGGCGACCACGGCTGCGAATACATGACCGGGGGCCGCGCCGTCGTCCTGGGCCGCACCGGCCGCAACTTCGCCGCGGGCATGTCCGGCGGCATCGCCTACGTCCTCGACCTCGACCCCGAACGCGTCAACGGCGAGATGGTCGAGATCGAGGCCCTCACCGACGAGGACCGCGACTTCCTCACCACCACCCTCACCAGACACCACGACGAAACCGGATCCACCGTCGCCCGAGACCTCCTGGACGCAGGCGACACAGGACTGACCCGCATCAGCAAGGTCATGCCCCGCGACTACAAGCGGGTCCTGCTCGCCCAGGCCGAGGCCGAGCGCGAGGGCCGAGACGTCGACGAAGCCGTCATGGCCTCCGCACAGTCCTAGAGCACGAACCACGAGAGGAGGAGCACCATGGGTGACCCCAAGGGCTTCCTGAAGATCACCGACCGCGAGCTGCCCCAGCACCGACCCGTGGACGTGCGCATCCAGGACTGGCACGAGGTCCAGGAGGACTTCGCCCGGAGCACCGTCACCAAGCAGGCCTCGCGCTGCATGGACTGCGGTATCCCCTTCTGCCACAACGGATGCCCGCTCGGAAACCTCATCCCCGAGTGGAACCACCTCGTCCACACCCACGACTGGGCCGAGGCCATCGAACGGCTCCACGCCACCAACAACTTCCCCGAGTTCACCGGCCGCCTCTGCCCCGCACCCTGCGAATCCGCCTGCGTGCTCGGTATCAACCAGCCCGCCGTCACCATCAAGAACGTCGAGGTCTCCATCATCGACCGCGCCTGGGAGGAAGGCTGGGTCAAGCCCCTGCCCCCCACCACGCGTACCGGCAGGACCGTCGCCGTCATCGGATCCGGCCCCGCGGGCCTGGCCGCCGCACAGCAACTCACCCGCGCCGGCCACGACGTCACCGTCTTCGAACGCGCCGACCGCATCGGTGGACTGCTGCGCTACGGCATCCCCGAGTTCAAGATGGAGAAGCGCCACATCGAACGCCGCCTCGCCCAGATGAGCGCGGAAGGCACCACCTTCCGCACCGGCGTCGACGTGGGCACCGACATCACCGCCGAGGAGCTCGAGGCCCAGTACGACGCCACCGTCCTCACCGGCGGGGCCACCGCCTGGCGCGACCTGCCCGCCCAGGGCCGCGAACTCAACGGGATCCACCAGGCCATGGAGTACCTCCCCCTGGCCAACAAGGTCCAGGAGGGCGACCTCGACACCCCGCCCATCACCGCCCAGGACAAGCACGTCATCGTCATCGGCGGCGGCGACACCGGAGCCGACTGCGTCGGCACCGCCCACCGCCAGGGCGCCGCCAGCGTGACCCAGCTCGAGATCATGCCCAAGCCGCCCACCGAACGGCCCGACCACCAGCCCTGGCCGACCATGCCCAACCTCTACAAGGTCACCAGCGCCCACGAGGAGGGCGGCAGACGGCTCTACTCCGTCAACACCGTCGCCTTCCTCGGCGACGACCAGGACAACGTGTGCGCACTGCAGCTCGTGGAGGTCCAGCGCACCGACAAGGGCTTCGAACCCGTCGAGGGCACCGAACGCGAGATCCCCGCCGACCTCGTCACTCTCGCCATGGGCTTCGTCGGTCCCCAGAAGGAGGGTCTCCTCGAGCAACTCGGCGTCGAACTCGACGGCCGCGGCAACGTCGTCCGCGACAACGACTACCGCACCACCGTCGACGGCGTCTTCTGCGCCGGAGACATGGGCCGGGGCCAGTCCCTGATCGTCTGGGCCATCGCAGAGGGCCGATCCGCCGCAGCCGCAGTGGACCGCCACCTCACCGACCGGACCCACCTGCCCGTCGCCATACCGCCGACCGAGCGCCCGCTCGTGTAAGGGCAACGGCCGCCCAGCACAGGCGCGCCGGACGCAGGGAAACCTCCCGCGCCCGGCGCGCCCCGTACACTCCCCCACAGCCCCGGCGACCCGCCCGCCCACAGGGACAGGGCGGACCCGGGCACGGTCCGACGCGCCGATCCTTGGCCCGATCGGTAACCGGCTGGGACACTGGAAAACGAAAAACACCGCGAACACCCGCCCCACCGAGGAAACCGGACGATGTTCTACCAGGTGATCGGCGAAACGGCGATGCTCCTTCACTTCGCCTTCCTCATCTACGTGACCCTGGGCGGTTTCCTGGCATGGCGGTGGCCCCGTACTTTCTGGTTCCACGTACCCGTTGCCGCATACGCTCTCGCCATCAACATCGTCGGATGGGAATGCCCCCTCACCTACGTCGAGAACTGGGGGCGGGTCAACGCAGGCCAAAGCGGCATGGGTGATACGGGGTTCATCGACCACTACCTCACCGGCATCATTTATCCCCAGGAACACGCTCTCACCGCACAATTCCTCGTGGGAGTGAGCGTCGCCGTCTCCTGGATCGGCTTGCTCATCATCCTGTGGCGGCGACGCCGCGGACCCACACCCCGAAACCACGACACCGACGGCACCACACCACACGCGTAAAAACCGCGCATGGATTCCGCGCGAGCCGTTCACCGCTCGCCGAGCCCGCGCGTACCGTCGAAACATGACCGTTGTGAGCTGGGACTCCTTCCGCGCCGCGGAGCACTTCACCATGCGCAACGCGCGGCTGCTCGACCGGCACCGATTCGACTTCCTCTTCCAGGCGGGCCCCGCCGAGAACGTCCGTGCCGCACTGGCCGCCTACCGCAACATCGACGGCGGCTACGGCAACGGCCTCGACCCGGACCTACGCGGCCATGCCAGCCAGCCCGTGGCCGTCGAACTCGCCCTACGCCTGCTCGACGAGCTCGGCCCCCTCTCCCAGCCCCTCACCGCAGGGATCTGCCGCTTCCTCAACTCCGTGAGCAACACCGACGGCGGGCTGCCCGCCGTCCTGCCCGGCGTCCGACACACCGAAGCCGCGCCCTGGTACCAACACACCGACGACTTCAGCAGCCGCCTCGACACCACCGCCATGATCACCGGGCTCCTCCACAAACACCACGTGACCCACCCCTGGCGCGACACCGCCACCGCCTACTGCTGGAAACACATCGACGGCCTCAGGTGGACCGACCCCCACCAAGCCATCGCCGTCTGCACCTTCCTGCAGCACGTCCCCGACCGGCAACGCGCCATGGAGACCTTCGCCCGCCTCTCCAGCAAGATCCGCGCCGTCATCGACGTCCACCCGCGTGCCACCGGCCACGTCCACACACCACTGGACCTGGCCGCCCACCCCGACCACATCGCCCGACCGCTCTTCACCGACGACGAGATCGAACGCAATCTCCAGGCCTTCGAAGAACAACAACGCCCCGACGGCGGCTGGGACGCCTGCTGGGACCACTGGGACACCGCCGCCACCATCGAACGCGAAGGCATGCGCACCATCCAACGCCTACGCATCCTGCGCGACTACGGCCGCGTCCAGGTCGACCTGCCCCGGCCCCGTCGCGAAGCCCCCGCCGACTGATCACCCGCCCAACGCCAGAAAGCGCACACCGGCCTCCCGCAACTCCTCCGCCAAGCCCGCGTCATCGGGCTCCCGGACCCGGCCCGTCACAGCTCGAACCGCTGACAGAGCCGTCCTACGGTCCTCCCACAGCCCGGGCAGCACATGCTCCAACGCCACAGGGTCAGCGGAGCAGAACAACAACCGCGTCGCCACCCCCAGCGCCTCAGAACTCGCCCACGGATCCCGCCCCAACGCATCGGCCAGGTCCAGACCGTGCACAGTCAGCTCAAGAACCCTTGTCACCAAGAAATCCGTGAGCAGCATCCGATCACCGTGCCGCGTCACGACGACACGATCACCCGGCTCCGCCCACAGGCACGGTTCCAACCGGCCCCAATGCTCCGTCAGCACCCGGGCAGGTTCCCCCGCGTCCGAACGCCGACGAGCCACCAGCAGAGCACTGCCGACCCGAGCGGCATCGACCTCGACGGAAAAACGTACGTCCGGGGAGTAATAGCCCACTGCCGAGACCACACCGCCCCCACCCTCAGGCACACGCTCCTTCAAAGCATCGGCAACCCGCACCACCGCACCCACCGTGTGTACGGCCAGAGCAGCCACGTCCCACGGCTCGCACCGCGTCGGCGCCCACACCTCCTGCTCCTCCAGTCGGTCCAATACCGCACCCAACACACCAACCTCGGACGCCACCGCCGAGATCACCTGCTCGCGTGAGAACTCCAACACTTCGTGTACCTCCCGGGCGCTCAGGGCACGCACACTACAGAACCGACCAGGCGCGAGAAGCCCCGCGTACGTGGGAAAACATCCCATGTGTGTTCTCGTGCACACCCGGAATTCGCCTTCCCGCAGACGGGGAGACGTCCCCACGCAACCTGGTTTAGACCACTGCGCCACCTGAAAGCTCTAGAGTGTTACGTGTGACACGTCGAGCAAAAATTGTCGCGACCCTCGGTCCCGCAACCTCGAGCCCGGAGACCCTCCGGCAGCTCGTCCACGCCGGACTGGACGTCGCCCGCATCAACCTCAGCCACGGAACCCACGACGACCACCACGCCAGCATCACCAACCTCCGGCAGGCAGCCGAGGAAGAGCAACGCCCCATCGGCGTCCTCGCCGATCTCCAAGGTCCCAAGATCCGCGTGGGCACCTTCGCCGACGGCCCCATCGAACTCGACGAGGACGACGAGTTCACCATCACCACCGAAGACGTCCCCGGCGACAGCAACCGCGTATCCACCACGTACAAGGGACTCCCCGGAGACGTCCGCCCCGGCGACCGCGTCCTCATCGACGACGGCCGTGTCGTCCTCGAGTGCACCAAGACCACCAGCACCGAGGTCCACACACGCGTCGTCGTCGGCGGCCCCGTCTCCAACCACAAGGGACTCAACCTCCCCGGAGTCGCCGTCAGCGTCCCCGCCCTCACCGACAAGGACGAGGACGACCTCCGCTGGGCCCTGCGCCAAGGCGTCGACATCGTCGCACTGTCCTTCGTGCGCAGCCCCGCCGACGCCGAAGAATGCCACCGCATCATGGACGACGAGGGCGTCACCGTCCCCCTCATCGCCAAGATCGAGAAGCCCCAAGCCGTCGAACGCCTCCACGACATCATCGAGGTCTTCGACGGCGTCATGGTCGCCCGCGGCGACCTCGGCGTCGAACTCCCGCTCGAGAACGTCCCCATGGTGCAGAAACGCGCCATCGAGCGCTGCCGCGACAAGGCCAAACCCGTCATCGTCGCCACGCAGATGCTCGAATCCATGATCTCGGCGCCCCGACCCACCCGCGCCGAAGCCTCCGACGTGGCCAACGCCGTCATCGACGGCGCCGACGCCGTCATGCTCTCCGGAGAGACCAGCATCGGCCAGTACCCCGTCGAGACCGTCGAGACCATGGCCCGCATCGTCGGAGCCGCCGAACAGGAGTCCCTCCGGGCCTCCCACATCCTCAACCGCGTCCCGGAGACCACCGGCGGCGCCATCGCCCGCGCCGCCGCCGAGATCGGCGCGACCATCGGCGCACGCGCCCTCGTCGCCTTCACCATGTCCGGGGAGACCGCCCGGCGCCTCGCCCGCTACCGGTCACCCATCCCGCTCATGGCCTTCACCACCGAACCGCTGACCCGTGGCCGCCTCGCCCTCACCTGGGGCGTGGACACCAACCGCGTGCCCTGGGTCGACAACAGCGACGACATGGTCCGCCAGGTCGAACACGAGCTCCTGCAGCTCAGCGACTACAACCGCGGCGACAAGATCGTCATCGTCGCCGGGAGTCCCCCGGGAACCGTCGGCTCCACCAACTCCCTGCGCGTCCACCGCCTCGGGGACGCCGTCACCCTGAACCCGTAACCGAGAACCCCGACCGCGCAAAACCGCGGAGGGACGTGTCGCATCGGGACCGGCCCGGGCACGGCGCACACGCGCCCGCCCGGCCGGGACCGGATGCGGCACCGGGAACCGCCCGGAGCCGAACGCTCACTCCGAGGCCCGCACCTCGTCACCGGCCGAGGCACCCTTGGCCCCCTGGTCCGGCAACACCCGCTCCAACGGCATGTCCCACGGCAACAAGTTCCACGGGCTCGACGGGTCCTCGGACAGCAACCCCAACGCCGTCCAGATCCGGTCCTGCCCCGAGTACTCACCGAGCATCCCCTTGCTCGGCCACAGCAGGTACCCCGCATGGAACGCCGCCGCCAACTGCGACCACGACGAATACCGTCGCTGCAGATCCGTCGCCACACGGCGCAACATCGCCTGAGTCTCCGCGGGCGACAACCAGTCCAGGCTCGCGCCCCCGCACACCAACCGGATCACGTGCGCCGATTTCCACCACTGGTACGCACCGATGATGACGGTCTCCCGTTCCTCACCCGCCCGCGTCACCGAACGCAGACGCCGTACCTGCTCCTCACCGAGCACCACGTGCGTGCCCGTGTCACCACCGCCCCGCTCGCGCGGAAGACGCGATTTCGCGGTTCCCGCGCGCAGGTCCACCACCAGATCCAGACTCGGCCCCTGGTGCAGCTCCTCGTGCAGCCTCTCCACCGTCGCGCGCAACGACTCCAGGTCCGTCACACCCCACTGTTCCTCGAGCACACGCCGGTACCTGCGGCGCAGCGACGAGCGGGCGACCACGTCCCAGGGCTCGGCCAGAGCCACCCGGAACGGCGCGGCCACGGCGGCGGCCCAGCGCTCTGTGCTCAACGGCGCATCGGGCTCCTTCGCGCGGACCGCGGGGGACTCGCGGGTACCGATGACCAGCTCGGCGAACGAGCCGGCCGCCAGTACCGCCGTGGGCAGGAAGGCCCACCCGGGAAGGCCGAGGGCCACCATGAGCACGACCAGGAAGGCGACGGGGGTCCACAGCCAGGGCTGGCGGCGGCGCGAACCCCAGGCGACCACGACCCAGGCGCCAATCACCAGTGCGCCCACGATCCCGGCGACCACGGTCAGCACCCGTCGCTCCTCTCACGTGCTCTGTGTCCGTTACGCACTCAAGGATCGGTGACGTCTGCTCTGCCTCGCGACCGAACTCACGGGTTGTGCTCAGGTTGTGGCCGTGATGTAACCGCTGATGCCCGTTCGGGGCTGCCACAAAGTGACAAAAGGCCTGAACGGGGTTGAAGCGGGCCGGTAATTGTGAAGGTTTCGGCCTTCCCCTTCGTGTGTGGGCGGGAGGCGGGGCGACCCACAGGCGCGCGGACCCCGCATGAGCGGGGGAGCGGGGTCAGTACTCGGGGCCCACGAAGGTGTCCATGCGGGCGACGGCGGCCTTGCGGGAGATCGAGATGGCGCTCTGCGACAGAACATCCGGTTGGCGTTTGGCGTGAGACTTCCACGGGTTCTCGAGCTGGTCGAGTGTTGTCGTCATCAAGCCGACGATGTCCCGTGAGGTGTTCGCGAAGAGGTAGCGAGGATATTCGTAGAACCCCTGTCCGTCCCTCCTTCTTATCCGGTTGAGGCCCCTCGACCCATCTGAGTGCATCAGCCCCCGGACGAAGCGTCGGGGATGTTCGTCCACGATCTCCTGCTGCCAGGACTCGAGCACGATACGGCGTTCGTGCTTCTTCCCGGGCGCGTGCTGGGGGAACACACAGGGCCAATGTTTCCAACTGCCGTGGACCATGGTGCAGCCCAGCGCCTGGGCCCGACCCACTTTGTGGTCCGGGCGGATCGCGGCGATGGCATCCGCGCACTCCTCGATGAGGCCCGGCCACTTGTCGTCGCATGCGATGCGGAGTCGCCACACCTTCTTTTACGGGTCGCCGACCTGGCTGATGCAGCCATCTCCGAGGTAGAGCCCGAGCAGGTAGCTGTACGTGTCAGCGGGGCAGGAGGTTTGGGAACCGGTTCGCAACGGGGGCACAGGTCGGTGCCCTCGTACTTGTCCACGAGGGCACGGTTCTGGGCCCAGACGAGGAGCGTGGAGCGGCTGATCCCCGTCTGCCGGCTCACATCTGTCTGGGACAGGCCGGCATCGAGGAGGGAGGCGGCATGGCGCCTGACATGTGGTGCATACATGCGGTGCATGTTTGCTCACGTTTCGGACGTTTTCCGGCGACAGGCGCCATGACCAGCAAAAAGGCCACCCGTCGGGTGGCCTTTGGTGCCCTGAGTGGGACTCGAACCCACACTGAACGAGGTTTGAGCTCGCTCCCTCTGCCGAAATTGGGGTATCAGGGCTTTGGTATTTTGTCAAACGATTTTATGAAATTTTTCGGCGGTCCTCCTGGCGGTCCGCGACCAACAGTGTAGTCACGATTGCCGTGCTTCGGCGGGGCCGACGCCCAGCATACTAGCGAATCTCGGTAACCTCGAACGCGTGACGAGGACGCAGAGCCGTGTGGTGATCGCGGAAGACGAGGCCCTGATCCGCCTGGACCTCAAGGAGATGCTGGAAGAGGACGGCTACACCGTCGTCGGCGAGGCCGGTGACGGCGAGGCCGCCATTCGGCTTGCCCGGGAGCTCGCCCCCGACCTGGTGATCACCGACATCAAGATGCCGGTACTCGACGGCCTCTCGGCCGCCGAGAGTATCGCGGGCGAACGTATCGCCCCCGTGGTGATCCTGACGGCCTTCTCCCAGCGCGAGCTGGTCGAGCGGGCCCGAGACGCCGGGGCGATGGCCTACCTGGTCAAGCCGTTCAACAAGACCGATCTGGTGCCGGCCATCGAGATGGCCACCTCCCGGTACGCCGAGCTGTCGGCGCTGGAGGCGGAGGTGGGCAGCCTCCAGGAGCGGTTGGAGACCCGCAAGCTGGTGGAGCAGGCCAAAGGGTTGTTGCAGAGCCGCCACGGCATGAGCGAGCCCGAGGCCTTCCGTTGGATCCAGAAGAACTCCATGGACAAGAGGCTGACCATGCGCAAGGTCGCCGAGACCGTCGTGGAGGCGCTCGGCGGCAGTCAGTCCTGACCACAGAACACAGACCGCCGCAGGAAGCTTCGTGGGGCCGTTCCCGAGTAGCCGGGGCGGCCCTTCGTCATGTCCGGGGGAGGGCGCGGGGCGCGGCCCCGCGCCGGCTGTCTCACAGGTGACATTCGGTGGCTCTGGGCGTTCACGGAAGTACAGATCGCCATGCTCGAGCGGGACGCGGCGAGACAAGTGTTCAAGACCGAGCCGCTGTCGGCGGTGATTCCATCTCATTTGCGCACAATGGGGTGACGGTTGGGTCACACGGCTTAAGGGGAGCTGAAGGGTCTGCCTGAACCGGGCTAAACTCTGCGCACCGAACAGCTAGGACCAAGGCGCCCGGATGCCCCCATTCGGGACGCTCTCCCCCAGATGCGCAAGGAGCGTGCGTGCGCACACGCCTCGTGACCGTGCTGCTCGCCCTGATCACCGCGCTCGTGGTGATCCCGGGGCCGGCGGCGACGGCAGACGAACAGGGCGGTGAATCGCTCTCCGGCCAGATCGGGCAACCGGACGACCGATCACAGGGTGTCGAAGGCATCCGGATCGTGATCTCGGACGGTGACGACGAGGTCGGGGCGGCCGAGACCGACTCTGATGGAAATTGGGAGGTGGAGGTGCCCGGACCGGGCACCTACGACCTCGAAGTGGATCAGGGGTCCGTACCCGAGGAGTACGAGCTGCGCGAGACGCCGCTCGTGACCGAGGGCATCGTGGAGGTCGAAGCGGGAGACTCCTCGACCCTGATCATCGCCCTCACAGAGGCGGGGGAGGACCAATCGCAGGAGGAGCCCTCGTCCTCGCCCGAGGAGGAGGCAACGGAGGACGACGAGGGTGAGGGGGCCGACGAGGAGAGCATCGAGGTCGAAGGCGTCTCCGGTGGTTTCGGCGACCGTTTCGCCCAGCTGACCGCTGCGGGCCTGCTCTTCGGACTGGTCATCGCCGTCTCCGCGATCGGCCTCTCGCTCATCTTCGGTACCACCAAGCTCATCAACTTCGCCCACGGCGACATGGTCACCTTCGGCGCGATGATGGCCCTGCTCTTCAGCACCGGCGCGGCCGGCATGGGCAACTCGCTGTTGGCGATCTTCGCCGGTGTGGGAACTGCGATCCTCCTGGGCGCTCTCCTGGAGGGCAAGGTCCGCCCGACGCCGCTGATCGTGGTGCAGTGGACGGCCGTCCTCGGCGGTATCGCACTGGCCACGGCGATGGGCGTGGCCGGCGACTCCATCGCCTGGGAGGTGCCGTTGTGGGCGGCGGCCGGGATCTCGGTGGTCATGGGCGCGGTCCTGGGCGGAACGATGGAGCGTTACCTGTGGCGCCCGCTGCGGCGGCGGAACGTGGCCATGATCCAGATGTTCATCGTCTCGATCGGGCTGGCTCTGATCCTGCGGCACGTGATCCTGGTGCTCTTCAGCGCCAACCGCACCCGGTACTCCGGTTTCCAGGTCCAGGACCTGGTACACATCGGTCCGGTCTCCCTGCCCCCGCGCGATCTGGTGATCATCGGGGTGGCAACGGTGGCCCTGGTGCTGGTGGGGTGCCTGCTGCAGTTCACCCGCATCGGCAAGGCGATGCGCGCGGTCTCCGACAACCGCGATCTGGCCGAGTCGTCCGGTATCGACGTCGACCGTGTGACGCTCTACGTCTGGTTCCTCGGCGGCGGCCTGTCCTCCTTGGGCGGCGTCCTCTTCGGCCTCAACCAGGTCGTCGACTACGAGATGGGCTTCCGCCTGCTGCTGCTCATGTTCGCCGCCGTCATCCTCGGCGGTCTGGGCACGGCCTACGGGGCGATGGTCGGTGGTCTGGCCGTCGGCCTGGTGGCGATGCTGTCCACCCTGTGGTTCCCGACCCAGCTGATGGAGGCCTGGGCTCTGGCGTTGATGATTCTGATGCTGCTGTTCAGGCCCCAGGGCCTGCTCGGTCGGCGTGAACGGGTCGGCTAGGAGAGGTAGACGATGGATATTCTGATGATCCTCGCCGAGTCCGCCCGATCCGCGGTGGGACCGGTGGCGGCGATCTATGCGTTGGCGGCCGTCGGGCTCAACCTGCACTTCGGTTACACGGGGCTGCTGAACTTCGGCCAGGTCGGCTTCATGCTCGTGGGCGCCTACGGCCTCGGAATCAGCGTGGGCGTGTTCGGTCTGCCCGTGCTGGTCGGGTTCGTGGTGAGCCTGGCGTGCGCGGTCGTACTGGCGTTGCTGTTGGGCATTCCGACACTGCGGTTGCGTTCGGATTATCTGGCGATCAGCACGATCGCCACGGCCGAGGTGTTGCGGTACGTGTACCGGGCCGACTTCGCCGGGCCGTTGACCAACGGCGTGTACGGGCTGCAGAACCTGTCCGCGGGTTTCCGGTCGATCAACCCCTTCGACTCGGCCGGACGGTACGGCTTCGGGGCGTTCAACTTCAGCGGCAACCACCTGTGGGTCATGGTGGTGACCTGGGGCCTGGTGGGGTTGTTCGCGCTGTTGACGTGGATGTTGATGCACAGCCCCTGGGGGCGTGTCATCAAGGGCATCCGTGAGGACGAGGACGCGGCGCGCAGCCTCGGCAAGAACGTGTTCGCGTACAAGATGCAGGTGTTGGTGCTGGGCGGTGCCATCGGTGCGCTGGCCGGCGCCATGATGGCGGTGCACCAAGCGGCGATCAACCCGGACCAGTTCAAACCGCAGGTGACGTTCTTCCTGTGGGCGATCTTGCTGTTGGGTGGCGCGGGCCGTGTGCTGGGCCCGTTCATCGGTTCGGTGGCGTTCTGGTTCCTGATGAACTTCACGGACGGGCTTCTGCGCGGTCTGGGGAGCGAGGGCTACTTGCCGTTCCTGTCCGGCCCTGATTTCGGTGCGATCCAGTTGGCCTTCGTGGGTCTGATGCTGGTGCTGCTGATCGTGTTCCGGCCGCAGGGCCTCATCGGCGACCGCAAGGAGATGCTGATCAATGTCAAGTGACGAGACGACCGTCTCCGGTACAGAGGACCGTATGGCCGGGGTGGAGCCGGCCCCGGGCGTGGGCAAGCCCGATCCGATCCTGACCGCCGAGGGGGTGCGCCGTTCGTTCGGTGGCCTGACGGCCGTGGACGTGGAGCACCTGGAGGTGCAGCGGGGGACGATCACGGCGTTGATCGGTCCGAACGGTGCGGGCAAGTCCACGCTGTTCAACCTGCTGACGGGTTTCGACCGTGTGGACCGGGGACGCTGGTCCTTCGGCGGGCGGGCGATCAACGGCCGCCGGGGCCATCAGGTGGCGCGTTCGGGCATGGTGCGGACGTTCCAGCTGACCAAGGCACTGACGCGGATGTCGGTGCTGGACAACATGTTGCTGGGTGCGCAACGCCAGTTCGGTGAGCGGATGGCCGGTGCGTTGTGGCGTCCCGGTTGGTCCAAGCAGGAAGCGGCCAACACCGAGCGCGCGATGGCTCTGTTGGAGCGGTTCCGGCTGGCGGACAAGCGCGACGACATGGCGGGCTCGCTGTCGGGCGGCCAGCGCAAGCTCCTGGAGATGGCACGGTCGCTGATGACCGAGCCGGACATGATCATGCTGGACGAGCCGATGGCGGGTGTGAACCCGGCTCTGGTGCAGTCGCTGCTGAGCCACATCACGTCGTTGCGGGACGAAGGGCGTACGGTCCTGTTCGTCGAGCACGACATGGACGTGATCATGGGCATCAGCGACTGGATCGTGGTGTTGGCGCAGGGACAGGTGATCGCGGAGGGCCGTCCTTCCGACATCAAGTCCGACAAGCGGGTGATCGACGCCTACTTGGGCGCCCAGGAGGACGAGGCAGAGGTTCGGGAGGGCGACGATGGCTGACCAGGGCGAGAACGGCGAGCTTCCGGCCGGGGAGATCCCTGCGGAGGCGGAGGACGCGTCCACGGTCCAGGGCCAGCGTGAAGAGGTCCTGGAGCAGGCGCGGGCCGAGGCGTTGGCCGTGGGTGGCCCTGAGGACCACCTGCTGCTGGCCAAGGACGTGGTGGCCGGTTACGTACCGGGCGTGAACATCCTGAACGGGTGCACGTTGACCTTGTCCGAGGGCGAGGTCGTGGCGATCATCGGTCCGAACGGTGCGGGCAAGTCGACGTTGATCAAGACGATCTTCGGACTGATCCCGGTGCGTGGGGGCGACGTGACGTTGCGGGCCTCGAGCATCGCCGGTCTGGCGGCGCACAGTCTGGTGGAGCGCGGTGTGGGGTACGTGCCCCAGTCGCAGAACGTGTTCCCGTCGTTGACGATCGAGGAGAACCTCCAGATGGGGGCCTTCCTGCGGCCGCGGAGTTTCGCGAAGCGTTTCGAGACCGTGGCGGGGCTGTTCCCGTTGTTGGCGGACCGGCGGCGTGCGAAGGCCGGGTCGTTGTCGGGCGGTGAACGCCAGATGGTGGCGATGGGCCGGGCCCTGATGATGGAGCCGTCGGTGTTGTTGTTGGACGAGCCGACGGCGGGTCTATCGCCGATCTTCCAGGAGGAGGTCTTCCAGCGGGTCAAGGAGGTCAACGAGACGGGTGTCTCGGTGATCATGGTGGAGCAGAACGCGCGCCGTTGCCTGCAGATCTGCGACCGCGGTTACGTGCTGGACCAGGGGCGTAACGCCTACACGGGTTCGGGCGCGGACCTGTTGGAGGACCCGAACGTCATCGAGCTGTACCTGGGCACGTTGGCCAAGGCGTGAGGCCCGGCCCTGCCGGAACGGCACAGGGCGGGGACACGGACCCGGTACAGGGTTCGCGTCCCCGCCCTGTGTGCTTCTCCGGGACGGCGGTCAGCCCTCTTCGCCGGAGTACTCGACGTACTCGCGGATGCCGTATCCGTCGGCGCTGAACTCGAAGACCTCGAAGGTTGCGGTGGTGGGGTCGCCGTTGTCGTCGAGGTCGATGTTGCCGCTGACGCCCTGGTAGTCGATCT
>NZ_ANAY01000009.1 GCF_000340965.1 Nocardiopsis kunsanensis DSM 44524
GCATATCCCCACCCTGTGCGGCGTGCGCGGCGTAGGCCCTGTTCGAGGGTGGGTGCCTGTTTGGCGAGCAGGGCCGTGGGCTCGCGCACGTAGCGCCAGGCGGTGGTGGTGCCCACTTCGAAACCGGCTGCGGCCTGGGTGAACGTCTCGCCTTTGTGGAGGTGGACCAGTACGAGCAGGGCTTGTTGTGCGGGGGCCAGGCGGCGCCATCGGGAGCCGGTGTTCTTGCGGTGGGCGCGGATGGTGCGGGCGGCCAGGTTCAGGGTCCGGCGTGACAGGGGCAGCGCGGCACGGTAGAACAGCATGTGGAGCCTCTGGTGTGTCAGGTTTTCTTGGTCGTTAACCCGTCTACCAGGGGCTTCTTGCTGTCATGGGAGGTTTCGTCAGACCGGTACGCGGCTGTGACCTGCACACTCAGGATGAAAAAGGCTCAGTTCACGCGAACGCACCGACCCCACCCGCCTGTCCCTCGACAACCGCACCGCCAACAAACTCCAGCGCGGTGTGCGCTGTTTGGGTGGGCGCGGCTTCGCCCTGCTCACCCAGCGGTGGTGATTGATGCAGCGCATCATCGGCCGGCCCGGGAAAGGTCGGCGCTACCGCCGAGGCCGCGCTCGCCCCCACACTTCGAGCATGGGCGGCCGTATGGCCCCGACCTCTGAGTTGACACCTCGCCCGTGATGTCCCTGGTCCATGCAGGAACAGGTCCTCACGTGCCACCGCGGTGAACGTAGGGCTCCACGACCCTTGAAGCTTCCACCACCCGTCACGCCTGCACCCTCGTGACGGCCGTATTGTCTCCACCCCACCCCACCCCACACCTCACCTCGCCGGGTGGTCGGCCCGGAAGAGCAGTTCCTCCGACGGGCCCAGGGACGGTAGAGCCGGGCCTGCGGCATCCCTGTGCCAGTCGTGCTCCCGGACCGCGTCGGTGCACATGCGCCGCCAGAGCTTCGTCCGGTCCCCGCGCACGGCTCCCCGGGTCAGCTTGCGGGCCAGGTCCGACACGACGGTGAGGTTGTGCGCATGTGCGGCCTCGGCGTTGCCGTCCTGCCCGAGCACGGCGTAGGGCCTCCCGACCCGCCCGTGTGCGCGCTCCTCACCCCATTGCAGGCAGGGCTCGCAGCAGCACCGGCCCAGCCCCTGCAGGTGCGCGGTCGCCGCCGGGCCGGCCAGGTAGGTCAGCAGGCGGTGGTGCAGGACCCCGGGCGGGGACGGGCCCTCGGACCGCGGCGCCGCGTCGACGGAGACGAAGGGAGCACCGTGGGCCAGGGCATCGAGCGCCGTCAGGCCGGTGGCGCCGAGCACGGCGGTACCCGGGAGTTCGGTGAGCACGCAGCGCAGCGCCCGCAGCTCCTCGACCGAGCCCACCGGACCGTGTTCGCCGTCCAGGACCAAGGCCTTGGGGAGGCTGACAGGAGCCAACAGCGCTGCCAGGACCTGCGTGCCCGTCCTCGTCAACCATCCCGGCCCCAGGGGGAGGGCGAGCACCAGACGGCGCGTGCGGAGCCCCTGCACCAGGCGCACCGCCTCCAACAGTGCCTGGATCCCGGTCCTGTCACTGGCCAGGAGCCCGGTCGGGGTCAGAAGCGCATCGAAGGGGCTGGGGCACCGGTCCAGCTGCTTCAAGGCCCGGCCGGGGTCGCCGTCGGGGTTGCACAGGTTCGCCGGGGGGAAACGGAACGGGGCCTGCGGCGTGGCCGTGTCCGTGCGGTAACGCGCCGGGTCCAGCACCAGAGGGGCGGGACGCCCGGACCCCACGGTCCGGCGGTGCTGCAGCGGTACCTCCCCTGCGGGCAGAACAGCACCCGCGGCGTTCGCGGGCACATGCTCCAGGAGGGTGAGCGTGCTCCGGCGCAGGTGGAGCAGGACACGGTCCTGGACACGGGCGAGGGGCTCGGACGAACGCGGCTGTGGGGCGGGGGAGGGCGGCACCGCTTCACCTCGTCGGTCACTCCGGGGGCGTACGGAAGGTCTTCCCCTCCGGAGTGCTTCTGTGGCCGATTGTCCGCTTGTGGTCACGCATGGGCCCGGACCGTGTTCCCCGGGTGGCCCTGTTGGGCCGGGGCCCGGAGAGGCGGGGCCCTCTGCCGGAGGTGGGAACGCAGCGGGAGGACCCGTGGCCGAGACGGCCGGCCCGTCTGCGTGCTCTCCTGGGCACACGGAACCCCGGCATCCGGATCCGGAGACCTCCGGTCCCTAGCGCTCCCGGGGACGGTGCGGGTTGTGCCAGCGGCGCGGATGCTCGGCCACCTCCGTGTTCTCGGGCGCGGAGGAGGGCAGCTCCTGCGACCGGCGGGCGAAAGCACGCGTCCAAGGCATGTCGGTGATGCCGTGCGCGTACACGCTGATCAGCACGGTCACACCGACGGCCACCAGGATCCGGTCGCTGGTCGCGGTGCCGACCTGCTCGACCACCATCAGCGCGAACACGATCGAGGCCAGCCCGCGCGGCCCGAACCAGCCCAGGAAGAGCACCGTCTCCAGGCGAAACCGGATACCGAGCGTGGCCACGGCCACCGCCAGCGGACGCACCACCACAAGGTTCAGCAGTGCGTACAGCACGACCTGCGGATCGACGTCGCCGAGCCGGGGGCCGATGACCAACGCGCCGAAGAGCAGGAAAGTGAGCATACTGACCAGCTCACCCTCGTGTTCGGTGAACTGGTGCACGAACTCGCGGTCGCTGCGGGCGGCCATACCGAACAGGAGCCCGGCAGCGAACGCGGACAACAGACCGTTGCCCTGCACCGCCTCGGCCGAGGTGTAGGCCACGGCGGCCAACGCCAGGGGGAACAGGCGCCGATAGGTCGAGTTGATCCATCCGGCGCGGTCGGCCAGGAGCAGCGCCCGGCCGCCCAGAGCACCGGCGGCCACCCCCATCAGCAGCCCCAGAGCGACCTCCTGCCCGGTCATGAGCGCCCAGTCCGGGACCGACTCGGCCGCATCCTCCAGGTTGCCTACCATCGCGGACAGGACCACCACCACCGGTAGGACGAGGCCGCCGTTGAGGCCGCTCTCCACGTTCAGGCCCTGCCGGATCCGCCCCGGCAGACGCTCGTCGGCGACCACGGACTCACCCAGGGCGGCATCGGTGGGGATCAGCACCGCCGAGAGCAGCACCGCCCCGAGCGCCCCGAGGGAGGGCAGGAGGCCGAACGCCAGCAGAGCCCCCAGGGCCGCTCCGAGCGGCAGGCCCACACCCAGCAGCCGGATCGGCAGGTGGTAGTCCCGGCGCAGAGCACCCAAGTCGATACGGACGGCGTCGCTGAAGAGCACCAGCACGAGGGTGGCCTCGGTCAGCACCCGCACCACCTGGCCGGGCACCGTACCGTCCAGGACCCCGGTCCCGGCCGGGCCCAGCACCAGGCCGCCGGTGACGAAGACCATCGGGGCCGTCAACCAGGCGCCCCGGGTCCACCCGGAGATGAGCGCATAACCCAAGAGCAGCACCGAGATCGCCAGGACAACGGTCAACGGGTTCGGCCTCCCTCTCGTGGGACGGGGGATCCCTCGGGCCGGTGCGCAGTGCGGTCCCGGCGATGGGACCGATCGTGTCAGTACGAAGGCGGACGAGCCAGACGACGCTCGCGGGCGCGCCAAGGCGGGGGTGGGCGCTCCGCGCCGGAACGCCGTGAAAAGCTCGACGGGAGCCGAGCCGAGCAGAGCACAGGGAGAACCGCCATGGCGCACGAGAACCCCCAGTTCAGCCTCATCAGCACCGGCGTCGAACAGCTGCAGGAGAGTAACCCGGGCCAGGAGGGCCGGGTGAGCCCCGAACGCCTGTACTCCGGGCAGGACGTGCGCATCATGCACCTGGTACTGGACGCGGAGATGACCGAACACCGCGCCCCCTCACCGATCGTGGTCCAGGTGCTCGAGGGCCGCGTGCGTTTCGACATCGAGGACGGGGGCCACGACCTGGGGGCCGGTGGTATCGTCCACGTCGCCGCCGGGGTCCCGCACGCCGTCACCCCGGTCGGGGGCTCGGCCCGCATCCTCATCCACCTGCTCCACCCGGTCCATCGAGGACCGGGCGAGTACGGACAGTGAGCCCGGGCCGGCCCACGCTCCGAACCGAAAGTGAGGCCGGTTGTACGCAGGGACCTTCACGCTCGTGGCCCATGACCCCGCCACGGGCACGTGCGGCATCGCCATCAGCAGCCGGATGCCGGCGATCGGCGCGTTCACCGTGTTCGCCCACGCGGAGGCCGGGGCCGTGGCCACCCAGGCGCTGATCAACCCCTTGCTGGGTACCGACGCCCTGGAACTGTTGCGGTCCGGACCCGCCGAGGACGTGCTGGAGCAGGTCCTGGCCACCGACCCGGACGCGGACTCGCGCCAGGTCGTCCTGGTCGACACCGAAGGCAGGGCGGCCGCCCACACCGGGGAGCAGACCCACCCGTGGAGCGGCCACCGGCTGGGCCGGGGCTACGCCGCGGCCGGCAACATCCTCACCGGCGCCGAGACGCTCGACGCGATGGCCGCCCGGTTCGAGGAGACGGCGGAGGCCCCCATGGACGAACGCCTGCTGAGCGCACTGGAAGCAGGACAGCAGGCCGGGGGCGACCGGAGGGGCAGGCAGAGCGCCGCACTGTACGTGCACACCGGCAACCCCTACCCCTACCTGGACCTGAGGGTGGACGAGCACCCCGACCCGGTGGCCGAACTGCGCCGGGTGCACGGAGTCGCACAGGAAGAACTCCTGCCGTTCGCGAAGGCCCTGCCCACCCGTGCGCGCCCGGGAGGGTCCTTCGAACGGCTGCTGGGACTGGGCGACTGAGGGGCTCAGCCCCGCCGGCGCAGGTGGGCCAGTTCGGTCCGTAGCTCCTCCACCAGGTCCCACGCGCGTTCCAGACCCCGGTCACCGGAACGCTCGCCTTCCGGTGGAGCGGGCGCAGGGCCGGACGCAGTGCCGGGGACAGGAGCGCAAGAGCCCTCACCCGACGGGGGAGCGAGGCTGACCCGGTCCACGCCCTCCTGGGCCTCGATGTCGAAGACCACACGGTCGGAGCGGTGCCAGCTCTCGAACCACTCCAGGGGGGACCCGTCCCGGTCGAAGGTGCCCCCCTCCAGCAACAACAGCGGCGACTGGGCGGGAACGCCGAGGTCGCGGGCGATACGCGGATCGGCCGGTACCGCACGGATCTGGCGCCGGCCGCTCGTGGGACGGGCCCCGAAGGAATCGCGCATGACCCGGTGCAGGGAGGCATCGTCCAACATCCGCCCGGACAATCCGGCGAACCGCTCACGGGGCAGCCAGGTACGCACGTGCGAGAGGGGCCCCTCGCCGACCGAACGCCGGCGCTCCAGACGCAGCAGGTCGTCCGTGCCCAGATGGCGGGTGGCGGCCGGCGGGGCGGTACGCACGTGCTCCAACGAGACCACCGTGGTGGACAGGTGCAGACCTTCGGAGGAGAACTGGTCGTGCAGACCGGTGACCCGCTGCACCAACCGGTGGTGCTCGGTCGCAGCGGCCGCCACGGGGGCGCGCCCGCGCGCACGGTGCACCGTGCCCTCGTCGATGAGGGTGCCCAGGGCCTGGCGGACCACGCTGCGCGAGACCCCGTAACGCTCACACAGGACCGCCTCACTGGGCAGGGTCTCGCCCGGGGGTATCGACCGGTCCCGGATCTCCGCGCGAAGGGCGTCGGCCACCTGGGCGTGCAGGGGGCGGGTCTCGGAGCGGTCGACAGTCATGCGCGACATTTTAGGGCTCCTGGCGCGGGCCAGGGGCCCTACTGCCCCTGCGGCATGCCCTGGCCTTGCACCTCACGCGACGTCAGGAAATAACGTGCTCGTCCAGTGCCGCAACGAGCGGCGCAGCAGCGACGAGGAGGGGCGGACATGGGCGGCGCCGCAGGCCCGGGCGGTCAGGCTTGGAAGGTAGGCGAATTGGCCCGCCGGACCGGGCTGACAGTGCGCACACTGCACCACTACGAGCAGATCGGGCTGGTGCTGCCCGCCCGGCGCAACAGTGCGGGTCACCGTCTCTACGGCACGGAGGAAGTGGAGCGCCTCTACCAGGTGCTCGCCCTGCGTGAGCTGGGCCTGTCCTTGGAACGCATCCGCGAACTGCTCGATGCCGCTCCGTCCGACGCGGCCACGGTCCCGTCCTTGGGCGATCTGCTCGCCGAACAACTCGTCCAGGTGGAGCACCGCCTGCGGGCCCTGCACGACCTGCGCGGCACACTCACCGCCCTGGTCGCCACGGCCCGCGCCGGAACCGGGTTGGACGCCCCCGCGCTGCTGGAACTCATCGAAGGGATGACCACCGTGAACGAGACCTTCAACGCCTATTTCACACCGGAACAGATCGCGGAGCTGGAGCAGCGCCGGGCCACGCACGGCGACGCCGTCACCGACGTCATCGACGCCTGGCCGGCGCTCCTGTCGGACGTGGAGTCCGCCATTGCCGCCGGCACCGACCCGGCCTCCGCGGAGGCCGCCGATCTGGCGCGGCGCTGGGCCGGACTCCTGCACGGCTTCCACCGGGGGGACGCCGACATGCGCGACTCCCTGTACCGGATGCGCGAGGACAACGCCGAGGAGGTCCGGGCTCACGGCGGGCCCTCACAGGAGGCGATCGCTTTCATCACCCGCGCCCAGCAGGCACATTCCTGAGCAGGTGCTCCGCCGGGCGCGCACCTGAACGGGCTCGGGTTCCAACGGTGGCCCGCACAGCCCGACGGGCCGGAAGGAGGGCAGGCGCGGGCGCTGGTGTCCGCCCAGACGCAGCGCCCGCTGCCCTCCCCGGCCCCGATCAGGAACCGGAGCGGGTGGCCTGCCACACGTGGCCCCAACCGGGGGCCAGCTCTGCGGCGCGGCGCATCGCCAGGACCAGGCTCGCCTCGCGGGCGATGCCCCTGCCGGCGATGTCGAAAGCGGTCCCGTGGTCCACGGAGACCCGCACGACGGGCAGGCCGGCGGTGATGTTGACGCCGTCGTCGCCGTAGACCGCCTTGAAGGGCGCGTGGCCCTGGTCGTGGTAGCAGACTGCGACCAGCTTCCACTTGCCGTTGACGGCGGCAGGAATGAGTGCGTCGGCGGGCAGCGGGCCGTGGGCGTTGATGCCCTCGGCGCGGGCCCGCTCGATCGCGGGCTCCAGGATGTCGGCGTCCTCGTCACCGAACAGGCGGTTCTCCCCGGCGTGCGGGTTGAGACCGGCCACACCGATGGGTTCGTCCGCATCGCCCTGGGCCTTGGCGAAGGCGCTCATCAGGCGCAGGACCTCCAAGGTCCGCTCCTGGGTGACGTCCCCGATGGCCTGACGCAGCGACACGTGAGTGGTCAGGTGGAAGAAGGACAGCTCACCGGCGGAGAGCACGAGGCTGTAGTCGCTCACCCCGAACTCGTGGGCGAGCAGCTCGGTGTGCCCGGGCCAGGGGTGGCCGCCCATGTGCATGGCGGCCTTGTTCAGCGGCGGGGTGACGATCCCCTCGACCAGGCCGCGCTTGGCCAGGTCGACCGCCTCGATGACAAAACGCGCAGCCCCGTCGCCGGCATCGGCGTCGAGCTCGCCCGGGGCCACGTGCCCCAGGGAGGGCCCGGTCTGGACGATGTCGATGATCCCGGGGTCGTCGGCGGCCTCCTCGGGGCTGCGTACCGGGTTGACGGCGGCCGGGTCGGCGCCGATCGCGGTCACGGCCCGGCGCAGGGCGTCGGCGTCACCGACGACGACGGGCCGGGCGTACTCGCGCACCTCGGGGTGGTTGAGCAGGGACTTGGCGGTGATCTCCGGTCCGATACCGGCCACGTCCCCGAGGGTGACGGCGAGTGTGGGGCGTTCGGTGGGACGGCTCATGTGTGCTGGCCTTTCGTGTGCTGGACGGTGTCGGCGGCGTCCAGGAGTGCGGTGGGAGAGCCGAAGCCCCCCGCCTTGGTGACGATGGCGAGCCCGTGCTGGGGCCCGCCGGAGACGGTGCCGATCGGGATGCCGGGTGCGACCTCGCCGGTGAGGGCGATCGCGCGGGCCCGCAGCTGGGTGGTCAGGGCCCGGGCCCCGTCCCCGCCGGTGACGACCAGCCCGGAGAGTGCGTGTTCCTCGGCGATACGTGCGGCCAGGCCGCCGAGGCGGCGGGCCACGTCCGTGGGGGACAGGGCCCCGTCGCGGTCCTCGGGGGCCACCAGGGCCAGGTGCGGCGCTTGCGGATCGAAGCGGTCCAGGACGGTACGGCTCCAGGACTGCCAGGCCTCCTCGTCCGCGAGGTCGGCCGCGCCGGGCCGTTCCACGCGGGTTCCGGGCTCGGCGGCCAGACGTGCGACCTGCTCGCGGGTGCTGCTGTGCAGCGAGGTGACCACCACCAGGGAGGGACCGTGCGGCTGCTGGGGCGCCCAGGCGTGGGCGAGCCGGGCGGCGAGCCCGGCCGAACCCACGGGTACCGCGTCCGGGCCCAGGGCGGCAACGGCGGCGGCCACACGCTCCAGATCGGCCTCGGTCTCGGCGTCCACGACCGCGACGGGCCCGGCCCCGCGAAGGAGCTCGGCGTTCCGTACGGCATCGGTACCGGTCAGGCGCACGTGCTCGGCGTCCAGCAGCTCGGCCACACGGCTCTCGGTGACCGGGGTGACCGGGTCCTGGCCCGCGGCGGTGCGGTGCACCTCGGTCCCGTTGACCAGTAGGACCCCGTCGCGGACGGTGCGGCCGTTGGCGGGGAAGGCCGGGCAGACCACGGCGACCGCGCGGGGGCCCCACCCCTTCAGGACACCGTCGATCTCGGCGCGGATGGGCCCGCGCAGGGTGGAGTCGACCTTCTTGTAGAGCAGGTCGGCCCCGGCGGCACGTAGGTCCCGCACGGCCTCGCCGGCGGCACGAGCGGCCTCGTCGGCGGGCAGGGCACGCGAGTCGGTGGTCACGGAGACGACCTCGGCGACGGTCTCGGCGGTCGTGAGCTGGAGCTCGGTCCGCCACCCGGCGCGCACGAACTGGACGGCGGTGTCGCCCGCCCCGGTCAGGTCGTCGGCGACCACGGCGATGTGCGGGCCGCTCATGAGCGCTCCTCCTCGGTGTTGCTCTCGGTCTCGGCCGTGCCCTCTTCCGCCTTCTCGGACTGAGCCGGCTGGGCCCCGGCGCGGCGCAGTACCCACGTGGTGACCAGCGGGGCCAGCAGCGCCGTGATCAGGACGCTGGCCGCGACCTGAGAGGTGGCGGTGCCGACGTAGGAGGTGAAGGAGGGGTCGGCGGCGGCGACGATGGCGGGGGTGGCCACGGCGTTGCCCGAGGCGGTGCCGGCGCCGAAGCCGAGGCCGGACTCCTTGCCGCGGCGCAGCAGGAAGCGGTAACCGAGGTAGACGAACCCGCCGGTGACCAGGGTGATGACCACACCGAGGAGGATGCCGGTCAGGCCGCCCTGGGCGACGTCGGCGAGGTTGATGCCGGTGCCGAGCGCGAACGCGAAGAACGGGATCACGATGGAGGGCACCGGCTTGAGGGCGTCTCTCCACTGGTGGTCGATGTTGCCGATCAGGACCCCGAGCAGGAACGGCACGATCGCGGCGAGCAGGGTCACGAAGGGGATCTGCCCCAGCCCGGAGGCGCCGATGAACAGCAGGGCGAAGAAGGGGCCGTCGTTGACGGCGCCGGCGATGTAGGCGCCGCGGTCCTGGGCACGCCCGTACTGGCCGGTGATGGCCAGCCACAGTCCGCCGTTGGCGTTGGTGGCGGCGGCCAGCATCGCCAGCACGGAGATGCCCAGCACACCCTCGGGCCCGGTGAGCGCGGCCAGGGCGATGATGAGCAGGCCGGGCAGCAGGCTCTTGCCGAGCAGGACCACACCGGTGGTGGCCAGGACGGGCCCGCTGGTACGCAGACTGACCTGGGTCCCGGTGGCGAAGATCAGCAGTGCGATGAGCGGCATGGCGCTGTCCTTGAACAGCGCGGTGGTGAAGCTGCCGATGTCGAGGGCGGCCGGGGCGAAGGTGCCGATGACCGAGCCCAGGACCAGGGGGATGAGCATCGCCCCGCCGGGGATCTTGTTCATCCAGTGGAAGAGCGGGACCGGTGACCCGTGGTTGTCGCGCATGAGTGTCCGTTCGCAGGAGTCCCCGGGCGTGGCTGTTCCCGGGGCGTGACGCATATTGTCCGTACAGATTGTACGTACAGAGACGTGCTCTGCCAACGTACATGCACAGAAGTTCACAGGCCAGGGCCGGTCCCCGACCCCGGGGGAGCGTGCGGGAGGCTCGCGCGCGGGCCTCCCGCACGCACCGGTCCGGACGTGGATCAGTGCCCGGCCGCCTCCCGCAACCGGTCCAACACCGGGGGCAACTCACCCGGGTGCGCCACCGTCAGGCGCCGAGTGGCACGGGTGAGCCCCACGTACAGGTCGTTGGCCCCGCGCGGCTGCTCCAGTACCGCCCCCGGATCGACCACGAGCACCGAGTCGAACTCCAGCCCCTTGGCCTCGGTCGCGGTCAGCGCCACCACCTCATGGGACAGAGCGTCGCGCCCGGGCCCCGGACGAGCCGCCCCGGGAACGGCCTCGGCGACCCCTTCGACCAGGCGGTCCGCGGTGATCAGTGCCAGACGCCCCTCACCGATCGCGGCGAGCTCCTCCGCGACCAACCCCGGCAGGTCCTCCTCCCAGGAATCCTCCAGTGCGACGGCGCGCGGGGCATCGCCCTCGGTACGCACCGACTCGGGCGGTTCCTGCCCGGGCTCGGCCCGGGCCAGGACGTCCGCGGCCACCGCCATGATCGGAGCGGGGGTGCGGTAATTGACGCGCAGGTGCTCCACGTGCACCTTGCCCGGGGCGTGGTGTTCCAGAGCCCGGGTCCAGGACCCCGCTCCGCCCGCGCCGCCGGTCTGGGCCAGATCGCCCACCACCGTCAACGACCGGGTCGGCACCCGGCGCACGACGGCGCGCCAGCCCATGGCGGACAGTTCCTGGGCCTCGTCGACCACGGCGTGCCCGTAGGCCCACTCACGGTCGGCCCCGGCCCGTTCGGCGGTGGTGCGTCCGGGGCCGCCGCCGTGGTGGAACTCGGCGAAGTCGGCGACCTCGATCCGGTTGTCCTCGTGCATCCCGGTGAGCTCGAGGGCGCCGCGTGCGTAGCGCACCTCTTCCTCCTGTTCGGCACGCCTGCGCCGCCGGGCCGCCTGCTCGGCGCTGTTGTCCTCCCCCAGGAGTTCGGCGGCCTCGTCCAGCAGGGGGACGTCCTCGACCGTCCACGGAGCACCGGGCCTCCGGGCCAACAGGACCCGCTCGTGCACCGGCAGCCCGGCGCGTTCGCCCACACGCTCCAGCGTCCCGGCAGTGCTCCAGAGCTCCTCGAGCAGCTGCTGCGCCGTCAGGTACGGCCACAGGGCCTCCAACGCCGCGTGGACCGGGTCCTCGAACCAGAGCCGCTCGGCCAGGAAAGGCAGGTCCTGCTCGTCCAACGGCCGCTCGAGCAGGCGCGACTCGGCCCGGGCCAGTTCCTGCAGCAGGGTGGTGACCACGTACTTGCGGGCGACGTTGTGCGCCAGGCCCAGGCCGCGCGCGGTCTCCAGCACGTGTGCGCAGGTGGAACCGGGAACGGTCACCGTCCCGGCATCGGTGGCCACGTGCAGGTCCTCGGTGCCGAAGGCCTGCTCCGGGGTGCGCTGACGGTCCCGGACCGCCTCCCGCACCAGGTCGACCATCCGTGCCGACCCCTTGACCCGGGCGCGTTCGTGGTCCTCGTGTCCGGTGGCGCTCACCCCGGGCACGAGCTCGCCGAGGGTGCGCATGACCGCCTCGCTCTCGCCCAGGGCGGGCAGGACGTCACCGATGTAGCGCAGGAACGCCGGGTTGGGCCCCAGCACCAGCACACCGCGCCGTTCCAGGACCCTGCGGTGGGTGTAGAGCAGGTAGGCGGCACGGTGCAGGGCCGCCACGGTCTTGCCGGTGCCCGGGCCGCCCTGGACCACCATGATCCCCGACAACGGGGCGCGGATGACCCGGTCCTGTTCGGCCTGGATGGTCGCCACGATGTCGCCCATGCGTCCGGTGCGCCCGCGCTGCAACGAGTCCAGCAGGGCGGCCTCGCCCACCAGCCCGGAGCGGTCGGACTCCGAGAGGCGTTCGGGGTCGAGCACGTCGTCGTCCAGGCCCACCACCCGGCGCCGCCGCACCCGCAGGCTGCGGCGGCGGGTGACGCCCTGGGTGTCGAACGGGGTCGCCGCGTAGAAGGGGCGCGCGGCCGGTGCGCGCCAGTCCACCAGGATCGTCTCGTACTCGCGGTCGCGCAGACCGATGCGGCCCACGTAGCGGGCCTCGGCCTCCTCGTCGCCGGGGAGGGCCAGGTCGATGCGGCCGAAGCACAGCCCTTCCTCGACCGAACCGAGCTGGGCACGGCGCCGGGCGTGCTCGAAGGCACGGGTCTCGCGCTCCTCCAGCGCCGCGTAGCCGGTGCGGTCCTGGGCGTGGGCCTCCGCGAGCCGGCCTTCGGTGTTCTCCCGCAGTTCGTCCAGGCGCTCGTACATCCGGTCGACCCGGGCCTGTTCGGTGGCCAGGGCCGTGCGTTCCGCGGAAGCGCCGGCGGTGCTCTCCGTCTCTGATTGACCGTGGTTCATGAGCGTGATATCCTGACCATGGAATAGGTGTGAAATTAACTCTTCTGAGCTGAAGAGCTCCGCATTCTAGCACGGAGTTCCTTTTTCGTGTCTTCAGGTCCGTGTTCTCGGAAGGGCCCGTGTGCGTTCGCTCTCCCCGTGCGACTCGCGCCCGCCTTCCTCTCCCCAGCGCCGCGCACAGCAGCTACACTCGTGGCCATGGCAAACGTGAACCCCACCCAGTGGTGGCGCCGCCTCTAGGCGGCGCTCGAGGAGTTCGCGTACACCCGAGACAGCGACCGCCCCGCACCGGCGGTCGTTCTTCGTGTCCACGGCCCCCGGTCACGCGGTCCCACCGACCAGCTTCCGCAAAGGACCGGCCGTGAAGCCCAGCGACGAGCACACCAGCACCCACCGCACCCAGGGCGGGATCACCGTCCACCGCCACGCCGCCCCGTGCGACCCCGACGTTCTCCGCCGGCTCGTGCAGGACGTCGAACACCGCCGCGGGGGCGTCCTCTCCTCCGGCATGGAGTATCCGGGCCGCTACGATCGCTGGCACCTGGGCTACGTCGACCCCTGCATCGAGGTCTCCACCCGCGAGCGCGATGTCACCGTCGAGGCCCTCAACGCACGCGGTCGGGTCCTGCTGCCCTTCCTGGCCCAGGCGCTGACCACCGTCGCCCCGCTGCACACGAGTACCGAGGACCGCGTCGCCCTCACCGTCGCCGAACCCGAGCCCGGCACCTTCTTCACCGAGGAGGAACGCAGCCGCCGCCCCAGCGTCTTCACCGCCCTGCGGGCCCTGATCGAGGCCATGTCCAGCCCCGAGGACCCCAACCTCGGGCTCTACGGCGCCTTCGGATACGACCTCGCCTTCCAGTTCGAGCCGGTCGAACGCCACATCGAACGCGACCCGGAGGACCGCGACCTCGTCCTGCACCTGCCCGACGCGCTCGTGGTCCGCGACCGCAAACGCGAGACGTGCGTGCGCTACACCTACGAGTTCACCGTCCCCGGCGACGGCAGCCGCGCCGAGGCGAGCACCGAGGGCCTGGCCCGGGACACCGCTGCGACCCCGGCCCTGCGCGCAGCCGAGGTCCCGGACGGTCCCGAACCCGGCTCCTACGCCCAGGTGGTCGCCCGAGCCAAGGAGCGCTTCCGCCGCGGCGACCTGTTCGAGGTCGTGCCCGGACACCGCAACTACGCCCGGTGCTCCTCGCCGGCCCGCTTCTACGAGACGCTGCGCGAGCGCAACCCCGCCCCCTACGAGTTCTTCTTCAACCTCGGCTCGGGCGAGTACCTGGTCGGGGCCTCACCGGAGATGTTCGTGCGCGTCAGCGGGCGGCCCGGCCAGGGACAGCGGGTGGAGACCTGCCCGATCTCGGGCACCATCCGCCGCGGCGAGGACGCGCTGGGCGATGCCGAGAACATCCAGGAGCTGCTGTCCTCGGACAAGGAGAAGTCCGAGCTGACCATGTGCACCGACGTGGACCGCAACGACAAGTCCCGGGTGTGCGAACCGGGCAGCGTGCGTGTCATCGGCCGCCGCCAGATCGAGATGTACTCACGCCTGATCCACACCGTCGACCACATCGAGGGCACCCTGCGCCGCGACTTCGACGCCCTGGACGCCTTCCTCACCCACATGTGGGCGGTCACCGTCACCGGAGCCCCCAAGACCTGGGCGATGCGCTTCATCGAGCAGAACGAGTCCAGCCCCCGGCGCTGGTACGGGGGAGCGGTCGGTGCCCTCAACTTCGACGGCTCCATGAACACCGGCCTGACCCTGCGCACCGCCCACATCCGGGACGGGGTCGCCTCGGTGCGCACCGGCGCCACCCTGCTCTACGACTCCGACCCCGAGGCCGAGGAGCGGGAGACCTTCCTCAAGGCCCGGGCGCTCATGGAGACCCTCGCCCTGTGCGAGGACCCCGACCGCGGCCCCGCACAGGCCGAGCCCGCGCCCGCACCGTCCGGCGCCGGCGCGGGCGAGGGGATGCGGGTCCTGCTCGTCGACCACGAGGACTCCTTCGTCAACACCCTCGCCGACTACGTGCGCCGCCACGGGGCCGAGGTCACGACCGTGCGCTACGGGTTCGCCCCCGAACTCCTGGACCGGTCGGCACCCGACCTCGTGGTGCTCTCCCCGGGACCGGGGTTGCCGAGCGATTTCCGCATGAACGAGCTGCTCGACGAGCTGGCCGCCCGCGAACTGCCGGTCCTGGGCGTGTGCTTGGGGTTGCAGGGCATGGTCGAGCACGCCGGCGGCGAGCTGCGCACCTTGGAGGCGCCGGTGCACGGCAAACCAGGCAGGGTCCGGGTCTCGGGCGGGGGGCTGCTGAGTGGCCTGGGCGAGGACGAGTGCTTCCCCGCCGCGCGCTACCACTCCACCTACACGCTGCCCGAGCTGGTCAAGGGCTACGAGGTCACCGCGGCACTCGAAGGAGAACCGGGGGAGGAGCCGGTCGTCATGGGGATCGAGGACGCGGCCGCGGGATGGTCCGCGGTGCAGTTCCACCCCGAGTCGATCCTCACCGCCGGGGTGGGGGAGGAGATCGTGGCCCGTGCCCTGCGTTCCGCGCGCCGGTGAGGGAGCATGACCCGTTTTCTGTGCTTGGGGTGTGTTTGATCTTTCTGTAACCCGGTCAGAGGACGGACATGGGACTCCTACTGACAATCCTGGGCATCATCGTTCTCGTCTCCGGCGTGCTGGGGGTGATCCGAGGGCAGCTCCTGTGGGGGATCATCCTCATCGTCGTCGGACTCGCCCTCACACCCGGTTACTTCTACGGTTTCTGACCCGGTCGGCGGGGCCCGGGCCGTGCTCCGAACGGTCCAGGTCCCGGGCCCGGGCGGTGTACCCTCGTACGAGGCTGTTCAGCCCCGCCCCACCCGTGCAACCGTGCCCTGGAAAAAGCAGGCCACGGCGCTCACGCGTGCCCGGAGCGGGGGAGTATCGACGGGAGGCAAACAGTGCAGAGGGTCGAGCCGCAGGTGCGACTGGTCGCGCGTCCACAGGTGGACTACGAGGCCATCTCCGAGTACCTCGAGGAGGTCGGCGGCCAAGCGTGGCTGGAACGGTTCGACCGCGGTGAGCTCGACGCCCACCTCAACGACCCGCAGAACCTCGCCGAGTTCGCGGGACGCCTGTGCTACCGCTCCTGGGAACCGGGCCTGAACCCCAACGTCACGCGTGTGCGCGCCGACCAGGACGCCTACCTGGGCAACCTGCTGCGCAGCATGCACGGTTCGGTCCTGGAACACACCAGCTTCAGTTTCGTGCTCCACAACGTCTCCCGTGTGCTCACCCACGAACTGATCCGCCACCGCCCCGGCGTCGCCGTCTCCCAGGAGTCGCTGCGCTTCGTGCGCCTGACCGACCTGCCGTTCTGGTTCCCCGACTGGGCCGAGGACGACCCCGAGCTCATGGAACGCGCCACCGAGATGCTCCAGAAGATGGAAGAGTTCCAGTTCTGGATGGCCGAGCACTTCGGACTGGACGACGACGGGGTCAAATTCGCGGAGAAGAAGCACAAGACCTCCTTCATGCGTCGTTTCGCGCCCGAGGGCGTGGCCACCGGCCTGGTGTGGACCGCCAACGTGCGCACCCTGCGCCATGCCATCGAGGCCCGTACCGCGCCCGGCGCGGAGGAGGAGATCCGCCTGCTGTTCGACCGCATCGGAACCCTCCTGAAGGAGGAGGCTCCGGCGTTCTTCGGCGACTACACCGTGGAGGACGGGGCCTGGGTGCCCGAGTGGCGCAAGGTCTGAGCAGCGCCCCCACGAACCACGCGCCCGTCGCCGGTCCTTCCGGCGGCGGGCGCGCTCGTGTGCGCACCCGTGCCGGACCAAGAACGCGTCAAGGTTGGGCATGGGTTCTGTCCACACTGTGGGCCCGGCATCGTCGTGCCTGGTAGTTACGGGTATGAGACCGCCCAGTGCGGTGCGGGTGACCCTCGGGCCCCGATACCGACGGGGGCCCGCAGGCGCTCCAGTCCCGTGCACCATCCAAGAACGGGGAAGACCGTGGCAGACGATCTCAGGCCGGAGAACCTCATCGGACACCAGCTCCTGGACGGAGAAGGGCACAGCGTCGGCAAGATCAACCAGGTCTACCTGGACGACCGCACCAACGAACCCAGCTGGGTCTCGGTGCACACAGGGTTGTTCGGGCGCAAGGAGACCCTGGTGCCGCTGCAGGGCGCCCAACCGCAGCAGGAGGACCTCCAGGTCCCCTACGACAAGGCCACCGTCAAGGACGCGCCGCATGTCGAGTCGGGGGCCCACATCTCACCGGAGACCGAAGCGGAGGTCAGGGACTACTACGCCGAACGCGGCACGGTCCCCGACCAACGGGGAGGACGGCACGAGAGGGGCCAGTCCGAGGGGCCGGGAACGGACCGCGAGAGCGACGACAGCACAGCGCCCGGGACCGGCTACTCCGAGGCCGATGCCTCGATGGCCGTGGGCGACGAACACGCCGAGACGGCCCCGCCGATGGCCGCCACCGAACCGGACGCCGACGCCACCGGGACCGAGGACCAGATCACCGAGTCGGGCATGCCCGGGGTCATGTCCGCGGAGGATGCGCGCACCGGCCCCGGGACGACCGGTGAGGCCGCGGCCGGATCCGCACGGCGTCCCGACACCGTCCCGACGGCCGGACGCACGGACGCCGATCAGAGCCCCGGCACCGCGGGAGTGCCCTACCAGGCCGACTCCGTCGACGACATCACGATGACCCGGTCCGAGGAGCAGGTCGACATCGGTGTCGAACGCGTGGAGACCGGCCAGGTCCGTATGCGCAAGTACGTCGACGACGAGGACTTCGAGGAGACGGTGACCCTGCGCCACGAGGAGCTCGACATCGAGCGCCGGCCCGTGGAGGAGGGCGAGGGCTTCGAAGCCGCCATCGCCGAGGGCGAAGAGGTCTTCACCCTCTACGAGGAGCGGGTCGTGGTCTCCAAACACCAGGTCCCCGTCGAACGTGTCCACGTGCGCAAGCGCATGGTCAGCCATGAGGAGCGTGTGCAGGGCACACGCCAGAGCGAACGCATCGAGCTGGAGGACGAGGAAGGAAACCCGCCCGCGCAGACATGACCGGGGCCCGGGCCGGTGGGGTGAGCGCGCCCCACCGGCCCGGGCGTGTCCTGCGGACGCAACACACGACCGCGCTCAGGGTCTGTTCGGGCAAGGCCTTCCGTCGCAGGCCGTCGGGGGTTGCAGGCTCTGGGGCACGAGCACGGAGGGGGAGCGTATGGCTGACCGGGAGGACACCAGCGAGGACAGTACCGGGGAGGAGGCCGCCGGCGGCCGACCAGGGCGCACCGAGCCCGAACCGCGCGGCAGGGAGTCCGCGCCGGGGCGCGGGCACACCCTTGTCGTCGGCGCCGGCATGGCCGGGCTGGCCGCCGCGGACCGCCTGGCCGAAGGGGGCGAGCGTGTCACCGTGGTCGAGGGGCGCGACCGTACCGGCGGGCGGATCCACTCCGTGCGCGACCAGGAGGGGACCGTCCTGGACGCCGGGGCCTCCTGGATGCACAGCGAGGAGAGCAACCCGCTGGCGAACCTGGTCCGGGAGACGGGGACGCGCACCGCCGTCTTCAACCGCTCCACCGAGACCGCCTACGACCCCAAGGGGCGGCGCCTGCTCTTCGACCGGCACCGGCGCAACATGGAGGACGTCAACCTCCTGCAGGAACACATGTACTGGACCACCGTCGGTGCCGGTAGGCGCGAGTCCATGGCGGAGGGCATCGACCAGGCACTCCTGGACGCCAACCTCTTCCGCGGCCGCGCGCGCGATGCCAAGGAGATCGCTCACCGCATCATCGAGTCCGACCACGGGGCCCAGCCCGAGGAGGTCGCCTTCTCGTCGATGCGCGCCATGAACGAGTTCAGCGGCGACGACGTGGTCTTTCCCGACGGGATGGGCCGGTTGACCGATCATCTCGCCCGCGGCCTCGACGTGCGCCTGGAGCACACGGTCCTCTCGGTCTCCCACGACGAGGACGGCGCACACGTGCGGGTGGAAGGGCCCGGGGGTGAGGAGACCCTGACCGCCGACCGGGTCCTGCTCACCCTGCCGCTGGGCGTGCTCAAGGCCGGCCAGGTCGAGTTCGAACCGGAACTGCCCTGGGAGAAGACCGGGGCGATCGAACGCTTGGGCAACGGGCGCCTGGAGAAACTCTTCCTCCGTTTCGACCAGGTCTTCTGGGGAGATGCCGAGGTCCTGGTGCACCTGGGTACCGAATCGGGAACCTGGTTCCACTGGTACGCCGCCCAGCGCGTGTTGGGCGCACCCGTCCTGGTCTGCCGCAACGGAGGGCAGGCGGCCCGCTCCCTGGAAGGGATGCAGGAGGGCGAGGCCGTCGAGCACGCCATGGCCTCGATCCGCAAGATGTTCCGTAAGGCGCCCGATCCGGTCGACCACCTGCTGACCGACTGGATGGCGGATCCTTTTGCCCGGGGGAGCTTCTCCTATACGGCCGTGGGTTCCTCCGACGCCGACCGCAGGCTGCTGGCCGAGCCGGTCGCAGAACGGGTCTTCTTCGCGGGGGAGGCCACCGAGGTCGAACACGCGGCCACCGTGCACGGCGCGATGCTCTCGGGCCTGCGCGAGGCCGGCTACATCCTGGGGTGAGCAAGGCCGGTACGTCCCCGAGGGGTCAGAGCCGCTCGCGGCGTTCCACCTCGCTCACCCCGGCCGCACACGCCCGCCCGACCTCGCGGTGGTTGCGCAGGCGCCCCAGCCACCCGAACGGTTCGGGGGAGGGGTCGGGACCACCCTCGGAGCCGGCCACGGTCAGTTCCTGGCCGTTGAGCCGGCCCCGGCGGGTCCAGCGCTCCCAGCGTTCGAAGTCGGGGCTGGCCTGGTGGCCGAGGACCAGAACCGGTTCGCCCCGCCCCTCGAGTGCGGTGCCGCCGCGGTCCTGCAGCTGCAGAGGCGTGCCGCCGCCCGGTGACCAGTCGGGGGAGGAGACCACCCGCACCGCCGTGTCGCCGCGCTCCTCGCGCACCAGCAGAGCGTGGTGGGCCCAAGCCCGTGGTCTCACAGTGTGGACGGTCTCGGCCTCGGAAAGGGTCACCACGGCGCGTCCCATCCACCACCAATTCTCGTTGCGCGCCAGAAGGCTGCCGGCGCGGAGACGGGTGGGCGGATGTTTGTGCGCTTCCTGTTCCACGAGTTCTCCGCCGAAAACCTTTCCGCGCGGATCATGGTGGACCTGGACCGGACCCACGGCCACCTGCCCGGGGCGCTCGGGGCCGGCCACCCCCGGGACGGTCACGCTGAACGCGGCCCGCCCCGGCAGGGAGTCGATCTCGGCCAGCAGGGACAGCGGCAGGGCGGCACACGGGCGGCCCTCGTGTTCCAACGGCACCACGGGAATGCCGCACGGGCCGCCGGGGGTGAGCCAACTCAGTTCGGCGACCGAGGAGCGTCGCCACAGATCGTGAAAGTCCTGCACAAGGCGTCCCTTTCGGAGGGGTACCACACATGTTAACTTCTGTGGCACCTTAAGGGACCGGGCCCCACCTGGGTACCTTTTCCACGTCCCAGCATTCGGGACAGCTAGCAGTGAGGACGTCTCCCCCTATGCCCGCAGCAGCGGTACTCCTCGGTACCCTGGCGCTCTTCGCCCTGGGATACCGCTTCTACTCCGTCTACCTGGCCAAACGGGTCTATGCGTTGGAACCGTCCTTCGTCACCCCGGCACACGCCTACAACGACGGTGTGGATTTCGTCCCGACGAACAAGCACATCGTGCTGGCCCACCACTTCATCTCCGTGGCCGGTGCGGCCCCGATCGTGGGTCCGGCGATCGCGGTCTTCTGGGGGTGGGGCCCCGCTCTGCTGTGGGTGGTACTGGGGACTGTTTTTGCCGCCGGTGCCCACGACTTCGGCTCCATCGCCGTCTCGGTCCGCCACAAGGGCCGCAGTATCGGCACCCTGGCCGGCGACGTCATCAGCCGGCGTGCGCGCGTGCTGTTCCTGCTGATCATCTTCTTCCTGGTCACGATGGTCAACGCGGTCTTCGCCATCGTCGTGGCCGGTCTGCTGGAGCAGCACCCCGAGGCCGTTCTCCCGACCGCCCTGACCCTGCCGCTGGCCATCGCCGTCGGCCAGATCGTCTACCGCAGGCGCACCCCCGCCCTGGTCCCCTCCCTGGTCGCACTGGTCCTGCTCTACTCCTGCATCCCGCTGGGCCAACTCCTGCCCCTGACCCTGGACCCGGTCGCCGAGGCCACCGGCATCAGCACCACCGTGCTGTGGATCCTCGTCCTGTTCCTGTACGCCTACATCGCCTCCCGCCTGCCGGTGTGGATGCTGCTGCAGCCGCGCGACTACATCAACCAGCACCAGATGGTCGTGGCGCTGGTCGTGATCGCCGCCGGTGTCCTCGTGGGCATGAACACCATCGCCGCGCCGCTCCTGCGCGAGGACGTCCCGGCCGACTCGCCCTCGATCTTCCCGCTGCTGTTCGTCACCATCGCCTGCGGCGCGGTCTCGGGCTTCCACAGCCTGGTCGCCTCGGGCACCACCTCCAAGCAGGTCGAGAAGGAGCCCGACTCCCGCTACGTGGGCTACATGGCCGCACTCGGGGAGGGCTCCCTGGCCCTGGCCTCGATCCTGGCCTGCACCGCCGGGGTGATGCTCTTCAGCGGGAACCAGGGCATGGAGTGGTCCGGCCTCTACGCCACGTGGGAGGACGCGGGGGCCGACCCGCAGGGCATGTTCGTCGACGGTGTGGCGGGCTTCGCCGGCAACCTCGGCCTCCCCGAGGACACCGCGCAGGTCTTCGGTGCGCTCATCATCGTCAGTTTCGCCGTGACCACCCTGGACACCGCGGTCCGGCTCAAGCGCTACATCCTGCAGGAGATGTCGCTCCTGGCGGCGGACCGGTTCGAGACCGGGAGCACCGCCAACCGCGCCTTCCGCGGCTTCTCCCGCAACCTGAACATCACCACCCTGGTCGCGGTGGCCCTGCCCTTCGGCCTGGCCATGGTGCCCGGCGACTTCGCGCTGGGCACGCTGTGGGTGCTCTTCGGAACCACCAACCAGCTCACCGCCGGACTGGCCCTGGCCGTCATCGCGGTCTGGGTGGCCAAGCGCCGCCGCAACCCGGTCATGATCCTCGTCCCGCTGGTGTTCCTGCTGTTCATGACGGTCTGGGCGCTCGTCGAACAGCTCCTCGGCTTCATCGACACCGGCAGCGCACTGGACGTGTTCCTGCTGGCGCCGCTGGACTCGGTCATCCTGCTCCTGGCGCTGTGGATGATCGTGGAGTCCTTCCTGGCCCTGCGCGGCACCTTCAAGGGCACCGCCGACCCGATCGACCCCTCCGCCGAGACCGACCAGGTCGCCGTCGAAGGCAGCACGGTCGTCGGCTCCGGCAAGGGGACCCCCGAAACCGGGAGCGGCGACTCCACGGCCCGGGAACGCCGGGAGGAGGAGAAGTAAGGTGCACCGCACCGGACGGGACCACACGCGGGAGGGCATCGCGTGAGCCCCGAGGACCCGGGCGCCGGGCCCGGCCGACTGAGCCGGGCCTGGCGCCGTACCGTGCGGGCCTGGCGCCGTTTCGAGGGTTTCCACCAGCAGGTCTTCGAGGCGCGCTGGGGCCACGCCCGGCAGCGCGAGGCCCGTACCCAGCAGGACACCCTGCGCGCCCTGCTGCTCACCGAGACCCTGGGGGTGGACAACCCCGTCGCCTACGAGACCCTGGACCTGATCCCGTACATGGTGGCCGACCTGCACGAATGGCATCAGCGCATGGGGCGGGAGGACTTCGGGGGCCCGGGAGGATGCTGTTGAGCGCGCCCATCACCTTCGTCGGCGGCAAGGGCGGGGTCGGCAAGACGACACTGGCTGCCGCCCGTGCCCTGACCCTGGCCGGGCAGGGGCTCCGGACCCTGGTGATCTCCACCGACCCGGCGCACTCCCTGGGAGACGCCCTGGAACGCGGCCTGGGCGACGTCCCCGTCCAGGTGGCCCCGGACCTGTGGGCGGCCGAACCCGACGCCGATGCGGCCGTACAACGCCGTATCGCCCAGGTCGCCGACGACGCCCAGGACGCGGTCCCGCACGAGATCATGCCTGCGGTGCACCGGCACCTGAAGCAGGCCGGCTCCAGCCCCGGCATGGCCGAGTCGGCCCTGGCCGACCTGCTCGTCGACCGGATGGAGGAGGTCGGTGACCGCTGGGACGCACTGGTCGTGGACAGCGCCCCCACCGGCCACCTGCTGCGCCTGCTCAACCTGCCGACCCTGCTCACCCCGTGGGTGATGGGGCTGACCCGCCAACGGGAGAAGGCCGCGCGGGCCGAGGCCTTCGCCGACGTGGTCTCCGACCGCGGCCCGGACATGGCCGAGGACCCCCTCCTCAAACGCCTCAACGAACGGCGCCACCGGCTGGAACGCGCTGCCGTGCTCCTGCGGCAGGACTCCCAGGTGATGCTGGTGACCCTGGCCCGGCGCATGGTCCTGGCCGAGACCGCACGCGCCGCCGAGCAACTCTCCGAGGCCGGCTTCGGGCTGGCCCCGGTCGTGGTCAACCAGATCCCCGGCCACGGTACGGCGGGGCCCGACACCGTCGAGGCGCTACGGGCCACCCGGGAGCGTTTCGACGCCCTGGGGGTGGTCGAACTGGGACTACGCGAGAGCGAACCGACCGGCATCAGTGCGCTGCGGGAGCTCGGCCGTGTTTTCTGAATCACTCCGGCCCCGCACCGCCTCCCGCACGGGGTCCGGACGGGGGTTGTGGTGAGTCCTGGCCCACCCGTCACAGGCCGACCGACCCCGCAGGCAGCCCCTGCACAAGACGGCACGGCCGTCGGGCGGGCCGCCCCCGCCCAGCCGCGCACGGAGGAGCGCCCTTGCACCAGGGGGCCGGGTGGCAGCAGCGGTGGAACCGGTGTCCGGATCCCTGGCTGTCCACCGGGTACCCGGCGGCTATCGTTGGCGCCATGGGGAGATCGGAACACGACGGCAGTTTCACTGCGGGGGGCGATGTGGGCGACCCGGCGGTCAGCGACCGCATCTGGACGGTCCCCAACATCCTGAGCATGCTCCGGTTGTTGGGTGTGCCGCTGTTCCTGTGGCTCGTCCTCGTGCCCAGGGCCGATGTGCTGGCCCTGGCCGTGCTGGCCCTGGCCGGGCTCAGCGACTGGCTGGACGGCAAGATCGCCCGCGCCTGGAACCAGGCCACCAAGCTGGGACAGATCCTCGATCCCCTGGCCGACCGCCTCTACATCTTCGCCGCGCTGCTGGGACTGGTCGTACGCGGGATCGTGCCGTGGTGGCTCATGGCCATCCTCGTGCTGCGCGACGTGCTCATCATCGGGGCCCTGCCGCTGCTGCGCCACTTCGGCTACGGTCCGCTCCCGGTCAACTTCGCCGGCAAGGCCGCCACTCTGTGCCTGCTCTACGCTTTCCCCCTGTTGTTCCTGGCCGGATACCCCGGGGCCGTGGGAGACGGAGCCCGAATCATGGGTTGGGCCTTCGCGCTGTGGGGAACGGCTCTTTACTGGTGGGCCGGACTGCTCTACGCCGTACAGGGGCTGCGTCTGATCGCGCGGACCCGACGTGAGGAACGCACCGATCGCGTGGATGCTCCCCGAGAGGTCTCCGACGAAGGTGCCCCGGGTCACGGCCGGGACGGATCGCGCCGGCCCGGAGGTGCCGGAGACCGCTGACGGAGCGCGGGAAGGCTCACCCCGAGTCCATCCGGATGAAAGGGAGTGTCGTCTCCGCATGAGAACATGTCCCGCCGTGCGCAGTGGTGCACGTCGCCTACCGCACGAACCCACCAGGTCCCCCGCACGCGCGGCCGTACGGAGGTTCCGGCGATGAGTACCCCGACCGAGCCCGGGGCCGCTTCCACCGAGGACCCCGCGCCTGCCATGAAGGCCGTTGTGATGGCCGGGGGCGAAGGCACGCGCCTGCGGCCCATGACCGCCAACCAGCCCAAACCGCTGCTCCCGGTGGTCAACAAGCCCATCATGGAGCACGTGCTGCGTCTGCTCCGCCGGCACGGCTTCTCCGAGACCGTCGTGACCGTGCAGTTCCTGGCCACACTGATCCGCAACTACTTCGGTGACGGCGAGGAACTCGGCATGGAGCTGAACTACGTCGCCGAGGAGGTGCCGCTGGGCACCGCCGGCAGTGTGAAGAACGCCGAGGAGTACCTGCGCGGCGAACCCTTCATGGTCATCTCCGGTGACGCGCTCACCGACATCGACCTCACCGACATGGTCCGCTTCCACCGCGAGAGCGGCGCCAAGGTCACCATCGCCCTCAAGCGGGTGCCCAACCCGCTCGAGTTCGGCATCATCATCGTCGACGACCAGGGGCGTATCCAGCGGTTCCTGGAGAAACCCACCTGGGGCCAGGTCTTCTCCGACACCGTCAACACCGGTATCTACATCATGGAGCCCGAGGTCCTCGAAAGAGTGGCCGAGAACGAGGTCGTGGACTGGTCCGGTGACGTCTTCCCCGAACTCCTGGCCGAGGGCGAGCCCCTCTACGGATACGTCGCCGACGGTTACTGGGAGGACGTGGGTACCCACGAGAGCTACCTGAGCGCCCAGGCCGACGTCCTGTCCGGCAAGGTCGACGTCGAGATCGACGGGTTCGAGGTCTCACCCGGGGTCTGGGTCGGGGAGGGCGCCGAGGTCGACCGCAGCGCCGTCCTCAAGGGTCCGCTCTACGTCGGTGACTACGCCAAGATCGAGGCCGGCGCGGAGCTGCGCGAGTACACCGTCGTGGGCAGCAACGCCGTCGTGCGTGCGGAGGCCTTCGCCCACCGCACCGTCCTGCACGACAACGTCTTCATCGGGCGCGGAGCCAACCTGCGCGGCACGGTGGTCGGCAAGAACACCGACATCATGTCCGCGGTGCGGGTCGAGGAGGGCGCGGTCGTGGGCGAGGACTGCGTCATCGAGTCCGAGGCCTACGTGCACAACGACGTCAAGGTCTACCCCTTCAAGACCATCGAGGCCGGGGCGGTGGTCGGTTCCAACGTCGTCTGGGAGTCCAGGGGCCAGCGGTCCCTGTTCGGCCCCCGCGGCGTCTCGGGGCTGATCAACGTCGAGATCACACCGGAACTGGCCGTGCGCCTGGCCAACGCCTACGCCACCACCCTCAAGAAGGGTGCGATCGTCACCACCTCGCGTGATGTCTCCCGTGGTGCGCGCACACTCAAGCGCGCCATCATCAGCGCGTTGACGGCCGCCGCCATCGAGGTGCGCGACCTGGAGGTGGTGGCGCTGCCGGTGGCCCGTTTCATCACCGGCAAGGCCGAGGTCGCCGGGGGTATCACCGTGCGCACCAGCCCCGGTGATCCGGAGTCGGTCGACATCGTCTTCCTCGACGGTGACGGGGCCGACCTGTCGCCGGGCGCCCAGCGCAAGCTCGACCGCGTTTTCTCCCGGGCCGAGTACCGGCGGGCCTTCCCCGGCGAGATCGGGGAGCTGTCCTTCCCCTCACGCAACGTGGAGACCTACGCACACGACCTGCTGCGCTCGGTGGACACCTCCGGGGTGGCCGATGCCGAGCTCAAGGTCGTGGTCGACTGCGCCGGCGGCACCAGCTCGCTGATCCTGCCCTCCCTGCTCGGGCGGCTCGGGGTGGACGTCCTCACCGTCAACAACCGGCTGGACGAGGACTCGCCCACCGACACCGACGCCAAGAAGACGCGCGATCTGGAACGCCTGGGTGAGCTCGTGGCCGGGTCCAACGCGGACTTCGGGGTCCGGTTCGACCCGGTGGCCGAACTGCTCTCCATCGTCGACGAGAACGGCTCACTGATCGACAACGACCGTGCGCTGCTGGCGGTGCTGGACCTGGTGGCGGCCGAACGCGGCCGTGGCACCGTGGTCCTGCCGGTGACCACCACCCGTGTCGCCGAGACCGTCGCCGCCTCGCACGGTCTCGGGGTGCGCTGGACACCCACGGCCACCCACGAGCTCACCAGGACGGTGCGGGAGGGCGGCGAGGACATCGTCTTCGCCGGGGACGGGCGCGGCGGTTTCGTCGTGCCCGAGTTCAGGCCCACCAGTGACGGCATCGCCGCTTTCGTGCGGCTCCTGGGGCTGGTGGCGCGCTCCCGCCGCTCGGTGGGACAGATCGACCGGCGTATCCCTCAGGCGCACCTGCTGCGCCGTTCTGTGCCCACTCCGTGGGCGATCAAGGGCAGCGTCATGCGCTCGGTCGTGGAGGCCGCAGGGGACCGGGAACTGGACACCACCGACGGTGTGCGTGTGGTCGAGTCCGACGGGAGTTGGGCACTGGTGCTCCCGGACACCGCCGAGGCCGTGACCCATCTTTGGGCCGAAGGTCCCGACTCCGACACTGCGTCCCGTCTGCTCGACGAGTGGGCCGCAGTCGTGGAGCGGGCCGAGGGCTGATCCCGCCGGCGGGGCGTGGTCCGTCACCCGGTGGCGGCCCCGCCCCGGCGGGTCCGCCCGGGCGGGGCGAAGCCTCGCACGCGGGCGAAAACGGAGTTTTTCGGGGCGAAGTCGCAGTACAGGACACTGCCGGGAAGAACTTCGGCAATTCCCTGGTTGAGGGGAGAACCAAACGCCTCCCGGGCGCATCAGCACCAGAAGCAGGTGTCCCGTGCAGAGCCGTACTGCTCCGGTCCCCGGCCGGGCCCCGGGCGCTGCCCGCACGGCGGTCCCGGGACCGGTTCCCACGGCAGGCCTGGGAGGAGCAAAACCCTGTCTGGACAGGGATATGGTTTAAAGTCGAGTGTTCCCTGGCGCCGAGTCACCACCCGCCCGGGGCTTCCGCAGCGATGGACACACCTCCGGAGGGTGACGAGGAGTACAACATGGGGGAAGAGACCTAGCGACCGAACGTGCGAGGTGCTCTCGCCGCAGCGACGGCGAACCGCCTCGCCTCGTCCCCGGCGGTGTGCGGGCCAGGAGTCCGTACCGGCCCGGGGACGCGCCACCGATCAGCCGAATCAAGCACCGCCCCCGTGCGGTAGGAGGCCGAGCCGACCTATGTCGAGCGTTTACTGCACGCAGTGCGGTCACGCCGTTGCGGATGATGCCCGTTTCTGCTCCCACTGTGGAACCCCCATCCGCAGGGCCGAACAGCAGAGCCCTCGGCCCCAGGGGGGAGGGGACTCCGCCGGAGACGTCACATCCACCATCTCGATCTCCGGCATCCAGGTCCTGGACGATGAGGAATCCGGGGACGAACCCGGGGGCGAGGACCAGAGCAGCACCGACGCGCTTCCCCCCGGAACGGCCCTGCTCGTGGTCCGTCGCGGCCCCAACGCCGGGAGCCGTTTCCTGCTGGACAGCGACGTGACCACCGCCGGTCGCCATCCCAACAGCGACATCTTCCTGGACGACGTGACCGTGTCGCGTCGCCATGTGGAGTTCTTCCGCCGCGGTAACGGTTTCGGTGTGCGCGACGTCGGTAGCCTCAACGGCACCTACGTCAACCGCGAACCGGTCGACGAGGCCGAGCTGGGTGGCGGCGACGAGGTCCAGATCGGTAAGTTCCGTATGGTCCTGTTGACCAAACCGCGCCGCTGAGCGGATCCTGCCGTGCGGCGGGGGCCGGAGGTTTGCGGCCCCCCGCCGCCGGAGAGCTTTGTAACGAAGGGTGCCGATTTCGCCCTCGGATCCTGCATCCGATGACGAGCAGGCAAGAGAGCGCCCATCCGGCATGACGACTCGTGGGACGGAGACGCTGTGAAACACATGGAGGTCGTCGGCGTCCGGGTTGAGATGCCTTCGAACCAACCGATCGTCCTGCTCAAGGAGGCGGACGGCGAGCGTTACCTGCCGATCTGGATCGGCGGGGTGGAGGCGACCGCCATCGCTCTGGCGCAACAGGGGGTGGCGCCCGCGCGGCCGCTGACCCACGACCTGTTCCGCGACGTGCTCGACGCGCTCGGGACCGGCCTGGAGGCGATCCGTATCACCGGACTGTCCGACGGCATCTTCTACGCCGAGCTCGTCTTCGACAACGGGGTGGAGGTCAGCGCCCGTCCCTCGGACTCCATCGCTCTGGCACTGCGTACCGGCACCCCGATCTACGCCCACGAGGACGTGATCGAAGAGGCCGGCATACCCATCCCCGACGAGCAGGAGGACCAGGTCGAGGCCTTCCGCGAGTTCCTCGACAACATCTCGCCCGAGGACTTCGGCCGCAAGACGTGAGTGTTGCCACCGGGGCCGGGCCCGTCTTCGGGCCCGGCGCTCGCGTGCCCGCCCGACACAGTCGTGATCTGCGAAAATGCCTGATTCAGCGATGATAGATTGGTCGGAGGACATGACCTTGGGGGCCGGAATCGACGTCCGTGGGCCCAGGGTGGGCCGATGAGCCCGCGCCTTCCGCCTGCCCGCGCTGCGACGCGCCGTGTGGCGTCGTTGACGCTGCCTTTGCCTCGCCCTACCGTCGTTGCAGTAGAACCCATGGCGCGTCCGTTCCCTCAAGCGGAGATCCCCTGTCGAGGCCGCCGTGGGACGAGGAGCCGGAGGTCGGCGTGGCGGTAGCGGGCGGCAAGCAGGATCCCCAGGACCGGAGGTCCGCGCTGCGACTGGCGGGGCAGCGGGGCCTACTCGGCGAAGAGGACGTGGTGACGCTGCCTATGGACGTCGGTTATCGGGGCCCGGCAGCGTGTACAGCTGCCGGCGTGACCTACCGCCAACTCGACTACTGGGCCAGAACCGGTCTGGTGGAACCGAGTGTGCGCAACGGTGCTCAGAACGCCCCCCTCTACAGCCTCCCCGACATCCTTCTGCTCAAGGTGGCCAAGCGCCTGTTGGACACCGGTATCTCCCTGCAGCAGATCCGTACGGCCGTGGACCACCTGCGCGGGCGTGCTGCCCAGGACCTGGCCCGCATCACGCTGATGAGCGACGGGGTCAGTGTCTACGAGTGCACCTCGCCCGAGGAGGTCGTGGACCTCATGCAGCGCGGCCAGGGCATGTTCGGGCTGGCGTTGGCCCATGTCTGGCGTGAGTTGGAAGAGGCGCTCGGTGTCGTCCCGCCCGAGGAGCGCGCCGACCTGCCGCAGGCCGCGCCCCAGGCCGTGGACGAGCTGGCCCGGCGCCGCCGCGAGCGCCGCACCGGATGAAGAGGACCTGCTGTCCCGGGGGCGGGCTCTGAGCTCGGGCATGCTTGAGGTACGGGTGGGGGTGGGTGTTGTGAGGCACCATCGAGTACGGTCGTGGCCAGAACAGGGAGAAAACAGACATTCTCCTTGTCCGTACGAGTAGACAGAGTCAAGAGGCCGTCAATACCGCGCGGGAGAGACCTCGACAACGGGGCGCCGACGGGGCAATACTCCCCAGTAACCTCTCAGGCACCACGGACCGCGCGGAGGAGGCCACTCTGGAGCCGGAGCCCTGAGCCCGGCGACAGAGGGGGAGACCGTAAGGAACACCGCCGACCCGTTCGGCCCTGTCACCAGGAGGTCTCCGTGCCAGAACAGCCGTCCCACGTCCACGGCACCCCCGCGAGGGTGTTCGCCGACCGGCACATCGGCCCGAACCCGGCCGAGACCGAGGAGATGCTCAAGACCGTCGGCCACAGCTCCACCACCGAGCTCATGGCCGCCGCCGTCCCCGAGTCGATCCTCACCGGTCCCGGACGCCAGGCTCCACTGGACCTTCCCGAACCGGCCGGAGAGGCCGAAGCCCTCACCGAACTGCGTGGCCTTGCCGCACGCAACCAGGTCACGACCTCGTTGATCGGGCGCGGCTACTACGGCACCCACGTCCCGCCGGTCATCTTGCGTAACATCCTGGAAAACCCGGCCTGGTACACGGCGTACACGCCTTACCAGCCCGAGATCTCCCAGGGCCGTCTCGAAGCGCTGCTGAACTTCCAGACCGCGGTCTCGGACCTGACCGGGCTCCCGGTCACGGGCGCTTCCCTGCTCGACGAGTCCACCGCCGCGGCCGAGGCCATGACCCTGGCCCGCCGCGCGACCAAGGTCAAGAGCGACGTCTTCGTCGTCGACTCCGACGTCTTCCCCCAGACCCTGCAGGTCCTGCGCACCCGGGCCGAACCCCTCGGCATCGAGGTCGTGGTCGCCGACCTGTCGAAGGGGCTGCCCGACGGCGAGGCCTTCGGCGTACTGGTGCAGTACCCGACCTCCTCCGGCGAGGTCCGCGACCCCTCCGAGATCATCGCGGCGGCACACGAGCGCGGCGCTCTGGCCGTCGTGGCGGCCGACATCCTCGCCCTGACGCTCCTGCGCAGCCCCGGGGACCTCGGTGCCGACATCGCGGTCGGTTCCACCCAGCGTTTCGGTGTCCCGCTCGGCTTCGGGGGTCCCCACGCCGGATACATGTCCGTCGGGGAGAAGCTGCGCCGCCAGCTCCCGGGCCGTCTCGTGGGTGTGTCCGTCGACAACACCGGCCGGCCCGCCTACCGTCTGGCCCTGCAGACCCGCGAGCAGCACATCCGCCGGGAGAAGGCCACCAGCAACATCTGCACCGCCCAGGTGCTCCTGGCCGTCATGGCCGGCATGTACGCGGTACACCACGGCCCCGAGGGCCTGCGCGCCATCGCCCGCCAGGTCCACACCCACACCGTCGCACTGGCCGACGCCCTCACCGACCGCGGTTTCGAGGTCGTGCACGAGGCCTTCTTCGACACCCTGCGCGTGCGCGTGCCCAGCTCGGCCCAGATCCTGGACGCGGCCCTGGAGCGCGGCTACAACCTCCTGGCCGCCGACGACCGCACCGTCGGTATCAGCATCGACGAGACCACCACGGCCGCCGACCTCGAACAGGTCGTGGCCGCCTTCGGCGAGGCCGACCGCGCCGCCGCCAAGGCCGCCCCGACCGTGGACGGGAACGCCGACCGCGTCCCCGGCGCCCTGGCCCGGGGCGTGGACTACCTGACCCACCCCGTCTTCAACACCCACCGCAGCGAGACCGCGCTCCTGCGGTACATGCGCCGCCTCGCCGACCGTGACCTGGCGCTGGACCGCACGATGATCCCGCTGGGCTCGTGCACCATGAAGCTCAACTCCACCACGGAGATGGAGCCGATCACCTGGCCCGAGTTCGGCTCGCTGCACCCCTTCGCCCCGCTCGACCAGGCCGGGGGCAGCGTCCAGATCGTCCGTGACCTGGAGGACTGGCTGGCCGAGGTCACCGGCTACGACGCGGTCTCCCTGCAGCCCAACGCCGGCTCCCAGGGCGAGCTGGCCGGACTCCTGGCCATCCGCGGATACCACCGCTCCCGGAACCAGGCCCACCGCGACGTGTGCCTGATCCCCAGCTCCGCGCACGGCACCAACGCCGCCAGCGCGGTCATGGCCGGTATGCGCGTGTCCGTGGTCGCCTGTGACGACGGCGGCAACGTCGACCTGGACGACCTCGCGGCCAAGACCGCCAAGCACGCCGACGACCTCGCCGCGATCATGGTCACCTACCCCTCCACGCACGGGGTGTTCGAGGGCACCATCACCGAGGTGTGCCGCATGGTCCACGAGGCCGGCGGCCAGGTCTACATCGACGGCGCCAACTTCAACGCCCTCCTGGGCTGGGCCAAGCCCGGCGAGTTCGGCGCCGACGTCAGCCACCTCAACCTGCACAAGACCTTCTGCATCCCGCACGGGGGCGGCGGCCCCGGCGTGGGCCCGGTCGCGGTCCGTTCCCACCTGGCCGGCTTCCTGCCCAACCACCCGGGCCAGCCCGACGCCGGCCCGCACACCGGGGTCGGTCCGGTCTCGGGCGCACCGTTCGGTTCGGCCGGGATCCTGCCGATCTCCTGGGCCTACGTGCGGATGATGGGCGAGGAGGGCCTGCGCTCGGCCACCGAGGTCGCGGTGCTGTCCGCCAACTACCTGGCCAAGCGCCTGGAGCCCTACTTCCCGGTCCTCTACACCGGGGCCGACGGTCTGGTCGCACACGAGTGCATCATCGACCTGCGCCCGCTGCAGAAGGCCACCGGCATCAGCAACGAGGACGTCTCCAAGCGGCTGATGGACTACGGGTTCCACGCGCCGACCATGTCCTTCCCGGTCAACGGAACGCTCATGGTCGAGCCCACCGAGAGCGAGGACCTGGCCGAACTCGAGCGGTTCGTGCAGGCGATGATCGAGATCCGCCACGAGATCGACAAGGTCGCATCGGGCGAGTGGGAGCGTGAGGACAACCCGCTGGTCAACGCTCCGCACACCGCGGAGATGCTGACCGCCGAGAGCTGGGAACACGGTTACAGCCGCGCCGAGGCGGCCTACCCGCTGCCGTCCCTGCGCCAGGACAAGTACTGGCCGCCGGTGGGCCGCATCGACCAGGCCTACGGTGACCGCAACCTGGTCTGCTCCTGCCCCCCGCCCGAAGCCTTCGAGATCTGAGCACCGGCCGGGCAGTACCGGCCCGGGCCACAGGGGGCCGTCCGTCGGACGGCCCCCTGTCGTGTGTCCGCGGCCGCCGGGGGCGCCCGGGTTACAGTGGCCCCGAGCCCGCGCTCCCGACGAGCCCCCATCGAAAGCGGTAGGAATGACCACCACGCCCGGACCACCGGCGCGTTCCGGCGCCCCCGAGCCGCCCGAGGCCACCGACCCCGAGGACCACCCCGCCGACGGCCCCGCCCCGGGGGCCGAGGACGCCGCAGGCCTGTGCGACCAGGCCCAGGACCTGGCCGAGAACGGGCACCTCGAACGCGCCGCCGCACTCTACGAACGCGCCGCTGCCGCCGACCCCCGCCCCCGCCTGCAGGCCCGGTCCCTGCTGGGGCTGGCCGTGGTCCAGGACCAGCGCGGCGACCTGGCCGCCGCCCGCGAGGCCGCACGCCGCGCGGTCTCCACCGGGGACGACCGTTTCGCACCGCGCGCCGCCCACCACCTGGCCCTGTCCCTGGAGCAGGAGGGCGAACACGCCGAGGCCGAACGCACCTGGCGCCGCTTGCTGGAGATCGGCGGGCCCGCCCACACCGCCGTCGCGCACTACGGGCTGGCGCGCGAGGCCGAGGGCAGGGGAGAGCACAGCGGGGCCGAGGAGCACTGGGAGGCGGCACTGGCCCTGCCCGCCGCGTCCGAGCCCATCAGCCGCCTGCAGGCCGAGACCGTCGTCGAGGCAGCCCGCGACCTGGGCGGGCGGCTGCTCGAGCGCGGACTGCCGGGGGCCGCGGCCGCAGCGGTCGAGCGCGGTCTCGCCCTGGCCGACGACCCCGCCCTGCGCCTGCTGCGGGCCGCCACCCACCTGGAGCACGCCATCGCGGACACGGGCGCGATCGTCGACGCGGCCGGGACCGCGGACCCGGACGAGCCCCGGCCCGGGGCGGGCACCTCGGGCGCGGCCGTGGAACTCCTGGCGGGCCTGCTGGCGCTGCGCGGCGACCCGGAGGCCTCCGCGCGGGCCTGGCGTGCGGGGCTGGACATCCGTGACACCGGGACCGCCGACCACGTACGGCACCGCTTGCGCCGCGGGTTCGCGGTCCCGCAGGAGGAACAGGAGGAGGGCGCCGGCACCCCCTGGTGGGAGCCCTACCTGGAGGAGGCCGTGGCCACCGACAGCGCCCCGGCCCTGGCAGGAGAGCTCTTCGCCGTGCTGACCCGGATGCACAACACCGTCGGGGTCCCGCTGGCAGAGGGAGAGGTGCGTCCCGCGGCGCTGCGCGAGGCGATGGAGGAGGCGCTGCGCACCCCCAGCGACCTGGTGTGGGGCCAGGACGTGCACGCCGACTTCCGGCGCAGGCTCACGGAGGCGATGGGCGGCCGGGACGTGCTGCCCGAGGGATGGCCCGACCGGGCCTGACCCCGGGCAGCTGCGCACCGGAGGCCGGACACCCCGTGGCGGGGTGTCCGGCGGTCGTCCCGCTCAGGCTGCGACGCGGGGGCGGTGCGGGGCCACAACGGCCCCGTCCGGCATCAGCTCCCCGGTGTCGTCGAACTGGACGACGCCGTTGCAGAGCAGACTCCAGCCCTGCTCCGGGCGGCTGACGACGACCCGAGCGGCCTCGTGGTCGACGTCCTCGGAAGAGGGGCAGACAGGTTCGTGGCTGCACATGGGAAGGCCTTTCGGTCAGGTGCTCTTCGTCGAGCTGAGGCCAAGCGTAGTGGCTCACATCACAGGCGTGGGCACGTTTGGGACCGAATGCAGCGGGATCCCGGCCCCGGCCCGCGCGTCCCGACGAGGAAGCGCAGGTCCCGGGTTCAGTAGCCGCCCCGCGTACGGCGGGCCGCCGGACGGCTGCGCATACCCGCACCGGCCAGGCCACCGCGCTGGAAGGCCCGCATGAGCTCGCCACCGAGGTTGACGCCCGCGCCCAGGGCCAGACCCACGGCGACCGCCTCCACGAGGCTCAACAGCCCCGCGACCATGGTGCCCTGGGTGATCTCGATGAGTCCTCGGTACAGGATGCTCCCGGGCAGCAACGGGGCGATGGAGGGGATCAGATACGGCAGTACCGGCCGCCTGGTGCGCCGTGCCAACCAGTGTCCGACCACACCCACGGCCACGGCCCCCACGACCGTGCCCATCATCGGCGGCACCTCGAAGACCGAGCGTATGCCCGCGTAGATCACCCAGATCATCACACCCATGCCCCCGATCGCGGGCAGCATCCGGGGCGGCACCGCCAGTGAGACCGCGAAGGCCATCGCGATGCCCGCGGCCCCCACCAGCACCCACGGTTCCATCGATGTGCCGGCCGTTGGCAGCTCCTCCAGATCCACGTCCAGACCCAGTCGCACCGCGATGTAGGCCACCGCGCCCACTCCGGAGACGATCGCGCCCAGGGTGAAGAAGGTTTCCAACAGGCGTGCGGTCGCGGAGACGTAACTGCCGCTGACCCCGTCCTGGAGGCTGGCAACCAGCGGGCGTCCGGGCAGGAGCGCCATGATGTTACCGGTGATGATCGCCCCGGCCTGAAACCCCAGATCCAGTTCGATACTCACCCACAGCAGCCCGATGCCGATGGTCGCGGCGACAACGGAGGCCCCGGTCATCTGGTAGAACTCCGCCACCCCGCGCCTGGCCATGACCACCGAGGTGCGATCGCCCAGCACCGTGGCAAGGAAGGCCACCGTCGCGACGATCAGACCACCGCCCATCATCACACTGGCGCTGGTGGCGATGAGTCCGAAGCAGACCGCGATGCCCCAGTTGGGATAAGGCATACGGGCACGCTGGATCTGCTTGAGCCGCGCGGTGGCGTCCTCCACCTCCAGCAGCCCCAGCGCCGATTGCTCCACCAGGGTGTGGAGCTCGGTGACGCGGAAGTAGTCCAAGGTGCGCCGACGCACCACCCGCTCACCGGTGATCGGGGGCTGGTCCCCGCCCGGGTGCGTGGACAACGAGATGTTGGTGAAGGTGACCGAGACCTCCGAACTGGGCAGCTCGAAGGCCACCGACAGGCTGAGCATCGCCTCACTGACGGCCTCGGTGCTCTCCCCGCTGGCCAGCATGAGCTCGCCCACCCGCAACACGAGGCTGATCACACGTGCGTCGGGCAGGTCGGGATCCTCGTCCAACCCGTCCGGCGACAGCTCGCTCTCGTGCGCCGCCCGCCAGTCCCGCATCCTGCTGAGCAAGCGGTCCTCGCTCGGCGGCAGCGGCCTGCCACGCCTTTTCGGCATGCCCGTCTTCTCCGTTCCCTCCTCGCCTGTACCCCCGCGGTGGTCAGAGCGATCCTCACAGCCTCTGAGGGGACGCCACAAGTACGGCACGGGTTCGCCGACCGCGGGGGCAGACGCGGGTGAGTTCGCTCACGGGCCCATCCTGCCAAGGCCCAGGGGCCCCGACAGCGACTCGCCGCGGGTTCAGCGGTGGTTGGCGTGTCTCTCCCCAGGGCGTACGAGCCCGGTCTCGTAGGCGTGGATGACCGCCTGCACGCGGTCGCGCAGCCCCAGTTTGGTCAGGATGCTGCCCACGTGCGACTTGACCGTGGTCGCCCCCACGAACAAGTGTGCGGCGATCTCAGCGTTGGACCACCCCCGGGCCAGCAGACGCAACACCTCCCGCTCGCGCCCGCTCAACGGGTCCTGCGGGCGGCGCCCCTGCGGCTGGTCCGAAGGCAGCATCGGGACGAACTCGTCCAGCAGACGGTGCAGGAGCAGGGGCGGCAGCACGGCCCCGCCCTCGGCCACCACACGCACGGCCGACACCAGATCCTCCGGAGGGGTGTCCTTGGACAGGAACCCGCTCGCACCCGCGCGCAACGCGCCGTGCAGATGGCTCTCCAGAGCGTGTGACCCCAGAGCCAGGACCCGCACACCGTGCCCGAGCGGCCGCACGCCCTCCAGGACCCCGTGGATCGCCCGGGTCCCGTTCGGCCCGTCCATGAGATCCATGAGTACCACGTCCGGTATCAGGGAACGGGTCTCCCTCGAGGCCTCACGGGGGTCGGAGGCCTCACCCACCACGGACATGTCGGACGCCGACTCCAGGATCATCCGTAGACCGGCGCGCACGAGGGGTTGGTCGTCGACCAACAGAACAGAGACGGACACACCGTGATTGTGCCGTATCGCGCGCCCCGGTGGGACCGATTCACCCCTGGACCGGTGCATAGATCCTGCTTGGCGGGGCCCGGTGCGCAGCCCGGTCGGCCCCTCAGGACGTGGGCAACGGGGGAGGGGTACCCCCGAACTCCGGGCACAGGGCCTGGTGCTCGCACCAGCCGCACAGCTTGCTGGGCTTGGGCGACCACTGGCCGGTGCGCCCGGCCTCCTCGATGCGTGCCCAGATGTCGGAGATCTCCGACTCCGCCGCGCGCAGCTCCTCCTCGGTGGGGTCGTACCAGCGCACAGCGCCCTTTCCCCCCAAGTAGACCAGCTGCAGCCGGCTCGGCACCACACCCAGGTCACGCCAGATCATGACCGCGTAGAAGAAGATCTGGAACTTGGCCTTGTCCTCGAACCGGGGGTGCGGCGACTTGCCGGTCTTGTAGTCCACCACCCGGATCTGCCCTCCGGGGGCCACGTCGAGCCGGTCGACGTAACCGCGCAGCCGCAACCCCGTGGGCAAGGACACCTGCAGCCGCATCTCCTTCTCGCGCGGCTCCAGAACACCCGGGTTCTCCAACTCGAAGTAGCGCTCCACCAGCGTACGCGCCGACTCCAACCACTCCTCGCGCTCCTGCTCGCTCCCGAAGAGCTCCTCCACCCCGGGATCGGACTCGCGCAGTTTCTTCCACTGGGGCTCCACCAGCCCCACCGCCGTGCGCGGGGTCCGGCTCTCGGCCGGCAGTTCGTACAGGCGCTCCAGGCACGCGTGCACCAGCGTGCCCCGCAGCGCCGCCGGGCTCGGTGACTCGGGCAGCCGGTCGATGGTACGGAACCGGAACAGCAGCGGGCACTGCAGGAAGTCGGAGGCGCGCGAGGGAGACAGGGCGCTCGGCAACGGCACGGTCGTCATGCTTCCCAGCCTAGGACGCGCCCCGGAGCGGGGTGACCCGTACGGTCCTCCGTGCGCGGCCGCACCGGGGGCCTCGTACCCTGGGACCCGAGAGCCACGGCTGCAGGGGGAACACAGTGCGAGCGGTCACCGACGACGCGGGGGAGCGGCGATGAGCACGAGGTCCTCGGCGCCCCGGCGCGGGCCAGGGGTGGTCCTCTTCCGCCCCTTCGGCATCCCGGTGCACGTGACCGCTTCCTGGCTCGTCGTGGCCGCCCTCATCACCCTGGTCTACGGCCAACTCGTGGAGGGACGCCTCTTCCTGGGCGCCGGCTCCTACGTGCTCGCGTTCGTGTTCGCGGTCCTGCTGTACGCCTCGGTCCTGGTGCACGAACTCGCCCACTCGGTCGTGGCCCGTGCCTACGGCCTCCCCGTACGGCGCATCGTGCTCTACGTCCTGGGCGGTGTCTCCGAGATCGAACGGGAGGCACCCACCCCCGGACGCGAGTTCTGGATCGCCTTCGCGGGTCCGGCGCTGTCCCTGCTGCTGGCGCTCGGTTTCTTCGGCCTGTCCCTGCTCGCCGATCCGTACAGCGTCCCGGGTGAACTGCTCTTCCAACTGTGGCTGGCCAACATGCTCGTGGGGGCGTTCAACCTCCTGCCCGGGCTGCCGCTGGACGGGGGCCGCCTGCTGCGTGCCGGTGTGTGGAAACTGACCGGGCGCCCCCTCACCGGGAGTGTGGCCGCAGCATGGGGCGGGCGGTGCCTGGCCCTGTTCGTGGCCGCCCTGCCGCTGCTCGTGGCGTGGTCGGCCGGAGGCTCACCGAGCCCGTGGGCCCTGGTCTGGGGCCTGGTCCTGGGCGGCTTCATGTGGATGGGCGCCGGCGAGGCCCTGCGCACGGCCCGCGTGCGCGCCCGGGTGCCGGGCCTGCGCGCCCGGAACCTGGCCCGGCCCTCCGTACTGGTGGGGGCCGACACCCCCCTTGCCGAGGCCGAACGCCGAGCCGAGCAGGAGAACGCCGAAGCGATCGTGGTCGTCGACTCGGCCGACCTCCCCGTCTCGATCGTGCACCCCTCCGCCGCCGAGGCCATCACACCCGGGCGCCGGGCCTGGGTCCCCGTGTCCAGCCTGGCCCGGGCCGTGAGCGGGAACTCCGTGGTCCGGGCGGACCTGGAGGGCGAGGAGCTGCTCACCGCCCTGACCTCGCACCCCAGGTCCGAGTACCTGGTGGCCGACGCCGAAGGCGCCGTCCTGGGCGTTCTGCGTGCCGGCGACGTCAACGACGCCATGGCTGGACGCGACTGAGCGGGCGCGTCCCCCGTTCAACGGCGGGCGCCCTCGGGCCAGAGCACACTGACCGGCCTCGACAACGCCCGCGCGTGCGCGACCACGTCCGCGGTACCGCCCGGGCCACGCGCGGGCTCACCGTCCCAGACCGCCACCAACCGGTCGCAGCGCTCCACCAACAACCGTCCCGCGTCCATGTGCGCCCGCGGGGTCGACTCCCGGTGCTCCAGCTCGTGCACGAGTACCGCGCGCGAGAGCAACCGGTCGTAGACGGGGTGGTGCTCCCGCGGAAGGGCCCCGCGGTACCCCTGGGCCGGGACGATCACCTCCAAAGGGGCGCCCGCGGCGACCACGGCCTCGGCGAAGGCGGTGTCGGGACCGTCGGCCAGGCAGGAGAGGCCCACCATCCGGTACCCGTGCGGTGCCAGGTGCTGACGGAGCATCACGGCCGCGGCCGCCTCGACATCGGGGGGCAGATGCCGGTGACCGGTGACACCGATACGGATCACATGTCCTCCTCGGGGATTGCGGATCTCCTATCCAGCGGCGGTACCCCTTACGAGGGCCTCCATCCGCCGGTCGAACTCACGCACGCAGAGCGCACCCGGACCCCGGTAGGCCTTCCGGAACGAGTGCACCCGGGCCACCAGCCTGCGCGAATCGAAACGCAGCCCGGTCGAGAGCGCCTCGTCCACCAACCGGAAGGCCTCCTCGACCTCGCCGGCGTCCACGTGCGCCGAGGCCAGCTCCACCTGCAACAGGGCCGACTGTTTGGCGCTGGCCGGGCGCCGGGCGTGGGCCTCCGCGAAAGCCTTGCGCGCCTCCTCGGGGCGCTGCAGGCGCACCTCCACCTTGGCCCGGGCCCCCGCGACCTTGGTGTGGTCGAAGGCGAACACCCACGGCCAGGGCGGATCGGTGTTGCCGGGACGGTCGACCTCCTGTTCCGCGCGCCGGATCGCCCGTGCCGCCGCTGCCCGGTCGCCCACCCCCGCGTGCGCCAACGCACCTGTGCACGACAGCCAGGCACGCGCTGTCGGATGCGCACTGCGCCCGAGTACGTGTTCGGCCTCGTGCACCAGCGCCAACCCGAGCTCGGGGGCCTCGGCCACCTCGATCTCGAAGACCGCCAACGACCCGAGCATGTACACGTCCAGCAGGCGTATGCGGGCCTGCCGCGCGCGGAGGACGGCGTTGCGGTAGTGCGTGCGGGCCGCCTCGGTCGCTCCCTGGTCGGCGTGCAGCCACGCTGCGAACCCGGAGGCCTCGCTCGCGGCCGCGCTCAGGTCCGTGCGGAACGGTGTCCCGTGCGCGTTCGCGAGCATTTGCTCGGACAGATGCACGTGCGCAGCAGCACCGGGCAGCAGGTGCCGGGCGGAGGACGAGGCGTCCATCCGCCGTTGCCCGCTGGTGATGGTGCGCAAGGCCGGCGCGGTCGACTCGTCCACGGAGCCCTGTTCCCCGGCCCCCGCCGGCCCGCCGACCGTCAGGAACGCACCCGCGGCCACGGCCCGGCCGAAATCACGGCGTCTCGTGAGACCCACCCCCTTCGTCCCGCCCGGACCGAGGACGGTCGGGCCCTCCCTCGAGGGAACGCCGCCGAAACGCAGCAGGTGCAACGGAACCCCCAGGCGTTCGGCCACGTCCTGGATCTGCTCGGCGGTCAGTGACTGCCGCCCGTTGATCACACGTGAGACCCAGCTCTGGGAGTAACCGGCGGCCCGGGCGAGGTCGCCCTGGGACCACCCGCGTGCCGTGCGCACACCCTCGATGACCACGGCCATGTCGCAGGTGGCCAGAGCGGCCGCCATGGAGGGACGTGACCACAGGTCCGTCGGAAGAACGCTGTCTGGTTGGGGCATGAGCTTAGGTTAGGGATTCCGGGCGGCCCCGGTGGCTGTCTGCAGAAAATAAATCCCGATGCGTGATCCGCATAGCCGGGTGTTCGGGTGCTCACTGTGCGAGAGGATCAGTGGTGAGGCCGGTGTCGTTCGGTGCCCCGGCCGCGATGACAGCACCCCGTCCGGCTGCGACCGGACCGATCACCGCGGGAGGTCTCCGTGAGCGCCCAGATCTCGGACCCGGCCGGCCACGCCCTGCGCGGGCTCGCCGTTGAACTGCGCTCTCGCGGTGTGGAGGCCACCGAGGACCGGGAGCGCGGTCTGGTCCTGGTCACCGGGGCCCCCTCCGGCCGCAGCAGCGCCCTGCTGCGGCCCCACCGGGGTGATCTGTGGTGGTGGATCCGCCGACCGATCCAGGACGGTGTCCCCCCGGCACCGTCGGGGATCCCGTTGGCACCGGCGCACCGCACCTCACACGTCGCCGGGAGGATCGCGGGCGTCCCGGCCCCGGACGGTGCCGTCTGAGCCGGGGCCTCTGCCTCGCACCGGTCATCCGGCCGCGAGCACGGCGCCGATGATCCCGGAGGTGTTGCGCAACTCGGCGGCCACCACGGGGGTGCGCAGCTCCAGGTACGGCAGGAACTCCGGGGCCTGGCGGCTGACCCCACCGCCGACCACGATCAGGTCCGGCCACAGCAGGTCCTCCACCACCCGGTAGTAGCGCTGGAGGCGCTCGGTGGCCCAGCCGCGGTAGCTCAGCCCGTCCCGGTTCCTCGCCCAGGAGGAGGCCCGTGTCTCGGCGTCGTGGCCGTCGATCTCCAGATGGCCGAACTCGGTGTTGGGGACCAGGTGCCCGTCCATGACCAACGCGGTACCGATGCCCGTGCCCAGCGTCGTCATCAGCACGACCCCGGACGCGGTGCGTGCGGCACCGTGGTGCACCTCGGCCAGGGCGGCCGCGTCGGCGTCGTTGAGAACACGCACCGGCCGGTCCAGGACCCGGGAGAACAGGAGCGCTGCGTCGGCGCCCACCCATGAGCGGTCCACGTTGGCGGCGGTGCGCACCACCCCGTTCTGCACCACACCGGGGAAGGTGATCCCCGCGGGCCCGCCCGCCGTCCCGGGAAAACACCCCGCGATCTCGCGGACCACCTCGGCCACCGCCTCGGGGGTGGAGTGCTCCGGGGTGGCGTACTCGGCCTGCTCGGCGAGGAACTCGCCCGTGTCCGGGTCCACCGGAGCTCCCTTGATCCCGCTGCCGCCGATGTCGACACCCAACAGGGGCCTGCGTTCTGACATGGGTCCGTCGTCTCCTGTGGTCCTGGTGTACTGTGCGGCGCCCGCGCCGCCCGCCGGCCACGATCCTGCCCCGCCGCGGTGTTTCCCGCACACCCGGAGCGGCCCGGACGTGTGCCGCTGCCGCCGGTGTGGTCGGTGCGGTACCGGTGTGCCGATACTCTGGGCGACTGCCCTTGACCACACCCGACGCGGGAAGACGAGAGCGACGTTGACCGGTATCCATGGCCGCCGCGGGCCCTTCACCGACGGCGACACCGTGCAGTTGACCGACCCGAAGGGCCGGATGCACACCATCACCCTGCGCGAGGGTGGCGCCTTCCACTCGCACAAGGGCCGTATCGCCCATGACGACCTCATCGGCGATCCCGAGGGCAGCGTCGTGCAGTCCAACACCGGTACCGCTTACGTGGCACTGCGGCCGTTGCTCATCGACTACACCCTGTCCATGAAACGCGGAGCGACCATCGTCTACCCCAAGGACGCGGCGCAGGTGCTGGTCGAGGCCGACATCTTCCCCGGCGCGCACGTGGTGGAGGCCGGTGCCGGTTCGGGGGCGATGTCCAACTGGCTGTTGCGTGCGGTCGGCGAGAACGGCACGGTCTCCTCCTACGAGCGTCGGGCCGACTTCGCCGAGATCGCCCGCAAGAACGTGGAACGTTTCCACGGGGGCCCGCACCCGGCCTGGAAACTGACCGTGGGTGAGCTGGGCGAATCCCTGCAGGACACCGATGTCGACCGGGTCTTCCTGGACATGCTCGCCCCCTGGGAGAACCTCGACGCCGTTGCCCGCGCCCTGCGCCCCGGCGGCCTGGTCTGCTGCTACGTGGCCACCACGACCCAGCTCTCCCGCGTCGTGGAGGACCTGCGCGAGGACGAGCGTTTCTACGAGCCGCGCTCGTGGGAGACGATGCTGCGCACCTGGCACGTGGAGGGCCTCGCGGTGCGCCCGGACCACCGCATGATCGGCCACACCGGCTTCCTCGTGGTGGCCCGCCGCCTGGCCGACGGTGCGCAGGCCCCCGACCGCCGCCGCCGTCCGGCCAAGGGCGCCTACGGCAAGGACTACGAGAAGGCCAGGGCCGCTGAGCGCGGGACCGAGCAGACCGCTGCACCCGGGCCCGCAGCGCCCGAGGAGGAGGGGACCGGGAACGGCGCCGACCGAACCTGAGCCCGTGGCCGTTGACGGCCGGTGGTGGGGGCGTCCGCATACTGCCACCCCGCCCGTGGCGCTGCTGCGTTCTTCGGCCACTTCCCTCCCGCAGGCTCCCTGCGCCGCTTCCGCAACGGCCCCGACGTGTTTGCCGCACGCCCGGGGCCGTTCGTGTTCCCGCCCCGGTGCGGGGTTCCGACGTGAGAAGAGGAGCGTCCGGGCTTGACCCGGTGGTGCCCGTGAACAGGCGCCGAGGTTACGTTCTCATGACGTCGGGTGATCGACTACCAGTCTGACCTGCGCCGACGCAAGGCCTGAAAATGAGTGCTACGACACTCCCCGGGCCTGGGAGGTTAGGAAAGGGGCAGGGGTAGGTAGGCTCCCGAGTAGTCGTCCTTCTCATAGGGAGGTGGCGGACGTGGCCGAGCGCGACGACGAGCGCCAGAGCGACCAGGACCGTGAAGTCGCCGAACTCACGGCCCAGGTCTCCTACATGGAAAAAGAACTCAGCGTGCTTCGGCGTAAGCTCGCCGATTCCCCCCGACATGTACGCCTGCTGGAGGAACGGCTGCGGGAGGCACAGACCGACCTCGCGGCGGCCAACAGCCAGAACGAGCGGCTCGTCTCCACGCTCAAGGAGGCGCGTGAACAGATCGTCGCTCTCAAAGAGGAGGTCGACCGCCTCGCCCAGCCCCCGTCGGGTTTCGGTGTCTACCTCGGTTCCCGCGAGGACGAGACCGTCGAGATCTTCACCAACGGCCGCAAGATGCGGGTCAGCGTCAGTCCCTCGGTCGACGTGGAGTCCCTGCGTCCCGGCCAGGAGGTCATGCTGAACGAGGCCTTCAACGTGGTGGAGGCCGAGTCCTTCGAGACCGTCGGCGACGTCGTCATGCTCAAGGAGCTCCTCGAGGACGGCGAGCGTGCGCTGGTCATCTCCAACCACGACGACGAACGCATCGTCCGCCTCGCAGAGCCCCTGCGCGAGGAACCCCTGCGGGCCGGCGACTCCCTGCTGCTGGAGACGCGTTCCGGTTACGCCTACGAGCGCATCCCCAAGTCCGAGGTCGAGGAACTCATCCTCGAAGAGGTCCCCGACATCGCCTACACCGACATCGGTGGTCTCGGCGGGCAGATCGAGATGATCCGCGACGCGGTCGAACTGCCCTACCTGCACAAGAACCTCTTCTACGAGCACCAGCTGCGCCCGCCCAAGGGCGTGCTGCTCTACGGCCCCCCGGGTTGCGGGAAGACCCTCATCGCCAAGGCGGTGGCCAACTCCCTGGCCAAGCAGGTCTCCGAGCGCACCGGCCACGACGTCGGCAAGAGCTTCTTCCTCAACATCAAGGGACCGGAGCTGCTCAACAAGTACGTCGGTGAGACCGAACGCCACATCCGCCTGGTCTTCCAGCGTGCCCGGGAGAAGGCGGGCGAGGGCACCCCCGTCATCGTCTTCTTCGACGAGATGGACTCCATCTTCCGTACCCGCGGTTCCGGCGTCTCCTCCGACGTGGAGAACACCATCGTCCCGCAGCTCCTCAGTGAGATCGACGGTGTGGAGGGCCTGGAGAACGTCATCGTCATCGGTGCCTCCAACCGTGAGGACATGATCGACCCAGCGATCCTGCGCCCGGGCCGGCTCGACGTCAAGATCAAGATCGAGCGCCCCGACGCCGAGGCCGCGGGCGACATCTTCGCCAAGTACATCACCGACGAACTGCCGCTGCACGACGAGGACCTGGCCGAGCACGGCGGGTCGCGCCGGGCCACCGTCGACGCGATGATCCAGCGGGTCGTCGAGCGCATGTACACCGAGGACGAGGAGAACCGCTTCCTGGAGGTCACCTACGCGGACGGTGACAAGGAGGTCCTCTACTTCAAGGACTTCAACTCCGGCGCGATGATCGAGAACATCGTCGACCGGGCCAAGAAGATGGCCATCAAGGACTACATCGACAACCAGTCCAAGGGGCTGCGGGTCTCCCACCTGCTCCAGGCCTGCGTCGACGAGTTCAGCGAGAACGAGGACCTGCCCAACACCACCAACCCGGACGACTGGGCGCGCATCTCCGGCAAGAAGGGCGAGCGGATCGTCTACATCCGCACCCTGGTCTCCGGCAAGAAGGGCGCCGACTCCGGCCGGTCCATCGACACCGTCGCCAACACCGGCCAGTACCTGTAGGAACGGTTCCACCACGCCCGGGAGGGCCGGCCGCACCGCGGTCGGCCCTCCGCGTGCGACCGCAGTGGCCTCCGGTGGCAAAACGCCCGGGAAGGCGGCACTTGGGCCACAATTACCGACGAAGCGTTCAAGAACGGCTCCGGATGGATAGCCTCTCAGCATGAGTGTGCGGCGGATCATGGGTATCGAGACCGAGTACGGCGTTTCCGTACCAGGAAATCCCGGGGCCAACGCGATGGTCACCTCGACGCAGGTGGTCAACGCCTACCTGGCTGCCTCGGCCGCCCGGGCGCGGCGTGCCCGCTGGGACTTCGAGGAGGAGAACCCGCTGCGCGACGCGCGCGGGTTCGACCTGGCGCGCGAGGTGGCCGACCCCACCCAGCTCACCGACGAGGACCTGGGGCTGGCCAACGTCATCCTCACCAACGGGGCCCGGCTCTACGTCGACCACGCCCACCCCGAGTACTCGGCGCCCGAGGTGACCAACCCGCGCGATGCCCTGCTCTGGGACAAGGCGGGTGAGCGCGTCATGGCCGACGCGGCCGCCAGGGCCGCAGCGACACCGGGTATCGACCCCATCCAGTTGTACAAGAACAACACCGACAACAAGGGTGCCTCCTACGGTTGCCACGAGAACTACCTCATGGACCGGGCCACCCCCTTCGGCGACATCGTGCGCCACCTGATCCCGTTCTTCGTCTCCCGGCAGGTCGTCTGCGGGGCGGGCAAGGTGGGTCTGGGCGCGGACGGGCAGGAGCCCGGGTTCCAACTGTCCCAGCGCGCGGACTTCTTCGAGGTCGAGGTCGGGTTGGAGACCACCCTGAAGCGTCCCATCATCAACACCCGGGACGAACCCCACGCCGACCCCGACCGCTACCGGCGCCTGCACGTGATCATCGGCGACGCCAACATGAGCGAGACCTCCACCTACCTCAAACTCGGCACCACGGCGCTGGTGCTGTCGATGATCGAGGACGGGTTCCTCTCCTGGGACCTGACCCTGGACTCCTCCGTCCGGGAACTGCACCGGATCTCGCACGACCCCGGGCTCACCCACCGGGTCCGGCTGCGTGACGGTCGGCGCATGACCGCGCTGGAGCTGCAGGGCGAGTACCTCGAGCAGGCGCGCAAGTACGTGGAGGATCGCTACGGCAGCGACGTGGACGCAGACACCGCCGATGTGCTCGACCAGTGGGAACGGATGCTGACGGTCCTGGGCAACGACCCCATGGAGCTGGCCGAGGAGCTGGACTGGGTCGCCAAGCTCAAGGTCCTGGAAGGCTATCGCAGCCGGGACGGGATGGAGTGGTCCCACCCGCGGTTGCAACTGGTCGACCTGCAGTACTCCGACGTGCGGGCGGACAAGGGCATCTACAACCGCCTCGCCCACCGGGGCCGGATGCAGCGCCTGCTCGACGAGAGCGAGGTGACCCGGGCCATCACCGAGCCGCCCGAGGACACCCGCGCCTACTTCCGCGGCCGCTGCCTGGCCAAGTACGCCGACTCGGTGGCGGCCGCTTCCTGGGACTCGGTCATATTCGACCTGCCCGGGCACGACTCCCTGCAGCGGGTGCCGACCCTGGAACCGCTGCGCGGCACGAAGGAGTACGTGGGCGATCTGCTGGACGCCTGCGAGACCGCCGACGAACTGGTGTCGGTGCTCACCGGCCGCGGCTGAGACGGACGAGGAGCGCCCCCGTCCCTGCCGTGAGGGCAGTGGGCGGGGGCGCTCGGCGTGACCGGCGGGGGACCCCGGTCACCTCAGGGGGATCAGGTGCTCAGGTTCAGGTTCCAGGAGTTCAGCATGGGGTTGACCTCCTGGTAGTAGGTGGTGCCGCCCCAGCTGCAGTTGCCGGAACCGCCGGAGGTCACGCCCTGGGCCTGGCTGCCGGAGATGAAGGAACCGCCGGAGTCACCGGGCTCGGCGCACACGCTCGTGCGGGTCAGGTCGCGGACGGTGCCCTGCGGGTAGCTCACGGTCTGGCCGCGGGCCTGGATGGTGCCGCAGTGCCAACCGGTGGTGGAACCGGAGCGGCACACCTGCGAACCGATGGGGGCCTGGGTGGAGCCGGAGACGGCCACGTCGCTGCCGGAGTTGTACCGGTTCACCAGGTTGGTCAGGGAGAAGTTGGACGTGCCCCGCACGAAGGCGGCGTCGTTGCCGGGGAAGACCGACTGGGAGAAGACGCCGCTGCCGTTGCCGATACTGACCGAGGAACCGGTGGTACCGCAGTGTCCGGCGGTGACGAAGCCGGGCTGTCCGTAGGAGTCCGAAGCGGGGAAGCCGACCGAGCAGCGGCTGCTCCCGCCGATGGTGTAGGCGTCGCCGCCGACGATGTTGGCGTAGACCTCGGGCGCCTCGTCGGTGGTCTCGACCCGCACGTCCGCGGGGTCGACCCCGGCGGAGGAGAGCAGGGCGTCGACGTCGGCGTCCGCCCCCTCCAGGGTCTCGATCACCACGGTGTCGTTCTCGACCTCGGGGTACCAGCCCACGACACCCTCCTGGGCGCCGGCGCTGTCGAGGTCGGAGATGAGGTCGTCCAGCCCCTCGACACCGTGCTCGACCACGGCGGCCTCGGCACCGGCGGCTTCGACGCCGGGCACGGCGGCCGAGTCGGTGACCAGCACGGTCAGGTCGTGGGTTTCGGTGTCGAAGAGCGAACCGCCGTAGTGTTCGCCCGCGGCCTCGGTGGCCTCGGCGTCCACGTCCAGGGCGCTCTCCTGCGCATCGATGAGATCGGTGGCCTCGGCCTCGTTCAGGCCGAGATCGCGCTCGAGGGCCTCGGCCATGGTGGTGGCCTCGGCCGGTTCGGTGGGGTTCTGGGGTGCGGGTGCGGCGCCGGCGGTCGGTGCTGCCGCCACGGACATGCCGAGGGCGAGGGCGCCGGTGCCGATCGCGGAGATGATGGGGGAGGCTCGCATGTGCCCTGTCTCCAAATGGGGGATGAGCGGGGGATTCGCGGGCCGTGCCCGTGAGGGAACGGCCTGCGTCCGGGGCGGACGGTGTCCGCTCCCGAAGTTCACCGATACATTCGGTAAACGATCACCGACTATAGGTCGACACTTCGAGCAGGAGAAGACCTGTTTTCCCATGGGTTATTCAGTGCCGGTGTCCATGCTTCGGAACGTGAATAACTTTCCATTGCGCTCGGTGATCGGAGATCTCATCACCTCACTGTTCTGATGCCGAACGCTCACCCAACGCGCTGACGGCTCCCACGCAAGGGGAGCAGCATGGCCGGATGCGGACATCCGGCACGGTTCCGACCACGAAGAACCCCCGCCCGCGCAGTACGCGGACGGGGGCGAGGTGAACGAACCCGGACCGGAGAACGGTGCCGAGGCCGGAACCGCTCAGCTGGTGACCAGGTTCAGGCCCCAGGTGTCCAGGGCCGGGTTGATCTCCTGGTAGTAGGTGGTGCCGCCGCTGGTGCAGTCACCGGAACCGCCGGAGGTCATGCCCTGGGCCTGGTCGCCGGCGATGAAGGAACCGCCGGAGTCACCGGGCTCGGCGCAGGCGTCGGTGCGGGTCAGGTCCTCGACCGTGCCCTGCGGGTAGCTCACGGACTCGCCGCGGGCCTCGATGCTGCCGCACTCCCAACCGGTGGTGGAGCCGGAACGGCACACGGCCGAACCGATCGGGGCCTCCTCGGAACCGCTGACGGTCTGGTCGCCGCCGTCGTAGGTGTTGACCAGGTTGGTCACGCCCCAGTTGGAGGTGGAGGAGACAAAAGCAGCGTCGTTGCCCGGGAAGACGGACTCCTCGAACACGCCGGATCCGCTGCCGTCCTCGCTCGTGGCGGAGGTGCCGACCGTGCCGCAGTGGCCGGCCGTCACGAAACCGTCGTTGCCGGAGCTGTCGGTGGCTGCGAAACCGATGGAGCAGCGTCCACCGCCCATGGTGAAGGCGTCGCCACCGACGATGTCGGCGTAGAGCCGGGGGCTCTCCTCGGTCTGCTCGACCTCCACGGCCGAGGGGTCGACGTCCGCGCTCTCGATGAGGCTCTGTGCGGCCTCGGCGTCGTTGGCCCGGATCACGACGGTGTCGTCGGCGACGTCGGGGTACCAGCTCACGACGCCGTCCTCACCGCCGGTCCCGTCGAGATCGTCGACGACACCGAGGAGGGCCTCGTGGCCGTTCCGGACGACTTCGGCCCGGGCACCGGCGGCCTCGACCTGCTCGGCCGCCTGCGCGTCGGTGACGTTGACGGTCAGCTCGAGGGACTCGGTGTCGAAGAAGGAACCACCGTAGTGGTCGCCTGCGGCCTCAGCGGCCTCGGCGTCGATCTCGGAGGCCTCGGCCTGGGCGTCCAGAAGCTCCTCGGCCCCGAACGGGGTGAGGCCGAAGTCGCGTTCCAGTGCCTCCTGCATGGTGGCGGCCACGTCGTCGGTGGACGGCTCGGAGGGGAGCGTGGCCGCACCCGCGCCGGGGGCGACGGCGATCGACATACCCAGCGCAAGGGCGCCGGTGCCGATCGCGGAGATGATGGGGGAGGGTCGCATGATCCCTACTCTCCTCGGGGATGTGAACGGTTCTCGGGACGGCCGACCGGGGGAGGGCCGTTCCCGAAGAAGCCCCGGGGGCGGGGCTTCGGGGTGTTCACCGAGACGATCGGTAAACGAGCCCACACCATAAGTGTGCATTTTGCGCCGCGAAAGCCCGTGATCACGGATGAACGTTCAAGCTCTTGCTAAAGATCCACTCATCCCATGACTGACATTTTGTAAGGAAAAGTCCGGACTTTTCTGACCTCCTACTTTCCGTGGGTGCGTGGAAGTGATCCAGTTACATGAGTGAGAGTCAAGGGAAAGCTGTGGCCGGATGCGGCCACATGCTTCAGGCGTTTTCCGTGACCGGTCCGACACGTACACGTAACCCGCGAGGTCAGCCCCGGGGTACTCGCCAGTATCCCGGAGGCCCGGGACCGGCCCCGCACCCTGGCGCCCTACCTCCCGCGCGCGGACACGCCCGGACGCGCACGGCAGAGAGGGCGCCGCACGCAGGAGCTCCGGTACCCCGCTCCGGTGTAACTAGCGAGTATCGGGCTCCGGGAACGGGGTTGAGCGGCCGTGCGTTGGGCCAAGATAAGGGCGAGAGCCCCGAACGGGAGGTAACAACGCCATGGCGACCAAGGACACCGGCGGCCAGAAGCACGGCTCGCGTCGCGAGGAAGAGGTCGAGGAGACCGAGGCGACCACCGAAACCACCGAACGCGACCAGGACCTCGACGAAGGCGTCGACGACATCCTCGACGAGATCGACGACGTGCTGGAGAACAACGCCGAGGACTTCGTGCGCCAGTTCGTTCAGAAGGGCGGACAGTAGTCCGGGGCGTGCACGGCGGAGGCGCGGCGCAGCAGGGATCCGCCGGGGCATGCCTTAATGTCGTTGCGACCGGCCCCGGTGCCGGTCCGGCCATCACACACAAGGACCAGAGGCGCCCCGCCCGCACCCCCTGCTTCTCGCAGGGCGGGGCGCGAGTGGAGGGAGACGCGTGTTCGAAGGGTTCGAGGGCGGACGGCTGCCCGCCGCGTTCATGAGTGCGGGGACATCGTCCTTCACCGAGTTTCTCAGCGCGGTCAGCCCCGAGTCATTGCCGGGTCACCACCTGCCCGCCCAGAGCGGGGGCGAGCACCTGACCCCGGAGGCGACGACCATCGTCGCCCTGACCTTCCCCGGAGGGGTGGCTCTGGCCGGCGACCGGCGGGCCACTCAGGGCAACGTCATCGCCAACCGGGACATGGACAAACTGTTCCGCACCGACGAGTTCTCCGCCGTGGCGATCGCCGGCTCGGCGGGGATCGGGATCGAGCTTGCCCGCCTGTACCAGGTTGAACTGGAACACTACGAGAAGATGGAGGGCCGGGCGCTCTCCCTGGAAGGTAAGGCCAACAAGCTGGCCCAGATGGTGCGCGGGAACCTGGGCATGGCGCTCCAGGGGTTCGTCGTCGTCCCCCTCCTGATCGGCTTCGACGAACGGTCCGAGGAGGGCCGGGTCTTCAGCTACGACGCCGTGGGCGGGCGCTACGAGGAACAGCGTTACCACTCCATCGGCTCCGGATCGGTCTACGCCAGGGGTTCGCTCAAGAAGCTCTACCGCGACGACCTCTCGGAGAACGAGGCGATCAAGGCCGCCCTGGAGTCGCTCTACGACGCCGCCGACGACGACTCGGCCACCGGGGGACCCGACCTGCACCGCAAGATCTTCCCCCTCGTGGACGTCATCACCGAGGACGGCCACCGCCGGGTGGCCGTCGACGAGGTCGAACGCCTGGCCACCGAGGTGGTCGAGGGGCGTGCCGCCCACCCCGACGGCCCCACCGCCCCGCTGAGCTGACCGCCCGGCTCCCACGTCAGACTTCTCCCGACCCAGGTTAGGAACGATCCGCGGTGTCGATGCCGTTCTACGTCGCCCCCGAACAACAGATGAAGGACAAGGCGGACTACGCGCGAAAAGGTATCGCGCGGGGCCGCAGCGCCGTCGTCCTGCAGTACGACGGCGGAATCCTCATGGTGGCCGACAACATGTCGCGCACCCTGCACAAGATCAGCGAACTCTACGACCGCATCGGTTTCGCCGCCGTGGGCCGCTACCCCGAGTTCGAGAACCTGCGCCTGATGGGCGTGCGCTTCGCCGACGTGCGCGGTTACCAGTACGACCGCCGCGACGTGAGCGGGCGCCAGCTCGCCAACATCTACGCCCAGACCCTGGGCACGGTCTTCAGCGAGAGCCTCAAACCCTGGGAGGTGGAGATCGTCGTCGCCGAGGTCGGCGAGAGCGCGGCCGATGACGAGATCTACCGCATCACCTTCGACGGCTCCATCGTCGACGAGCGGGGCTTCGTGGCCGTGGGCGGCTCCTCCGAGCACGTGTCCGGCCAACTCAAGGACCGTTTCGCCGCCGACGCCACCCTGGCCTCCGCGCTCCACACCGCCACCCGCGCCCTGGCCGACGAGAACGGGCAGGAGAGCGAACTGGAGGCCGGCAACCTGGAGGTCGCGGTCCTGGAACGGGCCCGCGAGCACCGCAAGTTCCGCCGCATCCACGGCCGTCGGCTGCGCACCCTTCTGGAGGAGGGCCGTACCGCCACCGGCGAGCCCGCCTCCGGCCGGAGTCAGGACAACGGCGACGGGGACGAGAGGTGATCTGAGCACGACGAGTACGGTGCGGTGCCACCCGGCATCGCACCGACCGGGTGGGCGCAGGCGGCGCGGCCCCGCTGTCTGCGCCTTCGACGGGAAGTTGGTGAGGCCGCGTGGAACGACGCATCTTCGGTCTGGAGAACGAGTACGGGGTCACGTGTACCTTCCGGGGACAGCGCCGACTGTCGCCCGACGAGGTGGCCCGCTACCTCTTCCGCAGGGTGGTCTCGTGGGGACGCAGCAGCAACGTGTTCCTGCGCAACGGAGCACGCCTGTACCTGGACGTGGGCAGCCACCCCGAGTACGCCACCCCCGAGTGCGACAACCTCGTGGACCTGGTGGCCCACGACAAGGCCGGCGAGCGCATCCTCGAAGGCCTGCAGGTCGACGCCGAGCAGCGCCTGCACGAAGAGGGCATCGCCGGAGACATCTACCTGTTCAAGAACAACACCGACTCGGCGGGCAACTCCTACGGCTGCCACGAGAACTACCTCGTGGGGCGGCACGGGGAGTTCGGGCGCCTGGCCGACGTCCTCATCCCCTTCCTGGTCACCCGCCAGATCATCTGCGGGGCCGGCAAGGTCCTGCAGACCCCCAGGGGCGCGCTGTACTGCGTGAGCCAGCGCGCCGAACACATCTGGGAGGGCGTCTCCTCGGCCACCACCCGGTCCCGCCCCATCATCAACACCCGCGACGAACCCCACGCCGACGCCGAACGGTTCCGCCGCCTGCACGTGATAGTCGGCGACTCCAACATGAGTGAGACCACCGCGCTGCTCAAGCTGGGCTCGACCGACCTCGTGCTGCGCATGATCGAGGCCGGTGTGGTCATGCGCGACTACACGCTCGAGAACCCCATCCGGGCGATCCGGGAGATCAGCCACGACATGACTGGGCGCCGCAAGGTGCGCCTGGCCAACGGTCGCGAGGCCAGCGCCCTGGAGATCCAGCGAGAGTACCTGGAGAAGGTCCAGAACTACGTGGACCGCCACGGCACCGACGCCACCGGCAAACGCGTGCTCGACCTGTGGCAGCGCACCCTGGAAGCGGTGGAGACCCAGCACTTCGAGCCCGTCTCCCGCGAGATCGACTGGATCGCCAAGTACCTGCTCCTGGAGCGCTACCGCGCCAAGCACGACCTGTCGCTGTCCTCGCCGCGCGTGGCCCAGCTCGACCTGACCTACCACGACATCCACCGCGACCGCAGCCTGTTCTACATGCTCCAGGACCGCGGCCAGATGGACCGTGTGGTCGATGACCTGAAGATCTTCGAGGCCAAGGCGGTGCCACCGCAGACCACCCGGGCCAAACTCCGGGGCGAGTTCATCCGCCGGGCGCAGGAGCAGCGGCGCGACTTCACCGTGGATTGGGTCCATCTCAAACTCAACGACCAGGCGCAACGCACCGTGCTGTGCAAGGACCCGTTCAAGGCCGTCGACGAACGGGTCGACAAGCTCATCGCCGGCATGTGATCCCAGCTCACAGACCTCGGCCCCGGGGCGGCCCCCTCCGCCGCCCCGGGGTCGGCGTGTGTCCGGGACACGGCCGGGGCGGGCCTACTCCCACCATTCGGTAGTGTGACTCTGTCCCAGGCCCGAAAACAGAGGTTGTGACTCATGCACCGACGTGCTGTGGCCCTCGCGGTGCCGGCGACCGCCATCGCCCTGACGGTCTCCAGCTGCGGATCCATCCCCGAGGATTGGCGCACCCCCGCGTTCCTCCGCATGGGAGAGGACGAGGTCGACGAGCGGCTACCCGCTGTGTCCGGAGAGGTCGGCGAGAAGCCCGAGGTCACCTTCCCCGACATGGAACCACCGGACGAGGAGGTCTCCGGTGTCGTCCAGGAGGGCCCCGGGGAGGAAGGACTGGTGCGCGACGACGACCTGGTCGTGGCCAACTTCGCCCAGTACGAGTGGTCCGGCCCCGGCGAGGGCGAGGAGATCGACCCCGACCAGGCCAGCTACGAGACCGGCGCCCCCGACCTCATCCGTATGGAGGAGATGCCGGACGAACTGGCCGCGCCGCTGGTCAGCCAGTCCGTGGGCAGCCGCGTGGTCTACGTCATGCCTCCGCTGAGCGAGGAAGAGCGCACCCAGGCCGAGTCCATGGGACAGGAAGTGCCCGAGGGCGCCACCGTCCTGGTCCTCGACCTGATGGACCGCTACAGCTCCGGAGCCGTCGTGCCCGGCGAAGCGGCCGAAAGCGTCGGGGAGGACCTGCCCACCGTCGTCCAGGACGGCCACTCCGAACCCGAGATCGACGTGCCCGACACCGACCCGCCCGAGGAACTGACCGTCGAACCCCTCATCGAGGGCCAGGGCGAGGAGGTCGAGGAAGGCCAGCAGGTCATCGTCCAGTACACCGGCGTTCCCTGGGAGCCCGACGAGGAGGGCCGCAACGAGGTCTTCGACTCCAGCTGGAGCCAGGGCGGTACCCCCTTCGACACCACCATCGGCGCCGGCGCGGTCATCGAGGGCTGGGACAAGGGCATGGTCGGTCAGCCCGTCGGCAGCCGTTTGCTCATGACGATCCCGCCCGACCTCGCCTACGGGGACGAGGACACCGGCATGGGCACCCCCACCGGAACCCTGGTGTTCGTCGTGGACATCCTCGGTGCCGTCGACAACCCGCCCCAGCCCGACCCCGAGGAGACGTCCGAGGAGACGCCCGAGGGCGACGGGGAGTAGGCCACCGAACAGGGCGGTCTCCCACACGGCATCCGGACGCCCCCGCCACGGTCGGCGGGGGCGTCCGCGTGTCCGTGGGGACCACGGCGTTGCCGGTACGTACAGTCGGACCACGTTCTCAGCCACGTCGAGGGGAAACCATGCGGCGACGGTACTGCTACGTGTCCGGACTCCGGCTGGGCGTCCCGGCCCTGGAGGAACTCTGTGCGCAGGGGCAGCCGCCCTCCCTGGTGGTGTCCTACCCGGCCGAACTCGCCCACCGGTGCGGCTACACCGACTACGAGGACCTCGCCCGCTCCCACGGTCTGCCGCACGTGCGCGCCGCCGACGTGGGCTCGGACGAGGTCCAGGACGCCCTGACCGAGCACGGCATCGACCTCATGGTCGTGGCCGGCTGGTCCCAGCAGGTACCCGAACACGTCCTGGAACGCCTGCCCCTGGGCGCGGTCGGACTGCACCCCAGCCCTCTGCCCGTGGGCCGCGGCCACGCCCCCATCCCCTGGACGATCCTGCGCGGTATGCGCTCCAGCGCCGTCACCCTCCACCACCTGGACGGAGAACCCGGCAACGGCGACGTCGTCGATCAGCACTGGTTCGACCTCGCCCCCGACGTCACCGCCACCGCCCTCTACGAACGTGTCGGCCACCTCCAGACCGGACTCCTCGTGCAGCACCTGGAGGGTCTGCTCGAGGGGTCCGCGCCCCGCCGCCGCCAGAGCGGGCACCCTTCGGTCTGGCCGAGCCGCCGCCCCAGCGACGGGCGCCTGGACCTCACCGCCGCCGGCCGCGACGTCGACCGTATGGTGCGCGCCCTGGCCGCCCCCTACCCGGGCGCGTTCGCGATGTTCGGCGGGGCCCGGGTGACCCTGTGCGACGGAGCCCTCGGCGACGCCGCCGGCGGCGCCCCCGGCGAGATCGTCTCCGCCGGGCCGGGGCGCACCTGGGGCGTCACCTGCGGGGACGGCACCGTCTTCGTCCCCGGGTCGGTGCGCGTGGACGAGGGCGTGCGTGCCGAGCCGACCTCGCTGGCCATGTTCCGGCCCGGTACGTTCTTCGACCCGCCCGCACCGCACGCGGCCGAGGGCGCCCGCAACGCCTTCGTGCCCGGACAGGCCCCTTCCTCCGACCCCTTGCTGCAGGCCTGAGGTGCCCGGCGCGCAGGGCACGGTCCGGTAGGAACCAGAACCGCTGGGCGGAGTTCGGGACGACCGTGCCGGGCAGGACCGCACGGCCCACATGGTGGGCCCCGGCGCCGTCCCAGGCCGGGACCGGCCGGGGGGGAGGGCACGCCGGGCCGTCCCCCCGCGCACCGGCCGGGGCCGCACCCGGCCATGAGGGCACGGTCCGTCGAAGTCCACAACGGCGCCACCGGAGCGCGTCCGGCACGGTACCGTCATTGCTGAACCGGAGCCGGGCAGGTGCGCCGACCCCCGGCGGTTCGTCCCACAGGTCGGTACACGGGCGGAAAGCGGGTGCGTCGCATGTCGCGCAAGAAGACCGAACGGCAGTTGAACCTCGTCATCTGCCTGTTGTCGACCCGGCGGCACCTGACCGCGCAGGAGATCCGCGAAACCGTGCACGGGTACACCGAGGTCGAGAGCGACTCCGCCTTCAAGCGCATGTTCGAGCGCGACAAACGTGAACTGCGCGACAGCGGGATCCCCATCGAGATCGGCACCGGTGACGCCCTCAGCGGTGAAGACGGGTACCGGGTACGGCGCGGCGACTACGAACTCGCCGAGATCACCCTGATGCCCGACGAGGCCCTGGTCCTGGGCCTGGCCGCTCGCGCCTGGCGCCACGCCTCCCTCGGCAGCGCCGCCTCCGACGCCCTGTTCAAGCTCCGCGCCGCCGGGGTACCGGTCGACCCCGGCGCCGCGCCGGGACTGACCCCCGCCATGCGCACCGACGAGCCCGCCTTCGGCCCCGTCTGGCAGGCCGTGCGCGACCGGCGCCCCATCGCTTTCGACTACCGCAAACCCGGCCGCGCCGACACCGAGACCCGGGAACTGGAACCCTGGGGGATCGTCAACCTGCGCGGCCACTGGTACGTGGTCGGCCACGACCGTCTGCGCGGCGCCCGCCGGGTCTTCCGCCTCGGCCGGGTCCGCGGCCGGGTACGGGTCCTCACCCAGGGGCCGGACGTGGTCGTGCCCGAAGGGGTGGACCTGCGCTCGGTGGCCGCCGAGCACCGCAACGAACCCGAGCGCACCGCCCGCCTGCGTGTACGCACCGATACCGCGCACCGGTTGCGCCGGGACGCCCAGCGTGTGGTCGCGGGCGAACGCGGCGACGGCTCGGGCTGGGACACCCTCACCCTGACCTACACCGACCTCCACGCCTTCGTGGGCCGGGTGGCCTCCCACGGGGCCGACGCGGCCGTGCTCGAACCGGCCGAGGCCCGCACCGCGGTGGCCCAGCACCTGGCCGCCGTCGCCGAACGCGCTCAAGAACCCGACCCGGACCCCGCCCGGCCCGGGGCCGAGGAGGAGGCGCCCGCCACCGGCCGCGGGGTACGCTCCTCCGACCAGCTGCGCCGCCTGCTCATGCTCGTGCCCTACGCCCTGGGCCGGGACGTGCGCGTGGCCGAGGTCGCCGAGCACTTCGGCCTCACCGAGAAACAGGTCGTCGACGACCTCAGGCTGCTGTGGATGTGCGGTCTGCCCGGATACACCCCCGGAGACCTCATCGACGTCGACCTCGACGCCGCCCGTGAGTCCGGCGAGATCATCATCGGCAACGCCGACACCCTGGCCCAGCCCCTGCGTCTGACCGCCGACGAGGCCGCAAGCCTGGTCGTGGGCCTGTCACTGCTGGAGGCCCTCGACGGGAGCGGCGCGCCCGAGAGCGAGGCCCTGCAACGGGTCGCGCGCAAACTCCGTGATGCCGCCGGCGGCGCCGTTGCCGACCTGGCCGACTCCGTCCAGGTGCGTGTGGAGGACGACGCCCGCGCCGAACAGGTACGCGCCACCTGTTCCGAAGCGCTCGAGAGCGGCCAACGCCTGCACCTGCGCTACCTGCACGGATACTTCGACCGTGTCGACGACCGCGAGGTCGATCCCATGGGACTGGTGGTCCAGGACGGCCACACCTTCCTGGAAGGGTACTGCCGCCTGCGCCGGGACGTGCGTTTCTTCCGCCTGGACCGGGTCCTGGACCTGCATGTGCTGCCCTTCGCCGCCGAGGTCCCCGAGGGTGTGACCCGGCGCGACCTGTCCCAGGGTGTGCTCCAGCGTTCCGAGGCCGACGCCGTCCTCACCCTCGACCTGGAGCCCGGCGCCCGCTGGGTCACCGAGGACTACGTGTGCGAGTCGGTCACCGACCTGCCGGACGGGGGCGTACGCGCCACCTTGCGTACCCCCGCACCGGCATGGGTCGCGCGACTGGCGTTGCTCCTGGGGCCACAGGGACGCCTGGTGAAACCGGGGGCCCTGGCCGAAGAGGTCCGCAGCGAGGCCGCGCGCGCACTCGAGCACTACGCCACAGTCCAAACGTCCACGGGGCCGGTCGAGACCAGTTCGTCGCTCACGTGAGCCCCAGCTGTTCTCTCCGGGGGAGGAGCGTAGTCGAGCATGGACCGGATATGGTTGGGGGCATGATTGTCCTCGCTGTCCTGTTCGGTGCGGTTCTCCTCGGGACCGTGGCCGTCGCCGCTCTGTCGGTCGGAGCCGGACGTGCGGTGCACGGGCTTTCCGCGGAGGTGGCTCGTCTTTCACGGGAGAGCCGGGCGATCGGTGCCGAGCCACGTGCGGCCGGGACACGACCGGGCGGCGCGCGTACGTGAGGGCCCCGGGACCGAACGCGCGTACCATTGACGGCGCTTGGCGGCGCCCCACAGAGAGGTAGAACCATGGGACCGTTCAACGGACCTACCATCGCCATTCTGGTGATCGTGGCCCTTCTGCTCTTCGGAGCCAAGAAGCTCCCGGACCTGGCCCGCTCCCTGGGGCGCAGCGCCCGCATCCTCAAGGCCGAGAGCAAGGGCCTGGTCGACGAGGAGAACGAGGGCAAGGACGAGGAGACCGGGCAGCAGGAGCGGGCCGAGGAGTCGCAGAAGCAGCAGGCCCGGGCGCAAACCGACGAACCCTCTCAGCGCGACCCCCGGCAACTGCCCCCGGGCCAGCGCATCGTGAACGAGTCCGGCGAGTCCGCCCACCGCAGCTACGGCAACTAGAAGCACCGGCCGCCGACACCGGGCGGGTCCGCGTCGGGCGCATTCCACGCCCGCAGCCAGACGCGGTTGATGACGGGCGCGGCGCCGACGGCGCCGCGCCGGACCGTTGTCAGCAGGGGCACCGCTCTTTCCGCCCGGCCCCGAGGAGAAGAGAGTGACCGCACGATGAGGTCCCCCCGCCGGGACAACCCGGAAGCCCGGATGCCCCTCATGGAACACCTGCGCGAACTGCGCAACCGCCTGACCAAGGCTGCGATCGCCCTGGTGCTGGGCGCGGTGGTCGGCTTCGTGTTCTACGACCAGATCTGGGACTTCCTGACCGAGCCCTACTGTTCGCTGCCCGACTCCCAGGTCGTGGAGGGCGGGGGCTGCTCCCTCATCGTCACCGGTCCCTTCGACGCCTTCTTCGTCGCCTTCAAGATCTGGCTGTTCGCCGGTGCCCTGATCACCGCGCCCCTGTGGCTGTACCAGCTGTGGGCCTTCGCCGCCCCCGCCCTGCACGGGCGGGAGAAGAAGTACGCCTACATCTTCGCGCCGCTGGCAGGGATCCTGTTCGTGTCCGGGGCCGTCCTGGCCTACACGATCACCGCCCTGGCGCTGCAGATGCTCTTCGGCTTCCTGCCCGAGGACGCCGACCCCTACCTCACCCTCGGCGAGTACCTCGACTACATGCTCATCATGATGGGCATGTTCGGCATCGGCTTCGTCATGCCGCTGCTGATCATCCTGCTCAACATCGTCGGGATCCTCCCCCACGAGGCCATCGCCAAGTGGCGCCGCGCGATCATCTTCGGCGCGTTCCTGGCCGCCGCCGTCATCACCCCGGCCGAACCGATCTCCATGCTCGCGCTCGCCATCCCGTTGATCGTCCTCTTCGAGCTGGCCGAACTGTTCTGCTTCCTCAACGACCGCCGGCACAAGCGCAACGACCCCACTTCCGGTCTCGGCGACGACGAGATCTCCGAGCTCGACGAGACACCCTCGGAACTGGACGAGCTCGAGGAGGTCGACGGAAGAGAGGACAAACGTCCCTGAGCGGGCCGGTAGCGCGCTAAGGTCCCGTGGTGGGGCCCGCCGGGGCCCGACCAGACCATCCCGACGGGACCCGCCGGTACGTGCAGGGGTCCGGGGCGAGTGCGGAGGAGGCCGACTGTGACCGAGCCGACCGAACGGGAGCGGCAGCTGCCGCCCGAGGCCAAGGGCAACTCCAAGTGGCACGACACCACCGACGCGGTGTGGATGCGGTCGTCGCTGTCCAAGGAGAGCTCGGAGGCGATCGTGGAGGTCGCCGAGTTCGACGACGGCTTCCGCGCCGTGCGCGACGGCAAGTCACCCGAGAAAGGCACCCTGTTCTTCACCCCCGCCGAGTGGGAGGCCTTCGTCCTGGGCGCCCGCGACGGTGAGTTCGACATCCCCGAGGAGTACCTGAGCGAGGAGGAGGCCGCGATCCAGCGCGGCGACGCCGGCACCGAGGCCACCTGGGTGCCCTCCCCGCTCAACACCCCCGAGGCCATGGCCGAGTATCATCGCCGCGAAAATGAGAGGTCGGCGACGACGTCGGACTGACCGGCCGAACACCCGGGCGCGAGGGTGTGCGTGCCACAGCCCTTCTCGGAGCCACTCCCTTCCCGCCCGGGTAGCGAAGGACCCCCGATATGCGCCCCCACATTGCTCTCCTGGTCAACCCCTCGTCCGGCCGCCGTCGCGCCGCCATCGCGGCCGTCCGCCTCAAGGAGGCCCTCCGCGAGGCCGGGGCCCGCGTGCACGTCCACACCGGCGGTTCGTCCGCCGACAGCCGCCGCATGGCCCGCCTGGCCGCCGCCGACGGCCCCGACGCCCTCGTCGCCGTCGGCGGTGACGGCCTGGTCCACCAGGCCCTGCAGGGGGTGGCCGGGACCGGGGTGCCTCTGGCCGTGATCCCCGCCGGTACCGGCAACGACATCGCCCGCGCCTTCGGGCACCCGCCGCGCACCGCACGCGCCACCGCCGAGGCGATCCTGTCCGGACGGACCCGTCCCACCGATGCCGTGCGCCTGCGCTCGGCCGACGGCACACACCGTTATTTCCTCAGCGTGCTGGCCTGCGGTTTCGACGCGCGTGTCAACGAACGGGTCAACGGTTTCCGGTTCCGGGTCGGCCGCGCCGGGTACGTCGCCGGGCTGCTCGCCGAACTGCGTTCCTTCGTGCCCATCGACTACGAGGTCGAGATCGACGGCCGCACACGCATCGCCGAGCCCGGAATGCTCGTGGCCGTGGGCAACACCTCTGCCTACGGTGGCGGAATGAAGGTCTGCCCCGACGCCGACCCCGAGGACGGGTTGCTGGACGTGACGTTCATACGCAAGGCCCCCCTCCACCGTTTCCTGCGCCTGTTCCCCCTCGCCTACACCGGCAACCACTCCGGTCTGCCCGAGGTCGTCGTCGAACGCGGGCGCCGTGTGACCGTGCGCGGCCACGGCTCGGGACCCGCCTACGCCGACGGGGAGCCCATGAGTGCCCTGCCCCTGGTGTGTGAGACCGCTCCCAAAGCGGTCGAGATGTTGGACCTGACCTCATAGTCTGAACATGATGAGTAGTCCAGCAGAGCGGTACGCCGCCTTCCGTCGGCGCCAGGCCGCCACCAGTGCCGCGATCGAGGCCTTCCAGGACCTCTACGGCTTCGATTTCGACCCCTTCCAGATTCGGGCCTGCAAGGCACTGGAGAACGGGCACGGCGTGCTGGTGGCCGCACCCACGGGTTCGGGCAAGACCGTCGTCGGTGAGTTCGCGGTGCACCAAGCCCTGCAGGAGGGCACCAAGTGCTTCTACACCACGCCCATCAAGGCGTTGTCCAACCAGAAGTTCAACGACCTGGTCCAGCGCTACGGTGCCGAACAGGTCGGGCTCCTGACCGGGGACAACAGCGTCAACGGTGAGGCGCCGGTGGTCGTGATGACCACCGAGGTGCTGCGCAACATGCTCTACGAGGGCTCCTCCACGCTCTCCGGGCTGGCCTACGTGGTCATGGACGAGGTGCACTACCTCGCCGACCGCTTCCGCGGCGCCGTCTGGGAGGAGGTCATCATCCACCTCCCGGAGTCGGTGCGGATGGTCGCCCTCTCGGCCACCGTCAGCAACGCCGAGGAGTTCGGCGAATGGCTGCAGCAGGTGCGCGGCGACACCACCGTCATCGTCGACGAGAAACGCCCCGTTCCGCTGTGGCAGCACGTCATGGTCGGTAACCGCCTGCACGACCTGTTCGTGGACCCCGAACCCGCCGCCGACACCGGGACCGACGAGAACGAGTCGGGGCGCGGACGCAAGCGCCGCCGCGAACGCCGGCGTCAGCAGGACCAGCCCCGCCAGATCGAGATCGGCGGCCAGGTCCTGCACATCAACCCCCGGCTCGTCCGTATGGCCGAGGAGGACGCGCGCACCACCCAGCTCGAGCACAAGCGCCGCCACCCGCAGAACCGGGCCCGCGGCCGCATGCGCCCGCGTACACGTTTCGCGCCGCCCTCGCGCCCCACCGTCGTGGAGGAACTCGACGACGACGGCCTGCTGCCGGCCATCACCTTCGTCTTCAGCCGTGCCGGCTGCGACGACGCAGTGCGCCAGTGCGTGTCCTCGGGGCTGGTGCTGACCACCCCGGAGGAGGCCGCGCAGATCCGTGAGTACGCGGAGTCCCGCTGCGCCGACATCCCCGCGGCCGACCTGGCCGTGCTCGGTTTCGACCAGTGGCTGCGCGCCCTGGAGGCCGGTTTCTCCTCCCACCACGCGGGCATGTTGCCGACCTTCAAGGAGATTGTCGAACACCTGTTCACCCGCGGTCTGATCCGCATGGTCTTCGCGACCGAGACCCTCGCCCTGGGCATCAACATGCCCGCCCGCACCGTCGTCATCGAACGGCTCGACAAGTGGAACGGCGAGACCCACGCGCCCCTGACCCCCGGGGAGTACACCCAGCTGACCGGGCGCGCAGGACGGCGCGGCATCGACGTGGAGGGCCACGCCGTCGTCGTGTGGCAGGCCGGTACCGACCCCGAGGCCGTCGCCAGCCTGGCCGGGACCCGCACCTACCCGCTCAACTCCAGCTTCCAGCCCTCCTACAACATGGCGGTCAACCTCGTGGGCCAGGTCGGACGCGGGCGCAGCCGGACCATGCTGGAGGAGTCCTTCGCCCAGTTCCAGGCCGACCGGGACGTGGTCGGCATCACCCGGAAGCTGCGCAAGCACGAGGAGGCCCTGGAGGGTTACGCGAAGGCCGCCGAGTGTCACCTGGGCGACTTCATGGAGTACGCCGAGCTGCGCCGGGCCCTGAAGGACCGCGAGAACGAGCTCTCCCGCAGCCGCTCGGCCCGCCGCCGCGAGGACGCCCTGCGCAGCCTCGAAGTGCTGCGGCGCGGCGACGTCATCCGTGTACCCGCAGGCCGTTTCGCCGGCCACGCGGTGGTCCTGGACCCCGGGCTGCGCAACGACACCCCCGCACCGTTGGTGCTGACGCTGGACAAACAGATCAAGCGCCTCAACGCCGGGGACTTCACCCGCCCGGTCGAAGCGATCCAGCGCCTGCGCATCCCCAAGACCTTCTCGCCCAAGTCGCCGCGCTCACGCCAGGACCTGGCCTCCATGCTGCGCGACGAACTCCGCGCCGGCGGAGACGAGCCGGCCCGTGAGCACCGCGGACGCAAGGGCGGCGACGGCGAGGACCCCGAGATCAAGCAGTTGCGTTCGCAGATGAAGGCCCACCCCTGCCACGGGTGCAACGACCGGGAGGACCACGCCCGCTGGGCGGAGCGTTACTTCCGGCTCAAGAAGGAGACCGACGGGTTGCGGCGCCGTGTCGAGGGGCGCTCGCACATCATCTCGCGCACCTTCGACCGGGTCTGCGGGGTCCTGGAGGACCTGGAGTACCTGGACGGGGACACCGTCTCCGACGACGGGCGACGCCTGGCCAAGGTCTACTCCGATCTGGACCTGCTCGTGGCCGAGTGCCTGCGCCGCGGGGTCTGGACGCATCTGGGCCCCGAGGAGATGGCCGCCTGCGCCGCCGCTCTGGTCTACGAGGCACGGCGCGACGACGACCCCTACCCGCGTATCCCCGAGGGCGACGTCGAGGAGGCCCTGGAGGAGATGGTGCGCCTGTGGGGCGACCTGCACGAGGTCGAACGGCGCCACAAGGTCTCCTTCCTGCGCCAACCCGACCTCGGGTTCGTGTGGACCGCCTACCGGTGGGCACGCGGGGACCGGCTCGACTCGGTGCTGCGCCAGTCCGGCATGACCGCGGGCGACTTCGTCCGGACCACGAAGATGCTGGTGGACATGCTCGGCCAGATCGGCGGTGCGGCGGGCGACGCCGACGTGCGCCGCACCGCCCGCAAGGCGGCCGACCTGATGCTGCGCGGTGTAGTGGCCTACCAGGCCTTTTAGCTGAAGAAGCAGGTGCCGGCCCCGGGCCCGGGGCCGGCCGGTGCCGGGCGGGATGTTGAGCACCGGACCTCTCAGGGGTCCGGCGGCCCCCGGGCGCATGCGGAAACAGTGCAGGCGCGGCGCTGGGGGCGGAACACCCCGGACGCGAACGGCGTTGTCAGGTGAGCCGGACCCCGATGGACGAACCGCTCACCGGCAGCAGCCATCATGGGTGTGGGCGTGCACGGACCGCTGCCGCACCGGGCGCGCCCCAGGGCACGGGACCCCCGAGGGGGCCTGTAATCGCAAGACACCTGAAACGAGGCTTGAGCTGTGCTGCGCACCCTCATGAACGGCAAGATCCACCGAGCCACCGTCACCCAGGCCGACCTGCACTACGTGGGGTCGGTCACCATCGACGCCGATCTGATGGAGGCCGCCGACATCGTCGACGGCGAGCAGGTCCACATCGTCGACATCGACAACGGTGCCCGCCTGGTCACCTACGCCCTCGTGGGGGAGCGGGGCAGCGGTGTCATCGGCATCAACGGTGCCGCCGCGCACCTGGTCGACCCCGGCGACCTGGTCATCATCATCGGCTACGCACAGGTGGAGGAGGCCGAACGGGCCGAGCACCACCAGCACGTCGTGCACGTGGACCGCGACAACCGCATCGTCAAGATCGGCAACGACCCGGGTGAGCCGGTTCCCGGGGACGGGACGCTCCTCGCGAGCCGCTGATACCCGGCGCAACCCCTGCAAGCTGGCCGATTCCGGCCGGATCGGTCCGGACCCGTCGAGGGTAGGTCCCCGGTCGGTATGCACACACTGGACGAGGGACGGCGGTTCGCCGAGTACGTCGAATGGCAGAAGCAGGGGGCGTGGGTGGTCCTGTGGGGCCCCTACACCCGCTGCTTCTGGGCCTTCGCCTGCTGGCCCGTCGTCCCCAGCGAGGGCGTGGTGATCCGGGCCGAGGACCCCGACACCCTCTACTCCGAGATGCGTTACGTCGAACGCATGCACGGATACCTGTGGTGGCGCTACGGGCGCGGGCGGGCCCGGGTTCCGCGTCCGCGCCCCTCCGCGTGAACGCGTGTGCGGGTGAGTGGGCACCGCCCCCTGGAGAACGTCCGGACCTCCCGGGGCGAACGTTCTGCTACGGGCAGGGCCGCGTCGAGCGTTCCGTACCCGTCGGGTGAACGGCACCCCTGCGTGTGGAACACTACGGTTCGTCCGTTCGTCGGGTGAATGCGAAGGTGCGCGGGGTGTCGATCGGTAAGACGGAACCGGTGCATGATGCGGCCGCGGTCCAGGGCCGGGCGGTCCTGGTGCTCGGGCTCACCCAGATCGTGGGCGGCCTCGGTATGGGGGCCATGCTGGCGGTGGGCGCCCTCCTTGCCCTGGAACTGTCCGGGTCCGACACCTGGTCGGGCATGGCCACCACCATGATCACTCTGGGGGCGGCCGTCTTCGCCCTGCCCCTGGCCTCCCTGGCCGCACGCAGCGGTCGCCGCCCCGGTCTGACCGCCGGTTGGGCCCTGGGCGCACTCGGCGGCACCGTCGTCCTGGCGGCGGCCGTCCTGGACACCTTCGCGCTGTTCCTGGCCGGGATGGTGCTCGTGGGGGCCGGTACCGCCACCAATCTGCAGGCCCGCCACGCCGCCGCCGATCTGGCCTCGGACCGCACCCGTGCCCGTGACCTGTCGATCGTGGTGTGGGCGACCACCGTCGGTGCCGTGCTGGGGCCCAACCTCGTGGGACCCCTGGCCCCGTTCGCCCGTGCTCTGGGTCTGCCCGATCTCCTGGGCCCCGTCGTGGCCACCACGGTCGGGTTCGGGGCGGGGGCCGTGCTGACCTTCGCCCTCCTGCGCCCGGACCCGTTGCGTCTGGCCACACACGGCCGGGCCGCCGACACCCCGGCAGCCGGGAAACCCACGGTCGCGGGCGCGTTGCGTGTGGTCGCGGCCTCTCCCGGAGCGCTGCTCGCGGTGGTGGGCATCGTGGCCACCCACACCGTCATGGTCGCGGTCATGACGATGACCCCCGTGCACATGTCCCAGCACGGCTCCGCGCTGACGGTCATCGGCCTGACCATCTCCCTGCACATCGCCGGAATGTACGCCCTGGCGCCGATCGTGGGATGGCTCACCGACCGTCTGGGCCGGGTGCCGATGCTGCTCGCCGGGCAGACGGTCCTCGTGGCGGCAGCTGCGGTCTCAGGCACTGCCGGGCACGACGAGACGTGGGTGACCGCCGGTCTGGTCCTGCTCGGTCTGGGCTGGTCCTTCGGCCTGGTCTCGGGCACCGCGCTCCTGGCCGAGTCCCTGGCCGCGGAGGTGAGGCCCCGCGTGCAGGGCATCAGCGACCTGCTCATGAACCTCGGAGGTGCGGCGGGCGGCGGACTCTCGGGGTTCGTGCTGGCCCAGACGGGTTTTGCGGGCCTCAACCTGTTCGCCGCCCTGTTCACGCTCCCGGTGTTCGCCCTGGCCGTGCGGTTCCTGATCGCCCGCCGCGGCTGGGACGGGAGCGACCCGAACACGGCCTGATCTTTACCGGAAACGCCCCTTTTCCTCCCCTGTGTCGTCCTCGTTCACGGTTACCGTGCGGATGAGGGGCGCGCGCCGCCCGCCGGGCTGACCGGCCCGGACGCGATCTGGGGGAGGAACGGTGACCGAGCGGGGACCCGAGGACGGGCAGGAAAGAGAACCGGACCGGGAACAGGACCCGGTCGACCGCCATCCGCCCGAGGAGTGGCGCCCCGGTGATGCCGGAGATCCGGTCTCGGGAGGTGCGCAGCCTCCGGGAGAACCTCCCCACCGCTTCCCGCACCATGATCCGCCCGTGGACCGCCGCCCTCCCGAGGAGTGGCGCCCCGGCGACCCCGAGGACCCGATGGCGGGCGGCCCCCGCCCTCCGGGAGAACCCCCGCACGAGTTCCCGCCCGTGCACAACGGTGCGACCGTGTCCGGGCCGGAGGACAGGGAGGAGGAACCACCGAACGGCCGCCGGCCGGACTTCGCACCCCCGCCCGGACACCGGTCGGAAAGGCCCTACAAAAGACAGGGCGACCCCTACCAGGACCGGAGGGGCCAGCAGCACAGCGGCGGGCCGCCGGAGGGCACGACGGCGGAGCCGCAGGAACACGGTTCCGCCAAACTCCAGGGGGACCCGTACCGGGCACGGCCGAGCCTGGGGCCCGGTACCCCGCCTGCCGGGGGACACGGGGAGCATCCCACCGGTGCCCCGCCCGAACCCGTCGACCGCACCGGTGAGTTCTCCGAGGGGCCCAGCGGTCTCGACCAGTCCGGCTTCGAACAGGCGGGTTACGCGCCCGGGTACGGGGAGACGGACGAAGCCGGTGCGGGCGTGGGCAGCTATCCACCGGTCGACCCGGCCCAGGAGTACCGAACGGACCAGTACGGTCGGCCCCGGCCCGGGAACCCGGCCGAGCCCCGCCCGCCGGGGACCTACGGGCCCGACCGCCGGGCCCACCCGCCCGGCGGTGGCTACACACCGTCCCGGCCCGCACCGTGGGGCAAGATCCTCGGGATCGGGTGCGGGGTCGCACTACTGCTGATGCTGGTGGCGGGCGGATGCATGGCGGCGGCGATGTTCACCGTCTCCGACGGCTCCTCCGATGCCCAGGAACCCGCAATCGAGGCCCCCGGAACCTCCGAGGAGCCCGCACTGGAACCCGGCGACGTCACCGCGGACCACACCGAGTTCGATCCCAGTCCGCTCTACACGAGCGGCGAGTACACGAGCGTGGAGGTGAGTGTGATCAACAACAGCCAGGAGGAGCTCGACGTCAACCCGCTCTACTTCACGATGATCGACCAGGAGGGGCAGAACCACTCCAGCCGCTCGGGAGTGGGCATGGACGACAACGAGATCGGGGCGGAGAAGCTCTCACCGGGACAGACGACCAGTGGTGCCGTCACGGTGGAGGGCGGTGATCTGGCACTGGAGCGGCTGGTCTTCGCCCCGATCGGTCATCAGCCCTTGGAGGTCCCGATCAACTGAGCGGGCCTGCACCGGTCCGGGCCGGGTCAGGGGGCCAGGGCCGGGTTCTGCAGCCACTCCGACAGGTCCTGCCGGCGTTCGCTGTCGCACTTGAGGGGGCAGGTGGTGCAGTACCCGTGTTCGGGGTCGCCCTTGTAGTCGAAGCAGCAGGTACCACGCACGGCCCACGTCCCCCGCGGGTGCTCGGGTGCGAAGGGGAACAGGCGCGGGCGCTTACGTGTGATGGCGCCGGCCCCGATGACGGCATCGCCCAGCCGGGTGGCGCTCTCCCACGCCGATTCGGCGTCGCGGCCCAGGAACCGCGCCGGGTTGAGCATGTAGAAGTGCAGAGTGTCCAGGGCCCATCCCCACAGGGTGCGCTTGCCCGCACGCGAGTGCTGGAACAGCGCCTCCAACAACGGTTCGAAGGTCGCAAAGACCGCCTCGCCCGCCATCCGGAACTGTTCGTCCTCGTTGCGGGCGACCACGGTGTCGGGGTGGCCGGCGGCCGGGTCGTCGGGCAGGACCGCCCAGCGCAGGTCCACCACCGTGGGTGTGCCGAACTCGGCACGGGCGGTGTGCCAGGGGAACCGGAGGGTGCGCGGGCTCAGCAGGGGCGCGCGCCCGGTGAGGTAGAGCGAGGCCGCGGCCAGGAAGATCGGTTCGCGCAGGGTCACCCGTAGGAAGTTGGTGGCGGCGGGCAGCCGGTGCCCGGGGCCGTGCTCGGTACGGAGCTTGTCGAAGAGCACCGGGACCCAGCCCTCCTCGACCATGCTCGTGACGCTGTGCCACTGCAGGTCGGTCGGGGGCCGGGTGTGTGCCCCGGCAGAGTCCACCAGGTCGGGGAGCGGGGCGAACTTCAGTGGGGCGCACGCTTCACGCAGTGTGGCGTGTGGTTCTGGAGTCACCGTGAACCTGCCCTTCCTCGCACAAGCCGTCATGTCCGGGGTGACGTGGCTGCAGCTACCTCCGGATCGGCGAGTATCTCTGCGCCTCTTAAGTGAGGCTACCCTAACGAAGTCCGCCGGGGCAATGAGGAGGCGCCGGTGCCGGTGGGTCGATGCGCAGGTCAGCGTGTCAGGCCCGGCTCAGCGGGCCGTGCGGGGCCGGGTGCGCCGTGATCCGCGCCCGTACTGGAACCACCATTCCAGAGCCGGTAGTACCAGCCCGGTTCGGGACGGATCGGGATCGGCGCCGTGGCCGGGTCCAGGGCCAGACAGGGCGGTACGGCGGCGGACGTGGACACCAGCGTGATCAGGGCCGGAGGCAGGGGCCGGCTGCGGCGCCACCACGGTCTGCGGCGGGTGCCGGTGGTCGGTTGTTGCGGGGGAGCGGTGACCATGGTGCCTCCGGGCCCTTCGGCCGGATCATCGGTTGAGCCGGGCGAAACGGCGTAGTGTCGGGGGCACCACGAGCACGATCAGGACGAGTGAGAGCCCGACGGTGAGCAGCACTGCGTGTTCGGCCGGCCAGGAGTCCGAGGGCAGTGACGGGTTGCCGAACAGCTCACGCGTGGCGGTCACCACGGACGAGACCGGGTTCCATTCGGCCACCGGCGCCAACCAGTCCGGCATGGCCTGCGCCGGGACGAAACTGGTCGAGAGCATGGTCAGCGGGAACGCCAACGGGTAGACGAGCATGCTCGCCGTGTCCGGACCGGGCATCACGAGCCCCAGCAGCACCCCAGCGCACACCAGGGACAACCGGAACAGCAACAGCAACCCGACCGCAGCGGCCGCCCCTGCGGCGCCGGACTCGGGGCGCCACCCCAGGAGCAGGCCCACGCCCAGCAGCAGTGCGACCTCCGCGACGGCGCGCAGCATATCGGTCAGGACCCGGGCCCACAGCAGGGCCGCGGGTGACATCGGCAGGGTCCGGAAGCGGCTCATCACCGACAACGAGGTGTCGCGGGCCACCCCCGACGCCGTCCCGGCGATCCCGTAGAACATGACCATCACGATCATCGCGGGCACGAGCATCGCCCGGTAATCGGTCTCGTCGCCGGTCGGGGACATCACCCCGCCGAACACGTAACCGAACAGCAGCACCATCAGCACCGGCATGGACAGGGCGATGACGGGTTCGAAGGGCTCACGCGCCATGTGGCGCAGGTTGCGGCGGGCCAGGGTCAGCGTGTCCGACCAGGTCTTGGCCGGGCCCGGCCGGAGGGCGGGGTGCTCGGCGCGCACGGGTGCGGCGGTGACGGTATTCATCGGACGGCCTCCACGGTCTCGGTCGGTGCGGTGGTGTGCCCGGTCAGGGACAGGAAGACCTCGTCCAGGCTCGGGCGGCGTACGTCCAGGTCGGCGATGCGCGAGCCCATCCCCTCCAGGGCGTGGGAGGCGTGCATCAGTGCCCGGACCCGGTCGGTGACGGGGACTTCCACACGCAGACCGGGCGGGTCGACGGAGGGTGCGGCCCCGAGCGCACTGCCCAGCAGCTCGCCGGTCCGGTCCAGGTCGGCGGGGTCGTGGACGAGCACGTCCAGGCGCAGGCCGCCCACGCGTGCCCGCAGGTCGTCGGGTGTGCCGGTGGCGACTGCACGGCCGTGGTCGACGACGGTGACCCGGTCGGCGAGGCGGTCGGCCTCCTCCAGGTACTGCGTGGTCAGCAGCACGGTGGTGCCCTCACGCACCAGCGTGGCGACGGTCTCCCACACCTGCATACGGCTGCGCGGGTCCAGGCCGGTGGTGGGTTCGTCCAGGAACAGCACGTCCGGTTCGCGCAGCAGGCTCACGGCCAGGTCGAGGCGCCGGCGCATGCCCCCGGAGTAGGTGCGCGAGCCCCGGTCCGCGGCCTCGGCCAGGTCGAAGTCGCTCAGCAGTGCTTCGGCGCGTTCCCGTGCCGCCGAGGTGGTCAGACCGTGCAGACGGGCGAACATCTCCAGGTTCTCCCGGCCGGTGAGGAGTTCGTCCACGCTCGCGTACTGGCCGGTCAGGCCGATACGGGCGCGCACCTGGTCGCCGTGCCCGACGGTGTCGAAGCCCTGGACGCGGGCCCGGCCGCTGTCGGGGTCGGTCAACGTGGCCAGGGTCCGTACAGCGGTGGTCTTGCCGGCGCCGTTGGGGCCCAGGAGCCCGAGGACGGTGCCGGGTTCGGCGTGCAGGTCGAGCCCGTCCAGGGCCCGGACCCGCCCGTAGCGCTTGGTGAGGGCCTCGGCGTGGATGGCCGGGTCGGCGAGTTCATTCTGTGTACTCCATAAACTGTGTATGCAACATACTTAATTGTGTAAGTAATACACAGAACTAGGATGGTGTCAACACCCAACCGACCCGGACCCTGGTGGAACATGACGAGCGAGCAGCCGGACCCGGCCGCCACGACCGACGAGATCCGACTCCTGTGGAGCGGACACGAGCCCGGCCCAGCCCGGAGAGGACCCCGGCCCAAGCTCACCCGGAGCGAGGTGGTCGCGGCGGCCGTCCGGCTCGCCGACGCCGAGGGGATCGAAGCCGTCTCCATGCAGCGCGTGGCCGCCGCCCTGGGGTACACGACCATGTCCCTGTACCGGTACGTGGACAGCAAGGACGACCTGCTCCTGCTCATGTCCGACGCGGCCATGGACACCACACCTCCCGGCCCCCGGGAGGACGGCGACTGGCGGGCCGGGCTGGAGGAATGGTGCATGGGGGGCGTCGCCCTCTACCGCGCCCACCCCTGGATGGTGCGCCTTTCCGTGACCGGTCCGCCCAGCGGCCCCAACGGGATCCGGTGGATGGAGGCGGGTCTGCGCGAGATCTGCGCTCCCGGTCTGCGCCCCAGCGAGGCCGTGCAGATGCTGCTGATCCTCACGACGGTCCTGCGCGAGACCCTGCGTATGGAGTCCGACATGCAGCAGGCCGCCCACCGGCACGGACAGCAGATCAGCGACAACGAGAGCGACTGGGTCCAAGGGCTGCTCGGGGTCCTGGATCCAGGCGCCTTCCCCACGGTCACCCGTGTGCTCGGGCAGTTGGGAACCGATGAGGACGAGTTCGGAGGGCTCGATCTCGACTCCGAACGTGTGAGCGGACCCGCCGAAGGGCTCGGATTCGGTATCGACCGCATCCTGGACGGCATCGAGGCCTACGTCGGCAGGAGAGCGGCGGACTGAGCCGTGGGGGAACTGCGGACCGACCACACGACGGGGCCACCCGCACCGGCGGGCGGCCCCGTGTTCGTCGAGGGTCCGGCTCAGTCCTGGATCAGGACCAGATGGTGGCGGACCAACGCGGAGACGGCCTGAGCGGCGATCTCCGCACCCACACCGGCGCGCTCGCCCAGTTCACCCACGGTCAGCGACCGTTCCTCGGCCAGGACCTCCAGCACCGGTTCCACCACCCCGGGAAGCCGGTACCGGCGCCCGGCCACCGTCAGCGCCACCTTGCCGTCCGACTCCCGCGACACCGGCGGCGGCAGGATCGGCACGAACTCGACCCGTGCCCCCTCGGGCGGCAGGACCTCCTCCACCGGCCAGGGCAGGCTGTAGGAGGTCCGGCGCGGGAAACGCCCGTCCCGTTCGGCCAGGAAGGCGTCCAGATCGCCCTCCTCGGCCAGCTCCGACAACCGCGACAGCAACTCGTGCCGGTGCTTGCGGCGCTGCTCCGGAGAGGCGAACCGGGGCAGATCGCGGCGGAAGACCTCCTCCTCGTGCAGACGCCGCACCAACGACTCCGCCCAGTCCACACCGGTGGCCCGCGTGAAACCGAAGGTCAGGTGCATGCTCATCTCACCGGTACCGGTCACCGTGTGCCACCACCCGCGCGGCACGTGGATCGCCTGACCGGGACGCAGAACGCCCTCCCACACCATGGAGAGCTCACCGTCGGCGCCCCGGGGCGGGCCGTGGCCGTGGTCGGTGTCCACCCGCATCGGGAACGGCCGCGAACCGGGGCCGTGCACCTGCCAGTGCTTGGTGCCCGCCACCTGCACGATGACGGTGTCGTGGTCGTCCCAGTGGGTGTCGAACCCGCGCGAGGAACCCCAGATCAGATACAGGTTGGCCTGCGCGCGCTCGCGCACCAACCGCATCAGGTCGTCGGCGGCCGCGCCGATCGGTTCGTGCATCCGGTCGATGCTGTCCAGCACCAGACTCGCGCCCTTGCGCAACTGTCCGTACAACGACTCCGGGCGGATCACCCGGCGCGAGGAACGCGACTCCGTGGCCGCATCGGTGTAGGCCTCCAACGGAACCGGCGACCCGTCACGGTGCAGGCGCAGCCGCGGCGGCTCGGGGGAGCGCGTGGCCAGCAGATGGTTGAGGTCCTCGAAGGTCAGCAGCGAGTCCACCGCCTCCGCACCCAGGTCGGCCAGGAAGAACTCCTCCGACAGGCGTGTGGTCAGGGCCTCGCGGCCCACGGTCTCGCTCAGGGTCCGGGTGAAGATCTGCCCCGGCTCGGTCACGGTCCCTCCCGACAAGGGTGGTTCGGTCGTCACTCCCGCAGCACGGACTCCGGGGCCCGGGCGGGTGGTGGGAGCCCGCCCGGCCGCGGGGGCCGGGCGGGCACACCTCAGATGAAGTCGGAGCTGGAGTCGGTGCCGTCGTTGTCACCACCGGCGGTGACGTCGCGGGAGGTCACCTCCGCCATGTCCTCGACCTCGACCTCGAAGGGATCCATACGCACCTCACTTTCTGTTCGTGGTTTCCTCTTGCATCAAGGCACCCGGTACGCCCTCAGCGCGGCAGGAGCCCTGTCTCGTGGGCCGCGAACGCGTGTGCGTCCGCGGCGAGGGCGACCGCCCGGCTCACCGCGCGCGGCCCGTGGCCCACGTCGCGTTCGTAGCGCAGCAGGGCCGGCGGACGGTCGAGGCCGCTCCCGGCGCCCAACAGGGCCGCGCACATTTTGCGCGGGTGGGCGGCGTCGGTGCGGGTGTCACCGTCGAAACCGGTCAGCAGTACCCGTGGCAGGGCCGTGGACGAGTGGGACCGCCCCCGGGCCAGCGCCCGGTGGTAGGGGGAGTAGGACAGCAGCGCCGTGAGATCCTCCGGATCGGTCACGGTGCCGAACTCGCGGGTCCACATCCGCCCCAGCCCCAGGCGCTCGAACCGGACCATGTCGGCCAGCGGTGCGGAGGCGATCACCGACCCGCACACCCGGGGCCGCGACATCGCCGCCGCCAGGACCAACAGCCCTCCGGCCGACCCACCCGACAAGCACAACTGGGAGCGGGTGCACAACCCCTGCTCCACCAGGGTCCCGGCCGCCGCCACCAGGTCCTCCACCGCGCGGGGTTTGTTGCGCCGGGCCCCGCGCAGGTGCCAGGACCGGCCCGCGTCGCCGCCTCCGCGCACGTGCGCCACGGCGTAGCGCCCGCCCGAGAGCAACCACGCCAGGACCGTGGCGCTGAACCCGAACTGGCGCGGGCGGCCGAAACCGCCGTAGGCGTGCAGGATCGTGGGACCGGGGGCGGTGCCGGCCCGCGGCGGGTCGAAGACGGTGACGGGGACCTCGGTGCCGTCCGCGGAACGGCACCACACCACCGAGCGCCGTACCTCGGGGACGGGCGCACCGGTGTCGGTGTGCGGGGGCCAGACACGCGGCTCCCGGGCGCCCGGAGCCAGCTCCAGCACCCGTTGCTGTACGGCCACGTCGGCATATCCCAGGAACACGGTGCCGTCCGGCGCGGTCTCGGGCGCGGTGACCATGCCCTCGCCCGGGAGCGCGAGCGTGCGCAGGGGGCGGCCCGTGGCCGTGTCGTGCACCCGTGCCTCGCTGATACCCAGGCGGGTGCGCACCACCAGGAGCGCGGGCCCGGGGCAGGTGGCGAAGGCGTCCAGGGTGGCCCCCGGGTCCTCGGGGACCACCTCGCGCCAGTGCTCCACCCCGGGCTCGTCGGGGTCGGCCGCGCACACCCGGCGCAGGGGCGCACCCAGAGTGGTGCGCAGGTACAGCAGCCCGTCCGGGCCCAGCCGGGCCTCGGTCTCGGCCTCCACCCCGACCTGGACAGGATGCAGCCGGGGGTGTTCGGGGCGGGCACCGTGCAGGTCGGCGATCCACAGGTCGGTGCGGTGCCCGGTGCCGTGGCTCTCGGTCACCAGCAGGCGGCGCCCGCCCAGGACCCGCACCCCGGGGACGGTCCCGGGGGCGGTGCACGCGTGCACGAGGGTCTCGGTGCCGCATGCGACGCGGCGCAGCCACACACCGCGGGTGCCGTGCTGGTCGTCACGGCGGACGTAGTAGAAGGCGGGGGAGCTCTCCCGGTCGGGGAGCCACGCCACGTGGGAGTACCGCAGACCGCGCACCGAAGGGCCGACCTGGGCGCCGGTCCGTGCACACAGCACACGCAGTTCCCCGCGCTCCACCCCGCCCGAGGAGGTCTGCACGGCGATGAGGCGGCCCGTGGGGTCGGGCTCCCAGGAATCCAGGGTGGTGCGGCCGGAAGGGTCCTGCTCCACCGGGTCGAAGACCACCTGGAGGCCGCCGGTCGCGTCGGGGGCCATGGCGACCACACGCGGGTGCTCGTCGCCGGCACGGCGGACGGTGGTGAAGAGCCGCCCGGGCCGGTGGCGCGGGGCCGACCACAGGTCGGTGCGCACCAGGTCCTGGATACGTTCGCTCAGCCCCCGGCGCAACGGCCAGTGCTCGGCCTCGCGGTCGAACTCGCGGTCCCGTTCGGCCAGCCAGTGCCGGGTGGCCGTGGTACCGGCCGACTCCAACCACCGGTAGGGGTCGGTGACCTGCCGACCGTGAAGGATGTCGACGGCCGACTCCCGGTCGGGGGAGAGGGCTGCTCCGTGGGCTCCTCTGGTAGGCACCTTCACATGTTTGAGGGGCCTGGAGCCGGGGGTCAATGCACAGGTTCCTCACCCGTGGGTACCCGATTGTCACGCACGGGAAAGGTTTACCCGGTGGAGCTGCTGGCGGGAGGGTCCGATGGGGACCGTGCCAGGGGCACGGCCTGCCGCACGAGCCCCGGGCCGGGGCCGGAAGAACGCACGTTCGTGCGTGTGCTCTTCCGGTGCGGGGCCGTGGCCGCGCCGCGCGGCCACGGCCGAGGAACTCAGTGCTTGCCGTGGCCGATGGCCAGGCCGCTCTCCTGGTCGAAGAAGTGCAGCTGGCTCACGTCCACCGACAGACGCATCGACGCGCCGGGGGTGACCTTGCTGCGCGGGCTCACCCGTGCGGTGAACTGCGAGTTGTCCGAACCCAGCGGCAGGGCGCCCTCATCGTTGCCCTCGTCGCCGGAGGCGTCCTGGGCCAGGGCGGTGGCGTCCTCGTGGCTCACCGGGGGAGCGTCCACACCGAAGATGACGTTGATCTCGGTGCCCAACTCCTCGGTGATCTTCGCGGTGACGTCGATGCGGGGTTCGTCGCTGTTGCTGAACTCGGCGTCGTTGAAGTCCGAGGGGCGGATCCCCAGGATCACCGAGCTGCCGATGTAGTCGCGCAGCCCGGGACGGGAGTCGAGGAGTTCCGCGGAGACCGGCAGGGAGTGCTCGGCGAACTTCAGGAGCGCGCCCTCGCCCTCGCCCTCGCCCTCCAACCGTGCGTCCACGAAGTTCATTGCCGGGGAGCCGATGAACCCGGCCACGAACAGGTTGACCGGCGCGTCGAACAGGCGCTTGGGGGTGTCGACCTGCTGCAGGCGCCCGTCGCGCAGCACGGCGACCCGGTCGCCCAGGGTCATCGCCTCGACCTGGTCGTGGGTGACGTAGACGGTGGTCACACCCAGGCGCTCGTGCAGCTGGTTGAGGGAGGCGCGCATCTGCACACGCAGCTTCGCGTCCAGGTTGGACAGCGGCTCGTCCATGAGGAAGGCGCGCGGCTCGCGCACGATGGCCCGGCCCATCGCCACCCGCTGGCGCTGACCACCGGAGAGAGCACCCGGCTTGCGCTTGAGGTAGGGGTCCAGACCCAGCATCGAGGAGGCCTCCTCGACCCGGCGCGCGATCTCCGACTTGGCGACCTTGCGCAGCTTCAGGCCGAAGGCGAGGTTCTGCTCCACCGTCATGTGCGGGTAGAGCGCGTAGTTCTGGAAGACCATCGCGATGTCGCGGTCCTTGGGGGGACGGTCGTTGACGACCTCGTCACCGATCGCCATCGTGCCCGCGGTGATCTCCTCCAGACCCGCGATCATCCGCAGCGCGGTGGACTTGCCACAGCCCGAGGGGCCCACCAGGACCATGAACTCGCCGTCCTCGATGCGCAGGTTGAGGTCGTCGACGGCCTTGACATCGCCTCCGTAGACCTTGTCGACGCCGTCCAGGACGATCTCTGCCATGGGTTCGCTCCTGTTCTCCGCGGTGGGACGGTGGAGCGGACCCTCGTGGCTGATCAGGAAGCTCCGCCCACCGCTTTTGAAGTTGATCGAAAAGACGGTAACTACTGATCACATCAGACACGATCATGATCGAAATGTCTATAGCAGAGGCAAGGCCGATCTGCCGAACCCCAGGTCACCAACTGGCGTGCATACGGCAGGTGCGTTAGCCTGTCCGACGGTTCGCCCCGTTTCTCCCCACCGTCCGCTCAACAGCGCGCGGCCACGACACGGCTTCGCGAGTTGAGCCACCGGGTCGGGGAGTCTGGGTAACCTGACGACCAGTCCAGCACTGGACGGACCGGTTCTGCGGCCCCTGCTCGTCCGATCGGATGCTGCACCACGCGCCAGGTGCAGTTGGGACCGGGTGAGGGGCGGTGTACCGCGACCGGGCGGGGGGTTGGACCCGGAAAAGGCCCGAACATCCAGTAGACAACGGTTTTCCGAGCTCGCCGCCGACGGGACGGAGCCGGTCCGAAGGGTGGCTCGGGCCTTTTCCGCGTCCCCCCCATATGCTGGTCGGCGAACCCATCTCCGCCGGCCGAAAGCGAGCGCGCCACGTGGTCGCCGAACAGACCGGGTCCGACAGCGACCGCGAGACCGAACGCGCAGCCGGGCCCCCAAGACCCACCTCGGGCACCTTCTTCCCGCGCGGCCACCACTGGGGCCGCTACGACCTCCTGTGGCGTGTGGCCGCCGCCCTGGGGTCCGGCGCGAGCCAACTCCTGGCCCTGCCGCCGTACGGCCTGTGGTGGTTCGGGCCTCTCAGCGCCGCCCTGCTGTTCTTCGCCGTGGCAGGGGCGCGCCCGCGCCGCGCCGCCTGGCTGGGCGTCCTCGCCGGCGCCGCGCTCATGGTCCCGTTGGTGCGCTGGCAGGACATCTTCGGTGCCGACGTGTGGCTGGCCATCGCCGGAGCCGAGACCGTCTACTTCGTGCCCATGGCCATCGGCCTGGCACTGGTCGGACGCCTGCCCGGGTGGCCCGCCTGGACCGCCGCCCTGTGGGTGGCGCAGGAGGCCGTCCGCGCGCGTTGGCCCCTGGGCGGTTTCCCCTGGGGCAAACTCGCCTTCGCCCAACCTGACACCGCCTTCACCGGGTACGCGGCCCTGGGCTCCTCCGCGCTGGTCTCCTTCGCCGTCGCCCTGACCGGCGCACTCCTGCTGTGGACCCTCCTGCGCACCGTCGCCGCCCGCGGCCGCACCCGCCTGGTCGTCGGCGGAACCGGCCTGATCACCACCGCCGCGATCGTGACCGGGGGAGTTCTGGCCCCCGCCGTCGGACGCCCCGCCGCCGACGAACAGGTCACCGTCGGCATGGTCCAGGGCGACGTCCCCAACGTCGGAGAGATGTCGGTGCTCGGCGAACGCATGCAGGTGCTGCAGAACCACGCCGCGGGGGTGCACCGGCTCGCAGACGAGGTCCGCGACGGCTCGGTGCCCCGGCCCGACATGGTGCTGCTGCCCGAGAACGCCAGCGACATCGACCCCTTCCGCGACCCCGCTGCGCGCGAGATCATCGACGGCGCCGCAGCCGACATCGGCGTGCCCCTGCTGTGGGGCCTCAGCCGCTTCAACGACGACGGCACCCGCTACGTGCAGAGTGTGGTCTGGGACCCCGAGGACGGGCCCGGCGAACACTACGACAAGCGCTACCTCGTGCCCTTCGGCGAGTACGTCCCCTACCGGGACTTCTTCACCCGGTTCATCGAGCGCCTCGGACAGGTCAGCTCCGACGCGCTGCCCGGCAGAGACCCCGGCGACCTCGACGTCGCCGGGACCACCCTGGCCGTGGGCATCTGCTTCGACGTGGCCTTCGACCGTCCCGTGCGCGAGGCCGTGGACGCCGGCGGACAGATCATCGTGGTCCCCACCAACAACGCCAACTACAACTTCACCGGCCAGTCCGACCAGCAGCTCGCCATCACCCAACTGCGCGCCGTCGAACACGGCCGCCCCGCCGTGGTCACCAGCACCAGCGGCATCAGCGCCGTCGTCGAACCCGACGGCACCGCCACCTACCGTTCGCCCGAAGCCGAACCCGACATCCACGTCGCCGAAGTCACCGCCATGGACGGCCCAACCGTCGCCACCCGCATCGGCGCCGGCCCCGAATGGGCCCTGACCGGCCTGGGACTGGCAGCCGTGGCCGGGGCCGTGGTGCTCACCCGCCGCCGCGACCGCGCCGCTGCCGCCGACCGGACCGGCCCCGTACCCGCGCCCCCACACGGGTAGGCCCCGGAACGAGGGAACCCTGAGCGGCTCGGGAGCGTTCTTCCCACAGGAGGTCCTCCCGGCCCCGCCGATGATTGGATGGATTCGCGATGCCGCTGTTGACAGTGCTGGCACTCATGGCACTGCCCTTCCTCGAAGTGTGGCTGATGATCGTGGTCGGCGGAACGATCGGTGTGCCGTGGACCCTGGCAGCCCTCGTGTCCCTGCTGATCCTGGGCGTGGCCGTGCTGCGCCGGGCCGGTACCAAGGCCTTCCGCGACGCCGACGAGGCCATGCGTACCGGACAACAACCCCGCGGCGGGATGCTGGAACCCCTCATGCTCATGGCCGGAGGCATTCTGCTGGCGGTCCCCGGTTTCCTCACCGCCGCCCTCGGACTCCTGCTCGTCCTGCCCTTCACCCGGCCGCTCCTGCGCTGGGTGTTCGTGGGCTGGGCCGAACGCCGCATGCGCAAGATGCAGGACCGCATGGAGGAACGTATGGCCGACCATGGCATGCGGGTACCCAACCAGGCCCCCGGCGGCCCCTTCGGCACCACGGCCGGCGCCGACCCGAAGGGGTCCCGCACCGGAGGCCCTGCCCAGGGCCCGGACCAGGAACCGCCCCGTTCCCGCGGACGCACCATCCAGGGCCACTTCGAACCGGTCGAGGACGACGACAAGAACTGACCGCCACTCTCCCGGGGAGGCGCGCCCCCGGGCCACGACGGGCCCGCCACGGAACCCAGGATTCCGTGGCGGGCCCGTTCGTGTGTGGGCCCAGGGCGCCTCAGACCCGCGCGGAGATGGCCTCGGCCTCCTGCCCGCTCTCCTGGTCCTGGCCCTCGTGCCGACTCGCCGCCCGCGCGCTCATCCGGTCGTCGACCACCCGCACCACCGTGATCGCGATGATCGCCACGCCCGCCACCGGCAGGGCGGTCAGGACCTCGGCCGGCCGGCTCACGTCCAGGGCGAAGAACCACTGGCCCAACGGGGTCACCAGGGCCAGGGTCAACAGACCCGCCATCGACCCCACCAGCAGCACCTTCCACCACACGTAGGGCTTGGCTACCAGCAGCAGGACCCACAGCGTCGTCGCGCACAGCGTGATGACCACGGCCGTGCGGTCGGAGTCGGTGGGTACGGCCTGCTGACCCAGCACCAACAGGTAGGTCGTCACCGCAGCCAGACCCGCGATCGCCCCCGACGGGATCGCCAACCGCAACGTGCGCGTGACGAACCCGGGCCGGGCCGGATCGGTGTTGGGCGCCAACGCCAGGAAGAACGACGGGATCCCGAACGTGACGGCGTTGATGAGCGTGGCGTGGCGGGGGAAGAGCGGGTACGACACCGCCAACAACCCCACCACGGTCGCCAGCACCATCGTGTAGACGGTCTTGGTCAGGAACAGACTCGCCACCCGCTCGATGTTGCCGATGACCCGGCGCCCCTCGGCCACCACCCGCGGCAGCACAGCGAAACGGTCGTCCAGCAGCACCAACTGCGACACCGACCGCGAGGCCGGACTGCCCGACCCCATAGCCACACCGATGTCGGACTCCTTGAGCGCCAGCACGTCGTTGACACCGTCACCGGTCATCGCCACCGTGCGCCCCCGGCCGCGGAGCCCGGCCACCATCTCGCGCTTGCGTTCGGGCGTGACCCGGCCGAAGGCGGAGCCCCGCTCCACCCGCCGGGCGAGCTCGTCGGGCGCCTCGGGCAGCTCACGGGCGTCCACCGGGTCCTCGGCCCCGGCCAGCTCCACCTCGCGCCCGACTGCGCCGACAGAGGCCGCGTGGTCGCCCGAGACGATCTTGACGTCCACGCCCTGCTGGGAGAAGTAGTCCAGCGTCGGGGACGCGTCCCGGCGCACCTTCTGGTCCAGCACCACCAACGCCACCGGACGCACCGGACCGGGCGCCTCGTCGTCGTCCACAGGTACCCCGGCCCGCGCCAGCAGCAGCACGCGCAACCCCTGCACACCCAGACGGGCCGCTTCCCGCGCCGCGGGGCCGCCGGGGTCGGCGAGCACGTCGGTGGCGCCCAGCACCCAGTGGCGCTCGCCCTCGGGGGTCCGCACGCTCGCCCCGCTCCACTTGCGTGCGGAGGAGAACGGCGCCACCGCCGTGACCGACCAGTCCGGGGCCCGGTGCCCCGAAACGGCCGAGCCCTGCGCGATGGCGGCCATGCTCGCGTTGTGGTCCGGGTCGGCCGCAGCCAGCGCTGCCAGCACCGTCGAGGGCTCGTCGGCCGGTCCGCCTTCGTGCCCGCCCAGGTCACGGATCTCGGCCAGCTTCATGCCGACCTCGGTCAGCGTGCCCGTCTTGTCGGTGCACACCACGTCGACCCGCGCCAGACCCTCGATCGCCGGCAACTCCTGCACCAGGCACCTGTGTCTGCCCAGACGCACCACCCCGACCGCGAAGGCGATGCTCGTCAGCAGGACCAATCCCTCGGGGATCATCGACACCAGCGCCGCCACCATGCCGCGCAGAGCGTCCGCCAGCGGACCGCTCACCTGCCCGCCCGCCGAGGGGGCCTCCATGGACACGTGCCCGCCCATGAACAACTGGCTGTAGAGCAACAGCGCACCGATCGGGAACATGGCGTAGGTGATCCACCTCAGCATGCGGTCGATCCCTGAACGCAGCTCCGACCGGACCAGGGAGAACCGGCTCGCCTCCTCGGCCAGACGCGCCGCATAGGCGTGCCGGCCCACCTTGGTCGCACGGAACCGCCCGGTCCCGGCCACGACGAAACTGCCCGACATCACGGTCTCGCCGGGCTCCTTGACCACCGGGTCGGCCTCACCGGTCAACAGCGACTCGTCGATCTCCAGACCGCCCGACCAGGTCACGACGCCGTCGACGACGACCTGGTCGCCCACCCCCACATCCAGGACCTCGTCGAGCACGATGTCCTGGGTGGCCACCTCCACCGTGGCGCCCGCACGCACCACTCGCGGCCGTGCGGCGTTGACGATGGCTAGCTCGTCCAGAGTCCGCTTGGCCCGCAACTCCTGCACGATGCCGATCAGCGTGTTGAAGAGGACGACCATCGCGAACAGGCCGTCCTGCACGGGACCGATCACCGCGATGATGGTGAACAGCACCGCGATCATCGCGTTGATGCGGGTGAAAACGTTGCCGCGTACGATCTGGCCCACCGAGCGGCTGGCCCGCACAGGTACGTCGTTGGTCCGGCCGGAGGCGACACGGTCGGCCACCTCGGCCTCGCTCAGCCCTGGCTCGGGCGGCGGTCCGATCGATCCGGGAACCCGGGGCCCCCGGGCCGGATCGGCCACGGCGGGCAACGATCCGGATGTTCCCGTCCGCCCCCCGCTCGGGGCACTCTCGCCGCGGTCGTCATGTTCGGGCACGCGCACTCCCCCGTCGGGTACGAGATGAGGATGTCCGGGGCGGTGAGCACCACCAGTGGGGGGAACCGGACGGTTTCCGCCCCATGACGCCCGGATCACAAGGTGGAACACAAGGGTAGGGGACCGCCTCCGAAGCCTGAGCCAGGGACGGGGCTTCCCGGCGGAGCCGGCCCCCGCACGGGGGCGGACGCACGAGCTACAGGGACAGGCCCGGCGACCGGGTCGGCCGGAGCCGGCCCGGAGACCGCGCACCGTTGCGCGCGCAAGAGGGACCGGGAGGGCCGAGGGCGGCACCCCGGTCGTAGAGTGTGGCCATGTGCACCGTTGTCGTCGGTTTCGATCCCCAGGCGCACACACCCCTGGTGGTGGCCGCCCTCCGGGACGAGATCCGCTCGCGTCCCTGGGACCGCCCGGCCCGCCACTGGCCCGACAGGCCCGCCCTCGTCGGCGGACGCGACCGGCTCGCCGACGGCACCTGGCTGGCCGTGGACACCGCACGTTCACGCACGGCCGCCCTGCTCAACGGGTGGCCCTGGGACGGCAGCATGCCCTGGGAGGGTTCCTACCCGGCCAGCCGCGGCGACCTGCCGCTGCAGGCCCTCTCCCACCAGGGACGCACCCCGCTCCAAGGCCAGGACCTGACCCGCTACGCACCCTTCCACCTGATCGACGCCGACCCCTACCGCGCCACCCTGCACAGCTGGGACGGGCGCTGCCTGGACACCCGCTCCCTGCCCGTGGGCGTGAGCACCGTCGTCAACACCGGCCTCGACCCGGCCGACCCGCGCTCGGCGCGCCACACCCCCGAGTTCGCCGCCACACGCCCCGACCCCGAACACCTGGCCGCCCTCGAGGACCCGGAGAGCATCTGGGGTGCCTGGCCCTCGCTCATCGCCCGGGCCGCCCGCGAGCGTCCCCGCTCGGCCGGCACGGACGACAGCGGCGACCCCTCCGCCCTCATCGCCCACGCCGACCTGGGACAGGGCCAGGTCTGGGCCACCGGATCGGTCACCCTCGTGGCAGCCGACCGCGAGAGTCTCCGCTATGCCTTCACCTCCCGGCCGGCCGACCCCGCGGCCTGGGAGATGATCGATGTGCGAAGCCCCGCCGAGCACCGTTGAAAGCGGACCGAAGGCCTTGTGTAGGTGCGATGGGAGAGGGTGAGGTGAACGCGGAGGTGAGGACGTGCATCAGAACGCATGATCCCGCTTCGGCGGTGACCGACCCCGACCTGTGAGGAGAAGCCCGTGAGCGCCGAACCCGTCCGTGCCCAGCAGCCCGTAGCCGTCGCTTCCCCCGACCCCGCCGACCTGACCGGACGTTGGGTCTACCTGCGTGACATCGGCGCCGGGGTACTCACCGGCGCCGCCCGGACCCCCGCGGGCCGCTGGTACTGGAGCCTGCGCACCCCCGAGGGCGAGGTCGAAGGCACCGGGTTCCCGCACGCGGCCCCGCTGAGCCGACACGCCCTGCCGCGCACCCGGCGCGCCCGCCACCACCTGCGGGCCCTGCACGCGGACCTGTCCGAGTACGCTCCCGAGGCCGTCGCCGAACGCACACGTGTCGAACACGACCGGGACCTGCTCGACCTCGAACTGGCCGTCCAGCCCTGAACACCCCGCCACCGGGACGGTACGGCGCGCCGTCCCCGGTGGCGGAGGGCCACGCCCGGCCACCTGTGAGGGGACACGCACAAGGATCGCGTAAACCCTGTGAGCGAACGCCGCGTCCCAAGTGCGACGGAACCGCCGTCGACATGCGCGGCACACGCGCATCCTCACGTGTCACACCTGCAGGGGAAGACCATGGACGGCAGACACGGCGCACTCCTGGAGAGCGGGGCCTACTGGCTCCTCTACGTGGTCTCCGTCAGCGGCGCGCTCCTGCACTGGCGCGCGGACAACATGGTCCTGTCGCTCCTGTGCGGCTGCGTCGCCGTGGTCGGCGCCCTGCTCATCGCACGCGCCCACACCCGACTGATCGCCCACGGCTGAACCCCCGACAGGGCCCGGCCGGAGGCGGCCCGACCCCACGGTCCGTAGGCTTATTCCCCGGTCCCTCTGGGGTGAACATCACCGGTCCGGCACGCTCGACCCATGGGGTACGCCGGGTGCGCGGGCGGATAGGATTTCGCACATGCGTTCATGGTCTGCGCCTGACATCGTCCCCCTGCCGGGTAACGGCGGTCCCCTCCGACTCCACGACACCGCGAGCGATCGTGTCGTGACCACGGAGCCCGGCCCCCGGGCGGGGATGTACGCCTGCGGCATCACCCCCTACGACGCCGCACACCTGGGTCACGCCTTCACCTATCTGGCCTTCGACCTGGTCAACCGGGTCTGGCGCGACGCCGGGCACGAGGTCGATTACGTGCAGAACACCACCGACATCGACGATCCCCTCCTGGAACGCGCGGCCGCCACGGGCGAGGACTGGCGCGAGCTCGCCCACCGGGAGATCGACGTCTTCCGCGCAGACATGGCCGCTCTGCGTGTACTTCCGCCCTCCTCCTACGTGGGCGTGGTCGAGTCGGTCGACCTCATCAGCGACCTGGCCGCCCGCCTGCGCGACACCGGCTCCACCTACGACCTCGACGGCGACCTGTACTTCTCGGCCGCCGACGCCCCGAAGCTCGGCGAACTCAGCCACATGGACCGCACCGAGATGCTCGAGCTCTTCGGCGAGCGCGGCGGAGACCCGCAGCGCCCCGGGAAGAAGGACCCGCTCGACTGGCTGCTCTGGCGCGCCGAGCGCCCCGGAGAGCCCGCGTGGGAGAGCCCGCTGGGCCGCGGCCGCCCCGGCTGGCACATCGAGTGCAGCGCCATCGCACTGGACCGCCTCGGCCCTGCCTTCGACCTCAACGGCGGCGGCAGCGATCTCGTCTTCCCCCACCACGAGATGGGCGCCGCCGAGAGCCGGTGCGCCACGGGTGGCCCCAACGCCCACACCCACCTGCACGTGGGCATGGTCGGCCTCCACGGCGAGAAGATGTCCAAGTCCCAGGGCAACCTGGTCTTCGTCTCCGGGCTGCGCCAGGAGGGCGTGGACCCGGCCGTCATCCGCCTGGCCATGCTCGATCACCACTACCGCACCCCCTGGGACTGGACCGACGGCGAGATCACCCGCGCCACCGCCCGCGCGGACCGCTGGCGCTCGGCCCTGGACCTGGACAGCGGCCCCGAGGCCGAGACCGTCCTGGCCGCCGTGCGCTCGGCCCTGGCCGAGGACCTGGACTCCCCGGCCGCGCTCCGCGCCGTCGACACCTGGGCCGAGGCGGCCCTCACCCAGGGCGGCACCGACAGCGGTGCGCCCGGGCTGGTGCGTGCCACCGTCGACACCCTCCTGGGTGTGGACCTGGGCTGAACGAGCCCCGGGGGCAGAGGCAACTGCGGCCCGTTCGGGAGGAGATGTCCCGGACGGGCCGATTCTCGTGGCCGACTGCGGTCACGGATCGGTCCGTTGTCCTGAACTACGCGTCCGAACATGGTGGGATGGGCAGATGACCACCTCCACACAGCACAGCACCGCCGCAGCGCTCGTCTCGGACTTCCTCACCGGCGAGGCGCTCGGTGACCGGTCCGACCTCGCGCACTTCTTGAGAGAGCACCGCCTGGTCACCGAGGGCGCCATCCCGATCACGCTCGCCGACCTCGACGAGGCCGTCGTTCTCCGCGAGGGGCTGCGCGAGGTCCTGCGCGGACCCGACGGCGACGCCGAAGCCGTGGCCCGGGCCCAGAAGGTCCTGGACGGCTTGCGGGTGACCGTCCGGGTGATGCCCGAACCGGAGGCGGCCGGACACCTCGCCCCCGCCGTGGTCGACGAGGTCCGGCGCGGTCTGGCGCGCATCGCCGGGGCCTGGGCCACCGTCCTGGCCACGGGGGAGTGGCGCCACCTGCGGGACGGAGGAACCGTCCGGTAGACACCTTCCGCCGCACGGTGGAAGGCGCGGCGCCCAAGGCGTCCGAGGAGAAGAGCGAGGGGCCGACGAACGGCCCCGGGCCGAACCGGTGCCCGTGTTCTCGCGGGCGCCGGTAGCCGGGGTCCGGAGGGGCCCCGGCAACGGCACGTCAAGCTCTGAAGCTACCCAGGAAATCCTCCCAGCGCCGAGTGATGTCCTCGAGGCCGTAACGTGCCGAGGAGGCCAGCGCGTTCTCCCCCAACCGCTCGCGTTCCTGGCCGTTCTCCACCAGGGACAACAGGGCCTTGCCGAGGGAGTCGACGTCCTGGGCGGGCACCAGCAGGCCGTCGTGGCCGTCTTCGATGATCTCCCGGGGCCCGTGCGGACAGTCGAAACTGACCACGGGCACACCCACGGAGAAGGCCTCCACGATGGTCATGCCGAACCCCTCCACACGAGAGCTGATGGCCAGCACCGAGGCCTCCGACAGTGCGCCGAGCACGTCCTTGGTCTGGCCCATCAGCTCGACGCTGTCCTCCAGACCCAGTTCGGCCGCGGTCCGGCGGATCTTCTTCTCGTGGTCGCCGGAACCGTAGATGCGCAGCCGCCACTGCGGGTGCTTCTCGGCCACGTGGCTGAAGGCCTGCAGAAGCTTCGGGTACTGCTTGACGGGCGACAGGCGTCCTGCCGCGGCGATGACCGGTGCACTCAGCGTCGAACGCGGCCGCTGCTCGGAGTCCAGCGGGTTGGGCATGACCACCAGCCGCTTCTCCGGGACCCTGGTGCGCTCGGCGTAGGCCTGCCGATCGGTCTCGGTGAGAACACTCACCCCGTCCAGGCGCGGGTACAGGCGGGCGATCGCCTCGACCACCTCCGGCTTGTGCTCGTTCAGGTTCAGGTGTTCCTGCCCGACCGTGCGCAGGCGAGCGGGAGCCCAGGAGGCGATGAGCAGATTGATTCCGGGCCGGGTGCCCATGACCACGTCGGCGTCGGTGGTGCGCAGATAACGGCGCAGCGCCGCCACGGCCTCGGGGGAGTAGTTCTGGTTACGTGTGCGCTCGGCCTCGGGAATGATCTGCTCGGCCTTGCGCGACCACCAGAAACGCGCCGGCCCGCCCGGACCGTCCGATGCCTCGGCCTCCGCGCGGCTGTCGCTCAGCGGGACGAGCCGGACCCCTTCGGGAAGCCGGAAGAAGGGGTTCTTGCGTTTACGTGAGAGGCTGACGATCTCCACGTCGTGGGAGCGGGCCAACCCTTCCGCGAGATTGTAAACGGTGCGAACGGTACCGCCCATGGTGTATCCGTTCGCGATGACGAAGGCGATCTTCACGCCGGCCCCCGGTCTCGCCCCTCGCGGTGGGGCGGGTCATCAGTCCTGGCTCCCGAGGCCGGTCCATACGGAGCGGGGAGCGCGTCCGACGTGATCCCCGTCCACACGTCGGGTCAGCGCTGATGGGCCGTGTCCTCGGTCCGCGAGCTCGGTCTCGAGGCTATCTAGGGCAGATAAAGTGCGCATAATGGTCCGGCCCGGACATGGCTCACACTCGGGCAGCCCGGCCCTGAGCCCGTCTCAGCTCTCGCCCCGTCGGCGCAGGTAACGCTCGAATTCCTGTGCGATCGCGTCCCCGGACGCCTCCGGGAGGTCGGCGGTGTCCTTGGCCTCCTCCAGCCCGCGCACGTATGCCGAGATCTCCTCGTCCTCCGCGGTGAGCTCGTCGACGTTGGCCTCCCAGGAGACCGCCTCCTCGGGCAGCTCTCCCAGGGGGATCTGCACCCCGGAGAAGTCCTCCACCCACGCCAGCAGCGCCAGGGCCGCCTTCGGGCACGGCGGCTGGGCCACGTAGTGGGGGACGGCCGCCCACAGCGAGACCGTCTCCAGTCCCGCCTGAGCGAAGGCCTGGTGCACCACACCCAGGATCCCCGTGGGGCCCGAGTAGGTGGCCGGGTCCAGCCCGTGTGCGGTGCCCAGCCCCACCGGTGCGGCCATCCCGGTGACGGGGACGGGCCTGGTGTGCGGGGAGTCCGCCAGGAGCGAACCCAGCATCACCACGCGCGTCACACCCAGCTCACGGGCGATCGCCAACAGGTCCGCGGCGTAGGAGCGCCACCGCACGTTCGGTTCGGGGCCGTCGACCAGGACCACGTCCCGCCCCGCTCCGGCCGGTGAGGCCAGCCGCACCCGTGTGGTGGGCCACTCGATCTCCTCGACGGCCCCGTCCACGACCGACAGCTGTGGCCGTGCCACCTGGAAGTCGTAGTAGTCGTCAGGGGCCATGGCACACAGTTGGCGTGCTTCCCACTGGTTGGACAAGTGCTCCACGGCCAGGCTCGCGGCCTCGCCGGCGTCGTTCCATCCCTCGAACGCCACCACCATGACAGGCTCGACAAGCTCACGGACGAGCTTGATCATCGTGGCCCCTTTCCTGCGCGCGGACCAGTCCACCCTATGGGTTGGCGCGCGTCCCGGGAAACCGTTCCACGCACACGGTGCGAAGGCCGCATCCCGCGCAGTGTGGGAGACCCGTTCCAGATGCCGAAACACCCGATGGAGTACGCTCCTGGCGGCGAGCGAAACGGACATACCTTGATCTTTCGCCGCAGACCGACGTCGACCCGCACCATGCGCCACAGATCGGCCCGACGCCGCGCATCCGGGGGCCGCTCTGGGGTGCTGTGGTGCCAGGGAGCTAGAGTTGCCGAATATGAGAGATCGCCTGACTTTCCGTGAAGTCCTGAACGAACGTGTCATCGTCGCGGACGGAGCGATGGGCACGATGCTTCAGGAGTACGATCTCGACCTCGACCAGTTCGAAGGTCACGAGGGTTGTAACGACATCCTCAACCTCACCCGTCCCGACATCGTCCGGGAGACCCACGCCGCCTTTCTTGCCGTGGGTACGGACTGCATCGGTACGAACACGTTCTCCGCGAACTACGGAGGACTGGTCGAGTACGGTATCGAGGACCGCAGCTACGAGATCGCTGAAGCCGGAGCCCGTATCGCCCGTGAGGTGGCGGACGACTACTCCACCCCTGAACACCCCCGCTACGTCCTGGGCTCCATGGGCCCGGGAACCCGCCTGCCCACCCTGGGGCACGTCTCCTACGCCCACCTGCGCGACTACTACGAACAGTCCGCACGAGGCCTGATCGAGGGCGGCTCCGACGCCATCCTGATCGAGACCAGCCAGGACCTGCTCCAGATCAAGGCCGCCGTGGTCGGCACCCAGCGCGCCAAGAAGAGCCTGGGCAAGGACGTGCCGATCATCGCCCAGGTCGCGATCGAGCAGAACGGCGCCATGCTCATGGGCTCGGAGATCGGCGCTGCGCTGACCTCCCTGGAGCCGCTGGGCATCGACATCATCGGGATCAACTGCTCCACCGGCCCGGCCGAGATGAGCGAGCACCTGCGCTACCTGTCGCAGCACGCCCGCGTGCCCATCTCCTGCATGCCCAACGCGGGCCTGCCCCAGCTGGGCCCCAACGGTGCCGAGTACACCCTCACTCCGGACGAACTGGCCGACGCCCACGACACCTTCACCGGTGAGTTCGGGCTGAGCCTGGTCGGTGGCTGCTGCGGTACCACCCCCGAGCACCTGCGCAAGGTGGTCGAGCGGGTGCAGGGCCGTGAGATCAAGGAACGCAACCCTCTGGCCGAGCCCGCGCTCTCGTCCCTGTACCAGAGCGTGCCCTTCCGCCAGGACGCCAGCTACCTGGCCGTGGGCGAGCGCACCAACGCCAACGGTTCCAAGAAGTTCCGCGAGGCGATGCTCGCCGAGGACTGGGACGCCTGCGTCGAGATCGCCCGTGACCAGATCAGCGACGGGGCCCACGTACTCGACCTCAACATCGACTACGTGGGTCGTGACGGCGCCGCCGACATGCGCGAGATCGCCTCGCGTTTCTCCACTTCCTCCACGCTGCCGATCATGCTCGACTCCACCGAGCCGGCGGTACTGCAGGCAGGTCTGGAATCGCTCGGCGGCCGCGCGGTCATCAACTCCGTCAACTACGAGGACGGCGTCGGACCCGACTCGCGTTTCTCCCGCATCATGAGTCTGGCCTCCGAGCACGGTGCCGCGTTGGTCGGCCTGTGCATCGACGAGGACGGCCAGGCCCGTACCGCGGACTGGAAGCTGAAGGTGGCCACCCGGCTCATCGAACAGCTCACCGGCGAGTGGGGCATGCGCACCGGTGACATCGTCATCGACTGCCTGACCTTCCCCATCACCACCGGACAGGAGGAGACCCGCCGCGACGGCATCGAGACCCTCGAGGCCATCCGCAGGCTCAAGGAACGCTTCCCCGAGGTGCAGACCACTCTGGGGCTCTCCAACCTGTCCTTCGGCATCAACCCGGCCGCCCGTATCGTCCTCAACTCGGTGTTCCTGCACGAGGCGGTCAAGGTCGGACTGGACTCGGCGATCGTGCACGCGTCCAAGATCCTGCCGATCAACCAGATCCCCGAGGACCAGGTCGAGACCGCCCTGGACATGATCTACGACCGCCGGACCGAGGACTACGACCCTCTCGGCAAGTTCATCGACATGTTCCAGGGTGTGGACGCCGCCGCCATGAAGGCCTCCCGCGCCGACCAGCTCGCCGAGCTGCCCCTGTGGGAACGCCTCGAGCAGCGCATCATCGACGGCGAGGCCGGCGGGATGGAAGACGACCTGCAGGCGGCCCTGGACGACAAGAGCGCCTTGGAGATCGTCAACGACCACCTGCTGGCCGGGATGAAGACGGTCGGTGAACTGTTCGGTTCCGGCCAGATGCAGTTGCCCTTCGTCCTCAAGTCCGCCGAGGTCATGAAGAGCGCCGTCGCCTACCTCGAGCCGCACATGGAGAAGAGCGACGACGACGGCAAGGGGCGCATCCTCCTGGCCACCGTCAAGGGCGACGTCCACGACATCGGCAAGAACCTCGTGGACATCATCCTGTCCAACAACGGCTACGACGTCGTCAACCTCGGCATCAAGCAGCCGGTCAACGCCATCCTGGAGAGCGCCGAGCAGGAGCGTGCCGACGTCATCGGCATGTCCGGCCTGCTGGTCAAGTCCACGGTGATCATGAAGGAGAACCTCGAGGAGATGAACTCCCGGGGCATCTCCGACAAGTACCCCGTCCTGCTGGGCGGGGCCGCTCTGACGCGCTCCTTCGTCGAGCAGGACCTGGCCGACATCTTCGACGGAGAGGTCCGCTACGCCAAGGACGCGTTCGAGGGTCTGAGCCTCATGGACGCCATGATGGCCGTCAAGCGCGGGGAGGAGGGCGCCAAGCTCCCCGAACTGCGCGGACGCAAGGTCAAGCGCGGCGCCACCCTGGAGGTCACCGCACCCGAGGACATGCCCGCGCGCAGTGACGTGGCCACCGACAACCCCGTGCCCGAGCCGCCGTTCTGGGGCTCGCGCATCAGCAAGGGCATCCCGCTGGCCGACTACACCTCGTTCCTCGACGAGCGTGCCGTCTTCATGGGCCAGTGGGGTCTCAAGGGCGCCCGCGGCGGCAACGGCCCCACCTACCAGGAGCTGGTGGAGACCGAGGGCCGTCCCCGCATGCGGAGCTGGCTGGACCGTATCCGCACCGACGGGCTCCTGGAAGCCGCGGTCGTGCACGGTTACTTCCCCTGCTACAGCGAGGGCGACGACCTGGTGATCCTGGAGGACGACGGGCGCACCGAGCGTGAGCGCTTCAGCTTCCCGCGCCAGCGCCGCGACCGCCACCTCTGCCTCTCCGACTTCTACCGGCCCAAGGAGTCCGGCGAGATCGACGTGGCAGCTTTCCAGGTCGTGACCGTGGGCTCGGGCATCAGCCAGGCCACCGCCGAGCTGTTCGAGAAGAACGCCTACCGCGACTACCTGGAGCTGCACGGGCTCTCGGTCCAGCTCACCGAGGCCCTGGCCGAGTACTGGCACACCCGGGTGCGCGCCGAGCTGGGTTTCGCGGGCGACGACCCGGCCGAGCTCGAAGCGTTCTTCAAGCTCGGTTACCGGGGTGCGCGCTTCTCCCTGGGTTACGGGGCCTGCCCCGAGCTGGAGGACCGCGCCAAGATCATGCGGCTGCTGGAGCCCGAGCGGGTCGGTGTGAAGCTCTCGGAGGAGTTCCAGCTCGTCCCCGAGCAGGCCACTGACGCGATCGTGATCCACCACCCGGAGGCGACCTACTTCAACGTCTGACCGGTCACGCGTCCGTAGCGGGGTCCCCGGAACGCCCGGGGACCCCGTTCGTGCGTGCGGCATTCCCGTGCGGGGCCGGCCGGGGCGTGGGCCAGGTCGCAGCACCTGTGTCCGTATCGTGGAAAGAACGTTCCAAGACACACGAGGGGAGACCGCGGTGCCCTCCGTCCCGGACCGGGAGGGCGGGAGCACCGCAGCGCCTATGAGTGAACAGAGCACCCTGAGTCCGCACCCCGCCGGGGCCGCACCCGAGCGCCGCCTGCAGGCCGTCCTACTGGACATGGACGGCACCCTCATCGAGAGCGAAGGGCTGTGGAACGAGGCCGAGGCGGACCTGGTCGCCGAACTGGGCGGCCGTTGGACCGATGAGGACCACCAGCGCAACGTCGGCAGCGCGGCCGTTCCGGTGGGCCGCTACATCATCGAGCTGACCGGCGCCCACCACCTCACCCCGCGCGAGGTGGCCACCATGCTCTACGCGCGTTTCCGCGCCAAGCTCGCCGGCGGGGCCGAGGCCCGCCCCGGCGCGGCCGAGCTGGTGCGTGTGCTCGCCGACTCCGAGGTCCCGGTGGTGTTGGTGACCTCCACCGAACGCGAGCTCATCGACGCGGCGCTGGCCCGCATCGGCCTGGACCTGTTCGACGACTCCGTGGCCGGCGACGAGGTCGGCGCGAACAAACCCCACCCCGAGCCGTACCTGACCGCCGCCCGGCGTCTGGGCGTGGACCCGTCCCGCTGTGTGGCCGTGGAGGACTCCGCGGTGGGTGTGGCCTCGGCGGCCGACGCCGGGTGCGTGACCGTGGCCGTGCCCCACCACGTAACGGTCCCGCCGCGCGAGGGCGTCGTCGTGCGGGAGAGCCTGGTCGGTGTGGACCTGGACTGGCTGGAGTCGCTGGTCGCCCCGGACTGACCGCCCGGAGCCGTTCCGTCCGGTGCCGGATGCGGGCCCTGGAGCAGAGCCGGACCCGGGGCGGTGGGTAACGTGGGAAGTACGCCCCGGACCCGAACCCGGCGCCGGTTCGGGGCAGGTCTCGGGGGACCCTCCGGGATCGGCCTGATGTGTACCCGTGCGCCGGATGGGAGACTGGCGTCATGAACTCGGATATGGCGACACTCGGTCTGGCCCTGGGAGCCGCACTCGCGCTGGTGGGCTTCGTCATCGCGTTCTTCCTCTGGCGCAGGAAGGGGGCGGCCTACGGCCTGAGGGCGCTGGCCTGGGCGTTGGTCCCGCTCGCCGCCGGGTTGCTGGGGATGATGCGCTCGGTGATCATGTTCGTCTCCAGTCTGTTCACCATCGTGGCCACGATGGTCTTCAACCCGGTCGTGTGGGCCGGTATCGCCTTGGCCGGCCTGGCAGTCCTGCTCTACTTCGTCTCCGGCTTCATGAAGGCCCGAGGTGTGGGCGTCAAGGCGGGCGCGGCCAAGAGCTCCTCCGGCAAGGGCACTCCCACCGAGGGCTCCTCCGGCAGGGGCGCCCGGGAGGCAGAGGCTTCCCCGCCTCCGTCGCAGGTCGGCGGCGGCCAGAGCGCCCCGCAGGGCTCGGAGGGCTCACGCACGGCCGGCGGGGGAGACGACATGGACTTCGGTGACATCGAGGACCTGTTGAAGAAGCGCGGCATCGAATGACCCCGTGAGGGACCGCGGCGGTGGTTTCCGCGAGAGCGGAAGCCGCCGTTTCTTGTGTTCGGGCGATGACTCCACGTCGCATAGCACTTGCCATAGCCCAGGGCTGGGGCGCTGACGTCAGGCCTGCTTGAGGAGTACCGTAAGTTGCGCCTGTTGCCGTCTTCGTGCAGCTTGGGGCAGGGTCGTCCGACCAATGCGAAGACTGTCTGCGTTTAGTAGCTTTCGTAACTTTTTTGTTTGTTTGTCACGATTTCGCTACATGGTCAGAATTTGGACGATTCGCGCGCTGAAGGCCAGTAAATTTGGCGCTGTGTAACAGCCAGGGCGGCGCGAACGCGGTCGTGTTCAGTTCCCTCCGTGGCCGGAACCCGGCCCGTCCCGCGAACGGCGCGCGGTGGTCAACCGCCTCCTGCGTCCGAGAAACGCCCACCCCAGCCAGTATCGAGAACCGGCCGACAGCCGTAAGGGCCTCTGACGGACCCTCCCGAGGTGCCCTTACGAGCATGTGTCACCGGCTCGGCCGGAAGTAAGAGTGGAGAGTGGTGGCCTGATGAGCGCGCGCTCACGTGCCCCTGAGTCGGCGGAGCAGCCCGAGAGCCCCGCCGCCGCCGACCCCGGCGCGAAGGCTCCCGGCCAGCGCAGCGGCCCGGACGACCGGTCCCTGAAGCAGATCGCCTGGCAGCGTCTGCGCCGCGACAAGGTGGCCATGGTCTCCGGCATCGTGGTCGTCCTGCTCATCCTTGCCGCGGCCCTGGCACCGCTGCTGACCAAGTGGTTCGGCTACCCGCCCACCCAGTTCCACCAGGAACTCATCGACCCGGTTCGCCGAGTGCCCTACGTCGACCCCGACAACCCCGGCCTCGGTACCGACCCCTGGGGCGCGATGAGCTCGGACCACCTCCTGGGTGTGGAACCCACCACCGGGCGCGACCTGTTCAGCCGCATCGTCTACGGCGGACAGATCTCCCTGATCGTGGCCTTCCTGGCCACCCTGGTGTGCGTGGCCCTGGGCACGGTCATGGGCATCATCGCCGGCTACGCCGGCGGCTGGATCGACACGCTCATCAGCCGGGCCATGGACATCTTCCTGGCCTTCCCCCTGATGCTCTTCGCCATCGCCCTGGTGGGTGTCGTCCCCGACGGTCTCTTCGGCCTGGAGGGCAACGGACTGCGCATCGGGGTCATCGTCTTCATCATCGGTTTCTTCAACTGGCCCTACATCGCACGTATCGTGCGCGGGCAGACCCTGGCCCTGCGCGAACGCGAATTCGTCGAGGCCTCCCGCAGCCTCGGCGCGAGCACCGGCCACATCCTCGTGCGCGAGATCCTGCCCAACCTGGTGACGCCGATCATCGTCTACGCGACGCTGCTGATCCCCACCAACATCCTCTTCGAAGCCGCGCTGAGTTTCCTCGGGGTCGGGATCAACCCGCCCACCCCCAGTTGGGGCAAGATGCTCTCCGAAGCCGTGCCGCTCTACCAGCAGGCCCCGTACTTCATCATCGTCCCCGGCCTGGCGATCTTCGTCACCGTGCTGGCGTTCAACCTGTTCGGTGACGGGCTCCGCGACGCCTTCGACCCCAAGACCTCGGACTGACGTCCCGGCCCCCACCGGGGCAGGGCCCGGTCCAGGCTCACCCGATCCCCTTGTTTCAGAGAGGTAGTCCCTTGAGGAAACGCACCCTCGGATTCGTCGCTGTCGGCGCGGCGGCATCCTTGTTCCTGAGCGCCTGTGGCGGCGCAGCGACCGAAGGCGGAGACAGCGAAGCCGAGTTCGACCAGGGCTCGACGGAGGTCGTCAACCCCTCCGAGGAGCAGGGCGGCACCCTGCGCTACGCCATGTCCGCGGACTTCGACTCCACCGACCCGGGCGACACCTACTACGCCTTCAGCTGGAACTTCTCCCGCTACTTCGCCCGGACCCTGCTCAGCTTCAAGCCCGAGCCCGGTGAAGGCGGCAACGAGCTGACGACCGACCTCGCGGTCGACATGCCCGAGCCCAACGACGACTTCACCGAGTGGACGATCCAGATCCAGGACGGCCTCAAGTACGAGGACGGCACCGAGATCGTGGCCGAGCACATCAAGTACGCCATCGCCCGCTCCAACTTCGGCGGCGGCACGCTCGCCCACGGCCCGGACTTCTTCAACCAGTTCCTCGACCAGGACGACATCAACGTCTACGAGAACGGTGACGACCCGCTCCAGGGCTTCGACTCCATCGAGACCCCCGACGACCACACGCTGGTCTTCCACCTCAAGGACCCCTTCTCGGAGTTCCCCTACATCCTGACCCAGCTGCAGACCGCCCCCGTGCCGCCCGAGGCCGACCGCGGCGAGCTCTACAGCGAGAACGTGCTCTCCTCGGGCCCCTACAAGTTCGACGGCGAGTACGAGCCGGGCGTGGGGCTGAACCTGGAGCGCAACGAGGAGTGGGACGCAGAGACCGACCCGATCCGCCCAGCCCTGCCGGACCGCATCGAGGTCGAGCTCGGCGTCAACAAGGACGAGGTCGACGAGCGCCTCACCAACGGTGAGCTGGACGTGGACCTGGAGTCCAACGGGGTGGGCACTTCCATGTACGGCCGCCTCGTGGACGACGAATCGGCCCAGGCGAACCTGGACAACCCGTACGCCGGTTCGCTGCGCTACGTCAACATCCACACCCCGGTCATCGATGACCTGGCCTGCCGCCAGGCCATCATGTACGCGGCCGACCGCGACAGCCTGCACCGCGCCTGGGGCGGGGAGATGGGCGGCGACATCGCCACCAACCTGCTCCTGCCCGACCTGGCCGGTGCCGACACCGAGATGGACCTGTACCCCTCCGAGGACAACACCGGTGACCTCGAGGCCGCCGAGGCCAAGCTCGAGGAGTGCGGTGATGAGGACGGCTTCAGCACCACCATCGCCGTCCGCGACACCAGCGAGCGCGACATCGACACCGCCGAGGCCCTCCAGGAGTCCCTGGGCCGCGTCGGCATCGAGGTCGACATCGAGCAGTACCCGGCCGCCCAGTTCTTCGGCCAGTACGCCGGTTCCCAGGACTTCGTCCGTGAGAACGAGATCGGCATGAGCGTCTCCGGTTGGGGTGCCGACTGGCCCACCGGTTACGGCTTCGCCTCGGCGATCACCCACGGCGAGAACATCCAGGAGACCGGTAACTACAACACCGCCGAACTGGACGACCCCGAGATCAACGAGCTCTGGGACCGGTCGCTGACCACCGAGGACCCGGATGAGCGCGCCGAGATCTACGGCCAGATCGATCAGCTGGTCATGGAGAACGCGGCGATCCTGCCCGTCGTCTTCGACCGGTCGCTGTACTACCGCCCCGACGACCTCACCAACGTCTACTTCCACTCCGCGTTCATGGGCTACGACTTCATGGCCCTGGGCGTGGAGCGGGACTAGTCTCCCCGACCAGCCTGAACTAGTACGAGAAGGCAGGTGAAGGCGGCGGGGCCCGCGGGCTCCTCCCCGCGGGTACCCCGCCGCCGCCCGCGATGCTGACCTACATCCTCCGGCGCCTCGGAGCGGGGCTGCTGCTGCTCGCCGTCGTCACGATGGTGACCTTCTGGATCTTCTACGTCCTGCCCCGGTGGGCAGGCGTCACCCCGCAGGGCATGGCGGCCATGTACGTGGGGCGTGCGCCGACCCCGGAGGCACTCCAGGCCACCGTCGACCGGCTGGGACTCGACCAGCCCATCGCGGTGCAGTTCATCGAGTTCATGCGCAACCTCGTCCTCGGCCAGGAGTACACCTTCGGCCGCGAGACGGTCGAGTGCGCCGCCCCCTGCCTGGGCTACTCCTTCATCACCAACGCCCCGGTCCTGCCCCAGATCATGGACCGGCTCCCCGTCACCATGTCCCTGGCCGTGGGCGCGGCCGTCCTCTGGGTCATCGGCGGAGTCGTCGTCGGCGTGCTGTCCGCGGTCAAGAAGGGCAGTATCTTCGACCGCATCGCCATGTCCACCGCGCTGGTGGGCGTGTCCATGCCCATCTACTTCACCGGTCTGCTGGCACTGGCCTTCCTGGTCCACCAGTGGGGCCTGTTCCCGGTCTCGCGTTACGTGCCCTTCACCGAGGACCCGGTCGGCTGGTACCAGGTGATGCTGCTGCCCTGGGTCACCCTGGCCTTCCTGCACGCGGCACAGTACGCACGCCAGACCCGGGCCGGCATGCTCGAGACCCTCAACGAGGACTACATCCGCACCGCGCGCGCCAAGGGCCTCAGCGAACGCAAGGTCATCTTCAAACACGCCCTGCGCCCCACCCTCACCCCTGTCCTGACCATCCTGGGCCTGGACATCGGCCTGGTCATGGGTGGTGCGATCCTCACCGAGAAGGTCTTCTCCCTCAACGGCGTGGGTGCCTACGCCATCGATGCGATCATCGACAACGACCTGCCCGTCGTCATCGGCGTGACCCTGCTCGGCGCGGTCTTCGTCGTGATCTGCAACCTGGTCGTGGACCTGTTCTACCCGGTCCTCGACCCGCGAGTACGCATCACCGCCTGACAGCCGGGCGCAACCGCCCAGTTCCCCTCGGCCGGGGTGCACGACCCCGGCCCCCGACTCCCGTCTCGAACGAAGGAAACGTGACATGGCCTCGACCGGACCGGAAACGACCGCCACAGGTGCTGTCGTGCGCGTGGATGATCTGCGGGTGAGTTTTCCGATCATGGACGGCGATGACGTCCATGCGGTCCGGGGACTCTCCTTCGAGGTGCCTGCCGGCGGTGCGTTGGGCATCGTGGGGGAGTCGGGTTCGGGCAAGAGTGTGACGTCGTTGGCGTTGATGGGGCTGCACCGGGGGTCGCGTGCGCAGGTCTCGGGTGCGATCGAGGTCGCGGGCCAGGACGTCAACGCCGCTCCGGACAAGCGGTTGCGGGCGATGCGGGGCAACGACATCGCGATGGTGTTCCAGGACCCGATGCAGTCCCTGCATCCGCAGTACACGATCGGTAACCAGCTCGTCGAGGCCTACCGGGTGCACAATCCCAGGGCAGGTAAGGCCGCGGCCCGTGCCAAGGCGGTCGAGTCGCTGGAGCGGGTGGGGATCCCGGAGCCGGCCAAGCGGATCAACTCCTACCCCCATGAGTTCTCGGGGGGTATGCGCCAGCGTGTGGTGATCGCGATGGGGTTGATGTGCGATCCGAAGGTGTTGCTGGCCGATGAGCCGACCACGGCGTTGGACGTGACGGTGCAGGCCCAGGTGCTGGACCTGTTGGACGATCTGCGCCGGGAGTTGGGGATGGCGTTGATCCTGGTCTCGCACGATCTGGCGGTGGTGGCCGGGTCGGTGGAGGAGGTCGTGGTGATGCGCCACGGCGTTGCGGTCGAGCGCGGGGACGTGCGGCAGGTGTTGGCCGAGCCCGAGCATGCGTACACGCAGGCGTTGTTGGAGGCGGTGCCGCGGGTGGAGGTCTCGCGTGCCCAGCGCCGGGCCCAGGACCGCGCGGACCGCGCCGCACGCGACAAGGCCTCCGGCCGTGTCACCGAACCCGGCGAGTTCGCCGCCTTCACCCCCGCCGGAAACACCGAAGGAGAAGCACCCCTGCTGCGGGTACGCGACCTGTCCCAGAAATTCAAGGTCCGTGGTGGGTTGTGGGGCCGTGCCAGTGACTTCTGGGCGGTCAAGGGGGCCAGTTTCGACCTGAACAAGGGCGAGACCCTGGGTGTGGTGGGTGAGTCCGGTTCGGGCAAGTCCACGCTCTCGCGGATGATCATGCGCCTGCTCGAGCCCACCGAGGGCACGGTCGAGTTCGAGGGCCGCGACATCACCCACATGTCCGAGCGCGAGCTGCGTCCGCTGCGCCGGGACGTGCAGATGGTGTTCCAGAGCCCGTACTCGTCGTTGAACCCGCGGGTGACCGTGGGCGAGGCGATCGGGACCGCGCTGCGGGTGCAGGGCGAGCGCAACCGTGCCGCGGTGCGCAGCCAGGTGTGTGAGCTGTTGGAGCGGGTGGGGTTGGAGGCCGGCCACTACAACCGGTTCCCGCACGCGTTCTCCGGTGGGCAGCGCCAGCGGATCGCGATCGCGCGGGCCCTGGTGCTCAAGCCGAAGTTGATCGTCTGCGACGAGCCGGTCTCGGCTCTGGACGTGTCCACGCAGGACCAGGTGTTGCGTCTGTTGTCGGAGTTGCAGGACGATTTCGGGTTGACCTACATCTTCGTGGCCCATGATCTGGCGGTGGTGCGTCAGGTCAGTGACCGTGTGGCGGTGATGCAGAAGGGCGAGATCGTGGAGATGGGTGACAGCGACCAGATCTACGACGCTCCGCAGAGCGATTACACACGTTCGTTGTTGGCCGCGGCCCCGGTGCTGGACGCAGACGAGTCCCGACGCCTGCGCGCCGAACGCAAGGAGAGGAACGTGGCCCAGAGCTCGGCCTGACCCACCCTGAACCCCGAGGGCGGGACCGCTCACCGGCGGCCCCGCCCTTTTCGCGCCCCGGAGCCCGAAGGCCCCCGGGGGAGAGGGCCGTCTGCACCCCGGGCGGGCGCCGTCGCCGAACACCATCGCTCGACCGCCGGGAAGAACCGCATCCGCACCAGGGCCCCGGTGAACCCGAGAACCGCACGGGCCGAGGACAGAAGCGGACCCGTCTAGCAGTACTTCGTTAACTTGTGTCGGGGTCGGGGCCTGAGGGCTGAAGGCTCTGGTCCTGGGGTTGGGGGCGGGGGTTTCTTGTTGTGCCGGGGGTGGTGGTTCGTCGGGGTCGGGATTTTAGCCCGGCCGGGTCTGCGCGCAACCCTCGTCGGCGCCACCCCCGCACACGTTTCTTTGCGGGGTTGGTGGCGGGTGTGTGGTGGGTTGGTGTGGGGCGCCTCGGGGTGTGCGCTCCGACCCTTGATGCCGGGCTTTCCCGACCCACCTCGACGAACCCCGCCACCCCCGGCGCCCCGGCAGCAGAAGAAATGGTGGGCGCATACTCACTCCCTGGGGCGCGGCATTGTGACCACCGCTTGCGGCGTGCGGGGGGTGGTTCGCTCCTGCGGAAGGCAACTACGGGCCCTTGCGGGAGCAACTACCGGCCCTTCGGGCCTGGCCCCGCCTGCTCCCGGCGGGGCATTGAGGCCGGGGGTGGCTGGTGTGTGCGCGGTGCCCGGGGCCGGGTTCCTGGTCTGTGGTGTGGAGGCCCGGGGGTGGTGGGTGTGCGTGTGGCTGGGCGGGTTTCGGCGCGTGGGTATTGCTGCCGGAACCGGCTTCGGCTGTGGTTCTTGTTGCCGGTGTCGGATTCGAGGCCCAGGCGGTGCCGGTCCGGGCGGTTGATAGTGCTCTTGTGGGCACCGTAGG
>NZ_ANAY01000010.1 GCF_000340965.1 Nocardiopsis kunsanensis DSM 44524
CGGTGGTTTTCGGTCTCCGGGGTCCGCACGGGGCCGCTCCAGCTCCCCCGGTGTGTTCCAGCTCCACCGGCGTGGGAGATTCTCCGAGGCAGGGGTGCACACGCCTGTGGGCCCCGGCTGCAGTGCTCCGCCGGGAGTGCGCGGGGCCGTTGCTTCCGCAGGAGCGAACGGCCGCGCCCACGCCGCAAGCGTTGACCGCAATGCCGCGCCCGAGGGGGTTGGCGGTTGGCCCCCCATTTCTTCGGGCGGATGGTTGGTCTGCGGCCGTGGGGTGTTCGGCGGCGAGAGCGGGCCGGCCCGGCGTCAAGGGGTGGACCGCACACCCCGAGGCGCCGCGAGAACCCATCACACACCCGCCACATTCACCGCAATGAAAGAGGCGTGGCGGGGGGCCGAAGCGGGTTGCGGGAAGCCCCGGCCGGGCTACGCTCGACGCTCCGACGAACACCACCCACCCGTCACCGGTCCATCGACCATCGGCCCCGGCCCACCTGCACCGGTCCATCCACCCCCAACGCACCTCCCCACTCCGGGACCAGAGCCCCCGACCCTGACACAAGCTAACGAAGTACTACTAGGCCTTGCGCCCGACCCCGCCGTAACCGTCCACCTCGGGCGGAGTACCGAACTCGGTGTCCTCGCACCGCCAACGGGTGACCGTGGTCAGGCCCGGATCGACCAGTTCCACCCCCTCGAAGAACCCTGCGATCTCCTCCTTACTGCGCAGGTTGTAGGCCACCGCACCGCTCTCGTTGTAATCCTCCTGCGCCTCGACATTGGCCTGGTGGCTGTGCGTTCCGTCGCTGAGGACCAGGTGGCTGTCCGAAGGGAGCGCCTCCAGCAGGGTTCGCACGATGTCCTTGGCCCGCCCGTAGTCGGCGACGTGGGCGAGGACACCGATGATGATCAGCCCGACCGGCTCGTCGAAGTCCAGACGCTCCCGGGCAGCGGCCAGGATCTCCTCCGGCTCCTCCAGCCCCGCGTGGAGATAGTCGGTGTAACCCTCTTCGGTACTGGTGAGCAGAGCGCGGGCATGGGTGAGCACCAAGGGATCGTTGTCCACGTAGACGATCCGCGCGTCCGGACGCATGGTCTGCGCCACCTCGTGGGTGTTGTCGGCCGTCGGCAGGCCGGTACCGATGTCGAGGAACTGGCGGACCCCGGCCTCCTCGGTCAGGTAGCGCACCGCGCGCATCAGGAAGGCCCGTGCGGCCCTGGCCTCCTGGGCGATCCCGGGGAAGGTCGCCAAGAACTGCTCCCCCGCCTCGCGGTCCACGGGATAGTTGTCCTTGCCGCCGAGCCAGTAGTTCCATACCCGTGCGGAGTGGGGGACGGAGGTGTCGATCGGGGGCTGAGAGGGATAGGTCATACCGGCGAGGGTAACCCCCGCGAAGACGGGACCGCCTCCACAGGAGTCCCTTTTGCAGGACAGGTCTGCGGGGAACGGTCGTTTCCCGCAGACACCGGAGATGTCGCGGACGCAGGAGATGATCTCCGGCAGCGCGGCGGCCGTGGTCACGGAACACGACTCCGACAGGAGAAGGAGGAAGCAGAACACGCGACCGGCGCCCTTGCCGAACGCCATCAGGGGCACGGCACCGGTTCCGGTGCAGGACTGGGCCGATGCTGTGTTTTCACTGGTGAGAGCGCCAGCAGAAACATCTCCTGCGAAGGGTCACCTGTCGGTACCGGTCAGTGGGCAGATCGGACTCGCCGGAAAAGCAACTACACATCCTCACAGCCAGTGATGAGGACGACCGCCCCGCGCATGCTCGGATCCCGACGGGCTCCCAGCGCCATGCAGATGGCGCGTTCGCCCAGTTCATGGGGCACCTTTCAGCCGGCGCGCTCCTCACCCTTCCCAGGACTGAGAGCCTCCATCACACCCGGAACGAAACAGATCCAGGCCAGCTCCCGCACCCGGTGCCGATCGAACGCGAGCAGACTGCGCGCGCCCGGCGCGAACGCCGCCGGCCCGCGCCGGGCGGCCGCACGCAGCCGTCGCCAGCGCCGCGAATGCGTCTTGTGGCTGCGCTCGGTCACCCTCCGCCCTCGCGCGTTCTGCCCCTTCCGGGCCTCCTGCGGGGTGGCGTCGATCATCAACACGTGCATCTCGTACCGGCGGAGCCGGCAGAGCAGGGCCAGCAGCACGCGTACCGGGCCCCGGGTCCCGCACTCGTGCGCCACCACCGGGCCGCCGCGCAGCGCCGCGGCCATCCGGGCCAGGTGCAGTACGTGCACCACCCAGCGCCACAGTGGGTAGGGAACCCGGCCGAGCAACGGTCCCAGCTGGTGCCGCGACTGCAGCGAATCGATCACCCGCACACCGTCCGCGGTGAGCACGGTCCGCTCCTCGTTCCCGCGGATCCCGAACAGCCGCCGCAACAGGGTGCTCTTCCCGGCCCCGGGCACCCCGGTGACCAGGACCAGGGACCGCCGGGGGTAGACCATGCCGCGCACTGTCGCCTCATTCACCGTGGGCACATGCCGCGCCGGCTCTCGGAACATCTTCGGTAGCTCCCCAAAGCCGGCCCTCGCGCCGGCGGGGCGCGGCTCTGCAGCCCGCGTCATCGACGCCATGACGCTACCGGGCATCGGCGAATCCGAAAAACGCAGGGCATACAGAGCCTCCATCGCACTCGGCACGAACAGTACCGCCCGCATCCGTACGAGCTGAAGCAGAGGTGCGCGATCGAGGCCCCGAGGCTGAGCGTCGGGGTGGTGAAGGAGGCCGGTCAAGCAGTGGGACCAACTGGGGTGTCTGGAACAGGCACCAGTGGAGGCCTTCACCATGACAGGACAGTTGCTGCGTCGGGCTCTGCTCGGGGCTGAAACCGGTCTCAGGGCGGCTGATCCCTCAGAGAATGCCTGGGGGATCGGCAAGGCACTCGGAGCCGACCGGATGGTTGGGCGGTTGCGAGTCGTGAGGACAAGGGCCAGCCCAGAACTGGTCACTTCAGTGTGTGATGTGCTCGTTGCAGGTTTTTTCTGTGCGCCCCGGGTGCGGATTGCAGAGCAGTAACGCTCTGAGCTTCAGCAGGTCGCGAAGTGCAGACCCCACGCCCGTGGGGGTGGAGCGGAGGCGGGGATCATCGCTTCCCACACGACCGTGCAGACCCCACGCCCGTGGGGGTGGAGCGCCCCGCAAGGCCTGCAAGGCGTTGGCGGCCTCGCAGACCCCACGCCCGTGGGGGCGGTCAGTCCGGCCTCGCTCGGACAGCCGCACTGCCGTCATCGTTCCTGCTGCCTTCGATGCGCCCGACAAGCTTGCCGCCGGGGGTGTTGCCCCGGCCCGTCCCGGCTCGGCCGGTGGTGCGATGGGAACGTTTCGCAATCGCCTGGTTCCGGTCGGTGTTCATCGCCGAAGTCGGGAATGAAAACGGTTGTCATATCATTCTTGTGGTCGGACACCGGAAACAGGAGGAAGCATGGCACGCAACGAGACCCGCCCCATCACCAAGCTCAAGTCCACCGCCGGAACCGGACACACCTACGTCACGCGCAAGAGCCGGCGCAACACACCGGACCGCCTGCGCCTGAAGAAGTTCGACCCCGTCGTACGACACCATGTCGAGTATCGAGAGGAGCGCTGAGCCCATGAGATCCGGGATCCATCCCGAGTACCGGCCCGTCGTCTTCCGCGACAAGGCCGGCGACTTCGCCGTCCTCACCCGGTCCACCGCAACCAGCGACCACACCGTGGAATGGAGTGACGGGAAGACCTACCCGGTCATCGACGTCGAGATCTCCAGCGCGAGCCACCCCTTCTACACGGGTGCGGCACGTGTGGTCGACACCGCCGGGCGCGTGGAGCGCTTCAACCGCCGTTACCAGCGCAAACGCTGACCATCCGCTCTGGGTGTGCGGCCGTAGCGCCCACCGGGCCGACCCGGAGCACGAGCATCGCCGCCGGAACCGATCCGGCGGCGGTCCCAGCTCCCCCGGCCGGGTCGTACGAAACACCCTCATCCTGTGAGCCCGGATCCCCGCTGGTCGGGCACTCTGGGAGACGTGACAACCCCAACCGAGACCGACCCCAGGAACGCGGGCCCCTCGCCCGTCGCAGGTGTACCACGCAGACCCGTCGACCTCTTCGTCGGCGTCGCCGGACTCCTGCTGCTGGCTGCCGTCCTCATCGCCGTGCGCGTGGCCACCGGCCCCGGACAGGCCGCCGACACCGAGGGCCTGCGCGCCCTGATCCCCTCCAGTCTGCTCTTCCTGGTCGCGCTGGGCGCCAACCTCTTCATCCTCCTCCTCTTCTGCGTCAGCGCCCTGCGCGCCCTCTTCCTGCGCCGCCTGCGCGACCTGGCCCGTTCCTCGGCCGCCGGGGTCGCTGCCTACGGGCTCGCCTCCCTGGTCAACGCCGCCCTGGCCGCCCTCGTCGGCTCCGGCGGGCCCACCCTGTCCGGGACACCCGGCGAGGTCTTCACCAGCGCCAGCCTCGGCTACGTCGCCGCTGCCATCGCCGTGGCCCGTACCCTGCCGCACGGGCTGCCGCGCGTGCGCGCCTGGCTCTGGGGCGCCACCGCCACCGCCACCGTCAGCGCCGTCCTGGCCGGGGTCACCAGCTTCCTCGCCCTGCTGGTCACCGTCCTGGTCGGTCTGGCCTGCGGGGCCCTTGCCCTGTACGCGGTCGGTACCAGGGCAGCACCCACCGACCTCGTCCGGAGTTCCCACGAGGAGCTCGCCCGTTTCGGTATGCCCGCCGACCTCATCAGCCCCGCCGGACACGACCACGACGGCAACCCCCGGTTTCTCGCCGACCTGACCGACGGGTCCGTCGTGGAACTGTCCGTCCTCAGCTCCGAGAACACCTCCGGTTTCTGGCGGCGCCTGCGCGACCTGCTCTTCCTGCGCGGGCCCGTCGCCCCGCGCATGCTCTACGGGGTCCGCCGCCGCGCCGAGCACGCCGCTCTCATGGGCCAGAGCATGCGCAGTACCGGGGCACACACCCCCAGGGTCCTGGCCGTGGGCGAGCTCTCCCCGGGAACCGTCCTGCTCGTGCGCGAGGTCGTGGCGGAGCGCTCCTTCGACACACTCACCCCTGAAGAGATCACCGACCAGCTCGCCGACCGCTGCTGGCACATGCTCGGCAACCTGCGCCGCCACCGCCTCGCCCACGGAGATCTGAGCGGGGACACCCTCGGTCTCACCGGTGACGGCGGCCTCGTCCTGACCGGTGTGGACCGCGGTACCGTGGCCGCACCCCAGCTCCGTCTCTCCCTCGACTCGGCCGCGCTGGTCACCCTGCTGGCCCTGCGTATCGGTGAACGCCGCGCCGTCGACTCGGCCGTACGTGCCCTCGGTGTCAACGGCACCGCTGCCCTGCTGCCCTTCCTCCAGCCCGCCGGCCTGCCCTACGCCCAGCGCGCGCGTCTGCGGGCCGACCGCGGTCTGCTGGCCCGGATGCGTGAACACATCGTCACCCTGGCCCCCGAGGCGCCCGCCGCCCCGGCCCGCCTCGAGCGGATGCGTCCGCGCACCGTCGTCAGCGTGGTCGTGGTCACCGTCGTCGGGTTCGTACTGCTCAACCAGCTCACCGGTGTCGACTTCGCCACGATCGTCGGCGCTGACCTGTCCTGGTCGGTGGCGGCCCTGGTCATGGCCACCGTGTGCATGGTCGCCGCCGCCATGGTCCTCATCGGGTTCGTGCCGTTGCGTCTGCCGTGGTGGCGCACGGTCCTGGTGCAGTACGCCGGTTCCTTCGTTCGCATCGCCGCGCCGGCCGGGCTCGGGTCGATCGCGATCAACTCACGTTTCGTGGTCAAGGCCGGGGCGTCCACATCTCTGGCCCTGTCCGCGGTCGGCCTGAGCCAGGTGGTCGGGTTCCTGGTGCACGTGCCGCTGCTGCTGGTGTGCGCCTACCTGACCGGGACCTCCTACTGGACCGGTTTCACCCCTTCGCCCACCGTCGTGCTCGTGTGCCTGGCCGCCACCGTCGCCATCGGCGCGGTCCTGCTGCAGCCGCGTATGCGCCGGGCCGTGGGCGAGCGGGTACGGCCCTATCTCAGCGGGGTCCTGCCGCGGCTGCTGGACACACTCCAGAGCCCGGGCGGTCTGATCCTGGGACTGGGGGGAACCCTGCTGCTGACCATCGGGTTCGTGCTGTGTCTGCACTTCTCCGTGCTGGCCTTCACGCACCCCGGTGAGGAGGTCAGTCTGGTCGCCGTCGCCGTGGTCTTCCTCGCCGGCAACGCCGTCGGGTCCGCCGCACCCACCCCCGGCGGGCTCGGGGCCGTGGAGGCCGCGCTCATCGGCGGTCTGACCGCTGTCGCCGGGATCCCGGCCGCGGTCGCCCTGCCCGCGGTGCTGCTGTTCCGGTTGCTCACCTTCTGGTTGCCCGTCCTGCCCGGTTGGGCCGCCTTCTCCTACCTGCAGCGCAGGGAAGCCATCTGACCCGGGCCGGGGAGGGACGGGTACTCGTGGTGCGGCGCGTCCCGGGCCGGGCACGGTCTGCCGTCCCGGGGGCACGGTCCGGGGCGGCGGCCGGTACGGTGGCCACCCGAGCGACCATCCAGGAGGAGACCGTGCCGGCACTGGACCGGATCCCCGTGACCCTCATCGACGGGCGCGAGACCACCTTCGGGGAGTGGGCCGGAAAGGTCCGCCTCGTGGTCAACGTCGCCTCTCGGTGCGGATTCACCCCCCAGTACGAACAGCTCGAGGCGCTCCAGCGGCGCTGTGCCGAGCGCGGCTTCACAGTCGTGGGTTTTCCCAGCAACCAGTTCCTGCAGGAGTTCGGCGGCGACGACAGGATCGCCGAGTACTGCTCGGCCACCTGGGGCGTGACCTTCCCGATGGCGAGCAGGACCAAGGTCAACGGGCGCGGCCGACATCCCCTGTTCGCCGAACTCTCGCGGACGGCCGACGCCAAGGGCAGGGCCGGCAACCTCAGGTGGAACTTCGAGAAGTTCCTCGTGCTGCCCGAGGGCACCGTGCACCGGTTCCGTTCCACCACCCGCCCGGACGCACCCGAGATCGTCGAGCCCCTGGAGAAGGCCCTGCCCGGACCGGCCGGTTGAGCCGCAACGGCGGCCGCCCCCGGGGAGCGGCCGCCGGGGGAGGGGTCACAGCAGGTCGGCCGGGGTGTCCAGCACGGTCGTCTCGCGTGCGGCCACCAGATCGAACTGCGGGCCGGTGCGGGGCAGCTCGTGCCGGAAGAAGTACCGGGCCGCCGCGCGCTTGCCGTCGTAGAAGGCCCCTTCGTGTCCACTCGCGGCCACCGACTGCTCCAGCCACATCCACGCCAGCACCACATGGCCCACTGCTTCCAGGTAGGGCGTGGCGTTGGCCAGCGCTACTTCCGGCCGGCCCCCCGACCAGGCCGCCGCAGCTGTGTGCGCGGTACGTTCCAACGCCGACTCCAGCAGTTCCGCGTGTTCGGCCTCCTGCCCGCCCAGGGCCCGGGCCCGCCGCACACATCCGCGTGCCTGTTCCACCAGCAACGACAGGCGTTTCCCGCCGTCCTGCACCGCTTTGCGGCCCAACAGGTCCAGCCCCTGGATGCCGTGTGTGCCCTCGTGGATCGCGTTGAGCCGGTTGTCGCGGTAGTGCTGTTCCACGTCGTACTCGCGGGTGTAGCCGTACCCGCCGTGCACCTGGATGGCCAGGTCGTTGGCGACCACACACCACTGCGAGGGCCAGCTCTTGACGATCGGGGTCAGGACGTCCAACAGCAGCTCCGCGCGCTCGCGTTCCCGGGCGTCCTCGTGGCTGAGGGTGTCGTCGACCAGGCGTGCGCTGTAGAGCACCAGCGCCATGGCCCCTTCGACGTAGCTCTTCTGGGCCAGCAGCATCCGGCGTACGTCCGTGTGCTCGATGATGGGCACCTGCGGTGCGCCGGGGCCCTTGGCGGCCGCTGGGCGGCCCTGCACACGCTCGCGGGCGTAGGCGAGCGATTTCAGGTACCCGGTGTAGCCGACCGCGGTCGCTCCTGCGCCGACACCGATCCGGGCGCCGTTCATCATGTGGAACATGTATTTCAGGCCCTGGTGGGCCTCACCGACCAGGTGTCCGATCGCCCCGGGCCGGCCCTGGGGGGTGTGGCGGCCCTCCCCGAAGTTGAGTAGTGCGTTGACGGTGCCCCGGTAGCCCATCTTGTGGTTGAGTCCGGCGGGGACCACGTCGTTGCGTTCGTCCGGTGCACCGTCCGGCCCGGGCAGGTACTTGGGTACGACGAACAGTGAGATGCCCTTGACCCCGGGCGGGCCGCCGGGGAGCTTGGCCAGGACCAGGTGGACGATGTTCTCGCTCAGTTCGTGGTCGCCGGCCGAGATCCACATCTTGTTGCCGAAGAGCCGGAAGGCGCCGTCCTCGGCCGGTTCGGCGCGTGTGGTGATGTCGGCCAGGGAGCTTCCGGCCTGGGGTTCGGACAGGCACATCGTCCCGGTCCAGCGGCCCTCGACCATCGGGCGGACGAACGTGTCGATCTGCTCCTGGGTCCCGTGCTCCAACAGGAGCCGTGCGTTGCCGCTGGTGAGGAAGGGGTAGGCCGAGGTGCCCAGGTTCGCGGCCTGGAACCAGGCGTTGCAGGCGCTGGAGACCACGTGCGGTACCTGCGCCCCGCCCACCGACTCGGGCATGCCCAGGGAACTCAGGCCGGTCTCGGCGTAGACCTTCAGGGCCTCGCCGACCTCGGGGTTGACGTGCACCTGTTCGCCGTCGAAGCGGGGCTCGTCGGTGTCGTTGGTCTTGTTGTGCGGGGCGAAGTGGTCGGTGGCCACGCGTTCGGCCAGCTCCAACGCGCCGTCGAAGGTCTCGCGGGAGTGCTCGGCGTAGTGGGGGCGTTCGGTCAGCTCCTCGGCACCGAGCCATTCGTAGAGCAGGAAACGCAGGTCACGTGCGGACAACAGGGTGGACGCCACGGAGTTCCTCCATACCATCGTGGACCGACTGGTCGGTATGTTATCCGACCTCGTGGTGCGGGTCACCCCGGAGTCCTGTGCGCGGCGGGCCCGTATGCTCGGGGGCGCCGGAACCACCCGGCGCACGAGCACCGGCGAGCCCGCCGGGGCCGCCGCCACACCCGCCACCGACCACCCGAGGCGCACCTCATGAGCCACACCCCAGAGCCCGTCCGCAAGGTCCTGCTGCTCAACGGGCCCAACCTCAACCTCCTGGGCACCCGCGACCCCGCCCAGTACGGCACCACCACCCTGGCCGAGGTCGAGGCACGGGTGGTCGCCCTGGGCGAGGAGCTCGGTGTGGAGGTCGTCTGCGCCCAACGCAACGGCGAGGGCGACCTCGTCGATCTGGTCCACGGCGCCCGCGACTGGGCCGGCGTCGTGATGAACCCCGGAGCCTACGCCCACTACAGCATCGCCCTGCGGGACGCCGTCGACGCCGTCGAAGCGCCCGTCGTCGAGGTCCACATCTCCAACGTCTACGCCCGCGAGAGTTTCCGCCACACCTCCGTGACCGCACCCGTGGCCGCCGGTTACATCGCCGGCTGCGGCGTCCTGGGCTACGAACTGGGCCTGCGCGCCGCGCTGCAGCGTTACCCGTGGAGCCCGGCCTCCGCCGACAGCCCGGCGAAGTGAGGCGCGCGCCCGGCCGGGATCAGCGGTAGGTCATCAGGTCCGTGCCGCCGTGCTCCAGGTGCGCGTGGTCGTTGAACCCGACCAGCTGGGTGCCGCCGCGCCCGTGCAGCAGCTTGGTGACCGAACCGTTGACCACGATCCGGTTCATCGCCAGGAACCCCGGCGTGGAGGTCGACAACAACACCGAACACACGGTCGATATCACCCCCGCGGAGGTGAACACCAGCGCGGTACGGCCCCGCTCCGACCGGGACACCAGGTCGGTCAGAGCTGCCCGTACACCGTCCCGGAAGTGGTTCCAACTTCCCGGACCGGTCTCACCCGAACCCGTCCACGTGGTGAGCGAGGCGTCCAACCGCTCCTGCAAGGACCCGCTCCTGTGCGGGTCCAGGGACAACAACCGCAGATGGTCGTACTCGTCCCAACGCCGATCCACCTCGGTCGGCCCCTCGACCCCGGCCTCGGCCAACGCCGCGTGCGCGGTCTGCCGCTGTCGCCGCAGCGAACCCGACACCACCGGCCCCACCGACAGGTCCCGGCGCCGCAACTCCGCGCCGAGCAGGCGCGCCTGCTCGTACCCGGTCGCGCTGAGCTCGTCGTAGTCGTCCGCCTCGGGGGAGGCCTTGCCGTGGCGGATCAGATAGATGGTCGGCATCGCCTCAGGCTACGGGGGCGCCCTCCGGACAGGGCGGGCGGGGCGCCCCCGGACGCGGAGCGGCACCACGCCCCGGGGTCAGATCCCCTGGGCCGGTGCCGCGGTGCCGGTCTCGAAACGCACCACCACCGACTTGGACGTGGGGGTGTTGCTGATGTCGGCCGTGGAGTCCAACGGAACCAGCACGTTGGTCTCGGGGTAGTAGGCGGCCGCGCACCCGCGCGCGGTCGGGTACAGCGCGACCTTGAAGTACGGAGCCCGGCGCTCGCGGCCGTCCTCCCACTCGCTGACCAGGTCCACGTGCGAGCCCTCGACCAGACCCAACTCCTGTGCGTCCTGCGGGTTGACCAGCACCACACGGCGCCCGCCGGCCACACCCCGGTAGCGGTCGTCCAGCCCGTAGATCGTGGTGTTGTACTGGTCGTGCGAACGCAGGGTCTGCAGCAAGAGCCGCCCCTCGGGGATCTGCGGCGCATAACTGCCGTTGCGGGTGAAGTTGGCCAGCCCCGTCGCCGTCGGGAACCGGCGGTCGTCACGCGGAGCGTGCGGCAACGTGAACCCGCCCGAACGGCGTACCCGGGTATTGAAGTCGTCGAAGCCCGGCACCACCGCAGCCACGTGATCGCGCACCACGTCGTAGTCGGCCAGGGAGTCCCAGTCCACCGACGAACGCTCGCCCAGGGTCCGGCGGGCCAGCTCGCGCACGATGTCGACCTCCGAACGCATGCTCTGCGCAAGCGGATCGAGGACCCCGTGGGAGGCGTGCACCTTGCCCATGGAGTCCTCCACGGTCACCCACCGCTCCTGGCCCCCGTGCATGTCGCGGTCGCTGCGTGCCAGTGCCGGCAGGATCAGCGCCCGGGTACCGGTGACCACGTGCGAACGGTTCAGCTTGGTGGACACGTGCACGGTGAGGCCCACCTGCCGCATGGCGTCCTCGGTCACGAGCGTGTCGGGGGAGGCCGAGACGAAGTTGCCGCCCATCGCGAAGAACACGTCGACCTCACCGCGCCCCATGGCCCGGATCGCCTCGACCGTGTCGTGGCCGTGCTCGCGCGGCGGCTCGAAACCGAACTCCTCGCCCAGGGCGTCCAGGAAGTCCTCCGGCGGTTTCTCCCAGATACCCATCGTACGGTCGCCCTGCACGTTGGAGTGGCCGCGCACCGGGCACACCCCCGCGCCCGGGCGCCCCACGTTGCCGCGCAGCAGCAGGAAGTTGACGACCTCGCGGATCGTGGGCACGGAGTGCTTGTGCTGGGTCAGACCCATCGCCCAGCACACCACGACGTTCTCGGCCTCGGTGACCATCGTGGTGATGCGCTCGATCAGCTCGCGCTCCAGGCCCGTGTCGCGCTCCACCCGGGGCCAGAACTCCTCGTCCGGTTCGGCCAGGAGCTCCTCGGCGTAGTCGTCGAACCCGTGCGTGAACTCCTCCACGAACGCACGGTCCAGCACCTGTTCGCCGCGGGCGTCGGCCTCCAGCAGTAGCCGGTTGACCGCCGAGAACAGGGCCAGGTCACCGCCCAGGCGGATCTGCGCGAACAGGTCGGTCAGGTCGGTGCCGCGCCCCAGGAGCCCGGCCGGGGTCTGCGGGTCGCGGAAGTTGGCGCTGCCGGCCTCCGGGAGCGGGTTGACCGTCACGATGCGCGTTCCCGCACGTTTGGCGCGCTTGAGGGAGCTGAGCATCCGCGGGTGGTTGGTGCCCGGGTTCTGGCCCGCGACGATGATGAGGTCGGCGTGCTGCAGGTCCTCCAGGGACACGCTGCCCTTGCCCACACCGATGGTCTCCGACAGTGCCGAACCGGAGGACTCGTGGCACATGTTGGAGCAGTCGGGCAGGTTGTTGGTGCCCAGGTCCCGCGCGAACAACTGGTAGACGAAGGCCGCCTCGTTGCTGGTGCGGCCCGAGGTGTAGAAGACCGCCCGGTCGGGGTGGTCGACCCCGCGCAGCTCCTCGGCGATCAGGTCCAGGGCGCGGTCCCAGCCCACCGGCTCGTAGTGGGTGGCGCCCTCGGCCAGGTACAGCGGCTCGGTCAGGCGGCCCTGCCGGCCGAGCCAGTACCCGGACCGTTCGGAGAGGTCGGCGACGGAATGGCGGGCGAAGAACTCGCCCGTCAGTCCACGGTTGGTGGCCTCCTCCGCCACGGCCTTGGCGCCGTTCTCGCAGAACTCGGCCGTGTGGCGTTCGTCGGCCTCGGGCCAGGCGCAGCCGGGGCAGTCGAAGCCCTTCTTCTGGTTGACCTTGAGCATGGCGGGCAACCCGCGCATCACGCCGGCGTTCTCGGCGACCTGGCGCACGCTCTTCAGTACCGCGGGCATGCCGGCGGCGAAGGTCTTGGGGGATCCGGTCTCGGGGGAGTCCTGAGCGGGATCTGGCTGTTCAGGGTGTTGAAGTGTCACACCTGTATCCTCCCACCTGCTCTTTACCGCTGGAAGGGCGGCTTCGTACCTGTGGACGAACACGGCCCACCGCTTGCGAGCCCGACCCGCAGCAGACGCTAACCTGCCCGGAGTCGTCGACGGCACAAGGGGAACCCATGGCACACACACGACTGGCCAGACTGGAGGACGCCGCGGAGATCGCCGCCCGCCTGGCCGAGAACCGCGCGTTCCTCGCTCCCTGGGAGCCGTCGCGACCCGAGGAGTACTTCACCGCCCAGGGCCAGTACCGGCTCCTGGACCAGCAGCTGACCGGCTACATCGACGGCCACGAGGTCCCCTTGGTCGTCACCGACGAGGCCGACCGCATCGTCGGACGCATCAACCTCAACGGCATCGTGCGCGGCGCCCTGCAGTCGGGCACCCTCGGGTACTGGATCGCGGCCGCGCACAACGGCAGGGGCCTGGCCACCGCAGCCGTCGGCGAGGTCAAGCGGATGGCCTTCGGCCCCCTGGGCCTGCACCGCCTGCAGGCCGAGACGGTCCCGCACAACGCCGCTTCCCAACGGGTGCTGCGGCGCAACGGGTTCCGGCCCTACGGACTGGCCCCGGAGTACCTGCGCATCGACGGCCGCTGGCAGGACCACGTGCTCTTCCAGGCGTTGAACCCGCGCGGCTGACCCCGGCCCGGGGTGTTTTTCCCCCGGAACCGCGGGGCCCCGGTGCGGCCCCCGGAGAATTGTCGGTGCCCGGCCCTAACGTGGTACGGGCCCGAACACCGATCCGCCCGCACGGGCGTCACCGGAGGAGCCCCCCATGGCACTGCGCTGGTACACCACCGTGATCGACTGCCGTGACCACCATGCCCAGGCGCGCTGGTGGGCCCAGGTCCTGGGCTGGCGGCTGATCTTCGACACCGAGGAGGAGGCGGTCGTCATCCCGCCGTGGCTGGAGGGCACACCCATGACCCTGCAGGAGTGGGACCGCGGCAACCCCGGGCTGGTCTTCGTGCCCGTGCCCGAGGACAAGCAGGTCAAGAACCGCCTGCACCTGGACCTGGCCGCCCACGTCGAGGACGACCGGGACGCCGAGATCGCACGCCTGGAACGGATGGGTGCGCGCAGGGCCGACGTGGGCCAGAGCGGTGAGGTGCCCTGGACGGTCCTGGCCGACCCCGAGGGCAACGAGTTCTGCGTGCTGGGGTCCCGCGAGTTCTGAGGCAGGCGCCGAGGACACCCCTCACTCGCCGGGGCGCCCTCCCTCGTCCTCCTGCCGGAGCTGCTCCTCCTGGTGCAGGGCCTTCGCCTCGCGTGCCTCCGGCTCCTCCCCGGTGAAGGCCTCGTCCAAGGGGTCGCGTTCCTCGGTCGAGCTTTCGTACTCCTCCTCCAGGAACGTGGGGTCCTCCCGGTCACCGGGCAGGGCCTCGTCCTCGGTGGTGTCCTCCTGCTCGGGGACACCCGCCTCGTCCCAGTCCTGTGCCTCGGCGTTGATGGGGTCCTCGGGGCTGTGTGGTTCTTGATGGCTCATGCCCGATTCGTAACCGTTCGAGCGGGGGCTCAATCAGGAGTGCGGGCCCGGCCCCGGAAGGCGGGCCCGCGGCCGGGCCGGAACGCGGCGCGTCCCGGCCCGGGAACGGATCAGGGCATGTAGCGCGGCCCGCTCGCGTCGCTCTCGTGGTGCAGGCGGTCCAGTGCGGTGGCGTAGAAGGTGTGCCCGCCCTCGATGTCCGGCGCCGTGAACGTCGCCGTGCCGTCCTGGCCGGCACGCACGGTCCCCAACAGGTTGCGTGCGTCCTCGATGCCGCAGACCGGCTTCCCCTCCGGCGTTCCTTCGATCGCGTACACCGCGTAGTAGGCCGGGTCCGAGCCCTTGGCCGGGGCCAGTTCCAGCTCCGGGTCGCCCTTGCCCGGTGCGGAGCCGGTCACGTACGGCGCGTCCGGGGCCTGGCCGCCCAGGTCCGGATCGACCGGTACCAGCGCCGGGTGCGCGTAGTGCTCGCGCTGGACGATGTCGAAGGCCTCCTGCGCGTTGGAGCGCAGCGAGGTCGCGCTGAAGTAGACGTCGCCGTGCACGCCCGGGCGGTCCCGGTTGAAGTCCAGGTGTGCGGAGAGTTCACCGGGGTCGTCGGTCCAGGGACCCGCCGACTGCCCGACCTTGTAGGCGGCCTGGCCGATGTAGAGGTGGGTGCCGGTGGTCGCGGCGACCTCTTCCCACCAGGGCACCAGCACCGAGTAGTCGGCCACGTCCAGGCCGATGTGCCAGTAGATCTGCGGGTTGATGTAGTCGAGCCAGCCCTCGGTGACCCACTTGCGGCTGTCGGCGTACTGCTCGTCGTAGGACTGCATGCCGCCGGTGTCCGAACCGGCCGGGTCGGTGTCGGAGTTGCGCCAGATCCCGAAGGGGCTGATGCCGAACTTCACGTGCGGTTTGGTGGCGTTCACGGCCTCACTGACCTCGCGGACCATGGTGTCGACGTTGTCGCGCCGCCAGTCGGCGATGTCGTCGAAGCCCTCCCCGTGCTCGGCGAAGGTCTCCTCGTCGGGGATCTCCTCGCCCTCGACCGGATACGGGTAGAAGTAGTCGTCGAAGTGCACCCCGTCCAGGTCGTAGTTCTCGACCGAGTGCATCATCGCCTCGATCACGAAGTCGCGTGCCTCGGGCACCCCCGGGTCGTAGTAGAGCTGGCCTCCGTAGGAGAAGGTCCACTCGGGGTTCTGCCGGGCGGGATGGTCATCGACCAGGCGCGAGGGGTCGTCGTGCATGGCCACGCGGTAGGGGTTGTACCAGGCGTGGAACTCCAGGTTGCGCTCGTGGGCCTCCTCGACGGCGAACTCCAGCGGGTCGTAGCCGGGGTCGCCACCTTGCTCGCCGGTGAGCCATTCCGACCACGGTTCGTGCGGGGAGGGCCAGAAGGCGTCGGCGGTGGGGCGCACCTGGACGATGACCGAGTTGAGGCCCTTGTCCACGGCCCCGTCGTAGAGCTCGACCAGTTCGGCCTGTTGCTCCTGCGCGCTCAGGCCCTGTTCGCTGGGCCAGTCGATGTTCTCCACACCGGCGATCCACTCCGCGCGCATCTGGCGTTTGGGCGGGGCGTCCTCCACGGGTCCGCACTCCTGGGGGCCCGGTTCCTCGGGTGTGGCCAGGGCTTGTGGTGCGTGCAGGAACGGGATGGTGAGTGCGGTGGCCAGGGCACCGCTCATGAGCGCGGTGCGGGGGATCGAAGCGGTGTGCGCCCGGCGTGGGCGGTTCCGGTTCCTGTGCGCCAACATGGCTCCTTTGTGAAAGCTCCAGCGAACGGGGCCGGGGCATGACCGTAGGTGACAAACCAAACACGCCAGGTATGCCCCGGTGGGCTCAGGAGAGAACCTTCATGATCTTGGCCGTGTTGGCAAGAGTTCTACGCAAGGTCGGGACGCGTGTGGCGGATGATTCCCAGGGTTCTCATGACTGGTGCGCCAGAAATGTCTCGATTGAGGTGGTCCAGGCTTCGGGCCGGTCCACATGGGCCATGTGGCCTGCACCGTCCAACAGAACCGTCCGTGACCGCGGCAGGAGCGCCGCGGCGCGCTCGGCCACGCGCGCGGGAAAGACCATGTCCTGGCGCCCGTGCAGGAAGAGCCACGCGGCATCCGCCTCGGCCAGGCGCCGTGGCCCCTCCGCCGGGCGTGGTGAGTCCAGCGCTCCGGCGCGCAGGGTCCGCAGCCAGTGCGCGGACCAGTGCACACGGTCCAGCACCCGCCTGTAATGGGCGATCCGGTCCTGACGCCACACGTTGGCGGGTGCCCCGGCCCGGGCGGCCCGCTCGACCAGCGCCGGAGTGGCGGGTCCGGGCGCTGCCCATACCCGGCTCTCGGCCGCGCGCCGGCGTTCCCGTTCCGGCCAGGGGCCGAAGTCGGCATCGGTGACCGGCCACAGGGTGCTGGAGGCCATGATCACCCGACCGAACGGGCCGGGATGGTCCAGGACCAGGCGTTGTACCACCTGGCCGCCGACCGAGAACCCCAGCAGATCGGGGCTCTGCAGGCCCAGGTGTGCGATGAGCCGGGCCAGGTCGCGGGCGGCCGCGGCGAAGCTGCACGGGCCGGGGGAGGAGCGCCCGCACCCGCGCAGATCGGGCAGGACCAGGCGCCGGGGCCCGAGTCGTGTGAGCGGGTCCAGGAGGTAGGAATGGTCCCAGTCGGGGCCGCCGTGCACCACCAGGAGCGGTGGTGCACCGGGCGGGCCGCTCAGGGCACAGTGCAGATGCATGCCCCCGCCGACGGGCACGGAAATGTGCTGCGGGTCCATGGGACCAGCCTGGCACGTGCGGGACGGAAGGACACCTGTCGGGGCGCCTGCTCCCGGCCCCGGGGCAGAAGGCTGCGCCGGGCTCAGTCGACCGCTGAGGGGATGCCGCCGGTCATTTTCACCAACTCGGCGAAATCGGTGGGAAAGACCGTCCGGGGCGTGCCGCCGGCGGCCCACAGGCACGGATGATCCTCCAACGCGGTGTCCACGACCGTCTCCACCGGTTCCGGGTGCCCCAGGGGCGCCACGCCGCCGATCGCCTGGCCGGTGGAGGCGCGGACCTCCTCCGGCTTCGCACGGCGGACGAGCTCCTTGCCCAGGCGTTGGGCCAGTGCCTGCGTGTCCACTCGGTGGCTCCCGCTGGTCATGACCAGCAGGGGGCGTTCGTCGGCCATGAACACCAGGCTGTTGGCGATCGCTCCCACGTCGCATCCCAGGGCCTCGGCCGCGTCTGCGGCGGTGCGGGTGGAGGCGGGCAGCTCGCGCACGTGTCCCCGGACGCCGATCCCGGCCAGCGCCCGGGCCACACGGATACTGCTCTCTGGCAGGTTCTGGATCTCCTCCACGGTTCCTCCCGGGTCGGTTCGTGGCCGACAGGCTACGTCCGCCGGGGCACGGAAGGCTCACGAGGTCAGTTCGGCCGCCAGGTCCCTCCGGTGTTCGCGGACCCACATGAGGCTGTGGGCCACCTGCTCGGTCTCGCCGTCCCGGTACTGGGCGAGCATACGCGGGTCTCCCCGGTGCGCGCCGGACTCCACGATGTTCCGGTAGCGGTCCTGCCGGGCCATGATGGTCTCGATCAGGGACCGGCGTTCCTGCAGCCCGTAGGCGTCGCAGATCAGCCGCACGCGCCGGAACGGGTCATCGGACCCCGGGCCCAGGTCCACGAACCGCCAACACAGATCGGCCACGTCGTGCAGGCGTACCCCCGGGGCGGCCGCCTCCCAGTCGACGAAGGCGTACGGGATGCCTTTCTGGCTGATGGTGTGGCGCGGGGCGAGCTGGTTGTGGCAGACCACCTCCCAGCTCCCGGCCAACCGGGTGCCCGCAGTCAGGTCGTGGAACTCACGGACCAGGGCCGCGGCCTCCTCCAGGTACTCGTCCGGCAGGTGGCGGCCGTCGTGGACAGCGGTTCCGCGCAGCACGCCGTGGATGATGCGGTTCTCGTGGTCGCGGCCGTACAGGCGTGGCGCGCCCTCCCACCCCTGCTCGTGGAAGTGGCGCAGCAACGCGCGTTCGAAACCCGCATTGCCGTGCATGGGGCGCAGTGTGAACTCGTGGTCGAAGCGGACCCGGGACGACGTGGCATACATCAGAGCGGCCCTCCCACTTCGAAGCTCGAAATATCTACGTCGTAAAGGTCATGCGTCGGCCGACGCCCCTGCACCACAACACCCCCATTGGTCATGCTGTCTCCATCGTCCGGGCCGAGCGCATCGATGTGGTCGCGGTTCGGTGACGCCCTCATTCGGATGCAGTCTCTGTTGTAAACCAGAACGAACTGCGCTTCACGTGACGTTACCTGTCATATCCCTCAGGAGTTTCTCCAGTACATCGCATGCCCACTCCAGTGCGGCGGTGTCAGCTGAGCCATACCCCAGTACCAGGCCGTGCACCGATTCCGTTCCGAAACTGCAGTGTGCTGTGTCCACGACCAACACACCCCGCTCGGCCGCACCCGCGACGACGGGGCGCACCGCTGCGGCCGGCAGTGGTAGGAACACGTGCAACCCAGCTGTGTCCCCCTGCAGCCACGGGCTCAGGCGCTGCTTGAGCAGCCGCAGGCGCCGCGCGTACTCGAGCCGCATCCGACGCAGGTGGCGATCCAGCTCACCCGTGATCGGTCGAGGACCACGACGAACACATGCGCGCACTGCGCGCCTTCGTCGAACACTTCACCCCGGGGCGTTGGGAGCAGGTGCGCCCGCCCTCCCGCAAGGAACTGGCCCGGCCCTGTCCCTGGAGGAAGCCTCCGTCAAGGTGCGCACGGGAGGCCCCGACGACGAACCCGAGGACGCCCGTCTGCCCGTATGGGCGGGAGAACTGCCCCTGACGCTGACCATGGGCGAGCCCCGCCCCGATCCCGAGCGTCAGGTCGAGGTGGCCCTGCCCGGGCATCTGGCCCGCCTGGCCGGCCGGACCTGGTGAACGGTACTTCCCGTCCCTGACACGCATCAGGGGGCGGCTCCCGGCGGTGTGCCGGGGCCCGCCCCCTGGCGTGGAGGGGATCAGCCCGTGCGGGGCCGATCAGCAGGCGCTGTCGCCGGGCTTGGGGACCCCCAGACCGAACAGCGACCGAGCCCGCAGGCCGGCCCATGTCCCGGCCAGGGCGAAGAACGCCCACAGCCATCCGTGCAGGCTGCCCGAACCGATCCCGGCCAGGTAGGCGCCGATGTTGCAGCCCCCCGCCAGACGTGCGCCGATACCCATCAGGACACCGCCGACCAGACCGGCCGCGACCAGGTTCCAGCTCAGGCCGGTGTGCACCTTCCAGGTGCCGGCCGCGCCCGCGGCCACGGCGGCGCCCAGGATGATGCCGATGTTGGTGAGGCTGATGCGGTCCTGCAGGATCGGGCCGGCCAGCTGCTCGGCCTGAGCCGGCTGGGACCAGAACGCCCACGTCTCCGGGTGGAAACCGAGGAGCTGCAGGAACTTGGCGCCCCACAGGTTGAACCCCGACGTGATGCCCCACGCGCTGCCCGAGACCGCCAGGACGGCCGCCCCCAGCCCTGCCAGTGCCACGGCCCCGGCGATCATCGGCCAGCTCCCGCGCAGCACACGCGCCAGGCCCCGGGCCGAGGGCGGGGCGCCGGTGGGCGGCGGAACGCGGCGGTTCTGCACCATGCGGGTGATGAGCACGATCGCGACCAGCACGGCGATGGTGATGCCCCAGGAGCCGAACCAGCCCACGTGGTCGGAGAGCAGTACGGCCGGGACCTCGGGCAGGTCGTTGACCAGCGGCCAGGCGGCGCTGTAGATCACCGAACCGGTGATGAACCCGATCAGGGTGATGACGATGGCCGACTGGCCCGAGCCGACGGTGAACAGGGTGCCCGAGGCGCAGGCGCCGCCGAGCTGCATGCCGATACCGAACAGGAAGGCGCCGGCGAACAGGGCGATGCCGATCGGGCCGGCCGATGCGGAGGGCTCGTTGCCGAACAGTCCGGTTCCCGTGCCGATGACCAGGGCGAACAGGGTCGCGGTGGCGCCGAGCAGGACCGCGTGCGCGCGCAGGCCCTTGCCGTTGCCCACCGCGATGAACTGGCGCCAGGCCGAGGTGAAACCGAACCGGGAGTGGAACAGGGTGAAGCCCAGGCCGGTGCCCAGCAGCAGAAGGACGGCGGGCAGGGTTCCGTGCTCCGACCACACGAAGGCCGACAGGCCCAGGGCGCCCAGCAGGGCGATGCCCAGGGGCCACCAGCGGACCGGTTCGGCCTCGGCGGCCTGTGGCGGGGGAGCGGACAGGGCCGGGCGCCATTTCAGGGCCAGGGACGGAGAGACCCGGTTGTTGTCCACTGAACCGGTGGGTTCAGGGGACAAAGTGGGTTGAGCAGACATGGTGTCCAAACGAAGGTGGCGGGGCGCAGGCGCGCCCGAGGGTCCGGGATCCGGGGTCAGCCGGTGCCGCGCCGGAAGGCAGGGGCGCGCGGGCCCGAAGGAGAGGGGTCGGGTCCGTCAGCGCGCGGCGGGGCGGCACCGGCGGCGACAGAGGCCGTCATCGGTGCTCGTGATCGACATGGAGATGAGCGCCATGCACAAGAAACGGGCGGGACCAGACATCGTGCGTGATTGTAGGACACCCGTGCGGCCCGGTGCCAATCCAGGGTGCTCCGGGCACGAGGCGGGCCCGTCCCGTGCCCGGTGGCACGGGACGGGCCCCGTGGTGGTCAGGGACCGGGATCAGCGGTCCTCACTGCCCCCGTCCCCGGTGTCGTGGTTCCCGTCGCTGCCTTCGGCGTCCTCGGCGGAGGGGTCGTTACCGAGCATGGTGCGCATCTGCTCGATCTCCTCCTCCTGGGTCTGCTCGATCTCCTCGGCCAACTGCTGTGCCTCGGGGGCCGTGCCCTCTTCCATGACGGTCCCGGCCATGTCGACCGCGCCCTCGTGGTGCTCGATCATCAGTTCCAGGAAGAGCGTGTCGAACTCCTCGCCCTCAGCGGCGGCCAGCTCCTCCATCCGTGTGTCGGAGAGCATGCCGGGCATGCCGCTGTGGTCCGTGTCCCCGCCGGTGTCGTCGGCCCCCCAGTCCTGCAGCATCTGCTGCATCCGTTCGATCTCGGGTCCCTGGGCGCCGCGGATCTCCTCCGACAGTCCACCGACCTCGTCGCCGGCGCGGTCGTGGGCCAGGTCGGCCATCTCCACGGCCTGTTCGTGGTGCGGGATCATCATCCGGGCGAACTCCACGTCCGCCCCGTTGTGCTGCTCCTGCCCTGCCGATCCGGTGTCGGGAGGGGTCTCACCGTGGCCCTGTCCGCACGCGGTCAGGGCCAGGGAGATGCCCAGTGCGGCGGCCGCACCGTTGAGGGCGTACCGGAACGTGGTCGTGGTCATCATGGGTCTTCCTCGTCAGTCCTCTGCGGTGTGTGCCTGCGGTGCCACGCCCCTGGCCGGGGGCGTGGCGGGGCATCTAGACGCGCAGGATCTGGAGGGCGGCGAGGGAGGGCCTGTTCTCGGCCTCCACACCGGAGGGGTCGAAAGCACGGACGGTGGCCGTCCACCGCGGCGGCGGTTGGGGCCAGGGGGTGGCCACCGTCGTGGCCGCCCCCGGCGTGACCACGGGGAACACGCTCGATACCGGGCACATCTCGGTGGGGTCCAGCTCCGGCAGGTCTTCCCCGGCGGCCTGTTCGACCCAGGGGGCGGCGTTGTGCTCGCCCGTGGTGTGCTCCCCCTCGGCGGGGGCCGCGGTGACCGTGGAAGCCGGGACGTGGGCCTCGCTCTCGGCGTGGCCCAGCGTGTGCATGGCCGAGAACCCGAGAAGCAGCAGAGGGAGCAGGACCAGCCTCAACCACACGGGACCCGGGCGGCCCCCTGAGGCGAATGTGCTCCCTCGGCTCGACATGCGGTCATCGTATATGCACCCGCTGGATGCGGATGGCGACCTTCGGTGCCCGGGGCCGGGGAGGGGTGGTGAGACCTTCCTTCCCCCGGCGGACATCGGCGAATATCACCGACCGGAGTGGGTAGGACACAGTGTGCACTCCCCCTGTCCCCCGGCTCGTGCCAGTGACTGATCCTCCCGTCCTCCCGAAGGGGCGATCCACATGCCCGAACCAGACAAACTCCAGTGGCGGTCCGACCTGGGCTGGCCTCCCCACTCACCGGCCGACCCGGCCGACCCCAAGGACGGCCTGGTCGTCCACTACGACAGCGCCGACCAAGGGTTGGCCGACAAGGAACACAGTTCCTGCGAGGCCTACTGGAACAGCACCCGCGACTTCCACACCGGCCCCTCCCGCGGCTGGGCGGACATCGGGTACTGCGTCGACGAGGCCACCGAGATCCTCACCGAGGACGGGTGGCGCACCTTTGCCGGGATCGATGAGGGCGACCTCGTCCTCACCCTCGACCACCGGACCGGTATGTCCCGGTGGCAGCCGGTCCAGGCGGTCAACGTCTTCCCTGCCATGCCGCGCACCCTCGTGCGTATGCAAGGCCGCGGCCACTCCTCCCTGACCACCTCCGAGCACCGCTGGCCGGTCGAACGCACCGAAGGCCTGCACGGCCCGGTGCCCCCGGCCACCACACGCCGCTGGGCCACCACCGCGACCCTCACCCGGACCGACCGGCTGCAAACGGCCGCGCCCTGCGCCGACCTGCCCCGCGAGGCCAAGTGGACCGATGCCCTCGTGGAGGCCGTGGCCTGGTACTGGGCCGACCCCGGGCCCGACGGGACCGGCCTGCACACCGCAGCACGCCTGCGTGCCGCTCTGCACGACCTGGTGAGCGAACCGTCCCACTGGGAGGAGATCCGCGAGGACGAGCACACCGAGTTCCGGCTCTCCGGCGAGGCCACCGAGGTCCTGGAACGCCACGCGCCCGCCCGCGTGCCCGGCCCCGCGTTCCTGCGTTCCCTCACCCGCGCCCAGCTCGACCTGCTGCTCAACACCGTCGGTGCGCTCGGCCCCGGCCCGAGCTGGCGCAGCCGCGCGGCCGCTGACGCCTTCCAGTTCGCCGCGGTCCTGGCCGGACGCTCCAGCACCCTGGAGAACACGGACGGGCTGTGGTCGGTGAGCCCGGGTACCCGCACCACCACCGGGGCGCAGGAGGAACTGGCCACCACACGCGAGCCCTACGAGGGACGTATCTGGTGTCCGAGCACCCCCGACACCACCTGGTTGGCCCGGCGCGAGGGCACGGTGTACTTCACCGGGAACTCGTTCATGGCGTGTGCACACGGCAACGTCATGGAGGGGCGCGGGCCCTTCCGCACCCAGGCCGCCCAGCCCGGGGGCAACACCACCCACTACTCGGTGACGCTGGCCACCGGGCCGAACGACACGATCACCCCCGAACAGATCAACGCCGTGCGCCAACTGCGCGAATGGCTCATGGAGCCCTCCAGCAGTATCGACGGCGCCGTCCTGGGCCACCGCGACTTCGTCTCCACCTCATGCCCCGGGGACGAGGCCTACGGGATGGTGCAGGACGGTACCTTCGCCGAACCCGCCGAATGGGAGGACAGCGACTGAAGGCACGCGGGGCCCGCCCGCCCCTGCGGTTGCCGTGCACCGCCTGCGCACACGTAGTCTGCTCGGTATGCAGGTACCCACCGACGACGAGATCCGTGCGCTGCATGCCGAGCACGCGCCCTCACGCGAGGCCTTCGACCTCGTGTACACCCACTGCCGCATCGTGTGCGACCTGGCCGAACACGTCATCGCTGCCGTCCCCCACATCCAACCCCTGGACGTGGCTCTGGTGCGGGCGGGGTGTCTGCTGCACGACATCGGGGTCTACCGTCTCTTCGACGCTTCCGGGCGGCTCGACCACACCCAGTACGTGCGCCACGGTGTGCTGGGCCACGAACTGCTGGCGGGGGCCGGGATGCCCGAGGTGCTGTGCCGGTTCTGCTCCTGCCACACCGGTACCGGCATCACCGAGCACGAGGTGCGCACCCGGGAGCTGCCGATCCCGCCGGCCGACTACCTCCCCGACACCTTGGAGGAGGAACTCGTCATGTACGCCGACAAGTTCCACAGCAAGTCGGATCCGCCGGCGTTCCTGACCGCCCGCGCCTACACGCAGAAAGTGAGCCGTTTCGGTCCGGACAAGGCCGCGCTCTTCGAGAAGATGGTGGAGCGGTTCGGTGAACCCCCGGTGGAGAAGATCGCTGCCGAGTACGGCCACTCCGTGCGGCACTGACCGGGCCCGGCCCTCCGCCCCACGGGCGTGCAGGACCGGGCACCGTACGGCCTCCGGGCTCAGTCCAGGGCCTCGACGGCCGTCTCGGTGGCCTCGGCCACCAGGGCGTCGTCGTACTCGGCGTCCTGTTCGCCGCGGCTGGACATGACCGCGATCACGACCGGGTCGCTCTCGGGGGGCCAGGCCACCGCGATGTCGTTGCGGGTGGCGTAGCCGCCCCCGCCGGTCTTGTCGCCGACCTCCCAGTCCTCGGGCACCCCGGCCCGGATCAGGGCGTCACCGGTGGTGTTGCGCACCAGCAGGTCGGTGAGGAACTCGCGTTCGTCCTCGGCCAGGGGCTCCTCCTCCAGCACGTAGGTGCGCAGGTTCTCGGCCATCGCACGCGGGGTGCTGGTGTCGCGTTCGTCGCCGGGGGCAGCCTCGTTGAGCTCCTCCTCCCACCGGTCGGCGCTGGTGGTGTCGTCGCCGATCTCCCGCAGCGCCTCCTGGTACCCCTCCGGGCCGCCCAACCGCTCCAGCACCAGGTTCGCGGCGGTGTTGTCGCTGTAGCGGACCGCGGCGTCGGAGGCCTCGCGCAGGGTCATGTCCGTGCGCTCCTGGTCCAGGAACTCCTCGGCGATCGGCGCATGAGTGAGCAGGTCCTCCTCGGACAGGTCCATCCTCTCGTCCAGGACCTCTGCCCCGTGCTGGTCCAGCAGCGCGCCCACGGCCAGGGCCTTGAAGGTGGAGGCGTAGGCGAACCGGTCGTCGGCACCGTACTCGACCTCCTGGCCGGTGCCGGTGTCGAGCGCGTAGACCCCCAGGCGTGCGTCGTAGTCCTCCTCGAGCCCGGTGAAGGCCTCCTCGGCCCCGGTCGACGGGGACGAGGAGGGGGAGGAGACCGGTGCGGCCTGCCCTGTGCCGCATCCGGACAGGGGGACCAGGACCAGGGTCGCGGCCAGGGCGGCCGTGGGACGTGTCAGGGTGCGTACGGACATGGAAACTCCTTCTGGGGTCACGGGAGGTCCGCCATCGGGGCGGACCGCCTCGACGGACACACCCAGGAGTCTGCTCCTGCGCACGTGATGCGGTCCAAGACCGAAACCGCTTCTTCCATGCGGTTTAGGTATAGTCACCGGTCATGGATCTGGTCGGTGCGTGCAGAGTGTTCGTCCACGTGGGCGAGCGCGGAAGCTTCACCCTCGGCGCGGCAGCCGCCGGGGTCCGCCAACCCGTCGCCAGCCGCCGGGTGGCCGCCCTGGAGGAGCACCTGGGTGCGCCCCTGTTCGACCGTGCCGCCCGGCGGGCCCAACTCACCGTGTTCGGCCGTGACATGCTGCCCACCGCCCGACGCCTGGTCGCCCTCGCCGACGACCTGGGGGAGGAGGCCGAGCGTGCGCTGCGCCGGCCGGTCTCCCTGGCGGTGCCCGACCTGTGCACCACCCTGGACCTGGCCCACCTGGACGCCGAGGCACGCAGCCACGGGCTCCACCTGGACCTGCGCCCGGTGGCCCGTGCCGAACGCCGTTCCCTGATCAACGCCCACCAGGTGCGTCTGGCGCTGGAGACCGTGCCCGCAGACGAGGCCGCCTGGGTGGTTCCGCTGGGCCTGGCCGGGACCCACCCACCGCACATGCGCGGGGTACGCCTGGAATCCCTGCGGGTGGGACGCGAACACATCGAGGCCCCGGGGCGGCGTGTGTGGATCACCCCCGAGGACGACGTCCCGCACGTACGCGACCGGCTCGCCCGGGTGCGCGATGCCGTGGGTCTGCGTCCGGGCCAAGTGGTGCTCGCCCCGAGCGTGGCCGGGGCGCTCACCGAGGTGTTGACCCGCGACGATCTGCTGCTGTGCTCGCCTCGCCAGGCCCAGGAACTGTCCTTGGACTGGCTGCCCGTGCGCGATGCCGTCCTGGAGCGCGGATATGTTCTGGCCGGGACCGACGACGACGCGGGCGCGCGGGTGCGCGCCCACCTGACCGGGGCGCTGGGTCGCTGCCTGGGCGCCCGGACGGAGAGGGAGGACGATGCGTGAGCGCGCACTGGTGCGCGACCTCGAGCAGGCCCTGGAGGAGGGCGGTCTGCGCGGCTCCTTCCTCGTGCGGGACCTGGACAGCGGCGAAGAACTCGCTCTGGGCCCGGACCTGCCCTACCCGACCGCATCCCTGGTCAAGGTGCCCCTGGCCCTGGCCACCGTCGAACGGATCCACGGGGGCGAGCTCGACGGTTCGCGCACCGTCGAGATGGTCCCGGGGCGCGACACCACCGCGGGACCGTTCGGGCTGAGCCGGTTCCGCCACCCGGCCCGGGTGGCGGTGGAGGACCTGCTGTACCTGGCCACCGCGCTCAGTGACAACACCGCGGCCCAGCTCCTGTTCGATCTCACCCCGCCCGAGCGGATCGCCGGGGTGCTGCGCCGTGTGGGTGTGCACGGCATCAGCGTGCGCCACGGCATCGCCGAACTCACCGGTACACCCATGCGCGCCCTGGCACCCGGCGACACCCATCTGGCTCTGGAACTGGCCATCGGTGCCTCCACCGAGGGCCACGGGCACCCCGTGCGCCAGCTCGACGTCACCCACGCCAGTTCCGGTTCCGCGCGTGCCTACGTGGACCTGCTGCAGGCTCTGTGGCGGCCGACGGCGGTGTCCGGTCCGGTGGCCGCACACGTGCGCGGGCTCATGGGTGCCAACATGTTGCGGCACCGGCTCTCGCCCGATTTCGCCTCCGACTCGGCCACGTGGTCGTCCAAGACCGGGACCGTGCTCAACTGCCGCCACGAGATCGGGGTGGTCGAGCACGCCGACGGTCAGGCGCTGGCGGTGGCGGCGTTGACCGAGTCGCAGGTACCGGCGGCCGCGCAGCCCGGTGCCGAGGCCCTCATGGGCCGGGTCGCCCGGCGCCTGCACGATCACCTGCGCGCCTGGTGAGACGGGGGATCACTGGTCGAGAGCCTCGACCAGCCGGGGCACGATCCCGTCCAGGGCGTGGTGCACGCCCGGGACCGAGCCGCTGGAGAAGGCGTCGATGAGGTCCTGGTCGTCGAGCACGATCAGGCGCCCGTCCCGGGCCGAGTCCAGGTCCTGCAGCACCGGGTCGCTCTCCAGTTCCCCGGCCGCGCCCGCCTCCAGGGGGAAGACCACGGTCAGGTCGGCGTCCAGGGCCTGTACGTTCTCGGCGGACAGGTCGGTGTAGAAGGCGCCGTCGGCCATGTCGGCGAGCTCGTCGTCGTACTCGAACCCGAGGTCGGTGAGCAGGTCGGCGCGGGTGTCGCCGGGAACGTAGGCGCCGAACCCGCCGTCGTAGTTGTAGGCGCCCACCGCGATGGTGCTGTCGGTGAACCCGGGGTGCTCCTCGCGCAGATCGGCGAAGCGCCCCTCCAGTTCGGTGACCAGCTCCTCGCCGCGCTCCTGTCTGTCGAGGGCGGCGGCGACCTGGCGGGTCTGTTCCTGCCACGTGGTGCCGTAGGTGGTCTCGACACCGGGCGGCGGGCCCACGACCGGGGCGACCGGGGAGAGCATGTCGTAGCGCTCCTGCGTCAGGTCCGAGCGGGTGTCGAGGATGACGTCGGGTTCCAAGGAGGCGGTGGCCTCGACATTGGGTTCCATGGTGCCGAGCTGGACCGGGTCGCCCTCGACCCGGTCCTCGACCCAGGGGCCGACCCCGTTTCCGCCGTACTCGAGCCAGTCGGCGACCCCGACCGGTTCCACACCCAGGGCCAGGCAGGTCTCGGCGTCCGACCACCCGAGGGCGACCACGTCGGTGGGGACCTCGGGCAGACCCACCTCGCCGTGGACGGTCTCGACGGTCAGGGCGTCCTCGCCGTCGGCAGAGCCGGGGTCGGGGGTCTGGCCGGCGCAGGAGGTGGCGAGCAGCAGACAGGCCGCCGCGGTGCCGAGTACGCCGGCACGGGGGAGCGGGTCGATGTTCATGGATCTCTCAGCAAACGATCGCAGGTTCAGTCTTGCCCGGTTCTGACATGTCCGGACGGGCGCGGTCCGCAGGCACGTGCGGACGGGATCAGGCGATGGCGGCGACCCCTTCGCGCCAGTACCCCATGAAGGAGATGTCCTCCTTCGGGACCCCGTGCTCGCGCACCAGCGTGCGGCGCAGCCCCGTGGGCAGGCCGTTCTCCCCGGCCACCCAGCAGTAGGGGCGCCCCTCGGGAAGGTCGGAGGACTGCACCGTGCGCAGCGCGAGCCGGCCCGGGGTCGCGTTCGGGTCCTGGCGCGGCAGCCAGTGCACCTCCGTGCCCGCGGGGGCGCGTACCGGGCGCACGTCAGCGGAGGAGGGGACCTCCAGGTAGACGCGTGCGCGCAGGTCGTCGGGGGCCTGCTCCAGGATCGCCAGCAGCGCCGGGACCGCGCTCTCGTCGCCCACCAGCAGGTGCCAGTCGGCCTCGGGCGGCGGGAGGTAGTAGACGCACTCGGGGAAGAGGCCCAGTTCCTGGCCCTCGCACGCCGCCATCGCCCATGCCGAGGCCGGGCCCTCGTCCCCGTGCGCGACGAACTCGATGTCCAGCTCGAGCGTGTCCGGATCGAAGCGGCGCATGGTGTAGTTGCGCACGTAGGGGCGGACCTCGTCGGGCATCTGCTTGTACTGGGGGAACCAGCCCTCGCCGTCGTACTCGGGCAGGGTCAGGTGCTCCTGTCCGGGGCGGGCGAAGAACACACGCACGCACTGGTCGTTGCCCAGGAACTCGAAGTGGGCCAGGTCGGCGCCGCTGACGGTCACCGTCACGAAGTTGTCGGTGGTCCGCTCGACGTGCGAGACACGGGTACGCATCATCCGGCGGTGGTCGGGAAACTGCATGCGCAAGGCGGCCCTCCGGGGCAGGTCACACGGGCGACGGCTTCAGTGAGGTTAGCCTAACCAATATCCTCGCCTTTGTGCACCCCCGGGCCCCACGCACCCGGCCCCGATCCGGTGACCGGGCCCGGGAGCAAGCGGGGACCCTCAGCCCCTCGTGAGACCGCGCGCGGCCAGCTCCTCGCGCAACCCTGCGGCAGAGGTGAAGTGGTGCCCGCCCAGGCCCAGCTCACGGGCGGCGGTGACGTTGCGTTCGGTGTCGTCGACGAACAACACACGGCCGGGCTCCACGCCCAGGCCCTCCAAGCACCAACCGAACGACTCGGGATCCGGTTTGGCGCGGCCGATCCGGCACGAGAACCCCAACACGGGGAACAGCCGAAGCACCCGGGCGTGGTCGGCCTCGAACATGTCGGCGATCTCGAAGGGGATGTTGGAGAGCATCCCCAACCGCACCCCCGATGCCGACAGGCCCTCGGCGAGGGAGACCATGTCCTCGTCCACCCGCGACCAGCTCTCCAGATCCAGTTCGAGCAGTTCGGCCACACGCCGGTCGTCGAACTCGGTGCCCGCCCGGCGTCCCACCGAACGCCAGTAGGCCGGGCCGGTCAGATCACCGCGGTCGTAGGGAAAGCGCTCGCCCCAGTAGCACTCCCAGAACAGCCCCGGCTGTATACCCGAGGCGTGTTCCAGAGCAGCCCTGCTCTGCGCCGACTGAGTGCGGGCGATCACGCCGAACATGTCGAACAGAACGGTGTCCATGAGGAGGCCTCCAAGAGCTGCGTTGTCACGGCAGCCCCACATTAGGGCGGCTCTGTCCGTCCTGCACCGCCCGCACCGAACGTTCCACCGCTCCACACGCATCTTCGGCGGTGCCCCGGGTCCTGTCGACGGAAACCTCCCCGTCGACCTCCCCGAACACCGCGCAGAGGCCCGTCGTGCCGGCCCCGTCGGTGACCGCTTCCGGCCATGTGCGCTCCTATCAGCCCCTTCCGGGCAGGTAACGGGCGGCCGCCGTGTGCACCGGTCCCACGGTCGCCCCGCCGAGGGAGGCCCCGGCGACGGGGCCTGGGCGCGCACGAGGCATCCGCACGAGAAAGGTCCTGATTGAGCACCGAGCACGACACCCGCCTCCCCGCGCCCACGCCCTCCCCCGGGCCCTCCCGATCCCGGGGGAGGGCGTGGGCGCGGTTCCTTCTGGGCCGTGCGTCCGTGGCCCTGGGGCTGGCCGCGGGGCTCGTCCTGGTCAGTGGTCTGGGGCCGCTCCTGCGGGGCCTTGCCGAGCCCGGGCCGGGTGTGCTCGACGCCATCGTGCTCACCGAACCGGCTCCGCTCCTGTATCCCTGGTACGCGGTCGTGCTGGGCCACGCACTCCTGCTGTGCCTGCTCCCGCGCGGGCCCTGGCCGCCCTTCGTGGTCCTGGCCGGGGCGTTGCTGCTCGTCCTGGCCTGGTTCTCCGTGCCTGCCCCGAGTCCCGTCGCCCTGCCCCCGGATCCCTCCGGCGGCGCGGCCGAGCTGGCCTCCGCGCTCTTCGGGGCCGATGCACCTCCGGCCGCGCAGGAGGTCACCGCCGGTGCTCTGGCCCGGATCGTGTTCGGGGTGCTGGTGGTGTGCGCGGCCCTGATGATCGCCCGCGACGTGCGTGCGCCCGTCACCCGGCCGCGTCCCTCCCGCTCCGGGGCGGCCTTGGTGGCCGCCGGTGCGAGCGCGCTCTTCGCCCTGGTCGCCCTGGTGTGGAGCGCGGCGCTGCTGTACACGCTCGTGACCGGAGGCACGGCCCTGCGCGGGGGACCCTTCGGGCCCTGGATGGCACCGGACACATTCGCGCCCGGGCGCGGCTGGGCCGAACGCAGCGCCGCGGCCCTGACACTGGTGGCCCTACCCCTGCTGTACACGGGTGTGCAGGTCACGCGCACTCTGTTGCGCCGGGGGTGAGCGGGCCCGTGGAACGGCCCGGAGGGGTGTGGGACGGTCCCTCCGGTGCCCCCGCTCTTATTACTCGCTGGTAAGTTCGCCGTGTCGCGGCAGACCGAGCCGCGTTTCGGCGACGGAGGAGAGCAGTGCACCAGGGGGTCCTGACCAGGATCAAGACCGTTCCCGACTGCCGGTTCCGGCTCTTGGTCCTGCACCACGCGGGCGGAACGGCACAGGCTTACCGGTCCTGGGTACGGCACTTCCCCCAGGACTGGGAGATCTGCCTGCTCCAGGCGCCCGGACGCGACAGCTCCGCCCACCTCGAGCCCTTCCGGGAGGCCCGCGCCCTGGCCCGCCACCTGGCCGCCTCCACCGACGATCTGCGCGACCGCCCCTACGGCCTCTTCGGCCACAGCATGGGCGCCCTCGTCGCGCACGAGCTCGCCCACCACCTGCTCGCGGACCCGGCCGAGGCCGACCCCGCCTGGCTCGGTGTCTCGGCCTGGAGCCCCGCCCACGGGCCCGAACGCGATGCACCCCGGCACCTGCGCAGCGACGCCGAACTACGCGAGATCGTCGCAGGGATGGGAGGAACGCCCCGTTCCTCCTTGGCCGACCCCGACCAGTGGGCCCGCATCGCCCCCGTCGTCCGCGCCGACCTGAACCTGGTCGACACCTGGCGCCCCGATCCGGCCCGGCCGCCCCTGCGTCTGCCCCTGTCGGTCCTGGGCGGGGCCGACGACCCGGGCATGCCGCCCTCCCGCATGGCTGCCTGGCGCGAGCACGCCGACGGGCCGGTCGTGCACCACACCCTGCCCGGCGACCACTTCTACTTCGTCGGACGCACCCGCGAGGTCGTGGCCCGCATCGTCACCGACATCCGCGCGGCCGTACCCACCGGGGTGGGAGACTGATCGTCGGCACCCCTGTTGCGGTGCTTGGTGCCGGGTTACCGTTGTGCTATGAGCCTTGAGTTGTCTACTGACCGACTCCTCATCCGGGAGTGGGAGCTGGGCGATGCCGAGGAGGCCCTGCAGGTCTACGGGGCCGACGAGGTTGCGCACTGGCTGACACCGGAATGGCGCCCGGTGAACGACACCGACGCCATGCGTTCGGTCCTGCACGCCTGGATCGAGTCGGGACCCAACCTGATGCCGCCCGCCGGGCGCTGGGCCATCACCCGCCGCGAGGACGGGCAGCTGGTGGGCGGGCTCTCGGTGAAGCTTCTTCCGCCCTTCGAGGAGGACTTCGAGCTCACCTGGGCCCTGCGACCCGACGTCTGGGGACAGGGCTACGCCACCGAGGCCAGCCGTGCCATCACCGGATGGGCGTTCAAACAGGGCATCGAGGAGATCTTCGCGGTCGCCCGGCCCGACAACGAACGCGCCATCGCCGTGGCCCGCCGGCTGGGCATGGAATGGGTCGGCGAGACCGAGAAGTACTACGACATGACCCTGCAGGTCTTCCGGCTGCGCCCCGGCTGAGGCGTCCACCTACCGCTCGTGTCGGGGCCGGGCAGCCACACCACCCGGCCCCGGGCCGTCGCCGAGCCCCTTCAAGAGCCCAGGAACTGGCTGATGCGCTCCACCTCGGCCCCCGACAGGCGAACCGAGGCCGCCGCCGTGTTCTCCTCCAGGTGCGACACCCGGGACGTGCCCGGGATCGGCACCATGACGGGGGAGCGGTGCAGCAGCCAGGCCAGGGCCAACTGCGCCGGCGCCAGCCCGCGCTCCCGGGCGATCGTGGACAGCGGCGAGTCCGCGCCCGCCATCTCCCCGCGTGCGACCGGTGCCCACGGCAGGAACGCGATCCCGTCCTTCTCGCACTGCTCCAGCACGTCCTCGGACCGGCGGAAGGAAGGCGCGTACTGGTTCTGTACCGAGGCGATCGGTGTGATGGCGCGGGCGGCGCTGAGCTCGTCCACCGTCACCTCGCTCAACCCGATGTGGTTGATCTTGCCCTGCTCCCGCAACTCCACGAGCGCACCCAGCTGGTCGGCCAGAGGCACCTCGGGGTCGATGCGGTGCAGCTGGAACAGGTCGATGCGCTCCACCCCCAAGTTGCGCAGGCTCAGCTCCGCCTGCTGCTTGAGGTAGGCGGGGCGGCCCAACCTGTGCCACTGCGAGGGCCCGGTGCGGGCCAACCCGGCCTTGGTCCCGACGACCAGGTCGTCGGGGTAGGGGTAGAGCGCCTCGCGGATCAACCGCTCACTGATCTGGGGCCCGTAGGAGTCGGCGGTGTCGATGAAGGTGATGCCCAGCTCCACCGTCCGGCGCAGCACGGACAGAGCCTCGTCACGGTCCCGGGGCGGGCCCCACACCCCCTCGCCCACCACACGCATCGCCCCGAAACCCAGCCGGTGGACCGGTAGGTCCCCGCCGATACGGAAGCTCCCCGACTGCTCGGCGATGTCCGGTGCGGCGTGTACGTCGGTCACGGTGCTCCTGAGGTCCTCATGGTCTGCGGCTCCGGGGAAGGATCTCAGGGCGGACCGGGTACCGCAAGGCGTCGCGGCACGCGGGGCCCGCGCCGGCGCGGGTCAACGCCGGTCGACCGACTGCAGGTCGGTCTCGATGCGCCCGGCGGTCGTGCGCAGCGCCGGCAGCAGTTCCTGCACCACCCCGTCGACCGAGGTGCGGTTGGCGTGCGTGGAGATGTTGACCGCGGCTACCACCTCGCCGGAGCCGTCGCGGACCGGCACCGCCAACGACCGCAGCCCCTCCTCCAGCTCTTGGTCGACCAACGCATACCCCTGCTCGGCCACCCGGTCCAACTCGGCCCGCAACTGCGCGGGGTCGGTAACGGTGAAGCGCGTCAACGCGGGCAGCTCCACCCGGCCCAGGTAGGAGGCCAACTCCTCCTCGCCACGCCCGGCCAGCAACACCCGCCCCATGGAGGTGGCCGAGGCCGGGAACCGGGTCCCCACCGTCACCGAAACGGTCATGATGCGGGAGGCCGCCGACCGCGCCACGTACAGCACCTCGTCGCCGTCCAGCACCGACGCCGATACCGACTCACGCACCCGCGCCGACAGGTCCTGCAGATGCGGCTGGGAGACCTCCGGCAACCCGGCCGAGGCCACATAGGCATACCCCAGGTCGAGTACGCGCGGGGTCAGCGAGAACAGGCGCCCGTCGGTGCGCACGTACCCCAGGTCGGTGAGGGTGAGCAGGAACCGCCGTGCGGCCGCCCTGGTCAGACCGGTCTGCCGGGCGACCTCGCTCAGCGTCATCGCCGGGTGTTCGGCCGAGAAGACGCGGATCACGGCGAGCCCGCGTTCCAGCGACTGAACGAAGTGCCCGCCGCGGGCCTGGTCGTCGGACATGGCCGAGCCTTCCTGGTGTCGGGTGTGCTCGGACCGATGTTCTCACGCCGAACGGAACCCGTGGGATCCCGTAGGGATCGCTCAAGCCCTGCGGGGCAAGCGTTCCCGCCACGTGAGCATGCACCGGCGTCACGGCACCGCACCGCGGGTAGTACCGGCGCGAGAGCCACCCGACCCGAACGGAGCACGGACACCATGAGCGTCGATCTCCACACCACCGTGACCGGGCCCTCGGAGGCCCCGCCCCTGCTGCTGGGCGGCTCCCTGGGCTCGACCGCACAGATGTGGCAGCCGCAGGCCGAGGAGCTGTCCACGCACTTCCGGGTCGTACGCTTCGACCTGCGCGGGCACGGCCTCTCACCCGTGCCCGAGGGCCCCTACACCATGGCCGACCTGGGCGAGGACGTCCTGGCCCTGATGGACCGGCTCGGCATCGCCCGCGCCCACTACGCCGGGATCTCCCTGGGCGGAATGATCGGCCAGTGGTTGGCCCTCAACGCCCCCGACCGCATCGACCGTCTCGCGCTGCTGGCCACCTCGCCCTACCCCGGCCCGCCCCAGAACTGGCTGGACCGCGCTGCCCTGGCCCGCGAGAAGGGCCCCGGCGCCCTGGCCGACGCCGTCGTGGGCCGCTGGTTCACCGAGGGCTACGCCCGTGCCCACGCGGACGAGGTGGAGGAACTGCGCGACGGCATCGCAGATACCCCCGCCGAGGGGTACGCCTCGTGCTGCGAGGCCATTTCCCGATGGGACGTACGCGAGGAACTGCCCCACGTCACCGTCCCCACCCTCGTCATCGGCGGGGCCCAGGACGAAGCCACCCCCGTGCAGGGCAACACCGACCTCATCGCCGAGCGCATACCCGGGGCCCAGCTGGTGGTGCTCGACCACGCCGCACACCTGCTGTCCTGGCAGCAGGCACCACGTGTGAACACCCTCCTGGCCCGGCACATGGCCCCCGAGGACGGAGGCCGGGACCCACGGCCCTGACCCGGGCCGCGGTGTGTCCCCGCGCGGCGGGGACACACCGCACACCTCAGGGTTTGACCGCCACCCCCGACAACTCCCACAGCGCGGTCTTCTCGTCAGCCGGCCGTTCGGCCGGCGCCCGGTCGGGGTGGCGCCAGCTCGCGCAGTCGACCACCCTCGGCCCTTCCGCACGCCCGTCCGGCCACGCACTGACCGGGACCAGGCCCTCGAATGCCGCCGCCGCCTCACGGGGGGAGCGCACCCGCCCCCACGGGGTCCCGAATCCCTGCATCCGGTCGGTCAGCCATGTGGCGGTGTCGCTGTCGTCGGAGACGATGTGGGAGTAGACCAGGTACGACCCCGACGGCAGGCGCGCCATCGTCCGGCGCACCATGTCGAAGGGCCGGTCGGAGTCGGGAAGGCAGTGCAGGATCGACACCAGCATCAGACACACGGGCAGGTCCAACTCGATGAGCGCACGTACCTCGCGTGAGGCCAGGATCCCGTCGATGTCGCGGATGTCGCTGAGCACGAACGCGGTCCCGGGCCGGTCCGTCAGCAGGGCCCGGCCGTGTACCGACACCACCGGGTCGTTGTCGACGTAGACCACACGCACGTCGCGCCCCGCCCGCTGCGCCACGTTGTGGGTGTTCTCGACCGTGGGCAGCCCCGCGCCCAGGTCCAGGTACTGCACGACCCCCTGTTGGGCCACGTGGTCGACCGCCCGGGTCAGGAAGGCGCGATTGTCCAGGGACAACGGAATGATCTCGGGAATGCGTTCCAGAAGGACATCGGCCGATTCACGGTCCACGGCGAAATTGTCCTTGCCCCCGAGAAAGTAGTCGTACATCCGTGCGACGCTGGGCGTGCGCATGTCGACACCGGGGGGAAAACGGTCGTTCATCGGCGTTGTGGGGAAACTCGCCCCGGGACGGGGTGAGCGGCCCCTGCCTCCTTCTCGGTGGTCGTCGGAGCGCGTGCTGGGTGCCCCGAAGGTACGCGGGGCACCGCCGTAAGGCGCATCGTAGAACGCGCACCGCCGACAGGAAGGGGTTTTCCGAGAGAAAAATTCGGAGGGCGGAAATTCTTCCACCGCGCGCTCACGTGCGGCGATCGAACACGGGCAGGCCGTCCAGGAGCGGCCCCGGCGCGGACGCCCGCACCCGCGCACCCGCCTCAGCCAGGCCCTCCGGCAGGGCAGGCAGGTCCGGCACCGACCAGAAGACCGCCGCCGACGCCGGGTCCGCCCCGCCCGTCCGCGGCCGGTGCGGCGCGTCCGGGCCCTCCCGGCCGTCCTGGCGCGCCGCCGCCGCGCCCACCCGCGCCACGAACTCGGACCGGTCACTGCCGGCCCACCGCACCAGCACGAACGGATCCGCGTCGGCCCGCACCCCCAGCTCTTCCACGACCGCGCCCAGGTGCCCGCACACCGAACGCCACTGCGCACACGAGCACGAGGCCGCCAACGGGCCCCACCCCGGGGGCACCAGCGGCAGACCCACCACCGCGAACACCCGCTCCGACTCCACCGGCAACCGGCCGTCCAGGGACGGGCCCCGGAAGACCGGTTGGGAGGCCAGGGCCGCACACACCCGCTCCCAGTCCTCCTCCCCGGCCACCGGACGGATCAGGCTCACCTCGTGCCCGGACACCCGGGCCCCCACCTCACCGGGGCGTACCGACCACCGCTCCACCGGCCCCGGTGCACGCTCCGGGGCGGGCAGGGCCTCGGCCACCAACCGTGCCCACGTACTCAACCTGCCACCGCCTCCGGCGCCAGGCGCACCACCTCACGCAACTCCGAGACCGACAGCTGCGCCAACCGTTCCTCGCCCGTGGCGACCACACCCTCGGCCAGCGCGCTCTTGCGCTCCATCATCTCCTCCACCCGTTCCTCGAGCGTGCCCACGCACACCATCGTGCGCACCTGCACGTCGCGGCGCTGTCCGATGCGGAAGGCCCGGTCGGTGGCCTGGTTCTCCACCGCCGGGTTCCACCAGCGGTCCACGTGCACCACGTGGTTGGCCGCGGTCAGGTTCAACCCGGTCCCGGCCGCCTTGAGGGAGAGCACGAAGACCGCCGGGCCCGCAGCGTTCTGGAAACGTTCGACCATCGCCTCCCGCTCCGCGCGCGGGGTCCCCCCGTGCAACCACAGCACCGGAACACCCAGCCGCGACCGCAGGTACGGCACCAGGCGCTCCCCGAAACGCGCGTACTGGGTGAAACACAACGCCTTGTCGCCCTGGGCCGCCACCTCGCCCAGTACCGCTTCCAGACGGTCCACCTTGCCCGACCGCCCCGCCAGCGCCGACCCGTCACCCAGGAACTGGGCCGGGTGGTTGCAGACGGCCTTCAACCGCGCCATGGTCGTCAGGATCAACCCCTTGCGCTCACGCTCGTCCGCCTCCTCCAGACGCCGCGCCATCTCGTCCACCACCGCCTTGTACAGCGAGGCCTGCTCGGAGGTGAGGGTGCACCAGGTACGCACCAGATGTTTCTCCGGCAGGTCCGAGATGATGGACCGGTCGGTCTTGAGCCGCCGCAGCACGAAAGGGCCGGTCAGCCGCCGTACCAGGTCGGTGTGCTCGCCCTCGCCCTGCTCGGCCTCGGCCCGCTCACCCATCGCCCGGCGGAAGTCGGCCGCATCCCCCAGCAGCCCCGGGTTGGCGAAATCCATCACCGACCACAGCTCGTCCAGGTTGTTCTCCACCGGTGTGCCCGTCAGCGCGATCCGGGTCGAGGCCGGCAGGGAGCGCACCGCCCGCGCCTGCCGGGTGCCGTGGTTCTTCAACGCCTGGGCCTCGTCGCACACCACCCGGTACCAGGGCAGCGCCGCCAGCTCCTCGCCGTCGCGCGCCACCACCCCGTAGGTCGTCACGACCAGGTCGCAGGAGCCCGCCAGGCGTGCCAGCGCGTTGCCCGAGGGCCGGTCGGGCCCGTGCTGGACGTGCACCCGCAGACCGGGGGCGAAACGTTCGGCCTCCCGGCGCCAGTTGCCCACCAACGACACCGGGCACACCAGCAGCGTCGGCCCCGCCGCGGTGCCCTCGGCACGTTCGTCGGTCAACAACGCCAACAACTGCACCGTCTTGCCCAGGCCCATGTCGTCGGCCAACACCGCACCCAGCCCCAGCTCACCCATGAACCGCAACCAGGACGCACCGCGGTCCTGGTAGGGGCGCAGCGTGCCCGAGAACCCCGGCGGCGCGCCCATCGGCCGCAGCTCGGCCCGGGCCCCGCCGTCCAGCAACTGCCCCAGCGGACCGTCGGCGACCACCTCGGCCACCGGCAGCGGGGCCTGCTCCGCCCCCACGGCCATCCGCAACGCCTGCTCACGACGAATCCGGCGCTGCCGGCGCATCGCCGCCAACAAGTCCTCGACCTGGCCCGGATCCATCTCCGACCACCGGCCGCGCACCCGCACCAGCGACCGTTTGAGCCGCGCCAGCTCGGCGAGCTCCTCCAGCTCCGCCCGGTCCAGGGGCTCGTCGTCGCCGCCCAACAGCGCTTCGAAGGACACCCCGACCAGGTCGTCGGGGCCCACCCCGCCCTTGCGGCGCCGCCCCTGCCCCTCGGAGACCGTCATACGCAGCCCCAGGGACCGGCGGCCCGCCCAGTCGGGCAGCACCACCGCAAGACCGGCCGCGCTCAACCGCGGGGCGTACCGGTGGACGAACTCCTCGGCACCTTCGGTACGCAGGCTCAGGTGCGTGGGCCCCGCCTGGTCGGCCACCCGCCCCAGCGCCGGGTAGTACCGGGCCGCCGCACGCAGGTCGGCCGAGACGGTGGCCGCCGTGTTCTCGGGCAACCAGGCCGCTCCCTCGCCCGACCACACCTGCTCCAGCGGCAGCCGCAGCCCGGGCTCGGCGGCCGAACGCACCCAGAACTCCACCGACCACACCTGCGGGCCCTCGTCCTCGGGCTCACGCAACAGGAACAGCAGCTCGGCCCGGCCCGCGCCCCGGACCCGCGAACGCCACCGCCGCAGGGGCACACGCAGACGTTCGACGGACTCGGGTCCCACGTGTGCGTCGTCGCCCGTCAGCGCGTGTGCGAGCGCATCCTCCGGGGACCCGGCCCGCTCGGGGCCGGGCCGCACCGGAGCGCGGGCGCGCCCGCGCGCCACGGCGTCGGTGAGCAGTTCCACCGGTGCGAGTACACACCGGCGGGTCACCGTGTCGGCGTCGGCGCCCGGAAGGTGGGCGCGGGAGGCCGCGGGCAGAGCGGCGGCCAGCGCCGACAAGTGGCGCTCGGCCTGCTCGACCGGGGCCGGGCGCCAGCGGGCCCGGGCAGGCCGGCCCACGAGGTCGGGCAGCACGCATCCGGTCCCCACCAGGTGTTCGGCGAAGGCCAGCACCGCACCCAGGTGCTCCAACGCCGGGCCGAGGACGGTGCCCTCCGGTGCCGGTGCGGACAGGAACCGCACCGCCTCAGCCGGGGACAGGTGCACCGCCGGGACCGTCCAGGGGTGGGCCCCGGCCGGGCCGGTGTCCCGACCGGCCAGGGTCGAGTGCACCGGTCCCGTGGGATCGCCCGGCAGGGTCAGGGCGAGCTCGCCGACCCGCCCGCCCACCCCGGAACCGGACAGCACCGAACGCAGTGTCCGGGCCCGGAGGGCGAAGGGGTGGGCCCCGGCGCGGGACGGCCGCCGCACCACCGGATCCGTGAGCTCGGCCTCACCCCAGACCGCGAGTGTCCCGCCGTCCCACACCCCGTGCAGCACCAGCACCCTCGACGTCCTTCCCGACCGCTCGTGTCCTTCCGCGGTCCAGTATCACCGTGGGCCACGACAGGACGGGACACGGCCGGGGCCCGCCTTTCTCACAAGTGCCGGGGCACCGTGTTGCCGACCGCCTCGATACCGGCCCGCAGGTTGGTGCGCCACAGCAGGACACCGCCGATGACGAAGAAGACCAGCAGCGAGAAGATCGCCGTCCGGTACCCGCCGGTCAGGTTCACCACCAGCGCCACCGTGGCCGAGCCCAGCAGGGTCGAACCCCGGTCCGCCAACTGGTACAGGCTGAAGTACTCCGCCTCGCGTCCGCTGGGGATCAGCAGCGAGTACAGGGCACGCGCCAACGACTGGGTCCCACCCAGTACCGTGCCGATGCCCAGCCCCAGCAGCACGAACAGCAGCGGCTCGCCCGGTGGCAGGAAGTACCCGCACGTGACGAGCACACACCACACGCCCAAGCTCGCCAGCACCGTGGCCTTGGTGCCCACCACCCGCGAGATGCGCCCCATCATCAGGGCTCCGGCGAAGGCCACGAACTGGATCAGGAGGATCGTCGCGCTGAGCACCGTCAACGACAGCCCCAGGTCCTGCACGGCGAAGTTGCCCGCGAAATAGACCGCCGCCTGGATCCCGTCGTTGAAGAAGACGAAGGCCAACAGGAACAACAGGGTGTTCGGGTAGTTGCGCATGTCGCGCAGGGTGCGCCCGAACTGTCCGAGCGATGCGCCCAGCTGCGGCCGGCCCTGCCCCAGCGCCAGCGTGCTGTACCGGTTGCGCAGGGGCCGGATTCCCAGCACCGAGAAACCGAGCCACCACACACCCACCGAAGCGAACGCGATCCGGACCGCCTCGCCGTTGCCGATCCCCAGATCGGGCGCGAAGGTCACCAGCCCCAGGTGGAAGGTCAGCAGTACCGCCCCGCCCAGGTAGGCCAACGACCACCCGGTCACCGACACCCGGTTGCGTTCGTCGGAGGTGGCGATCTCGGGCAGGAACGAGTGGAAGACGACGATCGAGAGCCCGTAACAGATGTTGCCGAGCACGAACAGCAACGAGGTGAGGCGGTAGTCGTCGGTCAGGTACAGCGAACTGATCGCCACCGACCCGCCTGCGGCGAACCAGAACAGCCATCGTTTCTTGTGCCGGGTGTGGTCGGCCAACGCGCCCACGACCGGCAACAGCACCACCAGGATCAGCACCACACCCGTGGTCAGTGTCGGGTGCAGCGCGTTCGGGTGCAGACTGATCCAGTCCACCCCGAAGGGACGGATGCGCACCGCCGGGTCCAGGCACGCCTCGGTGCCCGGAGCGCCCGCGGCTCCACAGGCCAGCCCCGACAGGTAGGGGCCGATCAACACCGTCACCACCGAGGTGATGAAGACCTGGTTGGCCCAGTCGTAGACGTACCAGCCGCGCTGTTCGCGCCGCCGCTGGGCCGGGTCCGGGGACGGGGCCTTCTCGGTCCGGCCGGGTGGGGGAGTGGAGGACATACAGGGGCTCAACCTCTCCTGGCCGTCTCGCCGTCGGAGCCCGCCGAGGCGGGCCATTGTCCGCGACGCACCAGCAGTTCGCGCAGTGCGGCGGTGTTGTCGGTGACGATGCCGTCCACACCCGCGTCGAGCAGGCGCTCCATCACCCCGGGGTCGTTGACGGTCCACACGTGCACCTGCATGCCGACGCGGTGGGCGGTGCGGACCAGATCGCGGCTGAGCACGGGGAAGGAACCCTGGCGCAGCGGGATCTGCGCACAGGCCGGGCTCCGGGGAGCCAAGGGCGACAGCAGCCCGCTCAGTGAGCCCAACCGCAGCCGCACCACGTCCAGCGGCCCGCAGGAGGTCGCCACCCGCGGGCCCACCAGGGAGCGCACGCGCTCCAGCCGGGCCTGGTCGAAGGAGCCCAGGCACACCCGGTCCCAGGCACCCGTACGGCGCAGTGCCTCCACCACCGGCTCCACGGCCGCGTCCGCCTTCAGGTCGATGTTGAACCGCGCGTGCGGCCACGAGCCGAGCAGGTCCTCCATGAGCGGCACCGGTTCGCGCCCGGCCACCAGGGCCCGGGCCACCTCGCGGTGGGGCAGGTCCCCGATCGCGCCGGTCCGGTCGGTGGTGCGGTCCAGTGTCGTGTCGTGAAAGGCCATGAGCACGCCGTCGGAGGTGGCGTGCACGTCGGTCTCCAGGTACGTGTACCCGAGGTCGATCGCGTTCTGGAACGCCACCGCGGTGTTCTCCAGCTCGGTCAGGCGCTCGCCCCGGTCGTCGGTGAGCCACCCGCCCCGGTGCGCCAGAGCCACGGGGACGGGGGCGGAGAGGTACGCGTGTGTCACGCCTTGCAGTATGCCCGCTCACCCGGAACCGGTGCGGGCCCGGGCGGAACGCTCCGGTGGCCTCACGGGAAAAACCTGGAATTCCAGGTGACCGTTCCGCGTTCCCGTGTGCTCTGTGCAGGGGTGGAGGCGCTCATCCCCACAGGAGAGGGAACGGTCATGACCCATCAGCCCTGCCGCCGTGCCCACCACCCGGCCCACCCTGCCGCCCGCCCGGACGCGTACAGGACAGCGCACGCCCGCCGCCCCGCCCGATTGCACGGACACCGCACCCCGCCCGCGGTGTGCCGCCTCGCCCAACAGATCGCCGAGGTCCTCGTCGGACAGCGCACCCCCGAATCCCTCAGCCCCGCGCTCACCGTGCCCGTGCGCGAACAGCTCCGGGCCCTGCGCAGCAGCCTGGCCTGCTGCACCGCGCCGCGCCTGACCCGGGTCTTCCACCAGAGCCCCGTGCCCCGCCAGGTGGAGGCCAGCGCCGTCGTCGGATGCCGGTGCCGCCGCCGGGTCTTCGCCTTCCGCGCCACGGTCCGGCAAGGACGCTGGGTATGCTCCCAGCTCGAGACCGACCTGCGGCCTGCCCCGGGCCGTCCCCGCTCCCGGTGAGAAGCCGGGCCCCGCACGGCAGAGCCCCGGCTCCGCGAGCACGTGCGCCGATAGTCTGAACCCTCACCCCCGAACCGAAGGAGGAGGCCCGCGGCCCGCCCTCGTGCCGCCACGGCCGACCCGTTATGAAACCTGCCGACCTCACCCGTCTGCACAGTCTCGGCACGCCCTCCCTGTCGCCCGACGGCGCCTGGGCGGTCTTCGCCCTCACCCGCCCCGACCTGGACAAGGACACCTATGTCGGCGGGCTGTGGACCGTACCCACCGACGGCTCGCAGTCGCCGCGTCCCCTGACCCGGGGCGAACACGACTCCGGTCCGGTCCATTCGCCGGACGGGCGCTGGATCGCGTTCCTGCGTCCCGATGCCGACGACCGCGTCCAGATCCACCTCCTGCCGGTGGACGGTGGCGAACCCTGGAAGGCCACGGACCACCCCCTCGGTGCGGCCGACCCCGCGTGGAGCCCCGACTCCACCCGGCTGGCCTACACCGCGCGTGTGCCGGACCAGGGCCGCTACGCCGGAACCGAACCGGCCAAGGAGGCGCCGCGCCGCATCACCACCCTCAAGTACCGCATCGACGGGCTCGGGTTCCTCCGTGACCGCCCCCGGCACGTGTTCGTCACCGCCCCCCTGGACCCCGAGGCCGCTCCCGGTGCACCCGTGCAGGTCACCGGGGCCCGCGCCGACCACGGTGCACCCGCGTGGACCCCTGACGGCAGCGAGCTCCTCTTCAGCGCCTCCCTGCACGAGGAGGCCGACACCGACCTGGTCGCGGACGTGTGGGCGTGTGCCCCGGAGGAAGGGGCACGGCCGCGCCGACTCACCCACGGCCGTATCGGTACCGAGGGGCCGGCCCCGGACCCCGGCGGCACCACCGTCTTCTTCCCCGGGGCCGCACTCGGCGACGACCTCCGTGACTTCGTGGGGCGTACCCCCGGCCTGTGGCGGGTCCCCCTCGAGGGCGGGCGCGGACCGGTGCGCCTGACCGACGAGGAGGACGGCCCCCACGTGCAGCAAAGCCTGCAGGTCCTCGACGACGGTGTCCTGCTGCTCGCCGACCGGCGCGGCGCCGTGCACCTGCTCCGGGTGCCTCTGGACGGGGGAGAGCCGCAGACCCTCCTGGGCGGTCCCGTCCAGGCCCAGTCCTTCGACCACCGGGCCGGTGTCACCGTGGCCGTGGTCGCCGACGGGCGTAGCAGCGGTGAACTCGTACGTGTCGGTCCCGAGGGGGCGAGCCCGCTGACCTCCCTCGCGGAGCTGGACCCGTACCCGGTGACCGAACTGACCGCGCACACCCCCGACGGCCACCCCGTGCACGGCTGGGTCGCCGTACCCGGGGACCGGGGACCGCACCCGGTGGTGCTGATGATTCACGGCGGCCCCTTCGCCCCTTACGGCCACCAGGTCTTCGACGAGACACAGGTGCTGGTGGAGGCCGGGTACGCGGTGGTGCTGTGCAACCCGCGCGGTTCCTCCGGGTACGGCCAGGCGCACGCGCGGGCGATCATCGGCGACGTCGGCCGGGTCAGCGCCACCGACCTGTTGGCCTTCCTGGATGCCGCACTGGCCGACGAGCGCCTGGACGCCGACCGGGTCGGGGTCATGGGTGGCTCCCACGGCGGTTACATGACCACGTGGATGGCGGCCCACCACGGGGAGCGGTTCCGTGCGGCCGTCCCCGAGCGGGCGTTGACCTCCGTCGACAGCTTCGAGGGCTCCTCCGACATCGGTTCGCTCTTCCCACACCCGCTCTACGGGCCCGAGGAGGACTGGGCGCGCCAGAGCCCGCTGGCCTACGCCGACCGCATCGACATTCCCACACTCATCATCCACTCCGAGCAGGACTGGCGCTGCCCGGTCGAGCAGGCTCAGCGCCTGTACCTGCGGCTGCGTCGCCGCCGTGAGGACACCGAGCTCCTGCTGTTCCCGGGGGAGGGGCACGAGCTCTCGCGCTCGGGCCTGCCCAGCCACCGGGTGGCCCGTTTCGAGGCGGTCCTGGACTGGTGGGGGCGTCACCTGTGATGGAGGGGGCGGCCGGGGCGGGTGTCCCGGCCGCCCTTCCTGTTCCCGTGGTGAGTCGGCTCACATGCGCGGCCGTGTTCGGTGTTCCCTTGGTCGGAAAAGTGCGCGCGCGAACCGCCGACGAGAAGGGCGCTGCGGGCCCTCGGCGGGGCCGATCGTACGTCTGTGCAGTTCAAAGCCGGTTCAGTGGAAGGTCACGATCGGGTCGCGTCGAGCCCGAGGGGTGTTTTAGGGTTCCTTTGAATCGGTTCGCCCCTTTTGCCCCTACCCGGGGGCAGCGTCCGGTTTGCCGTTGAGCTCTGCTCGTAGTTCGCCCTTTCCCAGGAGCAGAGGCCGGTGCAGCAGCCCGATCGTCCGCGGTCCTTCTCCACACGCCGCCCTCGGGACCCCCTCCCACACCTCCCCGGTCACACCTGTGCTCAGGTGTGTCCTCGGGACGTCCTGCGCCGGTAGACGGATGTGGGAGAAAGGCAGCGGTCCCTTGACTCGCAACCCCGCGGCCGGTTCCCGTGCGAGCCGCCGTTCCGCCACCATCGGATCCCTGGCCCTGGGCTCGGTCCTGCTCTCCTCCGGGGTCGCCCTGGCCGACCCGACCGAGGAGGAGGCCCAACAACGCTACGAACAGCTCCAGGAGGAGCTCTCCGGACTCAACGAGGCCTACAACCAGGCCCAGGAGGACCACGAAGCCGCCGAGGCCGAGGTCTCCGACCTCGAAGAACGCGTGGAGGAGACCGAGGAGAACCTCCAGGAGATGTCGGGCCGGGTCTCGGCCATCGCGCAGAGCACCTACACCGGCTCCACCCACAGCCTCCCCGGCCTCCTCTTCGGCGGTTCACCCGACAACGTGCTGCAGACCATCGCCGACCTGGACTTCCTGTCCGTGGGCCAGGAAGCGGTGATGTCGGACTACGTGGAGGAGGCCGAGCGCTCCGAGCGCCTGCTCTCCCAGGCCACCGAGGCCGAGGAGCGCGCCGCCACCGCGCTGGAGGAGGCCGAGACCTCCTTCGAACAGGGCGAGCAAGCCCTGGAAGAACAGTCCGAGGTGCTCGACACCCTGGGTGGGACCGACCCGACGGCCTCCACCGAACCCGTCGGCGACCCCTCCGGCGGAGGCGGGACGGCCGCCTCCGGAGACGTCCAGGCCGTCCTGGACTTCGCCCGCGCCCAGATCGGCAAGCCCTACGTGTGGGGCGGCACCGGCCCCGACAGCTACGACTGCTCCGGCCTGACCCAGGCCGCCTGGGCCCAGGCCGGGGTGAACCTGCCGCGCACCACCTACGACCAGGTCAACGCCGGAACGCAGGTCTCGCGCGACCAGGTCCGGCCCGGCGACCTGCTCTTCTTCTACGACGCCGCCGCACCCAGCCACGTGGGCATCTACTCCGGCAACGGCCGGATGATCCACGGCTCCAACCCCTCCAAGCCGCTGGAGGAGGTCAACCTGGCCGACTACTGGGACAGCGTGTTCACCACCGCCGTGCGCGTGGGATGACCCGGGGTGTTCACTTCCAGGTGAAGGTGCGTATTCTTCCCGACATGGGACGTGTACTGCTCAAGGCCGCTGCGGGTGCGGCCGCCGTCATCGCCCTCTTCTGGGTGTTGTCGGTGATCGTCGGCCTGCTCGTGTGGGTCATCGCGATCGGTCTCCTCATCGGGGTGGTCCACCTCGGCGTACGCATGATGCGCGAGAACTCGGGCAACGTCCGCTGAAGGCCCGGCCCCCGGACCGCGCGAACCTTCCGGGGCGCGCAGCAGAACGTGCAGCGCGCCCCTCGCCGTGCCCGGAGCCGGCCACACGCCACACCTGGCCGTGCATCACCGTCCGGTCCGGGCGAAGACGGCTATAGTTACAATGTGTCGCTCAATAAGTACGTAGGGTCTCAAGTTGACGGGGTCTCCCGCCGCGGACGCGTCGAGCGGGTCACCACCCGTGTGATCGGCAACGACTGGGACACACTGGCACCACCCGCCCTCGGGCAATGGACCCCGCGCCTGCCCGTCAGCGTCGTGCTGCCCGCACACGGTGAACAACACCGGCTGGACCTCGCCCTGGCCTCCCTGGCCGTACAGACCTACCCCGAGGAACTCATCGAAGCCGTCGTCGTCGACGACCACTCCGCGCCCGCCCTGCGCCTGCCCCCGGTCCGCCCCGCCAACACCCGCCTGGTGTGCACCCCCGGCGGCGGCCACGGCGCCGGCTACGCCCGCGCCTACGGGGCCCACACGAGCGTGGGCGAGATCCTGCTGTGGATGGACGCCGACATGGTCGCCGACCCGCGTTTCGTCGAGGCGCAGGCCCGCTGGCACCACACCCACCCCGAGTGCGTCACCCTCGGCCGGGTCCGTTTCGCCGACCACGTCCCCGACGACCCGGCCGCCCTGCTCGGCCTCATGCGGGCGGGCGAGCTGCACCACACCCTCGACGACGGACGCCACCACGCCTGGGTCGAACGCCGCCTCGCCGACACCGACGACCTGCGCGAGGCCGACCACCTGGGCTTCCACACCTACGTCGGTGCCGCCGCCGGCCTGCGCCGGAGCCTGTACGAGATCGCCGGAGGCGTGGACCCCGACCTCGACCTCGGGCAGGACACCGAGTTCGGCTACCGGCTCTGGCAGGCCGGCGCCGTCATGCTGCCCGAACGCACCGCGACCGCCTGGCACCTGGGCCCCGGGGAACCCTTCCGCACCCGGCTGCCCTCCGAACGTTTCCGCACCAACGTCCTGGCCGAACTCATGCCCCACCCCCACCTGTACCGCGAACGGCTGCCCGCCGAACGGCGCCGCGTCCCGCTCGTGCACGCCGTCGTCGACATCTCCGGCGCCCCCTACGACCTGGTGCGCGGCTGCGTGGACCGCCTCCTGGACAGCGCCGAGACCGACCTGCTCATCACCCTGGTCGCCGACTGGGAACGCCTCACCGGCGAGGAGGAACTGGGCGACCTCCAGCTCGGCCTGCGCCTGATCCAGGCCAACTACCTGCGCGAACCCCGTATCGCCTTCGCCTCCAGCACCCCGCGCACGGCCTTTCCCGCACCGTTCCTGCTGGAAGTGCCCGTGGCCCGGGGCCTGGGCCAGGTCGCGCTCACCCGGCTGCTGGCCGGGGCCGAACGCTCCCGGGCCGGACTCACCGAACTCTTCCCCGCCGCCACCGCCACCGACGCACCGGGCGTGCGCCTGTGGCGCACCCGCGCGCTGGCCCGGGCCCTGCGCGCGGGTGAGGAGGGCGAGGACATCGCCGAGGTCGTCTCCGCACTGCACGGGCACTACCGCATCCACGGCGGCGAGGAGATCCTCACCGACCTGTCCCTGTACCGCTCCGTCCCGTTCCTGCCGCGCCGGGCCCCCGAGCCCCGCACCCGGACCGGGGACGAGCCGCGGCGCAGCACGGCCGGCGACGGCACACCCGACCACACCCGCGACGAGGAACCGGAGACCCCCGGGACGGATCGGGTCCGCTCACCCCTGCGCCGCCTGGGCGCCTGGCTCGGCGAGTGCTGGCAGCGTGTGCGCGAGGCCCACGGCGGCGGACGCACCGACGGCCGCGGCCCCGGGGAGCGGTGACTGCACCGTCAGTCCTGGACGCCGATCGCGTCGATCGACTCCAACAGCTCCTCACGCAGCTGATCGTTGACCGGGGAGGAGTCGGTCTCGGCCGAGGCCGCCTCCTGGCCCTCCGGGCTGACCACGTACTCCAGGAACGCCTTGACCCGGTCGGCCTCCTCCTGGTCCTCGTACTCCAAACAGGCCACCTCGTAGCTGACCAGAACCAGCGGGTAGGCGCCCTGCTCGGTCGTGCCGTAGTCCAGGGCCAGCCCCAGGTCGTACTCGCTCGTGTTCTCCTCCCGGCGCGGGGAGTCGGCCACCACCTGGGCCGCCCCCTCCGGGTTGATGTCGACGAACTCGTCACCGACACCGATCGAGGCGGCGTCCAGCCCGTGCAGGTGCGACATCTCCAGATACCCGATGGAGCCGTCGGCGCGCGAGACCGTGTCGGCCACACCACTGTTGCCCTGGGCCGACTCCTGCGGCTCGATCGGCCACTGGTCACTGGCCTCGTGGGGCCAGGAGTCCGGGGCCGCCTCCTCCAGATAACGGGTGAAGTTCTCCGTCGTCCCGGAGTCGTCGGACCGGCTGACCTGGGTGATCCTCAGGTTCGGCAGATCCGCGTCCGGGTTGTCCCGGGCGATCTCCGGGTCGTCCCAGTGCGTGATGTCCTGGTTGAAGATCTTGGCGACCGTGTCCGGGCGCAGGTTCAGCTCGTCCACACCCTCGATGTTGAAGACCACACCGATCGCCACGATGTAGGCGGGCAGGCTCACCGTGTCGGACCCACCGCACCGCGCGAGCGCGTCCTCGTTCTCCGCGGGCTCCATCGCGGTGTCGGTCCCGGCGTAGGAGACGGCGCCGTCGATGAACTGGCTCCGGCCCCCGCCGGAGCCGATCGAGTCGTAGTAGATGTCCGCGTCCTCGCACGCGGACTGGTAGCCGGCGATCCAGGTCGCCATGGCGTTCTCCTGGGCGCTGGAACCCGAGCCGGACAAACCCCCGGAGAAGCACTCCAGGTCGTCGGGCACCTCCGGCGCTGCGTCTTCGGGTACCGCGTTGTCGCTGCCGCAGGCGGTGGCCGCCAACAGCAGTCCGGCCAGTGCGGCCGAGACCGCACCCTGGTGGACGCTGCGCCTGTGCGCGCGCGAGCGCTTCTTGGACGGGAGCACGACTGCTTCTATCCCCTTCGTCGGTGAGGTGTCTCGCGGGTGGCGAACACCGTCGAGAATTCAATCATCAGCGTCACCACGCCCCCAATACGGCCACGTGTGGCGTGCAGCTCACCGAGTGGGAGAAGGGCGCGCATGACACGCCGAGAACGCGGGCACGGCCCAGGACGTGATGAGCGCTCACGACAACCGCCCGGCCTCCGCGCCGACGTCAACGTACCGCCTCCAGCTGAACGCCGGGTTAACTCTTCGGGACGCTGCGGACCTGCTCGACCAGCTCGAGCGGTTGGGCGTGGGAACTCTCTACCTGTCGCCGATCCTGACGGCGACCCCCGGCTCCCAGCACGGCTACGACGTGGTCGACCCCACCTCCGTGGCCCCCGCCCTGGGCGGCGACGAGGCCAGGTCCGCCCTGGCGCACAAGGCGCACGAGCGGGGCATGGGGGTGGTCGTGGACATCGTGCCCAACCACGTGTCCGTGGCCCGCCCCGACACCAACCCCTGGTGGTGGGACCTGCTGCGGCTGGGGCCCGACTCGCCCTACGCACGCTTCTTCGACGTCGACCTGTCGCTGCCCCTGCTGATCCCGGTCCTGGGCGAGGACGCGCAGGAGGCCCTCACCCTCACCGACGGGTGCCTGGCCTACCACGACAAGCGTTACCCCCTGGCACCCGGCACCCACGAGCACGGGGACGACGCCGAAACCGTGCACCGGCGCCAGCACTACCGGCTGGTCTCCTGGCGGCGCGGCGACAGCGAACTCACCTACCGGCGCTTCTTCGACGTCGACGAGCTGGCCGCCGTGCGCGTGGAGGACCCGACCGTGTTCGAGGCAGCCCACGCCGAGATCCTGCGCTGGGCCGAACTCGGCGAACTCGACGGGTTGCGCCTGGACCACATCGACGGCCTCAGCGACCCGGGCGCCTACCTGCGACGCCTCACCGCACGGTTCCCCGGCTGGGTCGTGGTCGAGAAGATCCTCGCCCCCGGCGAGGACCTGCCCCAGAGCTGGCCCGTGGCCGGAACCACCGGCTACGACGCCCTGCGCGAGTACACCGGGGTCCTGGTCGACCCCACCGGAGAGGCCGACCTGACGGCCCTGGCCACCGGCGAGGGGGTACCCGTCGACGTCGGGGCCACCGACCACACCGCCCGCCTCCAGGCCGCCTCCACCCTGCTGCGCACCGAGGTGCGCCGTATCGCCGCGCTCGTGGCCCCGCACGCGGAGGAGGCCGTCGCCGAACTCCTGGCCGCCTTCGCCGTCTACCGCACCTACCTGCCAGAGGGCCTGCCCGAGTGGGAGCGGGCCGTGGCCCTGGCCGGCGAGCGCCGCCCCGACCTGGCCACCGCCCTGGCCGCCCTCGACCGCCACGTGCGCCAGGACCCCGGCGGGGAGGCCGCCCGGCGCATCCAACAGACCTCCGGCATGGTCGTGGCCATGGGCACGGAGAACACCGCCTTCTACCGTGCCACCCGCTTCATCGCCCTCAACGAGGTCGGCGGCGACCCCGCGCGGTTCGCCCTCACCCCCGAGGCCTTCCACACCTGCGCCGCCCGGCGCGAGGCCCGTCGTCCCCACACCATGACCACCCTGTCCAGCCACGACAGCAAACGCTCCGAGGACGTGCGCGCCCGCCTGGCGGTACTCTCCGAACTCTCCGCCGACTTCGCCGGGGCCGTGCGCCGCTGGTCGGCCACGCACCCCTTGCCCGAGCCCTCCCTGGACCTGCTGGGCTGGCAGACCCTCGTGGGCGCCTGGCCCATCGGCGAGGACCGCCTCACCGGATACCTGCTCAAGGCCGCCCGCGAGGCCCGCCTCGGGACCTCCTGGACCGAACCGGACCCCGCCTTCGAACAGGCAGTACGCGACTGGGCCCCGGCAGTACTCACCGACCTGCGCCAGGACGTCGCGGCCTTCGCCGACCGCGTGCGCGTTCCCGGCTGGAGCAACTCCCTGACCCAGAAGGCCCTCCAACTCCTCGGCCCCGGGGTGCCCGACCTCTACCAGGGGACCGAGCTCTGGGACCTGTCCCTGGTCGACCCCGACAACCGCCGTCCCGTCGACCACCGCACCCGAGCCGAGATCCTCGCCCGCCTCGAGTCCGGATGGCGCCCCGCCGTGGACAGCACCGGCGCCGCCAAACTCCACCTGGTCCGCACCTGTCTGCACACCCGGCGTGAACTGAGGCCCCGGGGCTACACACCCCTGCACGCCGAGGGCCCCGCCGCCCGCCACGCCCTGGCCTTCGCCCGCACCTCACCCGGTGCGCACGGCCCCGACCTCGCCGTCGTGGGCACCCGCCTGCCCCTGACCCTGGAGAGCACCGGAGGCTGGGAGGAGACCGTCCTGCCCCTGCCACCCGGCCCCTGGACCGACCGCCTCACCGGTAGGGCCGTACCACCCGACCGCTCGGACGGGGCCACAGCGCCCCGCCTGAGCGAACTGCTCGGCCGCTACCCCGTGGCCGTCCTGGTCAGGGGGTAAGCTGGGCCCGATCATGCCCAGAAGAACCCCGCCCGTCCCCGTGCTCGAAGCCCTGGCCTGTCCCGTCTGCCACGAACGGCTCACCCTCGGCACCCGGGGACTGGCCTGCGCTGCGGGTCACACCTTCGACCTCGCCCGCGAGGGCTACGCAAGCCTGCTCACCGGAGCCACACCGCCCGGCAGCGGCGACACCAAGGAGATGGTCGCCGACCGCCTGCGGTTCCAACAGAGCGGCCACTACGACCCCATCGGCCACGCGCTGGCCCGGGCTCTGGACGGGCTGCACGCACCCCTGGTCGTCGACGTGGGCGGAGGTACCGGCCACTACCTCGCCCTGACGCTGGAGGCCCTCCCCGGCGCACACGGGCTCACCACCGACGTGTCCAAGTTCGCCGCCCGCAAGGCCGCCAAGGCCCACCCCCGGGCCGGCGCCGTCACCGCCGACACCTGGCGCGGGCTGCCCCTGGGCACCGGCACCGCCGACGCCCTGCTCAACGTTTTCGCACCCCGCGAGAGCGCCGAGTTCCACCGTGTCCTGCGCCCCGGAGGGCTGCTCGTCGTGGTCACCCCCGACACCGACCACCTGGCCCAGCTCCGCCGGCCCCTCGGCCTGCTGGAAGTCGACCCGCACAAGGACGAACGCCTCTCCCGCAGCCTGGAAGGCCACTTCGCCCCGCAACAGAGCACCCCGCTGCGGTTCACCGTGGAGCTCGACCACGCCGACGCGGCCACCGTCGTCGGTATGGGTCCCAGCGCCCACCACATCACCCACGGGCAGCTCGCCGACCGGGTCGCCGAACTGCCCGACCCCGTCACCGTCACCGCGTCGGTGCGGGTGAGCACTTACCGGCCCCGGACGCCCTGACCCGGCCGGGGGTCGGAACCCGCGGTGCAGGGTAGGAGACCTCCCGTGACCGACCACACGGCGCCGTACGGCCCCCGATCCAGCGGCCTGGGCCTGCACGGTGACTTCTCCGTCTGGGCCCCCGACGCACACAGCGTCCACGTCCGTGCCGACGGCCGCGACCACACCATGGCACCCGGCCCCCACGGCTGGTGGCACGCCCGAGTGCCCGGGGCCGGACCGGGCAGCGACTACGCCTACCTGCTCGACGACGACCCCGTCCCGCTGCCCGACCCGCGCTCACGCCACCAACCCCGGGGCGTGCACGGGCCCTCCCGGGTCCACGACCACGGCCGGTACGAGTGGACCGACCGCACCTGGACCGGACGCCCCCTGCCCGGCGGCATCGTCTACGAACTCCACGTGGGCACCTTCACCGCCGAAGGCACCCTGACCGCCGCGATCGAGCACCTGCCCGATCTGGCCGACCTCGGCATCACCCACATCCAACTCATGCCGCTCAACGCCTTCGACGGCACCCACGGATGGGGCTACGACGGGGTCCTGTGGTCGGCGGTGCACCAGCCCTACGGCGGCCCCGACGCCCTCAAGGCCTTCGTCGACGCCGCCCACGCACAGGAACTGGCGGTCCTGCTCGACGTGGTCCTCAACCACCTGGGCCCCTCCGGCGCCTACATGCCCCGTTTCGGCCCCTACTTCCGCGGAGAGACCGACTGGGGCCCCTCGCTCAACCTCGACGGGCCCGGCTCCGACCACGTGCGGGGCCACGTCCTGGACTGCGCACTCGACTGGCTGGAGCACCACCACCTGGACGGGTTGCGCCTGGATGCCGTGCACGCCCTGAGCGACACACGCGCGGTCCCGCTACTGCCTCGACTGTCCGCCGAGGTCGAGGCGTTGGCCACCCACCTGGGCCGGCCCCTGAGCCTGATCGCCGAGTCCGACCGCAACGACCCGGCCACCGTGCTGCCCCGCGAGGCCGGCGGGCTGGGCATGAACGCCCAGTGGTCCGACGACCTGCACCACGCCCTGCACGTGGCACTGAGCGGGGAGAAACACGGGTACTACGCCGACTTCGCCGATCCCGAAGCGCTGCCCACCACCCTGACCCGGGTCTTCTGGCACGCCGGTACCCACTCCAGCTTCCGCGGCCGCACCCACGGCGCCCCCGTGGACACCACCTGCACCCCGGGCCACCGCTTCCTGGCCTACCTGAGCAGCCACGACCAGATCGGCAACCGGGCCCGCGGCGACCGCATGGCCCGACACCTCCCGCCCGGCCTGCTGCTGTGCGGCGCCGCGCTCGTGCTGTGCTCGCCCTACACACCGATGATCTTCATGGGGGAGGAGTGGGCCGCGCGCACCCCCTGGCCCTTCTTCGCCTCCTTCACCGACCCCGACCTGGCCGAAGGGGTACGCCGAGGGCGCCGCCACGAGTTCGCCGCCCTGGGATGGCGAGCCGAGGACGTGCCCGACCCCATGGACCCGGCCACCCGCGACAGCGCGATCCTGGACCGCGGCGAACGCGACAACGAGGACCACGCGTTGGTCCTGCGGACCTACCGCTCACTCATCGCCCTGCGCCGCCGCGAACCGGAACTGTCGGACCCGCGCCTGGACCGCTGCGGGGCCCTCACCGGCGACGACGGGCGCACGGTGGTGCTCCTGCGCGGCCGGCTGCGGGTGCTGTGCAACCTCGGCACCGAGAACGCCGGGATCGAGCTGGACGCGGCCCCCACCGAGATCCTGGCCTCCCACGGCCGTGCCGGGATCTCCGGGAACACCGTCCGTGTGCCCGGACAGTCCTTCGCCGTGGTACGGCTCTGAACACCGGGGGAACAGGGCAGGGTCAGACACTGCCGCCGAAGGACGCCTCGTCGTCGCCGTTCATCACCACGATGCGCACCTGGTCGGTGTCCTCGGGGATCTCGCACCACATGCGGACCCGGTGTGTGCCCTGCTCCACCGCGGACAAGGGATCCTCGGTCCGTGCGACGGGGATCTCCGGCCCCGCCTCGCACACCACCTCCATGTCCGCCAGGGGGAACGTGCGTTCCAGGTCGGGAACCTCGACGGTGACCGTGAAGTCGACCCGGCCCGCCCACGGGCGCTCCACACCGTCCACGGTGTAGACCACCTCGGCCTCCTCGTCGGCCTCCTCCGGCTCGCCCCCGGGCGGTCCCACCGCGTACGCGAAACCCAAGGCCTCACCGAAGTCGGCGGTGCTCTGCGGGGAGGGCTCCTCGTCCGGGGGATCCGGAGGCCCGGGCTCCGACAGGGTGGACCCGGGCGGGGAGGGCTCCTCGGGCGCCGCGGACGCGGTGGGCTCCTCCGCGAGCGGTGCCGACCCGTCGCCGCCACAGGCGTTGAGGCACAACACCGGGACGAGAACGGGAAGGAGCAGCAGGGGCTTGCGCATACCCACACGCTAAGGCGGCGGAGAAGCAGGTGTCCACGCTTTCCGCCCCGCAGGCGGACGGGGCCCTTCCCGGATCGGCCGGCCACCCCGGTGCGCACCCCGTCCGGGCCGGTGAGAGCATGCAGATGATGCTCGCGAACCGACCGTGCCGATTGCTGCGCGCCGGGGCCTTCACCCTGGTGTGCACCAACCTGTCCGCGCACGGTCACGCATGGTGCTCGGGGCACGGCGTCCCGCCCCTCGGGCTCGCCCTGGGCGTGCTCGTTGTCCTGGTCACCGCCTGGGCCGCTGCAGGCCAACGCCACGGCCTCGCCTCCCTGACCGCGTGGACGGCGTGGGGACAACTCGCCCTGCACGTGTCCTTCAGCTGGGCCCAGACCCTGGGCGGGGCCCACACCCACACCGCCGACGCACTCACCCACACCGACCTGCCCGCCGGGAGCATGCTCGCCCTGCACGGGGCGGCCGCGCTGGCCGGGGCCTGGTGGCTGCACCGCGGTGAACGCGCCCTCCTCGCGTTCCTGCGCTTCATGGCCCGACGGGTGCCCCCGCTGCTGCCGTGCCTGCTCGAGTCCACCGCAACACCCGTGCGCCCGCGCCAGGGCCGGTCCCGGACCGCCGCGCGGGCCGACCGTCCCCGCCGGCCCCACCTGGGCTGGTCCCGCCTCGTACGAGGCCCGCCGGCCGTGGCGCTCGCCGCCTGACCGGGACGCCCGTTCAGCAGCCCCGGCCCGCCACGTCCACGGCCCGGCACACCCGGGCCCGTCCGAGGAGAACCATGCCCACGCGCACCGCCGCGTCCCTGGCCGCACTCGCCCTGATCGGCCTGACCGCCTGCTCCGCCGACCCCGCCGACGCCGAGTACTACCTCGACCTGTCCGAGGACCCCATGCCCGCCTCCGACGTGGAACTGACCACCGTCGACGGGCAGGAATGGACCTTCACCGACGTCGCCGACGACCGCCTCACCCTGCTCTACTTCGGCTACACCAGCTGCCCCGACGTGTGCCCCATGACCATGGCCGAACTCGACCTCGCCCTGGAGGAGGCCGAGTCCGAGACCGGAGACCCCTTCGACGTGGTCATGGTCACCACCGACCCCGAACGCGACACCGGAGAACAACTCGGTACCTGGCTCGAACGCTTCGACCCAGGCTTCCAGGGACTGCGGGGCGACGACACCACCACCGTCGAGGCCGCCACCGACTACGGCATCCCCGTCGAGATCCCCGAGGAGACCGAGGACGAGAACTACCACGCCACCCACGGCGAACGCGTCGCCGTGCTCACCCCCGGCGGCGAGGCCGCCGGGTTCATCGACGGCAGCACCGCGGCCGAGGACATCGCCGCACTGCTGCCCGACCTGGCCGAGGACCTGCTGTGAGCCCCGGCCCCTCCAGGCGGGGCCTGTTCGCAGGCCTGGGCGCCACAGGGGTCGCCGGACTGGCCGCCGGGGGCCTGGCAGGACACGCCGTCACCGAAGGCACCCGGTCCGAGAACCCGGCCCTGGCGCCCGCACACGCACGCGTACGGACCACCGGAGGACCTCCACCGGCCCTGGCCCTGCCCACGCCCGCGCACGTCCACGTGCTCGCCCTCGACCTGAACGGCGAGGAGGCCCCCGAAGTGCGCAGGGCCGCGCGCGAGGTCTTGCAGGCCTGGGACGACCACGTCCCTGCCCTGCACGAGGAGGGCCTTTCCGGGCTCGTCGAGGGCTCGCCCACCCAGGGCCTGCACCCCGCCTCCCTCGGGGTGACCACCGGGGTGGGCGCCTCCCTGCTGGAGCGGGCCGGACTCCCCGGACACCGCACCGAGGAGATGGCGGACCTGCCCTCCTTCGGGACCGACGAGCTGGAACCCGAGCACTGCGACGGCGACCTCATGCTGCACGTGGGCGCCGAGGACCCCGTCGTGGTCAGCTCGGCCGTGGACCACCTGGTCGGACTGGCGGGCGAGCACGCACGCGTGCGCTGGGCCCTGCCCGGTTTCCGGCGTTCCACCGCCACCGCCCACGACCCGTCCGCCACCCCCCGCAACCTCATGGGCCAGATCGACGGCACAGTCAACCCGGACCCGGCCGAGGCCCTGTTCGACACCCAGGTCCGGGCGGTCCACGGCCCACCGGACCTGGCCTGGATGGACGGCGGCACCTACGTCGTCGTGCGCCGTATCCGCATGCTGCTCGATGCCTGGTTCGCCCGCGGGGCGGACGAACGGGAAGCGGTCATCGGCCGCCGCCTCTCCGACGGGGCGCCCCTGGGCGGCGAGCACGAGGACGACCTGCCCGACCTGGCCGCACGCCACGACGACGGCACACCGGTCGTACCCGAACACGCCCACATCCGGCTGGCCTCACCCGAGGCCACCCTGGGCGCACGCATGGCGCGCCGCAGCTTCTCCTACGACCTGGGCTGGCAGCCCGGGGGCCGGCGCCGGGCCGGGATGCTCTTCACCGCCTGGCAGGCCGACCCGCGCCGGGGCTTCACCGCCGTCCAGCGATCCCTCGACGAGGGCGGCGACGCACTCAACGACTACGTGCGCCACGAGGGCAGCGCCCTGTTCGCCGTACCGGCCGCCGCCCCGGGACGGACCCACCCGCTCCTCGACCACCTGTGACCCGAGAGGGACCGGCATGAGAGACCACACGGGTGCCCGCCGCACCCTGAGCGCCGTCGCGGTGCTCGCACTTGCCACCGCCTGCTCCACCACCACACCGGAGGAAGAAGGCGGCACCGGCCACGCGCCCGAACGCGGCCACGCCCACAGCGGTGACCTGACCGTGTCCGGCGCCTGGATGCCCGAACCGGCCAACCCCGAGGTCGGTGCGCTCTACTTCGAGATCGCCAACGGGGCCGAGGCCGACCGCACCCTCACCGGTGTGGTCACCAGCCTCTCCGAGACCGCCGAGCTCCACACCACCGGAACCGGCGACAACGGTGCCTCACACATGGAGGAGGTCGAGGAGATCCCCGTACCTGCCGGGGAGACCGTCGAACTCACCTCCGGCGGACACCACGTCATGGTCCTGGACCTTCCCGAACCGCCCGCCGAGGGCGAGGAGTTCACCGCCGTCCTGACCTTCGCCGGCGGCACCGAACTCGACCTCACCGTGCCCGTGGAGGCCATGGCCGGCAACAACGGCGACCACTGACCCGCCCCCGCCCCGGGATGTGCCCGGGGCGGGAAAACGTTGGCTCCCGTCCACCTTGATCAGCCACCATCTCCCCATGGCCGATTTCGCTGTTTTCGACACCCGCAACTACCGAACCGTCGACGTGGCCACCGGCTACGACGGCTGGTCCGCCACCTACGACGGCACCGTCCTGGACGCCATGGACCTGGCCCTGCTGGAGCGACTGGACCCCGGCGACCTGAACGGGACCCGCGCCGCCGACCTGGGCTGCGGCACCGGGCGCACCGGCGAGTGGCTGCGTTCACGCGGCACCGCCCGCATCGACGGTGTCGACCTCAGCACCGGCATGCTGGACCTGGCCCGCTCCCGCGGCGCCCACGACACCCTCGCCCGAGCCGACGTACGCGAGAGCGGCCTGGCGAGCAGCGCCTACGACACCGTCGCCGCCTCCCTCATCGACGAGCACCTGCCCGACACCGCACCCCTGTACGCCGAGGCCGCACGGCTGGCCCGCCCCGGCGGCCGGTTCCTGCTGGCCGCCTATCACCCCCACTTCGCGATGGTCTCGGGCATGCCCACCCACTACACCGACGACTCGGGGCAGGACGTGGCCATCACCACCCACGTCCACCTCGTCAGCGACCACGTCCGCGCCGCCCTGGCCGCCGGCTGGCAGCTGTCCGGCATGGTCGAGGGCACCGTCGACGACACCTGGATCGCGGCCAAACCGAAGTGGGAACGCTTCCGCGGCCACCCCGTCTCCCTCGCCCTGGCCTGGTACCTGCCCGCCTGAGGCCGGAGACGCGCCCGCCGCGGGCGCACCGCCGGCCTCAGAACCGTTGCCAGGTCCCGGCCAGGCCCTGCTGTCCGCGCCCGGGCTCGTCCCAGTCGCACACCCCCTCGGAGAAGATCGCCTCGGCCCGTTCGGCCTGCTGCTCGGTGAACTCCCCGGGATGGCGCTCCGCGTCGAAGGGCCTCAGCGCACACGCCACCACGTCCGAGGCCAACGGCCCGCCCGCCTCGATGCGCGGCGAGGTGTGCACGGGGAAGGCGTCGGCACACCGGTCGCCCCGCCCGGCCGGCAGCGGCACCTGCTCACCCACCACCCGTTCGGCGTCCGGACCGGCCCCGATCCAGCACGAGTCCTGCAGGAAGCCGGGACGGGAGGCCCGTATCGCGTCGATCGGCTCCCAGCGCGGGTTCTGGGCCTGCTGCTCCCGCATCCCGCTCACCCAGGCGTCCAGCTCCACCAAGGAGCGCAGGGCCAACGGCGAACCGGACACGAACCCGTCGGGGGAGCGCTCCTTGTCCTCCACCAGCATCACGTGGTTGTCGGCGGTGCCGTTGGCCTGCTCCAAGCGCTCGCGCACCGAGAACGAGTGGTAGCGCATGTGCAGGTCACCGCCGGGCAGGTCGTCCTCGTAGAAGCGGTGGTCCACGACCGGCACGTCGGCCAGGCCCCCGCCGCCGTTGAGCAGCCGCCCCGACCGGTAGGCCGCCTCGGTCGCCGCCTGGTCGGCCTCGGTGCGCTCGCCGGAGAGCGCACCGTCGGCGTCCAGGCCACCGATGTGCTCGTTCAGGTGCAGGAACTGCTCGGTGTCGATGACCCCCTCCACGAGCGCGTGCAGCCCGTACTGCACACCCACGTTGTCCAACGGCCGACGCGGCAGGCCGCTCTGCGGGTCCGTGCCGTAGACGTTCTGCGTGGCAGCGAAGACCTCGCACCGTGCCCCGCCCGGGTTGTCCTCGGGGTGGTAGAGCACCTCCTCGGGAAGGTCCTGACGGCACGCCCCGCGCGGGTCCACCCGTGAGGCCTCACGCGCCAGCCGGTCGATGCTCTCGAACTGCAGGAAGCCCGACACCGCGTGCTGCTCGACCCGGTCCAGCTCCCCCGGGTGTTCCCGAGCGTACTCACGCAGCAGCAAGGCGTCGGTCACCACCGGGACCACGGAGAAACCCACGTCCGGGAAGGCCTGCGAGACCACGATCCCGTCCAACAGGCCCGGATAGTTGTCGGCGATCTGGTGCGCCTGGTACGCCCCGCCCGAGTTCCCCCATCCCAGAGTCGAGTGCGGCACCCCCATCGTCGTCACGAACCGCTGGTGCACCGCCGACATCGTCTCGGCCGCCAGCAGATCGTTGCAGTTGTTGCCGAACACGTTCAACGACGCCGACGCCACCGCGTACCCGCGCTCGAGCATCGGAGCGTCCAACACCCCCGCGGTGTCGGGGCCCTGTACGTACCAACCGCCCGTGCAGCCGCCCCCGAACTTGTACACCAGGCGACCGTTCCACCTCCGCGGAGCGGTCCACGGGTCGGGCTCCTCCTCCTCCTCGGGTGTGTGCAGCACGGCCGTCTCGTACACCGAGCGGTTGACCGTACCCGTCTCCACCCGCGCCACGAACGGGACCCGCGTGCCGGCCGCGGTCGTGGCCGTGTCCGCGTCCGAGGGCACCACCCCGGGACCGGGCAGGGGATGCCACCGGCCGTCGGTGTCGCGGTAGACGTGGCGCACCACCGTGCGGGCCGAACAGTCCTCGTCCAACGCCGGGCCCAGGGTGGCGCCCCCGCCCCCGGCCGGCTCGAACCGGTCGGTGTCGCAGAGGAACGGCTCCTGGTGCGGGCCCGAGAACACCGGACCCTCGACAGGATGGTTGACCACCGTCAACCCGTCCGAGCCGCCGCCCTCCACCGAGGCCACCAGCTCCGACTCCCCCTCGGCCAGACCGGTGAGCAACCCCTCCAACGCCGGGTTCCCGCCCGCCTCCACCAGCCGCAACCGGTCGGTGACATCCACCCCCGCCGCGCTCAACCGCACCCGTTCCGGGGCCACCGACGCCGGCGGTTCCACCCGGACCAGCGCCCTGCCACCGGTCACCGTGTCCGAACGCGAGGACAGCACCGACACCGACACCTGCGGATCGGTCCGGTCCGCGGCCGGGGCGAAGGGGGCCGCGGAAGACGGAAGGACCCCCGCCGTCGCCGGAGAGCCCGGCACCGGGCCCGTTCCCGAGGCCGCCAGGAGCCCCGCCAACACGGCCGCGCCCGCCACCGACGGGCTGCAGCGGCCCCACAGCCTCACACGCACGGGGTCCACACCCCCGCCGGCACGTCGGTCGAAGAGGCGGCGGGCGGCAGAACATCGTTGCAGTGGCACGGAGCGATCGTGCCGACGGGACCGGAACCGGTGACACCTACACACCGGGGATGAACCGGGCTTTGCACTCCCATGACGGTATCGGTACCCCGGACCCGGCGACCTGCAACACAACACCGGACGACGGGCGCGCACCCGCAGAACGGGCGTCCGGTCCACCCCACAGCGGACCGGACGCCGACGGGAACAGCACCAGGCCTCAGCCCCGGGCGATCCTCCTGCCCGACACACGCCCCGGGGTGATCTTCAGGATCTGGTCCCGGTCACCCTTCGCCCACGGGCGGGGGAGGCGGCCCTGCGGAACACGGGCCAGCTCACCGCTGTGCTGCACCCAACGGCACCGCCCCGAGGCGAGCACACTCCACCCCTCGCGGCGCTCCTCGTCGAAGAGGTCGACCTGGAAGGCCGCATACCCACGGGCGAACCGCATGATCGTCCCGGCCAGCGTCGACCGGAACACGATCGTGTCGTGCACGAGGGCGTAGTTGACCGGCAACACTGTCGGAGCCGCGTCCCCCTCGATGGTGAAGGCCACCCGGCCGATGTCCCGGGAGGCCAGCAGGTTGAAGCAGGTCTGCCGCTCCAGGACCGTGAACTGGGAGTCGTCCGTCTCGGCGAGGTCGGCGCCCTCCAGGAGGACCTCGCCCTCGGTGAGCCGGTCGGACCCCGCGAACTCCTCGCCGGCCTCCCGCTGTCCGGGAGGCGACGCCCCCGACGCCGGACCCCGGCCGCCCCGCGCAGCCTCGGAACCACTCGTCTCAGCCATCACAAGCACCCCCAGGTGGTGTGCCTCCGAATTACTACCCCCGCCATACTCCCGGTTCCAGAACCCGAAGGCATGGTCCGCCGGTCACCCCCCCGCACGGCGAAGGTCCCCACCCCCCGATTACCCGGCGGGCCACACGCCCCAAACAGAAGGGGACGTTCGGCAGCACTACGGACGAGCCGCACTGTCTAAGCTGGTGAACGGGCGTTCTCGGCCCCGCCCCGGGGCGGCATTGCCGCCCCGGGGACCACATTCAGCGCTGAGGAGGTGCGCACCCGATGGGTGGCGACGACAACATCCGGGTGTTCCTGGTCGACGACCACGAGATCGTCCGACGCGGGGTCGGATCACTCCTGGAGGACGAGGACGGTATCGCAGTGGTCGGCGAAGCCGGCACCGCTGCGCAGGCCCTGGCCCGTGTGCCCGCACTCGAACCCGACGTGGTCGTCCTCGACGTCCGCCTGCCGGACGGCGACGGCGTCACCGTCTGCCGAGACATCCGCTCCATGCTGCCCCGGACCCGCATGCTCATGCTCACGTCCTACTCCGACGACGAAGCCCTCTACGGAGCCGTCATGGCCGGGGCCTCCGGCTACATCCTCAAACAGATCCACGGCACCGACCTCGTCGGCGCCGTGCGCACCGTCGCCCAGGGGCGGTCCCTGCTCGACCCCGAGTCAACCGCCCGCATGCTCCAGCGCCTGCGCGAGCAGGCCGGGCGCAAGGACCCCCTGAGCGAACTCACCGAACAGGAACGCCGGGTCCTCGAACTCATCGGCGAGGGCCTGACCAACCGGGAGATCGGCGCACGCATGTACCTCGCCGAGAAGACCGTGAAGAACTACGTCTCCCGCGTCCTGGCCAAACTCGGCATGGCCCGGCGCACCCAGGCCGCCGCCTACGCCGTGCGCCTGTCCATGGAACAGTCCGCCTGACCCCGCTCGGCCCGGCCCCGCCGGAACGGTTCAGCGGAGTACCGGCACCGACCACTCCACGAGCGCGCCCTGCCCCGGCTCCGACCGGACCGACAGGGAGCCCTCGAGTTCCTCGGCACGCACCGCCGCGTTGCGCAACCCGCTGCGCGCTGCTCCCTCGGGGATCCCGCACCCGTTGTCACGCACCCGCAACGCCACCGAACCGTCGGCCACGGCCACCTCCACGTCCACCGATGTGGCGCCCGCGTGCCGGCTCACGTTCGACAGCAGTTCCCGCAGTACCGCCAACAGGTGCTCACCCGTCCGCTCGTCCACGGCGTTGTCGATCGCGCCCTGGGTGAGCAGGCGGGGGGAGAAACCGAGTGTCTCCGAAGCGCTGTTGACCAGGTCCAGGATCTGCGACCGCAACCACGACTGGTCCTCCTCCGCCGAACTCTGCAACGCGAAGATCGTCGACCTGATCTGCCGGATCGTGTCGTCCATGTCGTCGACCGCGTTGCGCACCCGCGTCGCCGACGTCGAGTCCTCGATCCGGCGCACCGTCCCCATCAACGTGATCGCCGTGGCGTACAGGCGTTGGATCACCGTGTCGTGCAGGTCCCGGGCGATACGGTCCCGGTCCTCCAGCACGCTCAGGCGCTCGGAGTCCAGCCGCGCCTCCGCCAGTTCCAACGCGATCGCGGCCTGATTGGCGAAAGAGGACAACATGCTCGACCAGCTGCTCCGGAAGTCCGGCCGCGACCTCTCGCGCGCCAGGACCAGCACCCCGCGCGCACCGTCGGGCGGGCCGAACGGCAACACCAGCACCGGGCCCATACCGAGCCGGCTCAGGAACTCCGTGCCATCGGCGGGGTCCCCGGACACGTCGGCCTGCAACGGCCGGCCGCCCAGGTAGACCCGGCCCAGCAGGGTCTCGGCCGCGCACGAGAGTGTCGCACCCCGGGCTCCCGTGGCCGGGTCCTGGTGGTCGGGGCCCTCCCGGACCCGCACCGTGAGGGTCTCCGGTTCCTCCCCGGGCATCGCGATCACCGCGAGGTCGGCCTGGGCCATGCTCCGTGCCCGCTGCGCCACCAGACGCAGCACCTCTTCCGGGGGAGCACCAGACAACAGGGTCGTGGTGATGCGCCCCGACGCGTTCAGCCATGTCTCCCGGCTGCGTGATTCCGAGAACAGTTGGGCGTTCTCGATCGCCGTGCCCGCCGCCGTCGCCAGGGCCCGCAACAGCAGTTCGTCGTCGCCGGTGAACTCCGAACCGTCCCGCTTGTCGGTCATGTACAAGTTGCCGAACACCTGGTCGCGGATCCGGATCGGCACGCCCAGGAACGTGTGCATCGGAGGGTGGCCTTCCGGGAAGCCGCGCGATTCCGGGTGCTCGGAGACCTCCTTGAGCCGCAGGGGTTCGGGCTCCTTGACGAGGAGCCCCAGGATCCCCTCGCCCCGGGGCCAGTGGTCGATGCAGGAGATCTCGTCCTCGGCCAGGCCCACCGGGATGAACCGGCTCATCTCACCGTCCGGGCCGATCACACCGAGCGCACCGTAGCGGGCATCGACCAGACTCGTGGCGGTCTCGACGACACGGACCAGGAGCGGGTCGAGGTCCAGCCCCTCACCGATGGAGACCACCGATTCGAGGAGTATGCGGATGCGTTCCTGCGTCGCCGAGATCATGCTCATCCGTGAGCGGACCTCGTCCAGGAGGTCGTCCAGGCGCACCTCGGGCAGGGACAGTCGTTCCTGCTCTGCGTTCAGGGGGCGACTGCCGTCGGTATCACTCATGGAAGCTCTTTCCCGGCAGCGGCAAACAGTGCGCTTCCGAGTCTAGGGGGAGTTTTCGGGAAAGCGCGTTGGAGTGCCGTTTGCCGGACGTGGAGCGGATCACAAAGGAAAGAGTGGGGAGGAGGAATCCGGACAGTCGTGTGGGATCGGGGAAACGCAAGGGTCGTGTGTCACCAGTCTGCAGGGTCTTGTGGCCCATGGCGGCCGGTGATTTCCACCGGATTCCGCCGGGAGGTTCCGGATCCGGGCCGGAGGGGACGGGCGCGGTGAATCCGGGGCTGCTGGAGAGGATCGCGGACTTCGGAACACGGCCCCGAAGATCTCGCTCAGGACAATTTCACGGGGCCTGGGGAGGGAAACCCCCTTCCAGGACGCGGAGTGTGTCGGACCGGCCCGTGGCGCCCGCCGGCGAGCCTTCCCGATCCTTCCGGAACAGGGCCGCCCCTCTGAAGGAACCAGGGCATCGGTGGAGAACAGCAGGCCCGTCCCCCGGGTATTGGCGAGAGCGGTTCGGGAAAATGGTGCAGCCCCTCGGAGGCCGGGGCGGGGAGGCCGGCTCGCCGCGTGTTCTGGGGGTCGGAGTGGAACGCCGGGGCGCCGAAAATCTGGAACGGACCCCTCCTCCTGCGCAGCCGGGAGAGGGGAGCCGGTTCCTTCGCATTCCTGCTCGCGTGTGCAGGGAGAAGGGATCCGGTGCGGTATCGGTTTCCGGCGGAAAGAATGGCCGGGGCGGACCGTCCGGGGGCGAACACCGAGAAGGGGCCCCTCCCTTCTCCGTGAATGTCCGGTGAATGCCAGGGCCCGGACACCGGGTACACCCAGAGGAACCCCTCACCCCTGGCGTGGACGCACCGTCCTCCACCACCCCCGCGGAACCCGCCCCCCGGGAACCACACGGGTGCACCGCTCACGCACGGCCTTGACCAGCTCCCCGTTGGGGCGGTCGCTGCGCTCCACCCAGGCCCGCGCCTGGTCCGCGTCCGCGCCCCCGCGTAGCTGGCGGCGCACCAGCCTGTGCTCGCGGTCGGCATCGGGCACCTCCACGTACCACAGCTCGGTGTAGATCTCCCGTGCCGAGGACCACGGCTCCTCGTCGGAGGCCAGGTAATTGCCCTCGGTCACCACCAGCCGGGTGTGCGGAAGCACCACGTGCCGGGCGGCCACCGGTTCGTGCAGGCGGCGGTCGTAGTCGGGCACGTAGACCGGGTGGCCGGTCTCCACCGTCAACCGGTGCAGCAGCGCCACGTACCCGTGGGCGTCGAAGGTGTCGGGGGCGCCTTTGCGGTCGCGCCGGCCCAACCGGTCCAGCTGGGCGTTGGACAGGTGGAACCCGTCCATGGGCAGGTACCCGGCCGCGCCCCTGCCCAGTTCCTCCTCGATCCGGTGGACCAGGTAGCGGGCGAGTGTGGACTTTCCGGCGGCGGGCGGCCCCGTCAACGCCAGGACCGTGCGCCGGCCCTCGCGCGAGGGGACCAAGGACAGTGCGTGCTCGACGAGGGACTCCGGCATGAACGAAAGACTACGGCCCCGGCCCCCGGACCCGGTCCGGGGGCCGGGCAACGGCGTGTGGGCGCCCTCCTCAGAGCGCCTGGCCCACGTGGGCCAGCGCCTGACGCACCAGGGCTCCCTGGCCTCCGGTCATCTCTTCGCGCACCTTCGGGTCCGCGGCCTCCTCCGGTGTGAGCCAGACCAGGTCGAGCGCGTCCTGCCGGGGCTGGCAATCACCGGTGACCGGAACGATGTAGGCCATGGCCACGGCGTGCTGACGGGGGTCGTGGAAGGGGGTGATGCCCGGGGTGGGGAAGTACTCGGCGACGGTGAACGGCTGCAGGGAGGCCGGGATACGCGGCAGGGCCACCGGCCCCAGGTCCTTCTCCAGGTGGCGCAGGAGGGCGTCGCGGATGCGCTCGTGGTAGAGCACACGCCCCGAGACCACCGACCGGTTGAAGTCCCCGCTCTCGTCGGCGCGCATGAGCAGCCCGATGTGGGTGACCATGCCCGCCTCGTCGACACGGACGGGGACGGCCTGCACGTAGAGCAGGGGCATACGCCCCCGGACGCTCTGGAGTTCCTCGGCGGAGAACCAACCGGGTTGGGTGTCGGCGGTGTCGGTCATCGGGTGCGCGGCGGGCCCGGAACGGGAACGCCGCTCCCTCCCTTCGTTGGACGCGAGGTGTGCCCTATCGCTTCTACCGCACAGGCCCGGTGAACGCACAGTGCCGTGAAGGCCCGGAGTGTCCGAGAGAAGACCATGAGCGAACAGTGACCGTGTGCACTTCCGTATGTCCGAGTGGTGAGAAAGGGCTGACCCCGGGGGGTGAAGGCCCCCGAAGCCTCTCCGGAGAGGTTACGATCTCGCAGGCGGTCGCGTAGTGGAAAGAGTGCGTCCAGTGAGAGGTGGCCCAGTGGCGAACGATGCCGGGTTCTCGGTCCGGGAACGCTTCCGCTGCTCGGGGGCGACGGTGGTGCCCGTCCACGGCGAGATCGACCTGGCCACCGCCGACCACCTGCGTGACCGGCTCCTGCGCACGGCTCGCCACCGTGCTCACGACTGCCTGGTCGTGGACATGTCCGGGCTCGACTTCTTCGACGCCAGCGGGGTGCGCTCCCTGGTCGCGGTCCACCACGAGCTCACCCGCCAGGGGCGCCATCTCGCCCTGGCCGAGCCCGCCCCCGTGGCCGCACGGGTCATCCAGGCCCTCGAACTGGAGAGCCTCTTCGAGGTCTACCCCGTGGTCCGGATGGCCCGCGCCCACGCCGACGGGCGCCCCGTCCACCACGCCCCCGACACCGGTTGCACGGTGCCGGGCACGAGCTGACCGGGCGCCCCGCCGGAACTCAGGGAAGCACCGGACGTTCCGGTTGCCCGTCCTGGTCCTCCACACGCTCCACGAACGGCGCCAGCAGATCCGGCACGGCTTCGTCGGCCCATGCCAGACCCTGGCCCAGACCCACGTCGGTGGCGGTGTACTGGCCCTCGCCGGCCGCGGTCGTGGCCGACACGTCCGCCAGGCCCAGCCGCCGTTGGAAGGGCGAGCGGGTGATGCGCCAACCGATGACGGCCGAACGTTCCACCGCCACCGTGGTGCGCACCGCCATGCCGCTCCGCACCACCAGATGGTGCGGGTGCACCGCGTGGCCCAGGTTCCGGTAGGAACCCGCCGCGTACCAGAACGCCGCCGCCCCGAAGAGCACCGCCGCGGCGAACCAGCCCCACACCGGCGCGCCCTCAGCGGCCCCGGAGGTCAAGGGCACGCCCATGGTCTCGACCTCCACCGAGCTCCAGATCCCGGACCAGGGCCCACGCACCTGGACGTGCGCCCACGCCAGCCCCCCTGCCGCCGCCGCGCCCGCCAGTGCGGCCGTCCCCGCGCGGGTGAACCGGCGGCGCAGCGCCGCACGCGGGTGTGCTCGGGGGGCCGGGTCGAAGGGGGAACCGGTGGTCCGCAGCAGGGCGGCGGCCAGCTTCCGTGCGAGCTTCCCGGGCATGGCGGGGGACAGGCGGCTCTTGGCGGCGGTCTTCTCGTCGTCGCCGGCGGAGAGCCCCGTGGCCACCGCCCGGACCTCGGCGCCGCCCACCGAGCGCAGGACGAAGGGTTCACGCAGCGTCACGCCGTTGAGCCGCCGTCCCTCCACCGACAACGACACACTGGTCAGCAGGCCGCGGCGCAGCCGCACCGTCCCGTCGGGCTGCCGGATCAGGCGGTAGTTCCACCAGGTCTCCACCGCCACTGCCAAGGTGACGACCGCCCCCAGGAACAGCAGAGCGAGCAGCGCCCCCGGCACCAGCAGCAACAGCCGTCCCATGATGAACGAGCTGATCTCCGCCCTGCTGGGCAGGCCGAACCGGCCCGAGAGCCATTCCCAGCCCTCGCCGCCCGTCTGGGCGTTGATGCTGGCCAGAGTGGCCAGTACACCGAAGCCGATACCGAGAGTGGCGCCGGTGGCGGGTGCGTAGGCGAACCAGCGCGGGTCCAGCCGCGCCAGCTCCTCGTCCTCCCCCTCGCTCCCGCTCTGCCCGTCCTCACCGGCGGCCTCCGGGACCGGGCCGCGCTGCAGCAGCTCACGCCGCAGCTGTTCGCCCTGTCCGGCGGTGACGAACTGCAGCTGCAGCTGTTCGGAACCGCCCGCCCCTGCAGCTTCCCCGGTACCTACGGTGACCGTGCACAGACCGAACACACGCGCGTACAGGGGCGCGGCCACGTCGACGCTGCGGACCCGCTCGCGCGAGATCGAACGGTAGGCCTTGGCGATCAGGCCCGAACGCATCTCCATGCGTTCGTCGGTGACCCGGTAGCGCACCGCCCGCAGCCGCAGCAGGTCCAGGTAGGTCGTCCCCGCGAGGACGAGGACCGCGGCGGGGACCGGCAGCACCGCCCACCACCAGGCCCAGGGCGCGAGGGCCAGACCGATGGTCAGACCGATCGCCACCGGGGCCGTGAACAGTACCCCGACGGCGGCGTCGGCCCACACGCTCAGCCGGCTCAGGCCTTGCCAGGCGCCGGCCGGTTCCTCCTCGTTCGGGCTCATGTGGCATCCCCCGGGGTGGCCTCGGTGGTCTCGGTGAGCTGGTCGACCACCTCGGTGGCCAGTGTGTGGTCCAGGCCGCTGATCTCGATCGGTCCGGCCGCCGAAGCGGTCGTCACGGTGACGCTGGAGAGCCCGAAAACGCGCTGGAGCGGTCCCCGTGCGGTGTCCACGGTCTGGATGCGCGACATGGGGGCCACACGCCACTCCTGCCACACCCATCCGCTGGAGGTGTAGACGGCGGTGTCGGTGACCTCCCACCGGTGCACCCGGTAACGCCACTGCGGCATGACCACGGTGACGGCCAGACCGACCGCGGCCACGGCCGCCGTCGTGAGCAGGAACCAGGAACGGATCGGTTCGACGAGGACCGCCGGTACGGCCGGGACCGCTGTCACGGCCACCGTGGTCATCAGGGCCCGGGTCGTCCACCACATGATCGCGCGCCGGTCCACACGGTGGCGGGGCGGGCGCAAGCGTAGAACCTGATCGCTCATCGTGGCCTCGTCTCCTCTCGAGGGGGTTGGGGGGTCTATTTAAAGTGATATCACAATGCTATGCTCGAGTCATCACTCGACAAAAGGAGAAATCCGTGCCTGAGGTACCGTCCGTTACCGATACCGCCCCCCAGCACCGCGAACGCGACACCTCCGGGGCAGCAGGGGGCCCCATGCTCCTGGCGTCCCTGGCCCTCGTCCTGGTCGGCATCGCCGTCGCCTTCGCGCCCGCCGTGGGCATGCCCGAATTCCTCATCGGGGTCGGCCTCGCGATCGTCCTGGCGGGGGGCTTCCTCTCCATCGGGCTGACGATGGTCGCGCCCAACGAGGCCCGCGTCGTCCAGCTCTTCGGGCGCTACGTGGGCACCATGCGCGCCGAGGGTCTGCACTGGGTCAACCCGCTCACCGTGCGCACCAAGGTCTCCACGCGCATCCGCAACCACGAGACCTCCGTGATGAAGGTCAACGACGCCTCCGGCAGCCCCATCGAGATCTCCGCCGTGGCCGTCTGGCAGGTCGAGGACACCGCACGCGCCTCCTTCGAGGTCGACGACTTCGTCGAGTTCGTCTCCATCCAGACCGAGGCCGCCGTGCGCCACATCGCCGGCAAGTACCCCTACGACTCCCACGACGACGTCCACGCCTACTCGCTGCGCGACAACGCCGAGGCCATCACCGAGGAACTCTCCGAGGAGGTCGTCGCCCGCGTCGAGTCGGCCGGGGTACGTGTGCTCGAGACCCGCTTCACCCACCTGGCCTACGCCCCCGAGATCGCTCAGGCCATGCTCCAGCGCCAGCAGGCCGGTGCTGTGGTGGCGGCCCGCCGCGAGATCGTCGAGGGGGCCGTCGGTATGGTCGACCGTGCACTGGAGATCCTGGCCGCCGACGAGGTCGTCGACATGGACGAGGAACGCAAGGCCACCATGGTCAGCAACCTGCTGGTCGTGCTGTGCTCCGACACCCCCGCCAGCCCTGTCGTCAACACCGGAACCCTCTACCAGTAGGGGGGAGAGGCCGTGTCCGAGCGCAAGAAGGTGCTGTTGAGGCTCGATCCGGCCGTCCACGACGCCTTGGCGCGGTGGGCCGGCCAGGAACTGCGCAGCACCAACGCCCAGATCGAGTTCGTCCTGCGCCGCGCCCTCGACGAAGCCGGCCGCATGCCCAAGGACGCGGGAGACCTGCCCCGCCGTGGCCGCCCCCGCAAACGCCGCTCGGAAACAGGCGAGGACACACCCGGTGAGGAAGACCCCTCCCAGGACCGGTGAGAGCCCGGTCCACCCCCTGGACCGGCCGCCTCGCACCGAGGCGGCCGGTGGCCTTCCCGAGCGTTCCCGGCGGGCCGCGTGAACCGGGAGCCGAGCGGGGAACGCCGACGGCCGGGCCCGGGAGGCGGGGTTCAGCCGATGGCGGCGGCCGCGGCCCGTCCGGCGGTGCGGCCGGAGAACATGCAACCGCCCAGGAACGTGCCCTCCAGGGCGCGGTAGCCGTGCACCCCGCCGCCGCCGAACCCGGCGGCCTCACCGGCGGCGTAGACACCGGGCAGCGCACTGCCGTCCGAACGCAGCACCCGCGCGTCCAGATCGGTGTGCAGCCCGCCCAACGTCTTGCGGGTGAGCAGGTGCAGGCGCACCGCGATGAGCGGGCCCGCCTTCGGGTCCAGGATCTGGTGCGGGGCAGCCACCCGGCCCAACCGGTCGCCCCGGTAGGAACGCGCGTTGTGGATCGACATCACCTGCAGGTCCTTGGTGAAGTCGTTGGCCATCTCCCGGTCGCGTGCGACCACCTCGCGGGTGACCGTGTCGGCGTCCAGGGCACCGTCGCCGGCGATCGCCTGCATCTTCTCGATCAGCGCCGGCAACCGGTCGGCCACAGCGAAGTCCACCCCGTGCTGCTTGAAGGCCTCCACCGGCCCCGGGGCACCCGGCAGCACCCGCTGCAGGACCAGCTTCAGGTCCTTTCCGGTCATGTCCGGGTTCTGTTCCGAGCCCGACAGGCCGAACTCCTTCTCGATGATCTTCTGCGAGAGCACGAACCACGTGTACTCGTGGCCGCCGGCCATGATGTGCTCCAGAGTGCTCAGCGTGTCGAACCCGGGGAAGTTGGGCGCCGGCAACCGCTCACCGGTCGCGTCCAACCACAGCGACGAGGGCCCGGGCAGGATCCGGATGCCGTGCCGCTCCCAGACCGGGTCCCAGTTGGTGATGCCCTCGGTGTAGTGCCACATCCGGTCGCGGTTGACGATCCGGGCACCGCTCTTCTCCGCGATGCCCAGCATCCGCCCGTCCACGTGTGCGGGCACGCCCGAGAGCATGTGCTGCGGAGGACTGCCCAGCCACTCGGGCCAGTTGCGCCGCACCAGGTCGATGTTGCCGCCGATCCCCCCGGAGGTGACCACCACTGCCTGCGCCGACAGCTCGAAGTCACCGACCGTGTCCCGGCTGCTGGCCCGGCCGCGCTCGACGTCGCTGGGGGCGAGCACCGCCCCGCGCACGCCGGTCACCGTGCCGCCCTCGACCACCATCTCGTCCACCCGGTGACGGAACCGCAGCTCCACCCGGCCGCTGTCCACGGCTGCGCGCACCCGGCGTTCGAAGGGGGCCACCACCCCCGGCCCGGTACCCCAGGTGATGTGGAAACGCGGAACGGAGTTGCCGTGCCCGCCGGCCAGGCCCCCGCCGCGCTCGGCCCAGCCCACCACGGGGAAGAAGGACATGCCCATCTTCTTCAGCCAGGCGTGCTTCTCCCCGGCGGCGAAGTCGACGTAGGCCTCGGCCCACTTGCGGGGCCAGGCGTCCTCGGGGCGGTCGAAGCCGGCCGTTCCCATCCAGTCCTGCAGGGCCAGCTCCGCGGAGTCGCGGACCCCCATACGCCGCTGCTCGGGTGTGTCCACCAGGAACAGTCCGCCCAACGACCAGTGCGCCTGCCCGCCCAGGGACTGCTCGGGCTCCTGCTCGACCAGCAGCACCCGTTTGCCCGCCTCGGCCAGCTCCGCCGTCGCCGCCAACCCGGCCAGACCGGCACCCACGACGATCGCGTCGGCCTGTTCGGCTCTCTCGCTCATCCGCTTCCCTTCGTTCTGCGGTCCGTGCCCCGGACCCGGCGGGCGCGCTCGCCCCGACTGTGCCGCGCACCGCGACGCGGCCACAAGGGCCGGACCTACCGCGGTACACATCGGTGACCGGAGCGTGACCGGCGCCCCGGCCTCAGGCGCCGAAACGCACCAACGAACGCCCGCCACGGCCCCGGCGCATCCGGTCGAAGGCCTCGGGCAGCTCTTCGAGGGCGATCTCGTCGGTGATCATCGTGTTCAGGCGCAGATCACCCGAACGCACCAGTTCGGCCACCACGGGGATGTCGCGGTCGGGATCGCTGGAGCCGTACACGCACCCGCGCAGGGTCCGTGCCTGGTGGAAGAGTTCCAGGGCGTTGAAGGAGACCTCGTCCTCCACGCTGCCCACCCCCACGACCGTGACGGTGCCCCCGCGCCTGGTGGAGTTCCAGGCCGCACGCACGACCTCGGCCGACCCCACGACCTCGAAGGCGTGGTCGACGCCGCGCCCCTCGGTCCGGGCACGCACGTTCTTGGCCAGGGACCCGTCGGCGAGCACGAAGTCGGTGGCGCCCAGGGAACGTGCCAGCTCCTCCTTGTCGGGGGAGCGGTCCACCGCCACGAGCGGGTCGGCGCCGGCCAGGCGGGCCGACTGCAGCAACGACAGACCCACACCGCCCAGCCCCAGCACGGCCGCGGACTGTCCCGGACGCACCTGGGCGGAGTTGTTGACCGCGCCCCAGGCGGTCAGGACCGCACACCCCAGGACGGCGGCCACACCCGTGTCGATCCCCTCGGGGAGGGGGACCACGGCATTGGCGGGTACCACGGTGGCCTCGGCGAAGGCCCCGATGTTGAGGCCCGGGTGCAGGGGGGTGCCGTCGGGGAGCTCGGCGTAGGGACGGGCCGCCCCGTCCAGGGCGTGCTCGCACAGGTGGGGTTCACCCTGGCGGCAGTGCCAGCACGTACGGCAGGCCGGCTCCCAGTTCAGCGCCACGAGCCGGCCGGGGGACAGGCCCGACACACCCTCACCGACGGCCTCGACGGTCCCGGCGCCCTCGTGGCCCAGCACGGCGGGCCACTTCTGGGGCAGAGTGCCGTTGGACAACGACAGGTCGGAGTGGCACACGCCCGCGGCCGACAAGCGCACACGCACCTGACCGGGACCGGGATCGGGCAGGACGATCCCGCTGATGCGCGGGTCGGCGTTGAGACCGTCGAACACGGCGGCCTTGACAGTGGTGGGCATACGGGGGGCCTCCAATCGCGGAACTGCCGCGACTCTAGCAATACCGACCAGTCGGTCAAGGATGGGGGCAGCCGCTGAGGGAGACACACCCGGGCAAGGGTCTTTGCCCGAGCATGCCCGGGTATATCCCCAGCATTCCCACTCGGAAGCCAGAACCCGGCCCACAGGGAGGTCCCATGGCCCGAACGAGCGGCGCACGGACACAGCGCCACTTCCTGATGTGTCCGCCCACCCACTTCGCGGTCGAGTACGCCATCAACCCCTGGATGGACCCCTCCGTGGCCGTCGACCGCGACCGCGCCCTGGACCAGTGGTCCCGCCTGCGCGACCTCTACCGTGCCCTGGGGCACCGCGTCAGCGAGATCGCCCCCATCGAAGGCCTGCCCGACATGGTCTTCGCCGCCAACGGCGGCCTGGTCGTCGACGGACGCGTCTACGGAGCCCGCTTCGCCAGCGCCGAACGCACCCCCGAGGGCCCCGCCTACCTCGACTGGTTCCGCAAGGCCGGCTACACCGAGACCCGCGAACCCAAACACGTCAACGAGGGCGAGGGCGACTTCGTCGTCCTCGACACCCTCGCCCTGGCCGCCACCGGTTTCCGCACCGAGGCCGCCGCCCACCAGGAGGCCGAACGCTTCCTGGGCCGCCCCGTGGTCACCCTCCAACTGGTCGACCCCCGCTTCTACCACCTGGACACCGCCCTGTTCGCCCTGCCCGGCAACACCGTCGCCTACTATCCACAGGCCTTCTCCGCGGGGAGCCTGCGCGTACTCGAGGCACTGTTCCCCGACGCCCTCCTGGCCACCGAACACGACGCCGCCACCCTGGGGCTGAACTCGGTGTGCACCGGCACCGACGTCGTCATGGCCGCCGAGGCCGCCGACCTGGCCGAGCGCCTGCGCCGCCGCGGGCACACCGTGCACACCGTGCACATGGACGAACTCCGCAAGGCCGGCGGCGGAGCCAAGTGCTGCACCCTCGAACTGCGTCCGACCCCCGACTGAGGAACGCCGCCGCCCCGGGTGCTCCCGGGCACACCGGGGCGGCCACGGCCCGCGCGAGTCCCAGGACCCGACGTGTGCGGCCGTCGGCGGTCCCCGAACACGGGCCCGTCCCGGCCGGGTGGCTTCCACCGGCCCGAGGCACGACACTGGTGTATCCACAGCGAAGACGAGCTCAGGGGACTCATGTCTTTTCCGTCCTTGGACACGGCGCTACCGGCAGGGGTCGACGTCCGTGAACACGCACGTCTGCTGCGCCGCGTACACGACGCGGCTCTGAGCGGACGCCCCGCCCCGGCACCACCGCGACCGGTCGTGCGGGACTCCTGGGCCCGCGTGCGGCGCTTGGGAATCGACCCCGACAGCGGGCCGCCTCCGCGCACCGCACGCCCGGAGGAACTGCACCGCGACCGCACCGCCTCGCCCATCGCCGAAGTCCTGCCGCTGATCCGCCGCTCACTGGTACCGGTGGCCGAGCAGGCCGACCACATCATGCTCGTCACCGACGCCGCCGGACAGATCCTGTGGCGCGAGGGCTCCTACCGCGTACGCTCCGTGGGAGACCGCCTCGGACTGATCGAGGGCGCCTACTGGAACGAGGCCAGCACCGGGACCAACGCCATCGGCACCGCCCTGGCGGTGGGCCGGCCGGTGCAGATCTACTCGGCCGAACACTACGTACGCAACCTGCACACCCTCACGTGTGCGTGCGCGCCCGTGCACGACCCCCGTGACGGCCACCTGATCGGCGCCGTCGACGTCACCGGCCCGGTCTCGACCGTGCACCCCTCCACCCTCGCCCTGGTCCACACCGCCGCCCGGCTGGCCGAGGCCCACCTGCAGAGCATGCACCACACCCACCTGGAGCGCCTGCGCTCGGTGGCTGCGCCCATGCTGGCGGGGTTGAACGAGCCGGCCCTGGTCGTGGACGAGTCCGGTTGGACAGCTGCGGCCGTGCACATGGAGCCGGTACGCAGGGTCCTGCTGCCCCGCCACCGGAACGGGGCCGGGACCACCACGTGGCTGCCCGCTCTGGGGGAGTGCTCCCTGGAACCGCTGCCGGGCGGATGGCTGGTGCGTCCCGGACCCCGCGGCGAGTCCACCCCCGTCTCGGTCACGCTGGACCTGGCCGCTCCCGAGCCGACCGTGGCCGTGGCCGGACACAGCGGGGAGTGGGCCTACCGGCCCTCCCCGCGCCACACCGAGCTGTTGCTGCTGCTGGCCGTCCACCGGCACGGGCGCACCGCCCGCCAGCTCTCCCAGGACCTCTTCGACTCCCCCGAACACGTGGTCACCGTCCGCGCCGAGCTCTCACGCGTGCGCCGCAGGCTCGGGGGCATCATCGAGAGCCGCCCCTACCGGTTCGACAGCGAGGTACGCGTGCGGGTGCACGTGCCCGGTGGCCCTGAGGGGCTGCTGCCCTCCTCCACCGCCCCGGCGGTGCGGCAACTGCGGCAGACGGACGCCGAGAGGATCACGGGCATGACCATCGGTCACCCCTAGGCAACCCGGTGCAACCGTTGCTGTCGTTGCGCGGGTGTACTGGACTGGGAGCGCGCAGCCCGGGCGGGGCCGTACTCCGAGCACGGCCCCGCCCGGGGAACCGGGTACGGGCCCTGCCGTGCCACGAGGGGGGCTGCGGGAGGGACACGAGCACGACGTACCCGGTGCCTGTGCGCGCGGGAGCCCGGAAGCTCGACAGCCGGGCTCCCGCCGGTGGGACCGCCAGGGGCGGGGACGGCTCAGGGGCGGGGACGGCTCAGGGGCGTGGCCCGCCCCCGTCGGAACACTGCAAGCAGTCCGTGCTGAAGAGCTCCTCCCGGTCCACACGCCCTACGAACTCTCCGGACAGGCCGTCCCCGCCCTCCTGCCCGGACAACAGGGCCCGGCGCGGCAGCGTTGCCTCGAAGGAGGCCTCCTCCCCCTCCTCGGTCCTACCGGTGCACACCACCATCAGGTACCCCTGCGGCTCCTCCTCGGGAGCCGCGGTGAAGGTCGGCCCCAGCTCGGGGGCGGCGGTGAAGGTCGGGCCGTCCCCGGCCGGCCCGTCGGCCGGCGTCCCGCCCTTCTCCGAGTCCGAGGGTGTTCTGGAGGGGGAGGGCGACCCCGGTGCCTCGACCGAGCACACCAGCCCTTCGGAGAGGGGATGGCCGTGGCTCGCGAAGGCGCGCTCGGCGCCCGGGCGCAGGGCCGTCGCGGACAGGTCCTCGGCGGCCCGTTCCAGTTCGGCCCTCGTCGCGTCGGGCTCCTCCTGTCCGGACGAGCACGAGGCCAGCGCACCGCACAGCAGCACCGCGGCCAACGGTGCGAGGGCGGCGGTCGAGCGCACTCCCATGGGTCCCTCCTGGATCATCGGTGCAGGCACGCAGCCGTGAGGCACACGCACCCCGGCGCCCAAACTCGCCGATGCGAGCTATCAGTGATATGTCCGACTCGGGTTAAAAGAGTGAAAAGTTACCCATGTTCTGGTCAAGCTGTATGGACGCGAGCAGGCTCGGGTAGAGCACCCGATGCCCTAGAATCGATCGCATTTACCGGTCCGTCCTGCGAGCACGGCCGGTATGTGCAAGCACACCCCGCCCGCACTCACGGGCGCACCGGGTGAACCACGGCCCCGCGCCGGGAGTCGAACCGGGCACCGACCTCGACATCCGTACTCGACGACCGCACCGCGACGGCCCACAGACCGTCCTTCCTCCGGAGGTGGATCGTGTCCGCTGACCACCGAGAGCAGCAGCCCGGCCAACAGGGTTCGCGCATCGACCCGCACGTGGATCGCTACGCGCTCCGAGCGCAGGGCATGGTCGCGTCGGAGGTCAGGGCACTGTTCGCCGTCGCCTCGCGTCCCGAGATCGTCTCCCTGGCCGGCGGCATGCCCAACGTCGCCGCCCTGCCCCTGGAACAGATCGGGGACCTGGTCAAGGACGTCGTCTCCGAGGAGGGCCCGGCCGCCCTGCAGTACGGCTCGGCCCAGGGCGACCCCGTCCTGCGCGAACAGCTCTGCGAGTACATGACGCTCGAGGGCATCGATGCCGCACCCGACGACGTCATCGTCACCGTCGGCTCCCAGCAGGCCCTGGACCTGATCACCCGTGTCTTCGTCGACCCCGGCGACGTCGTGCTCACCGAGGCCCCCACCTACGTGACCGCGATCAACACCTTCGCCGCCTTCCAGGCCGACATCCGCCACGTGTCCATGGACGAGGGCGGTGTCGACGCCGGAGAACTCGACGAGGCCCTCACCCGCGCCGCACGCGAGGGCAAACCCGTCAAATTCTTCTACACCATCCCCAACTTCCAGAACCCCGGCGGCATCACGATGACCGCCGAACGCCGCGCCGAGGTCATGCAGGTCTGCGAGCGCCACGACGTGCTCGTGGTCGAGGACAACCCCTACGGCCTGCTGCGCTACGACGGCCAGGCCCAGCCCACCCTCTACTCCCAGGGCAGGGGCAACGTCATCTACCTGGGGTCGCTGTCCAAGACCCTCTCGCCCGGCCTGCGCATCGGCTGGGCCCTGGCCCCCTCCGCCGTCCGCGCCAAACTGGTCCTGGCCGCCGAGTCGGCCATGCTCAGCCACTCCACCTTCAACCAGCTCGTGGTGCGCCGCTACCTCGACACCTTCCCCTGGCGCGAACAGATCAAGACCTTCAACACCATGTACGGCGAGCGCCGCGACGCCATGCTCTCGTCCCTGTCCGCTCTCATGCCCCGGGGTTGCACCTGGACCGAACCCGAGGGCGGCTTCTTCGTCTGGGCGACCCTGCCCGAGGGCATCGACGCCAAGGCCATGCTCCCGCGCGCGGTCACCGAACGTGTGGCCTACGTGCCCGGCACCGGCTTCTACGCCGACGGCCGCGGCCGCGCCTCCATGCGCCTGAGCTTCTGCTACCCCACCCCCGAACAGATCCGTGAGGGCGTGCGCCGCCTCGTCGGCGCCATCGAGGGCGAGCTCGACCTGCGTGATACCTTCGGCTCCACCCTCGGCCCGTCGGCCGAGGGCAGCCAGGCACCCGCGGCCGACCTGCCCTGAGCATCTCCCAGAGGGCAATGAGCACGATGACAGAAGAACAGAAAGAGGTCCCCGCCGTGGCCGACCTGGACCGGGTTCTCGTCCTCGCCGGAGGACTGTCCCCCGAACACGAGGTGAGCCTGAACTCGGGCCGCAGCGTCGCCGAGGCCCTGCGCCGCCTGGACGTGGAGGTCCAGGCCACCGACGTCGACTCCGGACTCCTGGACCGTCTGGCCCAGGACCCGCCCCAGGTCGTCTTCCCCGTCCTGCACGGCGCGGCCGGCGAGGACGGCGCCATCCGCGAGGTCCTGGAACTGGCAGGGGTGCCCTACGTGGGCGCCCGACCGCAGGCCTGCCGCCTGGCCTACTCCAAACCCACCGCCAAGGCGCTGCTGGCCGACCGGGGTGTGAACGTGCCGCGCGGGGCCACACTGCCCAAGTCCCTCTTCCACGACCTGGGCGCCCCCGCACTGCTGGAGCGCCTGGCCGACCGGCTCGGCCTGCCCCTGTTCGTCAAACCCGACCGGGGCGGCTCGGCCTTCGGTGCCGCACCCGTGGCCTCCAGCCAGGACCTGTCGGCCGCACTGGTCTCCTGCTTCGCCTACAGCGACTCCGCCCTCATCGAGGAGCAGGTCCGGGGCACCGAACTGGCCGTGGGGGTGCTCGACACCGGCCAGGGTCCCCAGGCCCTGCCGGCCGTGGAGATCGTGCCCGACGGCGGGGTCTACGACTACGCCGCCCGCTACACCGCCGGGCGCACCGAATTCTTCTGCCCCGCCCGCCTGGACGGGGCCACCCTGGAGGCCGCCGCCGAGGTCGCGCTCACCGCCCACCGCACCCTGGGCCTGCGCGACTTCTCCCGCACCGACCTGATCGTGCGCCCCGACGGCGAGGTCGTCTTCCTGGAGACCAACGTCGCCCCCGGGCTGACCGACACCTCCACCTTCCCCATGGCCACCGCGGCCGCAGGGACGGACTTCGCCGTGTTGTGCCGCGAACTGGCCCAGCAGGCCTACCTGCGTTCGTCAACTTGACCCGGCCCTGAAGGGGTCGGGCTCGGAGGTGGCGCCCAACTGGCTGCCGGGTGGGCTCCTCCGTCCTGCCACCCCCTGCTATGGGGTGGCAGGGGCGCGTGACTCACGCCCCGCGTTCCACACGCTCTGGCCGCGGGCGGCGAGGTTGCGGGAAGCGTTCCGGTCGGCGTGGACAACGACCCCGCACCCCCGGCAGATGAAAAGTCCCTGGCCCACACGGTTGCGCTTGCCGGCGTGGTCGCACGCGGCGCACGTCTGCGACGTGTAAGCAGGATCAACGAAAACCACGGGCACACCCGCCCGCTCGGCCTTGTAGACGAGGAAGCCGGCGAGCTGGGCGAGGGCCCAGGAGTGGAGCGCGACCCGTTGGGGCGTCGGAAAGAGACCGCGGCCGCAGGCCGTCGTTCTGGCCCGCAGGGCGAGTTGGCGCTTGCGGTGGCGGTTCAGGCCCCGCCCGGCGGCCCTGTAGCCGGTGGAGGTGGTGGCGCTGTGGGCGATGCCCAGCTCCACACCGATGAACCCCTCCGGCTCGTACTGCTCGGCCTCGGCCACCTCACACGTGGCCAGGGGGTAGAAGAACACCCCCTCGCGCTCGATCAGGTCGGACCCGCCCTGTGCCGGTACTCCCGGAGCATTTTGAGTGCCTCGGCCGAACAGGCGAAGCCGATGTTCTTGACACGGCCGGCCGTGGTCCGGATCGAGACGGTCTGCGCGTCCAGCTGCCAGGACAGGCACCGCTCGTCGTAGGGATGGACAGCCTCGGGCCGGAACCCGACGGGCTCGGACTCCGCCGTACCACGTGCTGGGCCGCCTGCGCGCCCAGCCCGCGGGCCTTGGGGTCGGCGTAGGTGTGCTTGCGCAGCTCGTGCTCACGCGGCACACCGCGCTCGAACGCGACCTGGGAGACCCGGTTGGCGGCCCCGTTGACCGCGCCCAGGGTCGCCGACAGCGCCGACGCCTGCTCGGCGCCCGGGGTGAGCTCGACCTGCACCGTGATCTTCACACGCGTGAGCACAGCGCCGCCCTCTGGCACCTCGGGGGCCAATCCCGGGATCCGCAGGGCCCGCGCTCGTCTGCGCCCGGCCCGGGCCCGTGTCACCGGCCCGGGTCCGCCAGAGCCTCCTCGAGGGCCCACGGCCCCACACAGAATGGGCCGACTTGTTCGGGAGCCGGGTAGGCCCGGCACTTGTACGCCGTCCGCATACACCGAAGATCACAGAAGTCATGTACAGCAGGGAGCCGTTTCCCGGTTCCCTCCCCCTGAAGGTCGGGGCCTCCTCCGGAAGACAACGGTGACCGCACGCCCCGAGTCGCAGGTCACTTTCGTTCCGGTCGGGCCCAGCCGCTCACGCAGATGCCCGGCGGTCGTCCCGGACTCGGGAACCGGGCCGCTGCGCCCGTTGACGTCGGTGTCCATGAGGGGACCTCGGAGCAGGGCGTGATGTGGACATCGGCAACGTAGAGGCGCTCCCTCTCCCCGTCAGTTTCCGCGCCCGGCCCCTCGGGTCGATACGGATCGCCTTGTACCCATTGCCCAGTGTGACGTGGTGCATTAATCTGCCGGAAACGGTTTCCGCTATAAGGAAACAAAATTCCACAAAGCCCCTGCGTGCGGGAGACACCATGGCCGTCCGTTCCGGCAGCAACCCCCCCCTGATCGCCGCCCCCGCTTCTACCGTTCCCTCCTCTTCCAGGTCCTCGCGGCTGTGGCGATCGGCGTCACGATCGGCCACTTCTGGCCCTCGCTCGGCGAGAGCCTGAAGCCCCTGGGGGACGGTTTCATCCGCCTGATCAAGATGCTGATCGCGCCCCTGATCTTCTGCGTGATCGTCACCGGGATCGCCAAGGTCGGTGACCTGGGGTCGGTCGGCAGGATCGGTGTCAAGGCCTTGGTGTACTTCCAGGTCGTCACCGCCTTCGCCCTCTTCTACGGGATGGTGGTCGCCAACCTGCTACGCCCCGGCGACGGGTTCGACGTCGACTCGGCCGACCTGGACACCGCTTCCCTGGACGAGGTGACCGGGGGAGAGGAGATCCCCGGCATTGCCGACTTCTTCCTCGACGTGATCCCCGAGAGCGTCGTGGGCGCGTTCGCCGAGAACGAACTTCTCCAGGTGCTCTTCTTCGCCGTCTTCACTGCTCTGGCTCTGAGCAAGATGGGCGAGCGCGGCAAGCCGGTGCTCGACCTCATCGACCGGTTCACCGACGTCATCTTCACCTGCATCGGTTGGATCATGCGCGTAGCGCCGTTGGGCGCCCTGGGGGCCATGGCCTTCGTGATCGGCGCCTACGGCCTCTCCTCGCTGGGCAGCTTCGGCATGCTCATCTTCGCCTGTTACACCGCGGCACTCGTCTTCTTCCTCGTCCTGGTCGTCATCGCCCGGACCTTGGCCGGGGTCAACCTGTTCAAGTTCCTGCGCTATACGCAGGAGGAGTTCGTCCTGGCCATCGGCGCGGCCTCCTCCGAAGCGGTCATGCCCCGGATCATGCAGAAGCTCAGCAACGCGGGCTGCTCGCGGGCCACCACGGGGCTCGTCGTCCCGACCGGTTACTCCTTCAACCTCGACGGTGCCGCGATCTACCTGCCCATCGCTGCTCTCTTCCTCGCGCAGGCCTTCGGTGCCGACCTCTCCGTGGCCGACCAGCTCATGATGATGCTCGTTCTCCTGCTGACCTCCAAGGGGATGGCCGGGGTCCCCGGCTCGGCCTTCCTCGCCCTGTCCGCCACCGCGATCGGCGCCTTCCCCGCCGCGGGGGTGGCGCTGCTGCTGGGCGCCGACCGGCTCATGGACAGCATGCGTGTGTCCATCAACCTGCTCGGCAACTGCGTGGCCACGTTCGTCATCGCCCGCTGGGAGGGCCAACTCGACATGGCCCGGATGCGCGCCGTGCTGGATCGCGAGGAGGTACCGGTCGAGGCCGCCGACGACGAGGACCGGCCGGAACAGGGAGGAGTCGAACCCGCGACCGAGACCGGAACGGCACAGGCCGACCGGGCCGGTACCCGGCCCCACACACGCGATTGACCCGACCGGACCGTGTCTGCTCCAAGAGTCCCGCCCGCGCCCGGAGCCTCAGACCGGATGCGGGCGGGACGTCAACGGACCCACGTCCGAGGCGCGGGTGACGAACGGATGGGTGTCGGCCCGGCCCCGGGCGTGTACCAGCGCCGACAACTCCCGGTGGAAACGCTCACCCTCGGCGCGGAAGGCCCGCGAGAACCCCGGGCGCCCACGCGCCACCGCCGTCCACGGCGGCCGCCGCAACCCCCAGTACGCCAGACACACCCACACCGGCAACAAGCACGCCAAGGTGTGGAGCACTACCCGCCCCGCCGTCCCCGCCCAGGGCACCAGCGTCAGACACAGCCCCACCGAGGCCGCCACCGCTGCCACACCCGCGGCCATGTGCGCCCCGAACTGCCGGCGATGGGCCTGCCACTCCCGCAGGTGCTCACGCAGTCGCCCCTCCGAACGGGCCAACTGCTCCAGCGCCCCGCACACCGCCACCGTCACGAACCCCATCCCCGCCCGGGCCGTGCGTGAGGCGTCGGCGTGCCCGTGCGGGACCAAGTGGTGCCAGGAACGCGGGACCCGTTCCAGGGCCTGTTCCACCCGGCGGTGTCCGCGGTCGGGGGCCAACAGCACTGTCAGCACCCATTCGGTGGCCTCCGCTCCGCTCGGGTACACCCGCGGCGGATCGTCGAGCAGTCCGTCGAAGGCGGACAGCCACAGGTTGTGGTCGGCCGCCGGCTGCCCGGCGGCCGCCAGCGACCCCCGCAGATCCTCCACCAGCGTCCGGTAGCCGGCACACGGGCGCCCCGCACAGGTGTGTTCGGGTTCCGCACAGTGGTGCTCGGCCATGACCCCCATGACCTCCGGACCGGCCCGCGCCGCCACCGGCGCCGACCCGCTGCGCGCCCGCGCCCCCATCGACGTCAGATCCATCTCCCGGCCCCGGAAGACCGGCGGCAGGTCCGGGCGCGACTGCGCCACGAACCGGGCCACCGCCAGATCAGCGTCCAGGGGAGGACGCCCCAGCAGCTCGGTGTCCACCGGCGCAGAGGGGTGCTCCGCCGCGAGCCAGAGGGCCAGCGCCAGGCGTTCACCGTGGTCGGTGAACAACTGGCGCGCGTCGACCCAACGCCGCTGCATCGTCTCGGACAGGTCCCCGGGTGTGCGGTGGTACCGGCCGGCGAACAGCAACGCACCGGCGGGGCGGTGAGGCCGCTGCTCCTGCGTGGGCGCGTGCCGCTCCGTGGCCCGGCGGGGTCCGGGTACCACGGGCAGCGGTTCGGTCGCCTCCGGGTCCTGCCCGTCCGCGTCCGCGGCCCCGCCTGCACCCTCGGGCTCGGTCGGGGCGGTGGTGAGCAGGTCGATGAGTTCACGGGCCGTGGGTCTGTTCTCGGGCTCCTTGCGCAAGCACCGGGCCACCACCGTGCGCAGCGGCTCCTCCAGCACCGCGCAGTCGGGGGTGTCGCACAGGATCCGTTTGATGAGTGCGCTCCGGCGCGTGGCTTCGAACAAGGGCCGGCCCGCCGCGGCGAAGACCATGACCGCGCCCCAGGAGTAGACGTCCAGGGCGGGGGTGAGCCTGGTGTCGGACTCCAGCTGCTCGGGCGCCATGTAGTGCGGGGTGCCCAGGATCCCGCTCGCGGTGAAAGCGGTGGCCTCATCGAAGGCGCGGGCGATCCCGAAGTCGATCACCCGCGGACCGTCCGGGCCGATCATGATGTTGCTGGGTTTGAGGTCGCGGTGCACGATCCCGGCGGCGTGCACGGCCGCCAGCGCGGTCGCGGTCGCCACCGCCAGGCGCTGCAGCGAGGCGCCCGCGCGCGGACCCTCCGCCCGGACCTCCTCGGACAGGGTCGGCCCGTCGATGTATTCCACCGCGATCCAGGGCTGCTCGGCCCCGGGGTCGGCGTCCAGGACCTGGGCGATGCAGAAGGGGCTGACCTTGCGGGCGGCTTCCACCTCCCGGGCGAAGAGCGTGAAGAAATGCGGATCGGTGGCGGGGGTGGTGTGCAGCAGCTTGACCGCGGCGCGCCGACCGTCCTCGTGTTCGCCCAGATGGACCGAACCGAACCCTCCGCGTCCGATCTCCCGGACCAGTCGGAATCCGCCGATCTCGTTGATCCTCGGCCGCATGTTCGTCCTTCGCCGCTCGGGGGTTCGGTGAAAGACCTACCCAGCACGAGAGGTGGATGCTCCGGATCGTGTATATCGAACCGGTGACCGTGCGAGAGGGATCGGCCTGTCCCGATGAGACCAGCAGAGGCCTTGTGCGCGCAGGTGCGAGGACGTTTTCCGTGCTCTTCGTTCACTCGCTGTTGCACGAGCAGGAGGGATTGTCGGCCGATATGGACAACAGTCCTTTTCACGGTGTTCGCGCGAAGGGTCGGTGACAGCCGTTTCTGTTTCGGCTGTCACCGACCCGTGTCTTGTTCCCGGTCAGTTTCCGGTCACAACCCCAATGCGTGCATGGAGAAATGGAAGAGGAACACGAGAGTGAGGATCCACATGAGCCATCCCACGTCCTTGATCCGGCCCTGGGCCGTGCGAAGGAGCGTGTAGGCGATGATCCCGATCCCGATCCCGCTGGCGATGTCGAAGGCGAAAGGCATCATGGTGATCGTCAGGAACCCCGAGACCGAGATCGCCGGGTCCGACCAGTCGATCTGGCTCACCTGGGTCATCATCAGCGCCCCCACCATCACCATCGCCACCGAGGCCGCCTGGGCCGGGACCATGGTGAACACCGGGGAGAACAGCAGGGCAGCCATGAACAGAAGCCCGGTGACCACACTGGCCAGACCCGAACGCGCGCCCTCACTGACACCGGCGGTGGACTCCACGAAGACCAGCGTCGCCGAGGAGCTGGTCAGCCCGCCCACGATCGCGCCGGTACCGTCGGTGGCCAGGATCTGGTTGGTGCGGGGCATGTTCCCTTCGGGCCCGGTCAGATCGGCCTTGCTGCCGATGGCCAGGATCGTGCCCACCGCGTCGAAGAACCCGGCCAGCACCAGGGTGAAGAGGATGACCCCGGCGGTGGTGGGCCCGGCCGAGCTCCAGGCGCCGAACAGGTCCACCTGGAAGAGCAACCCGAAGTCGGGCATGGCGATCACGCTCTCGGGCAGGCTGGGCACACCTCCGCTCCAGGCGTCCTCGCCCAGGCCCGCGGCGTAGTGCACCACCACGGCCAGGACGGTGGCGGCGACGATGCTGTAGAAGATCGCCCCCGAGACCCCGCGGGCCAGCATGACCCCGGCCAGGACCAGACCCACGACGAAGACCAGCATGGGCCAGCCCACCAGGTTGCCGTCCCCGGCCGAGGGGCCGATCTGCAGCAGGGTCCCTTCGCCGGCGCTGACGAAACCGGCGTTGTCCATCCCGATCAGGGCGACGAACATGCCGATGCCCACGCCGATGGCCAGCTTCAACTGGTGGGGCAGAGCGTTCATCACCGCGGTACGCACCCCGGTGACCACCATCAGCACGATGGCCACGCCCTGCCAGACCACCAGCCCCATCGCCTCGGGCCAGCTCATCGCGGGGGCGGCCTGGTAGGCCACCACCGCCATCACGCCCAGAGCGGCCGCGCACGCGATCGGAGCCCGTCCGACCACCCCCATCAGGATGGTCACCAGGCCGGCGGACAACGCCGTCATGGTGGTCAACTGGGCGGGGGAGAGGTAGTCGCCGTTGGCGTCGGGCACACCGCCGAGGATGACCGGGTTCAGGACGATGATGTAGGCCATCGCCATGAACGTGGTCAACCCGCCGCGCACCTCGGTCCCCACCGTCGACCCGCGTTCGCTGATGTGGAAGAACCGGTCGAGGAAGGACCGCTGCGGCCGAGGTGGCGCCGTCGAGCCACGGTCGGCCTCGTGTTGTTTGCTCATGCCCGCTCCTAGGGGGACCCGTCGGTTTCGACAACCGACTGTTCTTTATTTATTACTCTGCGTAACTGAAGAGGGTGTGTGCAGCGACGGCGTGCAACCCCCTCCCGGGGAGTCCCGTCACGCAGAACCGGGAGGGCGGTGCCGGGGGCGCCTCCGGCACCGCCCGGCCTGTCACACGTCGATACCGACGATGTCCTCGGGCCGCACCGGCGCGTGCGTGAGCGGACGCCCGGTGGCCTCCCGCACCGCCGCCACGATCGCCGGCGTCGACGACAGCGTCGGCGGCTCACCCGCACCGCGCAGCCCGTAGGGCGCGTGCGGGTCGGGCCGCTCCAGCACGTCGATCCGCATCGGCGGAGTGTCCAGGATGGTGGGGATCAGGTAATCGGTGAAGGAGGGGTTGCGGATCTCGCTGCCCTCGACCTGGATCTCCTCCATCAGCGCCAACCCCAGGCCCTGGGTCGAACCACCCTGGATCTGACCCGCCAACTGCTGGGGATGCAGGACCTTGCCCACGTCCTGGACCGCGTCCAGGGCCACGACCTTGACCAGGCCCAGGTCCACGTCCACATCCACCACGGCACGGTGCACGCACATCCCGAACTGGGTGTGCGAGGCGCCCTGGCCCAACTGCGGGTCCAACGCCTCCGTGGGACGGTGGTGGAACTCGCGCGTGTGCTCGACCACCGCGCCGCCCTCGGCCGCCTCACCCAACAGGTCGGCCAACGACACCAGCGCCCCGGCCGTGGCCGAGACCACCTTGCCGCCCGTCAGCGACAGGTCGGTGTCCTCCAGCCCCTCGGGGACCAGGCCCTTGGCCCGGGCCAGCGAGAACACCTCGTCACGGACCGATGCGCACGCCACCTTGACCGCGCCACCGGTCATGTACGACTGGCGCGAGGCCGAGGAGGAGCCGGCCGAACCCACCTGGGTGTCGGAGGGTGCGATGACCACCTTCTCCACGCCCAGCTCGGTCCGGGCGATCTGGCCCTTGACCGTCACCAGCCCCTGGCCGACCTCGGCGGCCGCGGTGTGCACCTGCACCACCGGCTCACCGCCCGCGACCTCCATGCGCACCCGCGCCGTGGAGTAGTCGTCGAACTCCTCCGAGTAGCACAGGTTCTTCAGTCCCACGCCATAACCCACACCGCGCACAACACCCTCACCACGGGTCGTGCCGGCCACACCGCCGGGCAGCATGCGCTGGTCGGAGGGGTCGGCGAGGGTCGAACGCTCCGGGGGCATGGGCAGATCACGGCAACGCTCGAGCATCTCCGCCATCGGCAGGGGCATGTCGATCTCCTGCCCCGTGATGACCTTCGATCCCTGCGACATCGCGTTGCGCACCCGCAGCTCCACCGGGTGCATCCCCAGCTCGGCAGCGAGCTTGTCCATCTGCGACTCGTAGGCGAAACACGACTGCACCGCACCGAACCCGCGCATCGCACCGCACGGCGGGTTGGTCGTGTACACCCCGTAGGCGTCCATCAACGCGTTCGGGATCTCGTAGGGGCCCAACCCCAGCGAGGAGGCCACACCCACCACCGCCGGGGTCGCCGACGCGTAGGCGCCGCCGTCCACGATCACCTCGGCCGTGGCGTAGAGCAGGCTCCCGTCGGCACGCGCCCCGTGCTCGTAGCGCATCTTGGCCGGGTGCCGGTGCACGTGCCCGTAGAAGGACTCCTCACGGTTGTAGACGAACTTGACCGGCTTGCCCGTGTGCAGCGCCAACATGCACGCGTGGATCTGCATCGACAGGTCCTCGCGTGCACCGAAGGCCCCGCCCACACCGGCCAGCGTCAACCGCACCTGCTCCTGGTCCAGACCCAGCGCCGGGGCGATCTGGCGCTGGTCCGCGTGCAACCACTGCGTAGCTACGTACAGGTCCACGCCGCCGTCCTCGGCCGGCACGGCCATACCCGACTCCGGACCCAGGAACGCCTGGTCCTGCATCCCCACCTCGTACTCGGTGGTGACCACGGCCGCGGCCTCGGCGCGCAACCCCTCCAGGACCTTCTCCTCACGCTCGGCCGAACCGGCGGCCTCGGTGAAGGCACCCGTACGGATCGGCTGGTACCGCAGCCGGTTGCCCCTCGGGTTGTACTCGGGGTGGTGCGGCACCTCGTCGGCCTCGTGCACCAGCGGGCAGTCGGGGTCCAACGCCGCCTGCCGCGAGTCACTGACCGGGTCCAGGACCTCGTAGTCCACCCGGATACGCTCCATCGCCCGGCGGGCCGTCTCCGGGTGGTCGGCCGCCACCACGGCCACCGGCTCACCCTTGTAACGCACCTTGTCGAAGGCCAGCACCGGCTGGTCCTGGAACTCCAACCCGTAGCGCTTCTCGCCCGGCACGTCCTCGTGCGTGAGCACCGCCTGCACACCGGCGACCTTCAACGCCTCGGTGATGTCGATCCCCAGGATCCGCGCGTGCGGATGCGGACTGCGCAGGGTCGCCCCCCACAACATGTCCTCCATCCACATGTCCGACGAGTAGGCGAACTCACCGGTCACCTTCAACGTCCCGTCCGGCCGCCGCGGGCTCGTGCCCACACCGTCGCGGGTCGTGCTCGACAGGTCCGTCACACGTGTCGTCGCCGCCATCAGCGGCTCACCTCCTTGGTCAGGGCCCGGTGGGCCGCCCGGCCCCGGGCCGCCGCCTTCTCAGCGGGCAGCGTGCGCAACTCACCGCGGTCCACGACCGTCCGGCCGCCGACCCAGAGCCGCTCCACCGGCGGCGGAGCACCGAAGACCAGCGCCACCACCGGATCGTCGATCACGTCGTGACCGAGCCCGTCCACACGCCACAGCGCCAGGTCGGCGACCTTGCCGACCTCGACCGTGCCCAGCTCCTCCTGGCGCCCCAGCACCCGGGCCCCACCAGTGGTGGCCAGCTCCAGGGCCTGGCGCGCACTCAACGCCGTGGGCCCCGACCGGGCCCGCGCCATCAGCATCGCCTGGTGCATCTCACCGGCCATCGTGCTCATCTCGCTCGACGCCGGACCGTCCACACCCAGCCCCACAGGGGCACCGGCCTCCACCAGCTCCGGGACCCGGCAGATCCCCGCGCCCAGACGCCCGTTGGAGGTCGGGCAGTGCGCCACACCCGTGCCCGTACGCGCGATCTTGCCGATCGCCTCGTCCGACAGGTGCACCGCGTGGGCGAACCACACGTCCTCGCCCAGCCAGCCCAGCGACTCGGCGTACTCCACCGGGGTGCACCCGAACTCGGCCAGGCACTGCTCCTGCTCGTCCATCGTCTCGGCCAGGTGGGTGTGCAACCGCACGCCCTTGTCCCGGGCCAGCTCCGCGCCGCGCACCATCAACTCACGCGAGACCGAGAACGGCGAACACGGGGCCACCGCCAGACGCGTCATCGAATCGAAGGAGGGATCGTGGTGGGCGTCGATCGCAGCGGCCGTGGCCTCCAGCGCCCCCTCGGTGGACTCCACCACCTCGTCCGGGGGCAGACCGCCCAGACTCTGCCCGCGGTCCATCGACCCGCGCGCCAGGTCCAGGCGCACACCCACCTCACGGGCGGCCTCCACCTGCGCTGCTACCAGGTCACCGCGCCCCGACGGATACACGTAGTGATGGTCGGAGACGGTCGTGCACCCCGACAGCGCCAGGTGCGCCAACCCCGCCGACGTGGTCTGGGAGGCCACCGCAGCGTCCATGCCCGCCCACATCCGGTAGGAACCGACCAGCCACTCGAAGAGCGTGCCGTCGGCGAACAGCCCCTGGGTCGCCCACTGGTACAGGTGATGGTGGGTGTTGACCAGACCCGGCGTCAGCAGGCACCCGCGCCCGTCCACCCGCTCGGCCCCCTCCGGGACCCACGGGGCCGGACCGGCGCCCACCGCCGCCACACGCCCGCCCTCGACCACCACGTGGCCGTCGACGAACTCCTGACCGGAGACCGTCACCACATGGGCGCCCTCGACGACCAACGCCCCGCTCATGCGCCGCTCCCGGCCTGCGCACGGCGCTCGGCCGCCAGATGCACCGCGTCGATGATCTTCTCGTAACCGGTGCACCGGCACAGGTTGCCCGCCAGCGCCTCGCGGATCTCCGCGTCGTCGGGCGCCTGACCACGGGCACCGACCGTACGCTCCAACAGGTCATCGGTCTGCACCAGCAGCCCCGGCGTACAGAAACCGCACTGGACCGCACCGGCTTCCACGAACGCCTCCTGGACCGCGCCCAGGGGCCGCTCGTCGGTGCCCTTGCCGTGGCCCTGGGCCAGCCCCTCCACGGTGCGCACCTGGCGCCCCTGGGCCTGACCGGCCGCGATCATGCACGAACACGCCGTCTCGCCGTCGAAATAGACGGTGCAGGAACCGCACTCGCCCTGCTCGCAGGCGTTCTTGCTGCCCGGCAGCCCCAGCCGCTCACGCAGCACGTACAGCAGGCTCTCACCCGGCCAGACGTTGTCGGCACTCACGTCTTCACCGTTGACGTTGAACGTCACGCGCATCGCGTGGCTCCCTTCCGGTAGTCGGTCACCGACCAGCTCAGCGCACGCCGCGCCATCACTGCGAGCGCGTGCTTGCGGTATTCCGCACTGCCCCGCTGGTCGTCGATGGGGCGGGCCGCCGAGGCCACCAGGTCACCGAAACGGCGCACCGTGGCCTCCGACAGGTTCGACCCGTTCTCCCAGTCGAACTCCGCGGCCAGGAACTCCTCGGCCGTCTCCGCACGCACCGGTGTGGGCGCGGCCGCACCCAACCCGGTGCCCACCGTGCGCGTGTGCGGGTCCAGTGCCAGCGAGAAGGAGGTCACAGCGATCACCATCGAGTTGCGGGTCCCGATCTTGGCGAACTGCTGGGGCCCGGTCGGCTCCGGCAGCAGCACCGCAGTGATCAGCTCGTCCTCGCGGCAGGCCGTCTCGCGCAGCGACAGGTAGAACTCCCGCGCCGGGACCGTGCGCCGGCCCCGCACCGAGGCCAGCTCCACCACCGCGTCGGTGGCCAGCAGGGCCGGATGGGTGTCGCCGGCGGGGGAGGCCCCGCCCAGGTTCCCGCCCACCGTGCCCCGGTTGCGGATCTGCGGGGAAGCCACCGTGCGCGAGGCCTTGGCCAACGCCGGAGCGCTCGTACCCAGCCCGTCCACGATCCGGGTGTAGGACACCCCCGCACCCAGACGGATCCGCCCCTGCTCGGGGCCCGACTCGGCCAACTCAGGAACACGCGAGAGATCGATCAGGGTCTGGGGGCGGCGCTTGTCGAAGTTCAGCTCCACCATCACATCGGTGCCGCCCATGATGGGCACCCCGTCCGGATGGGCGTGCTTGGCCTCGAGCGCTTCCTCCAGAGTGGAGGGGCTCAGGAATTCCATGCTCGTCCTCGTCGTTGCCAGTGCGCCGTCACAGCCGACGCACGATCGGGTCCTGGGCACCACTCACCGGTGCCCGTTTGTGGAGTACATCACTGTCCCGGGCAGGCCAGCCAGAACGTGATGACATGAAGAGTTTTTGCGACCAGGCGTTACAGTTGGTCTTTCCTACAAGTGAACGAACACCCACCACCGATCCATCGGAGCCACAGAGGATGTCCATGCAGATCAGCGAACTGATCGCGGTCAAAGGGCTGCGTCTGCGCTTTCTGACAGGTGCCGACCAGGCCCACCGCACCATCCGGTGGGCCTACACCACCGATCTGCTCGAACCCGCCCGCTACCTGCGCGGCGGAGAGTTCGTCCTCACCGGCATGATGTGGCACCACACCCCGAAGGACTCCGAGACCTTCGTGTCCTCGGTCGCGGAGGCCGGCGCCGTGGCAGTGGGGGCCGGGACCGCCCTGGGCGACGTACCCCCCGACCTGGTCGCCGCCTGCCGGGAACACGACCTCCCCCTGGTCGAGGTTCCCACCGACACCTCCTTCGGCGCCGTCACCGAAGAGGTCCTGCGCTCACTGACCCGGCACCGCTTCACCACCATCGCCGAGACCCGCGACCGCCACCGCCGCCACATGGCGGACCTGGCCGCCGGCGCGGACTTCCCCGCCGCCTTCACCCAGGCCGCCACCCAGGCGGGCCTGCGCGCCTGGGTGCTCTCCTCCACCGGCAGACCCGTGGCCGCCTCCACCGCCCCCCTCGCCCCCCACGAGGCCGACAGCCTCGCCGCACGCGCCCTGACCTGGTCGGACTTTCCCCACACCGCACGCCTGGAGGAGTCCGACCACACCCTCGTCAGTCTCTGGCCCGTCCAGAGCAAGGACTCCCACCCCCTGGCCACCTGGCTGCTGGTGTGCGCCGGGGACCACAACGACTGGAGCGAGGAAGAGCACGAGGCCGTCGCCGAACTCACCTCCATGGCCGTGCTGGGCCGCAGCCGCACCGACGAACGCGCCCTCACCCACGCCCGCCACCTGGAAGGCCTGCCCCGCCTGCTGGCCGCCCAACGCTTCGACGAGGTCACCGCCCTCATGCAGGGCGTGGACCCCACCGACGACGACCACGACACCGGACACGTCGTCGTCAGCGCCACCATGCTCCCCGGCCCCCGCGTCCCCGACCTGGCCCGGCGGGTGCTCGCCGAACTCGTCGCCGCCTGGCCCGGTTCCGTGGTCACCGGCGACCAGGACACCCTCGCCGTCGTGCCCGTCACCGACATCGACGGCCCCGCCCGCGAACGCGCCGACCACATCCGCGCCGACCTGGTCCACCGCGCACGCGTGCTGGAGGGCGGCCTGCTCGACCACCGGCTGGCCATCGGGCTCAGCTCGGCCGCCCGCGGCGTGGCCGAACTGCGCGGGGCCGCCGTCGAGGCCCGGCACGCCCGCCGCCTGGCCGAACTGCGCGGCGGACGCTCCCGCGTCATCGCCGGCGCCGAGATCGACTCCCACGAACTCCTGCTCGCCTCGGTGCCCGAAGAGGTCCAGTCCTCCTACCGCGACCGCCTGCTGGGTCCGCTGCTGGCCTACGACCGGGACCACCGCTCCGAACTCGTGGACACCCTCCAGCGCTTCCTCGACCATTCCGGCTCCTGGCAGCGCTGCGCCGCCGCCATGCACGTGCACGTCAACACCCTGCGCTACCGCATCGGCCGCATCGAGGACATCACCGGCCGCGACCTGAGCAACCTCGAACACCGCGTCGACCTCTTCCTGGCCCTGAAACTGCAGGAATGAGGCCGGACTGTCGGGACCCCCTCCTAGGATCGGCGCCCATGAGTATCGATCCCGACACCAGCCACCACACCGGGGCCGACCTGTCCGGCGCCGACCTGCGCCGGACCCTGTCCGCACCCGCGCCGGACCCGCGGGTCTTCACCCGCTGCGACCTGTCCGGCGCCGACCTGCGCGGGGCGGACCTGGCCGGGGCCGCTTTCGCCGACTGCCGCCTGGACGGGGCGCGCCTGGAACGGGCCGTGCTGGACCAGGCCCGCCTCACCGGCGGCAGCGCCTCCGGAGCCGTCTTCTCCCACACCGACTGCACCGACGCCCGCTTCGAACGACTGGACCTGGCCAACACCCACTTCCGGGGGGCCCTGCTCGCCGACACCGCCTTCACCGCCTGCCGCATGACCGGCGCGGACCTGACCGGCCTGCGCGGGGTCGGCCCCACTTTCGCCCAGTGCAACCTCATGCTCGCCCGCTGCAAGGGACTGAATCTGCGCGGGCAGCGGCTCGAAGGGCTGCGGATGGACGAGGCCGACCTGTCCGGAACGGACCTGCGCGAGAGCGTCTGGGTCGACTCGCGCCTGCGCGGGGCCACCTGGGTGGCGGCCGACTTCCGGGGGGCCGACCTGCGCGGAGCCGACCTGGGCGAGCCCACCCTGCAGGAGGCCGGCGCTCTGCGCGGGGCCAACATCGGGCCCGCTCAGGCCGGCGCGCTCCTGGCGGCCCTGGGCATCACTGTGCTGGCCTGACCCCGGCGCCCACCGCGCCCGAGGGGAGAATCTACACCGTCAAGGCCGGGCTCGCGGCGCCCACCGAGCGCCTGCAGCACTCCCTCCACCGGGGAGTGCTGCAGGTACTCGCCCCACACGGAACCCTCAACGACCCAACACCCGCAACAACCACGGCAACCGCTGGGCCACCACCGAACGGCTCACCGAGGCCTCCGGGGCCAGCCCGTCGAAGGCGTGGCAGGCCCCGGCCACACGTGCAGCTCCGCGTGACCGCCCGCGGACCAGACACGGGAGGTGAAAGCCACCACCTCGTCCCGGAACGTCTCGGCCGAACCCACGTCCAAGAAGGCCGGCGGCAACCCCGACAGGTCCTTCGCGCGTGCCGGCGCCGCATAAGGGCGCGGGTGCACGGGGACTCCAACCGGGGCGGGGCAGCGAACCAGCCCAATGTGCGCACGCCCGCATCTTCGGCAACAGAGGGCATGGAAGCCCCCGGGCCCTCAACACCCCGGTACCACGGCGTCCCGGTCCCGGCAGGGCCCGGGGGAGCCGCTCACCGGTCGGACCGAGGACCCCCTCCCGGCCGGCGGCTGAGCGCGTCGACCATGCCGCTGCGTGCCGGCTTGGGAACGTAGTGCTCGTCGAAGGGCAACGCCTCCGCGGTACCCGGGAACCACTCGGGCACCCACGAATGGTGGTCGGCCGCGCCCCAGACCGTCACCCCCGGACAGCGCTCCACCTCCAAACACGCCTGCACCACCTGCCGGTACTCCTGCCCCTGTTCCTCGATCTGCTTCCGATCCACGGGTTCGGGGATACGCACGTCCAGCTCGGTGATGGCCACGTCCAGCCCCAGATCGGTGAAGCGCTCCATCTGCTGCACCAGGTCATCGGGCACCCGGCCGTGCACGAAATGGCTCTGGAAACCGATCCCGTGCAACGGCACGCCCCGCTCCAGCAGGTCCGAGGCCAACTCGTACAACGCATCGGACTTGGCCCCGCCGCCCTCGACGTTGAACTCGTTGATGTAGAGCTCGGCCTCGGGATCGACCGCGTTGGCCGTCCACAACGCATGGGCGATGTAGTCCTCGCCCATCGTCTCCAGCCACAGGTTCTCCCGCAGCTCGGGCCCGTCGTCCTCGAAGGGTTCGTTGATCACGTCCCACGCCTGCATCCGGCCCTGGTAACGCCCCAGGAGCGCCTCGGTGTGCTCCTGCAGCACCTGGCGCAGCTCCTCCTCCTGCCACTCGCGCTCGGTCAACCACCCCGGCAGCTGGTTGTGCCAGGTCAGTGTGTGCCCGCGCATCGACATCCCGTGCTCGTCGGCGAAATCCACCAGCGCGTCCGGCCCGCTGAAGTCGAACCCGCCCCGCTCGGGCTGGACCAACGACCATTTCATCGTGTTCTCGGCCGTCATCGACGTGTAGTTGCCCGAGACGACATCCTGATACGTGCTGTCCTGGGCCAAGGGCTCCACCGCCACCGCCACACCCAGATCCATCCCCCGGGCATCGGCCAGCCGGCGCAGATTCCCCTCGGCGTGCGGGTGCTCCTGTTCGTCCGGCCACGGCACCAGCACCAACGCGGCGGCCACGGCCAGCACCACCAGCCCCACAACCAACGCCGCCAGGCCCCCGAGGCGCCACCGCAACGCCCCTGACCCGCCCCGCTGCCGAACCACTAACACACACCCACCTTCACCGGGAGGTCCGACAACCCCCGCACCGTCAACATCCGGCGTCGCCGCGGCGCCGCCACCGGAACCGACCCCGGCGCCTGCTCGGCCGGCACCTGCAAGGCCGCCCCACCCTCCGACCGGGCCGGCGGAGCCCCCGAGCAGTAGCGCGCACACGGGGAGAACGACAGGTGCTCACCCGCCCCCTCGGTGTCCCGGTGGGCCCAACGGCCCGTGGTCTGCGCGGAGGAGCCGTAACGCAGCGCCTCCTCCACCGCCGCGGGCGCCAGGCAGGAGAGCACGTCCTCACGGGGGAGGGTCCGGCGCTCGGCGAACAACCGGTCGAAGAGCACGTCCAATTCTGCCCCCGCATGCCGGATCCGTCCCGGGTGCCGCGCCGACCACGCCAGGACCGCACCGATGGTGGTACCGGACCTGACGGAGCGGACATGATCGGACTCGGGTATCCCCAACAGGTGCGCGACCCCCCGGACCGGCAACGGCCGGGCCGGAACCCGCACCAGATCGAACCCGCCGCGCGCCAGGGCCTGCTCCACCAGCTCCCGGTCACGGCGGACCATCCGCGGCACGAACGCCGGACGCGCCACCTTCCGCAACCGCGCGTCGACGCGCAGCCCGTCGAGGAGGTCCATGTCCTGATCCTTCCCGTGATGTCACCGACCCTAGAGCCCCATACCCGCCCCCGTCCCGCCTCCGACACCGATGGCCGCACACGGCCAACCAGGCCCTCGCCCCTGCGGGCCACCGCCCCGTCCCGACCAGCACCACCCCGGCAGAACACCCGGACCGGTGCGAACCCCGCGGGCCGGCAGGAGGCCCGCACACTGTGCACACACACCGCCGCCGTGCGGCGCCCGGCCCGGGCGCCGCACGGCCGATGACGCGCCCCGCGCACACCGCTGCGTCCCCGGCACCACGCGTGGTTGGCTACGATCACTGGAGCCGCAGGCAAGACAGACACGGCAGAGTCGGAGGGTGAGGACGTTGGGTCCTTTGGAGAGCAACGACCCGGAGCGCATCGGCCGGTACCGGTTGATCGGCCGGTTGGGCGCCGGCGGGATGGGTCAGGTGTTCTTCGGACGCTCCGCCGGAGGCCGCGCCGTGGCGATCAAACGCATCCATCCGCACATGGCCGCCGACGCCTCCTTCCGCGAACGTTTCGCCCGCGAGGTCAACGCCGCACGCCAGGTCAGCGGCGCCTTCACCGCACCGGTCATCGACGCCGACCCCGAGGACGAGGTCCCCTGGCTGGTGACCTCCTACGTGCCCTCCCTCCCACTGGACGAGGCGGTCCGGAACCACGGGCTCCTGCCCGAGCCCACCGTGCGCGTACTGGCCGCCGGACTGGCCGAGGCCCTGGCCGAGATCCACCGCGTGGGCCTGATCCACCGCGACCTCAAACCCGGCAACGTCCTGCTGGCCGAGGACGGGCCCCGCGTCATCGACTTCGGTATCGCCCGCGCCACCGACGGCACCGCCGCCACCCAGTCGGTCATCGGCACACCCGGCTTCATGAGCCCCGAACAGGTCCAGGGCCAGACCCTGACCCCCGCCGGCGACCTGTTCACCTACGGCGCCGTCCTGTCCTACGCAGCCACCGGGGACGGCCCCTTCGGCGAGGGCAACATGCCCACGATGGTCATGCGCATCATCAACCACCAACCCGACCTGAGCCACCTGCCCGAGAGCCTGCGCCAACTGGTCTCGGCCTGCCTGGCCAAGGACCCGGGCGCACGCCCCACCCCCGGCCAGATCCTGGACTACGTCGGCGACGTGCCCGCAGGAACCGCCTGGCTGCCCCCCGCCGTGATGTCCGGGGTGCAGGAACAGGTCGCCCAGGTCAACAAGGCCCTGGCCACCTCCGCCGGCGAGACCGCCGCACACGAGCGCACCCAGCAGGGCACGGGCCCGGGCGGAACCGCACTCCTGGGCGGAGCCGCAGGGGCTGCCGGCGGCTCCGCGGCCGCACACGCCCTGGGCGACGACGCCCGGACCCGGGTAGCACCCCAGGACGCACCGACCGGCCAGAGCACCAACGACGCCACCTCGGTCCTGGGCCAGTCCCAGCAGGGTCCCCGAGGCACCGCACCCCTGCCGGCCACCCAGCAGCAGAGCCCGCCCACCGCCCAGTACGGACCAGGGGCACAGAACCAGGACCCCTACGCGGACCTGTACGGCGAGCCGCGCTCCCGGACCGGCCCCCAGCAGGGCCGACAGGACCAGGCCGGCCGACAGCAGGAGGAACAACGCCGCAGGCAGCAGGAGGAACAGCGCCGCAGGCAGCAGGAGGAGCAGCGCGCCCACCGCGAGCGCCTGCGCGCCGAGCAGGACGCCACCCGCCGTGCCCAGGCCCAGGCACGCCGCGCCGGACAGCCGGGCCTGTGGAGCTTCGTCAAACTCCTGCCCCTGCTGCTCCTGCCGCTCCTGCAGATCCCCCTCGGGTACGGGGCCGCCCTGGCCTGGTCCTGGTTCACCACCGAGACCGACGTGTGGACCGGGGCCCCCTCCTACTTCGAGCCCCTGTCCGTGGACTCCTTCTGGCACGCCACGATGCTGGGATACTTCCTGCTCAACAACCTGGTCTCGTTGGAGTACCTGATCCGGTCGCTGCGCACCTCCTACGTGGTGGGCTCGGTCCTGGCCCTGGGCGTCATCGCCGCCACCAACGGACTGCTGTACAGCTTCGGTTTCTGGGCCTGAGCACGGACCCGCACCGCAGAAGGGGCGGGCCCGCACGTACGGGACCGCCCCTCACCCGGTCAGGTCCGGGATGACCTGCGGCCCCACCCGGCGCACGTAGTCCCGGAACAGGCCCACCGCCGGCGGCTCGTACCCGCCCCCCGACCCCTCCACGGGCCAGACCACACCGATGGGGCGCTCGCTCTGCCCGTCCGCGATCGCCCGCTCCACCGTCCCCGGCAACGGACCCTCCGGACGCGCCGGCAGCACCGACACCCCCAACCCCGCGCCCACCAACCCGCGTGCGGTGGCGATGTCGTCGGCCTCGAAGGCCACCCGGGGCGTGAAACCGGCCCGCTCACCCAACCGATCGGTCAGGTGCCGCACCCCTCGTCCGGGCTTGAGCAGGATGAACTCCTCCCGCACCGCAGCCAGAGGCACCTCCGCCGCACCGCCGGAGGCCAACCGGTGGTGCTCGGGCAGCACCAACCGCAGCGCCTGCGTGTGCAGCACCGCCGCGGCCAGCCCCGGAACCGAGGGCAGGGGAGAGGTCAGCGCCAGATCCGCACCGCCCGCCGAGAGCCTGCGCAACGACTGCGCCCACGGCTCCTGGGTCAGGGAGAAACGCACACCCGGGTGCTCGACCCGGAACCCCCGCAGCAGCGCCGGCACCACCTCCACCCCGAGCGTGGGCAGGAAGGTCAGCGCCACCCGGCCCTGCTCCCCACCGGTGAGCTCGGACACCCCGTGCGTCAGGTCCTCGAGCGCACGCTCCACGTGCGGCAACAACAACCGCCCCGCCCGGGTCAGGCGCACACCCCGCCCCGTGCGCTCGACCAGGGACGGCCCCAGCTCCTCCTGCAACCGCGCCAAGGACCTGCTCAGCGTGGGTTGGGGCATCTGCAACGACTCCGCGGCCTGGGTGATGTGCTCGGTACGTGCCACCGCCCTGAGCATCCGCAGCCGGGGCGCCAACGCCCCCAGGAACCGATCCACCTCGGGAGAATCCATACGTAACAGTATGCAACAACGGCAAATCATGCATTGGACGTATGAAAACGCGTCTTCCTAGCGTGGAATCATGACCGTGACCAGCACATCCACACCCGACCGAGACTCACGCCCCAGGGCCGGGACCCCGGCCTACCGGCGCACGGTCATCGCCCTGATCGCCGCAGCAGTGGCGACCTTCGCCCAGCTGTGGTCGGTCCAACCGATCCTGCCCGCCGTGGCCCAGGACTTCGACACCACCGCCGCCCAGGCCGCCCTCACCATCTCCCTGGCCACCGGCGGCATGGCCGGCTTCACCCTGGTATGGAGCGGCCTGGCCGACCGCTTGGGCCGGGCCCGCGTCATCACCCTGTCCCTGGCCCTGGCCACCCTCGTGGGATGCGTGGCCCCCCTCACGGGCGACCTGCTGCCACTGCTGGCCCTGCGCGCCCTCCAGGGCGCCGCCCTGGGCGGGGTCCCGGCCGCCGCCGTGGCCTACCTCGCCGAGGAGATCCATCCCGCCGACGTCCCCCGCGCCACCGGCCTCTACATCGCCGGCAACCCCCTGGGCGGCATGGGCGGACGCCTGCTGGCCGGTATGGCAGCCGAGTACGGCGGCTGGCAGTGGGGCGTGGGCGCCAACACCCTGCTGGGCCTGCTCGCCCTGGCCGTCTTCGTCCTGGTCCTGCCCCGCACCCGGACCCGCTCCACCGCCCCCCGCCCCCACGACAACGGGGGAGAGAACATGGCCGCACGCCTGCGCGCGGCCCTGAGCACCCGCGGGCTACTGCCCCTGTACGCCCAGGCCCTCCTGCTCATGGGCGCCTTCATGACCGTCTACAACCTGCTGGGCTTCCGCCTCATGGACCAACCCTTCGGCCTGAGCCAGGCAGCCGCCTCCCTGCTGTTCCTGGCCTACACCGCAGGCATGGCCGGCTCGGCCGCGGCCGGGCCCATGACGGTGCGCTGGGGCGGACACACCGTACTGACCCTGGCCGGAGCACTGATGGTGGCCGCACTGGCCACGCTGGCCGCCCCCTCCCTCGCCGTGGTGATCGCCGCCCTGCTCGTGCTCACCTTCGCCTTCTTCAGCGCCCACGCCACCGCCTCGGCCTGGGTGGGCAGACAGGCCGTACGCGCCCGCGCCCAGGCCACGTCCATCTACACCCTGTGTTACTACCTGGGATCGAGCCTGTTCGGATGGATGGGAGGGCTGGTCTACGACGCGGTGGGCTGGAACGGGGCCCTGGCCTTCGCTGCCGTCCTGACCGTGCTGGCCGCCCTCGTGGCTCTGCGCCTGCGTCGGCTGAGCTGAGACCGCAGGCGGCCTTGGGGCTGTGTTGGGCGACAGGGGAGCCGCCTGCGGGCAGAGTGGGGAAGACAGCGCCGGAAGATGTCGTTTAATATTCAACTACATGGGCCGAGAACCGGCCGGCCCCACGGAAACGGAGACGACATGGACGTGCGCCCGGCGGGGATCCACCACGTGACCGCCATCGCCAGCGACCCACAGGCCAACGCCGACTTCTACCTCAACGCGCTGGGCATGCGCATGGTCAAGCGCACCGTCAACTTCGACTCCCCCGAGACCTACCACTTCTACTACGGGGACCGCGCGGGCAACCCCGGCACCATCATGACCTTCTTCCCCTGGCCCGACGCGCCCAAGGGCCGCATCGGCGCAGGCCAGGCCACCACCACGACCTTCTCCGTCCCCGAAGGCTCCCTGGGCTGGTGGGCCCAGCACCTGGCAGCTCTGGACGTGCCCACCAGCCGCCCCACCGAACGCGCCCAGGAGGACGTGCTCACCCTGCGCGACCCCGACGGCCTGCTCATCGAACTCGCCGCCGGCCCCGACCACCACGACACCGAACCCTGGGACGGGGGAGCGGTCCCGCCCCAGCACGCCATCCGCGGCATCCGCTCGGTCACCCTGACCGAACAGGACGTGGACGGCACCGTCGAGATGCTCCACGGCCAGCTCGGCTTCCGCCTGGAGAGCGAGGACCAGGGCCGCCTGCGCTTCCGCACCAACGCCGCCACCGAGGGCGTGGGCACCATCGTCGACGTGCTCGCCCGCCCGGCCTCCGAACGCGGACTGGTCGCCGCGGGAACCGTCCACCACGTGGCCTACCGCGCGCCCGACGGCCGGGCCCAGGAGTCCTGGCGCCAGAGCCTGGCCCAGGAAGGGGTGGGCGTGACCGAGATCCGCGACCGCAGCTACTTCACCTCCATCTACTTCCGCGAACCCGGGGGAGTGCTCCTGGAGATCGCCACCGACGGACCGGGCTTCGACTACGACGAGCCCCTGCTGGAGCTGGGCCGCTCCCTGAAGCTCCCGCCCTGGCTGGAGCCGCGCCGCGAACAGATCGCCGCCTCCCTGCCCGAGCTGGAGGTGCGCTGATGGCTCTGGGGGACTACGAGCACGTGTGGGAACCGGCCACCGAGGCCGATGCGCCCACCCTCCTGCTGCTGCACGGCACCGGCGCCGACGAACACGACCTGCTGCCCCTGGGCCGTGCCCTGGCGCCCGGCGCGGCCCTGCTGTCCCCGCGTGGCACGGTCGACGAGAACGGCATGAACCGGTGGTTCCGCCGTTTGCGCGAAGGGGTCTTCGACGTCGAGGACCTCGTCGAGCGCACCGGCGAGCTGGCCGCTTGGACCGGTGAGGCCGTCCGGGCCTACGGGCTGGACCCCGAGCGCATCGTGGTCAGCGGGTTCTCCAACGGCGCCAACACCGGCGCGGCCCTGCTGCTGCTCCACCCCGGCCTGCTCGCCGGAGCCGCCCTCTTCGCGGCCGGGGCCCCGTTGCAGGGGCGCGAACCCGCCGCGGTCGACCTGAGCGCCACATCGGTCTTCCTCGGCTCGGGTGTGGCCGATCCCATTACCACCATCGACCAGGCCCGTCTACTGGGCCGTCAGCTGCGTGAGCGAGGGGCGCGCTTGAGCGAGCACGAGCACCCCGGAGGCCACCAGCTGGCCCCGGACGTCCTGGCAGAGGCGCGTTCCTGGTTCTCCGCCTCCGGCTTCTGAGCCTCTTCGGCCGACGGTGAGGCCCCGTGCCCCGGGTCTCACCGTCTTTTCTCCACCTCAAGGAATCTACACCGTAAAACAGAAATTTCTGTGTAATCTCCTCTCCGTCCGACACGAACCCCATCTCTGGTGCCCCCGCCAGGAAAGAACCCATGATCCTCTCACTCCCGTCCCCGGAGCAGTGACCGATGGAACCCGAACTCCTCGGCCTCCTGCTCGCCGTCGCCCTCGCCGCCGGTTGGATCGATGCCGTCGTCGGGGGAGGGGGACTCCTGCTCCTGCCCGCCCTCCTGGTGGGCGCCCCGCAGGCACCCCTGGCCACACTCCTGGGCACCAACAAACTCGCCTCGGTCTTCGGCACCACCTCGGCCGCCCTCACCTACGCCCGCAAGGTCAGGATCCGACCGCGCGTCGTCGTGCCCACGGCCCTGCTCGCCCTGGTCGGCTCCGGCCTCGGCGCGGGCCTGGCCACCGCCCTGACCAGCGAGGTCCTGCAACCCGTCATCATGGTCGTGCTCGCCGGTGTGGCCCTGATGGTCTACTTCCGCCCCACGATGGGGGCCGCACCCGACCCCGGCCTCGACACCCGCAACCGCCTCCTGGCCACGATCGCCCTGGCAGGCCTGGGCATCAGTTTCTACGACGGCCTCATCGGACCCGGCACCGGCGTCTTCCTCATCATCGCCCTCACCGCCGTCCTGGGGCTGGACTTCGTCACCGCCTCCGCCACGGCCAAGATCGTCAACGCCTGCACCAACCTCGGGGCTCTCGTCGTCTTCGCCGTCGGCGGCCACATCGACTGGGTCCTGGGCCTGACCCTGGCCGCGTGCACCATCGTCGGCGCCCAGATCGGTGCCCGCACCGCTCTCGAGCGCGGCAGCGGCTTCGTGCGCGCCGTCCTGCTCGTGGTCGTGCTCGCCCTGCTACTGCGCATGGGTTGGGATCTGTTCGCATGAATGAGTATCCATCCGCAAGAACGGCAGTTCTGCTGGCGTGAGCGTCCGAATCTCTTGAACTCTCACCGGCCGGAGAGGGGCGAAACGGAACCCAGGTGTCGGTCTCCGGCCGGGTACGGCAGGATCCGGCCGACCAACGGACAGGGGCGCTCGGGCCGTGGAATGATCGGGTCCCGAGCACCCGATCGAGGAGTTGGTCGCCTTGGCACTGCACATCTGTTCCCTCATCCGCGACCTCGACCAGACCGTGCCCGACGACGGTGCCTACCACATCGTGCGGTTCCCCTTCGGGGACGAGGAGTCCTACGACGCCCACGGGATGCACCAGGTCCGCCAACCCGACGGCCACGTGGTCGAGGACTGGGACGAGGACGCACGCTCCGGCCTCGTCTGGCCCTCCGTCTCCGGCTGGGCGAGCCTGATCGCCATGGTCCAGTGGGAGGCCGGCAACTACAGCGAGCTGCGCGACCGTTTCGTGCGCGACCCCCTCGGCCTGGCCGGCGGTGCCGACTCCACCGCCACCGACCACCGGGTCCCCGGCCCGGGCATGCAGTGCTTCACCAAACACCACGAGATCTTCGTCGACCCGGACACACCCCTGGCACTGAAGGTCGCCCACAACGCCGGCGCCGGCGCCCGCCTGGTGCACGCCCAGTTCAAACTCGCCATCGACGACGACGTCGCCTGAGACCGGTCGGGGCCCGCACCAGGCGGGCCCTACCCGTGGTGCTGGACGATCTGGATCAGGTTTCCGCAGGTGTCGTCCAGCACGGCCGTGGTCATCGCGCCCCTCTCGGCCGGTTCCTGGGTGAAGCGCACACCCAGCCCGCGCAACCGCTCGTACTCGTTCCGCACATCCGCCACGGTGAAGGAGGCGTAGGGGATCCCGTCGGCCATCAGAGCCTCCTTGAACGGCCCCACGGCCGGATGCCCGCCGGGCTCGAGCAGCAACTCGACCCCCTCGGGGTCCTCCGGTGAGACCACCGTCAACCACCGCGGCCCACCCATGGGCACGTCGTGCTTCCCGATGAAGCCCAACACCTCGGTGTAGAAGCGCAGAGCCTGCTCCTGGTCGTCGACGAGCACACTCGTCAGCGTGATCCTCATGGTCCTTCCCCCGTTCGGTCGCCCCCAGGCCCGCCCAGCCACCGCTCGAGGGTCGGACCGAGCGGGGCGGTGCCGAGGTCGTGGCACGTGAAGCGGCCCCTGCGCTCGGCACGGACCGGTGCGGACCTGCCCGTCGCGGGTGGTCCGCCCCTCCGGGACCGTGCGGCGTGTGTGGCCGGTCGAGGCCTCGAAGGGCCCGTTCCCCCTCCGGGCGGCGGGCAAGCGTGTACGTGCCTGTCCACGCAGCCGCAGGCCGGGGCGGGGGAGCGGGATCGTCAGAGATCGCGCATGCGGTCCAGGACCAGGCGCAACGTGTCCAGGCTCGGCCGCTCGCACGTGGGGCCGGCCTCGCTCACCATCAGCAACCCCTGGTCCAGCAGGTCCGACATCAGGATCCGTGTCACGCCCAGGGGCAGGGTGGCCCGCGCGGCCACTTCCGCCACCGACAGCGGGCGCACACACATCGCCAGGATCTCGCGCAGCTCGGTGTCCACCTGCGGTTCGTCCACCGCCGGCACCGCCACCACCTGCGCGGCCAGGGACAGGTCCGACCGTGAGGGGCGGGTGCGGCCGTCCGTCAACGAGTAGGGCCGGATCAAGCTCGTCTCGGGGCCCGGCTCCTGGGGCCACAGGGAGCGGCTCACCGGGTCGCTGCCCTGGCAGGGAAATAAAGGGCGGGTGCAGGTGCACTCTCGCGGGACAGGGGGACTCTTGGGTGCTCGTGGGTCATGGTCTCGCTTCCGGGGAGAAGCGGCGGGAACGGGGGGTGTTCTCGCCTGGGGGGTGACCGGGCTCTTCCAGAGTGAACAACTGCCGAAGCCCGACGCGCAAGACCCGGCACAGCGCGAGGGGGCAGGAACAGGACATCGTCCCAGGCGAACCCGTGCGGGGCCGAGTCCGGCCACCTTAAAATCTACGCTGTAAAGGTGCCAAGGTTTTTCTCCCGAAAAGCCTTGAAGAAATATCGTGCGGCTACGCCGCACCTGTTGCATAGCGCCCCGCCGTGTAGGGGATCCCAGGAGGCTGTTGGGTAGGACAACGGCTGACCGTATACGAGGGGAGAGGTTTTCCGTGCAACTCACCGACGCACAGATCGACGAAGGCCTGGGGCGGCTCCAGGGGTGGGAACGTGACGGATCGGCCCCGGTCATCCGGCGTACCGTTCGTCTTCCGGGCTTCACCCAGGCCATCGCCCTGGTCGGCGACATCGCTCAGGCCGCCGAGCAGGCCGATCACCATCCCGACATCGACATCCGCTTCAACAAGGTCCACCTGGCGTTGAGCACCCACTCCGAAGGGGCTCTGACCGAGAAGGACCTGTCCTTGGCCGCCCGTATCGACGAGCTCGTGCCCGCCCACGAGCACTGATCCGCCGACGGGCCCGGGGGAGCAGTGTCAGCGCAACCGGGCCCGCCGCATCTTGCCCGAGGCCGTACGGGGCAGCTCCTCCACGAAGTCGATCTCCGCGGGTGCTGCGTGCGGGGCGAGCCGGGAGCGCACCCATTCACGGAGCTCATCGGCCAGAGCGTCGCCGTTCTCGTAGCCGTTCGCCGGCACGATCCGGGCTCCGACCAGCTGTCCGGCGATCTCGTCGGGCACGGAGTAGACCCCGCACTCATCCACCGCGGGATGCTCGTTGAGCACGGATTCCACTTCGGCGGGTCCGATGCGGTAGCCGTGGGTCAGGATCGCTCCGTCGTCACGTGTGGAGAAGTGGAGCCGTCCCTCGCGGTCCAGGATCCCGGTGTCGCCGGTCAGGTAGTAGTCCCCTTCGGGGGTGAAGCGCACCTGCGATGCCGCTTCGTTGTCCAGGTATCCGGTGAACCAGGACAACGGGCTCGCTGCCAGGTCCACGCCCACACGCCCGTAGGCGCCCACCGGTGCGGGTTCGTCGCTGATGGCTTCCAGTACACGTACCTGCCATCCCGGTAGTGAACCGCCGACCGCTCCCGGGACCAGGGGCTGGTCCGGTTCACCGGTGTCGCCGTTGGGGACCCCTGCGCACCATCCCAGTTCGGTCTGTCCGTAGTGGTCGCGTACAGGGACACCGAACATGTCGGTGGCCCAATCGATGACCTCGGGGGAGAGTTGTTCGCCGGCGCTGGAGAGGCGCTGGACGACGATCTCGGGTGGCAGGGTCTTGATGGCTGCTCTGAGGGTGCGGTAGGTCGTGGGATCGGTGGCCAGGTTGGTGACCTGGTACATGCCCAGGACGTCCAGGGTGAGTTCGGGGTCGAAGAAGCCGGCTCGTAGTGCCAGGGAGCCGTGGCCGACCAGTAGTGGCGAGATGAGGCCGTGGTAGAGCCCGTAGGCGCTGCCGGGGTCGGAGGTGTTCCAGTAGACGTCCTCGTCCTCCACGCCCAGGCCGTAGTGGTGGTAGGAGTGCATCGCTGCCAGGGCTCGTGCGGGGATCACTACGCCTCGGGGTGGGCCGGCCAGTCCGGAGACGAATGCTATGGCGATGGTGCCGTGGCCGCCGACGGCGGTGTCGGGGGTGGGGCCGGTGCCTCGTCGGGAGAGGTCGGCGAGTGTGTGGTCGCCGTTGCGTGTGGGTTCGGGGCCCACGGTTGCGATCTGCCAGGTGGGGTTGTCGGTGGTGCGGGGGTCGAGTTTGTTGCGGTGTTCGTCCAGACACACCACCAGGGCGGCGTTGGAGCCTCGGAGGCGGTCGTCGATGGCGGAGGGGGCGAAGGAGGAGAGGAGGGGGACGAGGGTTCCGCCCAGTCGCCATACGGCCAGGGCGGTGACGGCGAGGTCGATGCCTTTGGGGAGGAGGGTGGCCACGCGGTCGCCTTGGTTGATGCCGAGGTCGGCCAGGCCTGTGGCGAGGGCGCGGGAGCGTTCGGAGAGTTCTCCGAAGGTGAGGGTGGTGGGGGTGAGGGTGGGGCCGATTTCTGTGATGGCGGTGGTGTGGGGGTCGTGGCGGTCGCAGAGCAGGTGGGCCACTGACGTGGTGGGGGTGTCGTAGGTGGCGAGCCAGTCGGCCACGTGCTGTGCGGGGTCGGGCATCGGTGGTGGTCCTTGTTCTTGGTGGTTGTGGGTGGGTGTGTGTCAAGACTATGCCCAGTTGTGAGGGTGGCCTCACTTGCGTGGGTGGTTGGAGAATGGGGGCATGGAGAGCAGCGTTGTGGTGGAGCGGTTCGGTTTGGGTTCGGTTGTGGGGGAGTGGTTGGCCGAGGCGGAGCGGTTGCCGGTTCCGGAGTGGCCTTTGCGGGTGCCTACGGGGGCGGAGGCTGCTGCTGTGTTGGACATGTTCGGGTTGGCGGGTCGGGATCGGGTTGAGGTGGAGGCGTTGTGGCCGGGTGATGCTGGTGGGGGGCGTGGGGGGTCTGTTGGGGAGTGGTCGCCGGAGTTGTGGCACGTGGTGGAGTGCATGTATCGGCGGTTGTGGGCGGATGTGAATTTGCCGGTGGGGGAGTTTCGGGTGTGGCCGAAGTTGGTGGAGGTGGGGGATCGGCGTGTGCGGGTGGCGGCTTTGTGGGCGTTTGCGGCGATGGTGCCGGCGCAGTTGGCGGTTCAGGCGCGGTGGGGGGTTCCGCGTTCGGTGACGGTGGCGACGTTGGCGGATGTGGGGGTGCAGGTGGCGCGGTCGCGTCGGATGTGGGGGTGGTTGTCGTTGGAGACGTCGGGGTGGGTGGCTGCGCAGTTTCGGGGGCGTTTGTTCTGGGTGGGGGGTTTGCAGTTGGAGCCTGCGCGGTTGGTGTGTGAGGCGGGGGTGGAGTGGTACGGGCCGGAGGAGGCGGCTGGGTTGGGTGCGGGGTTGGGTGTGGGGGATCCGGTGTTGCGGTTGCATATTCCGTCGGGTGGGTTGGATCCGGTGGGTGTGGATGAGTCGTTGGGGCGTGCGCGGTCTTTTGCGCGTGGGTGTTTGGGGTTGGATCCGGTGGTGGCTACGTGTACGTCGTGGTTGTTGGATCCGCAGTGGGCTGAGGTGTTGGGGGAGGGTTCCAACATTGTGGCGTTTCAGCGTCGGTTCACGTTGGTGGGTGAGGGGCGTGCGGGGGAGTCGGATGTGTTTCGGTTTGTGTTCGGGATGTCGGAGGTGGATGTGGGGGGTGCTCCGCGTGGGACGCGGTTGGAGCGTGCGGTGGTGGATCGGTTGGAGCGGGGTGGTCGGTGGTGGGTGAGGACGGGGTGGGTGCGGTTGCCGTAGGTGTGGGGTTATCGGGTGGTGGCGGGTTGGGTGTGGTGGCCGTTGCCGTGGCAGTCGGGGCAGGGGCGTTTGGTGAGGGCTTGGCCGGTGTCGCGGTGGGCGTGGAGGTCTATGCGGGTTCCGCTGCCCAGGCAGGAGCGGCACATGAGGTGGATGAGCATGGGGGCAGCATAGGCAGGTGTGGTGTGGGGGTTGTGGGGTTCTTGGCTTGCTTTACTTTACATAATGTGCATTATCGGCGTTGCGGGTGGGCTTGTGGGGAAGGGGTGTTGGGCTTGTCGTGTGGTGTGTTGCTCTGCGGGGTGGCCCGGCGGGCTGTGTGGGGTGTTGTGCTCGGTTCGGTGGGTGGTTGAGCTGTTGGTGTGCGGCTCTGGTGGTCGCGGGCTGTGGTGTGTGGTCCGGCGGGTGGTGTTCGGCTGGGTCGGTGTGTCTGCGGGGCTTGCCTGTATGGCGTCGGAGACGCTGGAGGTCCTCGCGTCTTGAGTTCTGTTGTGTGTTCTGTCCTGGGGTTCTGTGGGTTCGTGTCTTGGGCGCGTGGGTGTAGGTCTGTGGTGGTTCTGTGGGGTCCGTGTCGGGTGGTTTCTGTGGGCTTCCCTCTGGCTCCTTCTCGCTCATGTTTCATGCATAAACTGTGTTATGCATGATTTTGTAAGCTTTGTGGTTGTTTGGGTGTTTCTCGGTCGTGCCGTGGCCCTCTCACGGTGAAGCCGTGAACAGCGCACGGCCGGGGCGGCCTTCCTGGGCCGTCGGCGTCTGTGTCTTCCTCTCCCCCGCACGCGCCCTGTTTCTGTTCGTTGTGCGCACGCGCCGCTCCCCTGGGCTGCTCTGTGCCTGATCCGCTGTGCCCCTCCCCTGCCCTGCTGTTGGGCCCTGTGTTCTGTGTTCGTTGTGCGAACACCGTGAGTACTCCCCTGTCTTCGGGGCTGCTTGCTGGTGTGTGCGCTCCCCTGCCCTGCTGTGGCCGGGGCCTGTGTGCGGGTGGGGCCGGGGCGGGTGGATGGGGGATGCTGTGGGGCATGGGTGTGCAACGTGACGAGGACATGGACGGCTCCGTCCACCGCGGTGGTGATCGGGTGGTCGATCTGGTGGAGGAGTACTTGCGGGCTCGCGGGGCGGCCAAGCCGTCGGCGCACACGGTGGCGGCCTATCGGCGGGATCTGCACGCGGTGCTGGGGTGTGTGGCGCGTGTGGTGGGTCTTCGGCCCGAGGAGGTGGAGATGGGCCTGCTCGAGGTGGTGGTGTTGCGGTCGGCGTTTGCGGAGTTCGCTGCTGAGCGGGCTGCGTCGAGTGTGGTTCGGGCGTGGTCGACGTGGAACGGGTTTTTCCGGTTCTGGGTGGCTGAGCAGGTGGTGGCGGGCAATCCGATGTCGGCGGTGCCGCGGCCGAAGGTGCGTGCGGGGGCTCCGAAGCCGTTGCGGGGTGAGGACACTCCGGAGCAGTTGTTGCGGGCTTTGGCGCAGGGGGCGCGTAAGGCACGGGATCCGTGGCCGGAGCGGGATCTGGCGGTGTTGGCGTTGGCGTTGCTGACGGGGATGCGGTCGGCGGAGATGTTGTCGTTGCGGGTGGATGCGGTCAGTGGTCGGCCCGGGGAGCGTCGGGTGCGGGTGGTGGGTAAGGGCGGTTCGGAGCGGGTGTTGCCGATCGAGGGGCCGTTGGAGGCTCTGTTGGAGGCGTATCTGGTCTCGCGGCGTGTGCGGTTCGGGCGTGAGGTGCGTGCTGAGGAGGCGTTGTTGGTGGACAACCGTGGTCGTGGGTTGCGGCGCGGGGGTCTGCAGTATTTGGTGCAGCAGTGTTATCGGCATGCAGGGGTGGGTGATCGGGTGGCGCGGGGGACGTTGGTGCATGCGTTGCGGCACACTTTTGCGACGCGGTTGGCGGAGGACGGGGCTTCGGTGACCGAGATCATGCATTTGCTGGGGCATGCGTCGGTGTCTTCGTCGCAGGCCTATATCGAGGTGAGTGAGGGTGCGCGGCGTGAGGCGGCGTCGGTGAACCGTACGTATGGGGTGTTGCGGGAGTTGGCGGCTGAGGAGTAGGGCCGGTGTGGGGGTGGGTGAGGTTCTAGTCTTTGGTGTGTGAAGCGCATCGAGATTTCTACGGTCAATGTCAATGGGCTGCGTGCGGCGGCCAAGAAGGATCCGGGGTTCGTGGGCTGGTTGGCCGGCACGGATGCTGATGTTGTGTGTGTGCAGGAGAGTCGTGCGTTGGCTGAGCAGTTGCCGGGGGCGGTGTTGGCTCCTGAGGGTTGGTATGTGCAGTTGTGTCCGGCTGCGGTGAAGGGGCGTGCGGGGGTGGCGGTGTATTCACGCCGTGAGCCCGATGCGGTGCGTGTGGGTTTTGGTGTGAGTGAGTTCGCTGATTCGGGTCGTTATGTGGAGGTGGATCTGGGGTCGGTGACGGTGGCGAGTTTGTATCTTCCTTCGGGTGAGGTGGGTACGCCGCGTCAGGAGGAGAAGGAGCGTTTTATGGAGGCGTTTCTTCCTTATTTGGTGGAGACTTCGGCGGAGGTGCGTGCGCGGGGGCGTGAGTTGGTGGTGTGTGGGGATTGGAATATTGCCCACAATGAGGCGGATCTGAAGAATTGGCGGGGTAATCGTAAGAATTCTGGGTTCTTGCCGGAGGAGCGTGCGTGGTTGGGGCGGGTATTGGAGCAGGCTGGGTTGGTTGATGTGGTGCGGGGGTTGTATCCGGATCAGGTGGGTCCGTATTCGTGGTGGTCTTATCGGGGGCGGGCTTTTGATAATGATGCGGGGTGGCGGATCGATTATCAGATGGCTACGGCGGGGTTGGCTCGTGGTGCGGTGTCGGCTCGGGTGGAGCGTGCGGCCGAGCACGGGTTGCGGTGGTCGGATCATGCTCCGGTGACGGTGCGTTATGAGTGGGAGGGGTAGTGATGGGCGTTCCGATTGTTCTTGTGCACGGGTTGCGGTTGTCGTCGAGTATGTGGCGGCCGCAGGTGGAGTTGTTGGCTTCTGAGGGGCGGCGTGTGGTGGCGCCGGATCTGCCGGGGCACGGTTCGCGGCGGGGTGAGGAGTTTTCGCTGGGTGCGGCGGTCGATGCGGTGTTGGGGGCTGTTGATGGTGTGGGTGGCCGGGCGTTGTTGTGCGGGTTGAGTTTGGGTGGTTTTGTTTCGATTGCTGCTGCGGGTGCTTCTGGGGGGCGGGTGGCGGGGTTGGTGGCGGCCAGTTGCACGGCCAAGCCGGCTCAGGCGTTGGCGCAGGTGTATCGGATTCCGTCGGTGTTGATGGATCGGTTGCCGGATCGGGGTGCGGCGGTCAATGAGCGTTTTCACCGGTTGACGTTGCGTGATGGTGCCGCGGATGCGGTGTTGGACGGTGGTTTGGCTGTGGAGGCGGCTACGGCGGTTATTGATGAGGTTCAGGGGTTGGATGCGCTGTCGGCGTTGTCTTCTTTTGAGGGGCCGGTGTGGTTGATCAATGGTGCGCGTGATCATTTCCGGATTCATGAGAAGAGGTTTTTTGATGCGTGTGCTGACGGGCGTTTGGTGAATGTGCCGCGGGCGGGGCACATGGTGAGTTTGGACCAGCCGGTGAATTTTTCGCGGATTGTGGCGGATGCGGCTGATGTGGTGTCGGTGCGTGAGGGTGCGTCGGTGCGTGGGCGGCGGTTGGAGCCGGGTGCTGGGGAGTTGTGAAGGTGCGGCCCGGTGCGCGGGCTCTCTTGCCTGGGTGGTGGCGCCTCTCCCCCATTTCTGCCGGGTCAGGTGTGGTCGGGGCGTTGGGGCGGGGTGTTGAGGCTGTAGCCGGGGCGGGGGCGTTGGGGCATGCGGAAGAAGATCATGGGGTTGGTGTTGCTGGTGCGGATGGGTTCGTTCAGGCCCAGTTCGGTTCTGAGGTCGATGAGGTGTTGGTGGGCGCGGGGTGCGCGGGCGGCTGAGGCGGTGAAGTAGTTGGTGGTGTTGTTGGTGAGCCATTTGAGGACGACGGCGCCTTCGGTGAAGGGCAGTGCGTAGCGCTGGTGGAAGACGTCGTGGACGCTGATGGGGATGTGGGGGTCGAGCAGGGGCAGGAGGTGGTTGATGTACCAGCGGGCGAACCAGCCGTTGTGGGCGGCGTCGAGGAAGAGGTAGTCGGTGTGGGTGGGGATGTGGGCGATCTTGGCTCGTACGTCGCCCTTGGTGAAGGTCCAGCGGTCGTGGGCGAGGTCGTCGGGCACGTGGTGGGGGGCGTGGTCGACGATGTCGAAGGAGTGGAGGTGGCCGGTGCCGTTGTGGGACAGGGCGGTGAGGATCCAGGTGGTGGACCAGCCGTAGTAGGTGCCGATCTCGACGACGTTCTGGGGTTGGTGCTGGCGTAGGAGCAGGTAGGTGATCTCTGCTTCGATGTCGTCGAGTTGGGGGGTCATGGTGGGGTCGGCGGCCAGGTGGTGGGCGCGCATGTGTTCGCGTGCTCGGGCGAGGTCGTCGCGGTGGGTGCGGTAGAGGGTGCTGATGTGGTCGAGGGTGATGGTGGGGGCTGGGGCGGTGGTCATGGTGGCCTTTCGTGGTCGGGGTGTGCGTAAACGTGTGCTGAAGGTAGCAGTGTGGTTGCTTTTTGTGGTGGCGTTGGTGGGGTGTGTCGTGGTAGCGGCTCGGGGACGGGTGTTGGTGGGGTGATGGGATGTTGTGTGTGGGGGTGAGGGGCGCGTGGGGGGTGGTGTGCTCTTAGGCTTGTGCGGGTGAGCAGGAGTCGGATGCCGCACCAGGATGCGGCCAACAGTGCAGGGGCGGGTCTGGCGCACAGTCTGCGCCGTCGCCACATGGCCTTGATCGCTATCGGGGGTTCGGTGGGTGCCGGGCTCTTCATCGGGTCGGGGGCGGTGATCCAGACCGCGGGGCCGGCGGCGGTGGTGTCCTACGTGTTGGCGGGGGCGCTGGTTTTCTTCACCTTGCGGGCGTTGGGTGAGATGGTGGTGGCTGTTCCCACCGGGGGGTCTTTCTCCGACCATGCCCGGTTGGCGTTCGGGCCGCGGGGTGGTTTCGCCATCGGGTGGTTGTACTGGTGGATGTATGCGGTGCTGGTGGCGGCCGAGTCGACGGCGGGGGCGGCGATCCTGGCGCAGTGGGTGGCGTTGCCGGGGTGGGCGCTGGCTCTGTTGGTGCTGGTGTCGATGACGGTGGCCAACTTGATCTCGGTGCGGGTGTTTGCTGAGACCGAGTCGTTCTTCTCCCTGGTCAAGGTCGCTACGATCGTGGCGTTCCTGGTGGTGGGTGTGTTGTGGTCGCTGGGGTTGTGGACGGGTTCGGATGCGCCGGGTGTGTCCAATCTGTTTGCTCAGGGCGGGTTCGTGCCCCAGGGGTGGGTGGCGGTCCTGGCGGCGACCGTGGTCGTGCTGTTTTCTTTCGGTGGCGTGGAGATCATCACTGTTGCTGCCGGGGAGAGTGCTGAGCCCGAGCGGGGTGTGGCTTCGGCGGTGACCAACGTGTTGTGGCGGATCGGGTTGTTCTATGTGGCCTCGATCCTGGTCGTGGTGATGGTGCTGCCCTGGCAGAGTGTGGATCCGGGGTACAGTCCTTTCGTTGCGGTGATGGACCGGGTGGGGATCCCGGGTGCGGCGCTGATCATGGAGATCGTGGTCTTCATTGCGGTGCTGAGTGTGTTGAATGCGGCGATGTACACCTCGTCGCGGATGTTGTTCATGCTCACGCGTCAGGGGGATGCTCCGCGGGTGTTGAGTGGTACCAACCGTCGTGGTGTGCCGGTGCGGGCGATTTTGCTGGGCACTGTGGTGGGGTATGTGGCCGTGGTGGTGGAGTATGTGTTCCCCGATCAGGTTTTTCCGTTCCTGGTGTCCTCGATCGGTGCGATTCTACTGGTGTTGTTCATCACCATTTGTGCGTCTCAGTTGGTGTTGGGGGCGCGGGTGCGCCGGTTGCAGCCGCACCGGTTGACGTTGCGGATGTGGGCGTTTCCGTATCTGACGTGGGTGGTGTTGGCCGGGCTGGTGACCATTGGTGTGTCGATGGCTTTCCTGCCGGATCAGCGTCAGGCGTTGTGGGCGACGTTGGGGTCGGTGGCTGTGGTTCTGGTGGCTTATGAGCTGCGGCGTCGTCTGGGGGCGGGCGAGCCCAGTGCGGTGGCGTTGGCGGTGCCTGGGCGGGCCAGTACTGATGTGTTGCGCCTGGGGGCCGACCCTGAGGAGGCCCGTCGGCAGGATCGGCAGGCGGGTGAGGCCGAGCAGGGCGGTGCGGGCTCGGGGTGAGCGTGTTTGTGCAGCGGGGGTGTCCGGTGGGCGCCCCCGTTTTTGTGGCGGGTTATGGAGGGGTGTCGAAGAGGGTGAGGTAGTTGCTTGCTTCGAGCAGGTGGGCGTTCTCGCGGGCGGTGGGGGTTCCGGTGTCGGGGTCGGCGCCGTGGTGGGTGAGCAGGGCCACGATGGTGCTTCGGCCTTGGAAGACGGCGCTGGAGAGGGGGGAGTGGCCGTGGTCGTTGAGGCGGTCCAGGTCGGCGCCGTGGGTGATGAGGGTGGCGACGGTGTCGGGGTGGCCGTGGTGGGCGGCGAGCATGAGCAGGGTGTTGCCCTGGTCGTTGGTGAGGTTGACCGGGAGGCCGGCGCGTAGGTGGGCGTCCAGGGTCTGGGTCTGGCCTTGGCGTGCGTGGTCGAACATGCGGGTGGCCAGTTCGGCGATGTGGGGGGTGTGGTCGGGTTGTTGGTTGCTCACGGGGGTGAGCCTAGCGGGGGTGTTGTGGCGGGGGGGGGGGGTTCGGGGTTGGCTGTTCTGCGGCGTGTGGTGTTCTGCTCGCTTTTGTCGTTAGGGTTCTGCGCAACCCCTGAGAGGAGCTCCCCCGTGCGACATGTTGTCGGCTTCTTGTCCGGTTTGCTGTTGGGTCCGTTGTTGGTCCTGATTGCCGGCTGGGCGTTCTCGCATGTGAGGAATCTGCATGCTGGCGGCGGTTCCGTGTTGGCCGGGTCCGGGCCGTTGGCTCTGGCCGGGTTGGCGGCTGCCGGTCTGATCTTGGCGCTGGTGGCTGTGCCGTCCCGTTTGACGCCCATGGTGGCCTTCGGTGCTGCTTTGACCATGGGTGGGGCCAGTGCTGTGGCGGTGGTGCGGATGCATCTGCTGGAGCGTCTGCCGATGGTGCCTGGTGCCGAGGGCGCGATGGTGCTGTTGCCGCTGGGTGTGTTCGTGCCCGTGGTGGTGGTGTTGTTGGCGCCGTTGTTCGTGGGCACGCGGTGGACGGGCCGGGAGAAGGGCGAGGTCGGTGAGGAGGAGTATTTCGAGGGTCTGTATGAGCAGGATTCCTCGCAGCTGGGGCCCAAGCACCGGTATTGACGGTGGGGTCCGGTCGGGCCCGGGCCTGGTCCCTCTCGGGGGCGGGGTCCGGGCCCGTGGTGTGTCAGTGCCGCCAGGTAGGGCCCCAGGAGTGGCTGCGGGAGACTTCCGGGGGTAGGGGCGGCAGGCCCAGGGCGGGGTGGGCGCGGCGCCGGCCGGGTTCGGTCGGCTGGGGTGCGGGCTCGTCCTGGGGTGCGTGGTCCGTCTGCGGTTGGGGGGCTGTTTCCGGTGCGGGTGTGGTGACGGGCAGGGGGGTGTGCTCGGGCTGGTCCTGGTGGGGCGGGTCCGTTTCGGCCGGGGTGGTGTGTTTCCACCACAGGTCGGCTTCGGTGGGGTCCAGTTCGCTGTCCACGATCAGCCAGCCGTGGACGTGGGGGTGGCGGCGTCCGGCGTTCCAGGAGCGCGGGGAGGGCTGGGGGTCCAGGACCAGGAGGCGTTCGCCTTCGACGGTGGGGATCTCGGCGGGTACGCCTTCGTTCCAGACGCGGGTGCCGTCGTGGGCGATCAGGTTCCACCAGCCCCACACGGTGGGGGCGTCGGGGTCGGTGGGGCCGTCGCGGAAGGAGGTGACCCAGCGGGGATCGGGTTCTGGTCCGTTGAGGCCTTGGCCTTGTTCGCCGAGGAGGGCGTCGGCGAGCAGGGTGTGGAGTTGGAAGTTGTCGCCGATGCCGTCGAAGAGGATGCGGAAGGCGCGGCCGGTGGTCCGGTGCAGGACCAGGGCGGAGGTGGCTTCGCTCATGCGCAGGAGTGCGCGGATGTCGTCGAAGTCGGTCAGGTGGGGGCTGAGTTGGTTGGCCAGGGCCATGAGGTTGGCGTGGAGGGCGGGGTCGCGGCGGATGTGGGCGCGGACGCCGGGTTCGCTGAGCATGGTGCGTGCGGCCAGGGTGTGGCGGCCCAGGGTCCACCAGCTCATGGTGGCGGTGGGGGCGGTGTGGGGGCCCAGGTGGGTGGCGACGCGGGTTTCGGCGTCGGCGGTGGTGTGGTCGGGGGCGGGTGGGGTGCCGCCGCCGGTGTGGTTCCAGGCGTGGAGGAAGGTGAGGGCGTCTTGGCCGACGGTGTGCAGGAGGTGGAGGATGTGGGGGCCGGTGGGGCCGGGGTCGGTGCCGAGTTCGACGAGGGCGCCTGCCAGGACGGTCAGGTCGGCGGTGATGCCGGGGGCCAGGTGTGTGGTGTGGAGCAGGGTGGTGAGGGCTTCGAGGGCGAGTTCGCGTTCGTGGGTGGGGACGTGGGTGGCTTGGGTGTGGACGTGGTGGACGGCGTTGGGGAAGGTGTGGGGGTCTGCTGCTACTGAGGCGTCGATGAGTTGTTGGAATGCGGTGCGGAATTGTTCAACCATGCGTCCGTCCCCTTTCTCCCCTTACTAACTTAATGTGTCGCTGGGGTGGGTTCGCACGGTCTGGTGGCGTTGCTGGTAGTTACAGGCCTAGGCGGGTGACGGCGTTGTCGTCGAGGGGGTCGGCGGTGCGGATGTAGTCGTGGACGGTGCGGGGGTTGGTCCAGCGTCCTTGGCGCATGATTTCGCGGTCGCCTGCTCCGCCGAGGGCGGCTTGGGTGGCGAAGCCGGCGCGTAGGGAGTGGCCGCCGAAGTCGGCGGGGTCCAGGCCGGCGCGGGCGGCGTAGCGTTTGACGAGTTCGGTGACGGCGCGGCCGGACATGGGGCGGGTGCCGATGCGGCCGTGGCGGTCGACGGTGGGCAGCAGGGGTGCGCTGGGTGGGAGTTGGGGTGGGTGGGTGAGCAGGGTGTGGCAGTGGTGGTGGGTGGGTGGGGGTGTGGGGGTGGTGTGTTGGAGGTGGGTGCGCAGGCTGTGGTGGCCGTGGGTGTGGTGGTGGGCGAGTAGGTGGGTCCAGTCGGTGTAGGCGCACAGGCAGCAGGTGTGGGGGTGGCGGCCGCGTGGGAGGGCGATCTGGTGGCCGCGTTGTCCTTCTTGGTCGGTTTTGGTGGCGCCCAGTTCGATGGTGAGGGTGGGGTGGCCGGTGGTGGGGTCGGTGCGCAGGTCCACGTCGGCCAGGTCCAGGGCGGCCAGTTCGCTGCGGCGTAGGGCGCCGGCGAAGCCGGTGAGCAGGAGCAGGGCGTCGCGTCGGCGGGCCACTCCCCCGGGCCAGCCGTCGTCGGGGCGTTGGGTGAGCAGGTGTTCCAGGGTGGTCAGCAGGAGGGGGTTCTTGCGTTGGGGGCGGGTGCGGCGGGTGCGGCGGATGCCGCGCAGGGTGGTGCGGACGACGTCGGTGCGGGTGGGTGAGGGCAGGCCGTGGGCGGCGTGGACGGCGGCGATGGCGGCGGCGCGTCGTTGGAGGGTGGAGGTGGCCAGGGCCCAGGTGCCGGTGGTGGTGCGGGTGTGGGCGCAGGCGGCGAGGTAGACGGCGACGTCGACGGCCTCGGCGGGCAGGCTTTGGCGGTGTTCGGCCAGGCACCAGGTGGTGAAGTGGCTCCAGTCGGTGCGGTAGGCGCGCAGGGTGTTGGGTGATTGGGCTTGGGTGAGGTAGTGGCCCAGGATGTGGGCTTGTTCGGTGTCGAAGCGTTCGCGGACGTCTTGGAGGGCTTGGGGGTCGACCAGGACGCTGTGGGTGGCGCGGTTCAGGCGTTGGGCCACGGGTGCGGGCAGGACTTGGTCGTGGCTGTCGTCGTGGGGTGGGTGCATGGTGGTTTTTCGCTGTTCAGGGGCCGCTGAAGTGGGTGGTCAGGGCGTGCCAGAGTTCTGTGGGCGGCATGAGCAGGAACAGGGGTAGGGCGGTTGCGGTCAGGGCGGCGGCGAAGCCGAAGAAGGCGATCTTGCGGCGTAGGAGGGCGGCCAGGAGGGTGGCGAGCAGGGGGACGGCCAGGGCCAGGGCCAGGAGCCAGATCAGGGCGGTGCCCAGGGCGTTGATGTGGTCGCCGGGCAGGGGGGTGCTGGGGTCGGCTCGGGTGTGGGCGAGGGTGTCCTGCAGGTCCATGAAGGTGAACAGCAGGTGTGCCAGGGCCAGGGGGGTGCCCAGGGCCCACAGCAGGGCCAGGCCGGTCCACAGGGCGGTGATGCGCCGGTCGGGTGGGTCGGGTATGACCACGGGTGCGCGGCCGGGGCGGCGGGTGGGGGCCGTTTCGGTGGTGGTGTCGTGGCCTGGTGTGGGCGGGTGGTGCTTGGGGCGTTTGTGTTTCTTGGGTGACACGCCGTGGAGCTTACCCGCCCAGGGAGAACAGGTGGATGGCCGACACGAACACCAGGGGCCAGGCCAGGAGGGTCAGGCACCACAGGGCGGCTCTGCGGTCGTCGGCGACGGTGGCGACGGCGGCGCCGAGGAAGGGTAGGCCGACGGCGGCGCCGAAGGCGATGGTGAACCATTCGGCGGCTGAGCCGGCGTGGGCGGTGGCTTGCAGGCCCCTGAGGTAGCCGGCGGGTCCCAGGGTCAGGGCCAGGGCGGCCAGGATGGTCAGGACGATGCGGATTCCGGTGGGGTGGCGGGTGTTGTGGCCACCGCCGGTGGTGGAGGGACGGTCAGACACGGGGGCCGTGGTGCCTTTCGGGTTCTGCGGCGCGGGCCATGGCGGTCGGGCTGGTGCGGGTGCCTTCGGCGGGTGGGGCGCTGGTGGGTGCCCTGCTGCTGGTGGGGCAGGTTGTGGCGCCTTGTGTGACCAACGTACTCCACGTGGGTCGGTGCCCGGAACGGCCTGGGGGTGGGGCTTTTTCGGGTGGTGTGGGTGGTGTGGGTGCGGGGTTATTCGAGTACGTGCCATTGGACGGTGCCGACGCCGGATCCGGTGCCGATGACTTGGTCGAAGGCGGCGGTGGACAGGTCCAGGCAGCGGCCGTCGATGTAGGGGCCGCGGTCGTTGATGCGTACGGTCGCGGAGCGGCCGTCGGTGGGGTTGGTGACTTCGACCATGGTGTCGAAGGGCAGGGTTTTGTGGGCGGCGGTCATGGCGTAGGTGTCGAAGGTTTCGCCGTTGGCGGTGGTGGAGCCGTGGAAGCCGTCGCCGTAGAAGGAGGCTTGGCAGGTGCCGCTTTCTCCGGTGGGTCGGCCGCTGGTCTGGTCGGTGTCGGTGGGTTGGGGGGTCTCGGGTTCGGGTTCTTGGGTCACGGTTGGGCCTTGGGCGGAGGTGGTGGGGGGTTCGTGGGGGGGGGGGTGGTCGGTGTCGGGTTCGGTGCCGGTGTCGGTGTGGAGGGGGTTGGTGGTGGCCGGGGGGATGGTTGCGGCTTGGGTGGTGTGTTCGGGTGGGGTTCTGGTGGTGATGACGGCGGCGGTGGCGGTGCCTGCGATCAGGAGTGCGGCGCCGGTGGCCGAGGCTGTGAGTAGGGCGCGTTTCTTGCGGCGGCGGGTTGCGGCTCGGCGGGGGCCGGGTGTGGTGGGTCGGGTGTGGTCGGTGTGGTGTGTGTCCATCGGGTTGTCCTCGGAAGGGGAACAGGGTGTGTGGGTGGCCCTGAGGGCGGTGCGTTCGTGGGTTGTTTGTCCTGTTGGTGTGGTTGTGCGGCAGGTGGGGCCGGGGCCGTGAGGGGGGTGGGTCCGGGCGTTGAGCCTATGGGTAACGCGGGGGTAACGGTAGCTGGAGGGCGGGGGTTGTGGAACTTCTCACGGGCTCTTGCGGATGGGGGTGGTGGGGTGTGTGGCCTGGGAAAACGCTGGGGCAGACCGGGGCTTGGGCGGGGTGGGGGGTGTGCTCCTCCCCCGCTTCTACTGGCCAGTAACATGCGGGGTATGAGCCTGCACCAGACCCGCCACGGGTACCGCTTCGACCGCGACACCGCGGTGCACCAGCACGCCGAGGGCACCTACACCGCCGCCCTGACCGATGCCTGGACGACCTTCACCACCCACCCCAACGGCGGCTATGTGCTGGGCACGGCCCTGGCCGGGCTGGGCCGGGAGCTGTCCCAGCCCGATCCTTTGGCGGTCTCGGCCTTCTTCCTGCGTCCGGCAGCGCCGGGGCAGGCTGTGGTGCGTACCGAAGTGGTGCGCCAGGGGCGGCGTACGGCCACCGGCCAGGTGGTGTTGGAGCAGGGCGGCAAGGAGGTGGTGCGGGCCGGGGCCACTTACGGTGACCTGTCCCCCGATCCCGGGGCGCGGGTGTTGAGTCTGGATCAGCCCCCGCAGTTGCCCGAGCCGGAGCGGTGCCTGGTCCCGGCCGAGTTCGAGGAGCCCGAGGGGGTCTCGATCGCTTCCAGTGTGGAGTACCGGTATGCGCAGCGGCCCGGGTGGTTGGACGGCCGGGTCGGGGGCCCTCCCTACAGCGAGTTCTGGATGCGTTTTGCCGATGGGCGGGAGGCCGATACCCGCTCGTTGGTCTCGATGGTGGATTTCGCTGTGCCGGCGGTGTTGGAGATCGGTGAGTTCTCGACGGTGACGGTGGAGTTGAGTGTGCACGTGCGGGCCCGGCCGGTGGCGGGGTGGCTGGCGTGCCGGGTTCTCACCAAGCATGTCAGTGGCGGGTTGCACGAGGAGGACATGGAGATCTGGGACCGTTCGGGGGTGCTGGTGGCCCAGGCCCGCCAGTTGGCGATGTTGGTGTGAGGGCGCTCGCGGGTTCGAGGGGGCTGCCGACGGGGCCGGCGGTCCCCTCTTGTTGTGGCCTGGTCTCAGGCCAGGGCGCGGAAGTGGGTGGTCAGGCGGTGTTGGTCGTCGAGCAGGTGGAAGGCCACGGCGGGGGGTTGGTCCGTGGCGGCGGTGTGTTCGCTGTCCCAGGGCATGGGGGCGCTGCGGATCAGGGCGGGGGCCAGTAGCAGGGGGCGTCCGGCGAAGGTGGTGGCGCCGCCGGTGTGGGTGTGGCCGACCAGGATGGCGGCCACGCGGGGGTGGGCGCCCAGGAGTCCGGCCAGGTCTTGGGTGTTGTCCAGGCGCAGGTGGTCGGCCAGGGGGTGGTGCAGGCGGATGGGCGGGTGGTGGAAGGCCAGGAGGGCAGGGGTGTTGTGGTCCAGCTCCTGCAGGGTCTGGTTGATCCACATCAGGGTGGTGGGTTGCAGGTGTCCGCCGTCGCGTCCGGGGGTGGTGGAGTCGCACACCAGGATGGCGGTGCCGTTGATGTGGTGGAGCTGGTTGAGGGGGCCGGTGGTGGGGGGCTGGTGGAGCAGGTAGCGGCTCAGGGCGGCGCGGTCGTCGTGGGTGCCGGGGCAGGTCAGGACGGGGAAGGGCAGGTCGAGCAGGTCGGCGGCTTGGCGGTAGCGGGCGGGGGTGGGGGTGTGGGCCAGGTCGCCGGTGATCAGGAGGGCGTCGGGGCGGCGGGAGAGGTGGGTGAGGTGGTTCAGGGTGCGGGTGGCGCGTTCGGTGGCGCGTGGGCCTTGGTCCAGGTGCAGGTCGCTGATGTGGGCCAGGAGTAGTGTCATCGAGGGTTCCTTCGCCGGTGGTCCGGTTGCCGGTCGGGCGGGCTGGTTTTTGCCAGAACGTTATGGGGCGTGGTGGGTGTGGGCAACCGGGGTGGCGAGGGGGTGCGGGTGGTTGGTGGCCTTCTTGCGCTGGTGTTTTGTGTGTTGTGGGTTCAGGTGTGTGCGGGGCGGGTGCGGCGGCGTCGGCGGGCGAGTAGGCCGTGGCGGGGTGAGAGCAGGTAGGCCAGGGCGAAGGCGCCGGCTTGGGCGAGCACGATGGTGCCGCCGGTGGAGATGTTGAGGTGGAAGCTGGTGAGGACTCCCAGTGCGGCGGCCGATGTTGCGATGGCGGCGGAGATGGCGAGCATGTGCTCGAAGCGGTCGGTGAGCAGGTAGGCGGTGGCGCCGGGGGTGATGACCATGGCTACGACCAGGATGATGCCTACTGCTTGCAGGGCCACTACGACGGTCACGGCGAGGAGGCCCAGCAGGAGGGTTTCCAGTCGGCGCGGGTGGAGGCCGAGGGCGTGGGCGTGGGTGGGGTCGAAGGCGTAGAGGGTCAGGTCGCGGTGTTTGTACCAGATCAGGGCCAGGACGAGGGTGGCCAGGGTCAGGATTTGGGCGATGTCGGTGTCGGAGACGCCCAGGACGTTGCCGAAGAGGATGTGGCTCAGGTCGGTTTGGGTGGGTACGCGGGAGATCAGTACCAGGCCCAGGGCGAACATGGCGGTGAAGACCACGCCGATGACGGCGTCTTCTTTGACGCGTGAGGTGCGGTTGACGGTGCCGATGAGGGCGACCGATCCGGCTCCGAAGGCCAGGGCGCCGGCGGCGAAGGGTGCTCCGAGGACGAAGGAGAGGACGACTCCGGGCAGGACGGCGTGGGAGACGGCGTCGCCCATGAGGGACCAGCCCATGAGGGTCATCCAGCAGGAGAGGACGGCGCAGACCAGGCCGGCGACCACGGCGACGAGGAGGGCGCGTTGGACGAAGGCGAATTGCAGGGGTTGGGTGAAGAAGTCGGTCAGGGTGGTCAGGGTGTCCATGTGGGGCCTTTCTGGGGTGTGGGGTTTTCGAAGGCCTGCATGAGTGTTTGGGGGCGTAGGACTTGTTCGGGGGTGCCGTGGGCGATGACGCGGCGTTGTAGGAGGAGGGCTTGGTCGCACAGGGTGGGGACTTGGGTCAGGTCGTGGGTGGAGATGAGCAGGGTGTGGCCTAGGGCGCGCATGTGTAGGAGGAGGTCGATGATGGTGGATTCGGAGTTTTTGTCGACTCCGGCGAAGGGTTCGTCCAGGAGCAGGATGTCGGCGTTTTGGGTCAGGGCGCGGGCGAGGAAGGCGCGTTTGCGTTGTCCGCCGGACAGGGCGCCGATCTGGCGGTGGGCGAGTTGGGTCAGTCCGGTTTGTTCCAGGGCTTGGTCTACGGCTTGGTGGTCGGTGGGGCGGGGGCGGCGGCGTGGGCCCATGTGGCCGTAGCGGCCCATCATGATCACGTCGCGTACGCGTAGGGGGAAGGTCCAGTCGACTTGTTCGGACTGGGGCAGGTAGGTGAGTAGTCCGCTGCGGCGGGCTTTGTTGTGGGTGTGGCCCAGGATGCGTATGTGTCCGTGGTCGGGTCGGGTCAGGCCGAGGATGGTTTTGAACAGGGTGGATTTGCCTGAGCCGTTGGTGCCCAGGAGGGCGCAGGTGGTTCCGGTTTCGACGTGGAGGTCGATGTTGTCCAGGGCCAGGACGTGGCCGTAGTGGACGGTGGTGTTGGTGACGTGGATGGCTGGGGGTGTGTTCATTCTTGGTGGTCCTCCTTCTCGTCCTGGTTGTTCGGGGGCTGGGTGGGGGTGAGGCCTTGGGTGATGGCTTGGGCGTCGTGGCGTAGCAGGTCGAGATAGGTGGGGACGGGGCCCTCGGGTGGGGAGAGGGAGTCGACGTAGAGGGGTTCGCCCATGTGTGCGCCGGTGTCGCGGGCCACGGCTTGTTGGGCGCTGTCGTTGACGGTGGTTTCGCAGAAGACGGTGGGTATGTCGTTGTCTTCGACGAATTGGGTGACTGAGGCGATTTGTTGGGGGGTGCCTTCGTTCTCGGCGTTGGTGGGCCACAGGTAGGTCTCGGTCAGGCCGGTGTCGCGGGCCAGGTAGGAGAAGGCGCCTTCGCAGGTGACCAGGGCGCGGGTGTGTTCGGGTACTTCGGTCAGGGCGTTGTGCAGGTCGGTGCCGACTTGGGTGATGTCGGTCTTGTAGTTCTGGGCGGTTTGTTCGTAGTGGTGGGCGTCTTCGGGGTCGAGTTCGGTCAGGGCTTTTTGGATGTTGTCGACGTAGGTGGGGCCGTTGTCGGGTGACATCCAGGCGTGGGGGTTGGGTTGGCCTTGGTGGTTGCCGGAGGTGATGGGGATGGTGTCGATGCCTTCGGTGAGGGTGTGGGTGGGGGCGTGGATCTGGTCGGTGAATTGGGTGAGCCAGGTTTCCAGGCCCAGGCCGTTCTGGAGGATGAGGTCGGCTTCGTTGCCGCGGACGAGGTCGTCGGGGGTGGGTTCGTAGCCGTGGATCTCGGCGCCGGGGCGGGTGAGGGAGGCGACTTGGAGGCGGTTGCCGGCGATGTTTCGGGTCATGTCGGCCAGGACGGTGAAGGTGGTCAGGACCAGGGGGCGTTCTTCGTCGTGGTGTGGGGTTCTTGGGGTGGAGCAGGCGGTCAGGGTCAGGGCCAGGGTGGTGGCCAGGGCCGTGGCGGTTGTGGCTGCGGTCCGAGGCATTGAACCGGTCCCATCTCTAAAGTTCGGCGTGCCTAACTTTTTATCATAGGCGGGCCGAACCCTGGCGGTCCTGGGCTGCGGCGACGGTGGGCGGGGCGGGCCCGGCTCCCGGGTGTTGGGCGTGTGGCATGGGAGCCGGGCCGGGCGGGGCCTAGACTCCGGTCCATGAGCACCCCTGTTGCGCCTGTGCGCACGACCGTGGAATTGCCCGAGGGGCCGCTCAGCCTCCTGAGCGCGGGAGAGCGGGGCAGCCCGGTGGTGCTGCTGGGCGGGGGCGGTGTGAACAATGCCCTGATCAGCTGGGGCCCTTTGTTGGAGGATCTGGCTGCCACGCACCGGGTGGTGGCCCTGGACTGGCCCAAGCAGGGGCGCAGCCGGCCCTGGAACGGGGTGGCCGACCACGCCGGCCTGATGGAGGTGGTGGATGCGGTCCTGGACCATTGCGGTTTCGAGCGCGCTCACCTGGTGGGTCTGTCCCAGGGCGGAGCGGTGGCGCTGGCCCAGGCCATCGCTCGTCCCGGCCGGGTGGAGCGGGTGGTGGCCCTGGCTCCGGGCGGGGTGGGTTCCTACGCGCCGGGGCTGCACCAGTTGTTGTGGTTGAGCGGGCGCAGTCGGCTGCTGCACACCAGGGTGCCTTCGTTGTTCACGCGCCGGCGTTCGCAGGTGGCGGCGCTGGCCCGCCGTGTGCTGTTCGCCGGGCCGGTGGCCGATTTCGATGAGGTGGTGTCCCTGATGTGGGAGGAGGTGCGGCAGAACGGTGCGGGGCCCTCGGACTGGCAGAAGGCTTCGTTGAACCCGTGGGGGGTGAACGTGGATCTGCGCCCGCACCTGGGCCGTGTCCTCGCGCCCACGTTGTTCTTGCAGGGTGATCGGGACGTGGTCGTCTCGCCCCGGGACACCATCGCGGCGATGCGCCGGGTGCCGGGGGCGCGGCTGCGGATGGTGCGCGGGCACGGGCATTGGTTGCAGCGCCAGTCCCCCGGTCTGGTCAATGCTCTGGTGCGGGATTTCCTGGATCAGCACAGTCCCGGGGCCGGGCCGGGGGTGCGCGGGTGCGAGAGCCCGGTCTGAGTCGGCCTTCTGCAGGGGGTGGGGGCGGTATCCTCGGAGCTGTTTGCCGCTCTTGCCTGCAGGAGGTGCGGGGTGCTCGACACCTGGACCGCGATCGATTTCGAGACCGCCAACAACGACCGTGGTAGTGCGTGCTCGGTGGGGTTGGTGCGGGTCAGTGGCGGGCGGGTGGTCGAGCGTTACAGCACGTTGATCCGTCCGCCGCGGCCGGTGGATTTCTTCAGTGCCCGCAACACGGCTGTGCACGGGATCACGGCCGCTGATGTGGCCGGTGCTCCCGGGTGGGAGCAGGTGCACCGGGACATCGTCGAGTTCTGTGGCCAGAGCCCGTTGGTGGCGCACAATGCCGCGTTCGACGTGGGGGTGTTGCGTCGGGCGTGCGCGCACAGCGGGATGGCCCATCCCGAGTGGGATTATGTGTGCACGTTGGCGTTGGCGCGGCGTACGTGGGGGCAGTTGGCCGACCACAGGTTGCCGACGGTGTGTGCCCATATCGGTCATGTCCTGGGTGCTCACCACCGGGCCGATGCCGATGCCGAGGCTGCTGCGCAGGTGGTGTTGGCGGCCATGGCCCATTACGGCACGAGTTCGTTGTTGGAGTTGTCCGGGGCCAGCGGGCTGGTGTTGTCGCATCTGCCGGCCGGGGCGGCGGTGGCTGTGCCCGAGGCCGTTCCGGTGGAGGGCGGGGACCGGTTCAGTCGTTGGCAGAGCCAGGCCCGGGCCCCGTTGCCCCGGGCCTGGAGCGGGGCCGACCCGGACGGTCCGTTGTTCGGGCAGGTGGTGTGTGTGTCCGGGGAGCTGGAGTCCATGGACAAGACCGAGGCGTGGAAGCGGGTGGCCGAGGCCGGGGGGCATCCGGCCAAGAACGTCACCAAGAAGACCGGTGTGCTGGTGGCCGGGCGCAACGACCACGGCGGTAAGAGCGCCAAGCAGCGCCAGGCCGAGGCCTATGCCGCCCAGGGTCAGCGGATCCGGGTCGTGGACGAGGCGCGGTTCTTGGCGTTGTTGGGGCTGGAGCAGGGTTGAGGCACCCCGGGGGTGCCCGTGTCGGTAGGGGCGGGCACCCCCCTTTTTTTGTGTTCGGGGTCAGTGGTTGTTGCCGGCAAAGCGCAGGAGGGCGCCGTGGTCGCTGCCGGCGGGTGCGGTGTCCTGTTCGAGTAGTTCGGTGAAGGAGGCGCCGGAGGCTGCTGCTGAGCGCAGCATCAGGGCGCTGGCCGGGGCGGTGAACACGTCGTGGTCGACCTGGCCCAGGTCGGCGGGGTCCTGGGCGACCGGGACGGGTTGGGTCAGGCTGGCGTACAGGTGGTTCTCGTTCTGGCGTTGGGCTGTGAGCAGCAGGGTCTGTACGCGTGCTTCGGTGAGCATGTGTGTGGCCTGTTCGGTGCCTTCCACGGCTTGGTCGTGGGCGAGTTTTTGCTGGTAGTCGTTGAGGGCTTGGGTGTGTTCGTCCAGGATGTGCTCGGCCAGGGCCTGTTCGGCGGCCTGGTGCAGGCGTTCCTGGGCGGCCTGTCCCCCGCGTCCGCCCGCGATGATGCGGATGGGGATGCTGAGTTGGCGCGGGCCCAGGTTCTGGCGCAGGTAGGTGATGGCTTCCTCGTCGCCGCCGACCAGGATGATCTTGGCGTCGACGGCGCGTACGGCTTCGCGTACGCGTTCGGCGAAGGCGGCGGTGTTCTCGCGCCACATCTGTTGGGCGGCGTGTTGGGCGCTGCCGCGTCCGCCCAGTCCGCGGCGTTGTCCTGGGCCGCTGCGGCCCAGGGGGCCGTCGAGGTTGTGCATGGTCTGGCCGGTGGGGTGTTCTTGCAGGGCGGGGCCTTGGGTGGGTTGGTCGGTGTAGCCCACGATCTTGGCGTTGACCCGGTCCAGGGCGACCAGGACGTAGGGGATGTGGCGTCCGCGGTCCACGACCAGGGGTAGTGGGTCGGGTACGGGCATCCAGGTGGCGTGGTCGTGTTGGGGGGGTACGGCCAGGGTGTGGGTGTCCAGGAGTTGGCCTTGGGAGGCGAACAGGGACTGGCCGTGGGTGCCGTAGGAGCGTGAGGGGCCCTGGCCCACGGCTTCTTCGAGTGCGTGGAGGGTGGCCTGGTCGGTGCCCAGTCGGGTCAGGTGTTGGCGCAGGTGGCGCCAGCGCAGTTCGATCTCCTTGTCGGAGTCGGTGCTGTGGCGGCTGGTGTCCAGGTGTACCGAGGCCACGGGGGCGTCGGTGCTGTAGAGAGGTCGCAGGAAGCCCAGGTCCATGTGCGTGCAGGGCGTGTGTCCCCCGCCCTGCCCCACCTCCTTCTTGGGGTCGGCCCTGGGGTCCATCCTGGGGTACGGGGCGCGTTGTGGACATAGGTTTGTGCAGGTGAGTGCGCTCTTTGTCCAAGGATTTGCTGTGTGCTGACCCGCCGGGTGGGTGCGGGGCGGCCGGGGCGGGGTGTGTATCGAAGTGGTGACGGGTCGTGGAGTGGGGTTGGTGGCGGGGCTGCGGGGGGTATCTGTTCTGGGTGGATGAGGGGGAAAGCGCCTGTTTGGGTGGTCCTCCTCGTGTTCTCAGTGCCCTGCCCCCAGACGATGAAGGACCCCGATGTCCACCCCTGCCCCGGCAGCTTCCCCTTCGCTGCTGCGCCGTTACCTGAACATTCCCCTGATCTGGAAGATGGCCGTGGCCCTGGTGGCGGGCGCGGTGGCGGGTCTGGTGATCAACGCCGCCGGTGTGCAGGAGCGGGCGCTGGCCGTGTTGGATCCGCTCGGTGAGATCTTCCTGAACCTGCTGCAGATGCTGATCTTCCCGCTGATCATCACCACGCTGGTCGCGGGTGTGTCCTCGATCTCCCCGCAGCGGTTGGGGCGGATCGGTGTGAAGGTGTTCGTGTTCTACCTGGTCACCTCGGCCTTTGCCATCACGGTGGGGTTGGCTCTGGCGTTGGCGGTCTCGCCCGGTGCGGGGTTGAGCATGCCCGGCGGGCAGGGCCAGGAGGGCGCCGAGGTGCCGTCGGTGACCGACACGCTGGTGCAGATCGTGCCGGCCAACCCTTTCCAGGCTCTGGTCGAGGGCAACGTGTTGGCGATCATGTTCTTGGCGTTGGTGTTCGGTCTGGCGTTGACCTTCATGATGAACAGCGACGACGAGCGCGCCCAGGAGTGGGGCCTGTTCCTGCGCAAGGGTACTGATGCCGCCGCCGACCTGGTGTTTCGGGTGGTGCGTGGTGTGCTGGAGTATGCGCCGGTGGGTGTGTTCGCGTTGATCGCGGCGGTGCTGGCCCAGACCGGGGCCGAGGCGATCGGTCCGCTCGTGCAGCTGACCGGTGTGGTCTACGGGTCGATCGTGTTGATGGTCGGGGTTTATGCGTTGATCCTGCTGCTGTTCCGTGCGCCGTTGGGTCGGTTCTTCGCTGCGGCCAAGGATCCGATGGTGACTGCGTTCGTGACCCGTTCCAGTGGCGGCACTCTGCCGGTGTCCACGGCGGCGGCCCGGCGTATGGGTGTGCGTGAGGGTGTGTACGGGTTCAGTCTGCCGTTGGGCGCGACCGTCAACATGGACGGCACTGCGATCTATGTGGGTGCGGCCACGGTGTTCGTGGCCAACATCGCCGGGCAGAGTTTGGGTGTGGTCGAGCTGGCCACGGTGGTGCTGGTGGGGGTGTTGGCTTCTGTCGGTACGGCGGGGGTGCCCGGGGCGGGGCTGGTGATGTTGACGATGGCTACCACGTCGGTGGGGTTGCCGATGGCGCCGGTGGCTCTGGTGGCCGGTATCGACGCGTTGTTGGACATGGCCCGCACGATGTGCAATGTCACCGGTGATCTGGCGGGTACGCGGGTGGTGGCGGCCACGGAGAAGGGGATGTTGCGTGAGCCGGGCCAGGAGGAGGGTCAGGGGCAGGACCTGCAGCGGCGGGGCTCGTCCTCGTCTTCTCCGGGTGTTGAGCCCGGGCAGGGGTAGGCCTTGCGTGCCGGCCGGGGTGTTGAGCCCGGGCAGGTGTTCGGGTGGGGTGCGCCCCCGCGCGGGGGCGCACCCCACAGTCAGGTCGTGTTCCGGGTCCGGGCCGGGGCCAGCACCGTCAGTCCCACCGCGGCGTAGGGCAGCATGAACAGGGTGAAGACGGCCGGGTGGCCCAGCCCGGTGATGAGGCCGGCGTAGCCGGCGTAGGTACCGATGGCCACCGCATCGGTGCCCAGGCCCGCCAGTGAGGTGACGGTGGCGCGGGCGCGGCCGGTGATGGCTTCCTGCAGGCGGGCGTCGGCCACCACGGCCAGGACCTGGTAGATGGCGAAGCCGGCGCCCAGCAGGGCCCAGCCGCCCCAGGTGCCCAGGTGCGCGCCGGTGCCTGCGGCCAGGGTCGCTGCGATCAGGGCCAGGCCCAGGAGGGGGCGGGGCCATCGGGCCGCGCGGGCGGCGGTCAGTCCGCCGATGGTGACGAAGGCCCAGACCAGGAGCATGACCGCGGGCACGGTGGCGGGGGCGACGCCGCTGTCGGAGGCCAGGAGGGGGATGTATTCCTCCAGGCTCTGCCAGAAGACGGTGGCTACCACGAGCAGGAGCAGGGCGGAGCGGACCGGGCGGCTGGTGCGGGCCTGGTGCAGGCCTGCGCGCAGGGTGGCGGTGTAGCCGGGGTCGGGGTGGGGGTTCTGGTCCGGGGTGGTTGTGGGGCGTTGTTCGGGTAGGGCCAGTGCGGTCAGGGCGCCCAGTGCGCACACTGTGACGCTGGCGGCGCCGACCGTGGTGTAGCCGCCGTGGGCCATGGCGGGTACGGCCAGCAGGGTGGCGGTTCCGGCCGAGGCCACTTCCAGGGCGCTGGTGCGTCCCATGAGGCGGGTGTAGTGGTCGGGTGCGCCGCGGTGGTCCAGTTCGGTGTGGACCAGGGCTTCCAGGGTGCCGGAGACCAGGGTGCTGCCGGTGCCCCAGAGCACGAACCCGGCGGCGAAGGCCGGGTAGGAGGGTGCCAGGAGCCACAGGGTGAAGCCGGTTCCGGTCAGTAGTGGGCCCAGGGCCAGGAGGTGGCGGCGTGGGACCAGGTCGGCCCAGGTGCCGGTGGGGAGGGCCAGCAGGACGGAGGTCAGGGACCAGATCACGAACAGGGAGCTGATCTGGGTGGTGGAGAGTCCGTGGTGTGCGAAGAGCAGGGTGTAGACCGGGTACAGGAGGATGAGTTCCTGGCACACGGCGTAGGCGTACAGGGGGCGGGTCAGGCGTTGCAGGCGTGCGTTGTTGGCGTGCGTGTACGGGGTGGGCATGGAGGTCTTTCTGGTCGCCGGCGGGCACGGGTTGGGGTGGCGGGCCCTGGTGGGGGTCCGCGTGCCCGTGGGGGCGATCGACCTCGTGTGGTGGGTTAACGGCGCTTGTGCATGGGTTCAGTGTAGGAGCGGGTGTGGGTCGGGCGCCAGGGTCGGTGCTGCTGGGGTGGCGGGTGGGGTGGGTGGTTCAGGGGGTGTCGGGGCTGATCCACAGGGCTTGGGCGGCTACCAGGCCCAGGGCTTGGGGGCGTGGGTCTGCCTGGGTGTGCACGGTGATCTCCATGGATCCGGCGAAGGGTTGGTGGCGTTCCACGCGCAGGTGCATGCCGATGCCCAGGTCGACTTCGTCGAGGTAGCGCAGCAGGTCGGGGTCGGTGTCGTTGACGCGGACGATGGTGCCGGTGGTGCCTTCGTCGGCTTGGGAGAGCAGCAGGGAGGGGCGTTGGACGATGTCGCCTTCGCGGGTGGGGATGGGGTCGCCGTGGGGGTCGACCAGGGGTTGGCCCAGGTGGTGGGCTATGCGGTCGACGAATTTGTCGGAGACCACGTGTTCGAGGATTTCGGCTTCGTCGTGGACTTCGTCCCAGGAGTAGCCGAGTTCGGCGACCAGGTAGGTCTCCAGGAGGCGGTGGCGGCGCAGGACCGACAGGGCGGCCTTGGTGCCGGCTTCGGTGAGGCTGACGGCGCCGTAGCGTTGGTGTTGGACCAGGCCGAGTTCGTTGAGTTTGCGCAGCATGCCGGAGACGGAGGAGTTGGACACCGACAGTCGTTCGGCCATGCCGGAGATGGTCACCGGTTTGGTGCCTCTTTCCTGGAGGTCGTAGATGACCTTCACGTAGTCCTCGACCGACGTGGACGGTCGTGTCGGTGCGTTGTCCATGGCCGTCACCGTACCGTGTGTGCGGTGGGGCGGCCATGTGGTGTGTGGGGCCTGTCCGGGGCGGGGCGTGGGTGTCAGGGGCGGGTGGGGGTGGCTTGGTGGAAGAAGCAGCGCCAGGTGTGGTCGCTGTCTTGGCGCCAGAGGCTGCTGCGTAGGCTCCGGTGGCCGGTGGTGCTGGTGGTGTAGGTCAGCTGCACGAGGCCGGGGGCGAGTTGGCGGCCGGCCATGTGGTGTACGTGGGGGCGGTGTCGCACCGCTGGTCCGCTGTTGTGGTGTTGGAGCAGGTCCAGGATCGCGGCGCGGTCGTAGACGGTTCCGGAGGAGCCGTATTCGGTGAAGTCCGGGGCCAGGAGGGCGCGTGCGCGGGTGGGGTCGGCGCGCAGGTCGGGTTCGAGCAGGCGCATTTCTGCGGTGATGGCTTCGTGGACGGCGCTGGTGGGGTCCATGGTTCTCGATTCTGCTGGTGCCGGGCGGGCGCGGGGTGTTCTGGTTGCCTGCCGTGGATCTGGGGCGGGGGTGGGGTTGTGCCCTGGGGTTACAGGGCGCTGAGGGGGCCGGTTGCTTTGAGGAGCATTTCTTCGTATTCGGCTTGGGGGTCGGAGTCCAGGACGATCGCTCCGCCGGCGCCGATGGTGAGTTCGCCGCCGGAGCGTACGGCGGTGCGGATGATGATGTTCAGGTCGGCGGCTCCGTTGTCGGACAGGTAGCCCAGGGCGCCGGAGTAGGGGCCGCGGGCGGAGGTTTCCAGGCGGTCGATGATGTCCATGGTGCGGAGTTTGGGGGCTCCGGTCATGGATCCTCCGGGGAAGCAGGCTCGGACGGCGTCGAGGGCGTTGTAGTCCGGGTGCAGGTGTCCGCGCACGGTGGAGACGAGTTGGTGCAGTCCGGCGTAGGTCTCGGTGTACATGAAGGCGGGTACTTCGATGCTGCCTGGTTGGCAGACCCGTCCCAGGTCGTTGCGGAGCAGGTCCACGATCATGAGGTTCTCGGCGCGGGTCTTGGGGTCGGTGGTCAGGGCGTGGGCGGCGGCGCGGTCGGTGCGGGGGTCGGGGTGGCGGGGTGCGGTGCCTTTGATGGGGCGTGATTCGGCTGTGTGGTGGGTGTCCACGCGCAGGAAACGTTCGGGTGAGCAGCTCAGGAGGGTGAGCCCGTCCAGGCGTAGCAGGGCGGCGTAGGGGGCGGGGTTGGTGCGGCGTAGTTTTCGGTAGAGCTGGAGGTCGTCGGTGTGGGGGTCGGGTGTGCGGATCCGGTTGGTCAGGCAGATTTCGTAGCTTTCGCCTTGGGTGAGTTGGGCCAGGCATTCTTTGATGTCGGCCAGGTAGTGGGTGTGGTCGCGTTCCAGGAGTGGGGTGGGGTCGGTCTGGTGGGTGGTGGGGGTGGGTTCGGGTAGGGGGGTCAGGTTGTTCAGGGTGGTGCGGGTGGTGTGGAGCCAGGTGGTGGCTTCGGGGGTGTGGTCGGTGCTGACCAGGTAGGTGCGTTGTTGGTGGTGGTCCACGGCTATGAAGCGGTCGCAGCGCATCCAGACGGCGTCGGGGGTGGTGGCGGTGTGGGTGTTGTCGGTGCCGCAGTGGGCTTTGAGTTCGTAGCCGAAGTAGCCGATGTGGCCGCCGGTGAAGTCGAAGGGAAGGTCGGGGTGGGGGTGGGTGGGGTGGTGGCGGCGTTCGAGTGCGGTGAAGATGGTGCCGTGTTCGTGGTGGGTGGTGCCGTCGGGGCGACGGATGTGTACGTGGTTCTGGTCGAGGTGGTAGGTGAGGATGTCGCCGGTGGCTGCGCCCAGGTAGGAAAAGCGTGCGGGGCCTTGGGGTAGGGAGCTGTCCAGCCAGAAGGCGGGTGTGGTGTGGGCGTAGAGGTGGTGGAAGGCGGCTTCGGTGTCGATTTCCCGGTCCAGGGTCAGGACTTGGGGGTGTGGGGTGGAGGGTTGGTGTTCGTGTGGTGTTGGTGGGGCGGGCGTGGTGGTGCGGGCGCTGCGTGCGCGGGGGCGGGCCAGATCGGCGAAGGTGGTGAGCAGGGTGTGGCCGTGTTCGCCGGCCACGGATTCGGGGTGGAACTGCAGGCCCCAGCGGGGGAGGTCGCGGTGGGTCAGGCCCATCAGGACGCCGTCTTCTGCGTGGGCGGTGGCGTGCAGGTGTTCGGGCAGGGGTTGGGTCACGGCCAGGGAGTGGTAGCGCACGGCGGTGAAGTCCTGGGGCAGGTGCGTGAACAGGCCGGTGCCGGTGTGGCGGATGCGGGAGAGGTGGCCGTGGCGGGGGCGGGGTGCGGAGTGCACGTGGGCGCCGGCCAGGTGGGCGATGGCTTGGTGGCCCAGGCATATGCCCAGGACGGGCAGGTGGGTGCGGGCCAGGAGGTCGGGTACCTGGCCCAGGTCGCGGGGGTTTTGGGGCCGGCCGGGGCCGGGTGAGATGAGTAGGGCGTCGTAGTCGGCGGTGTCCGGTGTCTGGCAGGCGGGGTCGTCGTTGGTCACGATGGTGGGCCAGTGGCCGGTGGCGTCGGCCGTCAGGTGCGCCAGGTTGTAGGTGTAGGAATCAAAGTTGTCCACCAGGAGAACGCGCATCCGGCCCTTTCTGTTGTGCGGGTTCTTCAGGTTACGGCGGTGGGTTGTTGTTCCTGGGTGGGGGCCTGGTCCGGTGCGGGGTGGGCGCTGGGGCCGGGGCGGGGTAGAACGCAAGGGTGTGGCCCTGTGGTGGGGGCTGCGGTGTGGTTGCGAAGGGTGTGTGGTTTCGGTGCTGGTTCTGTTCCTGCTTGTGACGGTGGCGGCGATCACTCAGATGTCCGGTCCGGGGCCGGGTCGGAGCCCTGGTGTGCGTGGTTCTTCGACTGGGCGCGGGTCGCGGGGGCCGGAGGTGGCCGGGGAGGGGATGGATCCGGCTCTGGCTGAGCTGCGTCTGCGCTATGCGCGCGGTGAGGTCGGTCGTGAGGAGTTCTTGCAGCGCAAGATCGATCTGGAGTGAGACCGGCGGGCTCGGACGGGGCGGTGGTTGGGGGTGGGTGCCCGGTGGGCCCGTCCGGTGGGGGGACAAAGGTGTGCCCCCAGGGCCCGCTCTGGGACCTGGGGGCGTGCCGGTTTCGGAGGGAGGGTCAGCCTTGCATCTCCTCCAGGGTCTTGCCCTTGGTCTCTGCAACGAATTTCCACACGAACAGCAGGGAGAGCAGGGCGAAGAGGGCGTAGACGAGGTAGGTCAGGCTCAGGTTCCAGTCGCTCATGGCGGGGAAGCTGACGGTGACCAGCCAGTTGGCCAGCCACTGGGTGGCGGTGGCCACGCCCATGGCGGCGGCGCGGATGCGCAGCGGGAACATCTCCCCCAGCAGGACCCAGACGACCACGCCCCAGGACAGGGCGAAGAAGAGCACGAAGGAGCTGGCTGTGATCAGGGCGACCACGCCCCAGGCGAAGGGCAGGGCCACGTCCTCGCCTTGGCCGGTGGCGTTGCTGAAGGCCAGTGCGGCGGTGGCCAGGGCCAGGGTCATGCCGGCCGAGCCGGTGAGCAGCAGGGGTTTGCGGCCGATGCGGTCCACGAGCACGATCGCGATGAGGGTGCCGATGATGTTGACCACGGAGGTGAACAGGCTCAGCAGCAGGGAGTTGCTCTCGTCGACGCCCACCGACTGCCACAGGGAGCTGGAGTAGTAGAAGATGACGTTGATGCCGACCAGCTGCTGGAAGGCGGACACGCCCATGCCGATCCAGACGATGGGCAGCAGGCCGTAGCGTCCGGCCAGGTCACGCAGTTGGGGGCGTACTTCCGTGCCCAGGGCGCGGTGGATCTCGTCGATGCGGCCGGGGACGGCTTCGGGGCCTTCGATGCGGGCCAGGACCTGGCGGGCCCGGTCGGTGTGGTCGACGCGGACCAGGTGGCGGGGGGATTCGGGGATGAAGAAGCTCAGTGCGATGTAGGCCAGGGCGGGCAGGGTCTCGATGGCCAGCATCCATTGCCAGGCCTGCAGGGGGCCCAGGGTGTTGGCGGCGCTGCCGTCGGCGATCTGGGCGATGGCGTAGTTGACCAGTTGGGAGGCGGCGATGCCCAGGACGATGGCCAGTTGTTGCAGGGAGGCCAGGCGTCCGCGGTAGGGGGCGGGTGAGACCTCGGCGATGTAGGTGGGGGCGATGACCGAGGCCAGGCCGATGGCCACGCCGCCCAGGATGCGCCAGGCGGTCAGGTCCCAGATACCGAAGGGCAGGGCCGAGCCGATGGCGCTGAGGACGAAGAGCACTCCGGCGATGCGCATGACGGGCAGGCGTCCGAGCCGGTCGGCGATCTGGCCGGTCAGGGCTGCGCCCAGTACGCAGCCCAGCAGGGCTGAGGCGACGGTGAAGCCGAGTGTGCCGGGGCCGACGTCGAAGCGGCCTTGGATGGCTTCGACGGCGCCGTTGATGACGGAGCTGTCGTAGCCGAACAGGAACCCGCCCATGGCCGCTGCGGCGGCGATCAGGGTGACGTGGGTCAGGTTTGCCCCTCCGGCGCCGGGGCGTGGGGCCCGGGCTGCGTCGGTAGAGCTCATGGTGGTTTCCTTCCCCCAGGGGTGTGGTGCCCGGTGCCCGTGGGGGGTGGGGCGGGGTGTGCCGGGCGGTGTTGTGTTTCGGTGCGGTCGGTTTGTTGCGGGCATCGGGGATGGCCGAGAGCAAACCGACTCGCAGGACCTTACTACTAATTTTTGATCTAAGTCACCCCGAAGGGTGTAGCGAGTCACCGTAACTCTGTTGGTCTGGTGCCCGGGGCGGGGAAGGCCGGTTCACTCCCCCATTTGTTGTCGGACGGCGGAGAACATGCGGGTGCAGACTTGGACGAGTTCCTTCTGTGTTTCCGGTCGGCCCCGGTGCAGCCAGTCGACCAGCAGGTGGTTGACGGCGCCGACGAGTCCGACGGTGGACAGGCGTTGGGCGGGGTCGGGGTTGGTGCGTCCGAGGTGTTCCATCCAGACGTTGAGGGCCAGTTCGGCGAAACTGCGCAGGACTGCGTGCCTGCGTTCTTCCAGTTCCCGGGAGACGCCCACGACCTCGAGCAGGACCAGGCGTGCGCGCCGGGGGTCGTGGGCCAGGTGGTCGACGAATTGCGAGAGTGCCCGTTCGATGACCTGGTCCACGTCCAGGTGGGCTGTTTGTTCGGTCGCGGCGGTGGTGCGTTCCAGTAGTTGTCGGGTCAGTTCGGTGTAGAGCTGGGTCAGGCAGGCGTGGCGGTCGCGGAAGGACTCGTAGAAGTAGCGTTCGGTGAGTTCGGCTCTGCGGCAGAGGTGTTTGACCGAGGTGGCTGCATAGCCCTGGGTGGTGAACAGGTCCAGGGCGGCTTCGAGTAGTGCCTGTCGGCGTCGGCGTGTGCGTTCTGGGGCTTCCAGTCCCGAGTAGCGGCCCTTGCTGGGTTGGGTTTGTGTTGTTCGGTCGTTCAAGCCTCTTCCTCTGTTCTGTTTGTTGTGGCACGCTGTCCGGTATCTGACACGCGTTCGTGTCAGATTTGACCCCCGGATCGGAGGAGGAGTGTGTCCCGAACACTGGTGGGCCGTGTCGTGGCGGTCACCGGAGGAGCGCGTGGGATCGGACGGGCGGTGGCGGCGCACCTGGCCGCCGGCGGCGCACACGTGGCCATCGGCGACCGTGACACCGAGCAGGCCCGGGCCGGCGCTGCGCAGCTTCCCGGGAAGGTCGAGGCCTTCGACTGCGATGTCACCGACACCTCTTCTTTCTCGGCCTTCCTCGAGGCCGTGCGGGAGCGCCTGGGCCCGATCGATGTGCTGGTCAACAATGCCGGGCTGATGTGGGTGGGCCCCTTCGAGCAGGAGCCGGAGGAGGCGGCCCGCAGGCAGATCGAGGTCAACCTCCACGGAACCATCCGGGGCGTCAAACTGGCCGCGCCGGCCATGCGTGCACGCGGGAGCGGCCACATCGTCACTATCGCCTCCGCCGCCGCCAGGCTCTCACCTGCGGGCGAATCCACCTACGCTGCCACCAAGCACGGGGTACTGGGGTATATGAGCGGGGTGCGTTCGGAGCTGCGCGGCAGCGGGGTGGAGCTGTCGGTGGTGATGCCGGGGGTGGTCGAGACCGAGCTGGCAGCCGGTACCGCCACCGGGGCCGCCCGGTTGCTCACCCCCGAGGAGGTGGCCCGGGCCGTGGCCGCTCTTGTGCGCCGCCCGCGGTTCGAGGTCAGTCTGCCCGCCTATGTGGGTCCCCTGGCCAGGTGGGCCCAGGTCCTTCCTCAGCGGCTGCGTGATGTCCTGTTGCGTTTGGCCGTGCCCGACCAGCTCGCCGCCCTGCCCGACAAGAGGGTCCGGCACAGCTATGAGGACCGCAATCTGAGCGGCCCCCGGAACACAGGAGAAGAACTATGACCCAGTCCGCTACGGCCACACGAGAGATCCCCGAGTTCGAGGGGGTGCACCGGATCTGGCCGCGGGGTGAGCGGTTGGAGGCCGTGCGCGCGGCGGCCGAACGCTATCGTGGACGTTTCCTGGCCCAGGGCCGGGTTCTGGGGGTCAAGAGTGTCGACATCGCGGCCGCCCCCTACCCCACCCGTTTCGCTTTCCAGGGCTATTCCTTGCACGTCAACCCGATGATCTCCATCATCAACCGGATGTTCGTCGTCCGGTTCGAGGGTTTCGACGGTCGGGAGAAGATCCTGGTGTGGGAGCCCACGGTGCCTGCCGGGTCGGCCCAAGCGCCCTTCTACGCCAAGTTGCAGGAGTTCGGCCGCAGGACGCGTACCGAAAAGCTCTTCGTCAAGTACTACAACGATCCCGACACCGTGCTGGCCCGGCTGGGGTTGGCCAACGAGGACGTGGACTACCTCAGCTTCGACCACCTGCACGTGCAGGACGTGCGCATGATCATGGGCAGCGAGCAGGTGATCGCCGGGGAGAGTGCCCCGCGCGAGCCCTTGTTCGCCAACGCGAAGCTGTTGGTCAACCGCAGGGAGCTGGGCACTTTCGAGTCGATGCACCCGATGCAGTGGGCCTGGTACGTGGACCACGGTATGGACGGGGTGCCTCCTGAGCGGCTCGAGGTCGTGGAGGGCGATGTCGAGCTCGGTGTGGGGGTGAGCCTGTTGTGGACGCCCGGGCACACCGACGGCAACCACTCCTTGGTCCTGAACACCTCCGACGGGGTCTGGGTCTCCTCCGAGAACGGGATGGCCGCCGACAGCTGGCAGCCCGAGTTGTCCCGGATTCCTGGTGTGCGTCGCCATGCGAGGTTCTACGGCCGGGAGGTCGTGCTCAACGCCAACACGCTCGAGGACTCCTTGGACCAGTACGACTCCATGGTCAAGGAGAAGACGATGGCCTCCCCCTCCCCCAGGGCCCCTCAGTGGCGGCAGATCATCCCCTCTTCCGAGTGCGCGCCGTGGAAGCGCCAGTGGCCGGTGCTGCCCACCCACACGCACGGCGGGCTGGACTACGGATGCCTCACCCCGCCCCGGGGGTGAGGGGCCTGTTCAGGAGGGCTGGGTGGGCCGGTCGGGTCGCAGAGGTTCCAGGTCCAGGCCGGTGGGCTCCTGCAGGGCCAGTTGGGCGGCCACTCGGCCTTGGAAGGGGCCGAAGGTCAGCCCTTGGCCGTCCAGTCCGGTGGCGACGACGAGTCCCGGGGCCTTCTGGTGCGGGCCCAGGAGTTGGTGGCCGTCGTGGGTGGCCGGGCGAAAACCCACCCGGGTCCGGTCCAGGCCGGCCCGGCCCAGGCCCGGCATGGTCGCCAGTGCGGTGTTGAGCAGGTAGGACAGTTCGGTGACGGTGGCCTGGTGGGTGAAGCCGGCTTCGGGGCGGCGGGTGCCGGAGGTGGCCACACGGTTGGGGGCGAAGGCGACCGCGTGGAAGTCGTGCGTGCCGAAGCGCACCCCGGGCCAGGTGCGGGTGTTGTGTCCGGGCAGGGCGAAGTGGGCCATCTGTCCGCGTACGGGAAACAGGGGAAGGTCCACCCCCAGGGGGGCGAGCAGCTGGGCCGACCAGGCGCCGGCGGCCACCACGGTCACCGGCGCCCGGAGGTGTTCGCCGCCCACCTGGACCCCGCTGACGCGGTCCTTCTCCCACAGCAGGCGTGCCTGGCCGGCGCGCAGGTGCAGGCCGCGTTCCTGGGCGGCCTCGAGCAGGGCGTGGCGGGCCAGAGCGCCGTCGAGGCGGGCTCCGCCCTCGATGAGGATGCCGTGGTCGTGTTCGTTCAGCAGGGGGAAGAGTTCGTGTGCTCGGCCCGGGCCCAGGCGGTGCACGCCTGCCATGGTCTCGAAGCCCTCGCGTCGGGACAGCGAGTCCATCAGGGCGAAGGCCGAGTCGGATTCTTGGGTCTCCACCGACAGGGAGCCGGTGATCTCGTAGCCGGGCGGGTGGCCGTCCTGGTCGAGTTCGTTCATCAGGTGGGGCAGGTGGGCGGCGGCTGCGAGTTTGAAGGCCCAGTCGGTGGGGGCGTCCCAGGGAAAGGGCCAGGGGTGGATGACCCCGGTGCCGGCTTGGGTGGCCTGGCCGGTGTGGTCGGTCTCCACCAGCAGGGTCGATACGCCTTTCTTGCACAGGTGGTAGGCGGTGCTGGCCCCCACGATGCCGCCGCCGACAACGATCACGTCCATGGATTGTTGTTGCCCGGGTGCGGGGGTGTGGACACCCGGAGCGGCGGGGCCCTCGACATCAGCGAGTGCGAGGCGCTCGAAGCCCGTGTGAGCTGTCTGAGTGCGGTGCCGGAGCTCGATGGGTTCTGCTCGCCGCAGAAGAGCGAGCTCTCACCGATCCCGGCCCGTCCTTTCGGGTGAGAGTGTTTCCGATCGATGGAGGATTTCGTGCTCGTGCGCAGTCAGAGCCTGACCGAACACGTGGACTATGCCTATGCGGCGGTGGCGCACACTCCCGCGCGAGTGGTGTGGACCGCGGGTGCCTGTCCGTTGGATGTGCAGGGTGCCACGGTGGCCGTTGGTGATGTGGCCGGGCAGGCCGGCCAGGTCATGGACAACCTGGCCACCGCCCTGGCCGAGGCCGGCGCGGGGCTGGCCGACGTGGTCAGGACCACGGTGTATGTGGCCAGTTCCCGCCAGGAGGATCTGGTGGCGGCCTGGGAAGTGGTGCGGGCCCGCATGGGTGAGCACGATGCACCCAGCACCCTGTTGGGGGTGGCCGCGCTGGGTTATGAGGATCAGCTCGTGGAGGTCGATGCGGTGGCGGTGCTCGCCGAGTCCTGACGTGCGGCCCGGTGCGCGGCCACCCGGGCTCGTGTGGCGCACCGGCGCGAGCAGTGGCGGCGCGGGCTGCCGCTGCCGGTGTCGATGAAGACCCGGGCGCATCCGTGGGCCGCGCACACGCCCCCGGGTGGGCGTTGGCGGTCGCTCAGCAGCAGAGCCAGGCACATGCCGGCCGAGGAGGCCGCCCATTCGGCCCAGGGGGCGTCGTCGTGGCTGTCCAGGTGCAGGTGCCAGTGGGTGGTGGCGCCGTGGTCGGTCAGGCGCGGTGGGTGGGCCGTGGTGGCCAGCAGGTGGTTGAGGCGTTCGGCGGCCTGTTCTGTGGTGGCCGCATCCAGCACGTGGCGCAGGTCAGCGGCCACTCGGTGCAGGGCTGTTGTGTCTTTCTGTGTCAGGTGGGGCTCGCTCTCGCCGTGGGCGCGCAGGACCTGCTCGAGCTGGGCGGGGCCTGTGTCCTCTTGGGCGAGGGTGTTGAGCAGGTCGGTGGTGCGCTCGGCCACGGCCCGGACCGAGGATCCGGAGGAGGTGCGTGGGAGCGGGGTGGTGTCCATACGGCCACGGTAACGCCTCTTCTGTGTTGGGGCGTTACCTTTTAGTGTCGCGGTCATGTACATGCCCCGTTCTTCGGTGCGGTATCTGATCGGCGCCGCCGGGGCCCGCACGGGTGAGGAGATGTCCGGGCCGGCTCTGCTCTTGCTCGGCCTGGCCGCGACGGGGTCGATCAGTGCCGGTTCGAGTCTGTTGGCGGCGCTGACTGCGACTTCGGTCCTGGGCGGGCCGCTGGTGGGGCTGGCTCTGGACCGCAGTGGCAGACCCACCCGGTTGTTGGCGTGGCTCTTGGTCCTGTACGGGGTCGGTCTGGTGGCGCTCACGTTCGTGTTGGGTGCCGGTCTTCCTCTGGGGTGGGCCGTGGCAACGGCGCTGGTGGTAGGGGTTCTGGGGCCGGCGCTCTCGGGCGGGTGGACGTCCCAGCTGCCCTTTCTGGTTTCAGCCGATCGGTTGGAGCGCGTCACGGTCCGGGATGCGATGACCTTCGGGGTGGCCGCCCTGCTCGGGCCCGCTCTGGCTGCGGCCGTGGCCGCCGGGGCCGGGCCGTGGGTGGCGGTGTGGGTCTCAGCGGGGTGCGTTGTGTTTGCGGCCGGCCTGGCCCGTTCCTTGCCCGTGTCGAGCCCTGTGGAAGAGCGGGTGCGGGCCGGTGCTCAACTCCTGGCGGGGGCCACCGTGTTCTTGCGCTCGCCGTCTTTGCTGCGTGCCACGGCGGTCACGTCCCTGTCGCTGGCCGGGACCGGCATGGTCGTGGTGTGTGTGCCGATGCTGGGTGAGCGTTTTCTGGGCGTAGCCACTCACGGGGCGTGGCTGTTGTCGGTGATGGCGGTGTGTTCGTTGGTGGCCAACCTGGTGTTGTCGCGGCGCATCCGGGCCCCGAGCCCGGATGCTCTGATCCTGGTGTGTGTACTGGCTCAGGCGGGCGGGACGGCTCTGGCCGCGGCTGCGTCCTCGTGGGTGTGGGTGGTCGCGGCCGCCGTGGTGTTGGGTGCGGCCGAGGGCCCGCAGTTGAGCGCGTTGTTCTCGGTGCGCCACCGCCATGCGCCGGGGTATCTGCGAGCGCAGGTCTTTACCATCGGTGCGAGCCTGAAGATCTCGGCCTTCGCCTTGGGAGCTGCTGTGGCAGGTCCTTGGGCCGAACATTCTGTGGTGCTGTGCCTGGCGCTGGCGTGTGGGGGTCAGCTTCTGGCCGCACTCACGCACGGGGTGTTGTCGCTGCGACGGCCGGGATCAGGGGCTGTTGCGGGCGTGTGAGCTCGGTCAGGTCGGCCTCGAGCGGGTAGGGGCGGGCCGTGCGTAGGGCGTGAACCAAGTGGTTCAGGACGATGCTGGCGTCGAGGAGCTCGGCGCGGGGGCAGGTCGGTGGCCAGGTCCTGGGCTCTGAACCCGCCTGCGGGCGGAACCAGCAGGCGGGACACAGGTTGGGCCCTATGCTCTGCTCCTTGCTCTGGTGGCCTTGGAGCTCACGGTAGTGACCGTTCTCCTGGATGGTCGGGTGTTCGCTGAACAGGCCCGGGGGCGGGCGCAGACCCGGACGGGCAAGTTCGGTCGCTGTGTGTGGGAACTGTGGGCGCGCGCATCGGCGGTCAACTACGCTGTGTGTTCGTTTGGTTGCTTGTTGTGAGGAAAACAGGGGGTTCGGTTGCCCGCTCAAATCCGTCCCCGTGCCCGCAATTGCGTGGACTCAGTGTGGAGCCCGCGGTCCGGTGCTGTGGCGGTGTGCCTGCCCCTCTCCCCCGGCCCCTTTTGTGCCGGGGGAGAGGGTTGACGGTGTTGACGCAGCGTTGCCGCCGTGTTCCTGCCCGTGTGCGGGCGCAGGTGTTCACCGTTGGTGCGGGGTCGAGGGGCGGGAAGGTGTTGGTGCCGGGTCGGGTCCGTTCCTTCCTCAGCGCTGCAGGACGAAGAAGAGGAAGGCGATGCGGGTCGACAGGGCGTGGAAACCCTCGGGGTACAGGTTGCGGGCGGCCGGGTCGGGCTGTGGTTCGCTGATACGGCGAAGGTGGAGGCCGGCAGTGGTGAACGCATCGGTCATCGCGTGCAGGGGCCTGCGCCAGAACTTCAGCGGCACGGCCTGCCCGCTGAAGGTGAACTCCTCGCGATAGCTGGTGGTCGCGAAGTAGTCGGGCCGGGGGTCCTGGACCGCGTAGTCGGCGAAGGGGTGCTGCACCGAGGCGATCAACCGGCCGCCGGGTCTGAGCACGCGCCGCATCTCGGCCAGCGTGGGTCCCCAGTCCCGCAGGTAGTGCAGCACCAGCGAGGCGACCACGTCGTCGAAGGCGCCGTCGGCGAAGGGCAGGGGCTCGCTCAGGTCGCCCACACGCAGATCCGCCTGATCCCCGAGCCGCTGCCGGGCCAGAGCCAGCATCTGGGCGCTGGCGTCGATACCGCTCATGTGGGCCCCGGCATCGCGCAGAGCAGCGGACAGGGACCCCGCACCGCAGCCGGCGTCCAGGATCCGGCGACCGCTCACCTGTCCGGCCAGTGCCACCATCGCGGGCCGTTCGTAGTAGGCGTTCTGGAGGTTGTTGTCGTTGTCGGCCGCGTAGGCGCGGGCGAAGCTGTCGTAGTCGTTGGCCTGGTCCGGTTCTGCGGGTTGGGCGGGGGCCGAGGGGTTGTGGGGGGTGTGGTCCATGCCCCGACCCTAGTGTGCTCCTGCTGTGCTGCACCGGTCCTGCTGTGGATCGGTGTTGGATCTTCGGGCGGGCGTGTTCTGCTGCGGTCGGCCCGGGCCGCAACTGTGCCTGTGTGCGGCCAGGAGCGGGCGGGGTGGCCACTCGCTGTGTGCGGGGAACTGCGGGCGCGGGGGCGAGCAATCGATTACGTTGAGGATTCGTTTGGATGCAGTCAGTGAGGAAGGTGGGGAGTTCGGTTGCCCGCTCAGACCCGTCCCCCGTGCCCGCAATTGCGTGGACTCAGTGTGGAGCCCACGGTCCGGCGGTTGAGTCCCGGTTACCGTCTGGCCCGGTGGGAGCGGCCCGACCTGTTGGGGCCGCAGTGCCGCGAGCGTCTGCAGGTTCTGTTGCGGTCCTTGGCCGCGCGTGCTTTCGGGGCCGACCATTCCGATTACTGGGATGCGCGTGTGGAGGGCGGGTTCTTCGACCGTATCTCCACTCTGGCTCTGATCCTGGGCCCTGACGGTGAGCCGGTGGGGTGGGGTGGTTACCACCGGCAGTGTTTCGCCGGCCGCAGGGTCGTGTATCTGGATGCGGCCGGGGTGGTGCCCGAGCACCGCCGGTTCGGGCTCTCGGCTGCTCTGGCGTTGCGTTTCATGGCGCGGGAGATCTGGTCCCACCCGTGGGCGGCCACTTATGTACTGCTGCGCACCCGCCACCCGGCCGTCTACGCGGGCTGGCGCAAGGGGCTGGGCGCGGACCGGGTCTTTCCCAACGAGTACCGGGCCGTGCCCGCTCGGGTCCGGCGTGTGGCGCAGGAGGCGGCCCACTGGTTGGGGGACGGTCCCCGTCTGGAGCCGGAGGGGTTGTTGGTGCGTGATGCCTATCGGGTGTTCGAGGGGCAGGTGTATGGGTGTGAGCCGGTGTGCGGGGATGCGCGTATCGATGGTTTCTTCGCCGAGCGGGTCGGGGGCAAGGACGCGCTCATGGTCGTGGTGCGGGTGAACGCGCCGTTGTTGGCGTGGGCCGTCGCGGTGCGGGGTCTGCGCGGGTGTGTGCGCCGGTGGTCTCGTGCGGGTGTGTTCAGGCACGGGTGAGGCCGCTCGGGTGTGCCGGTTCCGGCGGCACGGGCGTCTGTGCTGTGGTCCCGGGTGTGTACACGGGCGCCCTGTTGGTGTGCCTTCGCGTGCCTGCTGCGGCTTGGCGGCGGTCTGGCGGCAGGGGCGTCTAAGGTGGGGTGCGGGGCAGATATTCGGTTCGGCGGCCTGTGGATCGTACTGTTGCCTGCGAGAGGGGTTGCTGGCCAACCCGCGCGGCACACCGAAGGAGGAGGAATGTCGGAGACGCTCGCCCAGAAACTGGGGGTGCAGGCCGGCGACCGGCTGCTCGTCCTCAACGCTCCCGAGCGTTACTTGCGGTTGTTGGATCCGCCTTCTGATCTGCACATCGATCTGGGGCCGATCGAGGGTGCGGTCTACGACGACGTGCATCTGTTCGCTCTGGACCGGGGCACGGTCGATCGGGAGACGCCGCGGACGTTGGCGGCGGTGGGCCCCGGGACCCGGTTGTGGGTGTGTTTTCCTCAGCGTGGCGGCACCATCATCACTGATCTGACCGCGCAGAAGGGGTGGGACAGTCTGGTGGATGCGGGCTGGCACAGCACCGCCCAGGTGCCGATCGATTCGGATTGGGCGGCGCTGCGGTTCGAGCCCGTCGGTGGGTAGGGGCCCGGCGTCAGGGGCGGGTCAGTTGGACGGATCCGCTGCTGGTGTCGATGCTGATCCGTGCGGTGGCTCCCGGTGAGGTGCCGACGTCGATCCGGAAGTTGCCGAAGCTGGAGCTGTTGCTGATCTCGTAGGGCTGGTCAGGGACCTGGAGGGTGACGCTGCCGCTGGTGGTTTCCACGGTCAGTGATTCCACCTGCTGGTCGCTGTGTGCTTGCACGCCGCCGGAGGCGCTGGAGACCGTCGCGTCGGTGAAGTCGCCGATGCTGGTGCTGCCGCTGGTGCTTCGGGCCTGGACCGGGCCCTGCACGTGGGTCAGGTCCAGGGCTTCGGAGGTGGTTTCGGCTTGCATCGGTCCGTGGTGGTTGCTGGTCTCGATCCGGCCGCTGGTGGTGTGGGCCTGCACGTGGCTGTCCTGGGGCAGGGTGATGCGGTGGTCGGCGGCGCAGGTGGTGAAGAACAGGCCGGGGCCGGTGCACTGGGCCTGTAGGTGTGTGCCTTCGTCTGTTTCGTCGATGGTTTCGTCGACTTGGCGCAGGGGCTGGTGCGCAGGGTGCGTTGGATGTGGATCCGGTCCACGTCGCCGGTGGTGAGGTGGAGCGAGCCGTTGGTGCGGTTGTCGATCTCCATCTGGCCCTGGCTCTGCAGGGTCCGGGAGGTTTCCTGGTGGGTCAGGGCGAAGTTGCCCAGGACCGACAGGACCGTGGCCGCGATCAGGGCCAGGGTGTGCGGGAACTCGTCGCTGTCGGCGATGCGGTCCTTGAGCAGGTAGCCGACCTGGGCGGAGCCGGCCCCAGCAGGTCGTCGGTGTAGCGGCTGACCACGTGCTGGGACAGCAGCGCCGACACGCCGGGGTGGTGGCTGCCAGGGGGTGCGTGCAGGCCGGCTGCGGTGCTGTGGACGAGCCTGGTCCAGGACTGGGGCTCAGCAGCAGGCGCCGGGCGGCCGGGGCGGGCCGGGTGTGGGTGTGGGGTTTTCGGGGTGTTACGGGCTCTGGCCGGGGTGGGTGTTCTGGCCGGTTGTGGCCGCGGGTCTGCGGGGGTGTGAGCCGGGCCCGGTCGGGTTCGTGGGCCGCTCCGGTGGGGCCGGCCGGCCCCACCGGGTGCCTGTACCGCCGGGTGGTGGGGGGCTTGTGTGTCCTGGGCCGAAGGAGAGGCGGGTTCAGTCCTGCACGTGGGCCAGGAAGTCCAGCAGGGCTTCGTTGACCTGGTGCGGGCGTTCTTGCTGGGTCCAGTGCCCGCATCCGGGCAGGGTGTGTTGGGCGTGCAGTTTCGGGGCGATCAGGTGCAGGGATTCCCGCAGTTGGGAGACCCCGTGCAGGGCGGTGACCATGTCCTGGTCGCCGACCATGTACAGCGCCGGTACGTCGATGGTGGCTCCGGCGAAGGGCGACATCAGGTGCTGGTTGCGTTCGATGTTGCGGTACCAGTTCAGCGGCCCGGTGAAGGCCCGTGGGCCGTGGTGGGCGTAGTCGGCGGCGAAGGTTTCGATGTCTTCGTTGTCCAGCCACTGCGGCAGGGAGCCGGGCTCGGGCATGGACTCCAGTACCGGCGCGCCCTCGGGCACCACCCACGGTCGGGGCTGGGTCAGGGCGGGGTTGTCGCCGGAGGCACCCACGAGGAGGCGGCGCACCGTGGCGGCCGGGTCGGCGGCCAGTTCGGCATCGACCACCCCGGGTTCCTGGAAACGGACCTGGTAGAAATCTTCGCCGTAGAGTCGGCGGGTGAGCGAGGGCGGGGGCATGAATGCGGGTGGGGACGGGGGGACGCTGAGCCCGGCCACCGCGCGCACCATGTCCGGGCGCATCAGGGCCGCGGCCCAGGCCACGGGGGCGCCCCAGTCGTGGCCGACGACCAGTGCCTGTTGTTGTCCGAGGGCTTTGATGAGTCCGATGAGGTCGCCGACCAGGTGGGGCAGGGTGTAGTCCTCGATGTTCTGGGGGCTGTGGCTGGAGCCGTAGCCGCGCTGGTCGGGGGCCACCACCCGGTAGCCGGCCTCGGCCAGGGCGGTGAATTGGTGGCGCCAGGAGTACCAGCTCTCGGGGAAGCCGTGCAGCAGTACCACCAGAGGGCCGCTGCCCTGTTCGGCCACGTGCAGGGTGGTGGTGCCGGTGTCGATGTGGGTGTGTGTGAGGTGGCTGCTCTGGCCCGTTGCCAACGCTCGTCCTTTCGGGGGCGGTGGTGGCCGGGCCCGGCCGGGCCCGGGGTCTGTGTGTTCGAGCCTAGAGCTGCGGCTGCGGGTGGAGGGCCCGGGGCCGGCGGGTAGACAGCCACCACACCAGGGGGCGCCCCGGCCTCTCGGGGCGCCGGCAGGCAAGGGTGGCTGACCCGTGGAGGGAAAACGATGTCCGAGTTGCCGATCGGTTACTGGCTCAAGCACTTGGACCGGCTCATCGAGAGTGATTTCGACCGGATTTTGGCTGCTGAGTCGCTGCACCGGCGCCACTGGCAGGTGTTGCATTCGTTGCAGGAGGGTGCGGCCACGGTGGCTGAGTTGGATGCTCGCCTGGCTCCGTTCTTGGACGAGCAGGAGCAGAGTGTGGCTCCGGTGGTGGAGCAGCTGCGCACGCGCCGGTGGGTGCAGGGCCAGGAGCGGGTGTCGGTGAGCGGGGAGGGGGCCCGGGCCCATCAGGAGCTCTTCGAGCGGATCCAGGAGTCGCGGCGGCGTCTGAGTGAGGGCATCAGCGAGCGCGACTACCGGGCGGCGGTGCACGTGCTCGAGCAGATGTCGGCCAATTTGGAGAACCGTTGAGGCCTGCGGCGGGAGGGATCAGACGACGGGGTCGAGTTCCTTGGTCAGTTCCACAAAGGCCAGGTCCCCTCGTTTGGGCTCGCCGAAGGCCGGATCGCCGTAGGGGAAGGGTTCGGTGCGTCCGGTGCCCACGTAGCCGCGGCGTTCGTACCAGGAGATGAGTTCGGTGCGTTGTTTGATGACCTTCATCCGCATCAGCCGGGAGCGCCACAGGCGGGCGGCGGTCTGTTCGGCCTCGGCCAGTACGCGTGCGCCCAGGCCGCGCCCCTGGGCGGTGGGGCAGACCGAGAACATGCCGAAGTAGGTGCCGTTGATACCGCGTTGGAGTTCGCAGCAGGCCACCAGGGTGCGGTCGGACTCGGCGAGCAGGACGGTGGTGTCGGGGCGTTGGATCAGGGCGCGTACGGACGGGGGGTCCACGCGCTGGCCGTCGAGCAGGTCGGCCTCGGTGGTCCAGCCCTGGCGGGAGCTGTCTCCCCGGTAGCAGGAGTTGACCAGGTCGGACAGGGCCTGGGCGTCGGCTTCGGTGGCGGCGCGGTAGCTCAGTTCCGGCTGGTTCGGGCTGGTGTCGGTGGTGGTCACAGGGCGTGCCTCCCTCTCACGTCGTGGGCCACGGTACCGCTCCGGTGGGGCCGGTGCACGTCAGGGCGGTGCCGGGGTGCTCGGCCGGGGGCGGGGCGTCGTGGGTGGTGTGTTCGGCGGTGCGGGCAGGGGTGCTCCACTCCCCCATTGACCTGAATAAAGGTTGAGGTTCTACGGTTCCTGCCACGACACCGGACGAGCAACGGGATGTCTTATGAGTATGGAAAGGGCTGCGTGGAGCAGCTTGTACCACGCCACGCACGCCGAGCAGGACCACCGTCCCTTCTCGGCGGCCACGCTCCGGCGCATCGGTGCCTTCGCCCGGCCCCGGGCCCGGGCCCTGGCCTGGTTCCTGGTCCTGAGCGTGTTCACGGCCGCTCTGGCGGTGGCCTCGCCCTTGTTGGCGGGGCAGGTCGTGGACCTGATCGTGGCCGGCGGGCCGTTGCGCACGGTGGTGGCCCTTGCGGCCCTGATCGCTGGTGTGGCTGTGGCCGAGGCCGGTCTGGGGCTGCTGGTGCGCCTGCTCTCGGCCCGTGTGGGCGAGGGGTTGATCGTGGATCTACGCACCAGTGTCTACGACCACGTCCAACGCATGCCGGTGGCGTTTTTCACCCGTGCCCGCACCGGCGCTCTGGTCAGCCGCCTCAACAACGACGTCATCGGCGCCCAGCGCGCCTTCAGCGACGTGCTGTCGGGCATCGTGAGCAACGTGGTCACCTTGTTGTTGGCGCTGGGGGCGATGCTGGTCCTGTCCTGGCAGATCACCCTGGCCGCCCTGGCCCTGTTGCCGTTGTTCGTGCTGCCGGCCCGGCGCATGGGTGTGCGCCTGGCGCGGATGGAACGCGAACGCGCCGCGCACAACGCCGCCATGGGAACCCGGATGACCGAACGTTTCTCCGCGTCCGGGGCGACCTTGATCAAGCTCTCGGGCCGGCCCGGGGCCGAGTCGGCCGAGTTCGCCCGCCGCGCCGACCGGGTGGGCCGGATCGGGGTGCGCACGGCCATGGTCCAGGAGGTCTTCTTCACCGCTCTGACCCTGGTCTCGGCGCTGGCGTTGGCGCTGGTCTACGGGCTGGGTGGTTTCTACGCGCTCTCGGGTGGTGTGCAGGCGGGCACGGTGGTGTCCATGGGCATGCTGCTCACGCGCTTGTATGCGCCCCTGACCGAGTTGGCCGGGGCGCGGGTGGAGGTCATGAGCGCTCTGGTCAGTTTCAGCCGTGTCTTCGAGGTCCTGGACCTGCGGCCCCTGGTCGCGGAGGGTGAACGGGCCCGGGCCCTGCCCGAGGGGCCCTTGTCGTTGGAGTTGGAGGGGGTGGACTTCACCTACCCCGGGGCCTGGCAGGTGTCGTTGGCCTCGCTGGAGGAGGGGGCGGATCCGGAGGCCGGTGCCTCCTCCCCGGTGTTGGAGCAGGTCTCCTTCACTGTCGAGCCCGGGCAGATGGTGGCGCTGGTGGGTTCTTCGGGGGCGGGCAAGTCCACGGTCGCCGCGCTGGTCCCGCGTCTGTACGATCCCGATGCCGGCAGTGTGCGCCTGGGCGGGCAGGACGTACGTGAGCTGACTTTCGCGACGTTGCGGTCGAAGGTGGCCATGGTCACCCAGGACGGTCATCTGTTGCACGAGAGTATCCGCGCCAACCTGGCCCTTGCCGCGCCCGGGGCCAGTGACGACCAGCTCTGGCGGGCGCTGGAGCAGGCCCGTCTGGGTGAGCTGGTGGCGGCTCTGCCCCAGGGGTTGGAGACGGTGGTGGGTGAGCGGGGCCACCGTTTCTCCGGTGGTGAGCGCCAGAGGTTGGCCATCGCCCGGTTGTTGTTGGCCGAGCCGGAGGTGGTGGTTCTGGACGAGGCCACCTCGGCGCTGGACTCCACCTCCGAGGCGGCTGTGCAGCAGGCTCTGCAGGGGGCGCTGTCCGGGCGTACGTCGTTGGTGATCGCCCACCGCCTGTCCACGATCAGGGCCGCCGATGCCATCTGTGTGGTGGAGCAGGGCCGGATCGTCGAGCGCGGCACCCACGCGGAGCTGTTGGCGCGCCAGGGGCGTTATGCCCAGCTGTACCGCACCCAGTTCTCCGAGGGGGAGCAGGTGGGGGCCGGCCTCTGACAGGCCGGGACCGGGGGTGTGCGGGCACCTTCGGGCCCGCCCCTGGCCCGTGGTGTGGGCCGCACCGCGGGTCCGGGCTCCGCTTCGGCGGTGACATCCTGGAAGGTATGCAGGCCGCGAGCGAACAGATCACGCACCTGGCCGAGGTCTGGGCCCATGGGTGGGCGCTGGCCCGCGATGTCGGGGCCCCCACACGCCTGGAGCAGGCCCACCGTCTGGAGGTGGGTCTGCCCCAGCACCGTGTGCGCTATGTGGTGGCCTCGGCCCGGGCCCTGGCCCGGCACGTGCCTGCCTGGCGCGGGCCGGGCACGGTCGTGAAGGTCTTCGGGCCGCGCCCGGAGGCGGTGGCGGCGTTGGGGCCCGGGTGGCGGGTGGGCCGGGGCGAGGTGTTGATGACCGCGCCGTTGGGGCGCGGGGGCGATCCGGCCCCTGAGCCCTACCGGTTGCAGATCCAGTCGCAAGGGGGTACTCACCGGGCGCTGGCGGTGACCGGGCAGGGCGAGCCGGCCGCTGAGGCGTGGGCGGCCCTGCACGGCAGGCATGCCGTCTTCGACCGGGTCTGTACCGCTCCGGCGCACCGGCGCCGCGGGCTGGGCCGGGCCCTGATGGGCGCGTTGGGCCGTATCAGTGCGGGCCAGGGCGCCGAGCGGGGGGTGTTGGTGGCCACCGAGGCCGGGCGTGGCCTGTACGGCTCGCTGGGCTGGCGTGAGCACTGCGAGGTCACCCCGGCCCTGTGCCCGGAGGGCGGGCTCACAAGGCCTTGACCACGCGGGCGGGGTTGCCCACGGCCACCGTGTCGGCCGGCAGGTCCTTGGCCACCACCGATCCGGCGCCCACGACGGTGTTGTCGCCGATGCTGACGCCGGGGCAGACGATGGCCCCGCCGCCCAGCCAGACGTTGTCGCCGATGGTGATGGGCTGGGCCCCTTCCCAGCCTTCCTTGCGCTGGAGGGGGTCCAGGGGGTGGGTGGGGGTGAGCAGCTGCACGCCGGGGCCGATCTGGGTGTGGTCGCCGATGGTGATGGGTGCCACGTCCAGCATGACGGCGCCGGTGCCCACGAAGGTGTGGGCGCCCAGGCTGATGCGGTAGCCGTAGTCGACCGCCAGGGGCGGGCGCACGTAGGCGCCTTCGCCCACGCTGCCCAGCAGCTCGCCCAGGGCATTTTGGCGCGAGTCGGTGTTGACGGGGGTGGCGTTGAAGGCCAGGGCCAGGTTCTCGGCCCGTTCCAGGTCGGCCTGGAGTTCGGGGTCGTCGGCCTTGTAGAGCTGCCCGGCGAGCATGCGTTCCTTCTGGGTGGCCATGGGCTCCTCCTGGGGTCGGTGGTGCGGGTTCTGACGTTAGCGGCCCGTGTCCGGCCGGCGCAGGTGGTCGGTCCAGATCGCAGGGCCCAGCGCCCGGGGCGGGTGCCGGTCTTCCCGTAGCGCGGCGGCGCCCTGGTCCACCCGGTGCGCCAGAAGTACCTGATGTTTGTGGGCTGGGTGAGGGGCCACACCGATTCACCCAGCCCTGGCGGGCGGTCGGGTCCGGCAGGTCCGATCGCCCGTGCGGGTCAGCGCTGGTTCACGGCCCGCTCCACGGCGGCGGTGTAGTCGTGGGGAGATCGGGGTGGGAAAGAGCCCTTGCGCGCGCGCCTGGTCGAGCCGTATGGCTTTGGTGAATTTGATGCCGCTCATGTGTTTGCGGGGGCGCTGGACCGGGCCTGACGAAAAACCGGTTCCGGGTGTTGCGAGGGGAACATCGAGTGTATGATTCACGATGTCGCCTTCCTGGTAGTGCAGGGAGGTGGGAAGTCGGGTCCTGCAGCAGCAGGGCCCGACCGGACCCCGAAACGGTCTCAACGCCGTTCCGGGGTTTTTGTTTACGCAGCTCAAGCTAGCGCGCCGAACACCAGTTCGCTGGGTTTTTCGGAAAACCCCGAAGACTCAAGCAGAAAATCCACTTCAAATAGAATGGCCGCTGTTGTCCGGGTTATTCTGTTTTCGGTCGCCTCCGCACTCCAGGCGAGGAGCCTCGGCGTGCCCGCCTCGGCCGGGCTGCCCTCGAAGGCCACCCTCCCGCCGTCCGGACCCGGGTCGATGACGTGGTCGGCGATGGCGATCGTCTCGGATTCGTGCTCGACCACCAGCACGATGCTGCCCTTGTCGCGCAGTTTCCTGTTGGCATCGAGAGCAGCCCGGAGCCGACGAAGACCTGCCAGCACCAGTTCCCGACCGCATGTCCCGGAACGGTGATGGCGCCCCCGGCCAACGACAGCTCGCGGTCGAGGAGCTGGTCGATGTCCGTGGTGTTGGTGTGCCCAGGTCCCTCGCATCGGGGACACATGACCTCGGAGTCGTTGAAGGTGAAGGCGCTGGAGGGCTCCGAGCGGGACGAGCCGGCGCGGCTGAAAAGGAGGCGCAGCATCGCTGCGGAGCCGGTGGCGGTTCCCACGGTCGAGCAGGAGCTGGATCCCATGCGTTCTTGGTCCACGACAATGGCCGCGCTCAGATGGCGCAAGTCCACGTCGGGACGGTCGGTCGAGGGCATGAACGACGGCACGGAGTGCGTGCAGGTCTCGTTGACCAGACGCCGGGACCCGGCGGCGATGGTGCCGAAGACCAGGAAGGACTGGCCCGACCCGGACAGCCCGGTGAAGACGGTCGAGCGCCGCTCGGGGGCGAGGAGGACGACTGCACGTGGCGGTAGAGCCGTTGACGTCGCCGTGCCCCTCAGCTCCGTGACCAGGACCACCTCGACCGCACCGAGGCCTTCAGAGCCCGATCTGTTCAGCGAGTCGGTCGGCGACGCTGCGGGGTTCACGGCCCAGGAGTTCGGCCAGCAAAGGGTCCTGCTGCGCGAAGTACCCCTCGCGGGTCGCGCGGAACATGGTGAGCGTGAAGCGGGCCGCGGGCTCGGGAACACCGTCCGCCACCTGGTCGGCGACCCACTGTTCGTCGTCCACGACGACGCGTTCGATGGTCCGGTCGCTGAGTGCGGAGGCGATCCCGGCGAAGTCTTCGAGTGTGAGGGCCTCGTCGGCGATCAGGGTGATGGCGCCGTCGAAAGAGCGGTCGCCGGACAGGACGACCGCCGTGGCCTCGGACAGGTCATCGGGGGCGGTCCACGGGACGGGACCGTCCTTCGGGGCGGCGATCACCCCGCTCTCCTGCCAGGGCCCGAGCAGGGGAGCGAAGCTGTGGGCGAAGAAGCCGTAGCGCAGGGAGGTCCATGCGACCCCTGAAGCTGCGAGGATCTCCTCGGTGGCGGCGTGAATCGCCGCTGGTGGGTAGGGTCCCCCGTGCGCAGCGCCCTGCTGGCTCGTGTACAGGATCCGCCGGACACCGGCCGCGACGGCCGCGTCGATCGCGTTGCGGTGCAGGCCCACCATGTCGGCCGCCGGGTCGTTCCCGGACACCAGGAGCACCTGGTCGGCGCCCTCGAAGGACGCGCGCAGGGCAGCCGGGTCCTCGTAGGAGCCCTGCCGCACGCGCACGCCCCGGTCCGCGAAGTGCCGGGCCTTGGCGACATCGCGCACGCTGACGCCGACCCGGTCGGCCGGAAGGCGTGCGAGGAGGTGTTCGACGGTGGCCCCGTTGAGCGCGCCGGTGGCTCCGGTGACGACGATCATGTGCGTGTTCCTTCCCTGCGTGCCGACCGGCGTTCGACCTGGTGGCACACCGGAGCTTAAGTTGACCAATAGGGTCATTTTCGTGTCCGCCGTCGACTGTAGATAAACTGACCATACGAGCCAATTCAAGGTTGCGGCAGCGAGAGGCAGTAAGGACCATGGCTGGTACGACCCCCGCGAAGCCCAGGCTGCGCGCCGATGCCCGGCGCAACACCGAGCAGATCCGCCGCGCCGCGATCGAAGCCTTCCAGGGGCGGGGTTTGGCCGTGCCGCTGGAAGAGGTGGCCAAGGCCGCAGGGGTGAGCAAGGCCACGATCTTCAACCGGTTCGGGGGCCGGGTCGGCCTCATCGAGGCCGTCATCGAAGAAGCCGTCGCGAACGAGCTCTACGCCGTCATCGACCGCACGCGTGCCCTGCAGGGTGCCGGAGAACGGATCTCCTACTACCTCACCGCGATCCGCGACCTCCAGTACCGGCAGCCCGCCGCCAACGACATCCTGTTGCAGGAGTACCCCCACTCCCGACAGCTCATGGACATCTGTCGGGCCGCGGGCGCGATCAACGACGAACTCGTCGCCGCGGGCCACATCTCCTCGGCCCTGCGACCCGAGTTCACGGTGGAGGACCTGCACGCGCTCATCGTGGACAACGCACTCGCCCTCAAGCACGGCGGCCACCCGCCACGGGAGGCCTACGACCGCCGCACCGCCTTCCTCCTCCACGGCATCCGTGGGCACCAGGCGTCTCCCCCTGAATGAAGGCCGGCAGAGTGGGCGACAGACGTACCCAGATGGACCTGGGATACCGCATCCTTCGGACAGAGCGGATGCGTTCGGGAGCAAAAGAACCCGTATCCCTGCAGCCGAGCCGGTCGGCACGGGCGTTTTATGGTCCTGGCACGGAGAAGCACAGCACACCGGGGCGGCCTGTCCACCCGTGACCGGCACGGTTTCGAGTCCAGCACCGTGCTCGGCCGGGACCGGCCGGCGGGCCCGGTCCGCCGAGCCAGGTTTTCGGGGCCGGGGCCTTCAGAACACCCCGCACGCGCGCAGTGCCAGCAGCAGGACCGCGGTCAGGGCGATCGAGACCAGCAACGAGCCCGCGCACCCCATACGGCTGTTGTAGAAGAAGAACACGTGCGCCTCCCGTTCCCAGTGCCGGGGCCTTGTGGGTCCAGTATGCCCGCCCGGCCCCGGATCCCTACCCGGACCCGCTCAGATGGCCCGGGCCAGGGTGATGATCTCCGGACAGGTACCGGTGAGTGCACTGCGGTCCCAGTCCCCGTACTGCGCCTGCACCGCAAAACCCGCCTGGGTCAGTAGCGCCTCGACCGTGCCCGCATCGGCAAAACGCAGCGTACTGCGACTGTGGCCCGGCTCCTGCCGTCCCTGGACCGTGTAGGCGGCGCTGAAGGTGACCAGTTCCCCCTCCACACGCTCCAGGGTGTGCACTTCTGTGGCCGTGCGTCCGTCGGGCGCGATAGCCCTGTGTTCGTGTTCAGGCGTCCATTTCTGCCATCCGCGCGCGGCCGGGTTACGTGTTTCGAAGGCCAGCAGAGCGCCGGTGCGCAGCGCACGCCGCGCCCCCGCCAGATTGGCACGGGCCTCCTGGTCGGTGAGCCAGATCTGGAAGGCATGGCCGGACATCGTGAGCAGGTCGAACTCTGCCTCGAAGGGACCGCCGGCCTGTCCGTGGCAGGGCCCCCGGACCAGATCGCCCAGCACCCACTCGACGTCGCCGCGCTCCACCTGCAGCATCGCCTGGGCCGGGTCCAGACCCACCAGGCGCCCGCGGTGCCCGCGCTCGCGTGCGATGCGGTGCAGTTTGCCGGTTCCGCGCCCCACGTCCAAGGCGTCCTGGGCAGCCATGACCAGTTCCAGGTGGAAGGGGTTCTGGGGCGAGGACTCCCAGGTGTTGAAGAGGTCGTAGAGCGCGGCCAGGTCCGGTTCGCTGTAGTGGGCATCGACCATCGCTCCAGGACGGCAGCCCGGACGGGCCCTCTCACCAGGTTTTGGAGCCCTGGCCCGGGCCCGCCGTGTGAGCAGGGGCCACGGGCTCACGGCCCAGTTCCACGGCGGTGTCGGTGATCAGCTCCAGCGCTCGGCCCGCCACCGGTAGAGTGCGCCCGTCCCGCCGGGGGCGGTCAACAGCCGCCGCACCGGCGTCGGCTCCCCGCGCAACGGGATGCGCGTGATGGTCGCGTCCTCGGTCAGCGGCGCCGGCCGGGCACCAGGACGATACCGAAACCCAATGCGACCAGGCTCGTTCCGGTGTGCCACTCGTCGGCGTAGTGGGCCGACCGCGTCCGGGCTGTTCCTGGCGCTGGTCCCGGACTTGTCGGAAAGGGCGGCCGGGGCCCCGGTCCAGTGGCCGCAGCCGGGGCCCCGGCTGCGGCCACTGGACCGGGCACGGGAAGGGTGCCGAAGAACTCCGGCACCCCGCCCCCGGCAGCGAATCTCAGATCAGGCCCTGGGCCAGCATCGCGTCACCGACCCGCTCGAAACCGGCCACGTTGGCCCCCAGCACGTAGTCGCCCGGGCTGCCGTAGCGCTCGGCCGCCTCCTCGCACCGGTCGTGGATGCCGGCCATCGTCTCGGCCAGCTCCTGCTCGGCGTGGTCGAAGGACCAGGAGGTGCGGCGCGCGTTCTGGCGCATCTCCAGCACGCTGGTGGCCACACCGCCGGCGTTGGCGGCCTTGCCCGGGCCGAACAGCACCCCGGCCCGGCGCAGCAACGAGGTGGCCTCGGGGGTGGTCGGCATGTTCGCCCCCTCGGCGACCGCGATCACCCCGTTGTCGATCAGGGTGCGGGCCGCGTCGGCGTCCAGCTCGTTCTGGGTGGCCGAGGGCAGGGCCACATCACAGGGCACGTCCCACACGCTGCCGTCCCGGACATAGTGCGCGCTCTGGCCGCGCCGCTCGGCGTAGACGTCGATGCACTTGCGCTCGACCTCCTTGACCTGCTTGAGCAGCTCCAGGTCCAGACCCTTGTCGTCGACCACGTATCCGGTGGAGTCGGAGCAGGCCACCACGTTGGCCCCCAACTGCTGGGCGCGCTCGATGGAGTACAGGGCCACGTTGCCCGCCCCGGACACGACCACGCGCCGCCCGTCCAGTTCCTTGCCGTTGCGCTCGAGCATGCGCTGGGTGAACAGCACCGTGCCGTAGCCGGTGGCCTCTGTGCGTACACGCGAGCCGCCCCAGTTCAGGCCCTTGCCGGTCATCACCCCGGCCTCCCACCGGTTGGCCAGGCGCCGGTACTGGCCGAACATGTAACCGATCTCGCGGGCGCCCACCCCGATGTCGCCGGCCGGTACGTCGGTGTGCTCGCCCAGGTGCTGGTGCAGTTCGGTCATGAACGACTGGCAGAAGCGTTCGATCTCCGCCTCGGAGCGGCCCTTGGGGTCGAAGTCGCTGCCGCCCTTGGCACCGCCGATACTCATCCCGGTCAGCGCGTTCTTGAAGATCTGCTCGAAGCCGAGGAACTTGATCACGCCCAGGTTCACGCTCGGGTGGAAGCGCATGCCGCCCTTGTAGGGGCCCAGGGCGCTGTTGAACTGGACGCGGAAGCCCCGGTTGACGTGTACGCCGCCGTTGTCGTCGCGCCAGGGCACGCGGAACATGATCTGGCGTTCGGGCTCGCACAAGCGCTGCAGGATCCGCTGGTCGTCGTACTCGGGGTGGCGTGTCAGTGCCGGCGAGAGGTTGTCGAGTACCTCCAGCACTGCCTGCTGGAACTCGGGCTCGTAGGGGTTGCGCCGCACCACGTGTTTGTAGGCCGAACGCACACCGGGGTGGTGGTTGTGGAGGTCGGACTCGCTGGCCATGGAGGTACCAGGTCCCTTCTTGTGGCTGTTCTGCTGTGCACCACGCCGTTGTGGCCGACCCGAAACACACACGCGTGTCCGAGGGTGTTTCGGGATATTTCCCGGAAGCCACCTGTCTACTCGGTGGCCTTCGGGCCCATCCGGTTGTTGACCAGGCTTTCGGTCCTCACTGACCTGCGTTCTTGCCGAGTCGTTCCCCCGGACCGGCATACCCCAGGGGGATTTGCCATCACCTGTGCCCTACGTGGGGGGCAGGTGAGATGGACCATACGGAGCCCCGCCCCCTGAGAACCCTCCAGGGTGCGGTACCAGGGCCGGGGGCCGGCAAGCCGCGCCGACGACCGGCCGTGCCGGCGAGGGCCGTGTGAAGGCACCGGCTGCGCCGCCTGCTACCCAACCCCCAACGCCTCACTTCCTGCACGCCCGCCACCGCAACCACCGCCCCCCGGCGGTTCCGGACCCGAACGCTTCGAAGCCCCGTGGGAGGAGGACAGCACGGTGCGCCCCACGACGCCGATCGGGCCGCCGCACTCGTCTGCAGGGCCCTGGAGCTGTGGGAAGGCCCGCCCCTCGAGGGTACCGATGCGCTCCAGGTGCTCGACACCGCCCCACAGGTGCTTCCCGCGGGAGCCGCGCCAGCGCCTGGCACACGGGCCGGGCGCGCGGCGTGCGGCCCCGCGCCCGGAGTCCGGGCCCCGTGGGCGGAAGAAGGGTCAGTGCACGTGCGCGAGCAGCTCGCGCAGCTGGGCGGCGCCCTCCTCCAGCTCCCGACGCGGGGCCTGTGCCCTGGGCCCCTGCAGGGGGAAGGAGTCCCCGGTAAAACGCGGGATCACGTGCAGGTGCGCGTGGAAGACCGTCTGGAAGGCAGCTGCCCCGTCGGCCAGGAACAGGTTCACGCCCTCGCAGCGCACGGGGCTCGCGCGCAGGGCCCCGCCCAGCCGCCGCCCCAGGCTCCACATGCGTGCACCCACCTGGTCGGGGACCTCGCCCAGACCGGTCGCGTGCATGCGCGGCACGACGAGTACGTGGCCGGGGTTGATGGGCATCAGGTCCATGAACGCCAGCACCAGATCGTCCTGGTGCACCACGCTGGCCCGGGCCGACCCGCCCCGGACCCGGCAGAACACACATGCGTGCACGCGCGGCTCCTTCACCTGCGGGGTAGGGGCCCATCGTGGCACCCGTCCGCCGGAGCGGGCCATCCCCGCCCCGGCGGACGGGCCGGCCTTCCGGCCTGCGCGCCGCGCAGGCCGCCGGAGAGCGCCCGTCCTTGTGGGCGCTCTAGGCTTCGGCCATGTCCACACACGAGAACGAACTCACCGAGCCCGTGGCCCTGTGCACGCCCGAGGGGCGTTTGAACCCCGAGGCGGTGGGCTGGTCGCGTACCCCGCTGCACACCACCGCGCTGCCCGGGTGGGGCCGGACCAAGCGCTGGGAGTACTGGTTGGTCTCCACCCCCACGCACTCGATCGCGCTGACCGTGGCCGACATCGACTACCTGGGCCTGACCAGCGTCTATCTGCTCGAACACGACAGCGGACGCGACCTCGCCCGTACCGCTCTACGTCCTCTGGCCCACGGGGTGCGTGTGCCCCGGAGCCTGGGGTCGGGGCCGGTGACCGCTCTGGGGCCGGTACGCGCCCGTGTGCACGACACGGCCGAGGGGACCCGCCTGCGGTTCTCCTGCACCACTTCCGAGGGGCCGCTCAGCGCTGACCTGACCGTCACCCTGCCCCCGGGACACCAGAGCATGAACGTGGTCATCCCCTGGAGCTCCACCCGGTTCCAGTACACCTCCAAGCACACCGCCCGTCCCGCCCACGGCACCGTGCGCCTGGCCGGGCAGGACATCGACTTCACCGATGCCTGGGGCGTGCTCGACCACGGGCGCGGGCGCTGGCCCTACGAGACCACCTGGAACTGGGGTGCGGGGGCCGGCCGCGCCGACGGCCACACCCTGGGCCTGCAGCTGGGTGGCAAATGGACCGAAGGTACCGGTCTGACCGAGAACGCCTTGTGCGTGGACGGGCACCTGACCAAGATCGGGCAGGAGCTGCGGTGGGACTACGACCGGGCCGCGCCCCTGCGTCCCTGGCGGATGCACACCCCCGGCTCGGCGCAGGTGGATCTGACCTTCACGCCTTTCCACGAGCGGGCCGACCGTGCCGACGTCGGGCTGGTCCTCAACGACACCACCCAGTGTTTCGGCCATTACGAGGGCACCGTGGTCACCGACCGGGGCCGCACCATCGCCGTGCACGCCCTGCCGGGTTTTGCCGAGCACGTGCACATGCGGTGGTGAGGCCCGCCGTGGTGCGGTAGGGGGCTGCGGGGGTGTTTCCGGCTCCGACGCGCGCGGGCCCTGGTGCCGGGGTCCGTGCACGGCGTTGCTTCGGGAGCGATCCTGAGCACAGGCCACAAGGACCAAGGAGTGGAGTGATCATGAGCGAGTCGATCGCGGGGGTGTCCATCCCCGACAGTGCTCTGGCACGGGAGGCGACCGAACTGGTCCGGCAGGAAGCGCCGGGGGTGCTGTTCGACCATTCCCGGCGTGTGTTCCTGTGGGCCTCGTTGCGCGGGCAGGAGCAAGGGTCGGGGTTCGACCCGGAACTGCTCTACGTCGCGGCGATGTTCCACGACCTGGGGCTGACGGGACGTTTCGGCCGTACCGATCAGCGTTTCGAGATCGACGGTGCCGACGAGGCGCGGCGTTTCCTGCACGCCCACGACGTCTCCGGCCCGCAGGCCGAGCGGGTCTGGACGGCCATCGCCCTGCACACCACACCGGAGATCCCGCTGCACATGGATTCCGAGATCGCTCTGCTGACCCGCGGGGTGGAACTGGATGTGATGGGGGTCGGGTACCATGCGCTCTCCGAGCAGCAGCGCGAGGCCGTGGTGGCGGCCCATCCCCGGCCGGATTTCAAGAACCGGATCCTGGGTGCTTTCACCGAAGGCATCAGGGACCGTCCCCAGACCACGTTCGGCAACGTCAAGGCCGATGTGCTCGCCCACTGTGTGCCCGGGTTCGTGCGCGGCGACTTCGTGGAGGCCATCAAGGCCTCCCCCTGGCCCGAGTAAGGGCCGTTGCGCCGGTTCCGGGGCGGGGCGCCAGAAGCGCTCCCCGCTCCGGAACCGGGTCCTTCGCCCGGGGCAAGATCCTCTACATGCGGACCGCAAGGAAGGCTTTCTGTTTCGGTGCAGAAGGCCGGTGCTTGGACACCTGATCACCAAAAGCACCCAGTTGCGCGACATCCTGATCACCCTGCATGCGCGACCGTGCTCATCAGCGCAACTCCTGCTAGCGTGCGGCTCGCGAACTACGGGATGATTTAGGAGACCTGAACATGGTCCAACAGACTCGCGAGCAGTGGGGAACGCGCGCGGGCTTTCTGATGGCCGCCATCGGCTCGGCCGTCGGACTGGGAAATATTTGGCGATTTCCCTACGTCGCCTACGACAACGGGGGCGGGGCCTTCCTCCTGCCCTACCTGATCGCCCTGTTGAGCGCGGGCATCCCGCTGCTGATCCTCGAATACACCATCGGGCACCGCTACCGCTCCTCGGCACCGCTGTCCTACCGGCGCATCAAACGCCCCGCCGAGGCGATCGGCTGGTGGCAGGTGGCGATCTGCTTCGTCATCGCCGTCTACTACGCCGTCATCGTGGCCTGGGCCGTGCGCTACACCTGGTTCTCCCTCGGCCAGCAGTGGGGCGATGACCCCGACGGGTTCTTCAACTCCGAGTTCCTGCAGGTGGCCGAGGCGCCCGGCATGATCTCCGGTTACGTCTCCGGTGTGGCCTGGCCTCTGATCGGGGTGTGGGTCGTGGTGCTGGTGGTGCTGGGCCTGGGTGTGCGCAACGGCATCGAGAAGGCCAACAAGGTCTTCATCCCGGTGCTGGTGGTGCTCTTCCTGGTCATGGTGGTGCAGGCGCTGACCCTGGAGGGTGCCGCCGCGGGCCTGGACGCCCTGTTCACGCCCGACTGGGGTGCCATGCTCGACGGCGGGGTCTGGATCGCCGCCTACGGACAGATCTTCTTCTCCCTGTCCATCGGCTTCGGCATCATGGTCACCTACGCCTCCTACCTCAAGCGCAAGACCGACCTGACCGGCACCGCCGTCACGGCCGCCTTCGCCAACAGCTCCTTCGAGCTGCTGGCCGGCATCGGGGTCTTCTCTGCCCTGGGCTTCATGGCCACCACCGCCGGCACCAGCGTGGACAATGTCGTGGCCGACGGTATCGGGCTGGCCTTCGTGGCCTTCCCCCAGATCATCTCCAGCCTGCCCGTGGGCGGTGCGCTGTTCGGGGTGCTGTTCTTCCTCTCGCTGTCCATCGCCGGCCTGACCTCGATGATCAGCATCGTGCAGGTGGTCGTCTCGGCGGTGCAGGACCGCACCCGCCTGGGGCGCGTGCAGTCCGTGGCGCTGGTGGGCGGGGCCACCGCTCTGGCCTCGATCCTGCTCTTTCCCACGCACGAAGGCCTCTACATCCTGGATTCCTTCGACCACTTCATCAACCAGTACGGCATCGCCCTGGCCGGGCTCGTGCTCATCATCGTCCTCGGTTGGGTGCTGCGCCGCCTGCCCTACTTCCAGCGCCACGCCAACGAGGTCTCCCTCCTGCGGCTGGGCACCTGGTGGCGGGTGGCGCTGGGTGTGGTCACCCCGCTGCTGCTGGGCTTCATGATGTTCGACAGCCTGCGCGCCGAACTCACCGAGAACTACGAGGGCTACCCCGACACCTTCCTGTTGATCGCCGGGTGGGGCGTGGCCCTGGGCGCGGTCGCCTTCGGCGTCGTCATGGCCCTGCTGCCCTGGAAGCGGGCCGACCGCATCGCCCAGGCCGATGCGCGGGAAGAGCCGCACGACCACGACCAGGATGCGAAGGAGCGCCGATGAGTACCAGCGCGATCGTCATGATGGCCATCTCCATCGCCCTGCTGTGGGGCGGGCTGGCGGCTGCTGTGACCCACCTGCTGCGCAACCCCGAAGAGGCGGAGAAGGACTGACCCGCACCACCGCGAGCCGCCCGCGCGCCACCCGCCGCGGGCGGCTCCATACCGGGGGCGGTATGTTGGGCCGGGGAAGGAGTCAATCCATGCAGATGAGACCCGAGATGGCCGGCAACGCCCTCACCCGCCTGCGCCGTGCCCAAGGCCAGCTCTCGGCGGTGATCCACATGATCGAACAGGGCGAGGAGTGCTCGGAGGTCCTCACCCAGCTCGCTGCGGTCTCCCGAGCCCTGGACCGCGCCGGATTCAAGATCGTCTCCGGTGGTATGCGCGACTGCACCGCTGCTCGCGCCAATGGCGAGGAACCCCCCATGAGTGAGCAGGAACTGGAAAAACTCTTTCTGGCCCTGGCCTGATCCCTCTGACACACCGAGGCCCGGCCCGTGCTGCGTGCACCGGCCGGGCCGAGTGCTTTCTCAGGCGCCCGCGAACTCGTCCACGATACGTTCGCAGAACGCCGGCAGGTCGTCGGGGTTGCGGCTGGTGGTCATCCCCTGGTCGGTGACCACCTCCTGATCCACCACCGTGCCGCCCGCGTTCGTGAGGTCGGTGCGGACACTGGGGTAGGAGGTCACGGTGCGGCCGCGCACCACGTCGGCCTCCACCAGGATCCACGGTCCGTGGCAGATCGCCGCCACGGGTTTGTCGGCCTGCACGAAGTCGCGCACGAAGCCGACCGCGTCCTGGTTCACCCGCAGCTGGTCGGGGTTGATCGTGCCGCCGGGCACCACCAACGCGTCGTAGTCGCCGGCCCCCACCCGGGAGACCTCCCGGTCCACGTCGAAGCGGTCGCCCTTGTCGATGTCGCCGTTCATCGACTGGATCTGTCCCCCGTGTGTGGAGACCAGCTCCACCTGGGCGCCGGCTTCCTCCAGCGCCTGCCGGGGCTGGACGAGCTCGACCCGCTCGACCCCGTCCGCCGCCAGGACAGCGACCTTGCGTCCACTCAGTTGGCCAGCCATGAGAGCCCCCTTCTTCCGCGAGCGTGCGCTCTCACCTTCGCCCCTACCCCACCAGTGCACCCGCCTCACACCCGGCCACGGCCCGTGCGGCGGTGAGGTGGCCCACCTGGCCAGCACGGGCTGCAACGGCTCCGGCCGGCGGGCCCGAACCGGAGCCACTATTTCCCCTCGCTCACCCACAGCCACAGAAAACACAAAAACAAAACCCTGCACCCGCGCCATTTTTTGCAATATTTATTGACAATCCAACATTCCTGTGCCTGCGAGAAGAATGGCTTCTTCGATCCAATGGCGGGCCATGAAAAAATCAATACGCTCCGTTTGCAGGGGCGCCGCCCCGGGGAAAAAGAAAACAGCGGCCCCCCAAGCCCGCGCCGAAAGGAGGGAAATAATGGCATACCGTTCTTTTTGCATCGAGGTCATCAACCTCACCGGGCTCGACCTCGAGCTCACGGAGAAGAGCCTCAGCCACGGAATCTGGGGCAACAACGACCAGGACACGCCCCCCGAAAGGATCCCCGGCATGAGTAAGGGGATCGTCCACGCAGAATCCCAGGGGTTCGGCACCGGAACCGAAGGGAACGTCGTCTACCGCAGCTCGCACGGCGAATTCAAGATCTACTGGGACAACCCGGGCGTAGGGTCGAACGCGTTCGGCGTCCAGGTCCCCGAAGGATACGACAAGACCTACAGCGACATCCACGGGAACAACGCCCATGTGAAGCTGAACCTGCATCCGAAGATGTAGCGGACCCGTGGAAACGGTGAGCACCCGGCCGCAAGGCCGCGGCGCCACGCCCCGGCAGCCCCCGCGCAGCACAACGCGGCGCGGGGGCTGCTCCGTCTTCGCACGCACCCCCGCTACCGCGGCGAACCGGCCAACACCCGCACCGACACCGAAGCCCGCCAGAACACAGGTGCGGGGCCGGGCCCGGACACCACGCGCGCAGCACCCGGGCCCGCCGCCGTACCGGTGTTAACTTGGGCCCTTCCGACCCAGGGAGGGCGCATGGCAACGATCGTGGTCACCGGAGCGACAGGGACGCTGGGCCGGCCCGTGGCCGAGCAGCTGCGCGGGCAGGGCCACCAGGTACGCCCGGCCAGCCGCCACCCGGCCCGGGACCACACCCCGCCGGTGGACCTGCGCACCGGCACGGGCCTGGCCCAGGTCCTGGAAGGTGCCGACACACTCGTGCACTGCGCCACCTCCCCCACCGGCGGCGACATCACCGCCACCCGCCACCTCATCGCAGCCGCCCGGGCCGCCGGCGTGCAGCACCTGGTACACATCTCCATCGTGGGTTGCGACCGGGTCCCGCTGGGCTACTACAAGACCAAACACCTGGTGGAACAGGCCCTGCTGGCCTCCGACCTGGGGGTGAGCGTGCTACGCACGACCCAGTTCCACGACCTGGTGCGGCTGCTGGTACGCAGTAGCGCCCGACTCCCGGTCATGGCGGTGCCCGACATACCCGTGCAGCCCATCGGTACGGCCGAGGTCGCCGCCCGCTTGGCCCACCTGGCCGTGCAGGAACCCCAGGGACGGGTCACGGACATGGCCGGACCCTCGATCCAACCCCTCGCCGAGCTGGCCCACACCTATCTGGACTCGGTGGGATCGCACCGGCGGCCGGTCCCGGTACGCCTTCCGGGGGCGACCATGGCTGCCTTCGGCCGCGGCGAGCACCTGGCCCCCGACCGGAAGGTGGGCACCCAGACCTTCGCCGACTTCTGCGCCCTGGGCAGCGACGGATACCAGGGCCGCTGGTGGCCGCTCTCCTCACCCCGCGTGTGAGGGGACCACACACAGCGAACGAGGCCCTGGACCCGCACGCCGACCCCGCACACACCACCAGGCCCTGACCCGCCCCGCCCGGCCCCTGCAGAGCTGACGCAGACACCGCAGGAACAACCCATGCCACTCACACAACTGCACCGCGCCCACCGACAAGGCCTGAACGCACACCAGGCCTCCACCGGACCGGACAACACCGACGACGCCGAGACCGCCCTGTACCTGGCCGTGTGGGCCCACTCCGAGGACCGGTGGGAACTGGCCCGCCACCACGCACACCGCGCCCGCACCCTCGACCCCCACAGCGAATTCGCCCGCCTGTTCCACCTGCACCTGCAAGAGGGGCACGCCCCGGTCTACGACTCCCCCGAGGCCTTCAGCGCCTTCATCCGCGCCGGCGGCAACCTCCAGCTGTACCGGGCCACCTCCCGGGCCCTGCAGCAGATCTACCAGGAACAACGCCCCCGCGCCCTGCTCGACATCGGCCCCGGCGACGGGCTCGCCCTCCTGCCGGCCCTGCGCGCAGCGCCCGTACACGCCCCGCACGTGGACCTGGTCGAGCCCAGCACCGCCCTGCTGGAACAGGCCGCCGGCGCCCTGACCCGGAACGGCTTCGCCCACCGGGCCTTCGCCGCCACCATCGAGGACTTCACCACCGACCGTCCCGACACCGGCTGGGACCTGGTCCAGTCCACCTTCGCCCTGCAGTCCCTGCCACCCCGCCGGCGCCGCCCCGTCCTGGGGCACCTCGCCTCGCGCACCCGCGCCCTGGCCGTGGTCGAGTTCGACGTCGCCCCCGTGGAGGACCCCTTCGACCCGGACTGGTTCCGTGACTGCGCGGGCCGGCTCGAAGGGGGCCTGCGCGAATACGGGGCCGAGCGCGACCTGGTCGGAGCGGGCTTCATCATCCCGGTGATCCTGGGCCATTTCGCCACCCACACCCGCACCAACCACGAACACTCCGTCCAGGACTGGGTCCATGACCTGGAAGGGGCCGGATTCACCGACGTGCAGGCCCACCACCTGTGCGACTACTGGTGGGAACCGGCCTGGATCATCCACGCCCGGGGCCACCGCCCCGCATGAGCCCGCCGGGCCCGGCGGGCGGGCGCACACCACCGCCCCGCGGCCAGGGCAGGACACCGGCCCCACCCCAGGCCCCTGTGCGATCCTGACCCCATGGCTGCGCACCCGATCACCGTCCACATCCCACCGGACCTGCGCTTCTTCCTGCCCCCGCGCCACCGCGACGGCCCGCTCCACCTGCCCCACGACCCCGACGCCACCCTGGGCCACACCCTCCAGAGCCTGGGCATCCCCCTGACCGAGGTCGGCCACCTGCACACCCGGGGCCGCACCGTCGGGGTCCGCCACCGCCCCGACCCCGGCGACACCGTCCGGGTCGATGCCCTCACCTGGCCCCAACCGGCCCCCACCACCCCGCCCCGCCTGCTACTGGACGTACACCTGGGCACCCTGGCACGCCGCCTGCGCCTGCTGGGCGTGGACACCGCCTACGACAACGACCGCGACGACCCCGCCCTGCTCGCCCAGGCCAACGCCGAACAACGCATCCTGCTCACCCGCGACCGCGGACTCCTCTTCCGCCGCGCCCTGCACGCCGGCGCCCACGTGCGCGAGCAACACCCCCGGTCCCAACTGCATGAAGTCCTGAACCGCTTCGCCCCGCCCCTGCACCCCTGGACCCGCTGCCCGGCCTGCAACGGGCTCCTGCACCCGGTCACCCCCCAAGAGGTCGCCCACCGCCTCGAACCCGGCACCCGCGCCACCTACGACACCTTCGCCCAGTGCCGAGACTGCGCACGCATCTACTGGCCCGGCGCCCACCACCAGGACCTGCGCGAGATCGTCCGCCAGGCCCGCAACCACACCCCGCCCCCGCCCTGAGCCGAAACAGCGCCCACGCTGCCCGGACCACACGCCCTGCCGCCACCCCGACCGAGTCGCGCGAGTCCTGCGCCCGCCGGGCACAGGACTCGCGGCCCCCTCCACCGGAACACCCGGCAAGACCGTTCGCGAGCAGGCCACCGACCCCCGAACAGGCCCGCTCACCCGGCGGATGAGGGCCCCTGAGCGTTCAGAACACGCTCGGCGAACCGCGCCCCGATGGCCCCATGGGCCTGCCCGCACGGATGCAACCGGTCCGGCAACGGCCACCGCTGGTGGTCCCCGGGCCCGTAGAGCTCACACCCGTCCACGTAGTACAGGTGCGCGTCACACTCTCCACGCTGGGCCACCACCTGCGCCAGCTCACGGCGCACCACCTGCAACGTCAACCGCCCCGCGGCGACCTTGCCCGGATCCCCCGTCGCACGAAAACGCACCTGCCCGCGCGCCAACGCCTCGGTGTCGAAGGTTCCCGGCCCCGGCGTCTGCTCGTGCATGGGACACCACAACGGCGACACGACCACCAACGGCGCGTAGGGATGCCCCTGCCGCACCGTGTCCAAGAACCCGTGCACCGCCGGCGCGAACGCCCGCACCCGCATCAGGTCGGCGTTGACCACATTGATCCCGAGCTCGAGACTGACCACGTCCGCCGGGACCTCGGCCAGGGCCCGGGCCACGAACGGGTCCAGGAGCGCACTTCCGCTCAAGCCCAGGTTGACCAGGTCCACGCCCGCCTCCCGTGCCGCACGCACCGGCCACGTCCCCGTGGGTGTCTCGGCGTTGGAGCCCTGGCTGATGGAACTGCCGTGGTGCAGCCACACCCGACGGCCCCCGTCCGCCGACGCCTCGACCGGGGCGTCGGCGCGCAACGAGACCAGCTCACAACCCTCGTTGTGCGGCAACCAGATCCGCACGTCCTTGTCGCCCCCGCCCAGCCCCGCCAGACGCACCGTGTCCGGGAAGCCACGCACGTGCTCCACCTCCCCGGTGGCCAGGTCCACCCGCACCTGGTCACCGCCCTGGAGCGACCCCGAGGCCACCACACGGCCGCCCACCTCGGCCTCGTACACCCCCGGTGGCTGCGCGGGCGCGCCCACGTACACCCGCCGGGAGGCCACCGCCTCCAGCTCGATCACCCGCGCCCGCGTACGCAGAGCCAGGTGCACCCCCGAGGGGTGGGACTGGGCCTGCAGCATCTGCGCGTCGGCGTGGCGCTCGCGTGCCCAGGCGGGCAGGCGGTGCGGGCGCAGCCCCCGCTCGGTCTCCTGCACCTCCAACGCGCCCCGGACCAGGTCCGGGGTCAGGGGTGTACTTGTCAGCGTGTGCATCTTCTCCTCGGTCCTGGACTCTCGCGGCACCCGCGGGGACGGGCTGCGGGCCGATCGTAGCCGCGCGGGCCCGGCCCGTACCAGGAAGTTTCCTACCGGCTGTCCGGTGGCGGCATGCTCCGGGCCTCCCGGCCCGGGGCGCAGGCCCGGGTACCGCCCCGACCGTGCCGCCAGTAATGCCGTGCACACTTCACCGCGAGACGGGACGGCTCGTCGTGTTGGCGGCTGTGCGCGTGCCACCATGAACCCATGACCGAACACCTGACCCCCACCCAACGCGCCCACCGCACTGCCCGCGCCCGCGAGGCCGCCGTGGCCGCAGCACGCGAACTGGGCCTGACCGTCACCGAACCCCTCCTGCTGCACGACCTGTTCTCCGTCGTCGTACACCTGGCGCCGGCCCCCGTGGTGGCACGCATCCCCACCGTCCTGCCCCCGAGCACCAGCCTCCACGAGCTCGCCCAGCGCCAACAGCACGAACTCGACGCCGCCCAATGGCTGCACGAGCAGGGCACCCCCGTCATCGCGCCCACGCCCCTGCTGCCCCGTGAACCCTTCCACCGCGACGGCTTCTGCTTCACCTTCTGGCAGTACGCGCCCGAGGACCACGAGGCCGAACCCGACTACACCGCCAACACCGAACACATTCCCGCCCTGCACCGGGCCCTGCGCGACTACCCCGGCGACCTGCCCTTCCTCTCGGCCGCCGACCCGCACTCGATGACCGCAGAACTCACACGCCTGCAGCAACACCCCGACCTGATCGCCCCGGCCGACCTGGACCGGGCCCAACGCGAATGGCAGCTCCTGGAACCCCTGGTACGCTCACGCGCCGCCTTCGAAAAAGCCTTCCCCCACGCCCCACTGCAACCCGTGCACGGCGACTCACCACCCGCCAACATCTTCCCCAGCACCCACGGGCCCCTCTACTCCGACTTCGAACTCACCTGCCTGGGCCCCATCGAATGGGACCTGGCCGGCCTGCCCGACGAACTCGTCAACGCCTACGACCGCAGCGCCCGCAACCAGGGCCTGCGCGAACTCGACCGAAACGTGTTGGACTTCGTCAACGCCGTGGGCCGCCTGCGCACCGTCGCCACCCTGGCCCTGGTACCCCAACTGCCCGAACTGGGCGACTACCTCACCCCGTCCGTGCAGCAGTGGAAACAAGGCCCCTTCGCCGGCGGCCTGGACCTGTGAACCCGCACGGGCCCACCACACCGGGTCCCTGCCACCGGCCACAGGTAGCCTGCGCCGTGCACACCCCGACCCCGTTGCCGAAAGAGCCCCCACCATGTCCACCCGCGCCGAACAGGTCCTGAACCGGCCCCTGGCCCTGGGATCGGCCAAGATCCCCAACCGCCTGGCCATGGCCCCCATGACCCGCATGCACTCCCCAGGCGGCGTCCCCGGCCCCGACGTGGCCGCCTACTACGCACGCCGCGCCGCGGCCGGAACCGGCATGATCATCACCGAAGGCACCTACATCGGCCACCCCACCGCAGGTGAGAGCGACCAGGTCCCCCGCTTCGCCGGAACCGAGCAGCTCCAAGGGTGGGGCCGCGTCGCACAAGAGGTCCACGCCGCCGGCGCCGCGATCATGCCCCAGCTCTGGCACATCGGCATCCAACGCACCGCAGGCGCCCCGCCCTTCACCGACGCCCCCTCCGTCGGTCCCTCCGGCATCGCCCTGGACGGCACCACCGGCGCCGGAACCGCGCTCACCCTCGCCGACATCGACGACCTCATCGCCTCCTTCGCCCAGGCCGAACACCTGGGCTTCGACGGGGTGGAACTGCACGGCGCCCACGGCTACCTCATCGACCAGTTCCTGTGGCAGCGCACCAACCACCGCACCGACAGCTACGGCGGCGACCCCGTCTCCCGCACCCGCTTCGCCGCCGACATCGTCGAGGCCGTCCGCGAGAAGGTCTCCGCCGACTTCCCCGTCCTGCTGCGCTTCTCCCAGTGGAAGGCCGACCACTACCACGCGCAGATCGCCCCCACCCCCGAGGACCTGGACACCGTCCTTGCCCCCTTGGCCCGGGCAGGGGTCACCGCCTTCCACGCCTCCGGCCGCCGGTACTGGGAACCGGCCTTCCCCGAATCCGACCCGGACCTCAACATCGCCGGGTGGGCCAAGAAGGTCACCGGCCTGCCCGCCATCACCGTCGGGTCGGTGGGCCTGGACGGCGTCTTCGCCCCCGACCGTCTGGGCCGCAGCGCCGAGGTCACCGGCATCGACGCGCTCCTGGACCGCCTGGAGGCCGAGGAGTTCGACATGGTGGCCGTGGGCCGTGCCCTGCTGGCCGACCCCGCCTGGGCCGAGAAGGTCCTGTCCGGCCGCGGCGACGACCTGATCTCCTACACCAAGGACGCCGTACGCACCCTGCACTGAGACGGACCGGCGCGGAGGGACCCACACCCGTCCGCGTCCAGCTCAGGCGCGCACGTACTCTGCCAGGTACTCACCGGTCAAGGTCGAAGGCTGTGCCACCAACTGCGCCGGACTGCCCTGGAAGACCACACGCCCGCCCCCGTGGCCTGCGCCCGGGCCCAGGTCGATCAGGTGGTCGGCGTGGGCCATCACCGCCAGATGGTGCTCGACCACCACCACCGACGTCCCCGAATCCACCAACCGGTCCAACAGAGCCAACAACTGCTCCACATCGGCCGGGTGCAACCCGTTGGTCGGCTCATCCAGCACGTACACACCGCCCGGCTCGGCCATGTGCGCGGCCAGCTTCACCCGCTGCAACTCACCACCCGAGAGCGTGCTCATCGGCTGGCCCAGACCCACATACCCGAGCCCCACCTCGCACAGCCGCCCCAGGATCCTGGCCGCCGCCGGAACCCGCGCCTCACCCTCGGAGAAGAACTCCCGCGCCCGCTCCACCGACATCTGCAACACCTGGCTGATGTCGCACCCGCCCAGGCGGTGCTCGAGCACCGAGGCCTCGAACCGCCGGCCCCCGCACTCCTCACACACTCGTCACCCCGGCCATCATCCCCAGATCGGTGTGCACGGCCCCGGCCCCCTTGCAATTGGGGCAGGCCCCTTCGGAGTTCGCGCTGAACAGGGCGGGCTTGACCCCGTTGGCCTTGGCGAAGGCCTTACGGATCGGCGCCGACAACCCGGTGTAGGTGGCCGGGCTGGAACGCCGCGTCCCCCGGATCGGGCTCTGATCGATGGAGACCACACCCTCACCCGCCGGGATCGAGGCGTGCACCAGCGAGCTCTTGCCCGACCCCGACACACCGGTGAAAACCGTCAGGCGCCGCTTGGGCAATTCCACGTCCAGGCCCTGCAGGTTGTTCTCCCGCGCACCCACCACACGGATCTTCTTGTGGCTGTCGGCCACATGTACCCGCTCCGGCCCCTGGCCCACCCCGCCCTGCTGCATCTTCGTCCCCTTCCCGGATCTTGCCCGGTATGCACCTGGATGTGCTGACCCGCCCGATCCAACCATCCGGCCACGACAGACGCGCCCGTGCAACGGCACCGTTTTCCCATGGGCCGAAGCCTCCGGGAACGAGGAAGGGGCCCACCCACTCGGGAAGGCCCCCTGCTGTGATACCTGTCCGGTGCCGGTCAGCCGTGTGTGCTCACGCTGGTGATCAGGCCGAGGTGCGGCGCCCGAGCAGGTACATGCCCCCCGCCCCCACGAGCAGACCCAGGGCCGTACCGCCCAGGGCCCAACCCCAGGAGGCCGAAGCCCGGGCCCCGCCCTGCTCGGCCCGGAAGTCGGGGACCGCATCGGGATCGCCGTAGGTGCCCTGGCGCTCGAGGGTCGACCCGTCCTGCCAGCCGCCTCCCATGTCGCAGTTGACCCGGTCGCGTGCGGTGACCACGTCCTGCCCGCCCAGGCTCATGTCCAGGCTCTCGGCGTTGGCGGTCACGTCCTCGGAGCGCTCCTGCTCGGGCATGCGGATGCCCCACTCGTCCTTGGTGCGCTCCTGCACGTCATCGACCATGAAGGTGCCCAGGTCCAGTGCGTCGGTGGCCCACTCGTTGCTGAACCGGGTGAGTACGGCCCGGCCCTCGTCCCGATCGCCGGCCTCGAAGGCCTCCAGAGCCTCCTCCTCCACCTCACCGATGTCCTGCAGCATCTGGGCCTCGAACCCTTCGAAGGTGTCGGTGACCTCGCCCAGGAAGGCCCCGGGGTGTTCGCAGGTGTAGTACATCAGCCGCTTGAAGGTGCGTACCGGGTACTGGGTGGCCTCCAAGTGCGCATACTCGGGGTCCAGGTAGTTGGCGGCCGAACCCGAGGTGAGGTAGCGGTGCTGGCTGTACTCGGGCGGGATCTCCTCGGCTCCGATGTGCCAGGGGATGTAGGGCGCGGTGACCGCGGCAGTGGGGGCCACCCACAGCGTGGCCAGGTCCGGGTGGGCCAGATCCTCCTGCAGGTGGGCGACCTGGCCGTAGCCGGAACGGTCGTCGGACCAGCGCGGGTCGCGCACCATGCGCTGCATGTCCTGCAAGGACATGGGCGCCATCTCCTGCAATTCTTCCTCCAGCCGCGGCGGGTAGCGGAAGGGCGCCTCCTCGTCGTCACCGGGCGGCCCGGGGAAGGGGGTGCCGTAGACCTGTTGCAGGTCGATGCTCTCCTCGCCCTCGGCCTCGAACCAGTCCTGCTCCTCGGCGAAGCTGACCAAGTCGTTCGAGCCCATGAAGTCGCTGTCGTCCTCGCGCTGGAGGGGAAAGTCCTGGATGTAGCCGGGATAGGACACCCGCACGTCCTCAGAACCCAGGCGTTCGGCCGCCCACAGCCCCTGGCCGCCGGCGAACTCCACCAGCACCCAGCCCTCGTTCTCGTCGGCGATCAGGTGGGAGTTGCCGCCGTAGGTGGTGTAACCGTGTTCGTCGATGAGCTCACCGGCGATCTCCACCGCTTCACGGGCCGTGGTGGCCCGCTCCATCATCAGGCGCGCCAGGTCGCTGTACTGGGGACCCTCCTGCGGGGCGGGGGTCATCTCCACGAGTTCTTCACGGGAGTCGGACCAGATGTCGCGCACGGCCACCTGGTGTTCGTTGAGACCGCCGTTGGTCAACGGTGCCGGGAAACCGGCGAACTCCGAGTAGTTCATGGTGAGGTACTTGGCGGTCTGCTCGACCTGGGGGATCTCGGTGAGCTCACCGGGGAGGTCGGCCTCCTCGGTGGCACCGACCTGCACAGTGGCCCCCTCGGGGTGCTCCTGGTCCTGGACGATCTCCAACCAGTGGCTGGAGGGTTCGTGCCCGAATCCGCCCAGGAGCACCGATCCGTCATCGGTCAGATCCTTGCCGACGTAGAAACCGATGCTCTTGTCGGAGTTGGCCGGGCCCTCCTGAGGCGGGGGCGTGGACCCGGCCGGGGCAGAGGGGACCTGCTCCTGGGAGGTGTGGGCGTGGGCCGGGGTGAGCGGGGCCAGGGCGAGCAGCAGCGCAAGGCCTGTGGCGCCGGCCCTGGCAGGGACGGGGGGTGATCCCTGTCCGGAGGGCCCGGAGCCAGGGACACGCAAGGGAAAAAATCTCATAAGCGACAGAACCTAACGAATAACTCACTCGAACAGGAAGTTCGCCGACGCGCTCCCGCGGCCGCCATCAGCGGGAAACGCCCCGGCAGGGGCCTTGCCCACACGAGGAAGCCTGGCCTGCCCGAGCGCCGCTCGCGCCCAGCACACGCCCGTTCACACCAACGGAGCCGATCGGGCCTTCGGTGGATCCGTGGCTGGGCAGCGCTCGTGTGTGATCTATGCTGGCCCCATAAGTTACTCGCCAGTAGGGCCCGGGGTCCGCCCAACCCGGCAACGGACACCCCCGCCCCGGGGAAAGGGCAAGCACACGAGCCCGGAAAGGACCGCATCCACCGGGCAAGGGCACACAGCACCGCTGCCCCACGGCACCGGCCGCCCCTCAGAGCAGCAACTCCCGCACACCCCGCCCCCACCGGACGAGCACACCCGCTACGAGCCGCAGGCCACAAGAGACCCGCGCCCGCCCCCTCAACACGACAAGGAGCACCCATGCCCACACTCGAACACCACAACGAGGTCCTCGTCCTGAACCTGGGTGAGGGCGAGAACCGCTTTCACCCGGACTGGATCGCCTCGGTGAACACGGCCCTGGACCAGACCGAACAGACCCCGGGCCCCCGAGCCCTGGTCACCACCGCCACCGGGAAGTTCTACTCCAACGGCCTGGACCTGGAATGGCTCATGGCCAACGCCGACCGCTACCAGGACTACGTCGCCGACGTCCACCACCTGTTCGCCCGCATGCTGGCCCTGCCCATGCCCACGGTGGCCGCCCTGCAGGGCCACACCTTCGCCGCCGGAGCGATGTTCTCCCTGGCCCACGACCTGCGCGTGATGCGTGCGGACCGCGGCTTCTGGTGCCTGCCCGAAGCCGACATCAACATCCCCTTCACCCCCGGCATGGCCGCCCTCATCCAGGCACGCCTGAGCCCGCAGACCGCGCACGAGGCCATGGTCACCGCCCGCCGCTACGGCGGCCACGACGCCGCCACAGCCGGCATCGCGGACCAGGCCGTGACCGAACAGCAGGTGCACCCCACCGCGATCGAACTGGCCCGCTCCCTGGCCCCCAAGGACACCGCCACCCTGGGCACCATCAAGTCCCGCATGTACGCCTCCGTCCTGGAGGCACTGCGCGCCCAAGAAGGCCCCTTCAACTGAGACCGGCCACCCCCGGCGGGCCTGTACTCCTGGGACGGCAGGCCCGAGTGCCGCCCTCGCCCACGGCCCCCGGGCCGCACCCCTGGTCCGGCCGACGGGGTGCGGCCCGGGGAACTCCGGAGCTCTCTACCACCACCCGGTCCGGTAGCTGGTCTCCGCGCACGACATCTCCGAGTAGCTGAGTATGCACGCACGAAAGGCACGAGCACTGTGGGAGGAAGCGGCGGCCCCCCAGGTCCAGGCGGCGTTGTTGCCCGTGAGGTATTCCCTGGCGCCCTCGTCACTCCTGCGGTCGCCGTTGGTGTCGACCTCAAAAGCAAGGACGTAATCCGACGGCGCGTTCAGGGCCCGCGCCCAGCCGTACTGCTTGCCCTGGTGCGTGCCGTAGCGGACCTGGACGGTCCCGCGCGGGGTGTCCACGGACAGGGCGGTTCGCGGGTTGCTGACGCTCCAGACCTGGTCATGGTTGATCCAGTCGACGGCGGCCACGGCCGGGGAAGCGACCGTCACACTGCCGGCCATCACGACCGCTGCCCCCGCCATCACTGCCACGGCCCTCCGAAAGATGTTCACTGCACTCCTCACGTTCGAGTGTTCCCCTTGCAGCGGAAGACTGGCAGCACCCGCTTACCACACACTTTCGGAATCCTTCTTCGCGCGGGTGTGCTGCGGGGGAGATCCCCGCAGCCACCGCTGCCCGGTACCGGCAGCCGGATGCGCCGACGGCTTCTTCCCAGGCCCGGCCTCGAGGAAAACCCGGTGGCATAACCTGAAACAGTGACGGAGAACATCGCCGGCCTTTCCCCGGGCCAACAACAGCTCCTCAACACCTGGCTGCCCGGCGCCGAAGTGGTCACCGACCACAGCTGGGGGCTCGTGGGCACCACGGTGCTCGAACTGCGCCACGGAACAGAGCACTACATCCTCAAAGCCGGCGACGGGAACGACCACCACCTCGCCCGGGAGATCCGCGCCCACCACAGATGGTTGCGGCCGTGGACCTCGATCGGCCGGGCACCGGAACTCCTCGGAGCGGACCGGCGGGCAAAGCTCGTCGTGACCCGGTACCTGCCGGGCAGGCTGGTCGAGGGAACCGAGGACGAGCACCGGCCGCAGACCTACCGGCAGGCCGGCCGGCTCCTCGCCCGCCTGCACGGACAGGAGAGCATCGACGACCCCGGGTTCGAGGCCCGGGAGCAGGAGAAGGCCCTGCTGTGGCTGGACCAGCCGCACCGGATCGCCCCCGGGGTGCTCGCGCGGCTGCGCCGCACGGTGCAGTCCTGGCCGACCCCGCCCAGCAGGCTGGTGCCCACCCATGGGGACTGGCACCCGCGCAACTGGCTGATCCATGAGGGCACGGTGAGCGCGATCGACTTCGGCCGTGCCGACCTCCGCCCGGCCTTCACCGACCTGGCACGGCTGTGCGCACAGCAGTTCCGCGCCAACCCCCCGCTCGAAGCAGCCTTCCTCGACGGCTACGGGGCGGACCCGCGACAGCAGGAGGCCTGGCACCGCAACCGGATCCGCGAGGCGATCGGCACCGCGGTCTGGGCCTACCGGGTCGGCGCCGACCAGTTCGAGCAACAGGGCCACCGGATGATCGCCGAAGCCCTGGCCGATGACCCCCACCGTCACGGGCCCCGGTGAGGAGCGCAGAGGCACGGGCGCACTCCTGGTGAGCGCCCGGGTTCTCTTCCGGGAACCGGGACCTGGCCGAGCGCGGACGGGCCGCGTACCCGTCCAGGCCGGGTCCCGGGCGGCAAGGCCCATGTTGCTGCCGACCGGGACCGCCTGCATCAACGCAGGCGCAAGGGGTCGGCCGGTGGTCTCCCCCGGTCTTGGCTCGCCAGGCCTGCCGGGGGCCCAGCACCGTTGAGCGCCCCTCAGGCTGCCCGAGCAGGACCGTGCAGGTCGCATCGATCCGGATCTGGCTCCGCGGTCCCACCGGTTCAGAGAACACGGCCCGGCCGCCGGCACCGCGCTGTGCTCACCGCCGGGGCAGGAGCGGAAACGGACCTGGGACAGGAGGAGGCCCCCGTGTTCCCTGGAACGTACGCGGTCAGGAGTAGTGGAACCACCAGTGCCCACCGATGGCCGGATATTGGAAGCAGTAGCTGTCGATGTCGTAGTAGCGGTTGTACTCGCCCCGGGTGATGGTGCAGTTGTGTTCGGTTTCGAAGGGGCCTGCGGTGCCGGCCAGGGCGGCTGCCCCGGTGGTGAAGACCAAGACCCCGGTGAAGAAGGCGGTGGCCAGTCCCCGATACAAGTGCTTCGTCACATGCTCCCGTGTCCGAGGCGCTCTCCACCTGCAGGTTCACGCCGGAAGGAGCTTATGCCGCCCCAGCGGTCCCGGGCCGGAACCGGTCGTGCACGGCGAGTTCGGGGCACGTGCCGTGGGAGCAGCCGCCCGGGCCCGGAGCCGGGGCAGGAGAACAAGGCGCGGGGACCTGGAACGCTCCTTACCGCCCCGCACCTGTACCGCCGGCAGCCGAACTGTCGGCGCCCGGCTGGGCCCGGCCCTTTCCGGGTGCGTGCCCGGTGCCCCTTCTGCCGCTGAGGTCGCGGCCCCGTTCGCCCCCTCTTTCGTTTCGTTGGTTAATAACGTTATTACATAACGTTAAGCAATGAGTGCCAACAGAATCCGGCTCCAGGGGCGCAAATCCTGACCTCCGATAAGTGGGCCTTCCCGGAGGCCAGAACCCCAGAGACTTCCACCCGACCCCGAACGCCCCACAGTCCGCACCAACGAAATGCACCGCCCACGTCAGGGCAGCGAAAACGAGTCGGATACAGCACCTGCTGTACCGACACTGGACAGGAAGTCCTGCCACGTGATACCCTCAGAATTGGACACCTGCACAAGGCATCCGTCCAAGGCAAATGACCAAAAACCGGAACCGGCCCGCATGAGCACACCCAAGAGCCACCAGGTCCGCCACGACCTCCTCGACGCCGCACGCGCCCTGATCACCGAACGCGGCTGGACCGCCGTGAGCACACGCACCCTGGCCCAACGCGCCGGCGTGGGCCCCGGCCTGGTCCACTACCACTTCGCCTCCCTGAACGCCCTGCTCAACGAAGCCGCCCTGACCGGCATGGCCCAGGTCATCGACCAGGCCCTGACCCACCTGCCCCGCACCGACCCCCGCCAGGGTCTGGACCAACTCCTGGGCAAACTCGACGCCTACCCCCCCAACGACCCCGCCACCGTCCTGTTCACCGAGGCCTACCTGGCCGCCACACGCGACGCCGACCTGCGCGAAGGCATCACCGAACTCCTCCAACGCCTGCGCACCCACCTGACCGCCTGGCTCGAGGACGGCGGCATCGCCGCCCCCGAGACCACCGCCCATCTGCTCGCCGCCACCGCCGACGGCCTCATGCTCCACCGCTCCCTGGACCCGGACCTGACCGCGGACCAGGTCGCCCCCGTCCTGCACCGACTCCTGAACCCACCACCCGCAGAGGAACAACGATGACACCCGCACCCGGCACCGCCGTCGTCGTGGGCGCCGGCATCTCCGGCCTGGCCACCGCCCAACGTCTGGCCCACCACGGGTGGCAGGTCCACGTCCTCGAACACGCCCCGGGCCCGCGGCCGCAGGGCTACATGATCGACTTCTTCGGCCCCGGCCACGAAGCCGCCCAAGCCATGGGCATCCTGCCCCGCATCCGCGAGTTGGGCCACGCCTTCGCCCGCGCCGACCTGGTCGACACCCACGGGCGCGCTCGCGCCTCCCTGCGCTTCGACCGCTTCGCCCACGCCCTGGGCGGCTCCGTGGTCTCACTCCTGCGACCCGACCTGGAACGGGCCCTGCGCGAATCCCTGCCCGACCACGCGGACCTGCGCTACGGATGCGGACCCCGTGCCATCACCGAAGAGCCCGACGGCGTGCGCCTCCACCTGCCCGACGGCCACACCCTGCACGCCGACCTGCTCGTGGGCGCCGACGGCATCCACTCCACCGTGCGCCGCCTGCTCTTCGGGCCCCAGGAGCGCTACCTGCACCCCCTGGGTTTCCACACCGGCGCCTACACCTTCACCGACGCCCGCATCCACGCCCTGACCCGGGGCCGCTTCTGCCTGACCGACGCCCTCGGAGCCCAGATGGGCCTGTACGCACTGGGACAGGACCGCGTGGCCGCCTTCACCGTGCACCGCACCCCAGAAACCAACCTGCCCCAAGACCCCCGCGACCAGCTGCGACGCACTTACGCCCACCTGGGCTGGGCCATCCCCCGGGCCCTTGAACTGTGCCCACCACCAGAAGAGGTCTACTACGACCTGGTCGCCCAGATCAGAATGGACCACTGGAGCCGCGGCCGCACCGTCCTGGTCGGCGACGCCTGCCAAGCCGTCTCACTGCTGGCCGGCCAAGGCGCCTCCCTGGCCGTGGGCGGGGCCTACGTCCTGGGCGAAGAACTGGCCCGCGCCGACAACATCCCCCAGGCACTGCACAACTACGAACAGCGCTGGCGCCCAGTGGCCCAAGAACGCCAACGCGCGGCCCGCACCGGCGCCCAGTGGTTCCTGCCCTCCACCCCGGCACGGCTACGGCTACGGCGCCTGGCCCTGAAACTGTCGGCCCTGCCCGGCGTGGACCGCATGGTGGCCACCACCCTCTCGGGCCGGCCCACCCGCGCCATCCAGGACCTGGCCCCCGAAAGCACGGGTTGAGCACACCGGCGGCGCCGGTGCCGAAAGGTAGGTCTCCAGCGTCCGCTCGGCCCACTGCCCGCCGAACATCGTGAAGGGATAGGTGGAGGGGCCGATCGTGGGGTGGTTGCCCGCAGGCATCAGGATGGTGGCGCCGGGTGCGATGGCTCTGAACCCGCCGTTGAACAGGCGATGCGGCCCGTAATTGTACAGGACGCACGCCTCCTCGAAGGGCACCCCGCTGCCCCGGTCGTCGTAGTAGGTGTGGTCGCCCACCCCGATGAGATCGGAGCTCACCTGCGCCTTGAGGAACACCACGTTGGTCAGCTCAGGGCGTGTGGCGGGATGGATCTGGTTCGGGTCGGGTGCGGGAACGGGTCTCCTCGGGGGGAGTCATTCGCAGGGCAGGGTGATCCCCTCAGGACCGGATCTGGGGGTCGAGGAGGATTACTACAGGATTTGGCGGTAGAGCCGTGATCTGGGCGACGGTTCGGTGACGGGGCCTATTTGTCCTGTTCACGGGCCCTACGTTCGTAGCCATGCCGCATGAGTACCTCTCCGACGAACAGATCGCCCGCTACGGCCGCTTTCCCGACGAGCTGTCGGTGAGCGACCTGGAACAGTGCTTCCGCCTGAGCCCCGACGCGCTCTCCCTGGCCCGCAGTAAACGCACACCCGCCACCCAGCTCGGGTGGGCCCTGCAGTGGGGCACCGTGCGCCTGCTCGGCCTCTTCCAAGCTGACCGCCCCGCCCGGGTGCCCGAGCGGGCGGTGGACTTCGTCGCCGACCAACTCGGCCTGGACCCCGCGTGCCTGGCCGAGTACCGGGCTCGGGAGAAGACCGCCTACGAGCACGCCTGGCAGATCCGCGAGGCCTTCGGCTACCGCGAGTTCACCACCGGGGAAGAGGACCTGCGCGCCTACCTGGCCGCCCGGGTCTGGGCCAGCGAGGAAGGCCCCCGCGCGTTGTTCGACCGGGCCGTGCTCTACCTGCTGGAGCACCAGATCCTGCTGCCCGGCCTGACGGTGCTCTCCCGGCTGGTGCGCCAGGTGCGCAAGGAGGAGAACGCCCGCCTGCACCAGGTGCTCAACGAGCGCATCCCGCACCCGGTGCGCACCGAGCTGACCGGCCTGCTGCAGGCACACGAGGACGCCCGCTTCTCCGAGTTGGAGCTGTTGCGCACCGAACCCGGGCGTATCTCCAGCCCCGGCATGGTCCAGGCCCTGGACCGCACCAGCCGCATCGCCGGCATCGGCGCCGGAGGTGTCGAGGCGGGCGATGTGCCCCAGGCCAAGCTGCAGGGTCTGGCCCGCTACGGGATGCGCGCCAAGGCCCCCGCGTTGGCCGAGTTGGCCGCCCCGCGCCAGGGCGCCACGCTGTTGGCCACAGTGCGTCACCTGGGGGGGGCGGACAAGGTAAGCCGGAAAGGGGCAACGCCGGTGCTCCCCGGTGACCAGCGCGAATGACCTGGTTGCGGTTCGGTGAATCCGCTGCGGGCCCGCCCGGCCCCCGGCTACGGTGAGCGCGTTCACCACCCCCTGGTCGAAGAGGACTGCCGGTGACCTCGATCGAGCGCACGGCCTACCCCCGGTTCACCAAGCTCACCTCAGCGCGCATGCTGCACGCCTCCTTCACCCCCCAAGCCGATGAGATCGCCTGGGCACGCGAGCGCACCAACAGCGCCCGAGCGCTGCTGGCGGTGGTGCTCGCGCTCAAGTGCCACCAGAAGATGGCGCGCTTCCCCGCAGCGGGCGAGGTGCCCGAGGAGGTGGTCGAGCACGTGCGCCGCTGCCTGGACCTGGAGGAAGGGGTCGAGCCCGACCACGGGGCGGGCCGCACAGCCAAGTGGCACCGCAGCCAGATCCGCACCCGGCTGGGCGTGGCCTACGACCCCGCCCGCGCCCGGGCGGTGGCCGGCGAAGCGATCCGTGAGGCCGCCCAGGCGCGCAACAACCCGCCGGATCTGATCAACGTCGCCCTGGACCGGCTGGTGGAAGCCGGCCTCGAACTGCCGGGCTTCTCCACCCTGGACGAGATGGCCGCCCGCATCCGTGCCGAGGTCAACAGCGCGCTCTTCGCCCGCATCACCGAGCGGATGGGCGAGCAGGGCCAGGCCCGCCTCCAAGCGCTGTTGAGCGTGGGTGAGCAGGACACGTTCTCGATGTTCCACCGGCTCAAGAAACCGGCCCAACGGGCCTCGTGGTCGCGGTTCAAGGCCCAGGCCGCGCACCTGGCCCAGGTGGACGAGATCGGCGACACCGACACCTGGCTGGAGGGAGTGGCCCCCACCAAGGTCGCCGACTTCGCCGGGGAGGCCGCAGCCCAGGACGCGGCGGCGATGGGCGACTACACCCCGGCCAAGTGCCTGGCCCTGGTGGCGTGCCTGGTGCACACCGCCCGGATGCGGGCCCGCGACGACCTGGCCGAGATGCTGTGCAAGCGGGTGGCCACGAACGTGAAGAAGGCCAAGGCCGAGCTGGAGGAGATCCGCGAGCGCCAACGCGCGGTCAACGAGCGCCTGATCGGCACCTACCGGGGCGTGCTGGCGCACCTGGACCCCGACGCCCCCAGGGCCGGCGGGGCGGCCGAGCGCGCGGCGGGCGCCGCCACGGTGGTCGAGCAGGCGGGCGGGTTCGCCTCCCAGCTGGCCGACATCGAGGAGGTCTCGGCCCTGCACGGCGACAACCACGAGGTGCTGGTGCACCGGTTCATGCGCAAGGACCGGGCGGTGATGTTCGACCTCGTCTGTCAGTTGGAGCTGAAGGCGACCTCCTCGGACGACTCGGTCCTGGCCGCGCTGGAGCACGCCCGCTCCTACGCGGCCAAGCGGCGCGACTTCATCCCCCTACCGCCGCCCTCCGACCCCGGCGAGCCCTCCTCGGGGATCGCTTTCGCCTCGGGCAACTGGCGGCGGGTCGTCACCGAGAGGCGCCGCCCCGGCATGGTCCAGCGGCGCCACTTCGAGGCGATGGTCTTCTGCTACCTGGCCGAGGAGCTGCGCACCGGCGACATCGCCGTGGCCGGTGCAGGTGAGTACGCCGACTGGACCCAGCACCTGCTGCCCTGGGACGAGTGCCAGGCCCGCCTGGAGAGCTTCTGCGCCGAGGTGGGCCTGCCTGCCACGGCCGCCGGGTTCGTCGAGCAGCTGCGCACCCGGCACCTGGACGCCTCCCGGGCCCTGGAAGTGGACTACGCCGACAACGCCGACCTGGTCATCGACGACGGTGTGCCCCGGCTGAAGAAGCGCCGCGGCCCCGGATCGGCCCAAGCAGTGGAGAAGCTGGCCGCGGCGATCGAGGCCCGCCTGCCCGAGCGCTCCCTGCTGGGGATCGTGGGCCGCACCGCCCACTGGCTGGGCTGGCACCACCGGTTCGGACCCGCCTCCGGGGCCGACCCCAAACTCAAGGACCCGCTGGGCCGCTACGCCTTGGCGGTCTTCACCGGCGGCATCAACCTCGGTCCCGCCGAGGCCGCCCGCCACATCGCCGGCGTCACCGCCCGGGAGCTGTCGATGGTGCGCCAACGCCACATCGACATCACCAAGGTCAACGCCGCCATCAGCACCGTGGTGGGCGCCTTCAACGAGTTGGACGTGGTCAAGGCCTGGGGCGACGGGACCTCGGTGGCCGCCGACGGCACCCAGGTGGCCACCTACGTCGACAACCTGCTCGCCGAGACCTCCATCCGCTACGGCGGGGTCGGCGGCATCGCCTACCACTACGTCGCCGACACCTACGTGGCCCTGTTCTCCCGGTTCATCCCCTGCGGGGTGTGGGAAGCGGTCCACCTCATCGAGGGGCTGCTGTCCAACACCTCGGGCGTGCAGCCCTCGACCGTGCACGCCGACACCCAGGGCCAGTCCGCGCCGGTGTTCACCCTGGCCACCCTGTTCGGGTTCGACCTTTTGCCCCGCATCCGCAACTTCGCCGACCTGACCTTCTTCCGTGCCTCCGACAAGGTCCTCTACCCCGGCACCGAAGAGCTCTACGGCGAGCGGGGCCGCAACCTCATCGACTGGCGGCTGATCGAACGCCACTGGCCCGACCTGATGCAGGTCGCCCTGTCCATCAGCGACGGGCGGCTGTCCTCGGCCGCGCTGATGCGCCGGCTGCGCTCCAACTCGCGCAAGAACCGCATCTACAAGGTCTTCCGCGAGGTGGGCCGGTCGGTGCGCACCGTCGCGCTGCTGCGCTTCCTCAACGACCCGGCCCTGAGAGCGCGCATCACCGCGGCCACCAACAAGGTCGAGTCCTACAACGGCTTCTCGCAGTGGCTGCGGTTCGGCAACGGCGGGGTGCTGGCCGACAACGACCCCGTGGAGCAGGAGAAGCTCATCAAGCTCAACACCCTGCTGGCCAACCTGGTCGTGTTCCACAACGCCCTGGACATCGCCGACGTGGTGCGCGCCCTGGTGGCCGAGGGGTGGACCATCACCGCCGAGGACCTGGCCGGCCTCTCGCCCTACCTGCGCGCCCACATCCGCCGGTTCGGCGCCTACGCCACCGACGAACTCGGCATCGAGCCGGAGGCCTTCGAGGCCGCCCTGGCCGAGATCGACTTCTCCGTCCTGGACCTGGCCGCCTGAGAGGCCACGCACCCCCGCAAACGCCCCCTTCCCTCGCGGCCGGGACAGCCCCGGTACGCGGACACCACGACCGATAGGAGCCCCGATGGCCTGGCGCTGGGCGCACAACACCGTTCTGACCGAGGAAGAGAAGAAGGAGGTGACCGAGCTGTTCAACACCGAGATGGTGGGCAAGTGGATGCCCTTCACCCCGCCCGAGCGCGTGCGCGGGGTCTGGGCCGACATCGTCGAGGCCGGCCGCCTGGGCCACAAGGCCAAAGTCGCCACCGACCACCGGCCCGGCAAGGACGTCCTGATCTGCGTCTACACCAAGGACCACCGCGACCGGCAGGACGTGGGCCGGATCCTGGCCGAGCTGCGCGCCATGGGCATCGACCAGCGCCTGTCCTACAAGGAGGACGCGGCCACCAGCGCGCTGCACTACGGCGGCGGGGCCGCCCTCTACGTCGCCCGGCCGGGTTCGACCGCCTTCGACCAGCGGCGAGAGGCTTACACCAGCGACGACAGCCGGTTGGGTGTGCCCGTCGCGCGCACGGTGGAGCAGGTCTTCGCCCGCCCGGAGGTCTACGGCCCCTTCCCCGACTGACCGGCGGCACCGAGTGGGCGTGATCAGACACCGAGAACGGCTGTCCAGGGCATCCTGACAACCCCAGGGGCCTGTTGTCGGTGCCTGTCGCTACGCTGTGGGCAGCGGCAGGACGCGCACGCCGCACGCCATGGTCGCCGGGCGCCCACGCTGCCCGGCAGAGGGTCAAGGACCCCCGGGGGGGGGGAGAACACCCCGGCGCGGGCCCGCGGGTATGGCAACGATGACCGTTTCCGCCTGGATGTCGACGAGCCCGGCGGGAGGCGTGGGGTCCCGCGAGAGAGGCCGACATGACCAAGAGCGGAGCCAGCGGCCCCAAGGCCCGCGCTCGCGCCCGGCAAAAGCGCGACGGCCTCACCTACACCCAGGCCCGGCGCGGTGCCACAGCAGGCGCGAGGGGCGGCGAACCGGAGGGCCGCTTCGGCGGCCACGAGTTCGAGTACGAACAGGCCACCGACCTGTTCCGGTGCACCGAGTGCCGGGTCTACGAGGTGGCGGCCCGTGACACGGGCGGGTCGATCACGCCGTGTCCGGGCCTGGTCGGCTACGGCGGTGACACCGAGCGGGTGTACCTGCTGCTGACCGAGAATCCGGCCGTGCCTTACAGCCTCGCGGCCTTCCTGGCGAGTCGGATCCACGACTCCGGCATCGGCCGGGCGCCGCAGTTCTCCTGGCGGGACGGCAGGCTGCTGGTCGAGTCGTCCCCCGGTGTCGTCGCCGAGCTGGCCCGCCGGGTCGAGGGGATCACGACTGCTGTCGGCGGGCGGCCGGTGCCGGCCGTCTCCGCGGTCGAGCACCTCAGTGCCGAGGCGGGCCGGGCCGTCATCGCGCAGAACCGCGCGGCCTACGTCGCCGAGTACGGCGAGCCCGTGTAGGCCCGGACTGCCAGGAGCGCGACTCTGTCCGAGAATCGAACGTTTCTACGACACCCGCTCCGAACGCTGCCGGAGGGCGTCGAACCGGGCCTGAGGGTGTCGGAAAAACGCGTTGAAAAATGTGAGTGTTCATCTATTCCAACGACATCCTTTTTCGTACACTTAGAGGTCATCTCATTTGGCGAGTCTGCGGTAGCAGATCAGCGTGCAGGCGATACCG
>NZ_ANAY01000011.1 GCF_000340965.1 Nocardiopsis kunsanensis DSM 44524
CGGTATCGCCTGCACGCTGATCTGCTACCGCAGACTCGCCAAATGAGATGACCTCTAAGAGGCCGAATCGGTGGAAGGGGCGGTATGGCGGTGGTTCGCGAAGCAGGCAACCAAGACGAGCTGTGGAAATGGATCAAGAGCGGTCGCCGCACAGGCAGACGTAGGAGCCGCCACGGGCAACCCCACGGGGTGCGGCTCGCGTTCTACGGCCGCACCTCCACGACGCGTTTCCAGGACCAGCAGTCCTCATGCGGTTGGCAACGCGAGGCAGCAGAGACCGTGATCGCCGACCGCGGTGCGATCGTGGCCGAGTTCTTCGACGGAGGGTGTTCGCGTCAGGTGCCGTGGGATCAACGTCCCGAAGCGGCGGCGCTGCTTCGGATGGCCACCAGCAGTGAGCGCCCGTTCGACGCGATCGTGGTGGGCGAATACGAGCGTGCGTTCGTGGGCGACCAGTTCGAACGGATCGCGACGGAACTCGGGCACTGCGGGGTGCAGGTGTGGTTACCCGAAGCCGCAGGGCCGGTCGACTTGAGCGATCCGATGCATCGGGCGCTCATGACGGTGCTGGGAGCCCAGTCTCAGCGTGAGGTGCTCCGCAGTCGGCACCGGGTGCTGGCCGCCATGCGGGCCCAAACATGTGAGCAGGGGCGCTACCTGGGAGGGCGCCCACCCTACGGGTACCGGCTCGTGGATGCCGGCCCGCACCCCAACGGTGCCCATGCCGCATGGGGGCGCCGTCTGCAACGCTTGGTCCCCGACCCGGGAACCGCCCCGCAGGTGCGGTGGATCTTCGCCGAACGGTTAGCTGGGCGGAGCATGGCCGGCATCGCTCGACGGCTCAACGAGAGGGGTGTGGCGTGCCCGTCGAGCGCGGACCGACAGCGCAACCCACACCGGTCGGCGCAAGCGTGGACGGTACAGACCGTGGCCGCGATTCTGAACAACCCCCGCTACACCGGCCGCCAGGTCTGGCAGCGCAGCTCGGGCGCTCGCTCCGCCCGCATCTCCGGTTCGGAAAGTTCGACCAGGGACGGGCCGGGGGAGGATTGGGCAGTTTCGAAGGAGGCCGCGCATCCGGAGCTGGTCAGTGAAGCGGACTTCGTCGCGGTCCAAGCGGTACGTGCGAGCCGTCCGACCAAGGACGGGCGGGTTCGCGAGTACCTGTGCGCTGGGCTGTTGGTATGCCGGATGTGCGGACGGCGGATGGATGCGCACTGGGTCAATGACCGGCCGGGCTATCGGTGCCGCCACGGCCACAACAGTTCCCGGCCGCGCGGATCGGCTCGGGAGAAGAGTCTCTATGTCCGTGAGGACCGGGCGATGGCCACGCTTGCCGCATGGTTTCCCGACAGCGGTCCGCTCGACACCCTCCGGCGTTTACGCAGGGACGATCTCGTGGTCCTGTGCGACTCAGGGGAGTGGGAGCTCGCCCGAGCTGAAGACACCGAAGGCCCGACCCAGAGCGACGTCATCGAGTCACCTGGATCGGGCCCGTACCCCTTCATGGGGTAATTCCGTGTCCGAGGGGGGACTTGAACCCCCATGCCCTTAACGGGCACTAGCACCTCAAGCTAGCGCGTCTACCTATTCCGCCACCCGGACCTGGGTGATGCCGGGGCTCTCGCTCCGTGCACTTCAACCATAGCAAAGTTGAGAGGGTGCCCGAACCATGTTTTCCGCCGAGGGCACTCCGTGGCTAGTGTTCGGGTGAAAGCAGGGCACAAGGTGCGGATGGACGGGAGTGCACAGATGGCTGAACCCGACACAGACCTGAGCGCGGCGGAAGCCGAGGTCACAGACCTTTGCAGGGAGCTCATCCAGATCGACACCTCCAACTACGGCGACCATTCGGGTCCGGGTGAACGCAAGGCCGCGGAGTACGTCGCGGGCCGGCTCGACGAGGTCGGTGTGGAGTCGCAGATCTACGAGAGCCACCCGGGGCGCAGCAACCTCGTGGCACGCATCGCGGGCGAGGACTCCAGCCGCCCGCCGTTGTTGATCCAGGGCCACCTCGACGTGGTCCCGGCGGCCGCCGAGGACTGGACGCACCACCCCTTCGCGGGCGAGATCGCCGACGGATGCGTGTGGGGCCGTGGCGCGGTCGACATGAAGAACATGAACGCGATGGTCCTGGCGATGATGCGCCAGCGCCTGCGCGAGGGACGCCGTCCGCCGCGCGACGTCGTGCTCGCGTTCGTGGCCGACGAGGAGGCCGGCGGTACGTGGGGCGCCCAGTACCTGGTCAACGAACACCCGGAGCTGTTCGCCGACTGCGACTCGGCCATCAGCGAGGTCGGCGGTTTCTCGGTCACGATGGAGGAGAACCGCCGCCTGTACCTGGTGGAGACCGCCGAGAAGGGCATCGCGTGGATGAAGCTCACCGCGCGCGGCACGGCGGGCCACGGCTCGATGACCAACCGGGACAACGCGGTGACCGAGCTGGCCGCTGCGGTCGCGCGTCTGGGCGAGTACGAGTTCCCGGTGTACCTGACGCCGACGGTGCGCACGTTCCTGGAGGAGGTGTGCGAGGAGTTCGGCATCCCCTTCGACGAGCGCGACGTCGAGGGCACGGTGGCGCGCTTGGGCCCGATCGCGAAGATGATCGGTGCGACCCTGCGCAACACGGTCAACCCGACGGTGCTGGGCGGCGGTTACAAGGCCAACGTCATCCCGGGTGAGGCGACCGCGCAGGTGGACGGCCGGTTCCTGCCGGGCACCGAGGAGCAGTACTTCGCCAAGATCGACGAGCTGCTCGGCCCGAAGGTGAGCCGCGAGTTCATCCAGCACCTGCCGTCGGTGGAGACCTCCTTCGACGGCGGCCTGGTCAACGCGATGTCGGAATCGTTGCTGGCGGAGGACCCGGGTGCCAAGGCCGTGCCCTACTGCCTGTCGGGCGGTACCGACTCCAAGAGCTTCCAGCGCCTGGGGATCCGCAACTACGGCTTCTCCCCGTTGAAGCTCCCCCCGGAGCTCGACTTCGCCGGAATGTTCCACGGGGTGGACGAACGGGTGCCCGTGGACGGCCTCCAGTTCGGTGTGCGGGTACTCGACCGATTCGTCAGCATGAGCTGATCTGTCCGTCTCGGGAGAACTTGTCCCGGGACGCCCTCCGGCCGGGCCGAAATCTTCTCGGTCCGGCCTGGCGGACCGGTGTTCAGTCACGGAACGTGATGCTATGGTTGCGTCGAGTTCAAGGGGTTGGAGTCCCTCGGCGCCACCGGTCTCAGGTGTGCGCGGACGGCCCGGCCCCGCCGCGCGGCCGTGGTGATGCCGACGCGCGGGACCGTCCAGCAGCGAGGAAAGGGGCATCGATGGTGCTCGTGGGTCGGGGGTGGCCGGTTCTGACCGGACGCGCTGACCACGGCTCCAACGCCCTGGTCCGTCTGCTGCTCCTGTCCGGCATCGTCGCCGTCGCGTGGCTGGCCGGGGGGTTCGGTGTCGCCCACAGTGACACCGCCCCCGAGTCCGAGGGGCTCGTGGACAACGTCCGGGAGCTCGGGGAGAACACCGAGCAGGCCGGCCAGGCGGCCGGCGACGAGGTCCGGGACTCCCGGCTCTCCGACACCGCCGCCCGTGCTACCGAAACCACCGGTCGGGTCACCGGGGAGACCGCCTCCCGTGCCGTCTCCCTGCCCGCGGACACTCTGGAGGGCACCGGCGCCGCCGAGTCCCTCGAGGGTGCTGCGGACGTGACCGGTTCCCTTGGCGAGTCCGGTGTCTCCGGAGCCCTCGAAGGGGCCGGCGAACAGCCCGGCCGGGTGGTCGACGAGACCTCCAGGGCCGTCGGCGACACCGCCCGCGGTGCGGGCGAGCTGGTCACCGGCCTGGCCCGTACCGGCGAGGACGTCGTGGAGTCCACCGACGGCTCCCTGCGCGGCGGGACCACTCTGGTCGACAGTGTCACCGAGGGGCTGACCGAGTCGGCCCGCTCCGTCGGTGTGCCCGTCGACGGCACCGCCGCAGACGAGACACGCGAGACCGACGACGGCGAACTCTCCACGGAGCCCGAAGGGGACGGGCGCGGCGACGGCCGGGAGGAAGAGACCTCCGCGTCTGCGGACGCCGCACAGGCCCTCGCCCAGACGGAGGACCCCGCGTGGCGGGCAGCGGCCGAGGAGGCCGCCCACCACGTGTCCTCCGATGATGGGGCGGAGCGTATCCACCTCATCGCCGGTGGCGGCCAGTACTCGGTGGGAACGGACGCCACGGGCGCTTCCTCGCCGACCTTCCCCGCACCCGGTGCTGCCGGGTTCCTCACCGCCCGGGCCGGTCACACGGCTCCCCGGGCCCAGCGGGTCGTTCTGCCCGGGGACCCCACTGTGGTGGTCCGCGACGCTGCCGACGACCCGTCGTACACCCCTGACTAGCCGCGATCTTCCACGACCGCGGCCGGTCCGCGCGCTTGCGCGCAGTCGCCCCGCCCTTTCCGGCGGGTAGCGCCTCGACCCCGGCCCCAGCGCCCGGGTCATGCCTGTCCGCGGTCGACACGAGTGGCTCCAGTCAACTCTTCTCTCGCCGACCCAAGGACATGCGATGACCAATGAAACCCACGCCCGGATCGCCGCCCTGGTGGCTGCCGGCTTCCTGATGACCTCCGGGGGCGCCGCCTTCGCCGATACCGCCACCAGCGGGAACGGATCGATCGGTGGCGGCAACCAGCTGGGCGCCGACGTCGACGCGCCGATCAACCTCTGCGGCAATGCCATCGGCCTGCTCGGTGTGGCCGGCGCCCAGTGCACCGACTCCGGGGCCTCCGTCGAGGAGCCGAAGGTCCCCGAGCACCCGGATGAGCCCGAGGAGCCGAAGGACCCCGAGGAGCCCGGAAACCCGGGTGAGCCGAAGGACCCCGAGGAGCCCGGGGGCCCGGGTGAGCCCGAGCACCCGGATGAGCCGGGGTCGCAGACGCCCGACGACCAGGGTGAGGAGCCGGGCCACGTCCCCGACGAGATCTCCGCGCCGAGTGAGTCCTCCCCGGTGGAGGAGGACCTGGCAGTGACCGGAACCGAGCGCGGCCCCCTGGTCGGCCTGATCGCCGCCGCCGTGGGTGCGCTGGCCGTCGGCGCCGGCCTGCTCTTCGGTCTGCGCCGTCGCGCGGGAGCCTGATCGGCCCTCCCGGGCCGCCGACGGGCGGTCCGGGGGTTGACGCGAGTCCCGCAGCACGGGCCGGAGGCCATGTTTGCGGGGTTCACGTCAGCCACCGTCCCGACCAGGGGCGGGGTTGATCGGACAGGGCGTGCGCACCCGGTCCCACATCCAGTGGACACCGGTGGCGGCGCGTCCCACGACCCGGCAGACACGCACCGTCCAGGTGCGCGGCCGACCGGATGTTCCCCGGTCGGACCGGGGGCGCCGTCCCCAACCAGGGGAGAGGCGGCCCGGGTCCGGCGGCACAACCTTCTCAGTCATCAGACGGACGTTTCCGAAATCTGGAAAGGACGTTCCACATGCGTCAGTGGGCCAGTACATCCGCCAAGTCGCTGCTCCTCGCGGCGGGCTTCGTCGCCCTGGGCAGCGGGGTCGCCTTCGCCGACAGCGGCGCTGCCACCTCCGGCAACGGGTCGGCGATCGGCGGGAACCAGATCGTGGCCAACGCCGACGTTCCGGTGAACATCGCCGGCAACGCGGTCAGTGCCCTGGGCGTCTCCGGGGCCAACGCCACGGAGACCGAGGCCGAGGTCGAGGACCACGGTGACAACGACGTGCGCTCCTCCGGCAACGGTTCGCTGCTGGGCGGGAACCAGGCCGTGATCGACGGTGACGTTCCGGTGAACATCGACGGCAACGCGGTCGGCGTGCTGGGCGTTGCGGGGGCCAACGCCACGGACGCCGAGGCCGAGGTCGAGCACCAGTCCGCGCCGAGCGAGGTCACGGCCACCGACGTGCTCGGCGAGGCCGCAGAGAACGCACAGCTCCTGCCGGCCGCGGACACCTCCGGGGTGGACGCCGGCGTGCTGCGCCAGTCGGCCCCCGGGGGACACGGCCACGACTCCGTCGCCACCTCCGGCAACGGTTCGCTGCTGGGCGGGAACCAGGCCGTGATCGACGGTGACGTTCCGGTGAACATCGCCGGCAACGCGGTCGGCGTGCTGGGCGTTGCGGGGGCCAACGCCACGGACGCCGAGGCCGAGGTCGAGCACCACCACCAGGACGTGCGCTCCTCCGGCAACGGTTCGCTGCTGGGCGGCAACCAGCTGGTGGGCGACCTGGACGTCCCGGTCAACGTCACCGGTAACGGGATCGGCGTGCTGGGCGTTGCGGGGGCCAACGCCACGGACGCCGAGGCCGAGGTCGAGCACCAGAGCGCGTCCGAGCAGCAGACGGCGCTGGAGAGCCTGCCGGTCGTCGAGCAGTTGCCTGAGGTCCCGGTCTCCGAGCAGCTGCCCGTGGCGTACGACCTGCAGGAGACCGAGGCCCAGAGCGCGGAGGAGGCTCCGGCCGAGAACGTCGTCGCGCAGGAGGCTCCGGTGGACCCGGCCCCCGAGGCGCCGGCCGAGGAGTCCCCGGCCCCGGCGGCCCCTGCGGAAGAGGCCCCCTCCGACGACTCCACGGGGCTGCTGCCCGAGGCATCCGAGGGCGGCCTGGGCAGCCCCGTCGACGACGTGCTGGGCGCTGTGGGCCTGGGTCTGTGAGGGACGGAGCCACACACGCCCCACCGGGTCCGTGAACGTGGCAGGTCCCGACGTGCAGGTCGGGACCGGGAGCACGAAGGTGTCCCGCCTCCGTTCGGTCAACGGAGGTCGCGGTGGACCGCGGGACACCTGAGGCATCCACCACAGGAGCGGACCTGACGAGGGTGGTCGCCTCCGCCCCCTGATCGCAGACGTCGCGGTGGACAGCAGGGGAGCGGGGTGGCCTCCGCTCGAGAACACCATGCAGGGCGAGTCGAGCCCTCTCGGAATATCCGGGAGGGCTCGCCGCATTGCGGACGGAGGAACGGCGAGGAAGAGCAAGTGTGGCGGAAGTCACCTCTTGACGGCGTTCTGGGTGCTCGACAGTGGCGGTGGAAGGGTTCCGGGCCCCGTCGCCGTTGTCCCTGTTCAGGGTTACGGGCCGGTACCGGTGCATCGAACGCTTATTCTGCGGATGCCGGTGGGGCGCGGGCCGACCGTGGCGACACGTCGTCCGTGCGTACGGGACACGACCCGGTGTCCCACCGACGGGGGAGGGCCCGGTATTCGGTTACTGTCGGTCTCCACAGGACACCGATGGACCACAGCCGAACAGATCAGGTAAGGCTAGACGTAGGGGAACAGCGTGCCAGCCACGAAGGGTAGCGCCGGCAAGAACGGCTCCAAGGACAACGCAAGGCAGGGCGAGGGAACCGCTCTTGTCATCGTCGAGTCCCCCGCCAAGGCGAAGACCATCGCCGGCTATCTGGGTCGCGGCTACGTCGTGGAGTCCAGCATCGGCCACATCCGGGACATGCCGACCAAGGCCGCCGAGATCCCGGCCAAGTACAAGGGGCAGGCCTGGGCGCGCCTGGGTGTCGACGTCGACGGCGACTTCGAGCCGCTCTACGTCGTCAACACCGACAAGAAGGCACACGTCAAGAAGCTCAAGGAGCTCATGGCCGAGGCCGACGAGCTCCTGCTCGCAACGGATGAGGACCGCGAGGGCGAGGCCATCGCGTGGCACCTGCTCCAGGAACTCAAGCCCAAGATCCCCGTCCGGCGCATGGTCTTCAACGAGATCACCAAGGACGCGATCCGCCGCGCCGCCGACAACACCCGCGACCTCAACACCCGCCTGGTCACCGCTCAGGAGACCCGCCGCATCCTCGACCGCCTCTACGGCTACGAGGTCTCGCCGGTGCTGTGGAAAAAGGTCATGCCGAAGCTCTCGGCGGGCAGGGTGCAGTCCGTGGCCACCCGCCTGGTGGTCGAGCGCGAGCGTGAGCGCATCGCCTTCACCCCCGCCGAGTACTGGGATCTCAAGGCGGTCTTCGACGCCTCCGGTTCCGGTGCCCCCGACGGGGCCGGAACCTTCCCGGCCGGTCTGATGTCGGTGGACGGGCGCCGTGTGGCCGTGGGGCGCGACTTCACTTCCCGAGGCACGCTGCGTTCCGACCGCGACGTGCACCACATGGACGAGCAGACCGCCCGTGAACTGGCCGGGCGCCTCGACGGGGCCGCGTTCGCGGTCAGCTCGGTCGAGCGCAAGCCCTACCGGCGCTCGCCCTACGCGCCGTTCCGCACCACGACGATGCAGCAGGAGGCCTCCCGCAAGCTCGGGCTCTCCTCCAAGCAGGCGATGCAGGTCGCCCAGCGCCTTTACGAGAACGGTTACATCACCTACATGCGTACCGACAGTACGACGCTGTCGGACAGTGCGGTCAGTGCCTCCCGTGACCAGGTGCGGCGCCTCTACGGCGGCGACTACCTGCCGGACAAGCCGCGCGTCTACGCCAAGAAGGTCAAGAACGCCCAAGAGGCGCACGAGGCGATCCGCCCGGCCGGTGACACCTTCCGCACCCCGGCCGAGACCGGACTGAACGGCCCCGAGTTCCGCCTCTACGAGCTCATCTGGAAGCGCACCGTCGCCTCCCAGATGAAGGACGCCGCCGGCGAGTCCGTCACCGTCCGGATCGAGGGCACCTCCAGCGCCGACGAGGTCGCCGAGTTCACCGCGACCGGCAAGGTCATCACCTTCCACGGGTTCCTCAAGGCCTACGTCGAGGGCTCCGACGACCCGGCCGCCGACCTCGACGACCGCGAGCGTCGCCTGCCCTCGATGGAGGAGGGGGCCCCGCTCAAGGCCGAGAACCTGGAGGCGGAGGGCCACGCCACCCGGCCGCCGGCGCGTTACACCGAGGCGACCCTGGTCAAGGAACTGGAGGAGCGGGAGATCGGCCGTCCCTCCACCTACGCCTCGATCATCGGCACGATCCTCGACCGCGGGTACGTGTTCAAGAAGGGCACGGCCCTGGTGCCCTCCTTCTTGGCCTTCGCCGTGGTGCAGCTGTTGGAACGCCATTTCGGCAACCTGGTCGACTACGAGTTCACCGCCCGTCTGGAGGACGTGCTCGACGACATCGCCAGGGGCGAGGCGGAGAGCCTTCCGTGGCTGCGCCGCTTCTACTTCGGCGGCCAGACCTCCGGGGGTGAGTCCGAGGTCGGGCTCAAGGAGCTCGTCGGCGACCAGCTCTCGGACATCGACCCCAAGGAGATCAGCTCCCTGCCGGTGCCGGGCACCGACATCCTGCTGCGGGTCGGGCGGTACGGCCCCTACCTGGACCGGGACGGCGAGCGCGTCAACGTGCCCGAGGACCTCGCCCCGGACGAACTCACCAAGGACAAGGCCGAGGAGCTGTTCGCCCAGCCCAGCGGCGACCGCGAGCTCGGTACAGACCCCGAGACCGGGCGCACCATCGTGGCCAAGACCGGCCGGTTCGGCCCCTACATCACCGAGGTCCTGGAGGAGCCGGCCGAGGGCGGGACCAAGCCCAAGGGCAAGGCCAAGGTCAAGCCGCGCACCAGCTCCCTGTTCAAGAGCATGGACCTGGACACCGTGACCCTGGAGGACGCGCTGCGCCTGTTGTCGCTGCCCCGGGTCGTGGGCGAGGTCGACGGTGAAGAGGTCACCGCGCAGAACGGACGCTTCGGTCCCTACCTGAAGAAGGGCACCGACAGCCGTTCCCTGGAGACCGAGGAGCAGATCTTCTCGATCACCCCGGAGCAGGCCAAGGAGCTCTTCGACAAACCCAAGCAGCGTGGCCGCCGTGCCGCCGTCCCGCCGTTGCGTGAGCTCGGCCAGGATCCGGCCAGCGGTGCGAAGATGGTCATCAAGGACGGCCGGTTCGGCCCCTACGTCACCGACGGGGAGGTCAACGCCTCCCTGCGCAAGGGCGACGAGGTCGACTCCCTGGGCGACCTGCGCGCCGCCGAGCTGCTCGCAGAGCGCCGCGCCAAGGCCCCGGCCAAGAAGAAGGCTCCGGCCAAGAAGAGCACCACGACCAAGAGCACGGCAGCGAAGGGCACCGCCGCCAAGAAGACGACCACCAAGAAGTCGACGGCCAAGAAGGCGCCCGCGAAGAAGACCGGGGAGCCCAGGAGCTCCTCGCAGAAGACCGACGAGAGCTGACCCGCCGCCCTCCGGCACAGCGCACGGAACGGCCTGTCCGATCTCGGGCGGGCCGTTCCGCCTCCGAGATCCCCTCGTGACGATCAGGAACTGTGCCCGGATTGCCGCGCCGTACTAGTCTGTGTGAGGCGGACGGGGCCGTTGAAACGTAGACGAACCCCGTCAACATCCACCGAAATTCTTCGCGCGGGTCGATCGTCCCGCCGTCCCCTCTCCCCTCATCGACAATCGTGAGCGCTATGAGCAGATCTGCACCCTTGGGAGCGCCGTCCGAGGCGCGCAACGTCCTGGCGATCACATCCTTCAGAAGGTTGTGGATCTCGCTTTCCTTGTCCAGCCTGGGTGACTGGCTGAGCCTGCTGGCGCTGATGTCGCTCGCGGTGGTCTTCACCGCCGACGCCGCGCCCCTGGCCGGCCACCTGGCCGTGGCCGCGGTCGCGGCGATCAAGCTCGCACCGTCCGTCCTGTTCAGCCCGCTGGTGGGTGCGCTGGCCGACAGACTCGACCGCCGCTGGACCATGGTCGGCGCCGACGTCGTGCGCGGGCTGTTCTACGTGTCCATCCCGGTCGTGGGGCTGCTCTGGTCCGGTTTCGCACTGCAGTGGCTGTTCATCGCGAGCCTGCTCGCCGAGGTCGTCGCCCTGCTGTGGACCCCTGCCAAGGACGCCACCGTCCCCAGTCTCGTGCCGCGCCGCCAGCTCGCCGAGGCCAACCGCCTCACACTGCTGGCCTCCTACATCACCGCGCCCCTGGCCGCGCTGCTCTTCGCCGCCCTGGCCTCGTTCAACAACGTCCTCGGCGCGTTCGTGCCCTCGCTGGCCAACCCCGAGGCCGACATCGCGCTGTACCTCAACGGCCTCACGTTCTTCACCGCGGCGATCGTCGTGGGGACCCTGCCGATCCCCAAACACAACCCCGGTGTCTCGGCGGCGAGCCCCACCCGCGACGGCGCCGTCCTGCGCTCGGTCGTGAGCGGCCCCCGCCACACCGGCGGAACGGCCCTGGGCCGCGGGCTCGTCATCGGCCTGCTGACCGCGGTGGCCGCAGGTGCGTCCGTCGTCGGTGTGGGCCGCGCGCACGTGGAGGCGCTGGGGGCCGGTAACGGCGGTTTCGGTGTGCTCTTCGCCGCGGTCTTCGGCGGTGCCGCGCTGGGTATGGTCGCGGGTCCGCGCCTGCTCAAGAAGTTCAGCCGGCGGCGCCTGTTCGGTCTCGTGCTCCTCCTCGCATCGATCGCGCTGCTCTTCACCGGTCCGGTCTGGGACATGGTGCTCTCGGCCGTGCTCGTGCTGGTCCTCGGGTTCGCTTCCGGTGTGGCAGCCGGTACCGGTCTGCGCCTGCTCGACGTCGCCGCGTCCGCCACCGCCGGCACCGTCTCGGAGGAGTCGGCCCACCGTGAGCGTGCGTTCTCCTTCGTGCACGGGGCCGCCCGCCTGACCTTCGTGGCCGTGGCCGTACTCACCCCCGTGGTCGCCGGACTGGCCGGTGACCACACCCTGCCTCTCGGCGGCGAGCTCGAGTACCAGCTCTGGGGCACGGGCATCGTGCTCATGGCGGTCGGCCTGGTCGCGGTCGTGCTCAGCGCCGTCGCCCACCACCTGGTCAACCGGGAGGACCCCGAGGCCGGCCCCGGTCTGCTGCCGGAGCTCTTCGCCGCGCTGCGCGGGGTCGACCCCAACGCAGGGGAAGGCGACGGGGAGGTGCGCACCCCCGGCGCGTTCGTGGTCATCGAGGGCGGTGAGGGGGCCGGGAAGTCCACCCAGGTCCGCGATCTCACCGTGTGGCTGCGGGAGCAGGGGTTCGAGGTCGTCGGTACCCGCCAGCCCGGCGCCACCAAGCTCGGCATGCGCCTGCGCGGCATCCTGCTGGACCGGGAGAACTCCCACATCACCCCGCGGGCCGAGGCGATGCTCTATGCCGCCGACAAGGCCGACCACGTGGAGCAGGAGATCCTGCCCGCGCTCCGTCGCGGCGCCGTCGTCATCAGCGACCGCTACATCGACTCCACGCTCGCCTACCAGGGGGCCGGGCGCGAGTTGGAGACCGAGGAGCTGCGCGAGATCAACCGCTGGGCCACACAGAACCTCGTCCCCGACCTCACGGTGCTGCTGGACGTGCGCCCGGAGGACGGCCTCGGCCGCCTGGGCGGCCCCGCCGACCGCATCGAGTCGGAGTCGACGAACTTCCACGAGCGGGTGCGGCGCGAGTTCCGGTCCCTGGCCGAAGCCGAGCCCGACCGCTACCTGGTCGTGGACGCGAGCGAGCCGTTGGAGAAGGTCACCCGCCGGATCCAGAAGCGGGTGCGCAGCCTGCTGCCCGACCCGGTACCGAGCAGCTCCGAAGCGGTGACCGGCATGATCCCGATCGTCAATGACGAGGACTGAGTACCTCGGGCAGGAGGAGGCCCCGGCGCATGCCGGGGCCTCCTCCTGTTCGTGCGGCGGGCTCAGGGCAGTGGCGTGGTGCGATCGGCGACGGCCTCGACAGTGGTGGTGCCGTCGCCGTCGACCGTGGTGCCCGGGAGGGGCGAGCGGGAGGCGGTGCGGCTGAGGGCCTCACCCCCGTCCCGGCTTTGGCCGCACTCACGTGAAGACGTACCGGGTCTGGCTGAAGCCCGGGGCCTTGCCGAACGCCAGCGCGCGCTCGGCCTCCACCCGCAGGACCAGCACCCGCGCGGCCCGGATCCCCTCGCAGAGACCGAACCAGGTCCCCTCGGACGAGGTCACCTCCTCCCCGTACTTGTCCTCGTAGGCCCGGGCCACCCGGTCCAGGTCGCCGGATTCCTCCAGCGGTACGGCGCGGCCCTCCACCACGACCTCCGGCGGGCCGTACAACCGGTCCGTGCCCGCGCTGAACAGACAGTGGGGATCGCTCGCGAGGTTGAGGGCCTTGCGCTCGTGTTCCCCGGTGCAGAAGTGCGCGGCCCCGTCGACCCACACACCCAGGAGCGGTGCCATGTGCGGACGACCGTCCGGACGCACGGTCGTCACCCGGCACAGCGGGGCCTCGGTCACCACCGCACGCGCTCGGTCCCAGGGCACGGGACCGGCGCCGGGGGTGCTGAACTCCGGGCACAGCGCCGTCTCAGGGAAGTCGGAGTGCGTGGTCATGGTGTGCTCCTCACGAGGTGCGTTCACCCGTACCTACCCGCCCCCGGACTCATCGGCACGTGCCCGGACGGGATCCCGCGGGGCGGGTCCGAACGTCGTCGGGCGCTCCTATCCTGGGGACGGACCTGCAGGACCGAGTTTCCCCGGGGGTACGCGTGACGGTCTTCGACGACCTCGTCGGCCAGCGGACGGCCGTCGCCCAGCTCCGCCGAGCCGTCGCCGGGGCCGATGACCTCGTCTCCGGTGGCAGCGGCACCGGGATGACCCATGCATGGCTCTTCACCGGCCCGCCGGGGTCGGGCCGGGAGGAGGCCGCCCGCGCCTTCGCCGCCGCGTTGCAATGCACCGAGGGCGGCTGCGGGCACTGCGACTCCTGCCACCAGACGCTCGCCGGCACCCACCCCGACGTGCTCTACGTGCGTCCGAGCGGCCTCAGCTTCGGGGTGGCCGCCACCCGGGACCTCGTCCTGCGCGCGAGCTCCAAACCGGCCGGGGGCCGGTTCCGCATCGTGCTCTTCGAGGACGCCGACCGTGCTACCGAGGCCGCCTCCAACGCCCTGCTCAAGGCTGTGGAGGAGCCCTCCCCGCGCACCGTGTGGCTGTTGTGCACTCCCACCCCCGAGGACCTGCTCGTCACCATCCGTTCGCGCTGCCGCCTGGCCACCCTCACCAGCCCCGTCACCACCGAACTCGTCGCCGCGCTCACCGACCGCGACGGCATCGACCGTTCCACCGCCGAACAGGCGGCCCGTGCGTCGGCCGGACGCATCGACCGTGCCCGCCAACTGGCGACCGACCCCGAGGCCCGCAGCCGCCGCGAGGAGGTGTTGTCCATCCCCATGCGCCTGGACGGCCTCGGTGCGTGCGTGGCGGCGGCCTCACGCCTCTACGAGATCGCCGAGCAGGAAGCCAAGGCGCTCACCGGTGAGCTCGACGAGAAGGAACGTGAGGAGCTCAAGGCCGCCTTCGGCGAGGGCTCCAAGGGCAAGGGCGTGGCCAAGGCCGTCCGTGGCGCCTCCGGGGCCCTCAAGGAACTGGAGGAACGCCAGAAGCGCCGCGCCACCCGCATCAAACGCGACTCCTACGACCGTGCGCTCCTCGACCTGGCCGCCTTCTACCGTGACGTGCTCACCCTCCAGCTCGGTGCGCAGGTCGAACGCTCCACCGAGGAGCGCTCCGGCGATCTGCGGCGCATGGCCGGGTCCGGGTCCCCCGAGAGCACTCTGCGCCGCCTCGACGCGATCATGGAGTGCCGTGGACGCATCGCCGCAAACGTCCACCCGCAGATCGCGATGGAGGCGATGACCTCGGCCCTCCTGGTCGGCTGACGCCGCGGTCCTGCTGTCGGGCAGAATGGGCGGGCGCCGGGGACACGCCGGTGCTGCGGCCACGACGGGAGGGTGACGGGTGAGCACGAGGGCGAGGAAAGCGGTGGCCGGGCTGGTCGCCGTGGCGGTTCTGGCCGTCTCCGGCTGCACGGGTCAGGAGGCCGAAGGGCCCGTGCAGGAGGAACCGGCCCCTTCCGAAGCAGCGCCCGAGGCGTTCACCGACCAGGGTCTGGACTGGAGCGCTTGTGAGGAGGGCACCTCCGGTACCGAGTGCGCCACGTTCGAGGTCCCCCTGGACTACGGGGAGCCCGGGGGCGAACGCATCGAGATCGCCGTCAAACGCTTCCCCTCCGAGTCCGGTGACCCCGTGGGGTCGCTCGTGGTCAACCCCGGCGGGCCGGGCGGCTCGGGCTTCGACTTCGCCGACGCCGCTCCCTTCATCACCAGTGGCGAGGTGCGCAGCAACTTCGACGTGGTCGGGTTCGACCCGCGCGGAGTCGGCCGCAGCACACCGTTGACCTGTATGGGGACGGAGGAGATCGACGAGTACCTCGGTGCTGGGTACGACACCGAGGACGGTACCGGTGACGCGGCGGACCTCACCGAGGAGGGTGTGGCCGAGCTGGAGGAGAACAGCCGCGACTTCGTGGCCGCCTGCCAGGAGCAGGCCCCCGAGCTCATGATGCACGTGGGTACCGAGAACGTGGCCCGCGACATGGACGTGCTCCGGGTGCTGCTCGGCGACGACCGGCTCACCTACATGGGTGCGTCCTACGGCACGCACATCGGTGCCCAGTACGCCGAGCAGTTCCCCGACCGGGTGCGCGCGCTCGTCCTGGACGGCGCGGTCGATCCCAGCCAGACACCGCTGGAGGCCGGCGTGGCGCAGGCGACCGGGTTCGAGACCGCGCTGCGCGCCTTCGTCGAGGACTGCCTGGGCCGGGAGGACTGCCCCCTCGGCGGGCCGGGCGACGAGGTCGAGGACGGTGTGCAGGCCCTGGCCGGCTTTCTCGAGGACACCGCCCGCCGGCCCCTGGACCACGCCGGCGACGACCGTGAGGTCAACCGTGCCCGGGCCGAGCTCGGTATGGCGGCCGCCCTCTACAGCGAGGACCTGTGGGAACGGGTGCGTGCGGGCATCACCGCCGGTATGGAGGAGGGCGACGGCACGGTCCTGATGCAGCTGGCCGACGACCTGTACAGCCGTGGTGACCCGGCGGCCTACGAGAACTCCACTGCGATGCTCTCCGCGGTGAACTGCTCCGACGCCCCCGGTCCGCGCGACGTGGACGCCTACGAGGAGGCCGCGCAAGCCGCAGGTGAGCAGTCGCCGCTCTTCGGCCCCGGGCTCGCCTGGGGAGCCCTCACCTGTGCGTTCTGGCCGGAGGAGGCCGTGTCCGAGGGCGGGGAGCTCACCGCCGAGGGTGCCGATCCGATCATGGTGCTGGGCACCACACGCGACTCCGCTACCCCCTACGCCTGGTCGGAGGCGCTGGCCGAGCAGCTCGACCCCGGCTTCCTGCTCACCCGGGACGGGGACGGTCACACCGGCTACCGCATGGGTGACCCCTGCATCGACGGGATCGTCGACGACTATCTGATCGATCTCACCGTGCCCGAGGACGGTATGGTCTGTGCCTGACCGCACCGGAACGTGTGTACCCGGCACTCCGGGAAGGCGTTAGACTGGTTCCTGCCTCGCCGCACGCGATGTGTGGCGCGGTGCCGCCTTAGCTCAGTCGGCAGAGCGATTCACTCGTAATGAATAGGTCATCGGTTCGATTCCGATAGGCGGCTCCGATCCCTGAAGGCCCGTCCGGCCCGCCCGGACGGGCCTTCGTCGTTCCGGTAGGAGAACAGACTCACCCGCGGTGGCGCCGGTTCGCGTACGACTGTGCAGTCCTTGCCCCACCCCCGCAGCGGGCTGAACGGGGTCCGCTGCGAAGAGCGCTCTCAGCGCCGCCCGCTCCTCGGCGCGCGGTCCGTGGCCGCAGTGGGGGGGTCCCCGGTGCGGGGCGTGGGCGGGCAGATCCGGGGAGGCGGGCGGACGGTGCCCGAGAGGTGGGGCGGGTGGAGGAGCTGCAGACGCTGAGGCCCCAGGACCTGGCCTGGCGAGAGTTTTGTCAACTTTGCGTGTCCTTTTCATGACACTGTGTAGGATCGCGCCATGAGCCTGATGTTCATGATGGTCGTGTTGCTCGGGGCGATCGCGGTCCTGGGCGGTGGATCCTATGCCCTGCGCATGGTCGTGGCGCGGGTGGAGCAGGGACGCCGGTCGCCCGGGGGCGGTCGGCGTCCCACCGCGGCCCCCGAGGGACAGGTGGGCGGGTACGTCCCGGCGGCGCCCTCGGAGGAGCGGCTGCCGGCGTCCGTGCGCCACCGCGCGCTGGCCCTGGTCGCCGACGGGCGTCGCGAGGAGGCCGTGCGCATGGTCGCCGACCGCTTGCGTGCCGACCACGCGCGGGCCCGTCGGATCGTGGCCGACCTGGGCGACCCCGACGTGGCCGGCGACCCCGCGGCCGAATGACGTGGGCGGTCAGTCCTTCCGCGACCTGGTGAACCATCCCCAGGCGGCGGTCGCCACGAACAGCACGGCGGCGATCGCCGTCAGCCAGAACAGTCCGCGCAGGACCGCACCGAGGATCCCCAGGACGATCCAGATTGCGAGTAGTACGAGGACGATACGGAGCACGGTCTTCCTTCGTGGGTCGTCGGGCCCCGACAGTACGGGCTTCCCGGTGTGCCGTTCGGATGTGCAGGGCGCTCCCCGGGCAACAGGGGCGTGGTTGAGAACGATAGCTGTGCTGGTGGTTCTCCTGGGATGCGAGGGGCGTGTGGAACGTGTGTGCGGTGCCCCTTTTGCGGGGAAGAGGGGAACATGAGTCTGCAAGAGGCATCACGTCAGTTGGAAGCTGCGATCCACGACGCCAGGGTTTCCTTCGACTGCATCCTGCTGGACGAGGTCGACCGGGCGCACACGAACGCGATCACCGCGCGGGCCGCGATCGACGCAGCTGAGCACGCCCTCAACGTGGAGCTGGAGAGGCGGGCCGCCGAGAAGGGGTCCGAGGACGGGCCCGGGGGCAGGTCCGAGAGCGGCTCGGAGAGCTGACCGAACACGAGTCGAACATATTTACGAAGAACCGGGTATGCTGAGCGCATGTCCGATCAGTCTCTGACGCCGGACTGGCCGGCGAGCGTGCACCCACCCGGGGCGGACTCCTTCGAACAGACGGCCCTGGTGTGGCTGTTCGACCACGTGCCCGCCGATTACCGCCTGCACGGGGTCCTGCGCCGACACCCCGTCGCCTTGTCCCGCTTGGCCCGCCAGTACGTGTCCGCAGCGTTGGAGGCCGCCCGGGAGGGATACCGGACCGCGCGCGTGGACCTGCGCGAGCACCTGCCGCCGCACGCGCTCGACCAGGTGATGAACGCCTACTTGAACGAGGGGCAGAGAACGGCGGCGCTGCTGCGTTCGATCGAGACGGTCGACACGGCCCTGCGCGAGGCCGCTGCCGGACGGGCCGATGACACGTGAGGCACCGCGCTCAGGCCGTCACCCTGAGCACGACGGCCACCTCGTCGCCGGTGTTGACCAGGAACTGTTGGCCGCGCCGACCGCCGCCGACCGGGGCCCCCACGACGCGGGTACGGCCCGGCGCCAGCTCGGCGGCCGACCGCATCCACCCGTCCGGGCCGGAGTCGATCAGGTGGGCACGCCCTCCCACCAGGTGCAGTACTTCCAGAGAGCCGGATCGGCCGCCCCGCACCTGTGTCCCGGCCACAAAGCTGTTCGGTTCCAGGGCCACCACGCTCACCCGCATCCCACCGCCCGCGTGGAGGCGGGCGTGACGGGGCGCGGGCTGCCAGCGGCCCCGGCGCTCCGGCCACCGGGAAGGCGCGGCCAGGACAGCGGCGGCGTCCCGTGCGGCCGAGCACAGGCGGCCCAGGGTCGGGGCGCGTCGCTCGCGCAGATGGGCATAGCCGGACCGGGAACCGGCGTCGACGACGTCGCCGACCCCTTCCAGGGAGATCCGGGCGGCGGTCCCGGAAGGGGCGGTGGGCGAGATCCGACGGGACATCGGGGCACTATCCTTCACGTGTGCGCGCCCGGCTCCATGGCGGGCGCGTGGGTCGTCCGAGGGCACCGGGGAGCAGTGGGCGCCGAGGGGCGCCGCGAACACAGGTCTCCCGCGGTCACAAGAGCTGATCACCGTCGTCGCAGGAGTGCGGTCGGACGGTGCGAGACACCGGGCCGGTCAGTGAGGACGGCCGTCGCGGTGGCTCAGGGACGACAACACGGACACGCCGCACCGGCCAGGCGGCAGGGGGCCCAGGGGGCCGTGCGAGCCGGGGTGGAGGTGCGGGTGCGCGGATCCATGGTTGCAAGGACACCAGCATCCACAGGGGTAGTCAAGCCGGTCCGGGTAAAGCGTGAGCCCGGCGCCGACGCCGGGCGTGTTGCGGCCGGAGCCCCGTGGTGGTGACATGTGCACCCCGGTGGAAGGCCCGTTCGCCGACCCGGGGTATCCCCCGCGGTAGTGAAACAGGAGTGGCCGCCATGGCATCCCTCAGAAGGCCCGCTTGATTTCCCGGGAACCGGGACTGTGGGCGCGCCTGCTCGTGCGTGGGCTCGTCATCGCGGCCGCCGGGATCATGACACTGGGTTTCCTCGGGGCGGGCGCGGCGGTTCTGGTGGTGGTCCTGGCCGCCTCCACGTACGTGCTCCTCTGGCTGCGCTCCCGCTTCGCGTGGGGCGGGCGGCCGTGGCCTCCTGCGCAGGAACGCGACGACGCCGGCGGAGAGGGGAGCGACCCGACCGACTTTCGGTGAATGAAGGGGGAGGGCGGTGTGCGCGGCGTAGATTCTTGGTCTATGACCGACCGGGACCTGCTCCTGACCCTGAGCTCCAGCGGTACCCCGCCCCAGGTGGCCTACGCCGAACTCCTGGACAACTACGGCGACGAGCTCTACCGGTGTTGCATCCTCGCCCTGGCCGACCGCGACGCCGCGCACGTGGTGCTCAGGGACGTGCTCATCGCGTCCTGCGCACACATCGACAAGGTGAAGCATCCCGACCGCCTCCGGGACTGGTTGCACGCGATGGCGAAGGCGGAGTGCGAGCGCCACCGGGCGGCGACGGGGGCGTTGCCGCCGTCGGGGCTGCCGGGCAGTACCGAGATGGTGCGCTGTCGCGTACTCAAAGGGACCGCGGGCCCGGAACTGGACGGCTACCGCGCGCACGTGGCCGCACGTGCGGACGACTTCCGCAGGGACGGTTTCCCGCGCCGTGCGGGTGAGCCGGCACCGCTGCGGGGCCTGCTCCCGCTGGTGCCGGTGGGCCTTGCGCTGCTGGGCGCCCTGTTGCTGCTGACCCTGGCGGGGGTCGTGCTCTCCGACGAGACCGCGTTCGGGCCGCTCCCGGGCACCGCCACGCCGCGGAGTCAGCGCTGACGGGGCCCGGGTGGAGGCCGGTTACTCGGCGGAGGGCGTGGTGGTGATGTGCGAGGGGTCGCCGTGGGTGCCGTGCTCCTCGGCGCGCTTGATCGAGGCGAGGATCTCCTGCTCTGCCTCGTGGCGGCCCGCCCAGGACGAGCCCTCGGTGGACTTTCCGGGCTCGAGGTCCTTGTACACGCGGAAGAAGTGCTCGATCTCCAGGCGCTCGAACTCGTTCACGTGGTGGATGTCACGCAGGTGCTCCTGACGGGGGTCCGTCGCCGGGACGCACAGCAGCTTGTCGTCGCCGCCGGCCTCGTCGCGCATGCGGAACATGCCGATGGCGCGGGCGCGGATGAGGCAACCGGGGAACGTCGGGGCCTTGAGCAGGACCAGCGCGTCCAGGGGGTCACCGTCCTCACCGAGCGTTCCCTCGACGAATCCGTAGTCGGCGGGATAGGTGGTGGAGGTGAACAGCATGCGGTCGAGACGGATCCGACCGGTCTCGTGGTCCACCTCGTACTTGTTGCGCTCCCCCTTGGGGATCTCGATCGTAACGTCGAATTCCATGCTGATCTCGGCTCCCAATGCGACTAATGTCGCCTTATAACTACAATGTCAGGCCGCGACACCGAAGGAAGGGCAGGTGCCCCGGGTGCGACGGGTACGAGGCGAAGCGTTCGTCACGCTGGCCCTTCTCAACATATTCGTGCTGATCGCCGGTTTCGTCACCCTCGACATGATCGAGGCCAGACCACTCCCGGCATCACCCCACCCGGTCACCGACGCCGAGGGCGTGACATCGGTGGATCCCGCGGCTTCCACCCCGGCCGACCCGGCTCGGGTCGCGGACGCCCTCGATGATCCCATGTCGGCTTCCGGGCTCGGGGACGGCCTCTCCGGTTTCGTCGTGGACGGGCTCACCGGTGAGACGCTCTTCGAGCGCGACGCCGACACCGCGGCCGTCCCCGCTTCGACCACGAAGATCGCGACGGCCATCGCAGCGCTGTCCACCGCCGGCCCCGACCACAGATTGACCACCGAGGTGCACCTCGGCCCGGAGGAGAACCAAGTGGTCCTGCGGGGAGGGGGCGACGCGACACTGACCGAGACGTCCGACACCGCAGCATACCCGCAGGTAGCGACGTTGGAAGGGCTCGCGGAGAGCACCGCTGAGGCCCTCGGGGGCAAGGGCGTGGAGTCGGTCTCCCTGGGATACGACGACTCGCACTTCACCGGTTCCCGCACCGGCCCCGGATGGAAACCCACTTACATCACCGAGGGCAGCACCGCCGCCGCCCATGCCCTGCTCATGGACGGAGGCCGTGTCGAACCCGGTATGTCCACCCGTGAGGCGGATCCGCCGCGCGCGGCCGCCGACGCCTTCGCCGTCCAGCTGGAGGAGGCCGGGATCGAGGTCGAGGGCGAGCCTTCCGAGGAGAAGGCCTCCGGTGAGGTACTGGCCGAGGTCGGGTCCGCGCCCGTCTCCGGGCTCGTCGAGTTCATGATGCTGGCCAGCGACAACAACATGGCCGAGTCACTGGGGCGCCTGGCCGCCCTGGAAACGGGCGAGGAACCCGACTTCGCCGGTGCCGCGGCGGCCACCCACCAGGCCCTGGAGGGCCTCGGCGTCGAGGGCGTGGACCTGTCCGACAACAGCGGCCTGAGCCCGGAGAACCGCATCACGCCCCGCGCGCTCGTGGAGATGATCCAGCTCGCCGGCGACCCCGAACACCCGGAGTTGGACGCAGCTGTCACGGGCCTGCCCACCGCTCACGCCACCGGCACCCTGGCGGGGCGCTACTCCGAGTACTCCGCCTCCCACGGCGGGGCCGGGCTCGTCCGCGGCAAGACCGGGACCCTGGACGGCGTCAGTTCCCTGGCCGGGACCGTGCACGACCAGGAGGGCAACTTCTTCGTGTACGCCTTCGTCGCCAACGTCGACGGCGCCACCGGTCCGCAGCTGGACACCTTCGCCGCCGCACTCAGCGAGTGCGGGTGCTCCTGAGGCCCGGCCCGGGGAAGGCACACGCCCCGGGGGTGCCCCTCCTCCTCGGGCGGAACCCTTGAAGGACCCTGATTTCCTGCCCTGATGCCGGTGCCGCCGCCGGACCCGTGGGTAGGCTGACGAGCGTGACTGTGATCGACTGGGACGTAGCCGTCAGCACCGGGGTCCGCCTCGTGCGACCGGGGCCGCAGGTGGAGCTGTCCGACGCGCGGCAGGCCGTCGCGCAGTTGCGTGAGCTCTCCACCGTCGCCGCCGGCCACGTGAGCGAATTCACCGGATTGAACCCTCTCATGCAGACCGGACCCGCGGTGGTCGTCGACCGCCCCGGGTGGATCCGGGCCAATGTCGACGGGTTCCGGGTCGTGCTCGAACCCGCCCTCGAACAGATGAATGAAAAACGCACCGGGAACACCGTTCCCGGCGCGAACCTGGCCGGCGCGGTCGGGTCCCGGGTGGCCGGCATGCAGCTGGGTGCTGTGCTGTCCTACCTGGCCGGGAAGGTCCTCGGCCAGTACGAACTCTTCCTCCCGCCGGACCCCGACGGAAACCTGCCCACCGGGCGTATGACCCTGGTGGCGCCCAACATCGTCAACACCGAACGGGAACTGGACGTCGATCCGTCCGACTTCCGTCTCTGGGTCTGCCTGCACGAGGAGACCCACCGCATGCAGTTCACGTCCACGCCGTGGCTGCGCGGGTACGTCCAGGACCTCATGCAGGAGCTCCTGCTGTCCTCGGAGATGGACGTCTCCGACTTCGTCGACCGCCTGCGTTCCGCGGGTGAGGCCGTGGCCGGCACCGTGCGCGGGAGCGGTGAGGCCGGCGGGTTGCTCACCGCTCTCCAGAGCCCGGAACAGCAGGAGATCATGGACCGTGTCAGCGCGGTCATGAGCCTGGCCGAGGGACACGGCGACTACGTCATGGACGCTGTCGGCCCCGAGGTCGTGCCGAGCGTCGAACGTATCCGGGCCCGCTTCCAGAAACGCCGCGAGGCCGCCAACCCGATGGACCGGATCATGCGCCAGCTCCTGGGCATGGACATGAAGATGAAGCAGTACGAGGAGGGCGCGGCCTTCGTGCGCACGGTCGTCGACCGGGTGGGCATGGCCGACTTCAACAAGGTGTGGACCTCCCGTGAGACCCTGCCGACGATGGCGGAGATCCGTGACCCGGAGGTCTGGATCGACCGCGTGGTCCGCCCCACCGCCATCGCCGAGTGAGCGGACCCGATCCCGCCGTTGCCGCCGTGCGTTCGGCGGTGCGGCGGGTTCTACGCGCTCTGCCCCGCGGGACCACCGTGCTCGCCGCGTGCAGCGGCGGCTCCGACTCCCTGGCCCTGGCCGGAGCACTGGCCTTCGAGGCGCCCCGCCGCGGCTACCGGGCCGGTGGAGTGACCGTCGACCACGGCTTGCAGGACGGCTCGGCCGATCGCGCCCGCACCGTCGCCGGGATCATGGCACAACTGGGACTGGATCCGGTGCTCGTGCGTACTGTACGTGTGGAGGGCCGGGGCGGCCCTGAGGCGGCCGCCCGTGCCGCCCGTTACACCGCTCTCGACACCGCCGCCGCCGAGCACGCACCCGCCGCCGTGCTCCTCGGCCACACCCTCGACGACCAGGCGGAGACGGTCCTGCTCGGCCTGGCCAGGGGATCGGGCGCGCGCTCCTTGGCCGGAATGCCGCCGCGCTCCGGCGCCTACCTGCGGCCCTTCCTCGAACTGGACCGCCAGACCGTACGCCGCGCCTGCTTGCGCATGGATCTCTCCCCCTGGGAGGACCCGCACAACGAGGACCCGCGCTTCACCCGCTCCCGGGTCCGTCACGAGGCCCTGCCCGCCCTGGAGAAGACCCTCGGTCCCGGGGTCGCACGCGCGCTCGCCCGCACCGCCGGGATGCTGCGTTCGGACGCCGACACCCTCGACGAGCTGGCCGGCGACCTGCGCGCACGCGCCGGAGGGGCCTCGGGGGAGGGGCTCTCGGTCGCCGAACTGGAGGCAGCCCCCTCCGCCCTGCGCACGAGGGTCCTGCACCGGGCCGCTCTGGAGGCCGGATGCCCGCCGAGCGACCTCAACGCACGCCACGTCCGTGAACTCGACCGGTTGGTCACCGATTGGGGTGGCCAGTCGCACATCGACCTGCCGGGCGGACTGCGGGGGCGCCGACACGGGGGCCGGATCCGCATCGGTGGGTGACCGGGGCGCGATGCCGGTTCCGACCGCGTTTATCCTTGGTGCCGCACACGGGCAACCCAGCAGCGAGGAACACGAAGCGTGGACGCCAAGGACATGGGCCAGGACCTCGAGAAGGTCCTGGTCACGGAAGAGCAGATCACTACGCGCCTGAAGGAGATGGGCGCGCGGATCGACGCGGACTACGCGGGGCGGGACCTGCTGATCGTGGGTGTGCTCAAGGGGGCCGTCATGGTCATGGCCGACCTGGCGCGTGCCCTGCACTCCCCGGTCGAGATGGACTGGATGGCCGTCTCCTCGTACGGGGCGGGAACGACCTCCTCCGGGGTGGTGCGCATCCTCAAGGACCTCGAGACCGACATCCAGGACCGCGACGTGCTCATCGTCGAGGACGTCATCGACTCCGGCCTCACGCTGTCCTGGCTCGTGGGTAACCTCAAGTCCCGCGGCCCCAAGTCGGTGGAGGTCTGCACGATGGTCCGCAAGCCGTTGGCACTCGACGTCGACCTGGACGTGCGATACATCGGTTTCGACCTGCCCGACGAGTTCATCGTCGGCTACGGGCTCGACTACGCCGAGAAGTACCGCAACCTGCCCTTCATCGGCACTCTCGCGCCGCACGTCTACAAGAACGACTAGGGCCTGGCCCGCGGCGCAGGCCCTGGGCGAGGGAGCGTAGCCCGTCTCACCCCGGTCCCCGGTCCGACCGGGGAACAACCGGACGGGGTGCCGTCGTTCCCACCATGACGGTTCCGCACCCCCGCCCCGTGGGGCTCCGCTCGGGACGAGCGGTGTGCCTGCTCGGCGACGTGAGGTGTACCGTCGATTATCCCGGCGACTTCGCGGGGAGCACGTGTCCGATACGTCCTGCTTCGGAAACTCCTCCGGTGCGGGCTGCCTGGCCAGAAGGGACGGACCCGTCAGGGGACCGCTCACATGAATCTGAAGCGTATTTTCCGCGGCCCGTGGATCTGGATCCTGGCCGTTTTCGTCGTCCTCGTCATCGGCTTCCGTGTGTTCGACATCGGTGGCGGACCCGAGACGCGCGAGGCCGACATCTCCGAGGTCTACCAGCTCGTCGAGAACGACGAAGTGGTCAGTGCCGAGATCGTCGACCGTGACCAGCGCATCGTGCTGACGACCACGGACGACGAGGTCCTCGAGGCCTACTGGGTCGAGAACCAGGGCATGCAGCTCGCGGAGATGCTCCAGACGTCCGCGGACAGCGAGGACAGCAACCTCGACTCCTACCAGGTGTCGGTGGCCACCACACCGGTGTGGTCGACCGCCCTGTTCAGCCTCCTGCCGCTGGTCATCCTCATCCTCATCTTCTGGTTCATCTTCAGCCAGATGCAGGGCGGCGGCTCCCGCGTGATGAACTTCGGCAAGTCCAAGGCCAAACTCATCACCAAGGACACCCCCAAGAACACCTTCTCCGACGTCGCCGGCGCGGACGAGGCGATCGAGGAGCTCCACGAGATCAAGGAGTTCCTCCAGAACCCCGAGAAGTTCCAGTCCATGGGCGCCAAGATCCCCAAGGGTGTACTGCTCATGGGACCGCCCGGGACCGGTAAGACCCTGCTGGCGCGTGCGGTCGCCGGCGAGGCCGGGGTGCCGTTCTACTCCATCTCCGGGTCGGACTTCGTGGAGATGTTCGTCGGTGTGGGCGCCTCGCGTGTGCGCGACCTGTTCGAACAGGCCAAGGCCAACGCCCCCGCGATCATCTTCGTCGACGAGATCGATGCCGTCGGACGCCACCGCGGCGCCGGCATGGGCGGCGGACACGACGAGCGCGAGCAGACCCTGAACCAGATGCTCGTCGAGATGGACGGTTTCGACGTCAAGGGCGGCGTCATCCTCATCGCCGCCACCAACCGTCCCGACATCCTCGATCCCGCACTGCTGCGCCCGGGCCGTTTCGACCGCCAGGTCGTCGTGGACCGCCCCGACATGGACGGGCGCCGCGACATCCTCAAGGTCCACTCCAAGGGAAAGCCCCTGGCCGAGGACGTCGACTTCGACGTCATCGCCCGCCAGACGGCCGGCATGACCGGTGCGGACCTGTCCAACGTCATCAACGAGGGCGCTCTGCTGTCGGCGCGCGGTGGTGAGGACGTCATCACCCACGCGCTGTTGGAGGAGGCCATCGAACGGGTGATGGCGGGACCCGAACGCAAGACCCGGGTGATGTCCGACCACGAGAAGAAGGTCATCGCCTACCACGAGGGCGGCCACGCACTCGTCGGGCACGCACTGCCCAACGCGGACCCGGTGCACAAGGTCACGATCCTGCCGCGCGGTAGCGCCCTCGGCTACACCATGTCGCTGCCGACCGAGGACAAGTTCCTCACCACGCGCTCGCAGATGATGGACCAGCTCGCGATGATGCTGGGCGGACGTGCCTCGGAGGAGCTCGTCTTCCACGAGCCCACCACGGGTGCCAACAACGACATCGACAAGGCCACCAGCCTGGCCCGCAACATGGTCACCGAGTACGGGATGAGCGAGCGGCTGGGCGCACGCAAGTTCGGCACCTCCGGTTCCGAGCCCTTCCTGGGCCGGGAGATGTCGCACGCGCCCGAGTACTCCGACGAGATCGCCTCGGTCATCGACGAGGAGGTCCGCCGCCTCATCGAGTCCGCCCACGACGAGGCCTACGAGGTACTCATGGAGTACCGCGACGTCCTCGACGAGCTCGTGCTGCAGCTCCTGGAGAAGGAGACACTCACCAAGTCGCAGGTGCTGGAGGTCTTCGCCCCTGTGGAGAAGCGCCCCTCCCGAGGCTCCTTCACCGGTTACGGCAAGCGCCAGCCCTCCGAGCGGCCGCCGGTGCGGTCCCAGAAGGAGCTCGCTCGCCTCAACGGCGCAGGCGCCCACCAGGGAACACAGACCAGCGGACAGTTCACCGGCTCGTCCGCAGAGACCGAGGGAGGGGACACGTGAGCGAGATCGAGGACATTCCTCCCAGACGCGTGGACCACGCTCGCATCGAGAACGCCGTCCGGGAGATCCTCCTGGCGATCGGGGAGGACCCCGACCGGGACGGACTCCAGCAGACCCCCTCACGGGTCGCCCGGGCCTACGAGGAGCAGTTCGCCGGACTGGGCCAAAAACCCGGGGACGTGCTCACCACGGCTTTCGAGGCCGACCACGAAGAGATGGTCCTGGTCAAGGACATCGAGCTCTACTCCACCTGTGAGCACCACCTCGTGCCCTTCTACGGTGTCGCGCACGTGGGTTACATCCCCGGAGTGGACGGACGCATCACCGGCCTGAGCAAGCTGGCCCGGCTCGTGGACGTCTACGCGCGCCGCCCGCAGGTACAGGAGCGCCTGTCCGGCCAGGTCGCCGACGCGATCATGGACTATCTCGACCCGCGCGGCGTCATCGTCGTCGTGGAGGCCGAGCACCTGTGCATGTCCATGCGCGGAATCCGCAAACCCGGAGCCAAGACCGTGACCTCCGCGGTCCGGGGCGCGTTCCGCGCCAGCGACCGCACGCGGTCCGAGGCCATGAGCCTCATCTTCGACCAGCGCTGAGACGGACCCCCTCCGTCTCGGCGACCGAACGACCGGCGGGGCCGGGGGCGAGCTCCCCCGGCCCCGCCGCCTGCACTTAGGGTTGATCCCCATGGGGCCGAATCACACAGTTCCGGGCCTGGCCGAACACGGCCGGTGCCAGGTCATGGGGGTCGTCAACGTCACCCCCGACTCCTTCTCCGACGGCGGCGCGTGGTTCGACCACGGTCGTGCGGTCGAGCACGGCCTGAGCCTGGTCGCAGAAGGGGCCGACATCATCGACGTGGGCGGCGAGTCCACCCGCCCCGGCGCCCAACGGGTGTCGGCCGAGGAAGAACTGCGCCGCGTCGTTCCCGTAGTGCGTGAACTGGCCGCCGCCGGGGTGGCCGTCAGCGTCGACACGATGCGGGCCAGTGTGGCCGAACGGTCCGTCGAGGCCGGTGCCGTCCTGGTCAACGACGTGAGCGGCGGTCTGGCCGACCCCGACATGGCGCGTCTCGTGGCTTCTTCCGGTGTGGCGTACGTGTTGATGCACTGGCGTGGGCATAGTCATGACATGCAGAGCCGTGCCGTGTACACGGATGTCGTGCAGGAGGTCCTCGATGAGCTCCGAGACCGTATGGAGGCCATGATCAGTTCAGGTGTGACCCCCGACCAGATCGTCCTGGACCCGGGGCTGGGCTTTTCCAAACGCCCCGAGCCGGCGCACAACTGGGCGCTGCTCCACCAGCTCGAACGGTTCCACGAACTCGGGCGCCCCGTTCTGGTGGCCGGCTCCCGCAAACGTTTCCTGAGCCGTCTGCTCGGCGATCCCGAGGCGGAGGACCGCCCCTTCACCGAGTGCGACTCGGCCACCGCTGCCGTCACCACCCTCTCGGCCGACCGCGGCGCCTGGGCGGTGCGGGTGCACGACGTGCGCCCCAACGCCGACGCGGTCCGGGTGGCCGCTGCATGGTCCGACGGCGGAGCCCGCCTGGACGAGGGCCGCGACCCCGCGACCGACCGGGGCGGCCTGTGAAGTCGCGGCAAGAGGTCATGGAGTGCGTGGCCGAGGCCAACGCGCAGTTCTACAGCGCCATCGAGAACGGTGACATCGACCTGATGCGCTCGGTCTGGGCCGAGGAGCACGAAGCCCCCGACCTGGTCTGCGTCAACCCCGGGTGGCCCCTGCTGCGCGGACGCGCCGAGATCATGCGGGCCTGGTCGCTGATCATGGCCAACGTGACCTACATCCAGTACGTACTCACCGAGACCCACATCGGGGTGTCCGGCGGCATCGCCATGGTCACCTGCGAGGAGAACGTGCTCACCGCCGAGGACGACAGCCCCGGGTTCGTCGCCGGCGGCCAGGTGGTCACCACCAACCTGTTCGTCGACACCGAGCACGGATGGCGGCTGTGGTCGCACCACGCCTCGCCGGTCCTCATGGAGGACGAGGAAGCGGAGGGCACCCCGGATGCCTGACCGCATCACCCTGCGCGGGCTGCGCGCTGTCGGCCACCACGGGGTCTTCGACTTCGAGCGCCGCCAGGGCCAGGTCTTCGTCGTGGACGCCGTCCTGCACGTGGACACCGCCCCTGCCGCCGCCTCCGACGACGTCGAGGACACCGTGCACTACGGGGAGCTCGCCGACCGGCTCGTGCAGGTCGTCACGGGCGAACCCGTCGACCTGATCGAGACCCTCGCGGAGCGTCTGGCCCGGGTGTGCCTGGCCCAGGAGCTCGTGGAACGGGTCGAGCTGACCGTGCACAAACCGTCCGCTCCCATCGAGCACGAGTTCGAGGACGTGGCGGTGACCGTCGACCGGCGGCGTGAGGAGGAACGGTGACCACGGCGGTACTGGCGCTCGGGTCGAACCTGGGCGACCGAAGGGCGACGCTCCAGGGCGCGGTCGACGCGCTGTTGTCGGGAGCGGACGCACCTCGTGCGGTGGCGTTGTCCCCTGTGTTCGAGACCGCCCCGGTGGGCGGGCCCGAGCAGGGGGCGTTCCTCAACGCGGTTCTGGTCGTGGAGACCGGCGGGTCCGCGCGTGAGCTGCTGGCCCTGGCCCAGCGTACCGAGCAGCGGTTCGACCGGGTCAGGGAGGTGCGCTGGGGCCCGCGCACCCTGGACGTGGACGTCATCGTCTTCGGGGGGACGCGTTCCGACGACCCGGAACTGACCCTGCCGCACCCGCGTGCCCACGAGCGTGCGTTCGTGCTGCGTCCGTGGCTGGAGGCCGACCCGGGCGCCGAGCTTCCCGGGCACGGCCCGGTCCCCGGACTCCTGGACCGGATCGGCGAGGACCAGGAACTGGAGCGCAGGGACGACCTGGCGCTCTCCCTGCCACGGGGGACCTGATGCCCGACGACCCGCAGGAGCGCCTCGCACCCACCGGGTGGCGTCTGCCGACGCTGCTCACGGTGTGCGGGGTTCTGCTGGGACTCCTGGTCGACCAGGTCGTCGCGGGGATCCCGATGGTTCCGTGGTCGGCCGTCCCGACCCTGCTCCTGTTGGCGCTGGCAGAGCTGTTCACCGGCAGTCGGACCCGGCGCAGGATCCGCCGCGACCCCGGTACCGAACCCATGGAGCCGATCAGCGCAGCCCGGCTGTTGGCACTGGCCAAGGCGAGTGCGGTGCTCGCCGCGCTCGCCTCGGGGGTCTTCGTGGGCCTGGCCCTGCCGTTGGTGGAGACCCTCGCCCTGCCCGTGCACCGTGAGGTCTTCATCAACTCCCTGGGCACCGCTGCGGCCTCCGGCCTGCTCCTGGCCGCTGCCCTGTACCTGGAGCGGGCCTGCCGCGTGCCGGACGACGACCGCGACGACGACGCCTCTCCCTGACCCGGAGGGCCCCCGACCACGGCCCCGGCGCTTCTTCCCGTCGGAGGATCCGCTGCTGCGCGTGCGTCCGTTCCGGACACACGCGAGGGGACCGCGTGTACGGGTGCGTCCCGGGAGGCGGCCACGCAGCAGGAGGGTGCACCGGGGTGTTGCGAACAGATGGTTGACTGGCCTCGTGGAGAGCAGCGAGCCGACACAGCCGGACGTGACCCCTGGGCCCGTGCGGGCCCAGGGGCCCTTCGACCCACCCGAGGGCACCCAGTGGATCCGGGTGTCCCGGGCACTGGCGTGGTACCGCCGCCTGGCGGCTGCGGGCCTCTGCTTGCTCCTGGGCGGCCTGGGCGGTGTCATGGCACTGGTGTGGGGCGGATGGGCATGGGCCCTGGCCTGGGTCGTGGCCACGGCCACGGTGCTGGCCGTCAGCTGGTTCGTGGCCGGCGCCTTCCAACGTTCCTGGGGGTTCGTCGAAGCGCAGTCGGAGCTGTACCTGACCTACGGGGTCCTCCTCCGCCAACTCGTGGTGGTGCCGTACGGGCGTATGCAGGTCGTGGACATGACGGCCGACCTCCTGGAACAAGCCCTGGGCATCGCGACGGTGCGCATCCGCACGGCGGCCAGCACCGCCGACACCAAGGTCCTCGGTCTGCCGCTGGAGCAGGCCGTCCAGCTGCGGGGCCGTCTCGCGGCGCGCAGCGAGAGCTTCTCGACGGGGTTGTAGGTGCACGGACCAGCACGGCCGGAACACGGTGACGGAGACCGCGGGGACGGACGGACGCCCCCACAGAACGGGGGATGGACCCCGCCGGGCGGGGGACCGCCGTCCGGGCCACCGCCGGAAGGGTGGACGCCGCCGCAGGGACCGCCCCAGGACCCGCAGGGGCCCAACGCCCCCCAGGCGCCGCAGCACCTGCAGTACCCGCCGCAAGGCCCGCATCCTTCGCACGTCGGCCGGCCCGCGTTCCAGTGGGCCCCGCCGCCCGCGGAGCCGGCTCCCCGGGGCCAGTGGCACGCCGCACCACCGCCCGGTCCCCTGGGGGACGTGACCACGGGGGTCTTCCGCGCCCACTGGATCGTCATCCCGTTCCGGGTCACCGCTGTCACGCTGGTGTTCGCCGCACTCGCGGGGCCGATCCTGGGCCAGTTCGGTTTCGACTGGGTCCTCATGATGACGGTCGCGGTGCTCTTCGGAACGCTCGCCTACTGCCTGCCCGCGTGGTGGTACGCCACGTTCGGGCTGCGCGACGACCACCTCGTGGTGCACAGCGGACTCGTCCTGCGCGGCTCCCGGGAGATCCCGCTGAGCCGGCTCCAGGCGGTCGACGTGGTGCGCCCGCTGCTCATGCAGGTCTTCGGTCTGGCCGAGCTACGTGTGGAACTGGCCGGAGGCGACGGCAGTGTCGTCCGCCTCACGTGTCTGCGCCACGCGCTCGCCGAACGCATGCGCGTAGCGGTGATGGCGCACGCCGCCGGACTGCCCGGGCGCGCCCCGGAGAGCCCCGAGTGGCCGTTCTACCGCCTGCCGTTCCCACTGATGCTGGGTGCGCTGCTGTTCCGTGTCCCGGTCCTGCTGGCCTTCGTGGCGCTGTTGATGCTGTTGACCGCGGGGGTGGTCTTCGGAGAACCCGGGGTCTTCGGTGCGGTGGTCCCCCTCGTGCTCGGTCTGTTGCGGCACTTCTGGGGGCCGCTCACCCGCTACACCGACTTCTACGCCTCCACATCCGGTGACGGGCTCCGTCTGCGTTACGGCATGTTCCAGCGTCGGATGCAGACCGTCCCGCCCGGTCGTGTCCAGGCGGTGCGCGTGGTGGAACCACTCCTGTGGAGGGCCCTCGGTGTGGCCCGCGTCGAGGCCAACGTCGCCGGCTATGCGGGCGCCCGCCAGGGGGATTCGGCGACCCTGCTCCCAGTGGCTCCGCGCCACCGTGCGTTCGCCCTGGTCAACGAGGTCTTCCCGGGCAGTGACGCGGCGTCCGTCCCCTTGGCCGCCGGCGACGGCATGCACCACAGTGATGTCGGCGCCGACGAGTACCTGTTCGTGACCACTCGCGGGCTGTTCTGCCGGACCACCGACGTGGTGCCGGTGGAGCGCGTACAGGCGCTGCGCCTGGCCGAGGGTCCGTGGTCCCGTTTCACGGGCCGCCTGACGGTCGGGGCGGACACCCCGCCGGGGCCGGCCGACGCGCGTGCCCACGGGTTGGGAGCGGACCGTGCCCGCTCTCTCCTCGACGCGCTCGCGGGGTACGGACGCCGTGCGCGGGGCCCCGGCGCGGGCACGGAACGCTGGGCCACCCGGGCCACGCTGAGCCGTGTTCGGGGTGGCTCGCGCGGTTCCTGAGGGTTTTCGGACACCGGTACCGCGACACGCCGACGGTGGTCGACGTACATGCGATCGGATGTGGCTGAATAACAGCGAACACAGCAGGCGTTCGGTCTGCTGCAGACGGCCACGAACCGTCGGTGTCCCGTGTTCGGGCCCCAGGGGGCCGCTGGGGAAGGTTTGCGCCGGCGATGTCGTCGCGTTTGGGACACATGCGCGGTCTATGAAGGCTGTGACCTATGGCACACATGGGCCCTGATTTGATTCCACTTCGCTCCACCATGTCCGACATGGGGTGTCACGGAAGGTCATATCCCCAGGTCGCGGCCGGAAAAAATTCTCGGAATCGCCCCCACGAGGTCGGTGTATGTGGCTCAATAGTCTCTGAACACGGGGAGTGTTCACAGTCATGCAAATCGTCGACTTCCGGATGATTGGTTCCCTCGAGGGCCGGTCCGTAGGAGAAAACATGCTGAAGAAGGCTTTCGCCGCCAGTGCCATCGTTGCCGCCGCCGGCGGTGTGCTGTTCACCGGTGGCCCTGCCATGGCCGCCGATGACGTCGCGACCTCCGGCAACGGCGGTGTCCTCTCCGGCAACCAGCTCGTGGCCGACCTGGACGTGCCGGTCAACGTCTGCGGCAACTCGGTCGCGATCCTGGGCGTCGCCGGCGCCAACTGCGTCGACTCCGGCTCCACCGTCAAGGACTGGTAATGCTGTGAGCTCGCACGCTCGGGCCCGGCCGACCCGCCCGAGGGGCCCCGGCGGGTGGTCGTGCCAGGCGTGTGAGTGTGGAGGCGCCATCCCGTGACGGCGGGGTGGCGCCTCTCTTGTGTCCCGGGCCCTTCGGTCGGACCGGAGCTTCGCCCCCTGGGGCCGAAATCAAGATCCGGTAAGGCGGCGATCCCGGCGTTGGCCCCCGTGCTCTGCCTGCAGTGGCCCGGACAGCCCGCAACCCCTGTTCCTGCCCGGCTGGAACCGCTATTCCCAGTGACGCAGCGCCACCACGCGCAGACGGACGTATGCCCCTACGTCCGGATCGGCCCCCCGCTCTTCACTACACAGGGTGAGATCTTTCGAGCCAATCGTGATCTCAGCAGTTCAACGGGGTTATCCCAGGGCTCCGCGTCGGTACATTCCCGGTCGGCGCCCCCAGAAGGTGCCCTCGGAAAACACACGCGGTCCGGCGGTCCCCCCGACCGGACGCAGAAGGAGAACACCCAGTGCTGAAGAAGACACTCGCCACCGGTGCCGTGGCCCTGGCCTCCGCCGGAATCCTCCTCACCGCCGCACCGGCCGCAGCTCACTCCGGAGCCTGGACGCACAGCCACGGTTCCGACGTGAGCGGCAACCTCTCCTACATCAACGGGGTGGAGAACGAGAACGAGGGCTGCGGCAACGCCAACGCCGTGCTCGGCAAGACCCAGGCCTCGTGCTTCAACTCGGGTGTGATCATCCAGAACTGACCAGGACGGAGACCAGCAGGAACACACAGGGGGCGGGTACCTCGGGGCCCGCCCCCACACGAACGCCGGGGGACGGGGCGGCAGGTCACCGGAACGGGCGGGCTATCGTGTGCTCAGGCGTCACGGCCGAACGAGCGGGCCGGACGTCCCGGACCACCGAGGGGGCACGCACGATGGAGTCGACGCAGGGACGTCCCGCGCGGCTACGGGTCGGGGTCATCGGACCCGGTCGCGTCGGATCCGTTCTCGCTCAGGCACTCGGCCGGGCAGGACACAAGGTCGTCGCGGCCGCGGCGGTCTCCGAACGTTCCCGCAGCTACGTGGAGGAGCGCCTCCCGGGCGCTCGCCTCATGGAACCCGCCCAGGTCGTGGAGGCCAGTGACCTGGTCCTGCTCACCGTGCCCGACGATGCCCTCGCCGACGTGGCCGAAGGGCTCGCCGAGACCGGCACCGATCTGCGCGGCACCATCCTCGTGCACGCCGGCGGCGCCCACGGTTACGGGGTGCTCGCACCGGCCACCGTGGCCGGTGCCCTGCCCCTGGCCCTGCACCCCGCGATGACCTTCACCGGCCGCGACGAGGACATCGACCGGCTCGCCGACTGCGCCTTCGGAGTCACCGCACCGGAGCAGCTCCGTCCCATCGCCGAGGCCCTCGTCGTCGAGATGGGAGCCGAACCGGTGTGGATCGCCGAGGACAAACGCACCCTGTACCACGCCGCCTTGGCCGGCGGGGCCAACCACCTGGTCACCCTGGTCGCCGACAGCGCCGGCCTCCTGCAGGCCGCCGGGGTACCCGAGCCCGGGCGCATGCTCGCACCGATGCTCAGCGCCGCCCTCGACAACGCCCTGCGACTGGGTATCCACGGTCTCAGCGGCCCGGTCCTGCGCGGCGACTCCGGCACCGTGGCCGGCCACATCGAACAGCTCAGGGACAACGCCCCCGAGAGCGTGGCCAGCTATGTCGAACTCGCCCGCCTCACCGCCGACCGCGCCATCACCGCCGGCCTCCTCAAACCCGAGGACGCCGCACGCCTGCTCGACGTCCTGCGCCGCTGAGGAACGGACCGACCGGCTCCACGCCCCGCACCGTCGCTCCCGGACCCCGTCCACGCCCCCGACCCGGCCCCGGGCCACGACCGAGAGACCAACCATGACCCCACCCACCCAGCACGGGCCCGTCGTCGCCCGTACCCCCGAGGAGCTGCGCGCCGCACTCGCCGACGCCGACGGCGTAGGCCTCGTCCCCACCATGGGCTCCCTGCACAGCGGTCACCGCAGCCTCATGCGCCTGGCCCGCGGACGAGCCGGAACGGTGGTCGTGAGCGTCTTCGTCAACCCGCTCCAGTTCGGCCCGGACGAGGACTTCGAGCACTACCCCCGCGACCTCGGGGCCGACACCCGCGTGTGCGCCGAGGAGGGCGTCGACGTGGTCTTCGCACCCGAGACGCAGACCATGTACCCCGCGCCCCAGATGGTCACCGTGGACGCCGGGACCATGGGCGAGCGCCTCGAGGGCGCCTCCCGCCCCGGGCACTTCACCGGCGTGCTCACCGTCGTGGCCAAGCTCTTCCACCTCGTGCGCCCCGACTTCGCCGTCTTCGGGGAGAAGGACGCCCAGCAGATCGCTCTCGTGCGCCGCATGGTCACCGACCTGAACCTGCCCGTGGAGATCGTCGGCGCGCCTCTCAGCCGCGACCCGGACGGCCTGGCCTCCTCCAGCCGCAACGCCTACCTGTCCGAGCAGGAACGCACCAGCGCCCTGGCGCTCTCCCGTGCCCTCACCGCCGGACGCGAGGCCGCACCCGGCGGTGCCGAGGACGTCCGAGCCGCCTCCCGCAAGGTGCTGGATGAGGCGGCCGCGGCCGACCCGCCGGTCCGCCTCGACTACCTCGCCCTGGTCGACCCCGCGACCTTCGGTGAGGCCTCCGCCGACCACAGAGGCGAAGCGGTGCTGGCCGTGGCCGCCCGTGTGGGCGGGACCAGACTCATCGACAACACGGCGGTGCCCCTCTGAGGGCACCTTCCCCCTTACCGAGAGAGGCTGATGAACGCACCGACGCCGCCCCGCCCCGCCCGTCTCGACGCCCCTGACCCCGGGTGGTCCGTCGGTGCCGACATCGTCGTCGTCGGATCGGGCATCGCCGGTCTGAGCACCGCCCTGGAGTACACCCGGCGATCCGGTCACGGCCGGGTCGTGCTCGTGACCAAGGACCGGCTCTCCCACGGCTCCACCGCCTACGCCCAAGGCGGGATCGCCGCGGCCACGGCCCCCGGTGACAGCCCCGTCGCCCACATGGTCGACACCCACCTCGCCGGGGCGGGACTGTGTGATCCCCTCGCCGTGCACGTACTCGCCACCGAGGGAGCCGATGCCCTGCGCAGGCTCATCGGCCTGGGTGCCGAATTCGACCGCTCCGAGTCCGGGGAGCTCTCCCTGACCCGGGAGGGCGGGCACCGGACCGACCGCATCGCCCACGCCGGAGGTGACGCGACCGGGGCCGAGATCCAGCGGGCCCTCGTCGATACCGCCCGCGCCGAGGAACGCATCGAGACGATCGAGCACGCCGTGGCCCTCGACGTGCTGCGCGACCCCGCGACGGGGGCCGTCGGAGGTGTGACGCTCCACGTCATGGGCGAGGGCGAACACGGCGGTGTGGGCGCGGTCCACGCCCCGGCGGTGGTCCTGGCCAGCGGAGGGATGGGGCAGGTCTTCTCCTCGACCACGAACCCGTCCGTCTCCACCGGTGACGGTCTCGCCCTGGCCGCCCGCGCGGGGGCACGCCTACGCGACCTGGAGTTCGTCCAGTTCCACCCCACCGTTCTGTGGCTGGGCCCCGATGCGAACGGGCGCCAGCCCCTGATCTCGGAGGCCCTGCGAGGCGAGGGCGCCCGCCTCGTCGACGCCGGGGGGCGCAGCATCATGGAGGGGGTGCACGAACTCGGCGACCTGGCGCCGCGCGACGTCGTGGCACGCACCATCGCCCGTGCCATGGTCGAGGAGGGTACCGACCACGTGTACCTGGAGACCCGCCACTTCGGCCGGGATACCTGGGAACGGCGTTTCCCCACGATCCTCGCCTCCTGCCGCGAACACGGCATCGATCCACTGGAACACCCGCTGCCGGTCGCCCCGGCCGCCCACTACGGCTCCGGCGGGGTGGAGGTCGACGTGGACGGCCGGACCTCGGTGCCGGGGCTGTGGGCCGTGGGGGAGGTCTCCCGCACCGGCGTGCACGGCGCCAACCGCTTGGCGTCCAACTCCCTGCTGGAAGGTCTGGTGCAGGCCGACCGGGCCGCCGCACGCCTGGTCGAGGAACACACCGGCGGCAGGGCGCCCGCCGGCACCACCTCTGCCGCCACCGACACCGGCCCCGACCCCGAACGGCTCCCGCTCACCGACCCTGCTCTGGTCCCGCGTGTCCGCGCCCTCATGTCCGCCCATGCGGGGGTCCTGCGCACGGGGGAAGGCCTCACCGAGCTGGTGCGCGAACTCGACACCCTCGCCCACCGGAGGGCCCCCGTCGTGCCCGACACGGCTTCCTGGGAAGCCGCCAACCTGCTCACCGTGGCACGCATGGTGGCCTCGGCCGCCCTGCACCGCACCGAGAGCCGGGGGTCCCACCAGCGCACCGACCATCCCGACCCGCGCCCCGACCTGCGTTCGACCGCCGTCATCGTCCGACTGGAAGGCGACACCACTGTGACCGCACTCGAGGACCGCTCCCCCTCCCTGCCACCCGCCCTCCGCGCCGAGCTCGACACGATCGCCTTCCCTCTGGCCGCAGCCGACCGCGACCCCGGCGCCCGGGCCGACTTCGCGCTGCCCTGGACAGCGCCCCACCGGTCCCACCTGGACCTGGTCCGCCGTGCCTTGGCCGAGGACCTCACCGCCGGACCCGGTATCGACGTGACGACCGTGGCCACCATCCCCGCCGACCAGGTCCGCACCGGTCACGTGGCCGCCCGCGCCGACGGCACCGTCAGCGGGCTCGCCCTCGCCGAACTGGTGTTCTGGCTCGTGGCCGACGGTGCGGTGGAGGTTGGGCGCCGTGCCTCCGACGGCGACCGGGTCCGCCGCGGCGACGTCCTCATGACCGTCACCGCACGCACCCGTGACCTGCTCACCGCCGAGCGCACCGCCCTCAACCTGCTCACCCACATGTCCGGTACCGCCACCGCCACCCGACGCTGGGTCGACGCCGTGGCCGGGACCGGGGCACGCGTGCGCGACAGCCGCAAGACCCGCCCCGGCCTGCGTGCCCTGGACAAGTACGCCGTACGCTGCGGTGGAGGCATCAACCACCGGTACGGCCTCAGCGACGCCGGCCTCGTCAAGGACAACCACGTCGTGGCAGCCGGAGGCGTCGGTGCGGCCGTGCGCGCGATCCGCGAGCGTTTCCCCGACCTCCCCCTGGAGGTCGAGGTCGACCGTATCGACCAGGTCGAGGAGGCCCTCCAGGCCGGTTCCGAGGAGATCCTCCTGGACAACTTCGCCCCCGCCGACCTGCGCAAGGCCGTGGAACTCGTCGACGGCCGCGCTCTCCTGGAAGCGTCCGGGGGCCTGACCCTGGACGTGGCCGCCGAGGTCGCCGCCACCGGTGTGGACCTCCTCGCCGTCGGAGGTCTGACGCACTCCAGTCCCGCGCTGGACATCGCCCTGGACCTGGCCTGAGGGGTCCTGTTGGTGGAAGATTCCTGGGAAACACGTCACTTCGACCACGGATGAGGGTCCACAGAATGCTGCTCGCGATCGACGTCGGCAACTCCGAGACGGTCCTCGGCCTCTTCGACGCCGAAGAGCTCGTCGAACACTGGAGAGTGGGCACCGACACCCGCCGCACCGCCGACGAGTGGGCGGTGGTGCTCAACGGGCTCGTGGCCGGAAGTGCCATGACCGGCCCCGACGGCATCGACGGTATCGCCCTGTGCTGTTCGGTGCCCTCGGTCCAGCACGAGATGCGGGAGATGTTCCGGCGCGCGTTCGGGGACGTGCCTGCGGTCATCGTCGAACCGGGTGTGCGCACCGGGGTGCCGATCCGGATGGACAACCCCAAGGAGGTCGGCAGCGACCGGATCGTCAACGCCCTGGCCGCCGGCCACCTCTACGGCGGCCCGAGCGTGGTCGCCGACTTCGGCACGGCCACCACCTTCGACGCGGTGAGCAGCAAGGGTGAGTACGTGGGCGGTGCCATCGCTCCGGGTATCGACATCTCCGTGGACGCCCTCTCCCAGCGGGGCGCCCAACTCCACATGGTCGAGATCGTGCGTCCGCGTGCGGCGATCGCCAAGAACACCACCGAGGCGCTGCGCTCGGGCATCGTCTACGGGTTCGCCGGACAGGTGGACGGGATCGTCGACCGTATGGTCACCGAGCTCTCCGACAACCCCGACAACGTCACCGTGGTGGCCACCGGGGGCCTCGCCGGCACGGTCGTGGGGGAGTGCGAGACCGTGGACGTCCACGAACCCTGGCTCACGCTCATCGGACTGCGCCTGGTCTTCGAACGCAACTCCTCCTGAGCCGGCTCCGGCGGCCCCGGTCGGCCGGGGCCCGGAACGCCGGTAGGATCGTGCGCGTGAATGACGCGCACGATGACACCTACGACGACCTGCCCGAACAGATGCGTGTCCGGCGGCAGAAGCTGGACCGTCTACGGGAGGAGGGCACCGACCCCTTCCCTGTGACTTTCCCCCGTGACACGTCGATCGGCACCGTGCGTGACAAACACCAGGGCCTGGAGGCCGACACGGGCACCGGTGTCCATGTCGCGATCGCCGGACGTGTCATGCTCTACCGCACCGGAGGCAAGCTCTGCTTCGCCACCCTGCGCGACGAGAGCGGCGACATCCAGATCATGTTGTCCCTGGACAAGGTCGGCAAGGAGCGTCTGGACGCCTGGAAGGCCGACATCGACCTCGGCGACCACGTCGGCGTGGAGGGCGAGGTCATCACCTCCCGCCGCGGCGAGCTGTCGATCATGGTCGAGTCCTGGAGGCTGACGGCCAAGTGCCTGCGTCCGCTCCCGGAGAAGCACAAGGGCCTGACCGACCCCGAGGCCCGGGTGCGCCAACGCTACGTCGACCTCATCGTCAACCCCGAGTCGCAGGAAATGGTGCGCCGCCGCTCGGCCGCCATCCGTGCGATCCGGGAGGGGCTCAACACCCGTGACTTCATCGAGGTCGAGACCCCCATGCTCATGGGGGTGCACGGTGGTGCCACGGCGCGCCCCTTCACCACCCACATCAACGCCTACGACATGGACCTCTACCTGCGCATCGCGCCGGAACTGTCCCTCAAGCGCCTGGTCGTGGGCGGCCTGGAGAAGGTCTTCGAGGTCAACCGGAACTTCCGGAACGAGGGAGCGGACTCCACGCACAACCCCGAGTTCACGATGTTGGAGTTCTACCAGGCCTACGCCGATTACAACGTGATGGCGGACGTGACCCGCGACATCATCCAGGAGGCCGCCCGGGCCGCGTTCGGCTCGGCCGAGATCGAGCGCGACGGGGTCGTCTACGACCTGAGTGGACAGTGGCCACAGGTCACTCTGTACGGAGCCGTCTCCGAGGCGCTGGGCGCCGAGGTGGACCCGCGTACACCGGTCGAGGAGGTCCAGCGGCTGGCCGAGGCCGAGGGCGTGGAGTTCGACCCTGCCTGGGGCCAGGGCAAGCTCGTCGAGCACGTCTTCGAGGAGCTGGTCGAGCACACGATCATGCAGCCCACGTTCGTGCGCGACTACCCGGTCGAGACCAGCCCGCTCACCCGTCAGCACCGCGAGGACCCGCTGCTCACCGAGAAGTGGGACCTCATCGGTTTCGGCATGGAGATGGGCACCGGCTATTCCGAGCTGGTCGACCCGGTCGAGCAGCGCCGCCGTCTCACCGAGCAGTCGATGATGGCGGCCGAGGGCGACCCAGAGGCGATGCAGCTCGACGAGGACTTCCTGCGTGCGCTGGAGTACGGGATGCCGCCCTCCGGCGGTGTGGGCGTGGGCATCGACCGGCTGCTCATGGCCTTCACCGGCAAGAACATCCGTGAGACCGTCCTCTTCCCGATCGTCAAGCCCGACGGGGACTGAGAACGGCGTACGGACGACCGCCCCGGGGACGTGTCGGGTGCCACACGGTGGCATCTCACTTTTCGGCCCTGCTGTCTCGCCCCGTGGTCAGAGCAGGGTGTCCCCGGGGCCAGTTCGTCATTTTTCCCGGTCATGGGGTATACGTGGCCCCCGCCGGTGAATGAAGATTATTCACGCAGGTCACCATCGGCGCTGGTCGTTTTCTCCACCCCGGGTGTAACGCAACGTCTTGACCTGGACACACATGGTAATTTATCGGGTCTTGACGGTCGGAACTCCTCGGCCTAGCGTGCTGATTGGCGGACTTCGGTCCGCTCGATTGCCTAAGTGGAAAAAGACCGACGGTGGACGAGCCCCGGGCCGGGTCAGTGTCCTTCCCGGACTCGTGCACGCCGAACGCCCCTACTTGTGAGCTGACCGTCCCAGTTCACGGCCACGGGGTGTACGGGCTCCGTCGTGCCCGCATCCAGCTCACCTGCCCTGTGCCAGAGGAACGGTGGTCCGGGTGCGAGCCGGTGGACAGAACCGGACCGAGCCCGTCGGCATCCACACAGGTGACGAGTTGTTGTTCCGCACTCACATGGATGAGGGAGGACGGAGTGGAACAGGCCACACTCGTACGACGTACTGCAGAGGACCAGGAGGCTCCCGCGCCCCGGGAGCACCGAGAGAACGTGGTGCCTCTCCAGGCCCGGACGAGCGAAACCGCGCTGAGCAGTACCTACACCCCGGTCGAACTGAACCGCGAGGAACTGGAACTGCTGGCCGAGATCGCCACCGGGGTGACCACCGAGGTGGCCGCCCGGCATCTGGAGCTGAGCGCCCGTACGTTGCGCCGTCGCATCCGCAACATCTGCGACGTGCTCGGAGTGAACACGCCCATCGAAGCGGTCGTGTGGGCCGCGCGGCGTCAGTTGATCTGATGCGGTCCCGGCACGGGGCCGGGACCGAGCCACGGGCATATCCGGAACCGCTGCACGCCCGCTGCGTACCGTCCGCCGAGAGTCTGCGCCTGCCGCCCCGAGAGCGGCAGGGCGCACCGGTGGGAACGGAGGCCGCCGGGGGCATAGTCTGGTCCGGCTATGCCCGTTCGTCATGTTCAGGTGCGCCGTGCGCGCACGAGCGATGTGGTCCACATCCGCCGGCTCGTCGACACCTACACCGCCGACCGCCGTGTGCTGACCAAGAGCACCGTCAACCTCTACGAGGACATACAGGAGTTCTGGATCGCCGAGGCCGAGGAGGCCCCCGGAGATCTCCCCGCCGACGCCCCGGAGGCCTCACACGGGCAGGGGGCCGGCGGGCCCGGTGAGCGGCGTGCGGCCCCCCGGACCGAACGCCGCGTCGTGGGTTGCGGCGCCCTCCATGTGCTCTGGGAGGACCTGGCGGAGGTCCGTACCGTCGCCGTGGACCCCACACTGCGCGGTTTCGGCGTGGGGCACCGCATCGTCTCCGTCCTCTTGGACACCGCGAGAGAGCTCGGAGTGAGCCGTGTGTTCTGCCTGACATTCGAGACAGGATTCTTCGCCGCACACGGGTTCTCACCGATCCGGGGGACCCCCGTACAGGGCCGTGTCTACGAGGAACTGCTCCGTTCCTATGACGAGGGCGTGGCCGAATTCCTCGACCTCGAGCGCGTCAAACCCAACACACTCGGGAACACCAGGATGCTCGTGCACCTCGACCAGGCCCCGCACCGGACGGACGATCGCTAATCACCACCGGGTGGTATCGGGGCGGAAGAGGGCGGGTAATGTGGTCCTGCGTTCGCCGGTGGTGCCGACAGGCACTCGAGTTCACCGCCCGTGGCCGGACCCGTGTATTTCGGGAAGGCCGATCATGGAGACCGGCCCTGCCCGCCGTTGAGCGGGTACACGACCGGACATTGACGGTGATCGGGTTCGCCGGGGGCGGAGTCCGGTGCGTCCGATGACAAACCAGGGATCGGCCGGACCGAGCGTCTCGGGTCATGGTTTGCCCGGCTCGTCGGCGTCGGCCCCCCAGGAGTGCCCCGACCCTCGGTCGGGTATTTGCTGCGATAAGTGACAACCGGGAAGGGCGGGCCGCTTCGATGGGTGACTTTTTCTCATCACTGCTTCCCCCTGGTCTCATCGATGTATTGTCGGCGTTGCTCCCGCCGGTGGTGGTCGGTGGCACCTTCTGCTTCTTCATCATCAAGATCCTGCGGAACGAGATGGCTCCGCGGCGGAGTGACGGAAGCCTGGTCGGCAAGGGAACCGACTCCGGTGATGAGAGCGATCGAGACGCTGCCGAGTCCGGAGATGCCGCCACGGCGAACGAGGCATCTAATGCCGGGGACGGGGAACGCGCGGATTCCGACGGGCGTTGATACGGTAACCGGTCGACCCCGTCCGGGACTCGGTCCGCAGGTGAGCTGCGTATGGGGCCCGTCGTGCCGCCGTGGTGCGCCCCTCCGAAACCTCGGGGCCAAGTCATGATGATTTCTGGCACGCCGGGAATTGTCTTCTGCGTTCTTCCGAGATAGCTTTATATTCAGGTGTGGAGACACCGCGCTTCTGAAAGGTTTGATTCCATGGCACAGAAGGTCCAGGTTTTCCTGGTCGACGACCTCGACGGCGGCGAGGCCGAGGAGACGGTGACGTTCGGGCTCGACGGCTCGATGTACGAAATCGACCTCAGTGCGGGTAATGCCGCCAAGCTCCGTGAAGCCCTCGGCTCCTTCGTCGAGGTGGCCCGCAAGGCACCGGCCAAGACCGGCCGCGGAGCGAAGAAGAGCAGCCGCAATACTCCCAGCCGCGAGCGCAGCGCCGAGATTCGCGCTTGGGCCAAGGCTGCGGGGAAGCCCGTCAATGAGCGTGGCCGTATCCCCGCTGCGATCGTCGCCGAATATGAGGCGGTCAAGGGATAGCTTTGCCGGTAGCCTCGGTTCGCCGAAATGTTGTCACTTCTTGATGAATGGCGCCGGTGGGCGCGAGGGGCATGGGCGCACATCCCGGGGCCGTGAACGAAAGGCCCTGTGACACGGGGATGCAGGGGATAACTCTGGGCCGTGGGTGCCGGGGGGCGACGCGGTCCGAACCGAAAATTCTTCAGTGGAGCGCGGCATGCGGAAGGCGCAGCCGCGCACTCCCGCGAGCGGCCGGTTCGCAGGGCCTCCCGCAGGTGCCTTCCCGGACTTGCGGCTGCTTGTACCACAAGATTCCGGTCAGACTCCTATCGTCTTCGAGCAGCGCGGTCTGTTCGCTCTCAGCAGATTAATTCGGCGTGCACAGGTGCGGCCCGGAGACCCCGTGAAGGTCGGAGGTCTCCGGGCCGTTCGCCTTCGGCGTACACCGAAATCTGACGAGGCAATTGGTAGTTGGATGTTGGGTGAACGCCCTATCGTCGGGGAAAGTCTCTGGCACGGGCGGCTGCGGCCGGCCTTGCGGAGGCGTCCGTCTTGGTCGGCGGGCCTGTCGTCCGGCCACGGACGGGTGCGGCAGAGCTCCCCGGGGCGGTTATCCCTGTGGGGCCGATATGCGGAAGAGTTGGGTCGGCAAACACCGTCCCTGCCTGACCGCTCTGTAGAGGAGCGACGAGACATGTTCGAGAGGTTTACCGACCGCGCGCGGCGAGTGGTGGTCCTGGCTCAGGAAGAAGCCAGGATGCTCAACCACAACTACATCGGTACGGAGCACATCCTGCTCGGCCTCATCCACGAGGGTGAGGGCGTCGCCGCCAAGGCCCTGGAGAGCCTCGGCATCAGCCTCGAAGCGGTTCGGCAGCAGGTCGAGGAGATCATCGGCCAGGGCCAGCAGGCGCCGTCGGGTCACATCCCCTTCACACCGCGCGCCAAGAAGGTCCTGGAGCTGTCGCTTCGCGAGGCACTCCAGTTGGGCCACAATTACATCGGGACCGAGCACATCCTGCTCGGTCTGATCCGTGAGGGCGAAGGCGTGGCCGCCCAGGTGCTGGTCAAGCTCGGCGCGGACCTCAACCGCGTGCGCCAGCAGGTCATCCAGCTCCTGCACGGATACCAGGGCAAGGAGGCCCAGACTTCGGGCGCCTCCTCCGAGTCCACCCCTTCCACCTCCCTCGTTCTCGACCAGTTCGGTCGGAACCTGACCCAGGCCGCCCGGGAGAGCAAGCTCGACCCGGTCATCGGTCGGGACCAGGAGATCGAGCGGGTCATGCAGGTCCTGTCGCGGCGGACCAAGAACAACCCGGTGCTCATCGGTGAGCCCGGTGTCGGTAAGACCGCCGTTGTCGAGGGCCTGGCACTCAAGATCACCAAGGGCGAGATCCCCGAGACGCTCAAGGACAAGCAGCTGTACACGCTGGACCTGGGCGCTCTCGTGGCCGGCAGCCGCTACCGCGGTGACTTCGAGGAGCGGCTGAAGAAGGTCCTCAAGGAGATCCGCACGCGCGGCGACATCATCCTGTTCATCGACGAGCTGCACACGCTGGTCGGCGCAGGGGCGGCGGAAGGTGCCATAGACGCCGCTTCCATCCTGAAGCCCATGCTGGCCCGGGGTGAGCTGCAGACCATCGGTGCGACCACGCTCGACGAGTACCGCAAGTACCTGGAGAAGGATGCGGCCCTGGAGCGGCGTTTCCAGCCGATCCAGGTCGACGAGCCCTCCACCGAGCACGCCGTCGAGATCCTCAAGGGGCTGCGCGACCGGTACGAGGCCCACCACCGGGTCTCCATCACCGACGAGGCCCTGGCGGCCGCGGCGCAGATGGCGGACCGCTACATCAGCGACCGCTACCTGCCGGACAAGGCCATCGACCTCATCGACGAGGCCGGTTCGCGGATGCGTATCCGCCGGATGACCGCTCCGCCGGACCTGCGCGAGTTCGACGACAAGATCGCCGACGTGCGCTTGGAGAAGGAATCGGCGATCGACGCGCAGGACTTCGAGAAGGCCGCGTCGTTGCGCGACGACGAGAAGCAGCTGCTGAACAAGAAGGCGCAGCGGGAGAAGGAGTGGAAGGCCGGCGACATGGACGTCGTGGCCGAGGTCGACGAGGAGCTCATTGCCGAGGTCCTGGCCGCCTCCACCGGTATCCCGGTCTTCAGGCTCACCGAGGAGGAGAGCTCCCGGCTGCTGCGCATGGAGGACGAGCTGCACAAGCGGGTCATCGGCCAGGAGGACGCCATCAAGGCGCTCTCCCAGGCGATCCGCCGTACCCGCGCCGGTCTGAAGGACCCCAAGCGCCCGGGTGGTTCGTTCATCTTCGCCGGCCCGTCCGGTGTCGGTAAGACCGAGCTGTCCAAGACCCTGGCCGAGTTCCTGTTCGGGGACGAGGAATCGCTGATCCAGCTCGACATGTCCGAGTTCATGGAGAAGCACACGGTCTCGCGGCTGTTCGGTTCCCCGCCCGGCTACGTCGGTTACGAGGAGGGCGGCCAGCTCACCGAGAAGGTGCGCCGCAAGCCGTTCTCCGTGATCCTCTTCGACGAGATCGAGAAGGCTCACACCGACATCTTCAACTCCCTGCTCCAGGTGTTGGAGGAGGGTCGTCTGACCGATGCCCAGGGTCGCAACGTCGACTTCAAGAACACGGTCATCATCATGACCACCAACCTGGGTACGCGGGACATCTCCAAGGGTGTGGCCATGGGCTTCGCCAAGGAGGACGACGCCGGCACCAACTACGAGCGGATGAAGTCCAAGGTCAACGAGGAGCTCAAGAACAGCTTCCGGCCGGAGTTCCTCAACCGTGTGGACGACGTCATCGTCTTCCACCAGCTGACCCAGAGGGAGATCTTCGAGATCGTCGACCTGATGATCTCCGGTCTCGACGCCCGCCTCAAGGAGAGGGACATGGGCATCGAGCTGAGGCCGAAGGCCAAGGAGGTGCTCTCCGAGCGCGGGTTCGACCCGGTCCTGGGCGCGCGGCCGCTGCGCCGCACGATCCAGCGGGACGTCGAGGACCAGCTCTCCGAGAAGATCCTCTTCGGCGACGTCAAGGCCGGCCAGATCGTCGTGATCGACGCCGAGGGCGAGGGCTCCGACGCGACCTTCACCTTCAAGGGCGTTCCGAAGCCGTCCAACGTCCCGGACACACCGGAGGTCGAGGAGTCGGCCGCCGGCACCGGCGAGTAACCACACGTACCGGTCGTGACCGGTCCTGGCGCGGGGGCGTCCCTCACGGGGCGCCCCCGCGGCGTGTGTTCGGGGGCATGGCGGCCCTGGCGGAGCGTTCGAGCGGGGGCTAGGGTTCCCACGTGACTGATGATCCTTCCCCCCGGGGCTCCGGTCCCGCACCGGAACCACGACAGGACGGCGCACGCCCGGCCCCGCGCCGGCCCGCCTCCGGCAACGGTTGGGGTTTCGCCGTCGGTCTGCTCGTCACCGGCCTGGTGGTCGCTGGGGGAGCGGTGGGATGCAACGTCCTGTTCGGCTCCCAGGGCCAGAATGCGGCGGGCGGCGCCGACATCGCCGACGTGAACCGTTCGGCCGGCCCCGTGGACCCCGACGAGATCGGGGTCGTGCAACGTTTCGGCGCCCCCTCGGCCTCGCACGTGGAGGTCGGGACGGAGGTGGAGTACGGGCTGCACCCGCCCGTGGGCGGCGACCACTACGACATCTGGCAGGACTGCGGTGTCTACGAGGAACCCGTCCGAACGGAGCTGGGTGTGCACTCCCAGGAGCACGGCGCGGTCTGGATCACCTATGACGAGGCGGTACTGGAACCCGACGAGGTCGAGACACTGGCGGCGTACTACAACCCGGGTGACTTCGTCCTGGTCAGTCCGATGGAGAACCTGCCCGCGCCCGTCGTCGCTTCGGCCTGGGGCGCGCAGGTGGCCTTGGAAGACCCTGCGGACCCGGTGTTGGAGGAGTTCCTGCGCGAGTTCGACCGCGGGGTCACCACCCCCGAACACGGCGGTCCGTGCAGTGGTGCCTACTCCGGGACCGAGGCCGAGTTCCAGGACGACGGTGAACAGCTCGAGGCCTTGGTGGAGGAGCACGGCTGAGCGGGGAGCGGGACGAGTGGGCCCTGCCGGTAGTGGCCCGGGGTACGCCGACACCGGCCCGTAGCGCTCCGGGCGCACCGACAGCGGCCGGACCGGTACCGGGCAGCCCGTGAGCGGGCCCGAGCGGGCCCCGGCGGGGCCTCAGCCGGGCAGCGCGAAGCGTCCGTCGTCCAACGGGTCGACGAGCCCGTCGGAGACCAGACCGTCCAGAGCGCGCTCGCGCTGGACCCCGTCGTCCCAGACCGCGTCCAGTGCGTCCTTGGGCACCGGGTGCTCGGCCTCACGCAACACAGCCAGCAGGCGGCCGCGTACCTGGCGGTCGGTGCCGGCATAGGTCTGTGCGCGCCGGGGCGGCCCGTCGTGGGCCGGTTTGCCGGCCAGCCGCCATGCGCACTGGCCGGCGATGGGGCAGTCCGCGCACTTGGGCGAACGTGCGGTGCACACCAACGCGCCCAGCTCCATGACCCCCACGGCCCAGCGCGCGGCGACCGACGGCGGCCCGGGCACGAGCGACTCGGCCAGCGCGACCTCGCCCTTGGTCTGGGTTTTCGGCGGGTACTCGATCCCGGTTTCGGCGCGGGCCAGGACCCGGCGCACGTTGGTGTCCAGAACGGCGTGGCGCTGTCCGAAAGCGAAGCTCGCAACGGCCGCGGCGGTGTAGGAACCCACCCCCGGGAGCGCCAGCAGGGTCGCGTGGTCGCTGGGTACCTCACCGCCGTGTTCCTCGGTGATGGCCACCGCGCACGCGTGCAGGCGCAACGCGCGGCGCGGGTAGCCGAGCCGGTTCCACATGCGTACGGCCTCACCCGAGGGCTCTTCGGCCAGGTCAGCGGGGGTGGGCCACCGTTCCATCCAGGCCTGCCAGGCAGGCAGGACCCGGACGACCGGGGTCTGCTGGAGCATGATCTCGCTGACGAGGATCGACCACGGCGAAGCATCGGGGGCACGCCAGGGCAGGTCGCGGGCGTTGGTCTCGTACCACGCCAGAACCGCTGTGCTGTAAGGGTTGTCGCTCATCTTTTATGGGAATTCGGCGGGTTGGGTAGGTGAGTGGCGCGCAAAAACGCAATACTACGGCCCATGGCGTCAAGTACCGGACACCCAGGAGCTGTCAGTCGCGAGACCTACTGGAAGCGGCGCGCCCTGGTGTTGGCGGCCTTCCTGGCGGTGATCGCTGTCCTGGCTTATGCCTGCTCGCCCTCGGCAGGCGAGGAGGGGCAGCAGAACCAGGCCGGGGCGGGCGGTGACACCGAGGCCTCTCCCAGTGTCCCACCGGAGGAGGACAGCGAGAGCGGGAACGACGAAGAGGAGACCGAGCCCACCGAGGACCCTTCCCCCTCCGAGGAACCCGCTGAGGACGCCGAAGGCGGCGGGGAGGAAGCGGACGGCGACGGCGACGGCGGCCCCGACGGTGGCAGCGGTGAGGCAGGCGGCTCCGAAATAGCCGCCCCCGAGAGCGCCGAGGACCCCTGCCGTCCCCAGGACGTCGTCGTCAGTTTCGACTTCGAGGAGAAGAAGGGCGAGGAGCAGCAGTACCCCGCCGGGGTGAACCCTTCCTTCGTCGTCGAGGCCGTCAACACCGGGGAGCAGACCTGCACCGTCGACGTCGGCCCCGAGGCACTGGAGATGGTGATCACCTCCGGCCAGGACTCGGTCTACTCCACGTCCCACTGCCGCAAGGGCGACACGAGCGACGAGCGTCAGCTCGACCACGGCCGCACGCACCGCTACGTCATCGACTGGGCGCGTGAGCGTTCCTTCTCCGACTGCCGGGGCACCGCATCGGCCGTCGGCAGCGGTTGGTACCACGCCGAGCTCGGCGGGACCTACAGCGGTGGCGCCGACGACCTGCGTTTCCGTATCGGCTGATCGGGCCCGGCCTCCGTGCCGGGTACCGGTTGTCCCGAACTCCGGCACGACAAGTACTTACCTGGTTACTATGTGTGCTGTCCACTGATTCCCACACGTCTCTGGAGTCATCGTGCAGCGCAGCATCCTCGGACCTGTCCTCGCCTGTACCGCAGCGGCCGCCTGTGCGGTCGGCCTCGCTGCTCCGGCGTCGGCGGCCCGCACCGACGCCGACTACGTGCTCACCATGGAGTTCGACAACTCCGGTGAGCAGCGCCAGGTCAGCCTCGACTGCGACCCCGCGGGCGGAACCCACCCCAACGCCGAGGAGGCCTGCGATCTGCTCGCCGAGGCCGGGACGATCGAGCAGATCCCCGCCGGCGAGGGTTTCTGCACGATGGAGTACAACCCCGTCACGGTCGAGGCCATGGGCGCAGAGGAGTACTCCGAGACCTTCGGCAACCCCTGTCAGCTCGGACTGGCCAAGGGCGCGGTCTTCGATTTCTGAGGGACGGCGGCCCGGTCACCCCTCGGCCGGGCGCCGCTTCGGGTGTTTGGCCACGTGGGTGAGGGCCTCGCTGAGCTCCTCGACCTCGTGGGTCTCGATCCCGGGGACCGGTTCACCGAAGCCCTTGGGCACCACCGCCAGGGTGAAGCCCAGACGCTGTGCCTCGGCGACCCGGCGGCGCACCCCGGTCACCGCCCGCACGTCCCCGGCCAGGCCCACCTCCCCGATGGCAACGAACCCGGAGGGCAGGGACTTGTCGTTGAAGGAGCTGCCCGCGGCGATCGCCAGGGCCAGGTCCACGGCCGGTTCGGCCAGGCGCACACCGCCCACGGTCGAGGTGTACACGTCCATGTTGGCGAGTTTCATCCCGGAGCGCTTTTCCAGGACCGCGAGGATCATGTTCACCCGTCCGGTGTCCAGCCCCGAGGTGGCCCGGCGCGGGGCCGGGAGCGGGGTGGGTGCGATGAGGGCCTGGATCTCGGTGATGAGGGGACGCTGTCCCTCCAGGGTCACGGTCACGCAGGTGCCGGAGACCGGGTCGGTGCGCTCGGTGAGGAACAGGCCGCTGGGATCGGGCAGGCCCTCGATGCCGTCCTCGGTGAGCTCGAAGCAGCCGATCTCGTCCGTGGGGCCGTAGCGGTTCTTGACCGCGCGCAGCAGCCGTAGCTGGGAATGGCGTTCGCCCTCGAACTGCAGGACCACGTCCACCAGGTGTTCGAGCAGGCGCGGGCCGGCGATGGAGCCGTCCTTGGTCACGTGGCCGACGAGCACGGTGGCGATGCCGCGTTCCTTGGCGATCTGGATGAGGGCGCCGGTGACCTGACGGACCTGGGTCACTCCGCCCGGAACGCCGCTGACCTCGGGCGAGACCATCGTCTGCACCGAGTCGACCACGAGCAGGCGCGGCGCGACCGCATCCACGTGGCTGACCAGGGAGGCGATGGAGGTCTCGGCGGCCAGGTAGAGCTGCTCGGACAAGGCGTCCAGGCGTTCGGCGCGCAGGCGTACCTGCCCGGCCGACTCCTCTCCGGTGATGTAGAGGACGGGCCCCTGCTGCGCGCGCATGGAGGCGACCTCGAGCAGGAGGGTCGACTTGCCCACACCGGGCTCGCCGGCGAGCAGCACGACCCCGCCGGGCACGGCGCCTCCGCCCAGTACACGGTCGAGTTCGTCCACTCCGGTGGGTACGGCCTCGGCGGTCTCCACGCTGATCTCGGTGATGGGCCGGGCCCGGGTGCTCACCGGGGCAGGTGCGACGGAGGCGGGAGCGGGTGCCCCGGCCTCCTCGACGGTGCCCCAGGCTTGGCATTCCCCGCAGCGGCCGACCCATTTGAGGGTGGACCATCCGCATTCGGTGCACCGGAACGTCGACTTCGCAGCTTTGGCCATGTCCGCCACGTTATCGGCACGGGCAGACACCACCGGATCCGTCCGCCGGAGGGCGGACACGCGAGCGGAGATACATGAAAGTTACCTACGAGGCAGGCGACCGAAGATGAAAATTATGTTAAGAATTCTCCAGGGTCTGTCGGGGTGGCGTAAGAACCGCGCTCCCCCACTCCATCCACCCCCGCTCACAGGAGAGGAGACCCGCGTGTTCCGTCCTGACGACACGTCGGCCCGCACCCCCGCCCCCGGGCGTCTGCGACGTTGGGCCGCCCGCGTGGCCCTGCCCGCTGCCGCGCTGCTGGGGCTGTCCCTGGCCGGCTCCCCCGTCGCCGCCGAGTCCGCCGATACGACCGGGGAGATCCCCGGGGCCGCGGCGTTCGAGGAGTACGTGGCGATCGGCGACTCCTTCACGGCCGGACCCCTGGTGGTCCAGCAGCAGGCCCCGCTCCTGGGCTGCATGCAGTCCGGCGCCAACTACCCCAAGATGCTCGCCGAACAGCTCGGTGTCGGCGAGCTCGTCGATGTGAGCTGTTCCGGTGCGGTCGTGGAGGACCTCTACGAGGCCCAGTTCCACGACCAGCCGGCCCAACTGGAGGCCCTGACCCCGGAGACCGATCTGGTCACCATCGGTATCGGCGGTAACGACTTCGGGTTCGCCGACGTGCTGATCGAGTGCGCCAAGCGCAGTGTCACCAATCCCTTCGGCAGTCCGTGTTCCGACTACTACGGGGACGAGCTCGACCAGCGCATCGAGAACATGCGCAGCGACATCTCCGGTGTGTTCGACGACGTCTCCGAACGCAGCCCGAACGCCACCGTGGTGTTCGTGGGTTACCTGCAGATCCTGCCCGAGAGCGGGGGCTGCTGGCCCACCGTGCCGGTCTCCAGCGGGGACGTGCCGTACCTGGACCAGGCCCAGATCGACCTCAATGCGATGCTCTCCGAGGAGGCCGCCGCGCACGGTGCGACCTTCGTGGACGTCTTCGAACGCGGTCACGACTCCTGCCAGCCCTCCGACGTGCGTTGGGTGGAAGGTGTGGTCCCCGAGAACTCCGCCGCTCCGGTCCACCCCAACCGGGCGGGGATGGAGGCCACGACCGCCTTCATCGGAGAGGCCCTGGAGGTGCCCGCTCCCTGACCCGGTCATGACCTGATCAGGCTCGGCCGCGCTCCCTTCGGGGCGCGGTCTTTTTGTGTCCTTATGTGGGGTTCGTGTGCCTGGAGCCAATCAGGTTTTTGCTCGTGTTGAGCCGTGCTTTGGCTACCTAGAGTGACTTCTTTCTTTCTGTGTGTGACCAATGAAGGAGTGATCGGTTGAGAGACCTGCGTCACAAGGGCGCGGGCAGCCGTGAGACCGCTGGAGGCATCCATGTATGAACCTCGGCATCACGAGCAAATCAAGGCCTGTCGAACACGCATCGTGAAACGGCAGGCCCGACCCGACCAGAACCCCGCGCGCGGGGCACGCGCACTCACGACCGCAGCGCTGGCCGCCGCCCTCGCAGTCGGAGCGGCCCCTGCGGCCGCCCACACCGCACAGGCCCCCTCGTCCCCGCCGACACCGCCCGCCGAGCGTGTCCACCAGTCCCTGTCCGACTCCACCGTGGAGCAGGTCATCGACGCCGCCGAGTCCCAGGCCGGCACCCCGTACGCCTGGGGCGGCACCGGGCCCGACTCCTTCGACTGCTCCGGCCTGGTGCAGTGGGCCTTCGGGGAGGCGGGCATCGACCTTCCCCGGGTCACCCACGACCAGGTCGCTCGAGGCAGCAAGGTCTCCTACGAGAACGCGCAGAGGGGCGACATCCTCTACTGGAGCGATGGCGGATACGCCTACCACGTCGCGATCTACCTCGGCGACGGCCGCATGATCGACGCCCCCAACTCCGGAGGCCGGGTCGGTGAGCGCGACGTCTACCACGCCAACCTCGCCGGAGCCGTCCGGCTCGGCTGACACCGGATGACTCGCCGCGGTGGTCACCGCACCGGCGAGCCCCGCACCACCGATCCCCGGTCCGTCCGTCCCGGTGGCGACGGACGGACCGGGACTCGCACCGACCCCTCCGCCACGCCGCCTTCACGGGGCGGGGAAGCACGGAGCCACCAGGAGCGCATAAACTGGGTCAGGTGAGCCCTATCCAGGTCCCAGACGCGCCCGTCGTCCTGTCGTCGGCGTCGGTCTACCCGGAGAAGACCCCGGCCGCCTTCGAGATCGCCGCGAAGTTGGGGTTCGACGGCGTGGAGGTCCTCGTCTCCTCCGATCCGGCGAGCCAGGACATCGACCTGCTGCGGCGTCTGTCGGACTACCACCAGATCCCCGTGACCGCTGTGCACTCGCCCTGTCTCGTCCTCACACAGAGGGTCTGGGGCAAGGACCCGTGGGGCAAACTCGTCCGCTCCAAGGAGATGGCCGAGGCCCTCGGTGCGAGCACCATCGTCGTCCATCCGGCCTTCCGCTGGCAGCGCGAGTACGCCCGCGACTTCGAACGCGGCATCGCCCGCATGCAGGACGAGACCGACGTCGTCTTCTCGGTCGAGAACATGTACCCGGTACGCGTACGAGAACGCGAGGTCGTGCCCTACGCGCCGAGCTGGAACCCTGTCGACCGCGACTACCCCGACGTCACACTCGACCTGTCGCACACCGCCATGTCCGGTTCCGACGCCATGGACATGGCCAAGCGCCTGGGCGACCGCCTCTCCCACGTCCACGTCGCCGACGGGTTCGGCGGCCAGAACATCGACGAGCACCTGATCCCCGGCCGGGGGCGCCAACCCGTCGCCCCGCTGCTCGAGCACCTGGCCACCAACGGGTACGGAGGACAGCTCGTGCTCGAGGTCAGCACACGCAAGGTCCCCGACCGCCAGGCGCGCATGCGCGAGCTCGCCGAGGCACTGGCCTTCACACGTCTGCACTTCGCACCGGCCCCTCAGGATCTCGCGGACTCCGGGGGCCGGCGCGAGCGCATCTCCCTGCTGCGCCGCCGTGCGGGAGAGCCGCCGCGCAACTTCTCCGTCGACCGGGACGGCACCGTCGACGAGGAGAGCGACGGCCGCGAGTGACAGGGCTCGTGGCCCCGTGTGTGCACGGACCGGGACGGCCCGTGCACACGAGCGCGCTGCGACCCATAGCGTGGAGGGGAGAGGGCGCGTCGGAGGGCGCCTTCCGCCGCCGCGACCGCTACTGCGCCGCCGGGCTCCCGTCGCGGACGTGAAGGCGGGCAGTGCCGGCCGGGCGCGCCCGAAAGAAAGGAATCCTCATGATCGCGATCATCGGCGCGGGCAAGATGGGCGAGGCCCTTCTCGCCGGAATGCTGGCCAAGGACCACGCGCAGCACGAGGTCCTCGTGACCGAACCGCGCGAGGAGCACGCCGACGAGCTGCGTGCCCGCTACGGGATCGACGTCGTGCCGTCGGAGGAGGCGGCCAAGCGGGCCGACACCCTGCTGCTCGCTCTCAAGCCCCACGACATGCCCGCTCTGCTGCAGCAGATCGGGCACCACTTGTCCGCCGACACCCTCGTCATCTCCGTCGCGGCCGGGTTGACCACCGAGGCGTTGGAGAGCCACCTGCCGGTGTCCGTGCCGGTCGTGCGCGCGATGCCGAACACCCCCGCGCTGGTGGGCGAGGGCATGACGGCGCTGGCCGGCGGAAGCCACGCCGGCCCCGAGCACCTGGAGCGCGCGGAGCAGCTCCTGGGCACGGTCGGTGAGGTCATCAGGCTCGAGGAACGCCACATGGACACCGTGACGGCGATCTCCGGTAGCGGGCCGGCCTACTTCTACTTCATCGCCGAGACCATGGTCGAGGCCGGCGTGGCCATGGGTATGCCGCGCGACACGGCTCAGCGGTTGGTCGGGCACACGGTCACCGGCGCCGCTGCGATGCTGGAGGGGACCGGTGAACACCCGGTCGTGCTGAGGGAGAACGTCACTTCGCCCGGGGGCACCACAGCGGCGGCGCTGCGCGAGCTCGAGCGGCACGGGGTGCGCACCGCCTTCACCGACGCGATCGAGGCCGCGCGGGACCGCAGCCGGTCGTTGTCGCAGAGCTGAGTCCGGGGGAGGGGCCGCAAACGGCCAGAACCCGGGGACTGACGTCCTTTTTTCCTCTTCGTCGTTATTCTGGAGGGCGGGGCTGGTCAGGCCCCGTGTCCCTCCCTCCACACCTCAGGCTCTCCCATGACACATGAGCATCCCCCTTCCGGACCGCCCTGGCCGTCGGAAGAGGATCCCCCGCATCCTCATGCTCCTTCGGGCGGCAACACCCCGCCGTCAGGCCCTCCCCCGATCGGGCCCCCTGCGGGCGGGCAGCCCCCGGGTCCGCCGCCGGGCTCTCAGCCCTCGGGCGCGAACCCCCCGCACCCCGGTCACGGCGGACCCGTGCCGCCCGGTCCACCGCACCAGCAGCCCCTGCCCTCGGGCGGCACACCTGCGGCCGGCGGTGCGCCCCCCTTCGGTGGTCCCGGCGCTCCCATGGGCCCCGGCGGGGCGGGACCCCCGGAACTCGGCCTGTTCTCCTCGCCCTCCGCGCGCCGGGCCGGGCTGCTCAACCTCTCCGGGGTCGGCGCCGGATACGCACACCTCAAGCAGTGGCCGTTCTTCGCCGCCGCCCTCATCATCACCACAGGCCTGCTCATCACCGCCGGCATCATGGGCGCGGCCGACAGCCTGCTCGTCTGGGCGCCCATCTTCCTCGTCTGGATCCTCACCGCCGTGGTGCACGGGCTCTTCGCCGGCCGCGCCCGCGACCGGCGCGCCCTGACCCGGGGAGAACCCCTCCCACGCACACGCGGGCCCCTGCTCACCGCCGCCGGACTGGTCGTCGCTGTCACCGCTGCTCTGCTCGGCGTGTGGCAGACGGGGGAGTGGCAACTGCGCAGTGCCGACGCTCTCCACGGTGAGGGGCGGTGTTCGGAGGCCGCCGAGGCCTACGAACGGATCGAGAACGGGTTCCAGCTCTCCTTCTCCCCCTCCCTCATGGACCGTGCCCGAGAGGGCACCGATGCCTGTGCCCGACTCGAACGAGCGCAGCAAGGCGTCGACGACGGCGAGTTCGAGCAGGCGCTGGACGATTACGCGGCCTACTTCGAGATGCCGCGCTCGGTCTGGAAGGACAGCGACGGCGAGATCGCACGGATCCACCTCGACTTCGCCCAGAACCTCGCCGAGGACGGGGACTACGAAGGCGCCCAGGAGGTCTACTCGATCATTCCGCAGGACTACGAGGGCACCGCGGCCGCAGAGGAGGCCCCTGGTGCGCTCATGGACCTGTACCGGGACGGCACCTCCTCCTACGGGGGCGACGACGAGTGCACTGCCTTCGAGGAGATCGACGTCTTCGCCGGCCTCGACTGGGAGGCGGCCCCGAGCGTGGCCAACGCGATCGGGAACGAGCACCCCGACGCGGCCCTGGGCTGCGGGTGGTACAGCCTCGACGCCGGCGACCCCGACACCGCCGACGACATGCACACCGTGCTGGCCGAGGACTACCCCGACCACCAGCCCGATGACGTCGAGAACCTCGAGCAGCAGGTGGGCGCAGGGTTCGTCGAGCAGGAGATGGACGTGCTCGTCGCGGTGGGGGAGGAGACCCTCGAACTGCAGCGCACCGGAGAGGGCGGCGGCGACAAGACGACGCTGTCCTTCGGCAACGACTCGCCCTACGAGATGAAGCTCCTCTACGTGGGGCCCGACGGTGAGCACGGCGAAGTCACCGCTGAGGCCTGCGAGGACTGCGAGGTCTACGACGATCTGCCGACGGGCGACTGCCCCAGCGGTATCGACACTCTGGAGGCCGAGATCGAGCCGGGTGAGTACCGCGTCGTCATCGGCTTCCCCGGCCAGGGCGGAGTGCTCCACGGTGAGTCCGTGGAGTTCGGGGCCGGCGAGACCTACGAGGACTGCTTCTTCCTGGTCAACGAATGACCTCCACAGGTGTGTCCGGGCTCTCACCGTAGGGCCCGGGCCGCACGGACATCCTTGCCGCGGGCGGATCCGAACGACGGAGCCGCCCGCGGCCTCTCGCGGTGTGCCCCCCGGGGTCGGCGCCACCTGCGGGCTTGCGTACTGTGTGCTCCGGAACACGCACACCTGGAACGGGGGTCACCACATGGGAGGGCGCACGTCCTGCTCGCTTCGGGTGGCATGGGACGAAGGATTCACCAGCTACGATTTCGGCCCGCAACACCCGATGGCGCCGATCCGGGTCGAACTGGCCATGGCGCTCACCCGGGAGCTCGGCATCCTCGACACACCGGGTGTGGAGCTGCTGGATGTCGAACCCGCCTCCGACGAGCTCCTCTCCCTCGTGCACTCACCCGCCTACATCGAGGCGGTCAAACAGGCCGGGCGCACCCTGGAACCCAACGACGAGCACATGCTCGGCACCGCCGACAACCCCGTCTTCCCCGACATGCACGACGCCGCCGCACTCATCTCCGGCGCGTCCGTGGCCGCGGCCGAGTCGGTCTGGACGGGGCGCAGCGCCCACGCCGCCAACGTGGCCGGCGGCCTGCACCACGCCATGCGCGACAACGCCTGGGGGTTCTGCGTCTACAACGACCCGGCGCTGGCCATCGCCTGGCTCCTGGAACAGGGCGCCAAACGCATCGCCTACGTCGACGTGGACGTCCACCACGGCGACGGTGTGCAGAACGCCTTCTACGACGATCCGCGTGTGCTCACCATCAGCCTCCACGAATCGCCGACGACCCTCTTCCCCGGTACCGGGATGTCCGGCGAGACCGGCGGACCCGGCGCCGAGGGTTACGCCGTCAACGTGCCGTTGCCCGCGGGAACCGGCGACGAAGGGTGGCACCGCGCCTTCCAGGCCGTGGTTCCGCCCCTGCTGCACGAGTTCCAACCCGAGATCCTCGTGTCCCAGCAGGGCTGTGACACCCACGCCCTCGACCCCCTCGCCAACCTGACCCTGAGCGTGGACGGCCAGCGCCGCGCCTACCAGGAGCTGCACCAGCTCGCGCAGAAGACCGCCGGCGGGCGCTGGCTCCTCTTCGGCGGCGGTGGGTACGGGCTCGTGCAGGTCGTGCCCCGAGCCTGGACCCACCTGTTGGGTGAGGCCGCCGGGGTTCCCGTGGACCCCGACGCCGAGACCCCGCAGAGCTGGCGCGACTTCGTCCGGAAACGCACCGGTGAGCTCGCCCCGCTCTACATGACCGACGGTCGCGAGGTCTCCTTCACGCCTTTCGAGGAGGGCTACGACCCCGGCAAACCTCTCGACCGGTCCATCCACGCCACACGCACCGCGGTCTTCCCCAGCCACGGGATCGACCCGACCCTGTGACGAGAACGTGTTCCGCGGCGTGAAGGATGACGGTGGCCGCGAGAGCGTCTCGGGTCGGAACAGGTCACGAATCGGACCGGAACGGGCGTCGGTCGCGCGAAGCGGGTAGGAAGACGTTCGAGTACGGGCGAACGGGACTCGACGCGGTGGTGGCCGTGCGGTGAACCACGTGTCTCCCGCGCAGACGACGGAACGGAAGGGGACGCCGGTGACGCCGCCGAAACGAGCTGAACTCATCACCTACCTGGTGAGGACCGGGATCGCCGGTCATGTGGACACGCCTCGCCAGAACAACCTCAAGCACTACCGGCGGCTCGTCGAGAACGACCCCTACCACCAGTTCGGGCTCACCTTCGGGCACGAATGGTCCTTCGACGAGGTCCTGTCCCTGATGACCAAACGCTGCGGGGTGGTGGGCGACCCCGACTACTCGTGGGGCATCGACACCATCGACCCCGATCTGACCGTGGACGCCCTCGAAGTTCTCGCCGACCGTATGGCCCTGGCGGCGGAACGGCAGGAGACGGTCATGTTCGCGACGGGGCACCCCACCAAACTCCGGGAGACCTACAGGTCCTGGAAGGACGCGCTCGCCCGACACGGGTGTGCGGTGGTGACAGCGGCAGGGGGCTACTCCTACGAGGTGACCACCGAGCGCCCGCCCACGCAGCGCATCGTCGAGTGGGAGGAGGAGATCGCCATCGTCACCGACGGCCACCTCCCGCGGCACAGCCACCATCCGTTCGCGATGCGTGCCATCCTCGAAGCGCTCACACAGCGCGGTGAAGCGTGGCCGCAGTTGGTCATCGCCGATCACGGTTTCGCGGGTGCGGCAGGTGAGGCCGGAGTGCCGACCGTGGGTTTCGCGGACTGCAACGACCCGGCCCTGTTTCTGGGTGAGCACGAGGGAAAACTACTGGTCACCGTGCCTATGGACGACGGATATCTGACCGAGGACTACGCCCCTCTGCGGGAGTACGTCCTGGCGCGGGCCGGACTTCTCTGAACGAGTTCGACCATTTATACCCACCGTTAAACATCATCGGGCCCCGTGAGAGGCGGGAGGAGCCGGAGGAACGGAAAACGGTCTTTCGTCGACGGGAACTCCGCTCTACTCTGAAAACGGACGTGTCAAAAGTGAAAGCACGACACGCTGGCATGGCTTTGGGGCGGGCACGTACCGGGGTCGCCCGCCGTCCGCCATCGCCGGGTCGAACGGTAGACAATATTCACGTCCGGGAATGAGGGCGTCGGAAGATGAACGGGAGCAAGCTGCCTCTCGACGAGGTCAGGTTCTTGACCGTGGCGGAGGTCGCCACGATCATGCGTGTGTCCAAGATGACCGTTTACCGAATGGTGCACTCCAGGGATCTCCCCGCGATTCGTGTGGGGCGCTCCTACCGGGTGCCCGAGCGGGCCGTGCACGACTACCTCCGCGAGGCTTTCGTCGAGGCTGGTTGACCGGCAGGGCGGCCGAGGCAGGGCATGACCGCCCGCGCCTCGGCGGCCGCCCCGTAGCGCACAGGGGCGGTGTCCCCCACACACCGCCCCTCCACGGGAACCGCCTCCACGGATCCCGCCGCAGGACCCGCCTGCCTCGACCACCCACTCGTGCCGGGGTGCCTCCGGCTCGGCCAGGGCGTCTACTACACTTTGTCGTTGTTGTAGTCAGTCCTGTTCACACCCCGTTCGCGAGGCTCGCTCGATGCGCAGAACCAGAACCGGTGCGCGACCGCGGAACTCCGTGGCGCGTACCGTGGCGGCCGTGTCCGTCGCCGCTCTCGCCCTGTCCGGATGCGCTGGGGGGAACGAGGTCCAGACCGGAGGGGAGGACGACCGCTTCATCTCCGGCGACGGCAGTGCGACCGCGTTCGACGCCGGCGAGCGCGAACCCGCCCCCGAGGTCGAAGGCACCACCTTCGAGGACGAGAGCCTCGCACTGAGCGACTACGAGGGCGAGATCCTCGTCGTCAACGTGTGGGCGAGCTGGTGCGGCCCCTGCCGGGCCGAGCAGCCCGTGCTCGACGAGGTCCACGAGGAGTACACCGGCCTGGGCGTGGAGTTCCTCGGTGTGAACATCAAGGACGACCGCACTGCGGCCGAGGCCTACACCGAGAACAAGGGTGTGGCCTACCCCAGCCTCTACGACCAGCCCGGAGAGGTCCCGCAGGCCTTCCGCGACACCGTGCCCCCGCGGGCGATCCCCAGCACGCTGGTCATCGACCCCGCGGGTGACATCGCCGCCCGCGTCATCGGCCCCACCACCTACGGTCAGCTCACCGACCTGCTGAACCCGGTCGTCACGGAGTTCGACCTCGGAGACCCGGAGGAACGTCCGCGGGTGGCCGAACAGGAGGCCGAGGAGGAGCAGGAGGAACAGGACTCCGAAGAGAGCAGCGGAACCGACGACGGTGCCGCCGAGGGAGACTCCGAGTAATGGACCCCATCGGCACTACCGTCCTGAGCGGCTCCCTCCTCCTCGCGGCACCCCTCGCCCTGGCAGCCGGGCTCGTGTCCTTCCTGTCCCCGTGCGTGCTTCCGTTGGTACCCGGTTACCTCTCCTACGTGACCGGGATGAGCGGCACCCAGGTCAGGCAACGGACCTCCGGCGAGGGCGGGGGCGGAACCGCGACCGTCGCCGATGTCGACGCCGAACTCGCGACCCGCCGCTGGACCATGGTCACCGGAAGCGTCCTGTTCATCGCCGGGTTCACGCTCGTGTTCGTGGCAGTGGGCGGTTTCATCGGCTGGCTCGGCGACCTCTTCATCGAGTACACCGACCCCATCACCCGGGTCCTCGGTGCGCTCACCATCGTCCTCGGTCTGGCCTTCATGGGGCTCGTGCCCGGATTCGCGCGCCAGTTCCGTTTCACGTGGCTGCCCAAGGCCGGACTGGCCGGGGCCCCGCTGCTCGGGATCCTCTTCGGTCTGGGCTGGACCCCCTGTATCGGCCCGACCCTGGCCGCCGTCCAGAGTCTGGCCTTCGTCGAGGGCGGAGCCGGACGGGGCATGTTCCTCTCGATCCTCTACTCCATCGGCCTGGGTCTGCCCTTCGTCGTGGCGGCGCTGGCCTACCGGCGAGCCCTGGGTACCTTCGCCTGGCTCAGGCGGCACATACGCACGGTCACCGTCGCCGGTGGCCTCATGCTCGTCCTCGTCGGCCTTCTGATGGTCAGTGGTCTGTGGGCCGAGCTCACGATCGCCATGCAGCAGTGGGTCGGGAACTTCCAGACGGTGATTTGATGACCACGACCACGTCCGAGGCCTCCACCGACTCCGGTGGACCGCCCGAGAAGAAACCCAAGGGGCTCGGCCCGATCGGCTGGCTCCGCTGGGCCTGGCGCATCCTGACGTCCATGCGCACCGCACTGATCCTGCTGTTCCTGCTCGCGGTCGGTGCCATCCCCGGATCGATCCTGCCGCAGAACGGGGTCAGCGTCGACGAGGTCGACCAGTACTTCCGTGAGAACCCCGATCTGGCGCCGGTCCTCGACACCCTCTACCTCTTCGACGTCTTCTCCTCGCCCTGGTACGCGGCGATCTACCTGCTGCTGTTCGTCTCGTTGACCGGCTGTGTGATCCCCCGTGCGATGACCCATGCCAAGGCACTGCGCGGTCGGCCGGTGCGGACACCGAAGAACCTGCAGCGCATGCCCTACGCGGCGACCTTCAGCACCGATGCGGCGCCCGAGACCGCTCTGAAGCAGGCGGAGAAGCTCCTCAAGGGGTACCGGACCGAGCGCTACGGGGACTCGGTGTCCAGCGAGACCGGATACCTGCGCGAGGCCGGCAACGTGCTCTTCCACGTCGCCCTCATCGCTCTGCTCCTCGCCCTGGCCGCCGGGTCGTTCTTCGGGTACCGCGGAAACATGCTCATGGTCGAGGGGGAGGGCTTCGCCAACACCCTCCCCTCCTACGACGCGATCTACCCGGGGCACTGGACCGACACCGACCGGATGGAGCCCTTCACCCTCCAGCTCGACGACTTCGAGGCGGTCTTCCTCGAGGAGGGCAAGTTGCGCGGCCAGGCCGACTCCTACTCCGCAGACATGACCTACCGCGAGTCGCCCGGGGTCGAGGAACAGACCCACGAGCTGGAGGTCAACCATCCGCTGAACGTCGACGGCGTGCAGGTCTACCTACTCGGTCACGGCTACGCCCCCGAGTTCGAGGTCCGCAACGCCGAGGGCGAGGTGGTCTTCGACCAGGCGGTGCCGTTCCTGTACCGCGACACCATGAGCTTCACCTCCGACGGCGTCGTCAAGGTGCCCGACACGGGCGGCGAGGAACTCGGTTTCACGGGCGTGTTCCTGCCGACGGCCACCGAAAACGAGCAGGGTGAACTCGTCTCCTCCTTCCCGGGTCCGGAGAACCCCGTGGTCACGATGGAGGCCTACCAGGGCGACCTGGGCATGCACGAACCCCAGTCGGTCTACCAACTCCGGACCCAGGACCTGGAACAGATCGGCGAGTCCACGGTCATGGAGATGGGCGACACCTGGGAGCTGCCCGACGATGCCGGCTCCATCACCTTCAGTGGTTACAAGGAGTTCATCAGTCTCCAGAGCAACCGGGACGGATCCCGGCCCTTCGCCCTGGGCGCCGCGGCGACCGCGGTCGGCGGCCTGCTCCTGACCCTGTTCGTGCGTCCGAGGCGGGTCTGGGTACGTGCCACCGAACGGGAGGACGGCCGCACCGAAGTCGTCCTGGCCGGGCTCGGCAAGACCGAGGTGGCCGCCAACAATCAGGAGTTCCACGAACTCACCACCACGCTCGCCGGCCGGCTCCGCAGTACTCGGACCGGCGAGGGCCCCAACCCATCCGACCCCCCAGAATCGACGAACACGAGGGAGTGACCGGTGACGTACACACTCGCCGGACCAGCGGACGAGGCGATGACCTCGACCAGTGACACGTTGATCATCGCGATGATCGTCGTGTACTCGGTCGCCCTGTTCCTTTTCGCTGTCGAGGCCGCCTACGGCCGACGCACCGCACTCAAGTCCGGCAAGCTCATGCCGGTCGCCGCGGGCGGCCAGGAGGGCGAGGACGAGGACATCCACGTCAACGTCCGCACCACCGAGGGTGAGGCCAAGGCACCCCAGAGCGTCGTCGGCAAGATCGCCCTGGGCGTCACCGGGTTCGGCTTCCTGCTGAGTCTGGCCCAGATCGTCACCCGCGGCCTGGCCGCGGAGCGTTGGCCCTGGGGCAACATGTTCGAGTTCATCGTGGCGATGTGCCTGGTCGCCGTCGGCGCGCTGCTCTTCGCGGCATGGCGCTACCAGGCCCGCTTCCTCGGTGTCTTCGTGCTGGTCCCCGTGGTGGTCCTGCTCGGGATCGGCGCGCGCTGGCTCTACGTGGAACCGGGGCCGCTGATCCCGGCCCTGCAGTCCTACTGGGTGCCGATCCACGTGACCGCCACCATCATCGCCGGCGGGGCCTTCATGGTCTCCGGTGCCGCTGCCGTCACCTACTTGATCGCCCGCCGCGCGGAGGACAAGCGGGCGGCCGGACACAAGGTCTCCGGGGTGGCCGGCAAACTGCCCAGCTCCGAGCTGTTGGACCGCATCTCGCACCGGATGGTCCTGTTCGCGTTCCCGCTGTGGACCTTCGCGATCATCGCCGGCGCCATCTGGGCCGACGAGGCCTGGGGCCGCTTCTGGGGCTGGGACCCCAAGGAGGTCTGGTCCTTCATCTCATGGGTGATCTACGCGGCCTACCTGCACGCGCGGGCCACCGGTGGTTGGCGGGGACGCGGAGCCACCTGGATCAACGTGCTGGGCTTCGCGACGGTCATGTTCAACTTCTTCGCCGTGAACTACATGTTCAGCGGGCTGCACTCCTACGCCTGACGGGGCGGGCCGTCCGCCCGCGCGGGGCCGTACCCCGAGGCGGGCCCGAACGTACCGAGGGCCGGACCCGGCATACAGCCCGGTCCGGCCCTCGGTACGTCCGGGGCGGTGCCCCGGACGGTTTCACGTGAGCGCGTGTGCGGTCATTCGTCCGGGTCGATGCGCCGGTTGATGTTCCGCAGGAACTCGGGGTCGTCGTCCGGACCGAGTGGGCGAGACGGGTCCGAGGGCCTGGCGAAGTCTGACGGGTCGAGGTCGTCCGCCGAACGACCGAGATCGCTCTGGGCGGGTCCGTCGCCTTGGGCGGCCATCGGCCCGTACGGGCGCCCCAGGAGCATCCACAGGACCGCACCGACGGCCGGGAACAGGACGATCACGACCATCCACAAGATCTTGGGCAGATTCCGGATCTCTTGCTTGGGCGTGGTCATGGCGTCGAAGAACGCGTACACCCACAGAACGATCGTTGCGAACGTGATCAGGCCACCGAGCCACAGCATGCCCCAAGCCTATCCTGCCGATGCTTCTCCGACACAGGGTGTTCCGCCGTGGTCGCCGGTCTCACGGCCAGGGGTGAAGTCTCCCTCAGTGCGTCTCGCTCGGTTCCCCGAGCAGCAGTGCGCGCACCTCCGATTCGCGGAAACGGCGGTGGCCGCCGGGGGTGCGGATGCTGCTGATCCGTCCCGACGCGGCCCAACGCGTCACGGTCTTGGGATCAACCCGGAAGAGTGAAGCCACTTCCCCGGGGGTCAACAGGCGTTCGTTTGCTCGTTCCACCTTCACATTCCCCCAATCTTGCCCGCCTTGGAGTCTGAGGGAGGCGGGCGTTTGATCCCCTAGTGTGCACGAGTCGGTCCGTTTCCTCCCTAGTTTTCGGAGAAATTGCGGTGTTGGGGGGAGGAGTGCGAGATATGTGACCGGAACGTGATGTCCCGGCCCGGCTGTCGGGATTGGAAAACATCCCATGTTTTTATGAATCCCGCTCAGTTTCCGCCGCGCACACCGTTGCGACCCGGACCACACCGACCTGGTGCCGGGTACCAACGGCCTCCCCTTAACCTGGACGGAGGACATCGGCGCGCCACGGCGGACCACCGGACCTCGGCCCGGCCACGCGGCACAGAGGGGTGTGGCGACCAATCTAGTCCAGGCAATCGTCTGTTGTGAGGCTTTTTGATGCGTAGCTGGCTGACCTATACCGCGGCCCGTCTCGGTCTCTTCGCGGCTGCTTTCGGGGTCGTCTACCTCTTCGGCGCCCGTTCGTGGATCGCATTGGTCCTGGCCTGGGTCGTCAGCGGTCTGGCCTCCTACGTCCTGCTGTCGAAGTGGCGTGACCGGATTTCCCAGCAGATCGTCGATCGCGACAAGGCGCGCCGGGGAGTCCGTCTGGGCGACCGCCTCGATGGCGGGGCCTCACGCGAGGACCACCTCCAGGACGCCGCCGAAGAGTCCCAGAGCTCTCAGGAGGCCTCCTCCGAGAACACTCCGGGCAAGTCCGCGGAGGAGGGCCGGGGTGCCCCTGAGGAGAGCGCAGAGGAGTCTCAGGACGCCCAGGAGGGGGCTCCCGAGGGCGGGGCCGTCCCGCAGGCGGACCAGGAGCCCGCCGCCGCGGACGGCGACGAGCCCGCCAGGGCCGAGACCAAGGGCAGCTGAGGTCCGCCGCCCGTACGGTCAGCCGGCCCGGTCGGCCGAGGATGGTCCGTCCGGGCCCTCTTCGTTCCCGGAGGGACACCGGGCGATCCCCGCGCTGATTCTGCGGTTCGCGGGCACCGTCGCGATCAGGGCGTAGACCACGGCCGAGCCCAGCAGGACCGGAGCCGTGCCCACGATCCCCACGAGTGCGCCCAGCACCGGAGCGCCGAGCGGGACTCCCAACCGGGTCAGCGCCCCCGTCATCGCCATGCCGCGCCCGACCACGTGGCGGGGCAGGCGTTCCAGGATCACCACGGACAGGATCGGGTTGACGAACCCGCTGCCGAACCCACCCACCCCCCACACGACGAGCACGGCCCACAGGGGGAGGTCGAGTGCGAGCGCCGTGAGGCGCGGCGCCCCGCTGACCAGCAGGGCCGCCACGAGTGTGGGTACCCGGGGCAGCCGGTGACCCAGCCAGGCGGCAAGAGCCGCTCCCGCCACCGCCGTGGCGCCCATGACACCGGCGATGAGGCCGACGGTCCCGGGGCCGTGGCCCCGGGCGTCCACCCATACCGGCAGGATCACTGTGGACACGGTCACGTCGATGATGTTCATGACCAGCACGGCACAGACCACCACCCGCAGCGGCACGTCGCTCCACACCGCGGTCCACCCGGTCCGCAGGCGTTCCGGATAACCGGCCCCGGCTTCGGGATCCGCGTGCACGTCAGTGCCCGGCCGCTCGAGTGGGACGAAGAACAGCAGCACGAGCGCGGCCGAGAGCATGAGCGCGGCGGTCAGGTGGAAGGCCGGCATCACACCCGCAGCGGCCACGACCGCCCCCGCCACGACGGGGCCGACGGTCTGGGAGAGGCGGTCGACGGTCCCGGTCAGTCCCGTCACCCGTTCCATGGGGGCACCGGAGACCTCGGCCACGAACGGCGTCAGTGACACCTTGGCGGCCTCCGCGGGGCCGGTGGAGAGACCGACCAGCATCACCAGCACCAGGAGCAGGGGAAAGGACAACAGGCCGGCCTGGTGCAGCAGCGGTACACCCAGTAGTGCGAGGGCTGCGGCGGCGTCGGCCCACACCCCCACGGTCCGGTGGCCGATGCGGTCCATGATCGGGCCGCCGAGCAGACGGGCCGTCCCGTAGGAACCCATCTCCACGGCGGTGACCACACCCATGTGGGCGGGGCTGCCGGTCGTCTGGAGTACGAACCAGGGGAGCGCGATCATCGCCAAGCGAGTGCCCGCGTAGGCCAAGCTCTGGGCCACCACCAGCCCGAGTAAGGGGCGGGCCTTCACCGCTCCTCGCCGCCGTTCTCGTGCGGCCGCTGGTTGTCGGGGTAGGGGCTGGGGAACAGTGCGAGCTGGACCTGCACCAGCCGGCTGTCGGGTGCCTCGGTGTCGGCCTCCGGCCCTGGACGCCGGGCGTAGCGGTCGAGCACCAGACGCAGTTCCTCGCGGAGCGCGTCGGTCTCCTCGGCCGTGAGCTGGGTCAGGCGGTCGGACATGCCCTGTGCCTCGCGCCATTCCTCGGGCTGGGAGGCCCACGCGTCGACCGCGGCGGCCAGGCGCTCGCCCCACATGAGGGCCATGGCGGCGCGGGTGGCGGTGGCCAGTTCGGGTGCCTCGGTGTCCAGGCGTTCGGGCAGCCGGATCCCCGAGTGCGGGGCCCTCCACCAGCGCTCCCGGCTCGTGCCCAGCCCGGGGTCCTCGGTGAGGAAGCCGTAGGTGTGCAGCTGGCGCAGGTGGTAACTGGCCGAGGCCGAGGTGATCTCCAGGGCCTCGGAGACGGCCTTTCCGGTCAATGGCCCGCGGCGCTGCAGAAGGGTGAGGATGCGCCACCGCAATGGGTGGGCGATACCGCGCAGTGAGCGGGCGTCGAGCACGAGGGCGTCGGAGAAGGGGTCGGGGGAGGAAGCGGAAGAACGGGGGGGCGATTCGTCCATACTTCGACGGTAGATGACCAAGTTTCCTTGGCCAAGACTTATTGGCCAAGGAAACTTGGCCGAAAGATATTGGACGAGCAGGGACCTGTTTCCCGTGGGATTCATGGGATGTTGTGTTCTGTGTCGGGACGCGGGGCGGGCCCCGGTGAACTCGTGGGCCGTGTGCCGTGACGGCCGGCCCGTACGGGCCGGGGCGTCCGGGCCGCACCGCGTGTGCGGGCCCTTTAGTCTTGTGCCATGACCCGCGCCAAGCTCGACAAGAAGCCCCAGGACGTCGCGGCGATGTTCGACGGCATCGCTGAGAAGTACGACCTCGTCAACGACGTCATCTCGCTCGGCCAGGACCGTCTCTGGCGCAAGGCCGTGGTCGACGCGGTCGACGCGCAGAGCGGCGAACTGGTCCTCGACCTGGCCGCGGGGACCGGAACCTCCTCCGAGTCCATCGCCCGCAAGGGTGCCCGGGTGATCGCCTCCGACTTCTCCCTCGGCATGCTGCGCACCGGTGTGCAGCGCCGTGGCGGCGCCTCGCGCGGCGGGGTGACCTTCGTCGCCGGCGACGCCCTCCGGCTGCCCTTCGCGGACGAGGCCTTCGAGGCCGTCACCATCTCGTTCGGCCTGCGCAACGTCGCCGACGTCGACCAGGCCCTGGAAGAGCTGCACCGCGTGACCAAGCCCGGCGGGCGGATGGTGATCTGCGAGTTCAGTCACATCCCGGTGGAGTTCGTCGACAAGCTCTACGCCACCTACCTCATGGGTGCGCTGCCCAAGGTCGCGGGCCTGGTGTCCGGAAGCGGGGAGTCCTACGACTACCTGTCCGAGTCGATCATGGCCTGGCCCAAGCAGCCCGAACTGGCCCGGCGCCTGCAGGAGGTCGGCTGGGAGAGGGTCGCCTGGCGCAACCTGTCGACCGGCATCGTGGCTCTGCACCGAGGCTTCCGGGGCAAGTAAAACCGGCATAACGCCCATTCATGCATGAGTAGGCATAAAAAAACATAAACCACTCACGAGTCGTCGTGGGGGCGGAGAGGGCGAAGGCCCAGCGCACCCCGAGGAAGGTCCACTTCCTCGGGGTTTTTGTGTCCTCGGGGTGCTGGTGGGGCGGCCCGTAGCGCCTGAAACAAACTTGAGCTGCATGTTTGTACGCGAATGGCGGCATTCGTTCCTGATGAGGGCGTCTGAGGTCAATGGGAATTTTGTGCATCACGCGATCTTCATACCCCCCGGGGTTCGCTATGGGGTGCGGGAGTGGTCTAGACTTCGGAAAAGAGGTTTGTGAAGTGCTTCACAAGGCCCGGAGATGTGGGACATACTTCGCATCTCGGGCAAGACGAACGTCCCCAAACGGATACAGCACACCGAATGACCGGACCGTCGCCCCGCAACGGACGGTCGCGCAGCACCCGCGAACAGCCGAGGACCAGACCCGTGAGTGAGACAGCCACCTCCCCTCCCAGAGGTCGGGAGCGGAGCGCATACGACGCCGACGTGATCGTCGTGGGCGCCGGCCCCTCCGGCGCAACGACCGCCTACTACCTCGCCCAGGCCGGGCTGGACGTCCTCCTCCTGGAGAAGACCTCCTTCCCCCGCGAGAAGGTCTGCGGTGACGGACTGACACCCAGGGCGGTGAAGCAGCTCACGGCAATGGGAATCACCTTCGAGGACGAAGGGTGGATCAAGAACCACGGCCTGCGCCTGGTCGGCGCCGGCGCACGCCTGGAACTGCCTTGGCCCGACCTGGCCGAGTACCCGGGTTTCGGCCTTGTGCGCACCCGGTACGACTTCGACCAGATCCTGGTCGACCGTGCGGTGGCGGCCGGCGCCGAGCTCATGGAGCGCACCCCCGTCACCGGCCCGATCATCGACGAGCGCAGCAACCGCATCGTCGGGGTGCACGCCAAGAACGCCGACCGCGAGCCGACGAGTTTCCGCGCTCCGCTCGTGGTGGCCTCCGACGGCAACTCCTCCCGCCTGTCCGTGGCCATGGGCGTGCGCAAGCGCGACGACCGGCCCATGGGGGTGGCCGTGCGGACCTACTTCGAGAGCCCCCGCCACGACGACGACTTCCTCGAGGCCTGGCTGGAACTGTGGGACCGCAGCGGCGACAAGGACGTCCTCATGCCCGGCTACGGCTGGGTCTTCGGTGTGGGTGACGGCACCAGCAACGTGGGGCTGGGCATCCTCAACTCCACCTCCTCCTTCCAGGACGTGAACTACCGCAAGCTGCTGCAGCGCTGGACCGCCTCCATGCCCGAGGAGTGGGGCTTCACCGAGGAGAACCAGCGCGGCTCCATCCGCGGCGCGGCCCTGCCCATGGCCTTCAACCGGGTCCCGCACTACTCCCGCGGTCTCATGCTCGTCGGCGACGCCGGCGGCATGGTCAACCCCTTCAACGGTGAGGGCATCGCCTACGCGATGGAGGCCGCCCGCCTCGCCGCCGACGTGATCGTGCAGGCACGCGGCCGTCCCACGCAGCAGACCCGGGAGCGCGCGCTCCTGCGCTATCCCGACGTGCTCGCCGGCACCTACGGCGGTTACTACACACTCGGCCGCTGCTTCGTGAAGCTCATCGGCCAGCCGGAGTTCATGAAGTACGCGACCAAGTACGGCCTGCGCCAGCGCACGCTCATGAAGTTCGGGCTGAAGATGATGGCCAACCTGACAGAGCCCAGCAAGGGCGACGCGATGGACCGGGTCGTCAACGGCCTGTCCAGGATCGCGCCTGCCGCCTGAGCGAACCGCGACCCCCCCGGGGCGGCCCGCCCGCTCCGGCCTCAGACACCGACGGGACGAACCAGAGAAGAACCCGTGCAAGTGAAAGCAATCACAAGCGCTTCGACCCCCTCGGGCCGGCGCCAGTTCCAAGGAGGATGACGGTGGAGCTGTACACACCGCTGTTCGTGCTCGGCGGTATCGGCGCCGCCTTCGTGGTCGTGTCGATGGTCGCCGGTGCCGTCCTCGGGCCCAAGCGCTACAACCGCGCCAAGATGCAGTCCTACGAGTGCGGCATCGAGCCCACCCCCCAGCCGGCCGGCGGCGGCCGGTTCACCGTGAAGTACTACATGACGGCGATGATGTTCATCGTCTTCGACATCGAGATCATCTTCCTCATCCCGTGGGCCGTGCACTTCGACGCCCTGGGCTGGTTCGGCCTGATCGCGATCGTGCTCTTCCTGGTGAACGTCTCCATCGCCTACGCCTACGAGTGGCGTCGCGGGGGCCTCGAATGGGACTGACCGGAACACGCACGATCCGTGGCACACGCCCCCAGACCGGCCCGGAGGAGGACCGCTGATGGGACTCGAAGAGAAACTGCCCGCCGGGTTCGCGCTCACGACCGTCGAACAGGTCGTGGGGTTGGCCCGTAAGAGCTCGATGTGGCCCGCGACGTTCGGTCTGGCCTGCTGCGCCATCGAGATGATGTCGGCCGGCGGCCCCGACTACGACATCGCCCGCTTCGGCATGGAGAAGTTCGGCGCCACGCCCCGCCAGGCGGACCTGATGATCGTCGCCGGCCGGGTCAGCCAGAAGATGGCACCCGTCCTGCGCCAGATCTACGACCAGATGCCCGAACCCAAGTGGGTCATCGCGATGGGCGTGTGCGCCTCCAGCGGCGGCATGTTCAACAACTACGCGATCGTCCAGGGCGTGGACCACGTCGTGCCCGTGGACATGTACCTGCCGGGCTGTCCGCCCCGTCCCGAGATGCTCCTGGACGCCGTACTCAAGCTGCACGACAAGGTGCAGAACACCAAGCTCGGCGCCCACCGCGAGCAGGAGATCGCCGAGACCGAGGAGCGGATGCTGCGCCGTTCGCTCCCGCTCGTGGACAAGGACTGAACATGAGCAACGAGTACGAGCGCGACCGCGACGAGCAGGCCGAGGAACTGCCCGCCGTCCAGGGACGCGAACGCCTGGCCGCACCGGTCAAACGCACCGGCATGTTCGGTGCGCGCACCACCGGTGACACCTCCGGCTACGGCGGGCTCCAGGTGAGGGGGAGCGCTCCCGCGTCCAGCAGCCGCCCCTTCGCCGACCCCGAGGACCCGCGCACCGCCGACTACGACCGTGTCGCCGACGCACTGGAAGCGGCCCTGGGCGAGCGCGGCGACGCCGTCGAACGGGTGGAGGTCGCCAACGGGGAGATCACCTTCCACGTACGGCGCGAGGCCCTGCTGGAACTGGTCCGGGTGCTGCGCGACGACCCCGCACTGCGCTACGAGCTGTGCATCGGGGTCAGCGGCGTGCACTTCCCCGAACACACGGGCCGGGAGCTCCAGGCCGTCTACCACCTGCGCTCCATCACCCACAACAGCCAGATCCGGGTGCAGACCACCTGCCCCGACGCCGACCCGCACGTGCCCTCGATCGTGTCGGTCTACCCGACCAACGACTGGCACGAGCGCGAGACGTGGGACTTCTTCGGGATCGTCTTCGACGGCCACCCCGCCCTGACCCGGATCCAGATGCCCGACGACTGGCACGGCCATCCCCAGCGCAAGGACTACCCGCTGGGTGGCATCCCCGTGGAGTACCGGGGCGCCACCGTGCCCCCGCCGGACGAACGGAGGTCCTACCAGTGACCCGACGGACCACCAACACCGAGTTCGGCCAGAAGGGAGGTACGGCGTGACCGTCACCGAGGACTACATCGACGCGACCGGCGGGGACTGGGACGACGTCATCGAGAAGGCCCAGGCCACCAGCGCCGAGCGCCTCGTCGTCAACATGGGTCCCCAGCACCCCTCGACCCACGGCGTGCTCCGCCTGATCCTCACCCTGGACGGTGAGACCTGCACCGAGGCGCGGGTCGGGATCGGCTACCTGCACACCGGCATCGAGAAGAACATGGAGTTCCGGACGTGGACCCAGGGGACCACGTTCGTGACCCGCATGGACTACCTGACGCCGCTCTTCAACGAGACGGCGTTCTGCCTGGCGGTCGAGAAACTGCTCGGCATCACCGACCGTGTGCCCGACCGCGCCAACATCATCCGTGTCCTGGTCATGGAGATCAACCGGATGTCCTCCCACTTCGTGGCGATGGCGACCTTCGGTATGGAGCTCGGCGCGACCACGATCATGACCAACGGTTTCCGTGAGCGCGAACTGTGCCTGGACGTCCTCGAGCTCATCACGGGCCTGCGGATGAACCACGCCTACGTGCGCCCCGGCGGTGTGGCCCAGGACCTGCCGCCCGGAGCGGTCGGCAAGATCAAGGAACTGCTCCAGGTCATGCCCGAGCGCATCAAGGTGATGCGCAAGCTCCTGGACGAGAACCCGCTCTACCTGGCCCGCACCCAGGACGTGGCCCACCTCAACCTGGCGGGCTGCATGTCCCTGGGTGTGACCGGGCCGATGGTGCGCGCCGCAGGCCTGGGCTGGGACCTGCGCAAGGCCCAGCCCTACTGCGGATACGAGAACTACGAGTTCGACGTCCCCGTCTCCGACGGCGCCGACGTCTACGCGCGCTACCGCGTACGTGTGGCCGAGATGGAGGAGAGCCTCAAGATCATCGAGCAGTGCCTGGACAAGCTCACGCCCGGGCCCGTGATGATCGAGGACAGCAAGATCGGCTGGCCGGCCAAGCTCGCGCTCGGCCCCGACGGTCTGGGCAACTCCCCCGACCACATCGCACACATCATGAGCGGCTCCATGGAGGCGCTCATCCACCACTTCAAGCTGGTCACCGAGGGCTTCCGGGTCCCCGAGGGCCAGTCCTACGCGGCGGTCGAGAGCGCCAAGGGCGAACTGGGCTGCCACGCGGTCAGCGACGGCGGCACCCGCCCCTACCGCGTGCACTTCCGCGACCCCTCCTTCGTGCACCTGCAGGCCGTCGCGGCCATGTGCGAGGGCGGCACGGTCGCCGACGTCATCGCCGCAGTGGCCAGTATCGACCCGGTGATGGGAGGCGTGGACCGGTGAGCGAGAACGAGATCACACCGGAGAGCGGGCCCGACCGTTTCCCCGACGAGGCGGTCACCCGTCTGGAACCGGACGCCAAGGAGATCATCGCCCGCTACCCCCGGGCCCGGTCGGCGCTGCTGCCACTACTGCACCTGGTCCAGGCCGAGGAGGGCCACGTCAGCCAGGCGGGCATGGCCTTCTGCGCCGACCAGCTCGACCTGACGATGGCCGAGGTCAACGCGGTCGCGACCTTCTACACGATGTACCGCCGCCGCCCCGGCGGCGACTACCAGGTCGGGGTGTGCACCAACACCCTGTGCGCGGTCATGGGCGGGGACGAGATCTACTCCTCCCTCAAGGAACACCTGGACCTGGACAACGGGGAGACCACCGAGGACGGCAAGGTCACCCTCGAGCACGTCGAGTGCAACGCCGCCTGCGACTTCGCGCCGGTGGTGATGGTCAATTGGGAGTTCTTCGACCACCAGACCCCCGACACCGCGCGGGAACTCGTCGACGGCCTGCGCCTGGGCGAGGACGTGGTGCCCACCCGCGGAGCGGAGAGCCTCTGCACCTGGCAGGAGGCCTCCCGGGTCCTGGCCGGGTTCGACGACGGCCGCGGCGGCGAGGGCGTCCAGGCCAAGGGGCCGTCCCTGGCCGGGCTGAAGCTGGCCCGTGAACGGGGCTGGACCGCTCCCGACCCGAACGACCTCCCGAGCCGCCCCTCCGAGGAAGAAGGGGGCCAGCAATGACCACCCTGACCCCGATCCTGTCCGAGAACTGGGACCGCACCGACTCCTACACCCTCGACGGTTACCGGGAGACCGGTGGCTACCAGGCCCTGCGCAAGGCCCTGGACACGGACCCCGACGCCATCGTCGACCAGGTCAAGCAGGCCGGCCTGCGCGGCCGCGGCGGGGCCGGGTTCCCCACCGGCATGAAGTGGGGCTTCCTGCCCGACGACAACCCCAAGCCGCGTTACCTCGTGGTCAACGCCGACGAGTCCGAGCCGGGCACCTGCAAGGACGTCCCGCTCATGCTCGCCAACCCGCACGTGCTCCTGGAGGGCGTGGCGATCGCCGCCTACGCGATCCGCTCCCACCAGGCCTTCATCTACGTGCGCGGTGAGGTCCTCCACGTGGTCCGGCGCCTGCGCCAGGCCGTCGCCGAGGCCTACGAGGCCGGCATCTTCGGCAACGACGTCCTCGGCAGCGGCTTCGACCTCGAAGTCGTCGTGCACGCCGGCGCCGGCGCCTACATCTGCGGTGAGGAGACCGCGCTGCTCGACTCGTTGGAGGGCTACCGCGGCCAGCCCCGCCTCAAACCGCCCTTCCCCGCCGTGGCCGGCCTCTACGCCTCGCCCACGGTGGTCAACAACGTCGAGTCCATCGCGAGCGTCCCCGGCATCGTTGCCAACGGCACCGAATGGTTCACCGCCATGGGCACCGAGAAGTCCGCCGGTTTCGGGTTCTTCTCGCTGTCCGGGCACGTGGCCCGACCGGGCCAGTACGAGGCCCCGCTCGGCATCACCCTGCGCGAGCTCCTCGACATGGCCGGCGGCATGCGCCCCGGGCACGAACTCAAGTTCTGGACCCCCGGCGGCTCCTCGACACCGATCTTCACCGACGAGCACCTGGACACCCCGCTGGACTTCGAGTCCGTGGGCCAGGCCGGGTCGATGCTCGGCACACGCGCCCTGCAGCTCTTCGACGAGACCACCTGCGTGGTGCGCGCGGTCGGACGCTGGATCGCCTTCTACGCCCACGAGTCCTGCGGCAAGTGCACGCCCTGCCGCGAGGGCAACTACTGGATGGTCCAGGTCCTGGACCGTCTGGAACGCGGCGAGGGCACCGAGGCCGACATCGACAAGCTCCTCGACATCTGCGACAACCTGCTCGGCCGCGCCTTCTGCGCGCTGGGCGACGGCGCCGCCAGCCCTGTCATGTCGTCGATCAAGTACTTCCGCCAGGAGTACGTCGACCACTACGAGCAGGGCGGCTGCCCCTTCGACCACTCCAGGTCCACCCTCTGGGGCGACCGCGTGACCACGACGGGAGGGAACCAGTGACCGTCACCTCCAACACCTCCGGTGGTTCGTCACCGGCCCCGCCCCCGGAGGACCTGATCACCGTCACCATCGACGGGTTCCAGATCCAGGTCCCCAAGGGCACCCTGCTCATCCGGGCCGCCGAACTCCTCGGGATCCAGATCCCCCGGTTCTGCGACCACCCGCTCCTGGACCCGGTCGGGGCCTGCCGCCAGTGCCTGGTGGAGGTCCCCGACATGGGCAACGGCCGAGCCATGCCCAAACCCCAGGCCTCCTGCACCATCACCGTCATGGAAGGGATGGTGGTCAACACCCACCTGACCTCGGCGGTGGCGGAGAAGGCCCAGCGCGGGATCATGGAGTTCCTGCTCATCAACCACCCGCTGGACTGCCCCGTCTGCGACAAGGGCGGCGAGTGCCCCCTGCAGAACCAGGCGATGGCCAACGGGCAGGGCGAGACACAGTTCGTCGACGTCAAGCGCACCTTCCCCAAACCGATCTCGCTGTCCAGCCAGGTCCTGCTCGACCGGGAACGCTGCATCCAGTGCGCGCGCTGCACCCGCTTCGCCGCACAGATCGCCGGAGACCCGCTCATCGAGCTGATGGAACGCGGGGCCCAGGAACAGGTCGGTATCGCCGGGGACGAGCCCTTCAACTCCTACTTCTCCGGCAACACCGTGCAGATCTGCCCGGTCGGAGCGCTCACCGGCGCCGCCTACCGGTTCCGGTCGCGCCCCTTCGACCTGGTCTCCACCCCCAGCGTCTGTGAGCACTGCGCCGGCGGCTGCGCCCAACGCACCGACCACCGGCGCGGCAAGGTCACCCGGCGCCTGGCCGGGGACGACCCGCAGGTCAACGAGGAGTGGAACTGCGACAAGGGCCGCTGGGCCTTCACCTACGCCACCCAGCCGGACCGGCTCACCCGGCCGCTGGTACGTGACGAGGACAGCCGCGCCCTGGAGTTCGCCTCCTGGTCCGAAGCGGTCAGCATGGCCGCCGACGGCCTCGGACGCGCCCGCGGCAGGGTCGGCGTGCTCGCCGGCGGACGACTCACCTTCGAGGACGCCTACGCCTACGCCAAGTTCGCGCGCCTGGCCCTGGACACCAACGACGTCGACATGCGGGCCCGGGTCTCCTCCGACGAGGAGGCCGACTTCCTGGCCAACCGGGTCGCCGGCAGCCCCATCGACGTCGACTTCACCGCCCTGGAGACGGCGCCCGCCGTGCTCATGGCCGGGTTCGACGCCGAGGACGAGTCACCGACGGTCTTCCTGCGCCTGCGCAAGGGCCACCGCAAACACGGACTCCAGGTCTACTCGGTGGCCTCCCACGCCACCCTGGGCCTCACCAAGGCCGACGGCACCCTGGTCTCCACCGTCCCCGGCGACGAAGCCCGCACCCTCAACCAGCTGGAGAAGGAACACCCCGATGCCGCAGAGGCCCTCGGTCGCGAGGGCGCGGTCGTCGTCGTGGGTGAACGCCTGGGTGCGGTCCCCGGCGGGCTCACCGCGGCCGCCGCACTGGCCGACCGCACCGGGGCCCGCCTCGTGTGGGTCCCGCGCCGGGCCGGTGAACGCGGCGCCGTCGACGCCGGCACACTGCCCAACCTGCTTCCGGGCGGCCGTCCCGTCGCCGACGCCGGGGCCCGGGCCGAGGTCGCCCGTGCCTGGAACACCGGCACCGTCCCGGAAACACCGGGACGCGACACCGAGGCCATCCTCGCGGCCGCAGCAGCCGGGGAACTCGACGCACTCGTCCTGGCCGGCGTCGAACTCGACGACCTGCCCGACCCCGCCGCGGCCCGCGAGGCCCTGGCGAGGGTCCCGTTCGTCGTCAGTCTCGAACTGCGTGCGAGCGAGGTCACCGACCGCGCCGACATCGTGCTGCCGGTGGCCGCGGTCGCCGAGAAGTCCGGCACCTTCGTCGACTGGGAGGGACGCCACCGTCCCTTCGGCGACGCACTCAAGGTGCCCGGAGCCCTCTCGGACCTGCGGGTGCTCTCCGCCGTAGCCGACGCCATGGACGTGCACCTCGGGCTTCCCGACGACGCCACCGCCTACCGCGAACTCATGGAACTGGGGACCTGGGCCGGGCAGCGGGCGCCCGCGCCCTCCGCCAGGCCCGCCGAGGTGTCGGCTCCCGGCGCCGGGCAGGCCGTCCTGTCCACATGGCGCCAACTGCTCGGCACCGGGCGCATGGAGGACGGGGAACCGTTCCTCGCCGGTACCGCCCGGCCCGCCCGCGCCTACCTGTCCCGTGCCACCGCCGACGAGGTCGGGGTCGCCGACGGGGGAAGCCTGCGTGTCACCGGCGCCACCGGCTCGGTGACCGTCCCCGCGATCGTCACCGACATCCCCGACCGGGTCGTCTGGCTCCCCGCCAACGCCCACGGCTGCGACGTCCGCCGTGACCTGGGCAGCCACGCCGGGGAGACGGTCGCGCTGGCCACGCCCACCACCGACGCCGGGAGGCAGCAGTGACCCCCGCCGCTCTCGATCCGCGTGTGGCCCATCTGGCCTCGGAGAGCACCCTGGAGATGTTCGGCAACGACCCCTGGTGGATCACCACCATCAAGGCGTTGGGGATCTTCGTCTTCCTCATGCTCTGCGTGCTCATGATGATCATGGCCGACCGCAAGGTCATGGGCCGCATGCAGCAGCGCCACGGACCCAACCGCATGGGCCCCTTCGGGCTCCTGCAGTCCCTGTTCGACGGCATCAAGCTCTCCCTCAAGGAGGACGTGATCCCGCGCGGGGTCGACCGGTTCGTCTACATCGCGGCGCCCATGATCGCGGCGATCCCCGCGTTCCTGGCGTTCTCGGTGATCCCGCTCGGCCCCGAGGTGAACATGTTCGGGGTCATGACCCCGCTGCAGCTCACCGACCTGCCCATCGCCGCACTCCTGGTCCTGGCCACCGCCGCGCTCGGTGTCTACGGGTTCGTCCTCGGCGGATGGGCCTCCCAGTCCCCGTACGCCCTGCTCGGCGGCCTGCGTGCCTCCGCTCAGGTCATCAGCTACGAGATCGCCATGGGCCTGTCGTTCGTGGCGGTCTTCATCATGGCCGGCACGCTCACCACCTCGGGGATCGTCGCCGCCCAGGAGAACGTGTGGTTCGCGGTCCTGCTGCTGCCCTCGTTCCTCATCTACATCGTCACGATGATCGGCGAGACCAACCGTCTGCCGTTCGACCTGGCCGAAGGCGAGGGCGAGATCGTCGGCGGCTTCATGACCGAGTACGGGTCGATGAAGTTCACGATGTTCTTCCTCGCCGAGTACGTCAACATGTGCACCGTCGCCGCGGTGTCGGTGACGCTCTTCCTCGGCGGCTGGTACGCCCCGCCCGGCGTCTCCACGCTCTTCGCCGGCGCGAACGAGGGCTGGTGGCCCTTCCTGTGGTGGTTCCTCAAGTTCGCCGCCGTCATGTTCCTGTTCATCTGGGCCCGCGGCAGCCTGCCCCGTGTGCGCTACGACCAGCTCATGAAGCTCGGGTGGAAAGTGCTCATCCCCATCCAGCTCGTGTGGATCACCGGCGTGGCCGTCGTCCGCATGCTCGTGCTCGACGGCGCCTCCCCGCTGGTCATCGCTGCGGTCGTGGCCGCCTTCACCGTGGTCACCCTCGCCGCTTTCTACTCCTGGCTGCGCCATGTGCGCCGCGAACACGCGGAGGAGTCCCTACGGCGCGCGGAGAACGCGCGCCGGGCCCACAGCGACCCGTCCTTCGGCGGGTTCCCGGTGCCCCCGAGCACGGCATCGCACTACGGCAGCAGCGTGCTCGCCGAACCGTCGAGGACGGCCGACGCCGTCACCGCCGGCGCTGTCGACCGCAACGAGAAGGGTGAGGAGGTTTCCGGTGCTTGAGTGGCTCAACCCCGTGAAGGGATTCGGTGTCACCTTCCACACCATGTTCAAGAAGGTGCCCACCGTCGAGTACCCGGAGGTCAAGCGCCCCACGGCGCCCCGCTTCCACGGACGGCACCAGCTCAACCGCTGGGCCGACGGGCTGGAGAAGTGCATCGGGTGCGAACTGTGCGCCTGGGCCTGCCCGGCCGACGCGATCTACGTGGAGGCCGGAGACAACACTGACGACGACCGGTACTCGCCCGGCGAGCGCTACGGCCGCGTCTACCAGATCAACTACCTGCGCTGCATCCTCTGCGGCCTCTGCGTCGAGGCGTGCCCCACGCGCGCCCTGACCATGACCAACGAGTACGAGATCGCCGACGACAGCCGGCAGAGCCTGATCTGGACCAAGGAACAGCTCCTGGCCCCGCTCAAGGAGGGCATGGAGGAACCGCCCCACCCCATGCGCCTGGGGGAGACCGAACAGGACTACTACGCCACCGGGCGCGGTGAGCACGGCTCGCAGGGCACGGCCGAGGACGCGGAGGCCCTGCGTTGAACCCGTTCGTTCCCTCCGTCCCCGTGACCACCCTCGCCGCGCCCATCGGTGCGGGGGAGGCCGGCGTCTTCTGGGTGCTGGGCACCATCGCGGTGCTCGGGGCCCTGGGCGTGGTCTTCTCCCGCAAGGCCGTGCACTCGGCCATGTCGATGGCCCTGACCATGGTCGGTCTGGCGATCTTCTACGGCATCAACGAGGCCCCGTTCCTCATGGTCGTGCAGATCGTCGTCTACACCGGCGCGGTCCTGATGCTGTTCCTGTTCGTGCTGATGCTCGTCGGAGTCAGTTCCTCGGACTCCCTCGTGGAGACGCTCAGCGGGCAGCGGATCATGACCGCCGTCGTCGCCCTGGCCTTCGTCGGCGCCCTCGTCACCGGGATCACCCGCATCACCGTCGGCGACCCCGCCGGGATCGCCGGGGGAGCGGCCGCCGCGGGCGGCAGCATTCCCTGGATCGCCGGTGAGCTGATCCTGCGCTACCTGGTCGCGTTCGAGGCCACGGCGGCACTGCTGGTCACCGCCGTGCTCGGCGCCATGGTGCTGGCCCACACCTCCCGCACCAAGAAGCGCCGAACCCAGCGGGAGATGTCGGAGGACCGCATCCGCGGCGACCACCCGACCCCGCTGCCCGGGCCCGGCACCTACGCCCGGCACAACGCGATCGACATGCCCGCGCTGCTGCCGGACGGCACCGTCTCCCAGCTCTCGCTCAACCCGGTCCTCACCGCACGCGACCCCGAACACCAGTCGAGCGTGCCGGAGGAAGCGCTGGCCGGCCGGACCGCGCTGGCCGGCAGCGGCTCCGACCCGGCGAGCCTGAAGATCGCCGAACCCATCGGGGCGGCCAACGGTGGCCCCGGGCACCCGGAGCAGGGCACCCCGACCGTCGACGGCGGGACCGTCGAGAGCGGCGAGGCCTACCGCCACGACGAGAACGGCAACGGGCAGGAGGTCGAGTCCTCGTGGACCCGATGAACTACATCGTCCTCGCAGCGCTGCTGTTCACCATCGGCGCGGTCGGCGTCCTCGTGCGCCGAAACGCGATCATCGTCTTCATGTGCGTGGAGCTCATGCTCAACGCGTGCAACCTGGCGTTCGTCGCGTTCGCCCGGATGCACGGAGACATCGAGGGGCAGGTCATCGCCTTCTTCGTGATGGTCGTCGCCGCAGCCGAGGTGGTCGTGGGGCTCGCGATCATCATGCAGATCTTCCGGACCCGCAGGTCGGCGTCGCTCGATGACGCGAACCTGCTCAAGAACTAGAAGGCGACGTGGCAGTTGTGACACATCACGCGTACCTCGCCGCCGAACCCGCGGCGGCGACCGCTGCCGGCAGCCCCGTCCTGTCGTTCGCCTGGCTGCTGTTCGCTCTCCCGCTCGCGGGCGCGGCGATCCTGCTGCTGGGTGGCCGGCGCACGGACAAGTGGGGCCACCTGCTGGGGACGCTCCTCCCGGTGGCCTCCTTCGTCCTGGCGGTGCTGATCCTCTTCGATCTGCTCGGCCGGGCCGGCGACGCACGCAGCGTCTCCGTGCCCGTCTACGAGTGGTTCACCGTCGGCGGGTTCTCGGCGGGGGTCGACCTCCTCGTGGACCCACTCTCGATCAGCTTCGTGCTGCTGATCACCTTCGTGGGTTCACTGATCCACGTGTACTCCATCGGCTACATGGCCGAGGACCCCGGTCGGCGCCGTTTCTTCGCCTACCTCAACCTGTTCGTCGCCGCAATGCTCGTGCTGGTGCTGGCGGACAACTTCGTACTGCTCTTCCTCGGCTGGGAGGGCGTGGGCCTGGCCTCCTACCTCCTCATCGGGTTCTGGCAGTACAAACCCTCGGCCGCCACCGCAGCCAAGAAGGCCTTCCTCATCAACCGGGTCGGCGACCTGGGCCTGCTCGTGGCGATGATGATCATGTTCGCCGTGCTCGGAGCGATCAGCTTCAGCGAGGTCTTCGCAGCCGTACCCGGCGCGGGCGACGGCATCCTCCTCGCGGTCGGCCTGCTGCTGCTCCTGGGCGCCTGCGGCAAGTCCGCGCAGCTCCCGCTCCAGGCGTGGCTGCTCGACGCCATGGAGGGCCCCACACCGGTGTCCGCGCTCATCCACGCGGCCACCATGGTCACCGCCGGTGTGTACCTCATCGTGCGCGCCGGCCCGATCTTCGAGGCCGCCCCGGTCGCCCAGACCGCGGTCGTCACGGTTGGCGCCGCCACCATGCTCGCCGGCGGCATCATCGCCTCGGCCAAGGACGACATCAAGAAGTCCCTGGCCGGGTCCACGATGAGCCAGATCGGCATGATGGTCCTGGCCGCCGGCCTCGGCCCCGTCGGTTACGTCGCCGCCATCGCGCACCTGATCACGCACGGCTTCTTCAAGGCCGGGCTGTTCCTCGGTGCCGGTTCGGTCATGCACGCCATGAACGAGGGCGTGGACATGCGGCGCTACGGCGGACTCGCCCCGAAGATGCCGATCACCTTCGCCACCTTCGGGGTCGGCTACCTCGCCATCATCGGTGTGCCGCTGCTGTCGGGCTGGTGGACCAAGGAGAGCATCATCTCCGCCACCTTCGGCGTCGGCGGTACCACCGGGCTGGTCCTGGGCAGCGCCGTCGTCCTCGGCGCCCTGCTCACCGCGTTCTACATGTCGCGGATGGTCTTCATGACCTTCCTCGGCGAACCGCGGTGGGAGGAAGGCGTGCACCCCCACGAGTCACCCGCGAACATGACCGTGCCCATGGTCCTGCTCGCCATCGGCTCGCTCGCCCTGGGTGCCTTCCTCATGCTCGGCGACCGCTTCGCCACGTTCCTCGCCCCCGCCACCGGGGCCGAGGTGCACCACTTCGACGTGGCCCACGCCTTCACCGCCCCCTACGGCCTCGCGGCCCTGGTCGTCCTCGTCCTCGGCGTCGCCGTGGCCTGGGCGCTCTACCTGCGTAAGCCGGTGGTCGAGACCGCCCCGAAGGGCAACCTCGTCACCGTCGCCGCCAGTAGGGAGCTGTACGGCAACGAGATCAACGAAGGCCTGGTCATGCGCCCCGGCCAGGTCCTCACCAAGGCCCTGGTCGTGATCGAGGACAAGGTCGTCGACGCCGCGGTCAACGGCCTCGGGGCCGGGGTCCGCGATTCCTCGTCCGGGCTGGGCCGGGCGCAGACCGGGTTCGCCCGGAGCTACGCGCTCACCATGCTCTTCGGCGCCGTCATCGTCGCCGCGACGCTGGCTGTGAGGTTGTAAATGATCCCCTGGCTCACCATCGCGATCGCGCTTCCCGCGATCGGCGCGGTCGCCGTCTGGGCGCTGTCCCGGTCCCGGACACCTGCGGCCGACACGGCACAGACGAACCGGGCCGAGGCCGCCGCCGGCGGAGGCACCGACACCATCACCCGGGTCCGCCCCGCCCAGCGGTCGGCGTCCGCCGGTGCCGAGAACGCCAAACGCGCCGCGTTCGGGTTCTCCCTGGCGACCCTGGCCGTGGTCGTGGCCATGGCCCTGCGTTTCGACACGGGCGCCTCCGGGCTGCAGTTCGAGCAGACCCACGACTGGATCCCGCGCTTCGGCGTGCACTACGCGGTCGGTGTCGACGGCATCGCCCTGGTGCTGATTCTGCTCTCGGCGGTTCTCGTGCCCCTGGTCATGCTCGCCGCCTGGCGCGAGCACGAGGATCGACAGGACGGCGGCGCCGGGTACTTCGCGCTCATCCTGGCCCTGCAGGCCATGATGGTCGGCGTCTTCGCCGCCGCGGACGTGTTCCTGTTCTACGTCTTCTTCGAGGCCATGCTGATCCCGGTCTACTTCATGATCGGGCGCTACGGCCGGGGCGAGCAGCGGGCCCGGGCCGCGGTCAAGTTCCTGCTGTACAGCCTGGCCGGCGGACTCATCATGCTGGTCGCCGTCATCGGCGTCTACGTCGCCGGCGGGACCTTCCTGTGGACCGAGCTCACCGGATCCGGCGGGGCCCTGGCCGGCATCGACACGGAACTGGCCGTGTGGCTGTTCCTCGGGTTCTTCATCGCCTTCGCGATCAAGGCGCCGATGTGGCCGGTACACACCTGGCTGCCCGACGCCGCGCAGGCCTCCCGGCCCGGCACGGCGGTGCTGCTCGTCGGCGTGCTCGACAAGGTCGGCACCTACGGCATGCTCCGCTACTGCCTGGAACTGTTCCCCTCGGCGGTGTCCGCGTTCGTGTGGCCCGTCGTCGCGCTGAGCCTGGTCAGCATCGTCTACGGCGCGATCCTCGCGATCGGCCAGAATGACATGATGCGCCTGGTCGCCTACACGTCGGTGTCCCACTTCGGGTTCATCACACTGGGGATCTTCGCCCTGACAGAGCAGGCCCAGGCCGGTGCGGCCCTGTACATGGTCAACCACGGTTTCGCGACCGGCGCCCTGTTCCTCGTGGTGGGTTTCCTCGTCTCCCGCCGCGGCAGCGCCGAGATCGCCGACTACGGCGGAGTGCAGAAGGTCGCCCCGGTGCTGGCGGGGGCCTTCCTCGTGGCCGGTCTGGCCGGTCTGGGACTGCCGGGGCTGGCGCCCTTCGTCAGCGAGTTCCTGGTGCTCATCGGGGCCTACGCCTTCAGTCCCGTCGCAGCCGTGATCGCCGTCCTCGGTGTGGTGCTGGCCGCGCTCTACGTCCTGTGGATGTACCAGCGCACCATGACCGGCCCCACCCCGGAGCGGCTCTCCGGTCTGAAGGACCTGAACGTGCGGGAGAAGTGGGCGGTCGGCCCGCTGCTGGCCCTGCTCATCGTGTTCGGCCTGTACCCGCAGCCGATGCTCGACGCGATCGACCCCGCGGTCGAGCGCACCGTGCAGATCGGCACCGCGGATGCCCCGGCCGCTGACGGCGCCACCGCCGAGGAAGGAGGACGGGAGTGATCCCCCTCAACACCGACGAGGGTTTCTCCGGACCCGTCGTCACAACACAGGCGCCGACCCTGGACTGGTGGCTGCTCGCCCCGTTCCTGGTCGTGTTCGGCGCCGGCGTGCTCGCCGTGCTCTTCGAGGCCTTCGTGCCCGCCGCACGGCGCCGCGGTCTGCAGATCGCCGTCGCGTTCCTGGCCCTGCTGACCACTTTCGTGCTGTTCGTCCTGCAGGCCGGGAGCCTGCCGGAGGAGGGCGCCACACTCGTGGCCGGGGTGCTGGCCGTGGACCGGGTCGTCCTGTTCTTCCAGGGCACCGTCGCGGTGCTGGCGCTCATCAGCCTCGTGCTCATCACCGAGCGCCGCGACGGACGGGACGCCTTCGCCGCCCAGGCCGCCACTGTGCCCGGGAGTGAACAGGAGCGCGCCCACATCATGGCGGGCTCCCAGCACACCGAGGTCTACCCGCTGGTGCTGTTCGCGGTGCTGGGGATGTTCATGTTCCCGGCCGCGAACGACTTCCTCACCATGTTCATCGCCCTCGAGGTGATGAGCCTGCCGCTGTACCTGCTGTGCGGGCTGGCCCGCCGCCGTCGCCTCTTCTCGCAGGAGGCAGCGGTGAAGTACTTCCTGCTCGGCGCGTTCTCCTCGGCGTTCTTCCTCTTCGGGATCGCCATGGTCTACGGGTACGCGGGCAGTGTGAACTTCGCCGAGGTGCGCGCTGCCGTGGAGAACGGCGGCGCCCCGGCCTTCGACGGCGGCAACGGCGAGCCCCTGATGCTCATGGGGGTCGGGCTCGTGGCCATCGGCCTGCTGTTCAAGGTCGGTGCGGTGCCCTTCCACAACTGGAAACCCGACGTCTACCAGGGTGCACCCACACCCATCACGGCGCTCATGGCCTCCTGCACCCTGGTGGCCGCTTTCGGCGCCCTGCTGCGGGTCTTCTTCGTGCCCTTCGGCGGCTCCCTGGAACTGTGGGAGCCCATGCTGTGGACCATCGCCGTGCTGACGATGGTGGTCGCCGCGATCGTGGCCGTCACCCAGCGCGACGTCAAACGCCTGCTGGCCTACTCCTCGGTGGTGCACGCCGGGTTCATCCTCACCGCCGTGGTCGCCGCCAGCACGGACGGGCTCGCCGGAGCCATGTTCTACCTGGCCGCCTACGGTTTCACGACCCTGGGCGCTTTCGCGGTCCTGACGCTGGTGCGCACCCGCGACGGGGGCCAGGAGCTCGGCGACATCGAGCGCTGGGCCGGGCTCGGTCGGCGCCACCCCGGCCTGGCGGGAGCGCTGTCGCTGTTCCTGCTCGCCTTCACCGGTATCCCGCTCACCAGCGGCTTCATCGGCAAGTTCGCAGTGTTCGAGGCAGCCGTGGCGGCCGGGGCCACCCCGCTGGTGGTCGTGGGTGTGCTCAGCAGCGCGGTGACCGCGTTCTTCTACATCCGGATCATCGTTGTGATGTTCTTCCGGGATTCGGAGGAGGAAGGCCCGACCGTCGTGCCCGCGGGCATGCTCACCGGCGGTGTCATCACCGTGGGTGTGGCCGCGACCCTGACACTCGGCGTGTTCCCGGGGCCCGTGCTCGACACCCTCCTGCCGTCGGACGAGGCGGGCCCGGAGCCGGCCGCGGTCATGGTGGACGAGGCATCGCTGGAGCGCACGGCGCCCTGACCGCCCCAGGGTCCCCGACCCGGGTGGTGGCTTTGGTTCACCATTCCGGGTCGGATACCGTGGCAAGTCGGATCATGTTCATGTGCTGTGCACGGTCGCGGATTCCCCCTTCGGAGCCGTGTACGTGCCCGTTCAACAGGTGGAGCTTTACGGTGAGCGGTGCTGTCCCGAGCGGGTTTCTCGCTCTGCCGAGAGTCGACTTGTCCCTCGCCCGTGAGGTGCAGGACGACCTCGACAAGGTCGAGGAGTTGCTCGAGGACTCGGTGAGTTCGGCCGATCCGCTGTTGACCGAGTCCGCTTCGCACCTGCTGCAGGCGGGCGGCAAGCGTTTCCGCGCGATGCTGGTGCTGCTGGCCTCCCATTTCGGCGACCCTAACAGCCCCGACCTCGTCCCCGCCGCCGCGGTCGTCGAGCTCACCCACGTGGCGACGCTCTACCACGACGACGTCATGGACGAGGCGGAGATCCGCCGCGGACGTCCGAGCGCCAACATGCGCTGGGGCAACAGCATCGCCATCCTCACCGGCGACTACGTGTTCGCGCAGGCCTCGAGGATGCTCGCCGACCTGGGCACCGAGGCCGTCCGGCTGCAGGCCGAGACCTTCGCCCGCCTGGTCAAGGGGCAGGTACGCGAGACCTCCGGCCCGCTGGGGGACACCGACCCGCTCGAGCACTACCTGCAGGTCATCAGCGACAAGACGGCGTCGCTGATCGCCTCCTCCGCCGAGTTCGGCGGGATGTTCGGCAAGGTCGACCCGGAGACCACCGGGACCCTGACCCGCGCCAGCGACGCCCTCGGTATGGCCTTCCAGCTGGCCGACGACATCCTGGACGTGGTCGGCAACCCCGACGACTCCGGCAAGATCCCCGGAACCGACCTGCGCGAGGGTGTGCTCACCCTCCCGATGTTCTACGCCCAGCGCTCGACCGACCCCGCAGACGAGCGCCTGCGCTCCCTGCTGGGCCGCCCGCTCGACGAGACCGAGGCCGAGGAGGCCTTGGCGCTGCTGCGTCCGCACCCGGCCATGGCCGAGGCCGACGCGACGCTGCGCTGGTGGGCCGACAAGGCCCGCGCCGAACTCGCGACCCTGCCCGAGGGCCGCCCCCGCGCGGCCTTCGAGGCGCTCTGCGACTACGTGGTCGAACGCACCGGCTGAGACCCCGGTCTTCTGGGCCCCGGCGCTTCTGTGCCGGGGCCCACGGCATGTGCGGGACCCGGGAGATCGTCGGCCCCGCGGACGGGCCCGGCCCCGCCGGACCGCCAAACGTGCCCGGCGGTGAGAGTTCTGCAGACTTCCGGACACCCGCGCCCCGACCTGCTCCTTCGGCGGGGCAGGTTTCCCGGGGGCCGGGGCGGGCGTTTGGCCGCCCCCTGCCGGGGCAACCCCTGGGCCACAGGAGGTGCTCCGTGGACACGGGAATCGTCGTCGCCGCCGTGGTCGTGGCCGTGCTCATCGGGGCGGGAACGGCGTACCTGCTGTGGGCGTTCGTCCTGCCCGCCCGGCGTACGGCCCGGCTCAGAGAACGGTTCGGCGAGGAGTACGACCACGCCGTCCAGGAACACGGGGACACGGCAGCGGCCGAACACGACCTCGCCGCACGGTTGAGGGAACGCTCCAGCACCGACCTCCGCGAACTCACCGACGGGCAACGGGAACGCCACACGCGGGCCTGGGCCGAGATACAGCAGGGGTTCGTGGACGACCCGGCCGGTGCGGTCCGCAGCGCGCGGCGCCTGTCCGGGACGATCGCGGCCGACCTGGGCTACCCCGACCGGGGTGAGAGCGACGGGGCGTTCGAGCGGCGTACCAAGGACCTGTCCGTGGACCATCCCGGCGCGGTCGCCGGACTCCATCGCGCGCACGCGGCCGTGCGTCCGGCCGATGTCGAGCGGGCCCGCACGGAGGAGCTGCGTGGGCTGTTGGTGGCCTACCGGGCACTGGTGTCCGCGCTGCTGGAAGGCGGACCCGCCCGGGAAGGGAACACGCCGGTGTGCGCGGCGGCCGAGCGGCCGGCGATCGAACACACAGCGGGAGCCGAGTGGCCGGCGGGCACGGCAGAACAGCCCACGGACGAGGAGGGGCCGGCGAGCGGCGCCGGACCCGCGGAACGGTGACCGAGAGGCGCCGGGGCCGGCGTCGAGAGGAGGAGGCGCACGATGGTCGAGCGACCGGCGGGAGACAGGGGAGACGGCGACAGCACGGAAGTCTCCCGTGCGGATCATCCGGACGGGACCGTGGGCCGGGAGGCCGGGCGAGCGGTGAAGGCACCGGAACAGAGGAAGGGCACCGGCGCGGGCGGCGCCGTTGCCCAGGGCTCCGGCCCCGCACGCAGGCCCGTGCGCCGCAAACCCGCGCGTAAGGACCGGCCGGATCCGGACCCGAGCGGACCCGCCCGACCGTGGGAAGGGGACCCGTGGCGTATCGCGCCGCAGGGCATGGACCCGAAAGGGCTGAAGGAACGGTGGACGGGCACCCAAGGCGGGTTCGTCGACGACCCCGCACGGGCGGTACGCGAGGCGGACGCGCTGGCAGCGGAGGTCGCCGATGCCGTCGTCGCGGGTATCGAGGCCCGCCGTGCACAACTGCGGGCGGTCTGGGACGGCGAGGGGGCAAGGACGGACACGGAGTCGCTACGCCTGGTGCTGCGCGAGTACCGCTCCTACGTGGAGCGTCTGGCCGGCGACTGACCCGGGCAGGAACGGGGGCCGGCACGGGCGTGCCCCGCGGGCACAGGGGCCCGGGCACGGTCGGACAACGACCCCGATGGGGCCCGGGCCCGGTGGAGGTTCAGCCTCGGAGCGGTGCCGACGGTGCGGTCAACGCCAGGTCCAGGACTCCCGGGCGGTTTCGCGGCTCAACCCCGCGGCCCGGGCCCGTTCCTCACGTGCACGCCCCCGTTCCAGCCACTTACCGATCCGCTCCTCCATACGGCGCTCGGCCGGGGTGAGGGGAGCGTCCGGGTCGGGGGCCGAGTGCTGTTCCAACGCGGCCACGCGGTCCCGGCCGTCCGTCGGGCCGGCCTCCTCGTCGTGCGGTTCCTTCAACGTCGTCACGACTCCTCCGTTACGAGTGACGGCCCCGCGCCGGGCGGGGCAGTTGTACCGTGTCCGGTCCCTCGGCTGCCCGGAGGCAGAGGCCTCCAGGTTAGAGCGGGACGGGACTTCTGTCAGGAGGTCCTCGGAATCGGCCGGACGCGGACGCGCCCAGGACGGTGCACCACCGCCCCACGCGACCGGCCGCGTGCCGCAGGAGCGGATGCGTTCGCCGCTCCCTGCTCGGCACCGGGACGTGTGCTCCTATTCCTTCGGACCCCACTCGGACTCGTCGAACAGGTCGAACCGGTGCCCGGCCCGTTTCTGGTCGGCCTGTCGCTCCCGGAGGCCGCGCGCCTGGATCTCGTCCAACCGCTGTTCCTCCTCGGTCAGTGGTTCGTCGTCCGGGTCGATGTCCTCGCGCTCGGGGTTCATCCCGGTCCTCCTGCCTTCCACCGCGGGTACGTCACCCTGATTCGATCATGACTCAGGTCACTCGTGCTCGGGAACGGCGTTGTTCGTCACCGGTTCTGTGCGACGAAGGTCCCGAAACGTACACGAGGCGTCGCCGCCCGAGCCCGTCGGGCGGCGACGCAGGGCCGGGGCCGGGCCGGCGCGGGGCTCAGCTCACGAGGGGCAGGGCGTCGGATCCGGGCAGGTCGGTGACGGTCGGGTGCTCGACCATGCCCTCGGGCGTCTCGGGCGCCTCGGTGCCCCCGGAGATGCTGACGGGGTCGCTGAGGTCGATGTCGTGCACGAGGTCGGTGCCCCGGCTCAGCCCGTCGACGAGGTCCTCGGCGGTTCCGGTGTCCACCCCCTCGGCGACCTGCGGGAGCCCCAGTTCCGAGGACTGGGGGAGGGTCTGCCCGACCTGTCCTGTGACGGGCTCGACCGCCTCCAGCGCCGGGTCGAGTTCACCGTCGGTCAGGCGCACGTCGGTGTCGGCGGCCGGACCGCTGAGGGAGAAGGTCTCGACACCCTCCGGGGTGAGGCCGTCGGTCGCCGCCTCGGCCGTCCCGGCCAGGCCCGGGCTCTCCTGTGCGGACTGCGGAACCGTCGGCGGCTCCTCAGCGCCGACGCGGTCGGCGGCCTCACCGGGCAGAGCCGGGACCCGCTCCAGGTCCGAGACCTGCGGGACGACCTGGTCGCGCACGTCCACGAAGGTGCGGGCCGCCTGCGGGACGACCGTGGTCACGGTCTCCTCCAGGCCCTGACCCGCGCCGCGGGCGCTCTCCTCGAGGCGGTCCCCGGCCCCGTGTGCGGTCTCCTCCACGGCTTCCCCGGCCCGGTGGCCCGCGGTGTCGTAGGGGTCGCCGTCCAGGCCGGTCATCTCCTGACCCTCGGCGAGCGTGTCTGCGGCCACGGGAAGCGGGTTGGGCGCGTCCCCCACCGGGGTGACGATGCGATCCCCGCTCTCCGGCAGGGCCTCCCCGAGGTCCGGTGCGGGCTTGTCGGGGTCGTTCGCGGTCTGCTGGAGCTCGTCGAGTGCGCCCCCGGCAGCGTTGCCCGTGCCCTGGGGGACGAGGCTGTTGACGGTGGGCGCGACGTTCTCCATCAGGGTCCGCTCCACTGCGGGGGCGACCTCCTGGGTGGCGGACTCGAGGGTGCCGGCGCCGGCGAACCCGGAACCGAGGGCGACGAAACCGGCCGTGCTCGCGGCGAGCAGGGCCGTCCTCGCGGTGAAGAGGCGGTACTGCGGCATGGGTCTTCCTTCCTGGACGAACAGTGGTGCGTGGTGTGTTCGGGGCGGCCGCGCTGTGTGGGGCGGCCGGGGCAGCAGCCGGTAGGCGTGTCGGAGACGCACTGGACCACCGGCTGACGTGAACCCCGTGAGCGTCGGGCACGGGACTCAGGTCAGCCCCCAGGCGAGGGGACAGGAACTGGGACGGTCCTCGCGGGCGTGCGCTGCGTCGTCGGGCCGTCTAGTCGGGGAAGACCGTGGGGTCCTCGACCGGGCCGGCGGGCACCCCGTGCGGAGCGGTCGACCACGGGCGGACCGCGGTGGAAGCGGGCCCGGTGACCGGGGCGGAAGGCAGGAACCCGGCGACGGCGGGCGCGGCCGGGCCCGCCGTCTGGGCGGAGACGGCCGGCGCCGAGGCCGGATGGGAGAGGCGCGGTTCGCCCGTGTCGGAGCCAGCACCGGCCTTCGAGACCGTGTCGGTGCCGGAGTCGGTGGCCCCGCCGGGCACCGTCGTGGTGCCGGTGGCGGTCCTGGGGGCGGCGCCGGGGTCCTCCGGTGCGGTGCGCTCCGAGGCGCGATGGTCGCGTTCGGTGTCGCAGGCGTCACCGGTGCCGTGATCGCGGACGGCGCTCTCGGCGCGGTCCTCGGAGGCGGCGTCGGGCGCGGGGGACCCCTCACCGGTGATGACGGAGGTCAGGCCCGAACCGGGGACGACGCTCTCCTCCCGGCCGAGGCCTTCGACGGCGCGGCGTGCGCCCTCGCCGATCTCCGCGACGGGGAGCCCGGCCCCGGAGAGCCCGCCGCCGGGTTCCGACACGGGATCCCCGATGCGCTGGTGCACGGAGCCGAGGGTGTCGGTCACGGGGACGGTCACCTCACCGGTGACCCCGCTCGGGACGAGTGTGTCCAGGGGGGCTTCGGTATTTCGGCCCTCGGCGGCGCCGTCGGAGTCCGGCTCCGGGGTCTCCGCAGACCCTGTCCCACCGGCGCTGCCCTCGGTGCCCGGGGCGGGGCCGCCGGCCTCGGAACCCTCCACACCCCCGTCCAGGTCGAGCGCGTGGGCGGGACCGCTCCCCAGGAGCCACAGCGCGGTGAGGAAGAAGAAGGCCAGCAGGGGGATCAGGAGGGCCGCCACGACCGGGTGCACGGCGGTGGCCACGCGAGGGGCGTGGGCCGCGCGGCCGGTGTCGGGCATGGGAGGACCCTCCGGGGAGCACTACGGTCTGCGCGGATGTCCCGCGCATGCGACTGCACGTTAGCACAACGCCACCGAGCGTGTTTTCGGTTTGCCGGAACCGGGTGGCCGGTGCCGTCACTCGTCGGAGGGGCAGCCGCGCCGTTCCGGAGGCCCGTCCCACTGTTCGGGCTGTCCGTCCTGCCGTGCCGGTTGCCCGTCCCGGCCCTGCGCGGGGTCTGCCTCGCCCTTGGTCACGCCACTCGCTCCCGTGGACCGGGCCTTGCGCTGGGTCCTGAACTGGTCGAACACGAACACACAGAGCGCCAGCCACACCAGGACGAACCCGGCCCAGCGGCTCGCCGGCATCTCCTCGCCCTGGATCAGCCACCCGATGAGGAAGATCAGTGTCGGCGCGATGTACTGCAGTATCCCCACGACACTCAGCGGGATCAGCCTCGTCGCCATACCGAACAGCAGCAGCGGCAGGGCCGTCACGAACCCGCCGCCGACCAACAGCGCCGTGTGCCCGGCCGAGACCGAGAACGCCGTGCCCGACCCGGAGGCCTCCAGGTACACCACGAACCCGAGCGCCGGAAGGAACATCACCAGGGTCTCGACGGTCAGGCTCTGGGTGCCGTCCAGGTCCACGTACTTCTTCACCGCGCCGTAGGCGGCGAACGAGGTGGCCATGAGCAGCGACAACCACGGTGTCGCGCCGTAGGCGATGGTCATCACCACGACCGCGGTCGTGCCCAGCGCCACCGCCGCCCACTGCAGGGAACGCAGCCGTTCGGTGAAGAAGACCATGCCGAGCAGAACCGACATCAGCGGGTTGATGAAGTAGGCGAGCGAGGCCTGGAGCGTCTCGTTGATCGAGACCGAGTAGATGAAGCCCCACCAGTTCAGGGAGATCACCACCGCGGCGACGGCCACCGGCAGCAGACGGCGCGGCTCGCGCAGGACCGGGACCATCCAGCCCCAGCCGCGGCGTGTGACCAGCAGGATCACAGCCATCGCCAACAGTGCCCACACCATGCGGTGGGCGAGCACCTCGGAGGGCTCCGAGGCGGAGAGAAGGGGCCAGTACAGGGCGGCGAAGCCCCAGAACAGGAAGGCGCTCGCACCCAGGAGGACGCCGCGGTTCGAATCGGGCATCCTGTGATCTTATGTCCCGGGTCCTGTGGAGAGCCATGGCACCGGTCGCCCCTTGACCGGGCGATATCCTGGGGACATGTTCGGGAGAAACGCGACCATGGTCGAACCAGCCAACGCCCTGCCCGGCAGGGACACCCCGGTCCCGGTGCCCGAGCGCCACACCGTGCTCGGTACACCGCTCGCTCCGCCCTACCCCGAAGGCGCGCAGATCGCCGACCTCGGCATGGGCTGCTTCTGGGGACCGGAACAGGTCTTCTGGCGCCTGGGCGCCGAGGGCGGCATCATCACGACCGCTGTCGGTTACGCGGGCGGATACACGCCCAACCCGACCTACGAGGAGGTGTGCTCCGGGCTGACCGGGCACACCGAGGCGGTCCGTGTGGTCTTCGACCCCGACCGCATCTCCTACACCGAGATCCTCAGGATCTTCTGGGAGGGCCACGACCCCACTCAGGGGCTGCGCCAGGGCAACGACGTCGGGTCCCAGTACCGGTCGATGGTCCTGTACCACGACGAGGCCCAGCGCGAGGCGGCCGAGGCCACGCGCGACGCGTTCCAGCCGGTGCTGGAGCGTGCCGGGTACGGGCCGATCACGACCGAGATCGAGCCCCTGCGCGCGTTCTACTTCGCCGAGCACTACCACCAGCAGTACTTGCACAAGAATCCTAGTGGATACTGCGGCTCGGGCGGAACCGGCGCCAGTTGCCCGATCGGCGTCGTGAGCATGGATAACGCGGATCGGAAGCGGCCCCTAGAGTAGTACGCCTGAGCACATGCGGGTATACCCGCGAACACTCGAATGATGGTTCAACGATGGCTCAGCCATCATTGAATGATGGTTGGGCCTCTTCCCAGCGGATGATGGGGTGCCAAAACCGAGGGCCCTGCTGTTGCTGCAGCAGGTCAGCAGTGGCAGCTTCATCCGCATGGGAGCGTTGCTCGGGTCGTGGCTCGAGGCAACATCAGCTCCCGCGGCCTACGGAGCTGTCTGCATGTCCATAGTGTCCTGAAATGAGCTCTCGCTGTGCCTGTGTCGAGGACGTCTGGCAAGGGCTGCGGGGCGCCCTGCTGAAGGCGCTGTGTCCGGGAAGGCGAAGACGGCGACTGCGGGCGTCGGATAGTAGAGCCAACCAGCTGTCATCTCGTCGCTCAGTTGGTGTCACATTTTGTCGGGTTCAACGGCTTCTTCTGATGGAGGCAGAGGAAGTGAGGTGAGCCCTGGCTGACAGGGATGAGGCCAAGCAAGAGCCAAGTGCCGACCGCTTCATCCGAGGCACCACCAAGCTGGTGGTGTGCATCGTGGCAGTGATTGCTGCCATCGTCTCTTATCGCCACGCCTACGCAGTAGTGACTCAGTACGGTGAGAGTGGAGCTACGGCGATCATGATCCCGTTGACTATTGACGGTCTGGTCTACGCCGCCTCAATGGTGATCCTTCATTCTGCTCGCATCGGGATCAAGGCTCCTCCTTTGGCATGGGCACTGCTGTGGCTCGGAATTCTGGCAACTCTGGCGGCGAACGTCGCACACGGGTGGCAGTACGGGGTTTTCGGGTCGATTGTTGCTGCATGGCCTGCTGTGGCTCTGGTGGGATGCTATGAGATGTTGATGTGGCTGGTTAGAACGAGCGGCAAAGAGGCAGGGCAGGCTCCCCCTAGCGGGCGTGATGCTGACCAGATGGGAGTGGTGGTGTACCGAGAGAGCGTACGTATCGGGAGTCCAATTTCGGAGCGAAAGCTAGCTGAGAGGTTCAATCGCTCGCGGCGTTGGTCCAGGGCGATCATTGAAAAGGCTGGAAAAGATGAGGTGTTCTGATCTAATCCGGACCGGAAATGTAACTTCTTTTAATTCCAGGTGAAGGCAGTGCGTGTGCCAGCTTGGTCGTGCTGGTGCACGCACTGGTGCAAATGGCGGGGTATGGGCGATCAGTTTTGTACATTCCTGAATGGGTGAGAACGGGTACTGGACCAGTTTGGTACGCCTCTGGTCCTGTGCGGTCCGGCTAGGACGACAGTCGTAGTTCGTTGTGCACTATCCTGTGGTCGTGGTGGATAGTGTCTCGACACACGACATGCAGCATGGCGGGCCGGGTTGAACGAGCTGTTCGGCCGCCTGGCCGGGTGCTTTGGCCGGGTAGAAACGCGCAAGTGGGCACGGGTGTACCTGACTGGTCTGTTGGCACCAGTGGAACGTAAGAACGGCTGGCAGCTGGCCGAGGCGGCCAGTGTGGCCGAACCGACAGGGAACCAGCACTTCGTGTACCGCTCCCGGTGGGACGCCGATTCTGTGCGCGGTGCGGTCCGTTCCTACGTCGCCCAAGCTCTGGCCGGCCCCAAGGTGTGCTCGTGGTCGATGAGACCGGATTCTTTAAGAAGGGGCGTCTTTCCGTGAGGGCCAGCGTCAGTACTCGGGCACGGCCGGGCGGGTGGAGAGCTGCCAGCTGAATGTGTTCCTGGCCTACGTCGCACCCCCGGGTGGCGGGCGTTGATCGACCGTGAGCTGTATCTGCCCCCGGTCCTGGATCGATGATCCGGACCGGGATTGGTGAAGAAGGCCGTTTTCAGAGGAGGCTGACGAGATGATCGCCCGGGCGTTGGATGTCGGGGTCCAGGCCGGTTAGGTGGCCGCCGATTCCGCCTACGGCCGCGACAGGAAGTTCCACGCTTTCCTCGAAGCACGCCGGATGCCCTACGTGGACGAGGTCCCGGTCAAACAGACCGTGACCGGCCTGGATGGTCGCCGCCGTGTGGACACCCTGATCGACCGTGCGCGCGAGGAGGTCTGGCATTGTGTTGTTGTCGGAGCCGACGTGCGGCGCTTCCACGACGGCGTGCTAAAATCCAGCCGCTGGAAAAGACCGAGCGGCATCAGCGATTCTCGCGATGTGTCTCCCGCAGATGCGACAAAGGCAAGCAGTAGTAGAATGCCGCCGGTCAGAATGGCGGAGATGGTGACCGGGCAGACTGTGCGCCACGCGTAGTGCTGCCCGTTCTGCAAGGCGAAGAACAGGACGAGCGCCCGGGTCGGACAGCGACATTTCGCAGGAGGCGAGCCGGGCGGCCCTGCGGCTGGCCGCCCGGTAGCAGACCCAAGTCATGACGAGCCGGGCAAGCCCGATCGGCACGTTGGCCAGGAAGATCCACTCCCAGCCGACGGTGCCCACCAGGAATCCGCTAAGCAAGAGTCTGGCGGTGAAGGCCAGGCCGACCACCGAACTTCACACCCTCAGTGCCGCACCGATGTAGTGGGGTGGCGCTGGGGGCGGTCACCAAGGCCATGTGCTGCGGGGCCGTCATGACCGCGCCGGGCCCCTACGCCAAACGGTCCGCGATCCCTCTGTGTCAGGCTCAGGTGGGACACAAGGGACTAAACTTCACTAACTAGAACAAGCAGGGCGAGGACAGGCAGCAACCACAGTGACCATGACCAACCACGACCTCCACACCCCAGGCCAAGGCCCCAGAGCCGACCGGCCCAAACGCCGCACCTTCACCACCGACTACAAACTCCGGATCCTGCAGGACTACGACGCCGCACCCACCGGAGAAAAAGGCGCCCTCCTGCGCCGCGAGGGCCTCTACGACTCCAGCATCCAACTCTGGCGCAAACAGCGCGACGCCGGCGAACTCGACCCCTCGGCCTCCACCCGCACGAACACCGGAAAGAAGAAAACACCCGAGCAGGCCGAACTGGAACAACTGCGCAAAGAAAAAGCGCAACTGGAGCGCACCAACGCCCGGATGTCCCAGAAACTCCAGCAGACCGAAGCCGCCATGGAAGTACTGGGAAAAGCACACGCGCTCTTGGAAACCATCTCCGAGAGCGCGGACACTCAGAACCCGTAGACCACCTCCGCGAGGACACCAGAGCCCGCCTCGAACCATGGGTCGGTATCAAAACCTCGTGCCGCCTGACCGGCATCAACCGCTCGACCCATTACCGCCACCGCAACCCCACACCCGAGCCGCCGGAGAACACACCCAGAACCCCGCCGCCGAACCGGCTCTCACCCGAGGAGTGCCAGCACATCATCGCTGTGCTCAACAGCCAGCGGTTCCGGGACAAGGCACCCCGGCAGGTGTGGGCCGCACTGCTGGACGAGGGGACCTACCTGTGCTCGGTCTCGACGATGTACCGCCTGCTGCGCAGCCAGGGCCAGGTGCGGGAGCGGCGCGCCCAGGCCCGCCACAGGGCCAAGGCCAAGCCCGAGCTGGTGGCCCGGGCCCCCAACCAGGTGTGGAGCTGGGACATCACCAAGCTGCGCGGGCCCGGGCAGGGACGGTACTTCGACCTGTACGTCATGATCGATATCTATTCGCGGTACGTGGTGCACTGGGAGATCCACTCCCACGAATCCGGCCGTACCGCCAGAGAATTCATCAAGAACTGTGTCTATGCCAACCAAGGGATCGCTGCCGAGGTGATCCATTCCGACCGCGGTACCGCAATGACGTCGTTGTCAGTGGCTGAACTGCTGTCCGTGTTGGGGATCAGTAAGTCGCATTCGCGGCCGAAAACCAGCAACGACAACCCTTACAGCGAAGCACAGTTCAAGACACTCAAGTACTGCCCCGCCTTTCCCGACAGGTTCGGGTCCACCCAGGATGCCCGGCAGTTCTGCCGCTCCTTCTTCGGTTTCTACAACTTCCACCACTACCATTGTGGGATCGGGCTGCACACGCCCTTTTCGGTCCATATCGGCACCGCACGCGCGGTCCAGCACAAGCGGGCCGAGACCATCGAGGCGTTCCGGGTAGCCCATCCGCAGCGGTTCACCCGCCGGGCCGTGTTGCCCGGCCTTCCCGAGGCCGCGTGGATCAACGAGCCCAACGAGCAGTCCGCAGCCGAGCAACATGTTCCTGACCTGCGCGAAGCGGCCTGACGATCACTGGTCCGTGTCCGATTGGACTTGACACATTCCGGTGTTCCGCGGCGCTCCGCGGTGCGCGGAGGTTGCGGGGCCACTCGGGGGACGGGGAACGGAATGGTTTCTGGACTGCGGACGACATACCTGGACGTGCTGCGTCTGCCGTATGCCCTCCGCGCCTTCTTGCCGACGGTCGTGGGCAAGCTGTCGTTCGCAATGGTCTCGCTGGCGCTCCTGCTGCTGGTGCAGGAGGGACCCGGGGGCTTCGCTCTCTCCGGTGCGGTCGTCGGCGGGTTCGGCCTCGGAAACGTCGTGGTGGCGCCCCTGCGCGCACGCCTGGTGGACCAGTACGGCGCCCGCCGCGTCCTCCCCGGGCTTGCGCTCGGGTACGCCGCCGGCCTGTTCGGTATCGTGTTCGCCGTCGTCGGCGCCGCTCCGGGCGCCGTCTCGGTCCTGCTGGGGGTACTGAGCGGCCTGTGCACCCCGCCTCTGGGGGCGGTGATGCGCGGAGTGTGGGCCCTGCTGTCGCCGACCGAGGAGTACCGGGCCCGGGCCTACAGCCTCGACGCGGTCGTCGAAGAGCTGGTGTTCATCGCCGGTCCGTTGCTGGTGAGCCTCACCGTGCTGCTGCCGCACGGCCCGACCACCGCGGTCGTCGCGTCGGCAGCCGCCGGCCTCCTGGGCACGGTCGGTGTGGTGCTCGCGCCGGTGCCGAAGCCCGGGCGGGCGGAGCGCCGCGCGTCGGGGTGGAGCGGGTGGGTCGGCCCGTTGCGGCACGCGCGCATCTGGCCGGTTCTGTCCGCGCTCACGGCCGTCGGCCTCGTGCTCGGCGCGATCGAACTGCTCTCCACGGCGCACGGCCGAGCAATGGGCAATTCCAGCCTGGCCGGTGTGCTACTGGCGTTCTTCGCCGTGGGCAGTGCCGCCGGCGGGTTGTTCTACGGCTCGCGCACCTGGGCGGCGCCACTGCTGCTCCGGATGACCTTCCTGGGACTCGCGGCGTGCGTCGCACTGCTCTGCGCGGCCGGGGGAAGCGACTTGGTCGTTCTCATTGTCCTGTTCACCGTGGTCGGGCTCTTCGTCGCACCGTCGATGATCACCGGTTACCTCGCCGCCGATGAGATTGCTCCGATCGAAGAACGGACGGAAGCTTCCACCCTGATCAACACGGCCGTGAACGCGGGGGCGGCGCTCGCCTTCGCCTTGGGCGGCGCACTGCTGGACAGTGTGACGATCACGGTGTCAACGGTCCTCATGGCCGCTACCGCTGCGGCATTCATCGTCGTCGCCGTACTGTTGGCGGCACTGATGCAGGCAGGTCGCGCACGAGCACCGCTGTCACGCTGATCCGGAGAACGAGTTCCAGGTATCGCCGACTACAGTGGCCGACTCGGGCCGAAGCTCTGATGAGTGGTTCAACGGTGTCGCGAGAAGGCCGAGGAGAGCAGGTATGGGCGAGGGCGACGGCGTCGACCTGAACGGATTGCGGATGGTCGCTCACCCGCTCCGACTTCGGCTGCTCTCGTTGCTGACCGGGCGGACGATGAGCGCCGCGGAAGCGGCGCGAGAGCTGGGGGAGACACAGGCCAACGTCAGCTACCACGTCCGGCGGCTCGCTGAGGGAGGGCTTCTCACGTTCGTCGACGAAATGCCTGTGCGCGGTGGTATCGCCAAGCGGTACACGCACGAGCCCAGCAGCGGCGAGGCGCTCGACGGTTCTGACCGGGAAAGCTTTCTCGCTCTCATGCAGGCGCTCGCCCGACAGATGTCCGTGCGCGCGCCCTTGTACCGAGAGGGCACGAGTTTCGCCTTCACCGATGCGCACGTCACGATCCCGGCCGAGGAGTGGCCGCGCGTCCACGAGCTCGCCCGCGAGCTCGGACGGGTCGTCCATGAACTGGCGGAGCGGCCCTCCGGTGATGAGCCCGTCGGGATCTCACTGACAGTCGCTGCCTTCGAAACGGAGTAGATCTCCGGACTCGACGGGCATCGAGGCGCATGCCCCGTGTTGATGACGCAGTCACTGCAGTGCGCCGAGCACCTCGTTGAGGGCTTCGGTCGTCGAGGGGTGGGTGTAGATCGAGTCACGGAGCTCGGATGCGGTGATCCCGTGCCGGATCGCCAGGCTCACGAGGTTGATCACCTCTTGTGAGTGGAGGTGCATGAGTGCGGCGCCCAACACCTGGTCGTTCGTACTGTCGACGACGATTTTGACGATACCGCGCGGGTCGCCCTCGATCTTCGCCCGTGGCGCGGCGGCGATGTCGGCCATCTGCTTCACTCCGACGCCGACGTCGTATCCCTGTTCCTGGGCCGTGTCCTCGCTCAGTCCGACGCGTGCCAGCGGCGGGGTGAGGAACATGGTGTACGGCACCGCTGCCCGGTCGGTGGTCGCGCGCCGACCTGTACCGAAGAGCTGATCTGCCACGATGCGGTTGTCGTCGAGGGAGACATAGGTGAACTGCGGTCCTCCGTTGACGTCGCCGACGGCGTAGACGCCCGACGCCGAGGTGCGTAGATGCTCGTCGACCGCGACGTATCCGCGGTCGTCCGTCCGGACCCCGGCCCGCTCCAACGCGAGGTCCGCTGTGGCCGGCGCGCGCCCCAGCGCCAACAGCACGGCCTCGGCCTCGATCGTCTGTTCCCGGCCCTCGACCTGGTAAGTGACCCGGGCATGATCGGGGCCGTCGGCCACGGATGTCACCGTGGCCCCCGAGGTGATCGTGATGCCGTCCCCGCGCAGCGCCTCGGCTGCGGTCCGGGCGACGTCGGTGTCCTCGTTCTTCAGGGGGCGTTCCCCGCGGTCGAGGACGGTGACTTCCGAGCCGTAGTGGGCGAACATCGAGGCGAACTCGAGCCCGACATAGCCCCCGCCGACAACGACGAGGGAACGCGGCAGCGGTGAGACGTGCTGCAGGGTCTGCGAACTGTGTATCCGCCCGCCGAACCGCGCCCCGTCGATAGGCGGCAGCGCGGGGCACGAGCCGGTGTTGATGACGACGGTGTCCGCGCAGATCTGCAGGTCTTCCTTGCCTCCGGTCACTTGCACTTTCCGTTCGCCGGTGAAGGTCGCCGTGCCGTCGACGAGGAGGACCGAGTCGAGCTCGTCGAGCAGCGAGAAGTTCTTCTTCCGCATCGCACCGGTCAGAGTGTCACGGCGGGAGACGGCATCGGCGAAGTACCGCTCCGGATCGTCGGAATCGCGCCGTTCCTCGGCGTCGTGGATCAGGATCTTGGTCGGGACGCAGGCGATGTTGATGCACGAACCGCCGATCATGTCCGCGGACTGCTCGACCAGCGCGACCCTGAGCCCTTCGCGTGCTGCGGTGCCGGCAAGAGTCTTGCCTGCTTTGCCCCATCCGATGACGAGCAGATCGACATGTTCGTGGTGCGAAGCTTCTCCGCTCCGGTCGGTCTCGATGTTCTGAGCGGGCATGGCAGCGTCCTTCCTCTGTGGGATACGGCTCTGCTGCCGGGCACGCGCAAGCCTGATCGGATGACCACGTGCCGACAGGTGTCCCTGCCAGCCACCGTACGCCGCCGGGCAGGGACGAGGCGTTCGCAAGATCCGCTCGCCGGTTACGGCAACGGACACTCACGGTCTTCCGAGCTCAGCTCCTGTTCGGCGAGCTCCTGCATCGCCGCTGGTGTGCAGGTCCGAGCCTCGGCCCGAGTGCAGACCACTCTCCCGTGGAACGCACGGGCGTGCTATCAATAGGTAGGCAGAAAACGTATTGGCAGACAACCCTATTGAGGCCCCCCATGACCAACCTCCTCCTGTCGATCCACGTGATCGCGGCGATCCTGGCGATCGGACCGATCACTGTGGCGGCGTCGATGTTCCCCCGATTCGTCGCACCACGGCCGGCCGGCGACACCGGTGTGGAGGAGCGCACGCCCGCCGGCGCGGCGCTCCTCCACCAGATCTGTCGCGGCTACACCGTGGTGGGCATCGCCGTTCCGGTCTTCGGTATCGCCACCGGCATGCAGATGGGGGCGCTCGGCGAGGCCTGGCTCCTCATCTCCGTCGTCCTCACCGCGATCGCGGCGGCGCTGCTCGTGTGGTCGATCCTGCCCGGCCAGAAGCGGCTGCTCGCCCTCCCTCCCACCGATCCGGAGGAGGACCCCGAATCCGCCGAGGCGACGCGGTCCGGGACAGCACGCCTGGCCATGGTGACCGGCGTCTTCAACCTGCTCTGGGTGGTGATCGTGGTGTTGATGATCGTCCGTCCCGGGGCCTGATCCCGTCCGCCCGGATCACCCCCGGTGGCCGCCGAGCACGAACCAGGACAAGGACCGCCGTGGCCATCGAGGGCCACGGCCCCACGCTCACCCCTACTCCGGCCGACTCGGTTTGGTGCTCAGCGCGGGGCAGCCGTGGCCCGGGCGCAGCGGCGGCAGACGCGGGCGGAACCCGCCACCAGCGCGTGCGAGGTGGCGGCGAGAACTCCGGCGAACGCGAACAGGACCCAGTCCGTGCCGAGGGCCGCCGCGACGGCGAGGGTGAGTGTGGTGACGGCCATCGCCAGACTGGCGATCGTTGCGGCCCACGCGATGATCAGCGGGACCTCGTCCGGTGTCGGCAGCCGGCGCGCGAGTGTTCCGGTGGCTGCCAAGGCGACCGCCGCGAGCAGCGCGGCGGCCCCGGACACTCCGGCGAGGTTGACCGCCAGCATCCGTGCCGACCACTGCAGTGGCCAGACCGCCGCGGGGCCGGCTTGCTGGACCAGGTACCAGCAGGCCATGACGAAAGGGATGGTGATCGCGACGGCGCCGGCGGTGTGCCGTGCCTGGGAGATGGTGAGCTCGTGCTGCCAGGCGCCGACGACCTCCTCGGTGGTCCCGAACTCCGCCACGGCTCCCTCGGCCGCGCTGTGCCGGGTCGACCCGGCACGGGTGCGCTCGGCCACCGCTTCGGCGAGGTCGTCGCGCGCCTCCGCCAGCAGGCGTGCCTTGACGCGAGCCGGGCCCTCCAACGCGGCATCGAGGGCCGCGACGTGGCGCTCGACGGGATCGGTGTCCCCGGTGGGGATCTCGGGACCGGCCTCGCTCACGAGATTGCCCCGTGCGCCGTGCCGGGGTTGAGGACGGACCCGATGGCGGTCGTGAACGACTCCCAGGCCGACCGCTCCTCGGAGAGCATGCGCCGACCGGCGTCCGTGAGCTCGTAGCAGCGCTTGGGGCGCTCGCCGACCGACTGCCAGCTGCTGTGCAGGAGCCCGGTCCGCTCCAGACGGTTGAGAGCCGGATAGATCGTGCCGGTGCGCAGTTCCAGCACTCCGCTGCTGCGCTGCTGGACGGCGGTGATGATCGCGTATCCGTGCAGAGGGCCCGATTCGAGCACGGCCAGCAGCAACCCGTCGAGGTGCCCGCGAACAGCATCCTGTCTCATGGCGGCCAGCCTAGCGGAGCTGGTGTTGGCAATCTATGTATTGGTGGTCTACGTAGTAACGACCGGTCGGGTACTCCGGGACGGGCGGCAGCGGCATGGGCCCGGCCCCTTCTGATGTCTCTTCCGTGTCGACCACCACTACTCCTCGGGGCTCGTCGCGCACCCGAAGCCCCCTGCCGCACTGGAGCCCGCATCGACGATGCCTTGCGCGGGAGCGGTGGAGGAACCGGCGGCGTACATCTCGGGGAGGACGAGAGGTGTCAGCCACGGCTGTACGAACGGCCGAAAGCTTCGATGTAGCGTTGCACGGCGCTGGTCGAGCGACCACGTGAGAGGGCGTCCTCACCCCAGCGGTCTCCACGTGTTCCGACGAGCGGCGGGACAGACACGGGTCCTTTCCGTTCCACGGACGGTCAGGAACGAACTCCCATCGGAAAGGCGGGGGACATGCGGGCGCTGAAGGCCATCGGTGCGGCGGCGCTGGGGCTGATCGCCGGTGGCGCCGTCGGGTTCGCGCTCTCGGAGGTGCTCGCCGTTCTCCTCTTCGTGCTGGGGGGCGGGGAACTGCCGGAATGGGCCCCTGCCCTGCGCTATTTCCTCCCGCTGTTCGCGGCCTTCGGCCTCATCTGCGCACCTGTGCTGGTCTCGCGCGAAAGGAAGTAGAGGACATGGCGGCGCGTTGGTTTCAGTCCCGCAGGAGCGACCGCGTTCCCGGCCGGCCGGACGAGACCCTGAACGATGTCGCTATCGCCGTCGTCGCGGCGACGGCCCTGTTGATCGCTGAGGTCGTCTTCGCCCACAGGAACGACGTTTCCCTCCAGATCCACAGCACGGGCCTGCTCGTGGCGGGCGCCGCCTCCATCATGTTCCTGAGCCGCCGGCCCCTGGTCACCGCCGTGGTCGTGGGCCTGTGTCTGCCGCTGTACTACCTGACGGGCAGCACCGACGCCTGGCCCGCGTGGCTCCTGCTCTTCGTGGCCGTCATGCGGCTGGCGGCGACGGGGCGGCGTGCAGCTCCCGTGGTCACCGTCCTCACAGCCGTTGCCGTCTTCGGCGTGGGGGAGTCGCTGGCTTTCGAGCCATGGCGCACAATCGCCGTCCTGGGATGGATGATCGCCATCATCGCGGCCGCCGAGATCAGTCGCGGCCGTGCTCTGTACTTGCGTGCGACCGAGGAACGTGCGGCCGAGGCCGAACGCACCCGTGAGGAGGAGGCCCGCCGCCGGGCCGGCGAGGAGCGTCTGCACATCGCACGAGAGCTGCACGACGTCATCGCGCACAACATCTCCCTGATCAACGTCCAAGCGGCCTCGGCGGTGCACCGGCGCGAACCCGAACAGGCCCTCCAGGCCCTGGAAACGATCAAGGACACCAGCAAGGACACCCTGCGGGAACTGCGCGCGACACTCGGCGTGCTCCGCCAGGTGGACGAAGAGCCTGCCGGGACGCCCGAAGCCCCCGCCCTCGGGGTGAGCAGACTGCCCGAGCTCGTGCACCGCACCCGTGAGGCCGGTCTGGACGTAACTTTCACGGTGGACGGGACGGACTCAGCGGTCACGGACGGTCCAGGGGGATCCGCCGCGGCGGATATGTCGTTGCCCTCCCCGGTGGACCTGGCCGTGTATCGGATCGTGCAGGAGTCGCTGACCAACGTGCGGCGCCACTCGGACTCCGCACGGGTGGACGTGGCCATCGACAATTCCCCCGGCCAGATCGTCGTAAGCGTGGTGGATGAGGGGACCGGCCACGCCGGCCCGCACCGGGAAGGCAACGGTCTGCGGGGCATGCGTGAGAGGGCAGCGGCACTGGGCGGAAGGTTCGAGGCCGGTCCCGTTCCGGGAGGCGGGTTCCAGGTACGGGCGGCCTTTCCGGTGGACTGAGCACCGGGCAGCCGTAGGCCCTCGCCACATGATCTGCTACGGCGCGGAACATCCTGGCAGACTCACAGAACGGGAACATCCGGCACGACGGCGCTCTGCGCCCGGCAACGACGAGGGATGCAGCGTGATCAACGTACTGATCGCCGACGACCAGAAGCTGGTGCGGGCGGGTTTCCGTTCGATCCTGGACGAAGAGGACGACATCTGCGTCGTCGCGGAGGCCTCCGACGGTGGTACGGCGGTCGAGACGGCCCTGCGCGAGCGCCCCGACGTGGTCCTGATGGACGTACGTATGCCCGGGACGGACGGCCTGGAGGCCACCCGGCGCATCGTCTCGGACCCCCGGCTCAAGGAGGTCCGGGTCGTCATCCTCACCACCTTCGACGTGGACGAGTACGTCTACTCCGCGCTGCGGGCCGGGGCCAGCGGCTTCTTGGTCAAGGACACCGAGCCGATGGAGCTCATCCACTGCGTACGCGTGGCGGCCCGTGGCGACTCCTTGCTCTCACCCACGGTCACCCGGCGGCTGATCGCCGAGTTCGTGGGACGGATCAAGGAGCCACCGCCCGCCGTGAACCTCAACAGCCTCACCGAACGCGAGCGTGAGGTGCTGGCCGGGGTCGCGGCCGGACTCAGCAACGGGGAACTGGCCGAGCGTCTCGTCGTCTCCACCGCGACCGCCAAGACGCACGTCAGCCGGATCCTGACCAAGCTCGGTGCCCGCGACCGCGCCCAACTCGTCGTGATCGCCTACGAGACGGGAACGGTCCGCCCCGGCTGGCTGTCCTGAGGCGGTGGGGTGACGAAGAAACCGTGGTCATCGGCCGGACGCCGCAGCATCCGGTGGAGCGCGACCTGGCCCACCACCATGAGCGGCAGCACGGGAAGGATCGCTCCCCCGGTCAGCAGCAGGGTGCCGGCCGGGGGTGTACCCAGGGGCAGGTTCAGGGCCCCCGCCAGCAGCGGGACGGCGGCGATCGCCACCGCCGAGGTGTGCCTGGACAGATGCGGGCCCGACAGCCCCGAGGTGATCGCCAGCGCGGTGGCCGGGACGGCGGCCACCGCGGCCAGCAGCAGCGGGCGGTCCACCGCCGGGCCCGTGCCGGGGAACGCGACCAGAGCCGCGGTCACCGCGGTCGTGGCCAGGCCCGTTCGGGCCAGAACGCGGGTGGCCCAGGCGGCCTGGTCGGCTTCGGGAGCCGTAGCCGGTCCAGTGTGGCCGGAGGCGGAGCCGTCGGCCGGAACGAGCCGTTCGGCCCCGAAGGCCGCGCCGCGCAGCAGGAACAGGACCGCCACGGTCAGGGCGCAGACCAGCGAGAAGGGCGTCAGGGGGTCACCGCCCGAGAGCAGGCCACCGATGATCAGTCCCCAGGACAGCGCCAGCAGCCAACTGCCGCTGACCAGGGCGGAGTCACACACCGAACGCCAGGCGCCGGTGTCCACGCGGGCGCGCAGCCACAGACCTGCGTCGCGCATGAGCCATCCGGTCAACAGGACCGTGGACACGGCCCACATGCCGCCTTCGAACAGCACGTCCTTCAAGGACGGGAACAGGCCGGCCACCACGCCCACCGCGCCCACGAGCCACACCTCGCTGCCGAGGAAGTACGGAGCGATCGCCGAGACCAGGCGGCGGCGCTCGGCCGGGGTACGGGCCAGGTAGGGCGCCGCCATGCCGAGCCCGATGTCGCATCCGGCGAGGACGAAGTAGCCGACGATCAGACCTGTCAGGAAGAGGGCCGGGGCGATTTCCATACGGGTTCCCTGTGGTTGTGGGTCGGCGGACCGTGGGACCGGCTCGTGGTCGTCGAATCATTCCGGGATCGCGTCCTGAACGGCCGTTCACCGATCCGAGAGCTTTTTGGGGCCGACACCCCTAGAGGCGCAGGACCGGGGTGCGCCCGTCCTCGTCGTCCTGGTCAAAAACGCGGGGTGGGGCGAGGGGACCGGCGTTCGGGCCCAGCCGCGCGAAGCGCACGAGCAGCCAGGCAGTCACAGTGCCGAGCACGGCGAAGGCCGACGTGAACAGGGAGAACGAAACGGTCGCCATCAGCGGGGACATGTCGGTCACGGCGTCGGCCGTGGTCAGGTGGTGGCGCACGGTCCAGGGTTGGCGCTCTGTCTCACGGAAGACCCAGCCGCCGACACTGGCTGCGTAGGGCAGCACCGGGACGAACGCGAGCAAGCGCAGGTGCCACCGCCACCGGCCCAGCCCGCGGAACGCCCACACCCCCGCGGAGAGCATGCCCACCAGAAGCATCAGGGCCCAGGAGAGCATCATGACCATGTCGCCGGATATGCCGAGCGCGTGAGCGGTGCTCAGTTCCCCGTAGCCCTCCTCGATCGCGGCGATCTGCTCCGCCGAGTAGGTGGTTCCGCTGCTCGGTGGATCCTGGCCGTACATGATGAATTGGAGACCACCGCTGATCACGGTGGGCAACACTGCGATCAGCAGCAGGGCCGTGCCGTGCCGGACACCCCGCTGGTACATGCCGTCGGGGTCGCAGCCCCGGCGCAGGTGGTAGGCGCTCGCTGCCGCGATGACGGCGCCGCCCAGCAGGAGCGCGGAGAAGGTCACGTGGGTGAAGGCCAGGAGGGCGGACGGGTTGGCGGCCATGGCCCCGACGTCGTCGATGACGGCCTCGCCGTCCTCGATCGAGATGCCCGTGGGGTGTTTGAGGAAGCCGTTGGAGACCAGGACCCAGTAGGCGGAGGCGTAGGCGGTGGTCGTGACGACCAGGAAACAGCACCAGTGCGCCCACTTGCCCATGCGGTCCCAGCCGAAGATCCACAGGCCCAAGAAGGTGGACTCGACGAAGAAGGCCCCCATGGCTTCGATCGCCAGAGGTGCTCCGAAGGCGTACCCGTACATTTCGTGCAGGCCCGACCAGTTGAGCGACAGCTGCAGTTCCATGACGATCCCGGAAAGGATCCCCATGGCGTAGTTGATGATGTACAAACCTCCCCAGAAACGGACCGCGCGCATCCTGGGTCCGTCCCTCCGGAGAGTAGCCCTGAACTGGCCGAACAAGATGTAAGGGGCCAGGCCGAGGGTGAAGGCGACGAACATGTAGTGGACCGCTGCGGTCAGGGCGAATTGGAACCTCGCCGACAGGAGCGGGTCTTCGAACATCCTGGAGCCTTTGCAGGTGGAAACGCATTGTCACGGGAAACCCTGACCGCGTGCATCACCCCGTGGAATCCCTCCGGAGCGGATATCGGTGCTACAACCGGGGAAGTGGGCGGTACGCCGTCCCTACCGCCGGGGATGTAGGCCGACCGGGCGTCCTCCGTCCGGCCCGTCCGTCCGGGCCCAGCAGTGGTCCCGGGTGGAGCGGCCGTGGGACGCGGTCCGGTGCCCCACGGGGCAGGTGTCGCCCCAGGGTGATCACTGAGTCCTCGAACGCGATGCCAGGAACACGCCGGCGGCAATACCCACGACCGCGAGGATCACCGGCAGCCCCCGGAAATGGACCGGTCCGTCGAAGAACAGGAACCCGATGATCCCGATCACCTGGTCGAGCACCATTCCCAGAAAGAACCCGCCGACCAGCCCGAACACGGCGCCGAGCGCCATACGCATAGAAGCTCCTCGTTCCGTTTCTTCGTTGTGGGGCGACGCTAAGAAGGAGGTTCTGCGGCGTTCAACACGCGCATGGTGCAAATGTGGCTGCTACTCGTGGTGTACACGGTGGCTACTGGGCTGCACCGGAAGATGTATCTGCTACGGGGCAGTCGATTGCCGGCGCACATCGGCACCGGAAGAACGGGGGAGACGCGGTCGATCGGTTCTCAGGTCCGATCAGCCGCTCGTGCCGGCGGGCCGGTTCCCGAACAGCGGGGTCGTAGCCGTGTGCCACATGGGGGCGGCCGGAACCCGGCACCGTATCTCGGCGGGGGTGGCCCCGGACCCGGCGGCCAGGTCCGGACGGAGCGCGACCGCGTTCTCCCCAACAGGGTGAAGTGCTCTCGGAACTCCTGTGCCTCGTTGCTGCCTGCGTAGGGCGTGTCCGAGGGGTTCGAGCACGACAGAGGTGTTCGTGCAGTTCGCAGAGCCCCGGGGCAGCCGGGGCAGCGATGCGTTCTTGAGACGTGTGCAGCAGTGAGCGGCCGACGGACAGGGGGCAGGGTCGATGTGTGCACGCGGGGCCGTGCTCGGACCCTGCGGTCGGCCCCCAGTCGACGCCCCACCAAGAAGTACGAGGATCACGCGCGGGCGGGCCGGGACAGGTGGCGTGTGCAGTGTTCGAGGACACACTGCCCCCGAAACCTCCCGAATCATTGACTCGGCCTCCACGAGGGGCCGGTTGTTCGCCGGACGGCTGCTTCCGTGCCGGGGGACATGCGAGGAACGGGGCGGGCCGGATCGCCCTGTATGCGGCCTGACCTACAGCGTTACCCCCTGGCGTGCACGGTGCGTGCGGCTGTGGTGTCTGCGGAAGAGGCCAAAAGGTTGCTTCGTGTTTGCGTCGCCTATCACACGCACGCAATGTGGCCCCAAACACTGTACAAGGGCCGGTCACTGAATACATTGCACGTATGAACTTTATCGAATCGATGCCGAAGTTTGTGTTTACAGCGACATCGAGCGTTCTGCTCACCGGCGGACTGCTCTTGGCCGGCCCGGGTGCCGCGTCCGCTGATGAGAAGGAGGAGGCCCCCAACAAGGGGTGTGCGGGCGTGGAGCTGGACGTCTCCGGCGTCTCCGGTGACTTCCCCGAGGAGGCGGAGAAGGCTGCCGACGCCCTCAATGACAAGTTGAAGCAGGACATGGCCGGCAACATGAACGCGCGGACCGCCACCTGCGCCAACGAGGTGGTCGAGGCCGCGAAGGACCGCGCCATGGGCAAGGACTCCGCCGCCATCGCGATGGCCACCACCATCGTCGAGACCCACCTGAACAACTACACCGGCGGCGACCGCGACAGCATCGGCCTGTACCAGCAGCGCGACCACTACGGCTCCTCCGAGGACCGGCTCGACGCCGGTCAGGCCACCGAGGCCTTCTACGACGAGTTGGACGTCGTTTACCCCGACGGGAGCTGGGAGGACGAGTCCCCGGGCAAGGTCGCCCAGGACGTGCAGCGCTCGGCCTACCCCGACCGTTACCACGACCAGATCGATGACGCCGAGGTCATCGTGGACCACCTCTGGTCATGAGCCCCTTGTAGACCTGCGGTGGTGGAGCCTGTGAACCCCGCTCTCACACGCTCCACTGCTGAAACCCCGGCCCCGGTTCCCGACGGAACCGGGGTCTTTACATGTTCGTGGTGGGCGGCTGCCCGACGTCCGAGAGCGCGGGCCCGATCCGTGCCGCATCGAGGTGGAGCGCGGTGGTTGAGGGCTTCTTGCGCTTGTCCGGCGGGTCCATGGGCGGTCGGCGTACAGGGGAGCGGGCCCGGCAGAGTGATGCCTCTGCCGAGGTGCCCGAGAGGTTGCTCCGTCTTGGTGTTGTCCATCCCACTCCATGAAGGGGACCTAGAAGGGCAGGTCATGCCGTAGGTTTGCGCCCATGAAATTTACAGAACCGATGCAGAAATTTATGTTTACCGCGACCTCGGCCCTGGTGCTGAGTGGAGGACTCCTCCTGGCCGGGCCCGGCACCGCTGCCGCCGATGACAAGAAGGACGACGCCAGTGACGGCTGTACGGGCGTTGGGCTGAGCGTCTCCGGCGTCTCCGGTGACTTCTCCGAGAAGGCGGAGAAGGCTGCCGACGCCCTCAATGACAAGTTGAAGCAGGACATGGCCGGCAACATGAACGCGCGGACCGCCACCTGCGCCAAGGAAGTGATCGAGGCCGCGAAGGACCGCGACATGGGCAAGGACGCCGCCGCCATCGCGATGGCCATCACCATCGTCGAGACCCACCTGAACAACTACACCGGCGGCGACCGCGACAGCGTCGGCCTCTTCCAGCAACGCAACCACTACGGTTCCTCCGAGGACCGGCTCGACGTCGGGTGGGCCACCGAGGCCTTCTTCGACGAGCTGAGCGTGGTCTACCCCGGTGACAGCTGGAAGGACGTGGCCCCCGGCGAGGTCGCCCAGGACGTGCAGCGCTCGGCCTACCCCGACCGTTACCACCACCAGATCGACGATGCCGAGGTCATCGTGGACCACCTCTGGTGACAAGACCCCTTCTGGCGTCAAGACCTTCACAAACCTGTTGGTGGTGGAGCGTGTGAACCCCGCTCTTGCACGCTTCGCCGCTGAGACCCCGGTCCCGGTTCCTGATGGAGCCGGGACCTTTTCTATGTCGGAAACACCCCGTACCGGCCCGTAGGCGTCGCTGCAGGACCCGCCGTCGGCGACAGCCCCGTGGCACGCCGGAGCGGATCAGGGTGTTACCGCTGCCCCGAGCAGATGGGAGGCCAGCGCCCCTGCGGTGGCGGCCAGGGTGTAACCGGCCAGGATCCACCCGGTGCGGCGGCGTGGTTTGCGGTGGGCTCCCGGGCGGCTCTGCGGTACCGGCACGGGCGGCCGCGCGGGGCGCGGGCGCGTGCGGGTCGTGGTGGGAGCGGGCCGGGCTCCGCTCGGTGTTCGCGGGCGGGGGACGGGTGGGGCCTCGGGCCGGGGTCGTGGAGGCCGGGACACCCGGTCTTCCTTCGGCAGCATCCAGGCGGGGAGTTCTCCGTGGAGCTGCCGATAGCGCACTCGGGGGTTGTCCTGCATCTGGGCGAGCATGTCCGCCTGCCGTGTGCGGGGTTCCCTGCGGCCGGTGAAACGCCGGCCGCGGGGCGCGGACAGCACCTGGCGTATGCCCGGGGACAGTGCTGCGGTGGTCATCGCACACCTCCGCAGGCGCAGGTGGGGCGGGTGAGGTAAGTGAACTCGGCCCACAGCACGGTTCCGGGGCCGGCCGGGGTGTCGGAGAAGGGGCACGGGCAGGTGCCCCATTCGTCGGCCAGGTGGTGGATGAGGGCCAGGCCGCGTCCGGACTCGGTGGTTTCCCAGTCCTCGACCGAGCGTCGGGGCGAGGGCACGGTCGGGCGGTGGGGGAGCGGTCCGTCGTCGATCACACACAGGCGCAGGGTGGTCTGCCGTCCCACCACGAGTGGGGTGGACAGCAGTCGGACCACGGTGCCGCCGGGGCATTGGGAGCGCGAGTGCGTGACGGCGTTGGCGAAGGCCTCGCTCGCGCACAGTTCGATGTCTTCGCGCACCTGGCGCGGGATGCCGACGAGGTGATCCAGGTCGGTGCGGAGTTCGGAGCGGAAGGCCGTGCAGGTGGACGCGGTGCCGGGGTAGGTGCGGGGTTCCCATCGCCGTCCTGGGTAGGCGGGGGTGGGGGTCGGGTGGATAATGGACACGTCGGCAGCTCCAGTTGTGGAAGACGGATCGTGCTGGCTCTGCTCTGGTGGGCGCTGCTATCGCCCACCAGAGTTTTTTATGCCTGGCCAAAGTTGCTTTCGGGCAGGCGCATGAGCTCCTCGCTCCGTGCGGGCCGCACTGAGGCAGCGGCTGCTCGGGTACTTCAGCTGCCCTGATCAAGGAGGAGCCGCACTGGAACTGCTGGAATACTCACTGTGAACAGGAGACAGTGCCCCTGATGGAAAGTCAAGTGGAACTTCCACTTAGCCTGGCCTCAGGTGACAGAAGAGATTCGTGAAAGCGCAAAAAGCGGACTATATGGACGGAGGTGGGTCATGGTAGCGCCAGGGCCTCGGGTGCTACGGCTTCAACTGGGGCGTGAGATCCGGCGGCTCAGGGAAGGTGCCGTCCTCTCTCGGGAGGAGCTCGCCAAGACTCTGAGCTGCGGAACGTCCAAAATCAGCAAGATCGAACTCGGCTACAGCACGCTGAACGCCAACGAGAGCAACAAGCTCGTCAAGCTCTTCGGGCTGGATGGAGACGAGGCGCGAGTTTTCCGGGACTTGGCTGCTTCTGCACGAAAGAGGGGATCCTACGGCAAGGTCCTCGACTTCGCCCGTGGCTACGTCAGCATGGAAGCTGACGCATCGGATTTGAAGATCTTCTATGAGGAGCTCATACCCGCGCTGTTCCAGACCCAGGACTATGCCCAGGCTGTATGTTCAACCTCCGTCACCATCGCTCCGGCTGATATCGAGCATGTGGTGCAGGGGCGTATGAGCCGTGGTGCTGTACTCACTCAGGATGATCCACCCCGTGTGTCGTTGATCCTGGGGGAAGGGGCTTTGCACCGGACTGTAGGCGGGCAGAGCGCTCTGCGTGAACAGCTGCAGCATCTCTGTCGTCTGGCACAAGAACCACACATCGATCTTCAGGTTCTTCCTTATTCAGCAGGTGAGCACGCTGCGATGGGCGCTGGGTTCACCCTGCTTCGGCTGGACGAGGTGGAGGCGACCTACGTCTACCTGGAGGACCTCACCAGCTCTGACTTCTGGGACCGCCCTCAGCACACGGGTGTCTACGAGTTGGTCTTCAACAAGCTGCAGGTGGCCGCGCTCGGTAAGCGTGAGAGCATGAACCTCATCGAGAAGCGCATCAATGAACTAGACGAGGGGGGCTCGCTGATGTCTCAGCAGAACCGGACGTCAGCAGCTTGGCACACGAGTAGCTACAGCTCTGGAGCCAACAACTGTGTCGAGGTCGCGGAAGGGCCGGTCACCGGGGTCCGTGACACCAAGCATCGTGAGCTCGGCTCGCTGCACTTCTCCGCTGCCGAGTGGCGCGCGTTTCTGAGCACCGCCACGACCGTCTCCCGCTGAGCCTCCCGGGCGCGCGGGCACCAGTACTCGCGTACTCAGACCGTCCGGGAGCGGAAACGGCCGTCCCCGGTGGGGCAGCTTGAGGCCGCCCCCGACCATGGTCACCGCTGGTCGAAGCGGAGCTCCCGGAGGGTGCTCAGGTCGATGCCGTACCGGGCGTAGACCTTGGTGGTGTTCTCGCCGGTCAGATCCGTTTCGGCATAGCCGATCAGTGCGGCGATGCGGACGACCTCGGCCTGACTGGTGGCTTCGATCTCCACGTACGCAGGGATATGCGGCCACGAATCGATCTCGACCTGGGCGCCGTCGAGGGTGAAGCTGTGCCGGCGGTTCTCCTGGTAGGCCTTCGGGGTGTAGCCGAGTCGGCCCAGCAGCTCGTTGGTGGTCTCGAAGTCGCCGACGACCGTCTCGGTCTCACGTGTGCCACCGATCGCGTCGGAGCCGATCTCCTTCACGCAGAGCGTGGCCTGGGTGCCGGTGTCGCGCAGGCGCATCCACCGGGACGGATCGGCCGGATCGATGTCGTAGACGTAGCGCCGTTGCAGCACCTGCCCGAGGTCGGTGCCGCCTTTGTCGATGAGGTGCTGGGCGAGTTGGTCCGGGTCGATGCCGAGGACCTTGGCCTCGTACTCGATGTCACTCATGATCGCGTTCTCCCTCTCGGCCGGTTCAACGGGCAGCAAGCTGTAGTGTCTCCGCAACGGCCTCGTCGCGTGTCCCGTTCAGGGAGAGCCACGACGTTCCCGGCCGGGCCACCTGAGCCACGGCCCGTGTTCACGGAGTGGTCGGCCCCGGGGTCGGAGGGCGGCGGCATGCTGTGTCCTGTTTTCGGGCGGGCCGTATCCGAGATAATCCGGCTTCTGGAACCGAGGTGCAGGTGACAGGGGTTGTCGACTGTGTGATGTGCGTATCGCTATCCACAGAAAGTGGTGTACGGGGTTGAGCCCCTGAATAACAGAATGGTATCGATGGGGCATGCGAGTCGACGAAACCCCTGCGGGCGGCCCGGCGTCGACGAAACGCGCCCCGAACCACACCGCTGCTCCGGCGACCAACTGGATCGACCTCGCCAGGGTCTGCGCGATGGGGGCCGTCGTCCTCGTTCATGCCTTCAGCCCGCTCGTGAGTACCACGCACGCCGAACTCGGCAGCCACTCCTGGTGGGCCGCGCACGTCCTCGATTCCGCCCTGCGGTGGTGCGTGCCCGTCTTCGTGATGATCAGCGGGGGCCTGCTCCTGCGCCCCAGGGAACACGAGGACGCGGCGGCCTTCTACCGCAAGCGATGGGCCAAGATCGGTGTGCCCCTCATCGTGTGGACCGTCGCCTACCTCGCGTGGGAACGGTGGCGCGACGGCATCGCCGCCTCCGACGCGGTCGCGGCGGCCTCCTCGGGCACACCCTCGATCCACCTGTACTTCCTGTACGTCATCGCCGGCCTCTACCTGCTCACACCGTTCCTACGCACGGTGGTCGCTTACACCTCCCGCGCCGGGCTCTGGTGGTTCGCCTGGCTCGCGCTCGGCATCGGGGCGGCCGACCAGCTCCTGGGCCTGGTCGAGGGGGTCGGCGGTTCGACCGCAGCCACGCAGTTCCTGCCCTTCCTCGGCTACTACCTGCTCGGCTGGCTGCTGATGACCAGCGACCCCGGCCCCCGCGCGCTGCGCTACGGCACCGTGCTCTTCACCGGAGGCGTCGCGGCCACCGCGGTGGCCGCGTGGGCGGCCGCCGCCGTGGCGGGGGAGTGGGGCACCGGAGCCGAGTACGTCTACGACTTCCTGTCGCCGACGATGGTGGTCGCGTCCGTGGGGGCCTTCCTGCTGCTGCGGAGCGCGGGCCTGAAACTGGCGGCCGTCGGCGGCCCCGCCGCACGGAGGATCGGCCGGGTCGTCAGTGTGCTCTCCGGCCTCAGTTTCGGCGTCTACCTCGTGCACGTCATGGTGCTCAACACGTTGCGGGACATCGGGGGCACACCGGATGGCGCCGCAGCATTCCTCGCGGCGTGCGGATACGGGGCCGCAACCGCTGTGATCAGCATCGTCCTGGTCGCCGTTGTCCAACGGATCCCGTACCTGAGGGCCACGGTCTGAATCGAGCGAGGGGAGAACGAGCGCGGCTGTGAGAACGCAGTACGGGTGATATCACGTGTCCGATTGATTCATCACGGGTCTGTTCTTCGGACTCCTCTCCGGGTTCCTTTTGTGGACGGCCATCCACTCCACGAAGCCGGGGATCGACATCCACAAGAGCCCGGGGGTGCGTGTACCGAGCACGCTGGAGTCGGAGGAGGCCTGGCATGCAGCGCACAAGCGTGCACACCCCTACTTCTTCGGAAGCGGCCTGCTCCTCTCTCTGGTCGCGATCGGTTTCCTCGTGTGGGCTTCGACCGCTGACGTTCCCGGGAGCGCAACCCCTCCGACGCTCATCGCCCTGGCCGCGGCCACGCTGGTTCTCGGCGTGGGTGCGGTGCTGGGGGTCCGTGCGGCCGGCGCTGTGAGAAGCGCCCGGTGAGGGCCCCGGGCCGCCCGGGTCTCCGGGCAGCCCGCTCACGAAGGGCCATCCCCCAGAACGTAGGTGCCCGTGTCCCCTCCGCCCGGTGGCAGGTCGGCCGCCACGGGACCGGCCTCCCGGTACACGCTCGGGCTCACCCCGTACCGGCGCTTGAACGCGGCACTGAACGCGAACGCGCTCCCGTAACCGACCCGGCGCGCCACCGAGGCCAACGTCGAGTCCGAGCCCCGCACCAGATCGGCACCGAGCGCCAACCGCCACTGCGCGAGGTAGGACATCGGAGGACACCCCACGAGCTCGGTGAACCGGCGGGCGAGCACCGTGCGCGAGACCCCCGACCCGGAGGCGAGCGCGGCCACCGTCCACGGGTGCTCGGGTGAGGCCCTGATCGACTCCAGCGCGGGCCCCACCACAGGATCCGTCCGCGCCCGGTACCAACCGGGGGTGCCCGAGCCGCCCTCCGCCAGCCAGTCGCGCACCATGCCCGCGAGCAGCAGATCGAGGATCCGGTCCAGGACCAGGGTCTGCCCCATGCGGTCACGGTCCAGCTCCACACCCAGCAGATCGACCAGGGAGGTCGCGTCCGCTCCGGTCCCGGCGGGACGGATCAGCACCTGCGGCATCGCGTGCCACAGATGGGAACCGAGCTCCCCGGGTGCGCGGTAGGTGCCGCTGAGCATCACGGTGGCGTCCGGCCCCGGCTCCTGGCCCCATGTGCGCACCGACAACGCCATGCTGTCGGTGACGTCCACGCCCCCGCTCGAACAGCGCTGGTCGGGCCCGACCACGACCGTGGCGGGTGTGTCCGGGGCGTGCGCGAGGGTGTACGGCTGCGGGCCGCGCAGCGCGACCACGTCGCCCGGGACGATCCTCCGGGGCCGGTCGCCGGCGGTGCTGAGCCAGGCCGTGCCGCGGGCGAGCGCCACCACCGACAGCGGGGCGCGGTCCTGCACACGCATCGACCACGGCGGGTTGAGGACCGAACGCAGGAGGAAGGCGCCCCGGGCCTTGGGGCCGTCCATGAGGGCGGTCAGGGCGTCCATGGGTCCATCTTCGCCCCGGTGCCGCACGGTGTCCACGGCGCCGGGACGCACGCGTATGCGGGGGCGCGTTCCGACGATGGAGAACGGAGCTCCCGCGGCGTTGAGTGAAGACATGCGCAACACGAACCAGAACACCAGGCCCACCCTCGTCACCGGAGGCACCGGCAAGACCGGTCGCCGCGTCGCCGAACGGCTCCACGAACTCGGACACCCCGTCCGGGTCGGGTCCCGTTCGGGCACACCCCCGTTCTCCTGGGAGGACCCCGCCACTTGGGAACCCGCGCTGGAAGGCGTGGGTGACCTCTACCTGAGTTACCAGCCCGACCTGGCCGTGCCCGGGGCTCCGGAGAGCGTCGGCCGTTTCGCGCGGGCCGCAGCCGACCTCGGGGTGCGGCGGATCGTGCTGCTCTCCGGGCGCGGGGAGGAGGGAGCGCTCGCCGCCGAACGTGCGGTGGCCGGGGCCGGCGCCGAGTGGACGGTCGTGCGCTGTTCCTTCTTCGCGCAGAACTTCAGCGAGAGCTTCCTGCTGCCGCAGGTGCTCGCGGGGGAGCTCGCCCTGCCCGTCGGCGGGGTGAGGGAACCGTTCGTGGATGCCGGCGACATCGCCGACGTCGCCGTGGCCGCCCTAACCGGTAAGGGGCACGCCGGGGTGGTCCACGAGGTGACCGGGCCGCGTGCGTTGAGCTTCGCGGACGCGGCCGCGGAACTGTCCGCCGCCACCGGACGCACCGTGCGCTACACCGACCTCACACACGAGGAGTTCGCCGCGGCCCTGGCCGAGGAGGGGCTGCCGCCGGAGCTCGGGGACCTGTTCTCGGTCCTCCTGGACGGGCGCAACACCCACACAGCCGACGGGGTACAGGAGGCGCTGGGGAGACCGCCGAAGGACTTCGCGGTCTTCGCCCGTGAGGCCGCCGCGACGGGGGTGTGGAACCCCTGAGCCACGGGCCGGGGAGCTGGGGCCGGGGCCTGTCGCGCCGGGACCCGGCCCTTGGGTCATGACCCATGGCGTTGGGCACATCACTGCGAGTACCCAGGGTCCTAGTGAACATGGGGCCCGTCGTCGGCCCGTCATCCGACGCCAGTTAGTGTGTGAGCTCTTTGCTCGTGTCAGCAGGAACCCGGTGCGAGTCCGGGGCGGTTCCGCCACTGTGAAGTCTCCGAGAAGAGGCCAGCCAGACACTGTCCACGAGCGGTCCGACCATCGACGGGGCGAGAACCCCTGGGGAGGAAGCCGACCATGACGGTACGGGTCGCTCTGCTTTCCACGTCCGACACCGATCTGCTCTCAGCGCGCTCCAGCGGCGCCGCGTACGCGTGGGCCAACCCCTCGCGCGCATCGGAGACCGAACTCACCGACGCCGTCGAGGGCGCCGACCTCGTCGTGGTGCGGCAGCTGGGTTCCCCGCACGACCTGTGGCCGGGGCTGGCCGCGGTCCGCGAACGCGGCACCCCGCTGGTGGTGATCAGCGGTGAACAACAGCCCAGTGCCGAGCTGATGGAACACTCCACCGTCCCGATGGGCGTGGTCACCGACGCCCACCGGTACCTGGCCGAGGGCGGGCCCCTCAACCTCGCCCGTCTGCACGCGTTCCTGTCCGACACCGTGCTGCTGACCGGCGAAGGTTTCGAACCCCCGCACCACGTGCCCCTGTGGGGCACGGCCGAGCGCGAGGGGCCGCAGGACCCGTCCCTGCCCAAGATCGGCATCCTCTACTACCGCGCCCACGAGGCCGGCGGGAACACCGCGTTCGCCCACACCCTGGCCGACGCGATCGACGCCACGGGCCGTGCGGTGGGTGTGCCGGTCTTCGCCGGGTCCCTGCGTTCGGCCCCCGACGACCTGTTCGAGGCACTGCGCAGCTTCGACCTGCTCATCGTGACGGTCCTGGCCGCCGGCGGCAGTACCCCCGCCTCCGTGAGCGCCGGCGGGGACGACGAGGCCTGGGACGTGGAACGCATCGCCGCCCTGGACGTCCCGGTCCTGCAGGGGTTGTGCCTGACCAGCTCCCGCGCCGACTGGGTGGAGACCGCCGAGGGCGTCAGCCCGCTCGACTCCGCCACCCAGGTCGCCATCCCCGAGTTCGACGGCCGCATCATCACCGTGCCGTTCTCCTTCAAGGAGATCGACGAGGACGGGCTGCCCCGCTACACCGCCGACCCCGAGCGCTGCGCCCGCCTGGCCGGGATCGCCGTCTCCCACGCCCGCCTGCGCCACGTCCCGGCCGCCGAGAAACGCCTCGCCGTCGTGCTGTCGGCCTACCCGACCAAACACTCCCGGATCGGCAACGCGGTCGGTCTCGACACCCCCCGATCCCTGGTGCGTCTACTGCGGCGCCTGCGTGCGGACGGCTACGACCTGGGCGAGCCCGACGCCCTGCCCGGCCTGGACCTTCCGGACGAGACCGAGGCCGGCGACGCGCTCATGCACACCCTCATCGAGGCCGGCGGCCAGGACGAGGACTGGCTGACCACGGCGCAGATGACCGAGGCGCAGGTGCGCATCACCCCCGAGCAGTACGCCGCGTGGACCGAGGGGCTCCCGTCCTCCCTCAAGGACGCCATGGCCCAGACCTGGGGGCCGGCCCCCGGCAAGCTCTACGTCAACGACGCCGGCGAACTCGTCCTGGCCGCGCTGCGGGCCGGCAACGTCGTGGTCCTGGTCCAGCCCCCGCGCGGTTTCGGCGAGAACCCCATCGCGATCTACCACGACCCCTCGCTGCCCCCGAGCCACCACTACCTGGCCGCCTACCGGTGGTTGGAGCACGGGTTCGGGGCCGACGCCGTCGTCCACCTCGGCAAGCACGGCTCGCTGGAGTGGCTTCCGGGCAAGGACGCCGCTCTGTCCGCCGACTGCGGGCCCGACGCGGTGCTCGGCGACCTGCCGCTCATCTACCCGTTCCTGGTCAACGACCCGGGTGAGGGCGCCCAGGCCAAGCGCCGCGCGCACGCCACCGTCGTCGACCACCTCGTCCCGCCCATGGCCCGCGCCGAGAGCTACGGCGACATCGCCCGCCTGGAACAGCTCTTGGACGAGCACGCCAACATCGCCGCGATGGACCCGGCCAAGCTCCCCGCGATCCGCGCCGAGATCTGGTCACTCATGCGCGCCGCCGAGCTCCACCGTGACCTGGGTCTGGAGGAGCGCCCCGACGACGAGGAGTTCGACGACTTCCTGCTCGACGTCGACGGCTGGCTGTGCGAGATCAAGGACACCCAGATCCGCGACGGCCTGCACGTACTCGGCGAGGCGCCGGAGGGTGAACCCCGGGTCAACCTCGCCCTGGCCGTCCTGCGCGCCGCCCAGGTCTGGGGCGGGGTCGGCGCCGCCGTGCCCGGGCTCCGATCCGCCCTGGGGCTGAAGGGGGAGGCCCCCACGAACGAGGTCGACGAGGCCGAAGCACGCGCCCGTGACCTGGTCGAACGGATGGAAGAGGCCGGCTGGGACCGTTCCGCGGCGGCAGATCTGCACGAGGACCCCGACGTGCGCCGGGTCCTGGAGTTCGCCGCCGACCAGGTCGTGCCCCGCCTCGCCCGCACCACCGACGAACTCGACCACCTCACCCACGCCCTCGACGGCGGGTTCGTCCCGGCCGGGCCCTCCGGCTCGCCCCTGCGCGGGCTGGTCAACGTGCTGCCGACCGGACGGAACTTCTACACCGTCGACCCGCGCGCCGTACCCTCCCGCCTGGCCTGGGAGACCGGCCAGGCCATGGCCGACTCCCTGCTGAGCCGGCACATGGAGGAGACCGGTACCTACCCCGGGTCCGTGGGCCTGTCGGTCTGGGGCACCTCCGCGATGCGCACCTCCGGCGACGACGTGGCCGAGGTCCTGGCCCTGCTCGGTGTCCGCCCCGAATGGGACGAGGCCTCCCGACGGGTCAAGGAACTCGACGTGGTCCCGCTGGAGGAACTGGGCCGCCCGCGTATCGACGTGACAGTGCGCATCTCCGGGTTCTTCCGCGACGCCTTCCCCCACGTGGTCGCCATGCTGGACGACGCCGTGGCCCTGGTCGCCGAACTCGACGAACCCGACGAGGACAACTACGTGCGCGCCCACGCCCGCGCCGACCTGGCCGACCACGGCGACCACCGCCGGGCCACCACCCGGATCTTCGGTTCCGCGCCCGGCTCCTACGGGGCCGGGATCCTCCAGCTCGTGGAGTCCGGGAACTGGCACGACGACCGCGACCTCGCCGAGGTGTACACGGCCTGGGGCGGTTACGCCTACGGGCGCGGCCTCGACGGGGTCCCGGCCGCCGACGACATGCGCACCAACTACCGGCGCATCAAGGTCGCCGCGAAGAACGTCGACAGCGCCGAGCACGACATCGCCGACTCCGACGACTACTTCCAGTACCACGGCGGCATGATCGCGACGGTGCGCGCGCTCTCGGGCGCCGACCCCAAGGCCTACGTCGGTGATTCCACGACCCCCGACGCGGTGCGCACCCGGCCGCTCGCAGACGAGACCGCCCGGGTCTTCCGTGCCCGAGTGGTCAACCCGCGCTGGATCGCGGCGATGCGGCGCCACGGGTACAAGGGCGCCTTCGAACTGGCCGCGACCGTCGACTACCTCTTCGGTTTCGACGCCACCGCCGGGGTCGTGCACGACTGGATGTACGAGAAGCTCGCCGCCGAGTACGTGCTCGACGAGCAGACCCAGGAGTTCATGCGCCGCTCCAACCCGTGGGCGCTCAACGGCATCGTCGAGCGGCTGAACGAGGCGGCCCGGCGCGGCCTGTGGGCCGAACCGGACCCGGAGACCCTGCAGGCGCTGTCCGAGGTGTACCTGGAGGTCGAGGGCGACATCGAGGAACGCTCCGAATGAGGGTCCGCATCATCGGGATCGGCATGGGCCCGCACCAGCTGACCCCGGAGGCCGCCGCCGCGCTGCGCGGGTGCGACTACGCGGTGGCGGCCCGCAAACGCCGGGACGACGGGCTGTTCGAGCTGCGGCGGGCCGTGTGCGAGGCCCACGGGCTGGAGCTGGTGGCCGTGCCCGACCCCGAACGCGACCGCGACGCCCCGGCCGACTACCGGGCGGCGGTCGCCGACTGGCACGAGGCGCGGGTGCGTGCCTTCGAACAGGTGCTGGCCGAGCGGGGCGGCAGCGCGGCCTTCCTGGTCTGGGGCGACCCGTCCCTGTACGACTCGACGCTGCGGATCGTGGACCGCATCGGCGAACGGGGCGAAGTCCCCGTGGAGTACGACGTGCTGCCCGGGATCAGTGCCCCGCAGCTCCTCGCGGCCCGCCACCGGATCGTGCTGCACGAGGTCGGGCAGCCGGTCCACGTCACCCCGCAGCGCAGGTTGGCGGAGGCCGTCGCCGACGGGCAGGACAACATCGCCGTCATGCTCGGGGCCCGGCCCGCCTTCGAAGGACTGGGGGAGTGGTCGGTCTGGTGGGGCGCCAACCTCGGCACCGACACCGAGGAGCTGGTCGCCGGACGCGTCGCCGACGTGCTCCCGCGGATCGATGCGGCCCGGGCCCGCGCGAAGGAACGGGCCGGATGGGTCATGGACACCGCGTTGTTGAGGAGGCCCTCGTGAACGGGAACCGGACACGGGGCGGGGGTCTGCTGGTGGCCGGTGCGACCTCCGACGCCGGAAAGAGCGTCGTCACCACCGGGCTGTGCCGGGCCCTCGCCCGGCGCGGGGTACGCGTCGCGCCGTACAAGGCCCAGAACATGTCCAACAACTCCATGGTCTGCCACGGATCGGACGGGCGCCCCGCGGAGATGGGCCGGGCCCAGTGGGTGCAGGCGCTCGCGGCCGAGGCGTCCCCGGAGCCCGCGATGAACCCGGTGCTGCTCAAACCCGGCACCGACCGGCGCAGCCACGCCGTTCTCCTCGGACACCCGGCCGGGGACCTGTCCTCCACCGACTGGGAACAGGGCCGCCGGCACCTGGCGAAGGCCGCACACGCCGCCTTCGACGACCTGGCTTCCCGCTACGACGTCGTCGTGGCCGAGGGGGCGGGCAGTCCGGCCGAGATCAACCTGCGCGCGGGCGACTACGTGAACATGGGCCTGGCCCGCCACGCGGGCATGCCCACGGTGGTGGTCGGCGACATCGACCGCGGCGGTGTCTTCGCCGCGCTCTACGGCACGGTCGGCCTGCTGGAGGCCGCCGACCAGGCCCTGATCCCGGGGTTCGTGGTCAACAAGTTCCGTGGTGAACCGGAACTGTTGCGGCCGGGGCTGGAGGACCTCGAACACCTCACCGGGCGCCGGGTGTACGGCACGCTGCCGTGGGACGCCGGGGTGTGGCTCGACTCCGAGGACGCGCTCGACATCGCGGCGCGCCGTACCGACGACGGCGGGGACGCGGGCCGGGACGTGCGCCGCGTCGCGGTGGTACGCCTGCCACGGATCAGCAACTTCACCGACGTCGACGCCCTCGGGCTGGAGCCGGGGCTCGACGTCGTGTTCGCCTCCTCCCCGCAGGACGTGTCCGACGCGGACCTGGTGGTACTGCCCGGGAGCCGGGCCACCCTCGCCGACCTGGCGTGGCTGCGTTCGCGCGGCCTCGACCGGGCCCTGCACGAACACGTACGGCGCGGGCGGCCGCTGCTCGGGATCTGCGGCGGGTTCCAGATGCTCGGCCGGACCATCACCGACACCGAAGGTGTCGAGGCCGGTCCGGGCACGAGCGCGGAAGGGCTCGGGCTGCTCGACGTGTCCACGGACTTCACCGCCGACAAGACCCTGGACCTGCCGTCGGGGACCGCGCTCGGGGCGCCCGCGCACGGGTACGAGATCCACCACGGACGGATCACCGCCGGAAGCGGGGACGAGGAGTTCCTGGGCGGGGCCTGTTCGGGGAACGTCTACGGGACCATGTGGCACGGGAGCCTGGAGGGCAACGCGTTCCGGTCCGCGTTCCTGGACCGCACCCTCGGTCGGGAACCCTCCGGCACGGACTTCCCGGCCGCCCGGGAACGGCGGCTGGACCTGCTCGGGGAACTGGTGGAGCGCCACCTGGACGTCGACGCGCTGCTCGACCTGGCGCGGTCCGGCGCACCCGGCGGGATGCCCGTCCTCGCACCCGGAGGTGTCCGATGAGACTGCTCCTTCTGGGCGGGACCTCGGAGGCCCGCGAGCTCGCCGCGCTCCTGGTGGAGGCCGGCGTCGACGTCACCACCTCACTGGCCGGGCGCGTGGCCCGCCCGCGCCTACCGGTCGGCCAGGTCCGCATCGGCGGGTTCGGAGGTGTCGACGGGCTGCGCGAAGCATTGGCCGACTACGACGCCGTGGTCGACGCCACCCACCCCTTCGCTCTCGGGATGAGCGCCAACGCGGCCGCCGCATGTGCCGGGAACCTCCCCCTGCTCCGGCTGGAACGTCCCCCCTGGGAACCCGACCCGTCGTGGCACTACACCGACACCCACGAAGAGGCCGCAGGCCGGGCCGCCGACCTGGGCGAACGCCCGTTCCTGACGGTCGGCCGCCAGGAACTCGCCCGGTTCGTACCCGCCCTGGGGGACAGGGAGGCGCTCGCGCGGGTCGTGGACGTGCCCGACCTGGAACTGCCCGGCCCCTGGCGCCTGGTGACCGGCCGCGGGCCCTACACCCTCGACGGCGAACGCGACCTGATGCAGGAACACGGCAGCGGCGTCCTGGTCACCAAGGACGCGGGCGGCACCTACACCTGGCCGAAGATGGAGGCGGCACGGCTCCTCGACGTGCCCGTCGTGGTGGTGCGGCGCCCGGACGGCCCCGCGGGGACGACCACGGTCCACGACGTACGGGAAGCACTCACCTGGGTGCTCTCCCGACGATGAGGGCCGCACCCGCCGCGGCCAGGGCGGCGCCCGCGCCCACCCGGCGGGCCAGTGCCGTGCCGCGCGCGACGTCCCGGGGCTCGGCCGGACGACCGTCCCCCAGGACAGGACGGTGTTCGGTCCGGGCCCCGTACAGGTTGGTGCCGCCCAGACGGACCCCGAGCGCGCCCGCGAAGGCCGACTCCACCACCCCGGCGTTGGGGCTGGGGTGGCCTGCGGCATGGTCGCGCCAGGAACGCAACACCTCGGCCGAGCGGCGCGGTGCCGCAGCGGCCGTCAGAAGACCGCTGAGCCGCGCTCCGGGATGGTTGAGCAGGTCGTCCAGGCGCGCCGAGGCCCAGCCGAAACGTTCGTAGCGGGCGTTGCGGTGCCCGACCATGGCGTCGAGGGTGTTGGCCGCACGATGGGCCAGCAGCCCCGGCACCCCGGCCACCGAACCCCACACCAGCGGGGCGACCACGGCGTCGGAGGTGTTCTCCGCGACCGACTCGACCACGGCCCTGGAGACCCCCGAGGCGTCGAGGGCGCTCGTGTCCCGACCGACCAGGGACCTCAGGCGCTCGCGCGCGCCGGGCAGGTCGCCGTCCTCGAGCAGACCGTGCACGGCCGCGGCCTCCCGCTCCAGGGACCGTCCGCCCAGCACCGTCCAGGTGGCCAGCGCAGTGACGGCGGTACGGGCCAACGGGCGGCCGTCGGTGGCCCGCTCCGCGGCGATCCCCACCCCGGCGGCGGCCCCCACGAGGAACACGGTGTGCACGGTGCCGAGGGCACGGGAATCGCCGTACGAGCGGCGTTCCAGGGCGGCCGCGGCGCTGCCGAACCCCGCGACCGGGTGGAACCGGCGGGGATCACCGAGGATCCGGTCGGCGGCGTGGCCCAGGAGGAGGCCGACCGCACGCGCGTCCCTCATGCGTGCACGTCGCACCGGGTCTCCTCCGTGTTCGGAAGGTCGGCCAGGGCCGCGAGCAGGGGGCGGGTGGTCTCCGGCGGACGCACGGCCACGCGGATCCAGGAGGCGTCGAGTCCGGGGAAGGTGTCCGCCCGCCGCACCGCGACGCCCCGTTCCCGAAGGTGCCGGTGGCCCCCGGCCCCCGCACGCACCAGGACGAACGGCGCCCGGGACGGAACGAACGCCACCCCGGCCTCACGCAGTCCGCTCTCGAGCTCGGCGCGCTGCTCCTCCAACGTCAGTGCCCGTTCGGCTGCCTCCGCCGTGGCACGGGCGTCGGTACAGGCCACGGTCGCGGCGATCGCGGGGGTGGAGAGCGACCACGGGGTCTGGGCGCGGGCGAGCTCGGCCACGACGGCCTCGTCGCCGGCGACGTACCCGGCGCGCAGACCCGGGATGGACCAGTGTTTGGTGAGGCTGCGCAGCACCACCAGGCCGGGCAGCGTCTCACCCGCCAGGGACTCGGGTTCGCCGGGGACGGCGTCCATGAAGGCCTCGTCCACGGCGACCACCCGGCCCGCACGGCACAGGCGGCGCAGAGTCTCGGCCGGGTGCAGGATCCCGGTGGGGTTGGTGGGGTTACCGACGACCACCAGGTCGGCGTCCTCGGGAACCGCGCCCGGGTCGAAGGCAAAACCGTCCTCGGCCCGGCAGAGCACGGTCGTGACGGTGTGTCCGGCCTGCTCCAGGGCGGCGTGCGGTTCGGTGAACTGAGGATGCACCACCACCGGACGCCGCCACGCGCGCGCCCGCGCGAGCAGAGTGAAGGCCTCCGCCGCGCCCGCGGTCGGCAACACCTCGCCGGTGCGGCGGCCGTGCCGACGCGCGATCGCCGTCCGTGCGGGTTCCGCGTCGGGGTAGGCGCCCACATCTTCGAGGCTCTCCCGCAGCGCCCGGTCCAGCCACACGGGACGCGGGCCGGCGTAGACGTTCACGGCGAGATCGATGAGCCCGGAGCCCACTTCCCGGTCCCCGTGGTGCCGGAGCGGATCCGCTACCGGCCCTTCCCCGGGCACGGCCGTGGTACCGGCCGCGCTCGGGACGTGTGCGTTCGAGGCGATCGGCGTGGCCGCGCGGGCGGGGGAGACCGGAGTGGCAGCGTGCACCGCGGCGGCGAAGCGTTCCGCCAGATGCGGATGACCGGCCCAGTGGACGTGCAGGTACGAGGCGTGCAAGGTCGGGGACGCGAACCCCTCGGCCACCCCGTCGATCTCCCACGCCGGGGTCCGGCCGCATGCCCCCGGTGTCATCCGTGTGCGGTGGAACTCGTGTCCGGTGACCCGTTCCCCGGCCCGGGTCAGCAACGTGTCCGTGCGGGCGACGGCCTCCGGATAGCGCAACGTCAACCGGTCCGACATCCGCGCGTCCGCGTCCAGTGCCCCGGCCATGGGTTCACCGTCGAGCGTCCGGGACAGGTACAGCATCCCGGCGCACTCGGCGACCGTCGGAAGGCCGGCGTGCACCGCCTCCCGGACCTGCTCCAGCAGCGGCCGGTTGCCGGACAGCTCGTCGGCGTGCGACTCCGGGAACCCGCCACCCAGGTACAGGCCGCGCGTGCCCGCGGGCAGCGCGGTGTCCTCGAGCGGGTCGAAACCCACGACCCGGCAACCGGCGGCGGCCAGCAGCTCTTCGGTCTCGGCGTACCGGAACGAGAAGGCACGGCCGGTGGCCACGGCAACCACCGGCTGCTCCTCGGCGGCCACCACGGTCTGCCCCGTCGCCGGTTGCCTGTCATCCACGGCCGTCCGCGTATGCGCGCCGACGGTTCCCGGCGCGACCCACGGCGACCACGGGCGCGCGTCCAGGTCGGGCGCGGACGCGGCCACCTCCAGCACGGCCTCCAGGTCCACCTGCCGGGCGACGTGTTCGGCCATCCGCTCGACCGCCTGGACCGCACCGCCGCGCTCGGCGGCCGGCACCAACCCCAGATGGCGGGAGGGCGAGGACAACCCCTCGTCCCGACCCACCACACCGAGCACGGGCAGGTCCAACGACCGCACGATCTCAGCGGTGTTGCGGTCCGAGCCCGCCCGGTTCAGGATCACCCCGGCGACCTCGACCGCCGGGTCGTAGGCGGCCATACCGGCCACCAGCGCCCCCACCGAACGCGACATGCGGGCCACGTCCACCACCAACACCACAGGGGTGCGGGTCAGGGCCGCCACGTGCGCCGACGAGGCGAACCCGTCGGTACCCAGCCGCCCGTCGTGCAGGCCCATGACCCCCTCGACCACGGCCACGTCCACGCCGCGCGCACCGTGCAGGAGCAGCGGCGCCACCAGGTCCTCCCCGACCAGGTGCGGATCGAGGTTACGGCCCGCACGTCCGGTGGCCAGGGCGTGGTAGCCCGGATCGATGTAGTCGGGGCCAACCTTGTGCCCGCTCACCTCCAGGCCGCGCCCGCGCAGGGCCGCCATGAGCCCGGTCGCGACCGTGGTCTTGCCCTGGCCGGTCATCGGCGCGGCCACCATGAACCGCGGTGGAGCCGCGGCACCGGTGCTGCCCGGGGGCATCACCACTCGATCCCCCGCTGGCCCTTGCGACCGTTGTCCATCGGGTGCCTGACCTTGCCCATCTCCGTGACGAGGTCGGCCACCTCCGTCAGGCGCGGGTCCGCACGCCGGCCGGTGATGACCACGTGCTGGCGCCCCGGCCGGTTCACCAGGGTCTCCACGACGTCGTCCACGTCGATCCAACCCCACACGAGCGGGTAGGTGAACTCGTCGAGCACGTACAGGTCGTGCCGCTCCTCGGCCAGGCGCCGCTTGATCTCGGCCCACCCCTCGGCGGCGGCCGCCGCGTGGTCCTCCTCGCCGTCCTTGCGGCGGATCCACGACCACCCGGAACCCATCTTGTGCCACTCGACCGGGCCGCCCTCGCCGGTCTCCTCGTGCAGCTTGCCCAGGCGCTCCAGGACAGTCTGCTCGCCGATGCGCCACTTCGCCGACTTGACGAACTGGAACACCCCGATCCCCCAACCCTGGTTCCAGCTGCGCAACGCGAGCCCGAAGGCCGCGGTCGACTTCCCCTTGCCGTCGCCGGTGTGGACGGCCAGCAGCGGCTGATGGCGGCGCTGTCGTGTGGTGAGCCCGTCATCGGGGACGACGGACGGCTTACCCTGAGGCATCAGGCGGCCCTTCCTCTTACGGCACTGTCGAGAGCGTCGGCGTTGACCTCGCCGACCGGCAGGTGTTCGGCCCCCAAGCGGGAAGCAAGGTTCAGGGCCAGGCCCAGGCGCATCGGCCCGGACTCGCTGTCGACCACGACGGTGGAGACCTCCTGGCCCGCGACGTGCTCCGCAGCGGCCAGCGAACGCGCGACGGCGCCCTTGGCGCCGGTGGCCCGCCCGTCGGTGACCACGACCAGCAACGGACGCATACGGGGATCGCGACGCTGTTCACGCCGCAGCACACGGTCGGCCTCCAACAGGCCCTCCGCCAGCGGGGTGCGGCCACCGGCAGGCACGTCCTCCAGCCGGGCCGCGGCCACGTCCACCGAACGGGTCGGCGGCAGCACCAACTCCGCCTCCTGAGCTCGGAAGGTGATGAGCCCGACCTTGTCGCGGCGCCGGTAGGCGTCCAGGAGCAGGGACAGGATCGCGGTCTTGACCTCGCTCATCCGCTTGCGTGCGGCCATCGACCCGGACGCGTCCACGCAGAACAGGATCAGGTTGCTCTCCTGTCCTTCACGTACCGCGACCCGCAGGTCCTGCGGCCGGATCCGCATCCGGTCACCCTCCCTGGGAGCGGCCGCCGCGGCACGCACCGTCTCCACCAGGTGCAGCGAGGTCCCCCTCCCGGAGCCGGGCCGTTCCGAACCGATCCGGCGCCCGCGCCGGCCCACCGCACGGCTGCGCCGGCCCTCGTCCCCTTGGCCCGCACCGTGCACGGAGAGTTTGCGGGGACGGTAGGGGGTCGTGGACCCGATCGTGCTCGTGGGCCCCTCCGACGAGGGAGGGGAGACATCGCCGTCCTCCGCACCCTCGGCCGCCTCCTGCGGGGGCTCCGTCGGAGGGAGCGCCTCACCGTCCGGGGCCTCGTCCGTGCCGTCCGGGGCCTCGGCGCTCTCCGGTCCCGGGGAGTCCGGCCCGGTCTCCTCCGGGCCCGTCTCCTCGGGCGCTTGCGATTCCGGCGGGTCCGCGTCGGCGGGACCGGTGTCCTCGGACCCTTCCGAGGGGTCCGGCGACTCCGGGGGGTCCGGCGGCTGCGGCGGGTCCGGGGGCGGATCCTCGTCCCCCAGGACCCGGTCGAGCAGCTCCTCGTCCAGCCCGGGGGCGTCGAACGGGTTGCGTCGGCGACGGTGCGGCAACGTCAGCAGGGCCGCGCGGCGGATGTCGGCGCGCGTCACCGTCTCCCGGCCCTTCCAAGCCGCGTGCGCGACCGCCACGCGTGAGGTCACGATGTCGGCCCGCAGACCGTCCACCTCGAAGGCCGCGCACACCTCGGCGATCTTCAACAGCGCGGCCTCCGACAGGTGCACCCGCTCCAGCGCACCGCGCGCCTTCGCGATGCGGTCGGCGAGCGCCTCCTCGTCGTCGTGGTATCGGGCGGCGAACCCCTCGGCGTCGGCGTCGTAGGCCATCCGCCGGCGCACCACCTCCGCACGCGCGGCAGGATCGGTCGGCGCGCTCACCTCCACGGTCATGCCGAACCGGTCCAGGAGCTGGGGCCGTAGCTCCCCCTCCTCCGGGTTCATCGTGCCGATCAGCAGGAAACGGGCCGCGTGCTCCACGGAGAAGCCGTCGCGCTCCACCGTCACCCGGCCGGTCGCCGCGGCGTCCAGGAGCAGATCGACGAGGTGGTCGTGGAGCAGGTTGACCTCGTCCACGTACAGGAGTCCGCGGTGAGCACGCGCCAGCAGACCGGGTTCGTAGGCGACCTTGCCGTGCGTGAGCGCCTGCTCCAGATGCAAGGAACCCAGGACCCGGTCCTCGGTGGCGCCCACGGGCAGGTCGACCAGGCGCACCGGCCGGCTCTCCACGTCCGTCCCGGGGCCGAACGGCCCGTCGGGGGAGTGTTGCGCGGGGTCGGTGGGGTCCACGGAGAAACGGTCGCCCCGGTACACCTCCACCGGGGGCAGCAGCGAGGCGAGCGCGCGCACGGCGGTGGATTTCGCGGTGCCCTTCTGTCCCCGGACCAGTACACCGCCGATCTCCGGGGAGACACTGGTGAGGACGAGGGCAAGTCCGAGATCGTCGAGCTGCTCGGAGTCGCAGCCCACGATCGCGGAGAAGGGATAATGCGCAGGCCACTGAGGCATGGTGAGGCTCCCGCTCGTGTTCGCCATCGGTCGGAGGGCGGGCGCGAGGCCGGTCTTCGGACTTGTCGGGTCCCCTCGAACGGGGCCCGATTCACCGCAGCGGGCCTGTGCCGGACTCTCACCGGCTTCCCAGATTCTCCCCGGTCGCCGTAGCCGCCGTTTCCGACGGTTGGGGTCCCGGGGCACCTCGTGCCTGTTCCCGCCACGATAGCGTCACGCTCATGACGGTCGACAAGCGCCCTCCACTTCAGCCCCGGATCACCGTTCTCGGGGTCGGTGCCGAAGGCTGGGACGGGCTCCCCGAACCTGCACGCCGGCTCCTGTCGGACGCGGACACGGTCCTGGGCGGACACCGGCACCTGGCCATGCTCCCGGACCGGCCCGGGCAACGACGGGAACCCTGGCCCTCACCCCTGCGGGAAGGGCTGCCGGACCTGCTGTCCTCGCTCGGGGACGGCACCGTCGTCGCGCTCGCCTCCGGGGACCCGTTCGTCTCCGGTATCGGCACCACGCTCGTCGACCTGCTCGGGGCCGACGCGGTGCGGGTGGAACCGGCCGTGTCCTCGGTTGCGCTGGCCCGCGCCCGCATGAACTGGCCGGCGGAACGGTGCACCGTGGTGAGCCTGGTCGGACGCGACCCCCGTTCGGTACTGCGCCATCTGGGTCCTGACCGGCGTCTGCTGGTGCTGTCCTCGGGGCCGCAGACCCCCGGGCAGGTCGCCGCCCTGCTGACCGGGGCCGACCACCCCGCCTGCCGGATGACCGTGCTCGCCGACCTGGGTTCGACGGCCGAGTCACGCCTGGAGGGCACCGCAGACACCTGGTGTGCGACGCCCCCGGCCGAGGTCCCGGCCCTGCACGTGCTGGCCCTGGAGACGGTCGACACGGCCGGGTACGGCTTGTTCCCCGGCCTTCCCGACGACGCGTTCGAACACGACGGACAACTGACCAAACGCGACCTGCGGGTCTCGGCCCTGGCCCGCTTGGCACCCTCCCCGGGGGAGCACCTGTGGGACGTGGGCGCGGGTGCCGGGTCGGTCGGTGTCGAATGGATGCGGGCCCACTCGTCCTGCACCGCCACGGCGGTCGAGTCCGGCGCCGAACGCGCTGAGCGGATCGGGCGCAACGCCGGGATGCTCGGCGTGCCCGGGTTGGAGGTGGTGCACGGCCGGGCCCCGCAGGCCCTGGACGGTCTGCCGACCCCCGACGCGATCTTCATCGGCGGGGGAGCGACCCGCCCGGGCGTGCTCGAGGCGTGCCTGGACGCGCTGCGGCCGGGCGGACGCATCGTCGTCCACGGGGTGACCCTGGAGACCGAGCACCTGCTCGCCGACGCCTACCGGGAACACGGCGGGGAACTGACCCGGATCGCCGTGGAGACCACCGCGCCGATCGGGACGTTCACCGGTTGGAGCCCGGCCCGCACCGTCACGCAGTGGTCGCTGGTGCGGTGAACAGAGAACAGGTCCGCTCAGCCGCGTGAGGGGCTGGGCCCCAGCGCACGTGCGCGGAGCAAGACCTCCTCGCCACAAGAAACAGGTCTGCTCAGCCACGTGAAGGGCCGAGCCCCAGGGCAGGTGCACGGTGCTGGGTCTCCCCTTCCCACGGGAGACAGGCCTGCTCAGCCACAGTCATCGCGGGGTGCGCGCCCCCGGTGCCACAGAAACCCCGGAGTCTCCGCGCGTACCACGCGGTGGCCTCACATGCCATCCTTACGCGGTCTCTGGACGCCCGGAGCCCACCAGCCATGTGGGCACAGAAGCGCGTGAGCCCGCACCGTGTCTTTGGGCTCAACCGGGGGAAGGCCCCCCTCCCCCCAAGGAAAGGGAAGAGACAGAAACAGGCCCCCGCCCCAAGGGGGTGTCCGCGCTCAACCACACGAAGAGCCGAGCCCCAGCGCACCTGCACGGTGCAAGGTCTCCCTCCCTTCAGACTCTTCTTCTTTCCAGCGTGTGTTCGTGGTTTTACGTCTGCGGCCCCGTGCCCCGCTCCTGGGGCCGGGCCTTGTCTGTGGCCGGGGTCCACACCCCCTGACGCGCGGCTCTGTACGCGCCTTCTCCCCCTCCTGCGGGGAGGGGCCTTGCCCCGGCCGAGCTCAAGGGCAAGGCGCGGGCTCACGCGTCCCCCGTGCGTTGGGGGTCGAGGGGCTCCGGGCGTCCAGAGACCGCGTAAGGAGGGCTCGGGAGACCACCGCGCGGAACGCGCGTAGGGGGCCTTCGGCCAAAGGGGCGACGCACCGCGCGCCGACTGTGGCCGAGCAAACCTGTCTCCTGCGGGGAGGGGAGACCCTGCACCGTGCACCTGCGCTGGGGCTGAGCCCTTTGTGTGGTTGAGCGTCCGGGTTTCTTATGGCCGGGGAGACCCAGCACCGTGTACGTGCGCTGGGGCTGAGCCTCAACCCCCGTCGCGGGGCCGATCGGGGTCGTACAGGAACGACTCGCCCCCGGCCCCGGGGGTCAACGCGCGTCCCACCAGGACCACCGCCGCCTGCCGGAACCCGGCCTCCTCCACGGCGTCGGCGATATCGCCCACGGTGCCGTGCAGCACTGCCTCCTCCGGGCCGCCCACCCGGTGTGCGACCACGACCGGGCAGTCCGCGCCGTACTCCGGTTCGATCCTCTCCATGAGCTCACGCACCCGCCGGATCGCCAAGTGCAGCACCAGCGTGGCCCGGGTCGCAGCGAAGGCCTCCAACGTTTCGGTGTCCGGCATCGCGCTCGACCGCGACCGGGTCCGGGTCAGCACCACCGACTGCGCCACCAACGGCACGGTCAGTTCCCGCCCCACCAGCGCCGACGCGGCCGCGTAGGCGGGCACACCCGGGGTGACGTCCCACGGGATCCCGCGCGCGTCGAGTCGGCGGGTCTGTTCCGAGAGCGCCGAATAAACGGACGGGTCCCCGGACGTGAGCCGTACGGTGTCCAGACCCTCGGCGTGCGCGGAGACCAGGCGCTCGGTGATGCGGTCCAGGTCCAGCCCCTGTGTGTCGACCAGTTCGGCCCCGGGCGCACAGTGGTCCAGGACCTCCGGATCGAGGTACGTACCCGGGTAGAGGACCACGTCCGCCGCGGCGAGCATGCGGGTGGCACGTACCGTCAACAGGTCGGCGCTTCCGGGGCCGGAGCCCACGAAGTGCACGGTCACGCTCCCACCCGGCTTTCCACCCACCTCGGGGTCCACACACGTCCGGCCCCGGAGAGCCTGGTCCCGCTCGCACCGACGATCAGCAGGCAGCGCATGTCCACCGTCGCAGGGTCCAACTCGGCCAATGTCGTCACTTCCAGGGACTCGTTCTCGCGCCCCACGCTCCGGCCCACGACCACCGGTGTCCCCGGCTCCCGGTGCTCCAACAGGACCCGGCGTGCGGTCGCGATCTGCTCGGTCCGCGAACGGGAGGCCGGATTGTAGACCGCCAGCGCCAGGTCGGCCTCGGACACCGCACGCAACCGGCGTTCGATCACCTCCCACGGCTTGAGCCGGTCCGACAGGCTCATCACCGCGAAGTCCCCGCCGACCGGGGCACCCGCACGCGCGGCCACGGCCTGAACGGCGCTCATCCCGGGCAGCACCCGCACCGGCACGTCCCTGTACACGGGGTCCTCCGCAGCCTCGAACACGGCCGTGGCCATACCGAAGACACCCGCGTCCCCTCCGGAGACCACCGCGACCCGCTCGCCCTTGCGCGCCAGGTCGAGCGCGAGGCGGGCACGGTCGAGTTCCACGGTGTTGCCGGAGGCGTGCCGGGTCAGCCCGGCCCGTTGCGGGACCCGGTCGACGTAGGGGCCGTACCCCACCACGTGGTCGACCTCGGCCAGTGCGGTGGACGCCTCGGCGGTGAGCCAGCGGTCCGGGCCCGGGCCCAGACCGACGACCAGGAGCTCGGCGGTCGAGGTGATCGGCTCGAAGAGTTCCGTCCCGCTCCCGCCGGCTGCCACGTCCCCGCCCGATGTGCGGGACCGGGTCCCGTTCCGGCTGTCCCCGGTCACCAGGATCACCGAGAAGTAGGGGACCGTCGTCGGGTCGACCTCCGCGACCGGCAGCTGTCGTTCCTCCGTCATCGACGCGCGTTCCACGTAGACCGCGTGCTCCAGGCGCCCGGCGGCCTCCAGGGCACGCCGGACCGCGGGGAACGTGCGCCCCAGTTTCATGATCACCGCTGCGTCGGTCTCGGCCAGGCGCCGGGCCAGCTCAGGTTCGGGCAGGGTCCCCGGCAGTACCGTGAGTACGTCGGTCTGCCGGGCCAGCGGTGACTCCGCGGCCGAAGTGGCGGCGGTGAACGCGGGGATCCCCGGAACGATCCCGGTCGGGTACCGTTCCGCGAGCCGGTCGTGCATGTACATGTACGAGCCGTAGAAGAGCGGATCGCCCTCGGAGAGCAGCACGACGTTCCGGCCGGCGTCCAGGTGCTCGGCCAAACGGCGGGCGGAGTCCGCGTAGAAGTCGGAGAGCGCACCCGTGTACCCGCCCGGGTGGTCGGTCGTGCCGGTCGTCACCGGGTAGGTGAGTTTCTCCTCGATCGCCGTGCCCGGGATGAGGTCGGCGGCGATACGGCGGGCGTTGGAGCTCTTGCCCGCACCCGCGTGGTAGGCGACCACGTCGGCCTCGGAAATGAGCCGGGCGGCCTTGAGCGTGATGAGTTCGGGATCGCCGGGGCCGACGCCGACCCCGTGGAAACGGCCGGTCACTCTTCCTCCTTGGCAAGTGCGTTCAGGGCCGACGAGGTCATCGCGGAACCTCCACGACGGCCGAGGGCGGTCACGTAGGGCACGTCGACGCCGTGCCGGCCGGCCAGTTCCGTCAGCGCCTGTTTGGACTCCGCGGCGCCGATGAAACCGACCGGGCAGCCGACGATCGCGGCCGGGCGCGGTGCTCCGTCGATCAACATCTCCAGCAGGTGGAACAGGGCGGTGGGCGCGTTGCCCACGGCCACCACGGCCCCTTCGAGCACTGGTTCCCACAGGGAGACGGCGGCCGCCGAGCGGGTGGTGCCCCACTCCCGGGCGAGGTCGGGCACCCGGGGATCGGACAGCAGACACCGCACCTCGTTGTCGGCGGGAAGGCGCGCACGGGTGACCCCGGCCGCGACCATGCCCGCGTCGCACAGGATCGGGGCGCCGGAGCGCAGGGCCTCCCGGGCCGCCGTGACCAGCCCGGGGTGGACGGCCAGGTCTCCGGCGAGGTCCACCTGGCCGGTGCCGTGGATCATGCGGACCGCGAGCCGTTCGGCGTCCGGCGGCAGGTGCCCGAGCGAGGCCTCCCGCCGGATCGTGGCGAAGGAGTCGGTGTAGATCGCGGGACCGTCGTCGATGTAGTCGTAGTGCCGGTCCGGTCGGCGCGGGGACGTCAAGGTCCACCTCCGGGGTCGGGGACAGGGTCGGGGTCGGGGACACCGGGGACGAGGACTCCACGCCACGGGGTCACGATGAGCGTGCCGTGGCCTGCGGATCGGGCCTCCTCGGCCAGAGCGTCGATGGCGGGGCGGTCCAGGCCGCTGTCGGGGACGGGGACGTGTCGGCCGCCCCCGGGCACGGGGCCGTACGGGAGCGGGCACGCGGGAGGAGGCAATCGCGGATCGGGTGGTCCGAGCCCGGTGAGCGGACCCGGGAGTTCGGTGACGTGCCATGCGGCGGCAGGGCCCTCGCCGCGGCGTTCCAGGAACCGGTCGGTGAGCGAGGCCAGGGCCTCGGGCGCCTCGTCGAGCGCGGTCACCGGGCCCCAGCGGTCCCCGACCCGGAGCTGGGCCCGGTCCGGGTCGAGGGCGGTCAGTCCCAGGTCGCAGCTGCGCTCGGTCAAGTCACCGCGGCCGTCGTCCAACACGAAGAGGAAACGGCCCGGAAGCGCCGCGCGGTGCGGGGACGAACACAGGAGCCGGTCGAGCTCGGCGGACACGGGACGCAGGTCGGCCCGTCCGCCCCAGAGCCCCGATCCCGGGGAGACCATGACGTTGCGCACCAGCTCGTGTGTGAGCGAGGGCAGCAGGCCCGTGGATCGGAGCGCGTCGGCGACCTCCGGTGCGAGGCCGCCCTCCTGACCCGGGAGGGCGCGCAGCTGGAGGTTGGCCCGGACGGTGACGTGGACCCGGCCGTCGCCGTACCGTTCCGCGATCCCACACAAATCGGACAGAGCGTCCGTGGGCAGGCGACCGCCGATGAGACGGAGCCGAACCAGGAGACCGTCGTCGGCCGGCCAGGGGCGTAGCGCTCCGGGGCAACGGTCGCGCCGGGTTCGGGGGCCCGTGCCGTGGCTCTCCTGGGCGGAGGGGACCGAATCGCGGTGATCCGGAGCGCGGCGGTCCGTGGCGGTGCGATCCGGCTCCGGCCTGGCCGTCGGCGGCATGGGCGTCCTTCGTGTCAGGGGCTCCTACGCGTGGCCCGCGGTCGACCTGACGGTGGATACCGCCAGCGCCAGCAGGTCTTCGGACTCGGGGTCGACCGGGTACGGAACGCCTTCCCGGGGCCGCGGCCCCAGTGGCCGTCCCGGATTTCCCACCGGGACGTGTCCGCTCGTCGTCCTCACCGCTGCGCGTCAGTCCCGGATTCGCACCGGGTTCCCTGCTCCACGAGGTGGAGTTCGACTGGCCCGACGAGGATATCGGGTATCTCGTGCGCCAGGTCGGGGAGGGGTCGGGTCAGCTCCCGTCGCCGTACGGCACAGGGGATCCCGCCCCGGGGGGTGCGGGCCTCACCCCGCACGCGGGCGTCCGATGATGAACCACAGCAGGGCGCCGATGAAGGGCGCGATGAAGATGAGGACGATCCAGAGGATCTTCATCCCCAGATCGATCCGGGCGAACAGGGCGCTGAAGAAGGCGACGACGATGAAGACGACCACCGCCAGGCCCAACAGCAGGGAACCGACCACCAACGCGGCCGGGATCAGGAACTCGTAGGTGGCAGGGTCGCTCAGCATCAGCAGGGACATGGGGTTCCGTTCCTGGTGGAGGTCTTGTGACGAACACTCCTCACGCTAGGAGCGCCGCACCCGCTGCGGCCTCCCCCCGCGGAACGGAAAGCGACACCGCCCAAGGTGGGGGGAGGGCCGTTCCGGACCAGGCATTCGTGGGACCCGCCCCCGACTTTCGTCGGTGCTCCGCCCGGCGCCACCCGGCCCTCCACCGCCTCAGGTTCCGGCCGTGTACGCCCGCTCCTGGAGCCCGTACAGCCGCGCGTACCGCCCGCCGACTGCGACCAGCTCCGCGTGGGTGCCCGTTTCCACGAGCCGCCCGCGCTCCATGACCAACACCAGGTCCGCTCCGGCCACCGTAGAGAAGCGGTGCGAGACGACCACGGTGACCGTGCCCGTCCCGCGTGCGTGGGCCCGGGCCCGCTCCATGTACCGCCGGAAGATCGCCTCCTCGCTCGGCGCATCGAGGGAGGCCGTCGGCTCGTCGAGCACGAACAACAGAGGGTCGCGCCGCATCGACGCCCGTGCCAGGGCCGCACGCTGCCACTGCCCCTCCGAGAGTTCCACGCCACCCAGCCGACGTCCCAACTGGGTGTGCACACCCTCGGGCAGCCCGGCGGCGATCTCCTCCGCGTCGGCCTCACGTACCGCCCGTGCCACGGCATCGGGGTCCCCGATACGGTCCAGGTCACCGAGCCCGACGGTCTCCCCGAAGGTCACCTCGAACCGTCCGAAGTCCTGGAACGCGGCGCTGCACCGCGACCGCCACCCTTCCGTGGACATGTCGGCCAGATCGCGGCCTTCCACCCGCACTGTGCCCGCGTCCGGCCGGTACAGGCCCAGCAGCAACTTGACCAGAGTCGTCTTGCCCGAACCGTACTCACCAACGACCGCGATGACCGACCCCGCGGGCAGGTGAGCCGAGATCCCGTCCAACGCCGGCCGTTCGGTGCCCGGGTAGGTGAAGGAGACACGGTCCAGGGCCAACCCCTCGGTCAGGGACCGCGGCGGTTCCTCGGTGCAACCTTCACGCGCGAGCTCGCCGGCGACATGACCGCGCAACCACAAGTACGGCTCCACGACCCTGCGGGCCCCGGCCGTCTCCGCCGTCGCGGTCACCGTTCCGCGCACCGTCTGCCCCAGGCTCACCGCCAGCATCACGGTCAACACCAGGTCCCCGACGGTCCCCGTGCCCTGGGCGGCCTGCACGATCACCACCGCGATACCCCCGGCGAAAGCCGACACGAACACCAGCCACCCCGCGAAAGTCCACACCGCAGCCCGTGCCCGGGCCCGGAACCGCACCCGCTCGGTCGCCCGCCACGCCTCGCCCCGCAACCGGTCCAGCCGCGTGTCCGCCCCGCTCACCCGGGCCTCCCCGCCGCCGGTCACACCCGCGACCGTCTCGAACAGGTCCTGCTGCAGGCGGTGATTCTCGGCGCCCTCCACCTCCGCCCGCCGGACGAGCACCTGGCCGCGGCGGTGGGCCCACAGGGGCACGGCCGCCAACGGGATCAGCGACAGCAACAACGGATGCACCGCGCCCAGCAGGACCACCGTGACCAGGAGTTTGAGCACATGGGAGGCGGACAGCAGCACGTTCCAGACACTGCGGCCGATCTGCCCGGTTCCGCGCCGCACGATGTCGACCCGGTCGAGCACGTCGCCGCGTTCCAGGTGGGCGATCCCCGGAACCGACGCGATGGCGCGGTGCACGCGGGGATGCACGCCCATGCGCCCCGTGCGGTCGGCGACGGTCGTGATGACCTCCCCGGTCACGGTCTGGAACGTCGACGTGAGCGCGTGCGCGACCGCCACACCCACCGCGCAGGCCAGCGCCACCCCGGAAGCGCCCGCCGCCGTCGCGTCCACCGTCGCGCGCAGGGTCAGCGCCACCGCGGGGACCGCCACGACCGACAGCGCCAGGACCAGCAGCGCCAACACCGTCAGCCCGGGGGTGCACCGCCACGACAGGGTCAGGACCTCCCACCACAGGGCCGGGAGCCGGCGCCACACCGGAGTCGGGATCGGCCGTGTCATGCCCGGTCACCCCCGCCCTCGTCGGAGGCGCCGCCGGACCGGAACCGCGCCGCCTGCATCTCGAACAGCTCCGCGTACGTGCCCCGCAACGCCATCAACTCGGCGTGGGTGCCTTCCTCCGTGATGCGGCCGCCGTCGAGCAGCACGATCCGGTCGGCCCGGCGCACCGTCGAAAGCCGGTGTGAGATGAGCACGATCCCCGCCCCGTCGCGCTGGTCCATCAGCCGTTCGAAGAGCCGGAACTCGGTCCGCACGTCCAGGTGCGCGGTGGGCTCGTCCGCCACCAGGAACCGCGCCCCGGTCCGGATCCCGTACAGCGCGCGGGCCAACGCCACCTGCTGCCACTGGCCCCCGGACAGGTCCACCCCGCCGGAGCGCCCGCGCGAGAGCGGGGTGTCCCAGCCCGCCGGCAAACCCGCCACGACGTCGGCGAGCCCGGACGTGCGGGCCACGTGCTCCAGGTCCTCATCGACCGTCCCGGACCCGCCGCGCCCCAGGGCCACGTTCTCGCGCACCGACAGCGGGTACCGGTCGAACTCCTGGAAGATCACCGACAACCGCGCCCGCCACTGCCCCGAATCCAGCGCGGAGAGGTCCGTGCCGTCGACGGTGATGCGCCCGTGCGTGGGGCGGTGGAGCCCGCACAGCAGCTTGATGAGCGTGGACTTCCCCGCGCCGTTGAGCCCGACGATCGCGAGGAGCTCGCCCGGACGCACCGTCAGGTCGACGTCCTCCACCACCATGCGTTCCGAGCCCGGGTACCGGAACCCGACGCCCTCGAACCGCACCTCCCCGATGGACGCCCCAGGCGCGCCCGCGCGTTGAGCGGGAACAGGGTCCGCTCGGCCGATCCGTGCCGCCAGCCGGTCCGTCGCGCGCAGGTCCCGCCCCGCTCCGGCCAGTTGGTACAGGTCCCACCCGTTGCCGAGCAGCTGGAACAGGGTGGCGCCCGCCGCCAGCACAGCGGTCTGCGTCGCCACCGTCGCCGTCCCGACCAGTGCCCCCTGTGTCACCAGCAGGTAAGCCGGGATCAGCCCCACCAGCACCAGAATGGACATCAGCCACTCGACACGGAGCCGGTGCTCCCAGTGCCGCCACAGCGGGGCGTTGGCCTCCCGGAGCCGGGACTGCATCCGGTCGACCATCCAGTCCCGCAGCCCGAACACCCGGATGTCCTTGCCCTCGGACGCCGACACGTTCGCGCGCCGCCACACGTCCACGTGCTGCTCCCCGCCGATCGCCGACACCCACGTCGCCGCGCCCGTCACCGCGAGCCGGTACCGCAGCACCACCGTGACCAGCGCCGGAACCAGCACGATCGGAACCAGCCACCACACGAACGACGCCAGCACCGCGCACGTGACGGCCACGCCCGCCAGCCCGGCGGCCACCCGCACGGCCGCCGTCGTCCCGTCGCCCGGGGTGGTCTCCACACCGTGCTCGGGGTCTGCGCGCACCTGCCGGATCAGTGCCTGCGTCTCCGGGGCCTCCAACCTGCCCACCTCGGACGGTGCGCGCACCATCTGCGCCACCCGGTCGCGGTGCGCGCCGTCGATGCGCGAGGCGACCAGGTACTCCAACGGTTCGGCCGCCGCATCACCCAGGTGTCCCGCGAGCATCACCAGCGCCAGGAAGGCCAGAGGGAGCAGGGCCGCCGTGATGACCGTGCCGCCGTCGCCTGCTCCGGTGAGGGCTCCCACGAGCGTGGCCAGCGCGACCGCGGTGACCGGTGTGACCAGGCGTTCCATCAGCCGGACCGCCACCAGAGCCACCGCCGGCACCGGCCCTGCGTCCCGGAGTCTTCCCAGGATCCGCGCGAGTGTGCGCAGCGTCCGGGTCGGCCCCGGTGCATGCGATCTCGGCGAGTTCCGCGCTGCGTGCGCCTCCGGCGTCTCGGACACGTGCGTTGGCCCCATGGCGACTCCTCGTCCTCGGGGGAAGAAGGTCGCCCCTGCCTACCAGCGCCGGTGCCGACGCACCCGGGTTCTGTCCACTACCGGTCACACGCCCTGGGCGAGCGCAGCGCGCCGACGCAGACGTACGGGAAAGACCGAGCCCCGGACCGCACGCGGGTCCGGGGACCGTCAACGGTCGGGCATCAGGCGCTCGGAACCGGCGCCCTGCCTCAGAGTGCGGACTCGCGGTCCGCCTCGCCCGCGCCGCGGCGTGCCGCACGTCGCCGTCGCAGGTGAGCCAGCACCGGAACCACCGCGGCGACCAGCACCAACCCGTACAGGGCCAGCGAGATCCCGCTGTCGAACAGGATCGCCGGGTCCCCGGAGGAGGCGGCGAGCGCCCGCCGGAACTCGGACTCCGCGATCGGCCCCAGCACCACACCGATGAGCGCGGGAGCCACGGGAAGCCCGAAGCTACGCATACCCAACCCCAGCACCGCGATCACGGCCAGGATCACCAGGTGCAGCACCGAGGTGTTGATGGCATAGACCGCCAGCACCGAGAACAGCGTGATGCCCGCGTACAGGTACGGCTTGGGCAGTTTCAGGAGTTTGGCCCACAACGGAGCGAACGGCAGGTTGATCACCAGCAGCAGCACGCTCCCGATGAGCAGGCTGGCCAGTAGGGTCCACACCAGGTCGGCGTCGCGTTCGAAGAGCACCGGGCCCGGCTGCAACCCGTACTGCTGGAACGCCGCCAGCATGATCGCGGCCGTCGCCGACGTCGGCAGACCCAGCCCCAGCAGCGGCACCATCGTGCCCGCGGCACTGGAGTTGTTGGCTGCCTCGGGCCCGGCCACGCCCTCGATGGCGCCCTTGCCGAACTCGTTCTGCTCACCCTTGCGCGCGGCACGGCGGGCAGCGAGGCGGCGCTCGGCCCCCAGCGACAGGAACGTGGGGATCTCCGCGCCGCTGCCGGGGATCACACCGAAGGTACTGCCCAGCGCGGTGCCGCGCAGCCAGGGTTTCCAGGACCGGCGGAACTCCCGGCGATTCAGCCAGGGGCGCCCGGCGCGGATCGTGGAGAAGTCCACGGCGGAGCTGCCCCGCGCCGCCACGTACAGCACCTCACCGAGTGCGAGCAGGCCCACGGTGACGATGACGATGTCGATGCCGTCGAGCAGGGTCGCGGACCCGAAGTCGAAGCGTGCGGTCCCGCTCTGGGCGTCGATACCGACGAGCCCGATCGCCAGCCCGATCAGCAGGGAGGTCACCCCGCGCAGTACCGAACCGGCCACCACGGCGGCCACGGCCACGAACGAGAACACGGTCAGCGCGAAGTACTCGCCCGGCCCGAAGTTCAGCGCGAACGAGACCATGACGGGGGCGAACAGCGCCACCACCAGGGTCCCGACGAGGCTGGCCACGAACGAGCCGATCACGGCGGTGCCCAGCGCCTGCGCGGCCCTGCCCGCCAGCGCCATCTTGTGGCCTTCGTACGTGGTGGCGATGGAGGAGGCCTGCCCGGGGGTGTTGAGCAGGATCGAGGTGGTCGCCCCGCCGAACATCCCCCCGTAGTACACGCCGGCGAAGAGGATGAAGGCTCCGGTCGGGTCCATCCGGAAGGTCACGGGCAGCAGCAACGCGACCGCCATCGCCGAACCCATACCGGGCAGAACACCCACGGCGGTGCCCAGGAGCACACCGAGGAAGGCCCACAGCAGGTTCTGCGGGGTCAGCGCGGTCGCCAACCCGTCCATGAGCTGGTACAGCGTGTCCATCAGAGCACCGTCCCCAGGAAACCGCCGGGCAGGGCGAGGCCGAGCCCGAGTGAGAAGCCGACCTGCACGGCCGCCGAGATCGACAGCGCCACGACCGCGTCACGCAGGTACGCGCGGGCGCCGAACGCGTAGGCCACGATCCAGAACAGCAGTGCGCCCGCGATCAGCCAGCCGAGGATCTCCAGCAGCGCCGTGTGCACGGCCACACCGGCGAGCACGATCAGGACCGGGCGAGCCTCGAACCACGCCGGCCCCGACGTCCCCGCACGCCCGCGGTCGCGCACGTTGACCACAGCCATACAGACGGCCGTGATCAGCAGCAGGACGCCGATGGCCAGCGGGAACGCTCCGGGGCCGGGACGGGTGGCGTTGGGCGGCGTCTCCAGGGTCAGGCCGCCCCAGACGGCGATGAGGCCGAGCACGGCGACGAAACCGGGAACGATCCAGGAGCTCGCTCCGGTCCACAGCACCGCCTCGGGGGCGGGATCAGCCGCCTGGGAGGCCTCCTGCTCGGGTGGCCGGGGGCCTTCGGCCGCATCCGTCTCGGCCGGGTCGTCGTGGGCCGTCACAGTCCCAACTCCTCTACGGTTTCCCGGGTCATGGTGACCTCTTCGTCGAGGAAGGCCTCGAACTCCTCGCGGTCCTGGTGGGTGTCGGTCCACCGGTTGCGTTCGAGGGTGTCGGCCCAGGTGTCGGTGGTGACCAGCTCGGACACCAGCTCCTCCAGCCGTGTGCTCTCCTCCTCGCTGAGGCCGGGCGGGGCGATGACACCGCGCCAGTTCGACATCTCCAGGTCGTAGCCCTGTTCGTTGATCGTGGGCACGTCCACGCCCTCCAGCCGCTCGGGGGAGGAGATCGCGATCGCCCGCAGGGGACCGCCGTCCTCGATCTGGCCGGAGAAGTCGCCCAAGGTCCCGAAACCGACCTCGGAGGTGCCCGACAGCAGCGAGGTCAGTACCTCACCGCCGCCCGCGTACGGCAGGTAGTTGATCCCGCCGGGTTCGAGGTCCATGGCCCGGGCCACACGAGCAGCGAAGATCTGGTCGACCCCGCCCATGGACCCGCCGGCGACCGGGAGGGTGTCCGCACGCTCGCGCCAGTCCTCGGAGAGATCGTCGAGGTCCTCGTGGGGGGAGTCTGCGGGTACGACCACGGCCAGGTACTCGGAGGCGACCTGGGCGATGGGGGTGGCGTCCTCCATCGTGTAGGGGGAACCGGTGGTCTCCACCGCACCGACCATGCCCAGCCCGGTCATGGTGAGCACGTTGTCCTGGCCGGTGCGGTTGACGGTCTGGGACAGGCCGATGGTGCCGCCCGCGCCGTCGGCGTTGCGGACCTCGACGTTGTACCTCATCTCTTCCTCGCGCAGCCCGTTCTGCATCTCCCGGGCCTGTGCGTCCCAGCCGCCGCCGGGTGCCGCCGGCGCGATCAGCAGGAGTTTTTCCTGTTGGTCGCTGCCGGAGGCCGCGCTCTGGCGCACGTCGAACAGTGCCGTCCCCACGAGCACGAGGGCACAGACGCCCCCGAGCACCGGGAACAGCACGCCGCGGTCGCGCATGTCGTCTCCTTCATCTCGGCCCGGCAGGAACGGGCCCTCACAACGCAGTCCCGGCCACACGGCCGGGAGACACACGCCACAGTGTGGTCGGCGGCACAGTGAGATGAAGAGATTGTTAAAACTGGAGTCGTATTGTTCGTATTGTTCGTGTACGCCCCGAAATGGGCACCGGTCCTGCTCGGCGCACTTCCACCCCGTCGCCCGAGGGAGACCGCATGACCACGTTCGCCGACCGTGGCCGCCTCTCGCTCACCGGCTCCCTGTTCATCGGCTACGTCCTCCTCCTGGTCGTGGCCCTGGCCGTCGTGGGCACGCTGTGGGCGTTCCACTACGACCGGGAGACCGACCGCCAGTACACCGAGCGGGTATTGACCGTGGCCAGGTCCGTCGCCGTGCTGCCCGAGGTCGTGGAGGGGGTGCAGACACCGGATCCGACGCGGACCCTGGACCCGTTGGCCGACCGCATCTCCGCCTCGACGGGTGCGGACTTCATCGTCATCGCCTCACCCGACGGCACCCGGTACACACATCCGGACAAGGAGCGCATCGGACGGAAGGTCTCGACCCCGCCCGGCCCCGCGGCCGAGGGACAGGAATGGACCGGTGTGCAGGACGGGACCCAGGGGCGCACAGTGCGCGCCAAGATCCCCGTCTTCGCCGAGGGCGGTTCGCGGCACGGGGGCGATGCCGAAGGAGAGGTCGTCGGTTACGTGTCCCTGGGCATCCTCGCCGACGACGCGACCTCCGAGGCACGGGACGCCGTGCCCGCGATCCTGGGCACCAGCGCACTGGTGCTGCTTCTGGGGGTGCTCGGGGCCTGGGCGCTCTCCCGGCAGGTACGCACCAAGACCCACGGCCTGGAACCGGCCCAGATCACAGCGTTGCTGGAGGGGCGCGAAGCCCTGATCTACGCGGTCCGCGAGGGGGTTCTCGGTGTCGACGGGGGCGGCCGGGTCGTGCTCGCCAACCCGCCCGTGCGCGACCTGCTGGGCCTGCCCGAGGACGCCGAGGGACTCCACCTGGACACCCTCGACCTGTCGGAACGGGTGAGCGACGTGATCACCGGTGCCGACCCGGGCGAGGACCGGATCCTCCTCGTGGGCGGGCGGATCCTGGTCGCCAACCGCATGCCGGTGCGGATCCGGGGCCGTGACGCGGGTGCTGTCGTGACCCTGCGCGACCGTACCGAACTCGACCGCCTGACCGGGGAGCTCGACGGGGCCCGCACCGTGACCCGCGGACTGCGCGCCCAGACCCACGAGTTCGCCAACCGGGTGCACACCGTCGCCGGACTCCTCGAACTCGGCGAGCACGAGGAAGCGCGGGACTACCTCGCCGACCTGACCGCCTCGCACACCCGAGCCAGCAGCGGCGTGGCCGAGCACATCCACGACCCCGCCCTGGCAGCGCTCGCCCTGGCCAAATCCGCTCAGGCCTCCGAACAGGGCGCCGACCTGCGGTTGTCCCCACTGACAGACGTGCCCCGTCCACTGGATCCCGAGGCCCGCTCGGACGCCCTGCTCGTCCTCGGCAACCTGGTCGACAACGCCCTGGACGCCGTCGGCCCCGACGAATGGGTGGAGCTGCTGGTGCGCCTGCACACCGAGGACGGGGACGGGCTTCCGCACGACCTGCTGGAGATCCGGGTGATCGACTCCGGGCACGGGATCGCCGACGACGTCACCGAGGAGATCTTCCGGTTCGGGTTCACCACGAAGGCCTCCCGGAACAGCGGTACCCGTGGCCTGGGGTTGGCGCTGGTGAAACAGGTGTGCGAGAACAGGGGCGGAAGTGTGGAGATGGAGGCCCCCGACGCGGAGGAGGGTGCGGTGTTCACCGCCTGCCTGCCCATGAGCCCTGCGGCGGCCGCCCCGTGATCCGTGTACTGGTCGTCGACGACGACGTGCGGGTGGCTCGCAACCACCAGGAGCTCGTGGAGACCCTGCCCGCGTTCGTGGTGGTGGGGGTGGCCCACACCGCCGCCGAGGCGTTGACCCAGATCCGCGGGCACCACCCCGACCTGGTCCTGCTCGACCTGCACCTGCCGGACGCCTCGGGGCTGTCGGTGGTGCGGGCGCTGCGTTCGTCGGAGGAGGACCCGGACCACCGGACGGACTTCCTCATGATCACGGCGGTGCGCGAGATCGCCCAAGTACGCTCGGCCCTGCACGGCGGAGCAGTGCACTACCTGCTCAAACCGTTCCCGCTCAGCGCGCTACGTGACCAGTTGGAGCGTTACGCCGTCGCACGCGACCGGATGTCGGTGCGTGGTGAGGCCACTCAGCAGGACGTGGACCGCCTCTTCGGCCTGCTGCGCCCGCCCGCCGCCAAATCCCTGCCCAAGGGGCTGACCAAGGCCACCGTCGACCTGGTCTCGGGGGTCCTGCGTGCCGCGGAGGGCGAGGCATCGGCCTCGGAGGTGGCCGAACGCGCCGGTGTCTCACGGGTGACGGCCCGGCGGTACCTGGAGCACCTGTGCGCGGACGGCCGTGCCGAGCTGCGGTTGCGTTACGGCAGCGCCGGCCGCCCGGAGCACCTCTACCGCTGGGTCCCCTGAGCCGACGGTTCGCCCGGGCCCGAATGCCCGGGCGCGGTCGACCCTCCTCGCCCGCGGCGCCGCCGATGTGCTTGTGCCAGGTGGCCGTCGGCGACGAGCCACTGCGGGACGAGGCGGACCGGGAAGGGCACCTCGGTCTCGAAGACGTCCTCACCGTGGACCTGGGCCGTTTCCTGGTACTGGCCGTCCACGAGCCGCAGCTCCATGAGGCCGAGTTTGTCCGGCTGGGGCTGGATGATCCAGCAGGACCCGATGCCGAATTCGGCGTACTCGCGGCGTTTGTCGTGGTGGTCGGGCAGAACGCTCTCGGGCGAGACGACCTCGACGGCAAGTACCGGCGGGGCCGTGTAGTAGCCCTCCCCCGGTGGTCCTTGGCCGAAGACCGCGAGGTCCGGGATGCGGTGAGTGCTCGGTGAGAGAGTGATCCCCGGCCCCTCCCCGATCTCCAGCCCTTCAGGGGCGCACAGGCCCAGGTGGAAGCCGAGTCGGTAGGCGATCCGTGTGTGGAGGGGTTTGGGTGCGGGAGACACGTCAAGCCTCCCGCCGGTCAGCTCGTAGCGGCGGCCGTCGTCCGGTGTGTGTTCCAGGTCGTCCACGGTCAGGGGCCGATCCGGTGTGTGCGTGTGCCGGATGCTCATGACAGACATACTGCCTCCTCGCTTGCATGTGAGCCGGTATTCAACGCGGACCCCCGGTTACCGGCCGGTTTCACAAGGTCGTTCCCCGGTGGGCGGGAACGAGATCGGTCGGGGTCACGGCATCCCCGGCCGGTCCGGCAGACTGGATCATCGACGTGGGGAGGGTCCCGCGTGCCCGTGTCGTCGGTGGGGCAGGAGGAAGGACATGTACCGACTGCGTGCGTGGGAAGCCGGCGACGCCGACCGGCTCGTGGACGCCTTCACCGATCCGGAGCTGGCCCTGCAGGAGTCCCGGGTCCCCGGCACACGGGGGCAGGCCCTGGAGTGGATCGCCCACCGGGCCGAACTCGTGGTCGGCCGCGACGTGCACGGTTTCGCGGTCGTGGAGGAGGACGGAGGGCTGCCGATGGGGCACGTCCAGGTCGCGGTGACCAGCCAACGCCACGGGTGGGGATGGGTCTCCTACTGGACCCACCGGGCCGCGCGCGGGCGCGGGGTCGCGACCGCGGGAGCGCGCTTGATCAGCGATCTCGCCTTCTCCCGGCTGGGTCTGTTCCGGCTGGAGATGGGGCACCGTCTGGACAATCCGGGTTCGTGCCTGGCGGCCCGTCGTGCGGGGTTCCGTCCCGAGGGGGTGGAGCGTGCCAAACTCCGCTACGGCGACCGCCGTTACGACACCGGGGCGCACGCCCGTCTGGCCACCGACCCTGTGGAGGGGGTCCCCGGCGAGCCGTGCCGGCTGCGATGAAGGGCCCCGGACACGGAGAACGGGACGCGGCCCCGGACCGCGCCCCGTGTCGCTCCCGCACAGATCCTGCTCACAGCAGGACGAAGACTCCTAGTCCTCGACGCTGATGCCGTCGATGTCGCTGGAGTCGACGACGTTGCAGCCCTCGGCGCTGATGCCCGAGAAACTGATGACGTCGGCGCAGATCGGGACCGTGATGTTCTGGACGTCGGCGTTGTTGTCGGCCGACGCGGGTCCGGCCATGGCGCCCAGAGCCAGGCCGGTGGCGAGAACGAATCCGGTCGCGGTGATGATGCGCTTCATGGTGTGGTCCTTGTCGATCGCAGGATGAGTTACGGGATCCTCCGGAGCACGCGGCCCCGAAGACTGTGCGGCTGTGGTCCTAGTCCTCGACCGTGATGCCGTCGTTGTCGTTGATGTCCACGACGTTGCAGCCACTGGCGCTGGCGCCGGAGGCCTTGAGGACGTCCAGGCAGACGGGGATCGTCACGTTCTGCATGTCGGCGTTGTTGTCGGCCGCGGCGGTGCCGGAGAGGGCACCGAAGGCGAGGCCGGTGGCCAGGACGAAGCCGGAAACCTTGGCAATTCGGGACATTCTTCTTGCCTTTCGGAAGTTCAAAACATGGTGGCTGTAGCCGCCGGAATTAACCTAACGTAGTTGGCCACGTGCTTGGAGTGTTTTTCCGGGGAAGCCCCGAGTTTCCTCGGTCTTTCCTCTGTCTTGCGTCCGGTATGGCGGACATGTCGAAGCTTGGCGGCGCCCCTTGTTGTGCAACCGAAAGAATGGCTACTGAGTCCACCGGGCGAATGTATCGGAAACGGGTGTCCCGCCTGTTTCCGGGCAAAAAAGGGCCCCTCCGCGGTGCGGAAGGGCCCGAGAAGCCTGGGTCACCGGAAAAGCCGGATCACCAACCCTGCTGACCGTACCCCGGGTACTGCTGCCCGTAGCCGGGCTGCTGCCCGTACCCCGGGTACTGGTTGGGGTCGTAACCGGGATACTGATTGGGGTCGTAGCCCGGGTACTGGTTCGGGTCGTAGCCGGGGTAGTGGGGCGGATACTGCTGGCCGTAGCCCTGCTGCGGGTACCCGGCGTAGGGGTCCGGCTGCTGCTGGGCGCCGGTGGGGTACTGGTAGGCGGGCTGCTGGCCCGAGAACTCCTGCGGAGCATGCTGCTGCGGTGCCTGCTGCTCCTGCCCGGAACCGGTCGAGACCTCGGGGCGGAAGAGGAACAGACGCTCGGCGCCGCCCTCCGGCGACTCACTGGGGGAGACGATGTCCAGCTTCCAGCCGGCCTCCTCGATGCCCTCCAGGATGCGGGTCAGGCCCGGCCGCAGCTTGCTGCCCGCTTCGTCGTAGGCGTTGACGTCGAGCTGAACGACGAACATTCGCCGCTTCTGCTGCGCCGCGACCTTGGCGTGCTCGACGACCGTGCTGTCCCGCACGACCTGTGTGACGCTCATTAAAATTACCCATCTGCTCTCGTAGGAGCGCGACGTCCCTGTCGGATCGGCAGGCCCGGCCGCCGCGTCCAGGGGGTGCGGAACTCGCCGGACTCCACCCATGATGCCCCCGCCGGGCCGTCTGGCCACACGGAACCGGAACATCGGGACGGAGCCCGGGACCCGGATCGGTCAGCGGGAGCCCTCGCTCTGCTCACCGACGGCCTCCACGACCGGTGTCGCACCGTTCACAAGGTTGAGAACCCTGCCGGCCGTACCCGGTTCGTCCAGAAGCGCGACGACCACAGCGGCGACGTCCTCCCGGCTCACCGAGTCGCGGGACACCCCTTCACCCAGGTCGACCACACCGGTACCGGGCTCGTCGGTGAGCCGGCCCGGACGCAGGATCGTCCAGTCCAGCTCCAGGGTGCGCTCACGCAGGTCGGCGTCGGCGGCGCGCTTGGCCTCGACGTAGGCCGCCCAGACCGGCTCGGTGCCCTCCGGAACCGGGTCGTCGACCCCGATCGCGGAGATCTGCACGAAACGGCGCACCCCCGCGAGCGAGGCGGCGTCGGCGCACAGCACCGCGGCCTTGTGGTCCACGGTCTCCTTGCGCTCGGCCCCGCTGCCCGGGCCGGCACCCGCCGCGAACACCAGGGCGTCAGCGTTCATGAGCTTCTCGGACAGCTCGGTGACCGTGGCCTTCTCCAGGTCGATGAGGGCGGCCTCGGCGCCGACCTCCTCGACGTCACTGACATGGTCGGGGTTGCGGACGAGGGCGACCGGCTGGTCCCCGCGGTCGGACAGCTGCTGGGCCAGACGCAGGGCGATCTTGCCGTGCCCCCCGGCGATGACGATACGCATGGGAGCAGCGTATTGCCTGTGGAGCCCTCCTGTCCGTTCCGCACCGGGACGGCGCCGCACGCTCCACCCGCGAACGGGAACGGCGGGCGGCGACGCACCGCGTCCCCGCCCGCCGTCGCCATGGCAGATCAGTCCACGGTCCAGGTGTCACCGCCGGCGAGGAGCGAGGCCAGCTCGCCCTCACCGCGCTCTGAGCGCGCGTCGGAGACCTGTTCGTTGACCAGCTCGTCGTAGACCGGACGCCGCACATTCCGGAACACGCCCACCGGGACGTGTTCGAAGGCCGGCAGATCCAGCCGCGACAACGCGAACGCGTAGCCCGGGTCGGTACGGTGCGCGTCGTGCCGGATCACCCGGTCGCGGTTGGTGTCGGTGACCTCGGCGACCTCCAGGCCCCCGAGCTCTCCCGCGAACACACCCCGGTCCTCACCGAGCATGAGCGGCTCGCCGTGCTCCATGCGCAGCAGCCGGGTCTCGCGTGCCGCCGGGTCCTTGAGCGGCGTGAACGCGTCGTCGTTGAAGATCGGGCAGTTCTGGTAGATCTCCACGAACGAGGCGCCCGGGTGGTCGGCGGCCTCACGCAGCACCGACGTCAGGTGCTTGCGGTCGGAGTCGACGGTGCGCGCCACGAACGAGGCCTCCGCGCCCAGCGCCAACGACACCGGGTTGAACGGCTGGTCCAGCGAACCCACCGGCGAGGACTTGGTGACCTTGCCCGCCTCGGAGGTGGGCGAGTACTGGCCCTTGGTCAACCCGTAGATGCGGTTGTTGAACAGCAGCACGTTGATGTTGACGTTGCGGCGCAGCGCGTGGATGAGGTGGTTGCCGCCGATGGACAACCCGTCCCCGTCACCGGTGATCACCCACACCGACAGGTCCTGGCGGCTCGTCGCCAGTCCGGTCGCGATCGCCGGCGCACGTCCGTGGATGGAGTGCATGCCGTAGGTGCTCAGGTAGTAGGGGAACCGCGAGGAGCAGCCGATGCCCGAGACCATCACGATGTTCTCGCGCGGGACCCCCAACTGGGGGAGGAAGGACTGGAACGCCGCCAGGACCGCGTAGTCCCCGCAACCGGGGCACCAGCGCACGTCCTGGTCGGACTTGAAGTCCTTCGCCTTGTACTGGGTGTCCGTGGAGGGGACGAGCTTCAGCCCTGCCAAGGTGCCCTCGTCGTTCCCGTTGAGGTTTGCACTAGTCACGCTCGATGACCTCCCGCAGCGCGTCCGCCAGTTCCTCGGCCTTGAAGGGCAGACCGCGGACCTTGTTGTAACCGATGACATCGACCAGGAATCGCGAGCGCAGCAGCATCGACAGCTGCCCCAGGTTGATCTCCGGGACCACGACCCGGTCGTAGCTCTTGAGGACCTCGCCCAGGTTCTCCGGGAACGGGTTGAGGTGGCGCAGATGGGCCTGGGCCACCTTGGCACCCGAACGCCGCACGCGCCGCACACCTGCCGTGATGGCCCCGTAGGTGCCGCCCCAGCCCAGGACGAGCACGTCGGCGTCGCCCGTGGGGTCGTCGACCTCGACGGGCGCGACGTCCCGGGCGATCGCGTCGATCTTGCCCTGGCGGGTGCGCACCATGAGGTCGTGGTTGGCCGGGGTGTAGGAGATGTCACCGGTCTCGGAGTGCTTCTCGATCCCGCCGAGCCGGTGCTCCAGCCCGGGGGTACCCGGCACCGCCCACGGGCGGGCCAGCGTCTCGGTGTCGCGCTTGTAGGGCAGGTAACGCTCGTCCTCGCCGTTGGGCTCGGTGGCGAACCCGGGATCGATGGTCGGCAGGTCGTCCACGTCCGGCAGCCGCCAGGGCTCGGACCCGTTGGCCAGATACCCGTCGGACATCAGCACCACGGGCGTGCGGTAGGTCACCGCGATCCGGGTGGCCTCCAGGGCGGCGTCGAAGCAGTCGGCCGGGGACTGCGGTGCCACGACCGGCACGGGGGACTCGCCGTTGCGGCCGAACATGGCCATGAGCAGGTCGGTCTGCTCGGTCTTGGTGGGCATGCCGGTGCTGGGGCCGGCACGCTGCACGTCCACGATGAGCAGCGGCAGCTCGGTCATCACCGCCAGACCCACGGTCTCCTGCTTGAGCACCATGCCGGGCCCGGAGGTGGTGGTGACACCCAGAGAACCGCCGAAGGACGCGCCCAGGGCCGCGCCCACCCCCGCGATCTCGTCCTCGGCCTGGAACGTGCGGACCCCGAACCGCTTGTGCTTGGACAGCTCGTGCAGGACGTCCGAGGCCGGGGTGATCGGGTAGGAACCAAGGAAGAGCGGCAGCCCGGACCGTGTCGACCCGGCGATGAGCCCGTAGGCCGTCGCCAGGTTGCCGGTGATGTTGCGGTAGGTGCCCGAAGGCAGCCGGGCCGGCTTGATCTCGTAGGAGACGGCGAAGTCCTCGGTGGTCTCACCGAAGTTCCACCCCGCCTGGAACGCCTTGAGGTTGGCGTCGAGGATGGCGGGCTTCCCGGCGAACTTCGACTTCAGGAACGAAGTCGTGCCCTCGGTCGGCCGGTTGTACATCCACGACAGCAACCCCAGGGCGAACATGTTCTTCGCGCGCTGGGCGTCCTTCTTGGAGATGTCGCAGGAGGACAGCGCCTCCACCGTCATCGACGTCAGCGGGACCGAGCTCACCTTGAAGGCATCCAGGGTCCCGTCGGTGGTCGGATCGACCTCGTACTGGACCTTGGCCAGGTTGCGCCGGGTGAACTCGTCGCTGTTGACGATCACCGTGGCGCCCCTCGGGATGTCACCGATGTTGGCCTTGAGGGCGGCAGGGTTCATCGCGACCAGGACATCGGGGGAGTCCCCCGGCGTCATGATGTCGTGGTCGGCGAAGTGCAACTGGAAGCTGGACACGCCGGGGAGAGTGCCTGCGGGGGCGCGGATCTCCGCGGGGAAGTTCGGCAGAGTCGACAGATCGTTGCCGAACGATGCGGTCTCCTGGGTGAACCGGTCGCCGGTCAACTGCATACCGTCGCCGGAGTCACCCGCGAAGCGGATGATGACGCGATCCAACTGTTCGATCTGTTTGGCCACTGAGATCGACGACCTCCTTGGTGGTCCGCCGGTCGTGACAGGCGGCGGCGCTCGGGTGTCAGTCCCCGGCCGACCGCTCCGTCGCGGGCCGGGAGTCGTGGTCGGGGACGTCGGGACAGCGTTCGTGGCCCCCGCACCCACCGGGTGCGCCAACCCGGCGAAGCGCGGTACGGCTCGTTCTTCGCCTCGGCCGGGGCGTGAAGGGGTCCGCCTTCAACGACACAGCCGTGTGTGCGCCGGAGCGACTTCTCGCGCCGACCGTCTGATGTTCACAGTGATGAGGGCCACGGTCGCACTATAGGCGGTGAACCGGCGGCCGGGGCGGGCCGGGTGGCCATTGTCACCGACCACTTCCGCGGGTTCGGCCCGGGTGGCGGACAGCTCACCACACGGGGAACGCGAGGGGCGGACCCGCACGTTCGTCACATGTACGCGAACGAGTCCGGCCACGGGGCCACGAGCAACAGGGAGGGGACGCCGTGCACGTCAGCGCGGCCCGTGCGGTGGGCCTCTTCGTCGGTGTCGGAGTGTTCGCCGTGACCGTCGGGTGGTTCTCCGCGGGTTCCCAGGGCCTCCAGTTCGCGGGGGCCCTGATGGTGTGTGTGGCGGTCCTGGTCCACCTGTTCGGGAACTCCCTCGCCCTGCGTGCGATGAGGGCCCGTCCCGTCGGGGAGATCGAATGCCCGGACCTGTACCGGATCGTGCGGGAACTGGCCACGGCCGCCCGCCAACCCATGCCCAAGCTGTACCTGTCGCCCATCAGGTCGCCCAACGCCTTCGCCACCGGAGGAAGCCCGCGCCGGGCGGCACTGTGCTGTACGACCGGGCTGCTGCGTTCTCTGGACGAACGCCGGCTGCGCGGGGTCGTCGCCCATGAACTCGCCCACATCCGGGCCCGCGACACCCTCATCAGTTCGGTGGCGGCCACACTCACCGCGACCATCACGGCGCTGACCACGGTGGCGCTGCTGTTGCCGCTGGGGGAGTCGGAGGAGACCGACGTGCCCGACCTCCTCGGTGGGCTCATGCTGGTGTGTCTGGCCCCGCTCGCAGCGGTGGTCGTGCACTTCGGGGTCGGCCGCCGACGGGAGTTCAGAGCCGATGAGAGGGCCGCGGAGCTCACCGGCGACCCCGAGGCCCTCGCCGACGCCCTGCTGCGCCTGGAGAAGGGCTCACGCGATTTCCCGTTACCGAAGGGGCGTGTCCTGCTGGCCTCGGCGCACATGATGACCACCAACCCGTTCCCGAACGGTCTGGGGCGGTTGTTCGCCGCCCACCCGCCAGTGCAGGAGCGTGTGGCACGCCTGTGGGGGCTGCGCCGCAAGTGGGAGCTGGGCTGAACCCGCCCGCGCACACGTCGGCTCCGCGGATCGCGACCCGCGGACCCGGTGTCCCGGTGGGGCCGTCGCGCTCCTACCCGTCTTGTTCGAGAGTGCTCCGGCCTTCAGGCCGGAGGTGAATCGGACCTGGCCACCACGCCTTTCCGTGCCAGGACGGGCGTTTCTGGTCCTGGCACGGAGGAGAGCAGCACACCGGTCCGGTGTGCCGGACCACACACGATCGGGACGTGAACGCGGCCCGTGTCGTCCTGGCGGCCGGCGGGCCGACAGGCAAAGCGCCTGCGGAGGGGCCGTGGGACCAGCCGCCTGAGCGGCCGGCAGGACCCGGTGAAACAGGAAGCGGCCCGCGCCGCGAGGCGCGGGCACCACCCGCCCGTCAGGTCGGGGCGGAATCCCCGTCGTTCACGACGGGGAGGACGTCAACGGTAGTTGACGAACTGGAGCGCCAGGTCGAAGTCCTTCTCCTTCACCAGGGTCTGGACGGTCTGCAGGTCGTCCTTCTTCTTCGAACTCACCCGCAGCTCGTCGCCCTGGACCTGGGCCTTGACCCCCTTGGGGCCCTCATCGCGGATGTACTTGGAGATCTTCTTGGCGTCCTCGGTGGAAATGCCTTCCTTGAGCCCGATCTGGAGGCGGTACTCCTTGCCGGAGGGCTTGGGCTCGTCCGGGACGTCCAGGATCTTCAGGGACAGCTTCCGCTTGATCAGCTTCTCCTTGAGCACGTCCAGCGCCGCGTTGGCGCGCTCCTCGGTACCGCTGCGGATCTCCAGGGCGCTGTCCCCCTGGCGGCTGACGGTCGTCCCGGTGCCGCGGAAGTCGAACCGCTGGGACAGCTCCTTGGCCGCCTGGTTCACGGCGTTGTCGACCTCCTGGTGGTCGACCTTGGACACCACGTCGAAACTGGATTCGGCGGCCACGCTCGCTACACCCCGCTCGCTCTCGTCGGTCACGGGCGTATGAGATCGCCCGTGCGGTCTGTTCGGCCGGGCCGAGGGCGGCCCGGGCACACGGCATCCGAGCTTAGCCGTGACCGGCGCGGACCCGTCCGCAGCACCGGCCGTGGACGCGCCTGCGGCTTCCGATTTCACCCTCAGGCCGATCATCCGTTATGGTTATTCATGCGCAGCGACGGACACCACGTCGCAGCCACCCAGGCGGGTTGCCCGAGTGGCCAATGGGAGCGGACTGTAAATCCGTCGGCTTTGCCTTCCAAGGTTCGAATCCTTGACCCGCCACACTGGGGAGAAGGCCCCGGTGACCAGTAGCAACACTGGTCACCGGGGCCTTCGTCGTTTTCCGGGTCGAGCGTGAGGGCTCCCCGGCCCCCTTCCTTTCCACGGGCGTTCCACGGCCTCTCCCCGTGCGCACGCCGTGCCCCGCCCGTCCCCGCTCTCCCGCCGAGTCGTCACAAGGTCGCACTCGGTCCGAGTCCGCTCGGCCGCGAAGGGATACGGACGGTAGCGGTACCAACACATGCTGGTTTCGCGCAGGTAACGGGGCGCCGTCGTTGTGGGCGGGCGTGCGGTCCGATGTCCGGATCTGCGGCCTATGGAGCGGACGCGGCGATTGAGGGTTGATGAATGTATTTGTCATTCGCGCAAAAGAGGCAGTGCAGACGAAACTCGCAAAGTTTCTCCGGGGTTTTGGCTTTGACAAAAATCGGAGGCCGTTCAATGATTGCTGCAGTCCACCGCGACACAGGTGCAGAGCGCCTGAGTCTTTTTCTGTCAACGCGTTCCCAATATCGGGGGAATCATGATCAAGAAGACGGCCGCTGCCGGCCTGGTCGCCGGTGCCGCGTTGGGCGCGCTCCTCATGGGAGCCCCGGCTCACGCCTCGCACGGAGGTGACCAGCAGTTCAACCAGAACCTGCAGCTCGTGCCCGTCCAGTCCTGCAACCTGGACGCCAGCGTCGGTCTGGTCGCCGTGACCGTGCCCGTCCTGTCGCCGCAGACCACCGGCGACTGCGTGAACGGCCCCGTCGGTACCAACATCAGCTAGTTCCGGCAATCAGCCAAGAGAACTCGACACAAAGTTTTGAAAGGTCATCAAATGCTTCGTAAGTTCGGCGTTGCCGGTCTCATCGCTGGCGCCGCTCTCGGCGCCGTCCTCACCGCAACTCCCGCGTCCGCCGGCCACGGCCACGAGTCGCACGGCGGGGACCAGCAGTACAACCAGAACCTGCAGGCCGTGCCGGTCCAGTCCTGCAACCTCGACGCTGCTGTCGGCCTGGTCGCCGTGAACGTGCCGATCCTGTCGCCCGACAGCACCGGCGACTGCACCAACGGCCCCGTGAGCACCAACATCGAGTAGGAGCCGGGTCCGGCCCGCGCCCGACCGAGCGCGGCCGCTCCACCCGCCGGTACACCCGTCCCCGGAACGGAACCGGCAGTCGCTCCCGCACTCGTCGACGCCGTCCGCGTCCGGGCACGGCGCACCCGTGCCCGGCCCGGAACCGGGGAGGCGGACCACCTCCCCGGACGCGCCGACCAGAGTCTCGAACAACCTTCCCGGGAATCCGCGGGTCCCGGCCGTCGTGCCGCAGGACCACGGATCCTCCACACACTCGATCAGGAGAGATCGCCATGCTGCGCAAGATCACTGCCGCCGGTGCCATCGCCGGTGTCGCCCTCGGCGCCATGCTCGCCGCCACCCCCGCGTCCGCCGGCCACGGCCACGAGTCGCACGGCGGGGACCAGCAGTACAACCAGAACCTGCAGGCCGTCCCGGTCCAGCTCTGCAACACCGACCTGGCCGTGGGTCTGCTGGCCGGGGTCAACGCCCCGATCCTGTCGCCCGACAGCACCGGCGACTGCACCAACGGCCCCGTGAGCACCAACATCGACTAGGAGCCCCCGTATGTTGCGCAAGATCACGGCGGCCGGTGCGATCGCCGGTGTCGCCCTCGGGGCGATGCTGGCCGCCACCCCCGCCTCTGCGTCGCACGGTGGTGACCAGCAGTTCAACCAGAACGTGCAGCTCGTTCCGGTCCAGCTCTGCAACACCGAGCTGGCGGTGGGCCTGGTCGGCGCGAACGTGCCGGTCCTCTCGCCGCAGACAACGGGTGACTGCGTGAACGGCCCGGTCAGCACCAATGCCCAGTAGGAGCTGATCCAGGGGCATCGCCCTCACCCATCCGGGGCCACGGCTCCGGTGTGGCCCTCGGGGCCACTCGGAAGGCCCTCCGGCGTGTGCCGGGGGGCCTTCGCTCTGCCGCTGGGGATGATGGGCGCAACCACGCGAGGGAGGCGGCGATGAAGCGCACGACAGCTCCGGTACTGCTGATGGCCCTGGCCCTGTGCCTGAGCTCTTGCACGGACGAGGTCGACCCCGAAGGGTGGCAGCCGGGGGAAGGACCGGCCCCCAGCCCCACGGAGAAGGAGACCGAGGACGGCACCTACGTCTTCAACCGCTACCAGGACGAGCAGGGCTACCGCGACGAGAGCCCCGAGGTCTACGTGGCGACCCAGTTCACGAGCTTTTCCGATATGTCCTGGGACGAGTGGTCGGACGAGATCGCCCGGGGCAGCGGCAACATGGCCGGGAGCTGGTGCCTGAACCTGGACTGTGACGAGGACCCCTACCAGGTCGACGTGGAGCTGGGCGACCCGGTCGAGGTGGACGGGGTGTCCTACTTCTCCACCTACGAGGTCACCGACGCGGGGGACATGCCCGAGGACGTCCGTCAGGGGATGGAGGCCGCGGACGAGGGCCGTCTGACCCTTCCGCGGGAGAGCGGCGGCACGGAGGCCCCCGACGACAGCTCCAGGACCCCCGACGAGGAGAGCAGCCCTGAGGACGAGAACGGCGGCGACTGACCCCGGCGCCCGGACGTGACCTTGGACTCGTTCGCCCGGGCGGGGAAACCGTCAAACTTCCAAAAAATATGGAACCCCTGTTCAGCGGTGGTGTCCGGGCCGTTTTCCCTGGGGCGGGAACGGCTGAAACGGGCGTGGTGACCGCGCGGGGTCTCTAGTCTGCTGAAGGTGGACATCAACCAGTGGACGGACAGCCTCGACGACGACGGAACGGGCCCCGGCGGCACGCCGGCGCCCCGGCACGGCCGTGCCGCGCTGCTGCGCCTGGCCGCCTGGTTCGAGGAGGCCGGCCCCGATCGCGCGGACGCGCTGGCCTCGGCCGTCTACACACTCGACCCGGCCCGTCACCTGCACGGGCGTGTGGACGGGACGGTCGCGGCCACCACGAGCTGGTGGCAGGCCGCCCCGGACCACAGCACGGTCGTGGAACGCCCTGGGAACCGCCGCCCGGAACCGGTCCGTGACCACCGCGCCCAGCAGGCGCGCCTGCGCGACGCGGCCGAGTCCTCCGCGCACTGGCGCCGCGACGGGGCCGAGCAGATCCGCTCGCTGCTGACCGAGCCCACGGGCGAGGACGCGCAGCTGGAACTCACCGGGGCCGGCATGGAGGTCCTGACCGAACTACTGACCGCTGCCCTGGCCGTGGGGGACGCCGACGGGCGCCCCACCTCCGCCGGAGACCTCGAGTTCGGGCTGCGCCTGCACGTGCTGCCTTCCGCCGGGGCATCGGTGACGGTCTCCGGGGAGGGCGGCGACCTCACCCTTCAGGACCTGGGCCTGTGCGTGACACCCTACGAACAGGTCGACCCCGGCCCCTCCGAAGCGACCGGGGCCGCGGGCCAGGAGACCCGCCCCGAGGAGGAACCCGGGGTCTCCGGCCCCGAGGAGCCCGGAGCCGGGGAGGAGACCGGCCCCGAGGAGGGACACGCCCCCGCCACCGGCAACGGACCGGACCAGGAGGACCCCACCGCCGCTGACGAGGAAGCCCCGACCACCGGTAGCCTCCCCGGACCGGAACCGGACATCGAGACAACCGGTGCGATCGACATCCCGGCGCACCGAGACCACCGCCAGGAACGGGGGTGACCACCATGGACGCATACGGTGAGGACTCCGCCCTCATCGGAGAACGCCAGGCCGCCGCGCGCGCCCTGATGCTCCGCCCCCTGCTCACCGTGGCCACCCACCCGGCCGACCTCGCGCTCGTGCGCACCCACGCCGAGTGGCTGATCCAGCGTTTCCAACGGGTGCTCGGATACCGGCTCACCATCACCGACGACCACGCCCGCCTGTACAAACGCGGAACCGGTGCGCTCGCCCCCGAACCGGTCCGGCGCGAGAGCGGGACCCGTTTCACGCCCCGCACCCACACACATCTGGCACTGGCCCTGGCCGTCCTTGTCGGGACCGTCGAGGACGGCACCGTCCAAGAACTCGCCGCCGCAGTGCACGAGGCCGCCCGGGAGGCCGGTGTGGACGCCGACCCCGGTCGCGGCGCGGGGGAACGCCGGGCCTTCGGGGCAGCCCTGCGCCACCTGGTGGGGCTCGGCGTGCTGACCGAACTCTCCGGCACCGTCGCCGACCACGTGGCCGACCCCTCCGCCGAGGTGGTCCTGCGCCCGCACACCCAAGCGGCCCGATCCGTGGCCGCGCACCTCCCGCGCCCCGGACAGACACCCGAGTCCTTCCTGGCCGAGGCCGACGGGAGCGACCCCGAGGGGGACCAGGCGGGAGAGACCGCGCTGCGTCGCATGCTTGCGGAGGAGGCCGTGGTGCTGCGGGAGAACCTGCCCGACCGGCAGCGCGAACGGTTGGTCGCCCACCAGTGGCGCGCCGCCTCGGCCCTGCGCAACCTCTTCGGCTGCGACACCGAGATCCGCGCCGAAGGTGTGGCCCTGGTCATGCCGGAGGAGGCCGTGGACGGTCACGGGTTCCCCTCGCAGGACCCGGTCGGCCGTGTCGCGCTCGCCCTCCTGAACCACCTGTCCGGACGTCTGGCCCCCGGACACCCGGCCACCTCCGTGCCCGTCCCCGACGAGGAGCTACGGGCCGCTCTGGAAGCACTGACCGGGGCCGACGCCCCGGAACGGGCCGAGTGGGAACGCACCGCCGGCCCCGAGATCCCCGACCCCGTACGCATGCCCGCCCTCGTGACCGACCTGCTGAACCGGTGGGGACTCCTGCGCGGCGGCCCGGGAGAACGGCATCTTGCCGCGGCGGCCGCCCGGTACGGAGCCGAGGCGGGCACGCGGGTCCCTCCGATCCCGGACAATGACGAAGACGGTGGCGAACAAGAAGGTGAGCGCGACCAGTGGTGACCCAGGAGACCAACGAGGCCCCTACGGCGTCTCCGGCTGAACCAGCCCGCGGAACCCCGCGTTACCGCCTCGAACGAGCGGGCATCCGCAACGTCTGGCAGTACGACGACCACGTCCTGGACTTCGCCGAAGGGCGGCTGCTCCTGCGCGGCCGCAACGGAGCCGGCAAGTCCAAGGCGCTGGAGATGCTGCTGCCGTTCCTGCTGGACGGCGACCCTCGGCGCCTGGACACCACCGGCACCAACCGCACCAGTCTGCGTTGGCTCATGGCCGACGACCCCCGCGCCCGCGGTCCCGTGGACACCGACGGCGGTCCCGACCTGCTCGGCGGCTCCGAAGGATCCGCCGACGAAGGGACCGGGAACGAGGAGGCCCCCGAGGGTACCGGCCAGGAGAACGGACCGCCCAGCCGCCTGGGATACCTGTGGGTGGAGTTCACGACCGAACGCGGCGACCGGGGCCTGGACGGAGCCGAGAACACAGAACCCCACACCTCCGGCCCGGGCGAACCCGGCCGCGAGGGCGCCCCACCCGCTCACCTGACGCTCGGCGCGGCCGTCACCGCCGTGGGCGAGGCCGACCCCCGCTGCGTGTTCTTCGTCACCGACCGTCGTGTCGGCCACGACCTCGACCTGGTCGTGGACGGCCGACCCAAACCCGTGGACCGCCTCCGGTCGGAACTGGGCGCCGACAACTGCTTCACCGGCGCCGTCCCCTACCGCAACCGGGTCATGCGCGACCTGTTCGGTATCGACGACCCCGTCCGCTACCGCAACCTCATCCACCTGCTCTACCGGCTGCGCCGCCCCACCATCGGTGACCGCCTCGAGGCCGGCGAACTCGTCGGTGTGCTCTCCGAGGCCCTGCCGCCCATGGACGAGACCGTCCTGGACGAGGTCGCCCGCAACATCGCCGACCTCGAACAGGCCCGTGAGGAGAAGGCGGCGCTCACCGAGACCCGTGATGCCGTGGAAGCCTTCCTCGGCGACTACCACGGCTACCTCGTCACCGTCCTGCGGGAGCGGGCGGCCGGGGTACGGGAGCAGCTGGAGGCCTGTGCCCGCCGTACCGAGGAGACCGAGCGCCTGCGCAGCGAACTCGACGGGCTCGTCACCGCCGAGGGCCAGGTCGCCGAGGAACGCGACCAGGCCCGCCGCACCCGCGACACCGCACGCGCCGACGACGCCACCCTGGTCGGCGCCGGCGGGGGAGAAGCCGCAACGGGCGAGCAACGCCGCGCCTACGACGCCGCCGTCAACGCCTACATCCGGGCCGCCGAGGCCGCCTCGGTCGCGGCCGAGCACGCGGAGACCACCGAACGCCATTCCGTGGACCGCCTCGTGGAGGACGCGGGCAACGTCGGACGGGCCCTGGAGACACTGAACCGCACCCACGCCGAGGCCGTACGGGCCACCGGCGCCGCGGGCCTGTCCCCCGACGCGCTGGGCCGGGTCCCCGAAACCGCCACGACCTCCCTCGCCCCCCGCGAGAGCAGCACCCGCGCCGACCTCCAGGGCCTGGAACAGGCCGTCGAACGCGCACCGGTGGAAGGGCTCGACACCGAGGTCCTGCGCGAACGCCTGGGGCTCCTGCACGACCACCTCACCGGTGCCGTGTCGGCCGCGGCCCGCCGAGCCGAACAGGCCGACCGGCTCACGGCCCTCATCTCCGAGGAGGCCGCCACCGACCGCCGGGTCCTGGCCCTGACCAGCGAGGCCGAGAGCGCCGAAGCCGTCCTCGAGCACGCCCACACGCGCGAACAGACGGCCGTCGAGGCCCTGCGCGAGGAGAGCGCCGCCTACGCGGACGGGGTCCGTGCCTGGACCGCACGCCTGCGCGACCACAGCCACGCCCACGCCCTGGGGGAGGCCATCCACGAACTGGAGGCCTCCGTCGAACTGCCGCTGTCCGACACACTGCGGGTCCTGGAGCCCGAGGTCCCCGGGACCGTCGCGCGCCTGGCACACGACACCGTCGACCCCCTCCTGGAGGAACTGCGCTCGCGCCGCGACGTCGCCGTCGGCGAGGAGGGCCGCCTGTCCGACGAACTCGCCGAGCTCACCGACCGCCGCGACGGCGAGAACGACCCCACGCCGCCGCGCCCGGGCTGGTCCACCGCGCCCCGTCCCGAGGGCGAGGGCCTGCCCTTCCACCTGGCCGTGGATTTCGCCGACGGGCTCAGCACCCGGGAACAGGCCGGACTCGAGGCCGCCCTGGAAGCCAGCGGGCTGCTCACCGCATGGCTGCGTGCTGACGGCCACCTCTACGACCCCTCCACCCGCGACCTCGTCCTCAGCCCGGCCCGCCAGGCCAAGGGACGCACCCTCCTCGACGTACTCGTACCGGTGTCCTCACCCGGCCAGGGCGTCAGCACCGAGACCGTCCGTTCCCTGCTCGCGTCGGTGTCCCTGCACTCGGTCGGCCAGAGTACGGAGGACAACGAGGCCAAGCACCGCCGCGACGAATCCGTGGCAACCGTCAGCTCCGTCTCCCTGACGGGCTCCTGGCGTCTGGGCGTGCTCGGTGGGGCCCACTTCAAGAGTGATCCCGAATACATCGGTGAGGCCGCCCGCAAACGCGGCCGCGACCGGGTCCGCGCCAACACCGACCGCCGTATGGCCATCGCCGAGGCCCTGCTCTCCGAGGCAGGGGAACGCCGCTGGGCGGTCGAGCAGTCCTACGCCGAGCTCCTCCGGGTCTCCCGGGACCTGCCCGACTCCAGCGAACTCGTACGCGCTTGGACCACCCTCCACCTCGCCCGTGCCGACGTCGCGACCGCCCGTGGCAACCACGAAGCCGCGCGCCGGGCCGAGGAGGAGGCCCGGGCCGAACTCCTCGACACCCGCGAACGCCTGCGCACGGCCGCCGCCGAACACACCCTGCCCACGGGCCGTACCGAACTCGACAGCACCCTGCGCGCCCTCGACCACCTGCGCGTACTGCTCACCTCGGCCCTGCGCTCCCTGGACGTGCTCGCCCGCGACCTGGCCGGGCACGACCGCCACGTCGCCGCCTGGCGCCGTACCCGCGACGCCCGGGTGGCCGCCGAGGACGTCCGCGGCAACGCCATCGACGACATGATCACCGTGCGTCGCCAGATCGAACTCGGGGACCGGGCCCGCTCGGTCGCCGGCGAACAGCTCGATGCCGCCCGTTCCCAGGTGCAGGGCCGCGCCGACGAGGCCGAACGCCGCCTGCCGGAACTGGAACGCGCCGCCCAACGCGCCCGCGACTCCCGTGTCGAGGCCGAGGCCCGCCTGGACATCGCCGGACGCGAGCTCAACGAACAGATCGGCCGCGCCCTGGCCGCCGGCGACGAGCTCGCCGCCTCCCTGGCCACCGAGGGCGAGGGCCGGACAGAGGTCCCCGACGCCGTTCTGCTGGGCGCCGCAGGGCTCGACCGCCTCGCCGCCGAGGACTCCCCGCTCCCCGCTTACCTGCGGCCCCGTGCCGAGGACGAGGACGGCCAGGACACCGCCACAGCCCCGGAAACTCGCCTGGAACTGCTGGAGGCCCTCACCGCCCTGCTGGAGGAGGACCTGGCCGCGCAGGAGGAAGCACCGGAGGTCGACGACAGTTCCGTACTCAGCAGCCGTGAGGAGCTGCACGAGCGCCTCACCTCCGCCGCGTGGGCCCATTCACGTACCGAGCTCACCGAACCCCGCGGCCTCAAGCGCATCACCGTGCACGACGAGGACGGCGACCACGACGTCACCGCCTACGCCGAAAGGCTCTCCGCCGCCTTCACACGTTCGGAGGAGACCGTCGCCATCGCCGAGGAGGAGGCCTTCGAACGCCACCTGCTCGGGGAGCTGGCCGGGCACCTGTCCCGCCAGATCGACGAGGCCCGCGCACTCATCGACACCATGAACGACGTGCTCAAGGACGTGACGACCTCCGCGGGCCTCGGGGTGCGCCTCGACTGGCGCCTGGCACCCGACGCGGGCGCCGACATCGAGGCGGTCGTGCCTCTGCTGGCCACACCGCCGGAGGAACGCACCCGCGTGCAGACCACCCGTCTGCGCGACGCCCTGCGCCGGTGCATCGAGGCGATCCGCCGCCTCGACCCGACCGCCACCGGCGGTGCCCAGCTCCGTGCGGCCCTGGACTACCGATCCTGGTTCGCCTTCACCGTCCACGTCACCGACGGCAACGGTGACGAGCGGCGTCTGGGACACCGCACGGCGCTGAGCCAGGGCGAACAGCGGGTCGTGGCCTACCTGGTGCTGTTCGCCGCGGCCGCCGCCCACTTCGACGCACTCGCCGCCCGCGCGCCGTGGGCGCCGAGACTGATCCTGCTCGACGACGCCTTCGCCAAGGTCGACGAACCCACGCACGGGCGCCTGCTCGGACTGTTGGTCGAGCTCGACCTCGACTTCGTACTCACCTCCGAACGGGTCTGGGGTTGTTTCCCGAGCGTTCCCAGCCTCAACATCTACGAGTGCCTGCGTGACCCGAACGTGCCGGGGATCGCCACGCTCCACTTCACCTGGGACGGGAGCCGACGGCGTCTGGTCGGTGTCTGACCGACGGCAGCGGGGTGTGCCGGCCGTTCGGAGGGACGAGTGCCCGGGCATGCCGTACCCGTCGGCCACGGCTGTTCTAGGCTGTGTCCGGTGGGCACCGTCCGTCGCACCGACGGATCCTCACGCAACTGGTCGAGTGCCCGCCGGGCGCACCCTGACCCCGGTGCGAAGCGATCAGTGAGGCGGGTGGCGAAGGTGGCTCGAAGCCACGAGACGTTCGAGCGGCACGGACAGGACGGCCATGGACCTCCGCCGGTCGACGACCCCACCGCGGAGGTGCTTCTGGCGGTGCTGGAGCGGTCGCGGTTGAACCGGCAGACACGGGACTGGGTCCGTGCGGCACTGTGGGGCGACGAGGCCGTGTCCGCGGTCCTGGACGGGCGTGAGATGCCCGAACCGGGTGCGGCGTACCAGGGCCGCCCGGGCAGGGCCCCGCACTCACAGCTGACCGGGATCCGTGTACAGGGGTTCCGCGGTATCGGCCGTCCCGCCGAACTCACCTTCCCCACCGGGCCCGGCCTCCACGTCATCGTCGGACGCAACGGTTCGGGCAAGTCCAGCTTCGCCGAAGCGGCCGAGGCGGCCCTGACCGGGCGCAACCCCCGTTGGGACGCGATGCCCACCGGGTGGCGCGACGGATGGCGCAACCTGCACTACGACGAGCGCACCGAGGCCAGCGTCGACATCCACTTCGCCGGCGACCAGGCCCCGACCCGCATCACCCGCCGCTGGGTCGGCGAGAGTGTCCGTTCGGCACGCGGGGAGGTCGTGCGGCCCGACGGTGAGGTCTCGCACCTGCGCACGCTCGACTGGGGCGAGGACCTGGTCCGCTACCGCCCCTTCCTCTCCTACGACGAGCTGGGCCGTACCGTCACCGGCCGCTCCGCGGAGCTCTACGACACCCTCACCGCGCTCCTGGGCCTGACCGACCTGGCCGAGGCCGAACGTCGCCTGGCCCGGGTGTGTGACGGGCTCGCCAAACGCCGGGACCGTCCTTCCCGCGAGCTCCGGTTGCTCCTGGAGGCCCTGCGCGCTTCCGACGATCCCCGGGCCGCCCGGGCCGTGTCCCTGCTCACCGCTCAGCACCTGGACTTCGGTGAACTGCGCCGCATCGCCGCCGACGACGGTCCGGCCGACCCCGCTCAGCACACGGTTCTGCGCCGGCTGCGCCGGCTGAGCGTGCCCGAGCGGGTCGTCATCGCCGACGTGGTCAACGAACTGCGCGGGGCCTCGATGGAACTGGCGATGGCGGCCGGGACCAAGGGCGACCACGCACACGGCGTCGTCAGCCTGCTCGAGCAGGCCCTGGAACACCACCAGCGCCACCCTTCCGAGACGACCTGTCCCACCTGCTCGGCCTCCGGGGCCCTCGGGCCGGACTGGGTGCGCCGGGCCAAGGCCCAGGTGCGGGCCCTGCGCCCCCAGGCCGCCACCGCCGAGGCCGCGTACGGACGTGCCGAGGCGGCCCGCGACCAGGCCCGGTTCCTGCTCTCCCCGATGCCGACCTGGTTGCCGCACGACAGTGAACTGGGCCAGGTGTGGGCGCTGTGGGAATCGGGCAACACGATCACCGACCTCGGCGAGCTGGCCGAACACATCGAGACGGTCGGCAAGCAACTGCGCACCGCCGCCATCAGTGCGCGCCGAGACGCGGGTGAACGCCTGGAGGACCCCACAGGGGGGTGGGCCGACCTCGCGGGGCGCCTCTCCGAGTGGCTCGACGAGGCCCAGGAGGCGATCAGGGCGAGCGAGACCCTGGCCCCGGCCGAGGAGGCCCTCGACTGGTTGGCCGAGCGCGGGCGTGAACTGCGGTCCGAGCGCCTCGGGCCGGTCGCGGCCCAGGCCGAGCAGGTCTGGTACCGCCTGCGCCAGGAACGCCACATCGACCTGCAGGGCATGCGTCTCACCGGCCGTGGGGTCCGACGCAGGGTCGAGGTGGACGTGGCAGTGGACGGTGCCGATGACCAGACGAGCGCACCCGGCCTGTTGAGCCAGGGTGAGTTCCAGGCTCTGGCGCTGTCGATCTGCCTGCCCCGCGCCCTGGTAGAAGGCAACCCGTTCGGGTTCCTCGTCCTGGACGACCCCGTGCAGGCGATGGACACCGAGACGGTCGAGGGACTGGCCTCGGTCCTGGCGGAGGCGGGCCGGTACCGCCAGCTGATCGTCTTCACCCACGACACCCGGTTGCCGGACGCGATGCGGCGGTTGGGGCTGCCCGCCTCGATCCGCACGATCAACCGCGACGCGATGTCCAACGTGTGGCTCGACGAAGGGCGCTGAGGGCTGCGACCCGGGGAGCTCCAGGTCACATTCCAGGTTTTTCTCGTGCCCGCACAGAGGTCGGGAAAGCGGCGAAAACCGCCGCTGACCAGCTATGACGCCCGTTCTGGGGTGGCCCCGGGGCATGGTCGGGGGAGGGGTGGCGGCCTCCGATTTGGCAGAGCACCCCCTGAGGCCTGTATAGTTCTAATCAGCGCACGGGGGCAACGCCCTCGGGGCGGACGAGAGGAAGCCCCGCACAGCGCGCCCCTTTAGCTCAGTCGGCAGAGCGTCTCCATGGTAAGGAGAAGGTCTACGGTTCGATTCCGTAAAGGGGCTCCACCACTTGAAGCGGTCCGATCCACTCAGGTGGGTGGTCGGCGCGAGCCGTCGGCCGGTCCGGGGAAGACCCGAAAGCAGGGTCCGGTCCCCGTCAGATCGGGGCGGGGTAGCTCAGTCGGTAGAGCAAGCGGCTCATAATCGCTGTGTCGTCGGTTCAAGTCCGGCCCCCGCTACCAACCCGCCGACCCCTGGGAACGGTAATGCGCCAGGGGTCTTCGCGGGTGTACAGCAGTGTTCTGCTGCGTGTCAGTAATGTTTCCAGCGAGAAAGGCACTCCGAAGTGGCTGCCACAGACGTGAGGCCGAAGATCACCCTGGCCTGCCAGGAGTGCAAGAACCGTAACTACATCACGCGCAAGAACCGTCGGAACACCCCCGACCGGCTCTCGATCAAGAAGTTCTGCTCGTACTGCCGTACACACAACGAGCACCGCGAGACCCGCTAGGTCGTGCGTGTGCCGCGCGTGGAGCGCGGACGGGAGACGGCGTCCGGGACAACGGACTCCGCTTGGACTTCCAACCCGGTGAGCTGTCGGCTCACCGGGTTTTTCGTGTGTCGGGCACTCATCGGCCCCAACCCAGAAGAGGGAGACCGTGGCGATCAACCCTGACCACCTCGGCCGGGAGTACCCTGCCCCTGAGGTCTACGAGGTCACCCGGGGCAAGATCCGCGAGTTCGCCGAGGCGATCAACGATCCCAACCCCGCCTACGTCGACCGCGAGTCGGCACGCACCCTGGGGTATGCCGACGTGGTGGCGCCGCCGACCTTTCCGGTGATCCTCGGCATGGCCGGTTCGGCGCAGGCCGTGGCCGACCCCGACCTGGGTGTGGATTTCTCCCGTGTGGTCCACGGCGACCAGCGTTTCCAGTACTCGCGCCCGCTCCTGGCCGGGGACGTACTCTCCAGCGTCACTCGTATCACCGGGATCAAGACCCTGGGCGGCAACGATCTGCTGACCCTGGAGACCGAGGCCGCGGACGCGGGTGGCGAGCACGTGGTCACCGCCACGATGATGCTGGTCGTTCGCGGAGCATGAGCAGGCCGCACCCCAGTCCCCAGCGATACGTGAGGAACACCAGCGTGAGCAGGTTGCGCCACGCCGACGTCGAGGTCGGCACCGAGATTCCCGAACAGACCTTCACGGTCCGGCGTCTGGACCTCGTCCGCTACGCGGGCGCCTCGGGCGACTTCAACCCCATCCACTGGAACGAGCGCTTCGCCAAGTCCGTCGGGCTGCCCGACGTGATCGCGCACGGCATGTTCACCATGGCCGAGGCCGCGCGGGTGCTGACCGACTGGACCGGGGACCCGGGCTGTGTCCTCGACTACTCCGTGCGTTTCTCCGCCCCGGTGACGGTTCCCGACGACGACGAGGGCACCGAGATCACCGTGGGAGGCAAGGTCAAGTCCAAGAACGACGACGGGACCGTCGGCGTGCTGCTCAGTGCCCGCTCCGGCGGTGCGAAGGTGCTGGTGCAGTCCAAGGCCCTGGTGCGGCTCGCGTCCTGACGGATCCGACAGAGGTGGTTGAGGTGTCCACGTTCTCCGACGACCGGCCCGTACTGGCCGACTACACCACACTCGGCCTGGGAGGGCCCGCCAAGACCTTCGTGCGGGCCACCACGACCGATGAGCTCGTGGCCGCCGTGCGCGGGGCCGACGAGGCCGGTGAGCCCGTCCTGCTCCTGGGCGGGGGCAGCAACCTCGTCGTGGCCGACTCCGGTTTCCCCGGCACCGTGGTGCACACCGACACCCGGGATGTCTCCTTCGAGGAGGCCGGCACCGACCCGGACACCGGTGAGGCCGTGGTGTTCCTGCGTGCTCAGGCAGGCGTGGAGTGGGACCCGTTGGTCGAGCGTGTGGTCGGCGAGGGCCTCAGCGGACTGGAGTTCCTCAGCGGGATCCCCGGCCGGGTCGGCTCCACCCCGATCCAGAACGTGGGCGCCTACGGCCAGGAGGTCAGCCAGACCGTGCGCGAGGTGCTGGTCCACGACCGGGAGACCGGCGAGCTGCGCACCATGACCAACGGCGAGTGCGGTTTCACCTACCGCGACAGCGTCTTCAAGGGCCGGTCCCGCTATGTGGTGTGCGAAGTCCTCTTCGAGCTGCACCGCTCCGACCTCAGCCGTCCCGTCGCCTACGCCGAGGTCGCCCGAACGTTGGGCGTCGACGCGGGCGAGCGGGTGCCGCTGGAGCACGCTCGGAGGACCGTCCTGGGCCTGCGCCGGGGCAAGGGCATGGTGGTGGAGGAGAGCGACCCCGACACCCGCAGCGCCGGGTCGTTCTTCACCAACCCGATCGTGTCCGAGGAGACCTTCGCCGCGGTGCGCGAGCGCACCGCCGAGCGCCTGGGCCCCGACGTGCCGGTGCCCGGCCACCCCGACGGTCGCGGCGGGGTCAAGCTCTCCGCCGCGTGGCTGATCGACAAGGCCGGGTTCGCCAAGGGGTACGGCGAAGGTCCGGCCCGTATCTCCGGTAAACACACACTGGCGCTGACCAACCCCGGCGGGGCCTCCACGGAGGACCTGCTCGCCCTGGCCCGTGAGGTGCGGGCCGGGGTCGAGACGGTCTTCGGGGTCCGCCTGGTCAATGAACCCGTCATGGTGGGCGTGGCCCTGTAGGGCTGTTCCGGCCACATTCTTTTACCGCCGTACCCAATTATCGAGTTGGGTGCGGCGAACTTTTTTATTCGAGGGTCTTGTCGGGTGAATTCGACAGGGCCATGAATTGCCTTTTTTCTTGCTTTTGTCGTAACGTCGTACTCACCGAAGGGGAGTAGTCCCCGATGCGTGCGATCGACATACCGGCCCACCGTGCCCGGTCGCACGAGCCCTTGGCCGTTGGAGCCGGGGCGGGCGAGACCTTCGGCCCAGGGCAGAGGAGAAGTCCGGGTCGGAGAGGCGCCTCCGCGCCTTTGCTCGCCCCGTTCCAGGTCGATCGAGGTGAAGAATGACAGGATTCTCGGCCGGGCTCGCCGTGAGTGCGCTCGCTATTTTCTTCGCAGAAATGGGCGACAAGACACAATTGGTGGCGATGTCCCTCGCGACGCGTTACCGGGTACTCACCGTCGTGCTCGGCATCACCGCCGCGACCGCGGTGGTGCACCTGGGGAGTGTCTTCATCGCCGAGGTCCTCGGAGCAGCCGTCCCCACGGACTGGCTCACCCTCGCAGCGGGCCTGGCGTTCCTGTTCTTCGGGGCCTGGACCCTGCGCGGCGACGAGATGACCGACAAGGACGAGGAACGCGCCGCCTCACGCCGTATCCGCTCCGGTTTCATGACCGTCGCCCTGGTCTTCTTCGTCGCCGAGCTCGGTGACAAGACCATGTTGGCCACGATCACCGTCGGGACCCAGCACCACTGGTTCCCGGTGTGGATCGGCTCCACCGCCGGCATGGTCGCGGCCGACGCCGTCGCCATCGCCCTCGGCGCCCTCCTCGGCAAGAAACTCCCCGAGAAGGCGATCCGTATCGGTGCCTCCGCCCTCTTCTTCATCGCCGGCGCGGCCATGCTCACCCGAGGGGCCCTTGCCCTTCTGGGCTGATCCCTGAGGGACCGGAGGTGGCTGCCCGGCCCCGAGCGGGGGACTCACCCCGGATCGGAGGCGAGCCAGGTGTCCACCCCCGCCAAGAGTTCCTTCTTCAGGTCCTCCGGCGCCCCCGCCCCACGGATCGACATCCGCGCGAGCTCGGCCAGCTCCGCGTCGCCGAAACCGAAGACCGAGCGGGCGATCTCGTACTGCTCGACCAGACGCGGTCCGAACAGCAGGGGGTCGTCCGTGCCCAGGGCGATCGGTGCGCCCGCCTCGTAGAGGCGACGCAACGGCAGGCGGTCGATCTCGTCGATCACGCCGAGGCCCACGTTGGAGGTCGGGCACACCTCGAGGGTGATGCCCCGGGTGGCGATGCGCTCCAGCAGGTAGGGGTCCTCCACAGCACGTACCCCGTGTCCCACACGGTCGGCCCCGAGCTCGTCCAGGCACTCGCGCACACTGCGCGGGCCACCGAGCTCCCCGCCGTGCGGAGCGGAGAGGAGGCCGGCGCGCTTGGCGATACGGAAGGCGCCCTCGAACTCGCGGGCCCGCCCCCGGCGTTCGTCGTTGTTGAGGCCGAAGGAGACCACACCCCGGCCCGCGTACTGGCGGGCCAGTCGGGCCAGGGCCTTGGCGTCCAGAGGGTGCTTGGTGCGGTTGGCGGCCACCATGAGGCCGATGTGCACGCCCGTGTCGCGCTGGGCGGCCGCGGCCGCGTCCAGCATCAGCTCCAGGGTGGAGGTCAGGCCGTCGAACAAGGACGAGTAGCCGCCCGGGTCGACCTGGATCTCCAACCACCCCGATCCCGCGGCACGCTCGTCCTCGGCGGCCTCGCGAAGCAGGCGGTACAGGTCATCGGGGGTACGCAGCACCGAACGGGCGATGTCGTACAGGCGCTGGAACCGGAACCAACCCCGCTCGTCGGTGGCGCGCAGTTTCGGCGGCCACTCCTTGGCCAGCGAGTGCGGTAGGTGCACGCCGTTCTTGTCGGCGAGCTCGACCAGCGTCTCGTGGCGCATCGAGCCGGTGAAGTGCAGGTGCAGATGTGCTTTGGGCAACCGCTCCAATCGGCGGGCGGTGGTCGGTGTCTCCATGCACCAAGCCTGCCGTATGTGAAGGGCCGGAAGGGACCGAAAACGAGGAACGCGCCCCGGGAGAGTCCGGGACGCGTTCCTCGGTGCCGCTGGGGCCGTGCCTGTGACCGGGGTTACCGTGCCTCGGCCAGCAGCTTCTGGATCCGGCCCACGCCTTCGGTGAGGTCCTCGTCACTCAAGGCGTAGGACAGGCGCAGGTAGCCGGGGGTGCCGAAGGCCTCACCCGGGACGACCGCGACCTCGGCCTCCTCCAGGATGAGTTCGGCCAGCTCGGTGGAGGTCTGCGGGGTACGGCCCCGGACCGTCCTGCCCAGAACACCCTTGACCGACGGGTAGGCGTAGAATGCACCCTGCGGCTCGGGGCAGACCACACCGTCGATCTCGTTGAGCATGCGCACGATCGTGCGCCGACGGCGGTCGAAGGACCCACGCATCTTCTCGACGGCGGCCAGGTCCCCGCCCACGGCGGCGATCGCGGCGGCCTGGGAGACGTTGGCGACGTTGGACGTGGCGTGCGACTGCAGGTTGCTCGCGGCCTTGATGACGTCCTCGGGGCCGATGATCCAGCCCACACGCCAGCCGGTCATCGCGTAGGTCTTCGCGACACCGTTCACGACGAGGGTGCGGTCCGCGATCTGCGGGACCTCGACGGGCAGCGAACTGAACTCGGTGTCCCCGTAGACCAGGTGCTCGTAGATCTCGTCGGTGAGCACCCACAGGCCGTGCCGGTCGGCCCACTCGCCGATGGCGCGCACCTGGTCGCGCGGGTAGACCGCGCCGGTGGGGTTGTTGGGGGAGACGAAGACCAGGACCTTGGTCCGGTCGGTGCGGGCCTCCTCGAGCTGGTCGACGGAGGCCAGGTACCCGGTGCTCTCGTCGGTGGTGACGAAGACGGGGGTGCCGCCCGCGAGCTTGATCGACTCGGGGTAGGTGGTCCAGTACGGGGCCACGACGATGACCTCGTCGCCCGGGTCCAGGATCGCGGCGAAGGCCTCGTAGATGGCCTGCTTCCCGCCGTTGGTGACCAGGACCTGCGAGGGCTCGACCTCGTACCCGGAGTCGCGGCGGGTCTTCTCGGCGATGGCCTTCTTGAGCTCGGGCTGGCCGCCGGCCGGGGAGTAGCGGTGGTTCTTCGGCTGACGGGCAGCCTCGACAGCGGCCTCGACGATGTAGTCGGGGGTCGGGAAGTCCGGCTCCCCGGCACCGAAGCCGATCACGGGGCGGCCCTCGGCCTTCATGGCCTTGGCCTTGGCGTCCACGGCCAGGGTCGCCGATTCGGAGATGGCGCTGATACGTGCGGAGATGCGCGGTCGTTCAGTCATGCCCTCCAGTTTGTCATGTGCCGGGAGGGCCCGAGCGGGAGGGAAGGGCCGGTGACCGGGGCCGGAATGCTCCGCTGCCGAACGGTGAGCGCAGGCGGTTTGGCCACACGGGGGCCGAGGGCATACACTCTTTCCTGTCGGACGGTCCTGACGGTGTGGCACATGTAACGGTGTGCGGCCGTGGTCCGGAGCGGCTATGGTGAGGATCGGTTTCCTTCCCAAGGGCAGTGGCTCAATCGGCAGAGCACCGGTCTCCAAAACCGGCGGTTGGGGGTTCGAGTCCCTCCTGCCCTGCAAATGCTCGCGCGGTCGGGTGGCGCCTCCGGCGCCCCCGGCCACCGGGAGCTCACCGGGATTTCAGCGGCCAGCGACCCTAAGGACCCTCAGGTGACTCAGACTGACGCCGACGCCAAGCCCAACAATGAGCGGCCGCGTCGCACCGGTCCGGTGACCTTCACCAAGCAGGTCGCCGGCGAGCTCCGCAAGGTCCGCTGGCCCACGCGCCGGGAACTGGTCACCTACACCATCGTCGTCCTGGTCTTCGTGGTGATCGTGCTGGCATACGTCTCCGTGCTGGACTTCGCCTTCGGCGAGGCCGTCACGTGGCTCTACGGAACCTTCGGCACCCCTTCCGCCTGACCGGACCCCCTCTCTCCGGCGATCCTCCCCCCGTCTCACGTGAGCGTACTGGTCCCTTCCTGCTCGCGGAGACCTTAAGCTGTCAGGACTGGGTTCGAGGCGCGCTCGGCGTGCGTCGCCCCCGCAGAGTGATCCGACGAGAGAAAGAGCAGCCGTGTCCGAGTCCCCACTGACCTCTGACGACCTCCCCGAAGAGGAGCCGGATCAGTCGTCGGCGGAAGCGACCGGCCAGGCGGGCGAGCAGACGGAGGACGCGGTCGAGTCGACCGAGGCCGACAGCCCGGAACTGAGCGGTGCCGCCGAGGACAGCGAGACCGAGGCCGACGAGGAGCCCGAACTCCCGCGCCTCGACCCCGTCGAGGAGTTCAAGAACGAGCTCGTCCTTCTCCCGGGCGACTGGTATGTCGTGCACACCTACGCGGGCTACGAGAAGCGGGTCAAGACCAATGTCGAGAGCCGCACCCAGTCCCTCAACATGGAGGAGTTCATCTTCCAGGTCGAGGTGCCCGAGCACGAGGTCACCGAGGTCAAGAGCGGTAAGCGTCAGCAGGTCACCGAGAAGGTCCTGCCCGGTTACGTCCTCGTCCGCATGGACCTGACCGACGAGTCCTGGTCGGCCATCCGCAACACCCCGGGCGTGACCGGCTTCGTCGGCCTGTCCAACAAGCCCGCGCCGCTCAGCATGACCGAGGTCGCCAAACTCCTGGCCCCCGAGCCCGAGGAGGAGCCGGAGCAGGAGCAGCAGGCCGGTGGTACCGCGGCCGCTGCCGGCGGTGGCGGCGAGGCCCGTACCGACGTGGCCTACGAGGTCGGCGAGTCCGTCACCGTCATGGAAGGGCCGTTCGCGACCCTGCCCGCCACGGTCAGCGAGATCAACGCCGACACCCAGAAGCTCAAGGTCCTGGTGTCGATCTTCGGCCGTGAGACCCCGGTCGAGCTGTCGTTCAACCAGGTCTCCAAGATCTGATCCCTTCCGGCCCTCGCCGGAGCCCGGCCCGGGCCACTCACCGGGCGGCATAGACTGGGTGGGTCCATCCTCGGATGGGCCCACCGGCTCGTGCCCGCACCGCGGTGCACGGCCCCGGTCCGTCCGGTCCCGGCGGACCGCGCCCCGCGACCCCGTGTCCGGGATCACGACCCGTTCGGCGCGCGGCACCCCGCGGCCTCCGTCGCCGCCCCCGGTGCCGTCGAGGGGACGGGACCGATACACACCGCACATCAGGCAAAGGACCCGATATGCCTCCGAAGAAGAAACTGGCAGCACTCGTCAAGGTGCAGCTCCCCGCCGGTCAGGCCACTCCGGCTCCGCCCGTCGGTACCGCTCTCGGTCCGCACGGCGTCAACATCATGGACTTCTGCAAGCAGTACAACGCTGCGACGGAAGCTCAGCGCGGGAACGTCATCCCCGTAGAGATCTCCATCTACGAGGACCGCTCCTTCAGCTTCGTCACGAAGACGCCGCCGGCGCCGAAGATGATCCTCAAGGCCGCGGGCGTCGACAAGGCCGCGACCGACCCCGGGCGTACCACCGCCGCCACGATCAGCGCCGACCAGGTGCGTGAGATCGCGCAGACCAAGCTGCCCGACCTCAACACCGACGACATCGACGTCGCCAGCAAGATCGTCGAGGGCACTGCCCGTTCCATGGGCATCGTGATCAAGTAACACCCCCTCGGGTGGCTCCGGTGTACTGCGCCGGGGTGAGCGGACGCGCGGCGTCCGTGACCGACCGTGGCAGGGCCAGGCGCTGGCCCAGTGACCACACGTCCGCAGAGGAGACAAGCGTGAAGCGCAGCAAGAACCACCGCAAAGCCAGTGAGCTGGTGGACCGTGACCAGCTCTACAGCCCCGCCGAGGCAGTGAAGCTGGCCAAGGACACCGCCAAGGTCAAGTTCGACCCGACCGTCGAGGTCGCCCTGCGTCTGGGTGTCGACCCGCGCAAGGCCGACCAGATGGTCCGTGGCACCGTGAACCTGCCGCACGGCACCGGTAAGACCGCTCGGGTCCTGGTCTTCGCGACCGGTGAGCGTGCCGAGCAGGCTCGCGCCGCTGGCGCCGACTACGTCGGTGACGACGACCTCGTGCAGGAGATCCAGAACGGTTTCCTGGACTTCGACGCCGTTGTGGCCACCCCGGACCTCATGGGCAAGGTCGGCCGCCTGGGCCGCGTGCTCGGTCCCCGTGGCCTGATGCCGAACCCGAAGACCGGCACCGTCACCACCGACGTGACCAAGGCCGTCAGCGACATCAAGGGCGGCAAGATCGAGTTCCGCGTCGACCGCCACGGGAACCTGCACTTCATCATCGGCAAGGGCTCCTTCGAGGACGCCAAGCTGGTGGAGAACTACCAGGCCGCCCTGGACGAGGTGACCCGGATCAAGCCGTCCGCCGCCAAGGGCCGCTACATCAAGAAGGGCGCCATGACCACGACCATGGGCCCCTCCATCCCGCTCGAAGTCTGAGCTTCCCGGGATTTGCGGCCCTGAGGCCGTAGACACCGCGGGCCCCGACCTCTTCCGTTCGGAGGAGGTCGGGGCCCGCTCTCGTGGGCGGGCCCCGCCGACGGCGTGGGGTGTGCAGCGGCCGGCCCGGCCGCTGCCGATCGCCGTTCGATGTACCCCGGAGCGTGGGGTAAGGTGGGAAACTGCCGAAGACCGCTGGTCGTCGCCCGCAAGGGTGACCTAAGGACCCGTCCACGATGGGCGCCCGCGCAGGTGTCACTCAGAGCTTTCCCGTCCCGGGTACCGATATGTGCCCCTGAGGACGTGGTCGTGCCCCGTGCGCCTGGCGCTCGGGGCTTTTCTCGTGCTGACGCCGATCGCGACGAGTCCGTGGGAGACAGCCGGTGTTGTCGTCGGCCGGTACCGGTGGTCCACCGGGATCCGGGGCCCGTGGCCCGAACGCCCCTCAGGGTCGGACGACCGCAAGGTCCGCCGACCGGGAGCGGAAACGTCCGCCCTTCGGGGCGGGGAGCATCCCCGCCGTCGGGCGGGGTGACGACAATGTTGGAAGGAGTCCCATGGCGAGGCCGGACAAGGCAGCCGCGGTCGCCGAGCTCGCGGACGAGTTCCGTGAGTCCAACGGTGCCGTGCTGACCGAATACCGGGGGCTCTCCGTGGCGGCGCTCAACGAGCTCCGCCGTGGCCTCGGCCAGACTGCGCGATTCCGCATCGTGAAGAACACCCTGACCAAGATCGCGGTCAAGGACGCAGAGATCGACGAAGAGGTCTCCGACCTCCTCGAGGGTCCCTCCGCGATCGCCTTCGTCCACGGTGACGTGGTCGAGGCGGCCAAGGGCCTGCGTGACTTCTCGAAGCAGAACTCCGCCCTGGTGATCAAGGGCGGCATCATCGACGGCAAGACGATGAACGCCGACCAGATCACCAAGCTGGCCGAACTGGAGTCCCGCGAGGTGCTTCTCTCGAAGATGGCCGGTGCCCTCAAGTCCAAGCAGGGCCAGGCCGCCGCCGTCTTCCAGGCTCTCCCCCTCAAGGCCGCGCGTCTCGCGAAGGCCCTCGAGGAGAAGAAGAGCTCCGAGGAAGCCGCCTAGAACCCCTGAACCACGGCGGGCCGCCGCCCGCCGAAGGCTCGCACGCGGCGTCTGATCGGCGCGCGTGTCCTGTAGAGAAAGAGAGATCGCACCATGGCGAAGCTCAGCAACGAGGACCTGCTTGCTGCGTTCGAGGAGATGACCCTCCTCGAGCTCTCCGAGTTCGTGAAGCTCTTCGAGGAGAAGTTCGACGTCGAGGCCGCCGCCCCGGCCGCCGCCGTCGTGGCCGCCCCCGCCGGTGGCGGTGGCGAGGCTGCCGCCGAGGAGGAGAAGAACGAGTTCGACGTCGTCCTCGAGTCGGCCGGCGACAAGAAGATCCAGGTCATCAAGGAGGTCCGCGGCATCACGAGCCTGGGCCTCAAGGAGGCCAAGGACCTGGTCGACAACGCTCCGAAGGCTCTGCTCGAGGGCGTCAACAAGGAGAACGCGGACAAGGCCAAGGAGGCCCTCGAGGGCGCCGGCGCCACCGTCACCCTCAAGTAGTCTCCCGCGGGCCGCAGATGCCCGCAGGTCTGCTTCACGCGGCCGTCCTTCCCTTCAGGGAGGGGCGGCCGCGTTCGTGTCTCCACGGGCCGCTCAGTGCCTCGGGCGGGGGCGTCCCGTGTGTCGTGAACGCCGCCGTGTCCGTGGAAGTCCGGTGGCCGGGATGTGTCAGGCTTGGTCGGGCCGCTCGGGTGGGTGCCGGGGGAGTGCATGTGCGAACTGTCCTTTGAACGCGATAATCTCCCGTCCCGGGATTCTTGACGGGGTCCGGGCGGAGTGTTTACCCGTTGCCCGCGGGGGAACCCTTCGGGTTGTCTGTTGGCTCACCATCCCCCTCCTGGGGCCAGGGGCAGGCGCGCTCGTCCAGCCGCAAGGAACGCGACGAGGGACCGGTCTCGGGCGGGGTGTTCGGGGTTGACGGATCGCCCTCGGCGGGTGATCCTGCCGGTGTCGTGAGTGGTGTTATGGACCGTGGGTGGACAGCGGTGTAGTTTCCGGCTACACTGCTCTTTTGCGCTGCCCTTTGGTGATCCCTGTGTTGGTGAACGTTTGCCGCCATCCGTAGTACAACCGGAACCCGGTAGGCCGTTCCCACTCGATGCGACCGTCTCGACCTCGTTGTGACGGTCCTTCTCGTGACGGATCGTCTGGCGTGCGCGCTTCAACCGCCACAAGCCTTCGGAAGGACCCCTGTTGGCAGCCTCGCGCAACGCCTCCGCTAACGTACTTGGTCCGCACCGCGTCTCCTTCGCCCGTATTCCGGAACCACTCGAGGTCCCGAACCTTCTCGCCCTCCAGACGGAGTCCTTCGACTGGCTCCTGGGAAACGAGAAGTGGCAGGCCCGACTGGAGGCGGCCCGGAACGTCGGACGCAAGGACGTTACGGAGCAGTCCGGTCTCGAAGAGATCTTCGAGGAGATCAGTCCGATCGAGGACTTCTCGGGCACGATGTCGCTGTCGTTCCGCGACCATCGGTTCGAGCCGCCCAAGTACTCCGAAGAGGAGTGCAAGGACAAGGACATGACCTACTCCGCCCCGATGTTCGTCACGGCGGAGTTCATCAACAACGACACCGGTGAGATCAAGAGCCAGACGGTGTTCATGGGCGACTTCCCGCTCATGACCAGCAAGGGCACTTTCATCATCAACGGCACCGAGCGCGTCGTCGTGTCCCAGCTGGTTCGCTCCCCGGGCGTTTACTTCGACACCTCTGTCGACAAGACCTCGGACAAGGACCTCTACGGCTGCAAGGTCATCCCGTCCCGCGGTGCATGGCTGGAGTTCGAGGTCGACAAGCGCGACTTCGTAGGTGTGCGCATCGACCGCAAGCGCAAGCAGGGCGTCACCGTCCTGCTCAAGGCGCTGGGCTGGACCACCGACCAGATCCTGGAACGGTTCGGTCAGTACGAGTCCATCCGCAACACCCTGGAGAAGGACCCGACCGCCGGCACTGACGACGCCCTGCTGGACATCTACCGCAAGCTGCGTCCCGGCGAGCCGCCGACGAAGGAGTCGGCCCAGACGCTTCTGGAGAACCTCTACTTCAACCCGAAGCGTTACGACCTCGCCAAGGTCGGCCGGTACAAGATCAACAAGAAGCTCGGCCTCGACACCGACTACACGCAGGGCACGCTGACCGAGGACGACATCGTCAACACGGTCGACTACCTCGTCCGCCTGCACGCCGGTGAGACCGAGAAGGAGACCCCGCTCGGTGAACGGGTCATCGAGACCGACGACATCGACCACTTCGGCAACCGCCGTCTGCGCACCGTCGGTGAGCTCATCCAGAACCAGGTCCGCCTGGGTCTGGCCCGTATGGAGCGTGTGGTCCGTGAGCGGATGACCACCCAGGACGTCGAGGCGATCACGCCGCAGACCCTGATCAACATCCGTCCGGTCGTGGCCTCCATCAAGGAGTTCTTCGGCACCTCGCAGCTGTCCCAGTTCATGGACCAGACCAACCCTCTGGCCGGGCTGACGCACAAGCGCCGTCTGTCGGCGCTGGGTCCGGGGGGTCTGTCCCGTGAGCGCGCGGGCTTCGAGGTCCGCGACGTCCACCCGTCGCACTACGGCCGTATGTGCCCGATCGAGACCCCTGAAGGTCCCAACATCGGCCTCATCGGTTCGCTGGCCGCCTACGGCCGCATCAATTCCTTCGGTTTCGTCGAGACCCCGTACCGCCGGATCGTCGACGGTCACATCACCGACGAGGTGGACTACCTCACCGCGGACGAAGAGGACCGTTACGTCATCGCGCAGGCGAACACGCCGATGAACGCCGACGGCACCTTCGCCGAGGAGGGCATCCTCGTGCGGCGGCGCGGTGGTGACTTCGAGCAGGTCAGCACCGACGAGGTCGACTACATGGACGTGTCGCCGCGCCAGATGGTCTCGGTCGCCACCGCCATGATCCCGTTCCTGGAGCACGACGACGCCAACCGTGCGCTGATGGGTTCCAACATGCAGCGCCAGGCCGTGCCGCTGCTGCGCGCCGAGTCCCCGTTCGTCGGCACCGGCATGGAGTACCGTGCCGCCACCGACGCCGGCGAGGTCGTGCTGGCGGAGAAGGCCGGTGTCGTCGAGGACGTCACGGCCGACTACGTCACCGTCCTGGCTGACGACGGCACGCGCAGGACCTACCGCATGGGTAAGTTCGAGCGCTCCAACCAGGGCACGTGCTTCAACCAGCGCCCGATCGTCCACGAGGGCGTACGGGTCGAGGAGCGCGACGTCCTGGCCGACGGTCCGTCCACGGACCAGGGCGAGATGTCGCTGGGCAAGAACCTCCTCGTGGCGTACATGTCCTGGGAGGGGCACAACTACGAGGACGCCATCATCCTCTCCCAGCGGCTGGTGCAGGACGACGTCATGTCCTCGATCCACATCGAGGAGCACGAGGTCGACGCCCGGGACACCAAGCTGGGCCCGGAGGAGATCACGCGGGAGATCCCCAACGTCAGCGAGGAGGTCCTGGCCGACCTCGACGACCGGGGCATCATCCGTATCGGCGCCGAGGTCGTCGACGGCGACATCCTGGTCGGCAAGGTCACGCCCAAGGGCGAGACCGAGCTGACCCCCGAGGAGCGTCTGCTGCGCGCCATCTTCGGTGAGAAGGCCCGTGAGGTCCGCGACACCTCCCTGAAGGTCCCGCACGGTGAGACCGGCAAGGTCATCGGTGTGCGTGTGTTCAGCCGTGAGGACGGCGACGAGCTCGCGCCCGGCGTGAACGAGATGGTCCGCGTCTACGTGGCCCAGAAGCGCAAGATCACCGACGGCGACAAGATCGCCGGCCGCCACGGCAACAAGGGTGTCATCGCCAAGATCCTCCCCCAGGAGGACATGCCCTTCCTGGAGGACGGCACCCCGATCGACATCATCCTCAACCCGTTGGGTGTACCCGGCCGTATGAACGTCGGCCAGGTGCTCGAGGTCCACTTGGGGTGGTTGGCCAAGAACGGATGGACCGTCGAGGGGCTCGACACCGATTGGAAGAAGTCCCTGGACGCGATGGGGGTCTCCGAGGTCGAGGCCGACTCCCGTGTGGCGACCCCGGTCTTCGACGGCCTCCGCGGTGACGAGCTCAGCGGCCTCATCCGGTCGGTCAACCCGGACCAGGACGGCGACCGCCTCATCAACGAGGACGGAAAGGCCGTGCTGTTCGACGGTCGCACCGGTGAGCCCTTCGCCGAGCCGGTCTCGGTCGGTTACAAGTACATGCTCAAGCTCCACCACCTGGTGGACGACAAGATCCACGCCCGCTCCACCGGGCCGTACTCGATGATCACCCAGCAGCCGCTGGGCGGTAAGGCGCAGTTCGGTGGCCAGCGCTTCGGTGAGATGGAGGTCTGGGCCCTGGAGGCTTACGGCGCCGCTTACGCGCTCCAGGAGCTCCTCACCATCAAGTCCGACGACGTGGTGGGTCGTGTCAAGGTCTACGAGGCCATCGTCAAGGGCGAGAACATCCCCGAGCCGGGCATCCCTGAGTCCTTCAAGGTGCTCATCAAGGAGATGCAGTCGCTCTGTCTGAACGTGGAGGTGCTGTCCAGTGACGGTATGTCCATCGAGATGCGGGACAGTGACGAGGACGTCTTCCGTGCGGCGGAAGAGCTGGGTATCGACCTGGGTCGGCGTGAGCCGAGCAGCGTCGAAGAGGTCTAACTTCCGCATCCTTCGAGAGCAGAGGACGAATTAAGTGCTCGACGTCAACTTCTTCGACGAGCTGCGAATCGGTCTCGCGACGGCCGATGACATCCGCCAGTGGTCGCACGGCGAGGTCAAGAAGCCCGAAACCATCAACTACCGCACCCTCAAGCCCGAGAAGGACGGCCTCTTCTGCGAGAAGATCTTCGGTCCGACCCGGGACTGGGAGTGCTACTGCGGCAAATACAAGCGCGTCCGTTTCAAGGGCATCATCTGTGAGCGCTGCGGCGTCGAGGTGACCCGTGCCAAGGTGCGTCGTGAGCGGATGGGCCACATCGAGCTGGCCGCGCCCGTCACGCACATCTGGTACTTCAAGGGTGTGCCCTCGCGTCTGGGTTACCTGCTGGACTTGGCGCCGAAGGACCTCGAGAAGATCATCTACTTCGCCGCCTACATGGTCACGTGGGTGGACAACGAGGGCCGTGAGCGCGACCTGCAGTCCCTGGAGGCCCGTGTCGCGGTCGAGAAGCAGCACCTGGAGCAGCGCCGCGACTCCACTCTCGAGGAGCGCCACCGCAAGCTCGAGACCGACCTCGCCGAGCTCGAGGAGCAGGGCGCCAAGGGCGACGCGCGCCGCAAGGTCCGCGAGGGTGCCGAGCGTGAGATGCGCCAGCTGCGCGACCGCGCCCAGCGGGAGATCGACCGCCTCGACGAGGTCTGGAACCGGTTCAAGAACCTCAAGGTCCAGGACCTCGAGGGCGACGAGGCGCTCTACCGCGAGATGCGGGACCGTTTCGGCAAGTACTTCCGCGGCGGCATGGGCGCTCAGGCCATCCAGGACCGGCTCTCCAACTTCGAGCTGAACGAGGAGGCGGAGAAGCTCCGCGAGACCATCCGCACCGGCAAGGGCCAGAAGAAGGCCCGCGCCCTCAAGCGGCTCAAGGTCGTCTCGGCGTTCCTCAACACCACCAACAGCCCCATGGGCATGGTGCTGGACTGCATCCCGGTCATCCCGCCGGACCTGCGTCCGATGGTGCAGCTCGACGGTGGCCGTTTCGCGACCTCCGACCTCAACGACCTGTACCGCCGCGTCATCAACCGGAACAACCGCCTCAAGCGGCTTCTGGACCTGGGCGCGCCCGAGATCATCGTCAACAACGAGAAGCGGATGCTGCAGGAGGCCGTCGACGCGCTGTTCGACAACGGCCGCCGCGGTCGCCCGGTCACCGGACCCGGCAACCGCCCGCTCAAGTCGCTGTCCGACATGCTCAAGGGCAAGCAGGGCCGTTTCCGGCAGAACCTGCTGGGCAAGCGCGTCGACTACTCGGGCCGTTCGGTCATCGTGGTCGGTCCCCAGCTGAAGCTGCACCAGTGCGGTCTGCCCAAGCAGATGGCGCTGGAGCTGTTCAAGCCGTTCGTGATGAAGCGCCTGGTCGACCTGAACCACGCGCAGAACATCAAGAGCGCCAAGCGGATGGTCGAGCGGTCCCGTCCGGTCGTGTGGGACGTCCTCGAAGAGGTCATCACCGAGCACCCGGTGCTGCTCAACCGTGCGCCCACGCTGCACCGTCTGGGCATCCAGGCCTTCGAGCCGCAGCTGGTCGAGGGCAAGGCCATTCAGATCCACCCGCTCGTGTGTACTGCGTTCAACGCGGACTTCGACGGTGACCAGATGGCCGTGCACCTGCCGCTGTCCGCCGAGGCCCAGGCCGAGGCGCGGCTGCTCATGCTGGCCACCAACAACATCCTCAAGCCGTCCGACGGCAAGCCCGTGACGATGCCCACCCAGGACATGGTCATCGGCCTGTACTACCTGACGACGCAGATGGACGGTGTCGCGGGCGAGGGCCGGTCGTTCCTGTCGCCGGCCGAGGCCCTCATGGCCTACGACCTGGGCGAGCTGGACATCCGGGCCCGTATCCACCTGCGGATCGCCGACGGTGCCCCGGCACCGAAGGACTGGACGCCGCCGGAGGACTGGGAGCCCGGGGAGCCCTACACCCTGGAGACCACGCTCGGCCGGTACCTCTTCAACGAGAGCACGCCGGTGGACTACCCGTACGTCAACTTCCAGGTCGGCAAGAAGCAGATCTCGACGCTGGTCAACGACCTCGCCGAGAACTACGCCAAGGTCCAGGTCGCCACGACCCTGGACGCCCTGAAGGACGCGGGTTACCGCTGGGCCACCCGGTCCGGCCTGACCATCGGTATCGAGGACGTCGTCGTGCCACCGCGCAAGGGCGAGATCCTCGACAACCACGAGCGCAAGGCCGACAAGATCCAGCGTGAGTTCGACCGCGGTCTCATCACCGACGACGAGCGGCGCCAGGAGCTCACCGAGGTCTGGACCCAGGCCACCGGGGAAATCGCCAAGAACATGGAGGAGAGCTTCCCCGTCGACAACCCGGTGTGGATGATGGTCCAGTCCGGGGCCCGCGGTAACCCGATGCAGGTGCGCCAGATCGCCGCCATCCGTGGTCTGGTCTCCAACACCAAGGGTGAGACGATCCCGCGTCCGATCAAGTCCTCCTACCGCGAGGGCCTGTCGGTGCTGGAGTACTTCATCTCCACCCACGGTCAGCGCAAGGGTCTGGCCGACACCGCGCTGCGTACCGCCGACTCGGGTTACCTGACCCGTCGTCTGGTGGACGTGGCCCAGGACGTCATCGTCCGCGAGGTCGACTGCGGTACGGACCGTTCGCTCTGGCACGAGGTCGGTGAGCAGAGCCCCACCGGTGCCATCGTGCGCAAGCACAACGTGGAGAACACCGGTTTCGGCCGTACCATCGCCGAGGACACTTACGACGCCGACGGCAACCTCGTGTTGCCGGCGATGTCGGACACCTCCGAGCAGAACATCGACAAGTTGGTCAAGGCCGGGATCACCCGCGTCCGTATCCGCTCGTCGCTGACCTGCGAGGCCAAGATCGGTGTCTGCACCACCTGCTACGGCCGCTCCATGGCGACCGGTAAGCCCGTGGACGTCGGTGAGGCGATCGGTATCATCGCGGCCCAGTCCATCGGTGAGCCCGGTACCCAGCTGACGATGCGGACCTTCCACATGGGTGGTTCGGCCGGTCAGGACATCACGCACGGTCTGCCCCGTGTCCAGGAGCTCTTCGAGGCCCGGATCCCCAAGGGTGTGGCCCCGATCTCCGAGATGGAGGGCCGGATCCGGATCGACGACACGGAGAAGAGCCGCAAGGTCGTCGTCATCCCCGACGACGGCACGGACGAGATCGCCTACCCGGTCCCGATGCGTGCTCAGCTCCTCGTGAGCGACGGCGACCACGTCAAGGTCGGCCAGCAGCTCATCCAGGGTGCGATCAACCCGCACGAGGTGCTGCGTATCCAGGGCCCGCGCGCGGTGCAGCAGCACCTCGTGTCCGAGGTCCAGGAGGTCTACAAGTCGCAGGGTGTGTCCATCCACGACAAGCACATCGAGATCATCGTCCGGCAGATGCTCAAGCGTGTGAACATCCTGGAGTCGGGCGACACCGAGCTGCTGCCCGGTGAGATGGTCGACCGGCCCAAGTTCGAGCGGATCAACCGCAGGGTCGTGTCCGAGGGGGGCCAGCCCGCCTCCGGCCGTCCGGTGCTGCTGGGTATCACCAAGGCCTCGCTGGCCACGGAGTCCTGGCTGTCGGCGGCCTCGTTCCAGGAGACCACCAGGGTCCTCACCGAGAACGCGATCCACGGCAAGAGCGATCCGCTCCTCGGCCTCAAGGAGAACGTCATCATCGGTAAGCTCATCCCGGCCGGTACCGGTATTCCGCAGTACCGCAACGTCCGGGTGGAGCCCACCGAGGAGGCCAAGGCCTCGATGTACTCCGTCTCGGGGTACGAGGAGCCGAGTGAGTACACCTTCGGGCAGGGCTCGGGAGAGGCCGTGCCGCTGGAGGAGTACGACTTCGGACCGTACAGCCGTTAATCACGGTTTGCTGTACTGACGGCGGCGGCCACCCGCCCCTACGGGGGTGGGGACCGCCGCCGTTTGTCGTTGTTGGTCCACACGTTCCGGTGTGGACGGGAGAGGGCGCTTCGGCGCGTCGGAAGGCAGGCACATCAGTGACCGAACACGGAGGTGGACGGGACTCCGACCGGAACAGTGCGGATTCGTGGTTCCGGCCCAGTCAGAACCGTCACCGCAAGCAGTCCGAGTATCAGGACCCGTTGGAGGAACAGCGGGAGGAAGAGGACCGGGGCACGGTCTTCCCGGACAGCGGAGGGTACGCCGGTCCGGGCTCGGCTCGCCCGGAGATGGTCGATCCTTACCCCGAGGCGTTGGCCGGGTTCACCTCCGACGGGCCACAGACACCTTCGGTCCCCGAGGAGCCGGAGCCCTCCCCCTCGTACGAGTCGCAGAACCCGTTCGTGTACCCGGGCGCGCGGGAGGTGCCGCACCGCCCGCCGGTGGAGACGATGCCGTGGGAGGAACACGGCGAACGTCCGGGCGGGTACCCGAACGTGGCTGCGAGCGCCGACGTCCCGGCACCTCCTGGTGAGACGGAGGCCGGGGAGTGGCCCTCGACCGGGTCGGTGGACCATGACGCCTCACTCGCGGCCACCGACCCCTGGGCCCCGGAGGAGCCCGCGCCGGAGGCCGGTCGCCGGCCTTCCCCGGAGGCATGGAGCCCCGGTGAGGACGACCGTCCCGCCGAGGGGCCGTGGTCGCCCTCGTACGAGCCCTCCTCGTGGCACGACGCCGAGGCGGGGGCCCGGGGGTCGAGTCCGCCTTCCTCGGACCGTGTGCTCTGGACGGTGTCGGACGAGGTCCCCGCGTGGGGTGGAGCGGACGCCGGCCCGCAGGTGGGCGATGTGTCCTCCTACGGAAGTGAGCCCTGGTCGCCGTCGGCTGAGGCTTCCTCCTGGGGCGGCCCTGACACGGATCCGCTCGCCGATGGGGGACCGTCATCCGACCTCGGGGATCCCTGGACCCCGTCGAGCGGGCCCTCCTCGTGGGATGCGCCGGGGAGTGATCCCCTGGCTCCGGGGGCGGCCTCCCGCGACAGTGAGCCCTGGTCGCCGTCGGCTGAGTCCTCTTCCTGGGACGCCGGGGCCGATCCGCTCGGCCCGGGCGCCCCTGCCCCCGTCGACGGTGAGCACTGGCCCCCGGCCGACCACGTGCCCTCCTGGGGGCCGAGCTCCGAGAGGGAGGTCTCGGACAACGGAGGCCCGTCCGGTGGGTCCGGTTCCTGGAACGTTCCGGGCACGGATCCCCTCGAGCCGAGCACCCCCCGGGGTGAGTCCTGGACCCCCTCGGAGGAGTCCCCCTCCTGGGGCATCGCCGGGACCGGGGGGTGGAGCAGCTCCGACCCTCTCGCCCACGGCGGCCGACCGGCCTACGGCTACGACGGCTACGGCGACGAGCTCTCCGGTTCTGCGGGGCCGGGTTCCTGGGGGGCCGCCGACGATCGGAGCTCCTCCGAGGACGGGTGGGGTACCGGGGACGACCGGTCGTGGTCCGACGACGGTTACGACGACGAGCTCTCCGGACCCAGGCCGGCCGAACCGCAACAGCCGGACGAGCTCGGTACCGGCAGTGGTAACACCTGGGCCTTCTCCCGTGACGACCACCGTCTGCCCGATGCGGTCCGCCAGGCCGAGCAACGCCGCCGCGAGGAAGCGGACGGGAAGGTGCGCCACGGTGACTGGGGCGGCTCGGGCAGCACCGACAGTTCCCTTCCTGCCTCCGACGACCCCCTCGCGGCCCTGGCCGATCTGCAGTCACGGGCCGGTGCAGAGGCGGGACCCGGCCCCGGGTCCCCGGCCGACGGCGGGGCCACCCAGATGTTCGGTGCGCCCCCGGTCGGCGAGGAGCAGGGTGCCTCGACGCAGATGTTCTCCCCGTTGTCCCCGGACGGTCCCGATGAGGACACTGCCCGGCCTCCTGCCGGGGTGCCCTCCGACCTGGGGTCGGTGCCCTCCTACGGTCGCCGCTCCGGCGGTGGCCCGGGGGAGGACGGTTACGACGACGGCTACGAGGACGGCTACGAGGACGAGTACGAGGACGAGTACGAGGACTACGAGAGCGAGTACGAGGACGGGTTCACCCCGGCCGACTACGGGATGCCGGAGAAGCCCCGCCGTCTCCAGCGCCGGCGCCGCGACATCAGGGAGGACTTTCCCGGGTTCGACGACCGTCCCCCCGGTGGTGAACCGGGTGACGGTTACCCCGGGTACGACAGCGTGGATTTCCTCGCCGACACCGAACCGGGCGCGAACCTGACCCTCTGGTTGGGTGTGGCGTCGCTGGTCCCCTTCGTCGGTGTGATCACGGCGCTCCTGGCCCTCCTGGTCACCGGACCCAAGGCCAAGAGGGAGATCCGGGACTCCCGGGGCGAGCTCGACGGGCACGGGCGGATCATGGCCGGAACGGTCCTCGCCGTCGCCGGCATCGTGGTGACCGTGACCTCTCTCGCGATCACCCTGATTCTGTAGCGAGCACGGCCGCTCTTCCCCGATAATGGACGGGAGGGGAGCGGCCGTTCTCGTTTTCGGTCGCCCGACGAACGACCCAGAGGAAAATACTGGGACGAAGCAAGCCCGGAAGCACGTAGACTGGGGGCAGACCCACGGCTACGTGAGGACCGGTAAAGCTGGCTCTCGCCAGGTCGCACGCTGTTTTGACCGTAATTCCGGCAAACGGTATCCTGTGTGATTGTGCCCGTGAGTCGACGGGTCACACGTGTGCGTGCGGCGCCCGGCCCGCCCCAGTGGGCGGATCATCGTTCTGGGCGCGCTCAGCATGTGAACCCCCTCCCTTCAAGGCCTTATGGCCGGGTGTGCCCACCCATCGTCATCGTGCGCCGGGTCGAAAGCGACACGCCCGACATCGTGGGCCGGGGAGGTTCGGGAAAACCAGCAGGTCAATAGCGATATCGGCTACGAGAACCGGCGTAGGTCACGAGGAAGACGGAGACGCGGTGCCCACCATCCAGCAGCTGGTCCGCAAGGGCCGACAGGACAAGCTCGCAAAGAACAACAGCCCGGCGCTGAGGGGGAGTCCGCAGCGTCGTGGTGTGTGCACGCGTGTTTACACCACTACGCCCAAGAAGCCGAACTCCGCGCTGCGCAAGGTCGCCCGTGTGAAGCTGAGCAGCGGCATCGAGGTGACGGCCTACATCCCCGGCATCGGTCACAACCTCCAGGAGCACAGCATCGTGCTGGTCCGCGGTGGCCGTGTGAAGGACCTGCCGGGTGTCCGCTACCGAATCGTCCGCGGCTCGCTCGACACCCAGGGTGTCCGCAACCGCAAGCAGGCGCGTAGCCGCTACGGCGCCAAGAAGGAGAAGTAAGCATGCCGCGCAAGGGCCCGGCGCCGAAGCGCCAGCTCATCACCGACCCGGTCTACGGTTCGCCGCTCGTCACCGCACTGATCAACAAGGTGCTGGTCGACGGCAAGCGTTCCCTCGCTCAGGGCATCGTCTACGACGCCCTCGAGGGTGCCCGTGAGAAGACCGGCCAGGACCCGCTCGTCGTTCTGAAGCGTGCCCTGGACAACGTCAAGCCCGCGCTCGAGGTCCGCAGCCGCCGTGTCGGTGGCGCGACCTACCAGGTGCCGGTCGAGGTCCGTGCCTCCCGGTCCACCACGCTGGCCCTGCGCTGGCTGGTCACGTTCTCGGGCAGGCGTCGTGAGAAGTCCATGACCGAGCGTCTGATGAACGAGCTGGTCGACGCCAGCAACGGTCTCGGCGCGGCCGTCAAGAAGCGTGAGGACACGCACAAGATGGCCGAATCGAACCGGGCTTTCGCTCACTACCGCTGGTAACGCGGACGAGACCGACCGAGGGACGACGAGCCTTATGGCTAAGAACGTGCTTGACCTGGCCACGGTGCGCAACATCGGCATCATGGCCCACATCGACGCGGGTAAAACCACCACGACCGAGCGGATCCTCTACTACACCGGTGTGACCCACAAGGTGGGCGAGGTCCACGACGGTGCCGCCACGATGGACTGGATGAAGGAGGAGCAGTCGCGGGGTATCACCATTACCTCGGCTGCCACCACCACCCACTGGGACGACTACACCATCAACATCATCGACACGCCCGGCCACGTCGACTTCACGGTCGAGGTCGAGCGTTCGCTGCGTGTTCTCGATGGTGCCGTCGCGGTGTTCGATGCCAAGGAAGGTGTCGAACCCCAGTCCGAGCAGGTCTGGCGTCAGGCCGACCGCTACGGCGTCCCGCGTGTCTGCTTCGTCAACAAGATGGACAAGATCGGCGCCGAGTTCCAGCGCTGCGTGGACCAGTTCCGCGAGCGCCTGGGTGCGAACGCCATGCCGGTCCAGCTCAACATCGGTGCCGAGAGCGACTTCCAGGGCGTCATCGACCTGGTCCGGATGAAGGCCTACGTCTGGAGCGCCGAGGCCAAGCTCGGCGAGATGTACGAGACGACCGAGATCCCCGAGAGCCACGTCGAGGCTGCTCGTGAGGCTCGTGAGCAGTTCATCGAGGCGCTGGCCGACGCCGACGACGAGATCATGGAGCTCTACCTGGAGGGCCAGGAGCCCACCGTTGAGCAGATCGTCCCGGCGATCCGTCGCGCCACCATCGCCGGCACCGCCGTGCCGGTGCTGTGCGGCACCTCGTTCAAGAACAAGGGCGTCCAGCCCCTGCTCGACGCGATCACGGCGTACCTGCCCTCGCCCATGGACGTCGAGGCCATCGAGGGCCACGACCCCAAGGACGAGAGCGAGGAGACCAGGCTCTCCCGCCAGCCCAGCACCGAGGAGCCGATGTCGGCCCTGATCTTCAAGATCATGAGCGACCCGCACCTCGGCAAGCTGACCTACGTGCGTATCTACTCCGGTGTTCTCAAGACCGGCAGCCAGGTACTCAACGGCGTCAAGGGCCGCAAGGAGCGCATCGGCAAGATCTACCGCATGCACTCCAACAAGCGTGAGGAGATCGCCGAGGCCGGCGCCGGTGACATCGTCGCGGTCATGGGGCTGAAGGACACCACGACGGGTGAGTCCCTCTGTGATCCGAGTGCCCCCATCGTCCTCGAGTCCATGACCTTCCCGGCTCCGGTCATCCAGGTGGCCATCGAGCCGAAGACCAAGAGCGACCAGGAGAAGCTGGGCATCGCGATCCAGCGCTTGGCCGACGAGGACCCCACCTTCCAGGTGGCCACGGACGAGGAGACCGGTCAGACCGTGATCTCCGGCATGGGTGAGCTGCACCTCGAGGTGCTGGTCAACCGCATGCGCGACGAGTTCAAGGTCGAGGCGAACATCGGTAAGCCCCAGGTGGCCTACCGCGAGACCATTCGCAAGAAGGTCGAGGGCCACGTCTACACCCACAAGAAGCAGACGGGTGGTTCGGGCCAGTTCGCCAAGATCAAGATCGACCTGGAGCCCCTGAAGAGCGAGGACGGAACCGCCGACGGCTACGAGTTCGTCGACAACATCACGGGTGGCCGCGTGCCGCGTGAGTACATCCCGTCCGTCGACGCCGGTGCCCAGGAAGCCGCCGAGCTGGGTGTGCTCGCGCACTACCCGCTGGTCGGCCTCAAGGTCACGCTCCAGGACGGTCAGTACCACGACGTGGACTCGTCCGAGATGGCCTTCAAGACCGCCGGTTCGATGGCCTTCAAGGAGGCCGTCCAGCTGGCCAAGCCGGCTCTTCTGGAGCCCGTCATGGCCGTCGAGGTCACCACTCCCGAGGAGTACATGGGTGACGTGATCGGCGACCTGAACTCTCGCCGTGGACAGGTTCAGTCCATGGAGGAGCGTTCCGGTACCCGTCTGATCAAGGCCCTCGTGCCCCTCTCCGAAATGTTCGGCTACGTGGGTGACCTGCGCAGCCGTACCCAGGGTCGAGCCAACTACTCGATGGTGTTCGACTCCTACGCGGAGGTTCCGTCTTCCGTCGCCCAAGAAATTGTGGCGAAGGTCCGCGGCGAGTAGTTCGCGGACACGTAACCCGTTCCGGCCCCTGCACACAAGCGGTCGGGGGCCGGATCCAGATAGCTCTGTACGTCTAGGAGACTTCCAGTGGCGAAGGAAAAGTTCGAGCGGAATAAGCCGCACGTCAACATCGGCACCATCGGTCACATTGACCACGGCAAGACCACGCTGACGGCTGCGATCACCAAGGTCCTGCACGACGCGTACCCGGACCTGAACCCGCTCACCCCGTTCGAGGACATCGACAACGCTCCTGAGGAGCGCGAGCGCGGCATCACGATCTCCGTTGCCCACGTCGAGTACGAGACGACCGAGCGCCACTACGCTCACGTCGACTGCCCCGGTCACGCCGACTACGTGAAGAACATGATCACCGGTGCGGCGCAGATGGACGGTGCCATCCTGGTCGTGGCGGCCACCGACGGCCCCATGCCGCAGACCAAGGAGCACGTGCTGCTCGCCCGCCAGGTCGGCGTCCCGGCCATCGTGGTGGCCCTGAACAAGGCCGACATGGTCGACGACGACGAGATCTTCGACCTGGTCGAGCTCGAGGTCCGTGAGCTCCTCACCGAGTACGAGTTCCCCGGCGACGACACCCCGGTGACGAAGGTCTCCGCTCTCAAGGCCCTCGAGGGCGACGAGGAGTGGAAGAACGCCGTCCTCGAGCTCATGGGCACCGTGGACAGCCACATCCCCGACCCCGAGCGGGACACCGACAAGCCGTTCCTGATGCCGATCGAGGACGTCTTCTCGATCACCGGCCGCGGGACCGTCGTCACCGGCCGCATCGAGCGCGGTATCATCAACGTCAACGAGACCGTCGACATCGTCGGTATCAAGGAAGACAAGCAGAGCACCACGGTCACCGGTGTGGAGATGTTCCGCAAGCTGCTCGACCAGGGTCAGGCCGGCGACAACGTCGGGCTGCTGCTGCGCGGCACCAAGCGTGAGGACGTCGAGCGCGGCCAGGTCGTCATCAAGCCGGGCACGACCACCCCGCACACGGAGTTCGAGGGCCAGGTCGTCATCCTGTCCAAGGACGAGGGTGGCCGCCACACGCCGTTCTTCAACAACTACCGTCCCCAGTTCTACTTCCGCACCACCGACGTCACCGGCGTCGTGACGCTGCCGGAGGGCACCGAGATGGTCATGCCGGGTGACAACACCGCCATGTCCGTCGTGCTGATCCAGCCGGTCGCGATGGAAGAGGGCCTCAAGTTCGCCATCCGTGAGGGTGGTCGGACCGTGGGTGCCGGTCGCGTCACCAAGATCATCAAGTAGTACGAACCGGGACACGTTCCCCTCGTGGGAACACCGCCCCGGGAGGTGGGCGGGTCGTGCGAGCACGGCCCGCCCACCACACCGAGAAGACGTCATCGGGCTCTGTGACGGTGGCGTGCCGCAGGGGGAAGCCCTGTTGCGGTTTCTCAAGGGAATAGAGGCTCACGGCCACAATGGCGGCATCTTCCGTCCGGCCTGGGCTTCTGTGACCGGAATGCACACCGTTACGGACACTGAAGCGAAGGACGAGCAGGCCACATGGCGGGACAAAAGATCCGCATTCGGCTAAAGGCCTATGACCACGAGGTCATTGACAGCTCGGCGAAGAAGATCGTCGAGACCGTGACGCGAACTGGCGCACAGGTCGCGGGCCCGGTGCCGCTGCCGACGGAGAAGAACGTTTACTGCGTCATCCGATCGCCGCACAAGTACAAGGACTCGCGCGAGCACTTCGAGATGCGCACCCACAAGCGGTTGATCGACATCATCGACCCCACGCCGAAGACGGTGGACTCGCTGATGCGTCTCGACCTGCCGGCGGGCGTTGACATCGAGATCAAGCTTTAAGGACGCACAGACATGGCCACCAAGCAGATCAAGGGAGTTCTGGGCGAAAAGCTCGGCATGACCCAGGTCTTCGACGACGAGGGCAAGATCGTGCCCGTCACCGTCCTGAAGGCCGGTCCGTGCGTCGTGAGCCGCATCCGGACCCCCGACACCGATGGCTACTCCGCCATCCAGCTCGGCTACGGGCAGATCAACCCGCGCAAGGTCAACAAGCCTCTGGGTGACTACCTGCGTCGGCACGACCTGACCCCGCGCCGCCACTACGTCGAAGTCCGTACCCCGGACGCCTCCGAGTACCAGCTCGGGGAGGAGATCGACGCCTCCGTCTTCGAGGACGGCCAGTCGGTCGACGTGACCGGTAAGACCAAGGGCAAGGGCTTCGCCGGTGTCATGAAGCGCCACGGGTTCGGCGGTATGGGTGCCTCGCACGGTACCCACCGCACGCACCGCACCCCGGGCGCCATCGGCGGCGCCGCCACGCCCGGCCGCGTGTTCAAGGGCACGCGGATGGCCGGTCGTATGGGCAACGTCCGCAAGACGGTCCAGAACCTGACCGTCCACTCCGTCGAGGCGGAGAAGGGGCTCATCCTGGTCAAGGGTGCTGTTCCCGGTCCCAACGGCGGTCTGGTGCTGGTCCGCACCGGTGTGAAGGGGGACAAGTAAGCCATGGCCCAGATCGAGGTCAAGAACCCCGAGGGCAAGGCCAAGGGCAGCGTCGAGCTGCCGGACAGTGTCTTCGCCCAGCAGGTCAGCATCCCGCTGATCCACCAGGTCGTGAACGCTCAGCTGGCCGCCGGCCGCCAGGGCACCCACGCCACCAAGACCCGCGGCGACGTCCGCGGCGGTGGTAAGAAGCCCTACCGGCAGAAGGGCACCGGTCGCGCCCGCCAGGGTTCGATCCGCGCTCCGCAGTACGTCGGCGGTGGCACGGTCCACGGCCCCCAGCCCCGCGACTACAGCCAGCGCACCCCGAAGAAGATGAAGGTTGCCGCCCTGCGCGGTGCCCTCTCGGACCGGGCGAGCCACGGCCGTATCCACGTCGTCAGCGAGTTCGTCGCTGCCGACGCCGAGAACAAGCTCACGCAGACGGCCCTGAAGGCGCTGCGCCAGGTCAGCGAGGCCGACAAGGTCCTCGTCGTCCTGGCCCGTGAGGACGAGCACAACCGGCGTGCCCTGCGCAACCTCGAAGAGGTGCACATCCTCGACGCGGACCAGGTGAACACCTACGACGTCCTGTACTCGGACGACGTGGTCTTCACCGAGGCGGGCTACACCGAGTTCCTGGCCCACGCGGCCGGTGCCTCCGCGGCCGTTCAGTCCGAGGAGGACGCCAAGTGAGGATCGCCGACCACAGGGACATCATCGTCGAACCGGTGATCTCCGAGAAGAGCTACGGGCTCATGGACGAGAACAAGTACACGTTCATCGTTCGCCCGGACGCCAACAAGACCCAGATCAAGATCGCGGTCGAGAAGATCTTCGATGTGAAGGTCACGAGCGTGAACACGGTCAACCGCAAGGGCAAGCGCAAGCGCACGCGCTTCGGTTACGGCAAGCGTCCCGACACCAAGCGGGCGATCGTCGGCCTGGCCGACGGCGACCGTATCGACATCTTCGGTGTCTGAGACCCAGCCGGGTCAGACCGCTCCACAGTAAGCAAGACGTAAAGGAATGCGCGAAGAAGATGGGCATTCGTAAGCACAAGCCGACGACGCCGGGGCGTCGCGGCTCCAGCGTGAGCGACTTCGTCGAGATCACGCGTTCGGAGCCGGAGAAGTCCCTGGTCCGTCCGCTGCACTCGAAGGGCGGCCGCAACGGTCACGGCCGTATCACCGCCCGCCACCAGGGCGGCGGCCACAAGCGTGCCTACCGTGTGATCGACTTCCGTCGGCACGACAAGGACGGTGTGCCGGCCAAGGTCGCCCACATCGAGTACGACCCGAACCGCACCGCTCGTATCGCGCTGCTGCACTACGTGGACGGCGAGAAGCGCTACATCCTGGCGCCCGCCGGCCTCAAGCAGGGCGACAAGGTCGAGAACGGCCCGCAGTCCGACATCAAGCCCGGCAACTGCCTCCCGCTGCGCAACGTCCCCACGGGTACGTTCGTGCACGCGGTCGAGCTGAAGCCGGGCGGCGGCGGCAAGCTGGGTCGTTCCGCCGGGTCGCAGATCCAGCTCCTGGCCAAGGAAGGTAACTACGCCACGCTGCGTATGCCTTCCGGCGAGATGCGCATGGTGGAGATCGGCTGCCGCGCGACGGTTGGACAGGTCGGCAACTCCGAGCAGTCCAACATCAGCTGGGGCAAGGCCGGCCGTAGCCGCTGGAAGGGCAAGCGCCCGGTCGTCCGCGGTGTCGTGATGAACCCCATCGACCACCCCCACGGTGGTGGTGAGGGCAAGTCCTCCGGTGGTCGCCACCCGGTCAGCCCCTGGGGTGTCAAGGAAGGCCGGACCCGTAACACGAACAAGAACAGCCAGAAGCTCATCGTGCGGCGTCGGCGTAGCGGCAAGAAGAAGCGGTAAGGAGCACGTCTGATGCCACGTAGCCTGAAGAAGGGTCCTTTCGTGGACGAGCACCTCATCAAGAAGGTTGAGGCTCAGAACGAAAAGGGCAGCAAGAACGTCATCAAGACGTGGTCCCGGCGTTCGATGATCGTGCCGGAGATGCTCGGTCACACGATCGCTGTTCACGACGGCCGCAAGCACGTTCCGGTGTTCGTGTCGGAGGCGATGGTCGGCCACAAGCTCGGTGAGTTCGCTCCCACGCGTACTTTCCGGAGCCACGTCAAGGAAGACCGCCGTAGCCGCCGTTAGCGGTTGCTGCAGCAGATAAGAACCACTTTCTCCACGGTGAGTGGAGATGAATTTCCGTGAGCGAGGGAAAAGCGATGGGAACGAGGGCTCAGGCACGGTTCGTCCGTGTTACGCCCCGGAAGGCCCGCCGGGTGGTGGACCTTATTCGCGGGTTGCCCGCTGACGAGGCACAGGCGGTGCTCCGGTTCGCTCCCCAGTCGGCGAGCGACCCTGTTGGCAAGGTGCTGGCCAGTGCCATCGCCAACGCTGAGCACAACGACAAGCTGGACCGGGAGAACCTCAAGGTCGAGGGCGCGTGGGTGGACGAGGGTCCGACCCTGAAGCGCATCCGACCGCGAGGGTTCGGCCGGGCTTTCCGAGTCACCAAGCGCACGAGCCACATCACCGTGGTCGTCGCCGACTCGGTCGCCTCGTCCAAGACGAAGGAAAGGACCCGATAGTGGGACAGAAGATCAACCCGCACGGGTTCCGCCTCGGTGTGACGACCGACTTCAAGAGCCGCTGGTATGCGGACAAGGCCTACAAGGACTACGTCAAGGAAGACGTCGCGATCCGACGGATGCTGACCCGCGGCATGGAGCGCGCGGGCATCTCCAAGGTCGAGATCGAGCGCACCCGTGACCGTGTCCGCGTCGACGTCTACACGGCCCGGCCGGGCATCGTCATCGGCCGCCGCGGCGTCGAGGCCGACCGCATCCGCACGGACCTGGAGAAGCTGACCGGCAAGCAGGTCCAGCTGAACGTCTTCGAGGTGAAGAACCCCGAGACCGACGCTCAGCTCGTCGCTCAGGGTGTCGCCGAGCAGCTGAGCAGCCGCGTGGCCTTCCGCCGCGCGATGCGCAAGGCTATGCAGAGCGCCATCAAGAGCGGGGCCAAGGGCGTCCGTATCCAGTGCGGTGGCCGTCTGGGCGGGGCCGAGATGTCCCGTTCGGAGTTCTACCGCGAGGGCCGGGTGCCGCTGCACACGCTGCGTGCCGACATCGACTACGGCCTCTTCGAGGCCCGTACGACCTTCGGTCGCATCGGTGTCAAGGTGTGGATCTACAAGGGCGACGCCCCTGTGACCCGCGCCGAGCGCGAGGCCAAGCAGGCCGCGGAGCGCACCGCCGGCGGCGGTCAGCGCCGTGAGCGTCCCCAGCGCCGCCGTCGTGGCGGCGGTGGCGGCCAGCAGGGCAACGAGTCGAAGGCTCCGGCCGAGTCCGCGAAGACCGAGGGGAGCTGAGCCGTGCTTATTCCTCGTAAGGTCAAGTACCGCAAGCAGCACAAGCCCGACCTGCGTGGTGAGGCCAGGGGCGGTACCACCGTCTCCTTCGGTGAGTACGGCATCCAGGCTCTGGAGGCGGCCTACGTCACCAACCGCCAGATCGAGGCGGCTCGTATCGCCATGACCCGGCACATCAAGCGTGGCGGCAAGGTGTGGATCAACATCTTCCCCGACCGCCCCATGACGAAGAAGCCGGCCGAGGTCCGCATGGGCTCCGGTAAGGGTTCTCCGGAGTGGTGGGTCGCTCCGGTCAAGCCGGGCCGCGTGATGTTCGAGCTGTCGGGTGGTGTGCCCGAGCCGGTGGCCAAGGAGGCCCTCCGGCGTGCGATGCACAAGCTCCCGATGAAGTGCAAGATTGTTAAGCGGGAGGTGTGGGAGTAATGGCGAAGACCGTGACTGCCACCGAGCTGCGCGAGCAGTCCATCGAGGACCTGGTCGGCAAGCTCAAGGAAGCCAAGGAAGAGCTCTTCAACCTCCGCTTCCAGGCCGCCACCGGCCAGCTCGACAACCACAGCCGCCTGCGCACCGTCAAGCGCGAGATCGCGCGGATCTACACGGTCCTGCGTGAGCACGAGCTCGGCATCATGCCGCTGTCTGGTGAGTCGGCTGAGGAGACGAAGGAAGCAGCCGAATGACTGAGAACCAGACGCAGACTGCAACGCGTAACTACCGCAAGACCCGTGAGGGTTACGTCGTCAGCGACAAGATGGAAAAGACCGTCGTCGTCGCGGTCGAGGACCGGGACAAGCACGCGCTGTACGGCAAGATCATCCGTCGGACGACCAAGTACAAGGCGCACGACGAGGCGAACTCCTGTGGCGTCGGCGACCGTGTCCTCCTGATGGAGACCCGGCCGCTCTCTGCGACGAAGCGTTGGCGCGTCGCGGAGATCCTGGAGAAGGCTAAGTAGCCCTGGCCTGTCGGCGGCCGGCATCCGGTGTCGGCCGCCGACGCGAGGGGTGAGACCACCTAGCCGTGCGGCAGTGGACCGCACGCATCACATCAGGAGTAGACGTGATTCAGCAGGAGTCGCGACTCAAGATCGCCGACAACACGGGCGCCAAGGAGATCCTCACCGTCCGTGTCCTCGGCGGGTCCGGTCGCCGCTACGCCGGGATCGGCGACACCGTCGTCGGTACGGTGAAGGACGCCCTGCCGGCCGCGGGGATCAAGAAGGGTGACATCGTCAAGGCCGTCATCGTGCGCACCGCCAAGGAGCGCCGTCGGCCCGATGGTTCCTACATCCGTTTCGATGAGAACGCTGCCGTGCTCATCAAGGATGGCGGGGACCCGCGAGGCACCCGTATCTTCGGCCCGGTCGGCCGCGAGCTGCGTGAGAAGAAGTACATGCGCATCATTTCGCTGGCGCCGGAGGTGCTCTGAGCGATGAAGATCAAATCTGGCGACGAGGTGATCGTCCTCGCAGGCAAGGACAAGGGTGCCACCGGCAAGGTCGTCAAGGCCATGCCCCGTGAGGACCGTGTCGTTGTCGAGGGCGTCAACCTGGTCAAGAAGCACCGGAAGGCCAACCCGGCCGGCGGCCAGCAGAGCGAGGTCGTCACCAAGGAGGCCCCGATCCACGTGAGCAATGTTGCGCTCTCGGAGGACGGCAAGGCCACCCGGGTCGGCTACCGCTTCGACGAGCAGGGCGACGAGGTCCGCAAGGTCCGCGTCTCCCGCCGCACCGGTAAGGACATCTGATGACGGTTACGAACGACATCACGGCCCCGCCGATGCCGCGCCTCAAGGAGAAGTACCGCAACGAGATCGTGCCCGCCCTCAAGGACGAGCACGACATCGCCAACATCATGCAGGTTCCCGGTCTCACGAAGATCACCGTGAACATGGGTGTGGGCGAGGCCGCTCGAGACGCGAAGCTGATCCAGGGTGCGGTCGCCGACCTGTCGGCCATCACCGGCCAAAAGCCCAAGATCAACCGAGCCAAGAAGTCCATCGCGCAGTTCAAGCTGCGTGAGGGGATGCCGATCGGCGCCAGCGTCACGCTGCGCGGCGACCGCATGTGGGAGTTCGCCGACCGCCTGCTCTCCCTCGCCCTTCCCCGGATCCGTGACTTCCGTGGTCTGTCCCCGAAGCAGTTCGACGGGAACGGGAACTACACCTTCGGCCTGACCGAGCAGGTCATGTTCCACGAGGTGAACCCGGACAAGATCGACCGGCAGCGTGGGATGGACATCACTGTCGTCACCACCGCGGTCAACGACGAGCAGGGCCGTAGCCTGCTGAAGCGGCTCGGTTTCCCGTTCAAGGAAGCCTGAGGGGTAGGACATGGCTAAGAAGGCGCTGATCGCCAAGCAGCAGCGGAAGCCGAAGTTCGGCGTCCGCGCGTATACTCGGTGCTCGCGGTGCGGCCGTTCGCGTGCAGTCCTCCGGAAGTTCGGCCTCTGCCGTATCTGCTTCCGGGACATGGCTCACCGCGGCGAGCTGCCCGGTATCGCCAAGTCGAGCTGGTAGTTCTCGGCGGGGCCGACCTGGCGCTCATGTCCCCCTGGGAGAGCGCACGGGTCGGCCCCCGCCGGGTGACCGGCCTCGCAATGGCGGTTCCCGAGTGACCGGCCGTCCTCAGGACGGCCCGGTCGTTACACAGAAAAAATGAGACAGGGCACGGTAGTCCCATGGGGACAGCGGTGCCCACGACCACGCCGAAGGTCCGAAGGTGGCCCCGGCACCGGCTCCGGCCGGTACGGGAATGGGTCCTGGGAAGACCCGCACACGGAAACCGCGGTGAGGAAGGGCCAGTCGGCCATGACAATGACCGACCCGATCGCAGACATGCTGACGCGTCTGCGTAACGCGAATTCGGCTTTCCACGACACCGTCGCGATGCCGTATTCCAAGATCAAGGCGCACATCGCCGCGATCCTCCAGCAGGAGGGCTTCATCGAGGGCTGGCGCACCGAGGACGCCCAGGTGGGCAAGAACCTCGTGCTGGACCTGAAGTACGGCCCCACCCGTGAGCGTTCGATCGCCGGCATCCGCCGCGTCTCCAAGCCGGGCCTGCGGGTCTACGCCAAGCAGGAGAACCTGCCGCGAGTGCTCGGTGGTCTTGGCGTCGCGATCATTTCGACGTCCGGTGGCCTGATGACCGACAAGCAGGCCAAGAAGAACGGCGTTGGCGGCGAAGTCCTCGCCTACGTCTGGTAATAGGGAGAGATTGAAGCATGTCGCGTATCGGTCGACTGCCGATCTCGGCCCCTAAGGGCGTCGAAGTCACGATCAACGGGCAAGACGTCACTGTCAAGGGGCCGAAGGGCGAACTCAAGCACACCATCGCCGACCCGATCACCGCCTCCAAGGACGAGGACGGTGTGATCACGGTGGTGCGTCCCGACGACGACCCGGAGAACCGTTCGCTGCACGGGCTGACCCGGTCCATCCTGGCCAACCTGGTCAAGGGTGTCTCCGAGGGTTACTCCAAGACGCTGGAGATCCACGGTGTGGGTTACCGCGTCCAGGCCCGCGGCCAGAACCTGGAGTTCTCGCTCGGCTACAGCCACCCTGTCGTGGTGGAGCCGCCCGAGGGCATCACCTTCCGCGTGGAGAAGCCGACGATCTTCCACGTCGAAGGCATCGACAAGCAGCTCGTGGGTCAGATCGCCGCGAACATCCGCGGTCTGCGCAAGCCTGACCCCTACAAGGCCAAGGGCGTTCGCTACCAGGGTGAGCACATCCGCCGCAAGGCCGGAAAGGCTGGTAAGTAGGCAATGGGCATCACCGTGAGCCGTAAGCGAACGGCCAAGCACACGACCGCGCGCCTGCGTCGGCACCACCGGGGCCGGAAGAAGATCGTCGGCACCCCCGAGCGCCCGCGCTTGAACGTGTTCCGCTCCTCGAAGCACATCGTGGTGCAGGTCATCGACGACACCCAGGGCCACACCCTGGCCGCTGCTTCCAGCGTCGAGGCCGACCTCCGTGCGACCGAGGGAACCAAGACCGAGAAGTCCGTCAAGGTGGGTGAGCTCGTCGCGCAGCGCGCCAAGGAGGCCGGGGTCACCCAGGTCGTCTTCGACCGCGGAGGCAACCGGTACGCCGGTCGCATCGCCGCGCTCGCCGAGGCGGCGCGAGAAGGCGGACTGGAGTTCTGATCCGATGACCTTCGTTACGCACAAGAGCAACCACGAGAAGAGGAACCACTGATGGCTGCAGCACCGCGGCGCGGCGCCGGTGGCGAGCGGCGTGATCGCCGTGACGATCGCCGCGGCGGCGCAGACAAGGGTGTCTCCTACATGGAGAAGGTCGTGACCATCAACAGGGTCGCGAAGGTCGTCAAGGGCGGCCGTCGCTTCTCCTTCACCGCCCTGGTCGTCGTCGGTGACGGCGACGGCATGGTCGGTGTGGGTTACGGCAAGGCCAAGGAAGTCCCCTCCGCCATCGCCAAGGGTGTCGAGGAAGCGAAGAAGAACTTCTTCCGCGTCCCGCGTATCCAGGGCACCATCACGCACAAGATCACGGGCGAGGAGGCCGCCGGCATCGTCATGCTGCGCCCGGCCGCCCCCGGTACCGGTGTCATCGCCGGTGGACCGGTCCGTGCAGTCCTGGAGTGCGCCGGGATCCACGACGTCCTGAGCAAGTCGCTCGGGTCCGCGAACCCGCTGAACATCGTGCACGCCACCGTCGCCGCGCTCAAGGGGCTCAACCAGCCCGAGGAGATCGCGGCCCGCCGGGGTCTGCCGCTCGAGGACGTCGCTCCGGCCGCCATGCTGCGTGCCCGCGCCGAGGCGAAGGCAGGTGCCTGAGATGGCCGACCTGAAGATCACACAGACCCGGTCCCTGATCGGGGGTAAGGAGAAGCAGGCCGCTGCTCTCCAGACTCTCGGTCTGGGCCGGATCGGTAAGTCCACCGTCCGTGAGGACCGTCCCGAGGTGCGTGGGCAGATCACGATCGTTTCGCACCTCGTCAGTGTCGAGGAGGTCGCGAAGTGAGCGACTACAGCCCCGACGAGCCGCTCAAGTTGCACCACCTGCAGCCGGCCCCCGGCGCCAACAAGTCCAAGATCCGCAAGGGTCGCGGTGAGGCGTCCAAGGGCAAGACCGCCGGTCGCGGTACCAAGGGCACGAAGGCTCGTAGCACCGTTCCCGTCGGTTTCGAGGGTGGCCAGATGCCCCTCATCCGCCGGGTGCCCAAGCTCAAGGGCTTCAGCAACGCCCGGTTCAAGACGATCTATCAGGTCGTGAACCTGGACAGGATCGGGGAGCTGTTCCCCCAGGGCGGCCAGGTCGGTATCGACGACCTGGTGGCCAAGGGCGCCGTTCGTAAGAACGAGCCGGTCAAGGTCCTGGGCACGGGTGAGATCAACGTCGCCGTCCAGGTGAGCGCCACGGCGTTCTCCGGCTCGGCAAAGGAGAAGATCGCCGCCGCCGGTGGTTCCACCACCGAGGTCTAGGGATCTTCCCGGGTATGCAGCGCAAGGGGCGTCCGCACGGCGGGTCATCACGACCGGCCGGCGGGCGCCCCGCGTTGTTCGGTCCGTGGGACGTGAGTGGCGATCGTTATGGCTCACGAACTGATATGGGCGCGTGATGGCTGTTACAGTGCCATCTGTTTAAGCTTCCCGATTGACCTAATGTGAAAACTTCCGAGCACAGGGCGACCAGCCCGTGCTGAGGCTCTACGACGATCAGGATCGGCCGCGATGTCTGGAATCCGTTCCGCCGCCGAAACCGCGCAGGAGGAGACGTGCTAGGTGCGTTCGTTCGTGCATTCCGCACGCCCGACCTGCGCAACAAGTTGCTGTTCACACTGTTCATCCTGACGCTGTTCCGGCTCGGCTCGGTGATCCCCGCCCCGGGGATCGACTCCGCGGCGATCCGGGAGCAGATGGAGGCGGTCACAGCCTCCGACCAGACCGGTGTGTACACACTGATCAACCTGTTCAGCGGTGGCGCTCTGCTGCAACTGGCGGTGTTCGCACTCGGGGTCATGCCTTACATCACCGCGAGCATCATCATCAACCTGCTCACTGTGGTGATCCCGCACCTGGAACGCCTCAAGAAGGAGGGGCAGTCCGGGCAGGCCAAGATCACGCAGTACACGCGTTACCTGACCCTGATGCTGGCCGTGCTGCAGGCCACCAGCATCGTTGCGATGGCCCGTACGGGTGCGCTCTTCCAGAACCAGATCCCGGCGTCGGTCTACATGCCGAATCAGGACATCCTCACCCTGGTGACGATCGTCTTCACGATGACCGCGGGTACCGCGATCATCATGTGGTTCGGTGAGCTCATCACCGAGCGCGGTGTCGGCAACGGTATGTCGCTGCTGATCTTCACCCAGGTCATCGCGATGTTCCCCTCCTCGATCATGAGCATGTACGAGGAGCGCTCCGTCTGGATCTTCGCCGTCATCTGCATCGCCGGCCTGGCGCTCATCACGGCGGTGGTCTTCATGGAGCAGGCCCAGCGCCGCATCCCGGTGCAGTACGCCAAGCGCATGGTCGGACGCCGCATGTACGGGGGCAGCTCGACCTACATCCCGCTGAAGGTCAACCAGGCGGGCATCATCCCTGTGATCTTCGCCTCCTCCCTGCTGTACCTGCCCCAGCTGATCGTGGGGCTCATGGGCCAGGACTCCACCCACCCGGTGGCGGAGTTCTTCCAGACCTACTTCCTCACGGGGACGCACCCCGTCTACATGGTGACCTTCTTCGTCATGATCGTGGGCTTCGCGTTCTTCTACGTCGCGATCACGTTCAACCCCAGTGAAGTCGCCGACAACATGAAGAAGTACGGTGGTTTCATCCCGGGTATCAGGCCCGGGCGTCCGACCGCGGAGTACCTGGACTACGTGCTCACGCGTCTGACGACGCCCGGATCCCTGTACCTGGGTGTGATCGCTCTTCTCCCGATGGTCGCGCTCGGAGCCACCGGCGCCGACATGAACTTCCCCTTCGGCGGGACGAGCATTCTGATCATGGTCGGTGTCGGGCTGGACACGGTGAAGCAGATCGAGAGTCACCTCCAGCAGAGGAACTACGAAGGTTTTCTGCGATAAATGCGCGCTGTATTGGTGGGTCCGCCTGGGGCCGGTAAAGGCACCCAGGCCCAGATCCTCGCGACCGAGCTGTCGATCCCGAAGGTGTCCACCGGTGACATCTTCCGGGCCAACGTCAGCGGTGGCACGGAGCTTGGCAAGAAAGCCAAGGAGTACATGGACCGAGGGGACCTGGTCCCCGACGAGGTCACCAACGCGATGGTCAAGGACCGTCTGGCACAGGACGACGCGGCCGGGGGCTTCCTGCTCGACGGTTTCCCGCGCAACGTCCCCCAGGCGGAGACGCTGAAGACCATGCTCGCCGACCTGGGCTCGGGGCTGGACGTGGTCCTGGAGCTGAGGGTCGACGAGGAGGAGGTCGTCAAGCGTCTCTCGGGGCGGCGCTCCTGCCGGGAGTGCGGCCGTGTCTACCACGTCGAGTACGACGCCCCGAAGGTTGCGGGCCGGTGCGACGACGACGGCACCGAGCTGTACCAGCGCGAGGACGACCGGGAGGAGACCATCCGGCACCGCCTGAAGGTCTACCGGGACCAGACCGCGCCGCTGGTGGAGTTCTACGAGGCCGAAGGGTTGTTGGCCACCATCGCGGCGACGGGCCCGGTCACCGAGGTTTCCGAGCGCGCCATGGCGGCGATCCGGGAGAAGGCGTCCTCCTGATGATCCGCAGAAGCGAACCGGTGCAGATCAAGACCCCGGAACAGATCGAACTGATGAGGGGTGCGGGCCGTGTCGTGGCCCGTGCTCTCGACGCCGTGCGGGACGCCGTCCGGCCCGGTGTTTCGACCCTCGAGCTGGACGCGGTCGCTGAGAAGATCATCCGGGACGCCGGTGCCGTGCCGTCCTTCAAGGGTTACCACGGTTTCCCCGGTTCGATCTGTGCCTCGGTCAACGAGCAGGTCGTCCACGGGATCCCGAGCGCCGGGACCGTGCTCTCCGACGGTGACATCGTCTCTGTCGACTGCGGGGCGATCCTGGACGGTTGGCACGGCGACTCCGCCGTCACGGTGGTCGCCGGAACCCCGCGCGACGAGGACCTGCGCATGATGGCCGTGTGCGAGGAGTCGATGTGGCAGGGTATCGCCCAGATGCGTGTGGGCGGTCGTCTGAGCGACATCAGTCACGCCATCGGCACCTACATCGCCGACAACGGTGGTTACGGCAACGTGCGTGAGTACGGGGGACACGGCATCGGGACCGAGATGCACATGGACCCGCACGTGCTCAACTACGGCCGTAAGGGCAGGGGCGTCAAGCTGGTCGAGGGCATGTGCCTGGCGATCGAGCCGATGACGACCATGCGCGGGCACGAGGTGATCACCCTCGACGACGACTGGACCGTGGTCACCCGCGACGGCGGCAGGGCGGCCCACTTCGAGCACTCGGTGGCCATCACCGCCGAGGGGCCGATGGTTCTGACGGCTCGCGAGGACAACCGCGATAAGATCACGGACATGGGATTCGTCCAGCCGAACTGGTGACGGCCCGGCGCCGGCCCGAGGAAACGGGGTCGAGGGCCCGGGATGTCACCGCCCTCTTCCTTGCGAGGTGCGCGCAGTGTCCGACCAGGCTCCGTCCATGAGGATCTCCGATTCCGAACGTGATCGGGTCGCCCAGCTGCTCCAGGAGCACTTCGCTCAGGGGCGGTTGGACCACGAGGAGTTCACCGAACGCCTCTCCGGTGCCTACAAGTCGCGTACCGAGGCCGAGCTTGCCCGGGTCACCGAGGACCTTCCCGAACGCGACCTGGCCGAGCTGCGGAGCGCGGACCGGGTACCGGAGGAGGCCTCGATCCCTCCGTTGAAATGGAGTGATCCCGCTCTCCTGATCCCCTGGTTCCTGTGGGGCGGGGTCAACCTCCTCTGCTTCGTCATCTGGTTGATCGTCGCCCTCACCACCGACCACTACTATCCCTGGTTCCTGTGGGTCCTGTTCCCGTGGGGAATCCTCATGGGGCTGGTGACGCTCGGAGTGGTGTGGGGACAGCGCGGAAGCGAGGACGGCGGTTCCGCAAGTAACTGACCGGTCCCCTTCCGGGGTAGGCTGTACCGCCCCTTGGCGGGAGTACTTGCCCCGAGGGGATAGACTTACATTGCCCATACGCGGGCTGTTGGGTCAGTCTGCCTTCCTCGTTGCGCGTCCATACGGCGCACGCTCTTGCAGTTGGCCCGAGCTTCCAGTGGATTCTGGCGTCGGTGACGGGTGTGACCAGTCGTCGCCGGGGCCCTCGTGTCATGCCAGGACCGTTGGGGACGCGTCGGGTTGTCCTGATCAACCAATCTATGAGCGAGGCGTGGAGGACATGGCAAAGAAAGACGGCGCCATCGAGATCGAGGGTTCCGTTGTCGAGTCCCTACCCAACGCTGTGTTCAAGGTAGAGCTCGACAACGGGCACCAGGTCCTTGCCCATATCAGTGGCAAGATGCGGATGAACTACATCCGTATTCTTCCCGACGACCGCGTCGTCGTGGAGCTGAGCCCGTACGATCTCACGCGCGGGCGCATCGTTTACCGCTACAAGTAGCCGGCTCGGGGCCGCACGGCCCGGAGCGGCATGAGTTCGGAGTCACCATGAAGGTCAAGCCGAGCGTGAAGAAGATGTGCGCGAGGTGCCGCGTGATCAGCCGTAACAGGCGGGTCATGGTCATCTGCTCGGACCCGCGCCACAAGCAGCGCCAGGGCTGATGCCCCGGCGGGCTTGCTGCGGGTTCACGCATCGCAAGCACGCGTCCCGGGCCCTCCCGGGAAGTTGTGGAACAACGAAAACCCGTCCCGATTCCCGTTCGATCGCATCATTGACGGTCCGGGAACCACCCCTGGTCGGAGGCCGGGGCCTCGTCGATTGGGCGACGAGAGGGTGGGACGGGTACAGACCTCCGCACAAGCAGAGATGGAGTATCGCCCACATGGCACGTATTGCCGGCGTGGACCTCCCCCGCGACAAGCGGGTGGAGATCGCTCTCACGTACGTCTTCGGGATCGGTCGCACGCGCGCGGCCGAGACCGTCAGCAGCACTGGTGTCGACGGCAGCACCCGTATCCACGAGCTCTCCGAGGAAGACCTCGTCAAGCTCCGCGAGTGGATCGAGAACACCTACCAGGTCGAGGGTGACCTGCGCCGCGAGGTGCAGGCCGACATCCGTCGCAAGATGGAGATCGGTAGCTACCAGGGCATCCGTCACCGTCGTGGTGTGCCCGTCCGCGGCCAGCGCACGCAGACCAACGCGCGCACCCGTAAGGGCAAGAAGAAGACCGTGGCCGGTAAGAAGAAGTCCGGCAAGAAGTAGTCCGCTCGGACCATCCACCGTGTCCGAGAACCGTTAACGGACCGATGATCTCTGGGAGTTTCGCCAATGCCGCCTAAGGGCCGTCAGGGTGCCGCGCGCAAGGTGCGCCGCAAGGAAAAGAAGAACATTGTCCACGGACACGCTCACATCAAGAGCACGTTCAACAACACGGTCGTGACCATCACCGACCCGAACGGTGCCGTGATCTCGTGGGCCAGCTCCGGTCAGGTCGGCTTCAAGGGTTCGCGTAAGTCGACCCCCTACGCCGCTCAGATGGCCGCCGAGTCCTCCGCACGCCGTGCCCAGGAGCACGGCGTCCGCAAGGTGGACGTGTTCGTGAAGGGCCCGGGGTCGGGCCGGGAGACCGCCATCCGTTCGCTGCAGGCGACCGGTCTGGAGGTCGGCTCCATTCAGGACGTCACCCCGGTTCCGCACAACGGCTGCCGTCCGCCCAAGCGCCGCCGGGTCTGATCCCGCCCTCGGCGCCCGCGTGCCTGCCCCGCGGGCGCCGTGCCGCGCTTGTTGGCCGTGTTCCCGTCCCGGGAACGCGTGCTGGGTAGGAATCCGGTCAACGGGCACCCGTCCGGTGGTGCCCGTCAGGTGGTCGTCAAATAGCGGGCGGCCATGTGGAAGGGAAGACACGGACCATGTTGATCGCACAGCGTCCCACGCTCACCGAGGAAGTCGTCTCGGACCTGCGCTCGAAATTCGTCATCGAGCCGCTCGAGCCGGGCTTCGGCTACACCATCGGCAACTCGCTCCGGCGCACGTTGCTGTCCTCCATCCCCGGTGCGGCTGTCACCAGCATCCGCATCGAGGGCGTCGAGCACGAGTTCACCACCGTGCCCGGGGTCAAGGAGGACGTCACCGAGATGATCCTCAACCTCAAGGGCCTGGTCGTCAGCTCCGAGCACGACGAGCCGGTGCTGATGTACCTGCGCAAGCAGGGCCCCGGTGTAGTGACCGCCGCGGACATCGCTCCGCCGGCCGGTGTCGAGGTTCACAACCCCGACCTGCACCTGGCCACGCTCAACGGCAAGGGCAAGCTCGAGATGGAGCTGACGGTCGAGCGCGGCCGCGGTTACGTCTCGGCGACGCAGAACAAGCAGCAGGGTCAGGAGATCGGCCGTATCCCGATCGACTCGATCTACTCCCCGGTGCTGCGTGTGACCTACAAGGTCGAGGCCACCCGTGTCGAGCAGCGCACCGACTTCGACCGCCTGATCGTCGACATCGAGTCCAAGCCGGCCATCCGTCCCCGTGACGCCGTGGCCAGCGCGGGCAAGACCCTGGTCGAGCTCTTCGGTCTGGCGCGCGAGCTCAACGTCGACGCCGAGGGCATCGACATGGGCCCGTCGCCGACGGACGCCGCGCTCGCGGCGGATCTGGCGCTGCCGATCGAGGACCTCAACCTCACGGTCCGGTCCTACAACTGCCTCAAGCGTGAGGGGATCCACAGCGTCGGTGAGCTGGTTGCCCGCTCCGAGCAGGACCTGTTGGACATCCGCAACTTCGGTGCCAAGTCCATCGACGAGGTGAAGCAGAAGCTCGTCGACATGGGCCTGTCGCTGAAGGACTCCCCTCCCGGATTCGACCCCGGCTCCGCGGCCGACTCCTTCGGCTCCGAGGACGACGAGGGCGAGTCCTTCGTCGAGACGGAGCAGTACTAGACCTTCGTCGCCCAATGGTCCCCGGCCGAGTGCTGCCGTGGACCGCACCACTAGGAGAACGACACCATGCCCACGCCTACGAAGGGCGCCCGTCTGGGTTCCGGGCCGGCCCACGAGCGGCACATGCTGGCGAACCTCGCCACCTCGCTGCTCACCCACGGCCGTATCCGTACCACCGAGACCAAGGCCAAGCGTCTGCGTCCCTACGTCGAGAAGCTGATCACCCTCGGCAAGCGCGGTGACCTGCACGCCCGTCGCCAGGTGCTGACCAAGATCACCGACAAGGCCGTCGTGCACGAGCTGTTCACCGAGATCGGCCCGCGCTTCGAGAACCGTCCCGGTGGTTACACCCGCATCACCAAGATCGGTCCGCGTAAGGGCGACAACGCCCCGATGGCCGTGATCGAGCTGGTCGAGGCCATGGCCGCCCCGGCAGCCCCGGCTGCCCCGGCCGCTCCCGCGGAGGAGGTCTCCTCCGAGGAGGCCCCCGAGGCCGAGGAGATCCCCGAGGCCGAGAAGGTCTCCGCCGAGGAGACCACCGGGGCCTCGGAAGCAGGGGACCAGCCTGCCGAGGACACCACGTCGGAGCAGAACGCTCAGGCCCGGGAGACCGCTCAGGCCGAGGGCGACAAGTCCGACGACAAGTAAGTCACGATGCGCGGCGTCTTCGCGCGCTTCCTGCCGAGTGCCCGATCCCCGTGGGGTCGGGCACTCGTCGTATCCGGGACGGGACAGCAACGATGGACGTGAACGAGATGACGGTCGGAGGCCCCGAACTGGTGCGGGTGCGCTTCGACATCGCCTACGACGGCACCGACTTCTCCGGATGGGCCACCCAGCCGACCCGGCGTACCGTCCAGGGTGAGCTGGAGGAGGCGCTGGCCAAGGTGCTGCGCCTGCCGTCGGTGTCGACGACCTGTGCGGGGCGCACCGACGCGGGTGTGCACGCGCGGGGGCAGGTGGCCCAGGCCGACGTGCCGCTGGAGACGTGGGAGCGCGAGGGCGAGCATGTCCTGCGGCGTCTGGCCGGTGTGCTGCCCAAGGACGTACGGGTCAACGACGCGCGTGTGGCCCCGCCCGGGTTCGACGCCCGTTTCTCGCCCCTGTTCCGGCGTTACCTGTACCGGGTCAGCGATGCGCCCTACGGTGTGGACCCGTTGCGGCGGAGGGACGTGCTGTGGCACCGGCACCCGTTGGACACGGACCGGATGAACGCCGCTGCCGAGCGGTTGCGTGGTGAGCACGACTTCGCCGCGTACTGCAAGAAGCGGGAGGGTGCGACCACCATCCGCGAGCTGCTGCACCTGTCGTGGGAGCGGGTGGACGAGCACCTGCTGCACGGAACGGTCCAGGCGGACGCGTTCTGCCACAACATGGTGCGTGCGCTCGTGGGAGCGATGCTGGCGGTCGGCGACGGCCGCCGTGCGGTCGAATGGCCGGGGGAGGTACTGCGGTCGGGTGTGCGCGATTCGTCGGTGCACGTGGTGGGGCCGCAGGGGCTGAGCCTGGAGGAGGTGTACTACCCCCCGGAGGAGGAGCTCGCTTCGCGCGCGTCCGCGAGCCGGAGGGTGCGGGAGCTGCCCTGACGCGGCAGTGCGTGTGCGGGTGTCCGGGATCGCCCCGGACGGGCCGCCCGGGGAAGACACGTGGGGCGGCGGCCGGTGCGGCCGCCGCCCCTGTCGTTTCTGCCGGACCGTTCCCTAGGAACGCTCGTCGGAGATCGAGGTGTGGAGTTCGTCCAGGAACCCGTCGCTGACGCTACGCAGCTCGGTGGCGTCCTCCGCGCCCTCTTCCCCTGACGCTCCGTCGGTGCCGAGGGAGAAGAGCACGTACCGCCCCCACGTAGCGCTGTTGCCGAACCCGCCGGCGTGGTCCAGGCCTTCGGCGGCCGTGCCTTCCTCGCCGGACAAGCCCGCGAACCACTGGGCGGCGACCAGGTCCTGTTCGCCCAGGACGGTCCCGGCCTCCTCCTCCGAGGGCATGGCGGCCACACCGACGGTCACCGCGCGTCCGTCGTCCTCGTTGAGGTAGGAGGCACGCACCAGCTGGCGGCAGTCGTTGCCCGAGAGCACCTCGCCGTACTCGCCGTGCGCGCCCTCGGTGCAGGCCTCCGTGTCGTCGACCGCGACCCGGTCGAAGTCACCGTTGTAGCCGTCGCTGCTCAGCGACACGGATTCGGGAAAGAGGGCTTCGGCGTCCAGGGCCTCGGGGTCGTCGTCCTCGTGCGCGACGGTCACGGCCTGGGCGCCGCCGGAGAACGAACCGCTGGAGGCGATGAAGTAGGCACCGCCCGCCGCTACGACGAGCAGTACCACGAAACCGCCGATCAGCAGGGCCTTGCGCTTGTCGGTGCCGGAGTCGCGGTTGCCGTTCCCCCTCTCGTGGTAGTCGTACTCGTCCATGCTCTGGACGTCGAACTGTGCGGTGTCGGCACCGTGGTCCTCGGGGGCCTCGTCACGGAAGAGCGGACGGTCGTCGCCGCGCCCGGACGACGGGACGGCGGCGAAGTTCTGGGTGGCGCCCATGGCTTCGGTCGGGAACACCGGCTCCTCGGAGGGTGTGTCACCGGGGCCGGGCCCCTGGGGGCCTCCGTGGGGCATGGGCGGCTGTGGGCCGCCGGGGCCGCCGGGGCCGCCGGGGCCGCCGGGGCCGCCGGGGCCGCCGGGGCCGCCGGGAGGCGGGCCCTGGGGAGCCCCGGGGCCCGTGGGCGCGCCGGGGGGTGCCGGGGGATGTCCGGGGCCTTGAGGGCCGGGCTGTGGGCCGGGGCCGTGCGGGCCCCGTGCACCCATCGGCGGGGGCGGGCCGCTCGGGGAGCCGGGGCCCATGGGGGCGTGCGGGCCGCTGGGCCCGTTGGGGGCGCCCGGGGGTGGTCCCTGCGGGCCGCTCGGGCCGCCTGGACCCTGTGGGGGACCGGGAGGCACGGGCGGCTGTCCGCCGCTCGGTCCCATGGGGCCCTGGGGGCTTCCGGGACCTCCGGGGCCTTGGGGGCCTCTGGGACCTTGAGGGCTTCCGTGGGGCATGGGCGGCGGGGGACCGACGGGTGCCCCGGGGCCTTGGGGGCCGCCCGGCCCCTGAGGCGCGCCGGGCTGCACGGTCTGGTGCGGACCGCTGGGTGGCTGGGGTCCGGGCCCCTGCGCGCCACCATGGTTCTGGGGGCCTCCCGGAGGCATGGGGGGCTGCTGAGGGCCTTCGGGGACGTGGGGTGCGCCCGGTGCGCCGAAGCCTTCCGGTGCTTGGGGGCGATGTGGCGTGTGCGGGCCGCTGGGACCGTCGTGGCCCTCGGGGTCCGGGGGGACGTTGCGATTCATGGCTTGGTGGGATCCGCTCGGGGTGTGGGGATGTCCGGGGCCATTGTGCCCCCTGGGAGGCACGGACCCGTAGGAGCCACCGGTCGGGCCCGCGGGGCCTTCGGAGGTGCTGTGCTCCGTGGGGACGGCGAACCCGCCGGTTCCGCTCCAGCCACCGGGTTCGGTGGGGGCGGCGGGGGCCTCTCCCCGGGGCGGCTGCGGTCCGCCGGGCGGGACGGGTGCGTACCCGCCCTCGGCCTCGGGGCCGACGGGACGGTCCCGCTGTTCGGCCGGTGTCTGTGCGGTGGTTCCTCCGGTGTCGGCCCACGGAGGCGTCGGGACCCCGGGCGCCGGAGGCTGCGCACCGGCGCCTTCGGTGCCGGCCCACGGGGGCTGCGGTCCGCCGGGCGGGACCGGCGCGTAACCTCCGCCCGGGAACACGTCGCCGGGGGTGCCGAGATCTTCCGGTGGGGGCGCCCCGCTACCACTGTGACCGCTCTCTCCCTCTCCGGTGGTGCCCGAGCGGCCGAAACCCCACGCGTCGGGCCCGGCGGACGTGAAACCATGTTCCTCGGCCTCCGAGCCCAGCAGGTCCCGGCCGTCACCGTGCTGCTGTCCGTCCGGACCGTTCTGCGGCGAGTGCGGATGCGTACTGATGAGAGTCTCCGAAGGCTCCGAGGGTGGAACGGAAGGCGCCCGTGCGTTCGGGCCGCAGGGGATACGGGATCGTGACGGGTGTCTCCGAAGGGGTGTAAGCGCCCGTCGTTCGGGGCAAAGAGCGGCCTTTCGGTGCCAAGGGTAACCAACACCCGGCCGAGAACAGGACGAAGCACTTCTGACGGCAGGCATAATAAAAGGCGGAGAGGTCACGCACGTGGCCCCGGGTCCGTACTATGGAGTGCGGACGTGGTCCTGCGCGGGACACCTGGATTCGTTTTGACCTGTATCCGGGTAGCCGAGTAGGATGTTCCGTCGTTGTGCGTTGAGTTGCCGTGGGCCCCAGACACCGAGTCACAGGGAGCCGATCCACGCACCACCGTCTGCGCACTCATCACCGGAGTCGTCCTGAAAAGGCATGGGACATCCGGCCCAGTGACGGCCCCGCAACCGCGGGGAGTTCCCGGCCCCGCGCCCGCGGGGGTGTTCCGTAAACGAGTCCACCATCCCTACTGGGATGGGGCAGCCGACTGAAGAGCGAAGGCAAACGATCGTGCGCACATACAGCCCCAAAACTAGCGATGTCCAGCGTCAGTGGCACGTTGTCGACGCTACCGATCTCGTGCTCGGGCGTATGGCGAGCCAGGTTGCCACGCTGCTTCGGGGCAAGCACAAGCCCTACTACGCGCCCCACATCGACACCGGCGACTTCGTGATCGTCGTGAACGCCGACAAGGTCGCGCTGACCGGTAAGAAGCTGGAGCAGAAGCGCGCGTACCGGCACTCCGGTTACCCGGGCGGTATGCGTTCGGTCTCCTACTCGGATCTGATGGAGAAGAACCCCGAGCGCGCCATCGAGAAGGCCGTCAAGGGCATGCTCCCCAAGGGCTCTCTCGGGCGCCAGATGGGCAAGAAGCTCAAGGTGTACTCCGGCCCGGAGCACCCGCACCAGGCCCAGCAGCCGGTTCCGTTCGAGATCGGCAAGATCGAGCAGTCCGCCTAGGCGTTCGCGAGACTTTACAGGAAGTACGAGGAGAACCGTGGTCGAGCCCACCGGCATCGAAGACGTCGAGCAGGAGTACACCGAGAACCCGGAGGAATTCCCCTCCGAGTACACCAGCGAGTCCGACGAGACGGTCGCTGCCTATGTTCCCACCGCGTCCGGCCCCAGCGCCGGCACCGGCCGCCGCAAGAAGGCCGTGGCCCGTGTCCGTATCGCGCCCGGCACCGGTGAAGTCAAGGTCAACGGCAAGTCGCTCGAGGACTACTTCCCGGACAAGGTCCACCAGCAGGCCATCAAGGACCCGTTGGTCTCCCTCGGGTTCGACGGCGCTTACGACGTCTTCGCCCGCCTGAACGGCGGAGGCCCGAGTGGTCAGGCAGGGGCCATGCGCCACGGCGTCGCCCGTGCGCTGTCCTCCCTGGACCCGGAGAACAACCGCCCGACCCTCAAGAAGGCCGGTTTCCTCACCCGTGACGACCGCGAGGTCGAGCGGAAGAAGGCCGGTCTGAAGAAGGCGCGCAAGGCTCCCCAGTTCTCCAAGCGCTGATGCTCTTTCGCCGGCTCTTGCCCGGCTGAGCTGTGGCCCGTACGTCCTCCCCGCTCACGGGGACGGCGTACGGGTCTTTGTTTTTCCGGTGGCGTGTTTCCTGCCACCCCGAACTCTCCGGCGCCGTCGAGGAGGCGCCGATCTGGAAAGGGGCTGACGCTGTGGCTCGGCTGTTCGGAACCGATGGTGTACGCGGTGTCGCGGGTCAGGACCTGACTGCCGGCCTCGTACTGGACCTGTCCGTCGCGGCTGCGCGCGTGCTCACGGAGCGGCGTGAAGACCGGCGGCCCATGGCGGTCGTGGGCCGCGATCCGCGTGCCTCCGGTGAGTTCCTCGAGGCCGCCGTCGTCGCCGGGTTGGCCGGCACCGGGGTGGACGTGGTCCGGGCGGGCGTGCTGCCGACCCCGGCGGTGGCCCACCTCACCGGTGAACTCGGGGCGGACTTCGGTGTCATGCTCTCGGCCAGCCACAACCCCGCTCGTGACAACGGGATCAAGTTCTTCGCCGCGGGCGGCCACAAGCTCGCCGATGCCCTCGAGGACGAGATCGAGGGCATGCTCGGTGTGCCCTCCACCCCGGTCACCGGCGAGGACGTGGGACGCGTCACCGAGGCCATCGACACTGCCGAGCGTTACATCCAACACGTGGTCGGATCCCTGCGCCACCGTCTGGACGGGCTGAAGGTCGTCGTGGACTGCGCGCACGGTGCCTCGTGCACCGTCGCCCCCGAGGCTCTGCGCCGGGCGGGGGCCGAGGTGATCGCGATCGGTGACGCTCCCGACGGTCACAACATCAACGAGGGCCACGGCTCCACGCATCTGGACGCTCTTCAGGAGGCGGTGCGCCTGCACGGCGCCGACGCCGGTATCGCCAACGACGGTGATGCCGACCGCTGCCTGGCCGTGGACTCCGACGGAGAGGTCGTCGACGGGGACCAGATCCTGGCGATCCTGGCCACCGAACTGAAGGAGGCCGGACGGCTGGCCGAGGACACCCTCGTGGTCACGGTCATGTCCAACCTGGGCCTGAAACTGGCGATGAAGCGCGAGGGCGTGTCCGTGGTCGAGACGGCCGTGGGCGACCGTTACGTGCTCGAGGAGATGAAGCGTGGCGGGTTCGCGCTCGGTGGTGAACAGTCCGGCCATGTGATCCTGCTCGACCACGGCACCACCGGTGACGGGGTCCTGACCGGGCTGCACCTGCTGTCGGCGATCGCGCGCCGTGGCCAGGGACTGGCCGAACTGGCCAAGGTCATGACGCGCCTGCCGCAGGTGCTCATCAACGTCCCGGACGTGGACCGCACCAAGGTGGACGAGTCCGCACCGCTGTGGGCGGCCGTGCGCAAGGCCGAGGCCGGGCTGGGTGAGACCGGGCGGGTGCTGTTGCGCCCGAGCGGCACCGAGCCGAAGGTCCGTGTGATGGTGGAGGCACCCGAGGAGGAGCAGGCCCGCGCAGTGGCGGAGGAACTCGCCGGGGTGGTGCGCAAAGAGCTGTCCTGACGGACACACCGGCGAACGACGGAACGCGGCCGTACGGCTCCGGGAAGGGGCGGTGCGGCCGTTTCTCATGAGACCCATGGGGCGGAGACCGGGGACCGGGGAAGGGAACGGGCATGGTCACGGACACGTGGTTCGGTCAGGCGCTGACGATCGGTGTCGACATCGGCGGCAGCAAGGTCTCGGCGGGTGTGGTCACACCGCAGGGACGGGTCCTGGCGCATGTACGCACCGAGACCCCCCACCGCAGCAAGAGCCCCGGTGTGGTGGAGGAGACCGTCGTCGGGGTCGTCGACGAGCTCCGTGCCGCCCATCCGGTGCGTGCGGTCGGGGTGGGCGCGGCCGGTTTCGTGGACGAGTACCGTGCCACGGTCCTGTTCGCGCCGCACCTTTCGTGGCGGGGTGAACCCCTGCGGGACGCGCTCTCGGCACGGCTCGGCCTGCCGGTGGTGGTGGAGAACGACGCCAACGCCGCCGCGTGGGCCGAAGCACGTGTGGGTTCGGGGCGGGACTCCGACGACGTCGTGGTGGTGAACCTGGGGACCGGCATCGGTGGGGCGATCGTGCTCGGAGGGCGGTTGCACCGGGGCCGGTACGGGCTGGCCGGGGAGTTCGGGCACATGCGGGTGGTTCCCGGCGGGCACCTGTGCGAGTGCGGCAACCGCGGTTGCTGGGAGCAGTACGTGAGCGGTCATGCCCTGGCGCGGGAGGCCCGTTCGCTCGTGGCCGCGGGTTCCCCGGTGGCTCGCGCGCTGTCGGAAGCGGTCGGTGGTGACCCTTCACTGGTCACGGGTGTGCTCGTCGGTGAGCTGGCGGCCAAGGGCGACCGTGCCTGTATGGAGTTGACGGAGGATGCGGGGCAGTGGCTCGGCCTGGGGTTGGCCGATCTCGCGGCCGCCTTCGACCCGGAGGTCTTCATCGTGGGCGGCGGGGTCTCGGAGACGGGCGACCTGTTGTTGGGGCCGGCGCGCACGGCTTTCGAGCGCGGGCTCACCGGGCGCGGGCACCGGCCCGCGGCACGGATCGTGCCCGCGGCGTTGGGCAACGAGGCGGGGATCGTCGGCGCCGCCGATCTGGCGCGTGAAGGGCTGCCCCGGTGGTGTCAGGGCCGGGGTCAGCCCAGGTTGGGCCGGGGCTGACCCCGGGGCCGGGATGCACGGGAGAGCCTGGGACGTAGGGGTTACCCACAATTAACCGAACCCGGTTCTAGTGCGTGGGTCACACTCTCTGTAGAGTGCCTGCCATGGATCTCAACGGAATCTCCGCCCTCGTATCGGGCGGCGCGAGTGGCCTGGGTGAGGCCACCGCCAAGGAACTCGCCTCCGCCGGTGCAACCGTCGTCGTGGCCGACCTCAACGCGGAACGCGGCGAGGCCGTCGCCAAGGAGATCGGCGGTGTCTTCGTCAGCACCGACGTCTCTCAGGAGGACCAGGTCAAGGCCGCGGTCCAGGCCGCCGTCGACACCGGCAAGCCCTTCCGTGTGGCGGTCTCCTGTGCCGGCATCGGCTGGGCCACCCGGACCGTCGACCGCCACGGCACCCCTCACGACCTGGACTCCTACCAGAAGGTCATCCAGATCAACCTGATCGGTACCTTCAACGTGCTGCGCCTCTCGGCGGCCGAGATCGCCAAGACCGAGCCGATCAACGAGGACGGCGAGCGCGGTTCCGTCCTCAACACCGCCTCCCTCGCCGGCATCGAGGGCCAGGTCGGCCAGATCGCCTACTCCTCCTCCAAGGGCGGCGTCATCGGCATGACCCTGCCGGCCGCGCGCGACCTGGCGGCCGTCGGTGTCACCGTCAACACCATCGCCCCGGGCATCCTCGAGACGCCCATCTACGGTGACGGCCCGGGCTCGGAGGAGTTCAAGCAGAAGCTGGCCTCTCCGGTTCCCTTCCCCAAGCGCCTGGGTACCCCCGAGGAGTTCGGCAAGCTCGCCCGTACCCTGGTCGAGGTCAGTTACGTCAACGGTGAGGTCGTCCGTATCGACGGCGGCCTCCGGATGCCCCCGAAGTAGGAGGAACCCGTGTCCGACGAGGTTCTCTACAGCACAGAGGACGGCGTCGCCGTCATCACCATCAACCGTCCCGAGGCCAGGAACGCGGTCAACGCGTCCGTGGCCGCCCGGATCGCCGAGGCCCTCGACGACCTGGACTCACGCAACGACCTGACCGTCGGCATCATCACCGGCGCCGGCGGGACCTTCTGCGCGGGCATGGACCTCAAGGCCTTCATGAAAGGCGAGGTCCCGGTCGTGGAAGGGCGCGGGTTCGGTGGTTTCGCCGAGGCCCCGCCGAAGAAGCCCCTCATCGCCGCGGTCGAGGGCCATGCTCTGGCCGGCGGGTTCGAGGCGGTGCTGGCCTGTGATCTGGTCGTTGCCGCCGACGGTGCCGAGTTCGGCATCCCCGAGGTCAAACGCGGTCTGGTGGCCGGTGCGGGCGGTCTGCTGCGCCTGCAGCACCGCATCCCGCGCAACCTGGCCTCGGAGTTCGCCCTCACCGGTGACTTCGTGGGTGCCCAGCGCCTGGCCGACCTGGGGCTGGTCAACCGGGTCACCGGCAACGGCGGCGCGCTCGAGGGCGCCAAGGAGCTGGCCACGAGGATCAGCGCCAACGGCCCCCTCGCGGTGCGGGTGTCGAAGCAGATCATGGCGGCATCCGACGACTGGTCCACCGCCGAGATGTGGGACAAGCAGAACGAGCTGGCGGGCCCCGTCTTCGTCAGCCACGACGCGATGGAGGGTGCCGCGGCCTTCGCCGAGAAGCGGACCCCCAACTGGAAGGGCGATTGACGTCCTCCCCGGGGTGAGCCCTCGGGGATCCCTGCAGTCTTGTGGCTGTAGGCGCGGTGCGTCTCGCGGAGTCCGCCGGTTCCTGTTTCACCGGCCGGTGCCTCACCCGGAAGGGTGGTGGTCTTACCCGGCCTCCGCAGGCGTTCAGGGTCTCGGCCCGCCCGTCGGCGACCTGCCGACGGGTTCGGTTCTCATCCGCCGACAAGACAGCAGGTACACGGCCGAGAACCCACCGCGCAGATGAGAGCCGATTCACCTCCGGCCTGAAGGCCGGAGCGCTCTCGGACAAGACTGGTAGCACAACCGGAGCGTGGAACGAGGGGCGGTCGACAGTGGTCGGCCGCCCCTCGCGCTGTTGTCGCGAGGGCCCGGCGGCACATCGGGTCGGTCCGGTGCCCCGTTGGTCCCCAGCAGCGTGTCCTGACCGACTTCTCCCGGCTCGCACGGCCTCGGGTCGAAGGTCCGCTCGCAGCGGACCCGGGCAGCGCCGAGAGGGCACTGAGGCGACGAGAAGACCCACTCCTGCTCACGGCTCAGCTGTGCCGGGAGATCTCCTCAGCTGCCGAGGAACCCAGCGTTCCGTTCTCGGCCCGGTTCTCCTGGCCGGAGGCCTCCAACAGGTGCGGCTCCAGCGCAGCGGCCATCGATTCGGAGAAGGCGTAACTGAGGTGGTGCTCGTCGTAGTAGACGAGCTGGTTGCCGATGACGCCCTGGCAGGTCCCGTCCTGGCACAGGTATCCGGTGAGGTCGATGAAGCTCGTGTTGTCGGGAACCTCGGCCAGCTCGTGGAAGGGCGCGGTCCCGGCCATGGAGTCGTACTGGTCGGCCACGCACTCGGCGGCGCCCTCCTGGTCGACGCACTCGGGCACGTCGTAGCCGAAGCGCGGGGTGTCGCGGACGGCGATCATGTCGATGCCCATCCCGTCGAGCTGGTACCAGCGCTGTACGAAACCGTCGGGCACGTGCTCCTCGCCGTCCTCGTCGGAGTCGGTCAGGGAACCCAGGCCGAAGACCGCGTCGATGTCGCGGCTGTCCAGCTCGGCCATGACCTGTTGGTTCCACGTGGTGCAGTTGGGGTACTCCTCACCGGCGCGGTACTGCTCCTCGGGGCTGAACTGGCACGCGTTGCGCGTCATCATGACCATGTTCCAGCCCTGGCGTTCGGTGATGGTCCGCATCGCGTCGAACCAGTGGCGGACGTGGGAACTGCCCACGAGCGCGATGGTGAAGTCGGCGTCGGGGTCACCGAATTCGCACAGCACCATCTCCTCGTCCTCGGCCACGGCGTTGCAGTCGCTGGTTCGCTCGATGGTGTCCTCGGCGACCGTGGAGGTGTCGGGGTGGACGGGAAGGACCGGCAGTTCGGTCGCCAGCTCCTGGTCGAGGTGGACGGCGGCGCCCGGGTAGTGCATCGGGTTGGAGCTGAGTTCCAGGCGAAGGTCGCGGTTGCGGTCGATCTCCTGGCTCCACAGTGAGGTCGCCACCAGTACGGGCACGACGAAGAGCACTCCCGCGGCCAGTGACCAGATCGGGGCCTTGTACCGGGTGGTCACGCGGGTGATGCCGCCGTCGACGGCCCAGGTGGTGGCGACCGCAGCCACGAAGGAGACCGCCAGGACCATCAGGCCGCCGGTGAACGAGGGACGGACCCGGTCGGTGACCTCCAGGTAGAAGACCAGGACAGGCCAGTGCCACAGGAACAGGGGGAAGGCGCGCCCGCCCAGCCAGGGCAGGGGTTGCATGCTCAGCATGCGGTTGGCGGAAAAACGCCCGTTCCCGTTCCCACCGGAACCGGCGAGGATGATGAGCGCTGCCGCGGCGGTCGGCCACAGGGACGCGTAACCGGGGTAGTCCAGGGTGTCGCCGATGACCAGGCCGCAGGTCGCGAGTGCGGCCAGACCCAGCCATCCGGCGGCCCCGCGCAGCCGCGCGGGCAGGTTCAGGTAGGGGACCAGCAGGGCGAGCAGACCGCCCAGCGCCGGCTCCCACAACCGGGCACCGCTGTCGAAGTAGGCCCACACGGGCTCGTCGGCGGTGATCCGGACGGAGTACACGAAGGACCCCGCGGCGACCAGGGCGACCGCTCCGATGGCGACGGTGCGGATCCGCAGCCCCAGCCACACCGCGACCAGGCCCGCCGCGGTGATGAACAGCGGCCACACCAGATAGAACTGCCCCTGGATCGCCAGCGACCAGAAGTGTTGCGCCGGGCCGGCCGTGGAGTTCCCGGCCATGTAGTCGACGGCGCCGAAGGCCAGGTTCCAGTTGCCGTAGTACAGGAGTGAGGCCTGTACCTCGGTGATGATCTCGGTCCAACGCGAACGCGGCATGAACAGGTAGGACCCGAGGAGGATCGCGCCGAGCACGACCGCACTCGCGGGGGAGAGGCGTCTGGCGACCTTGCTCCAGTAAGCACCGAACCCGATCCGGTCGCCGCGTTCCAGGGTGCGCACCAGTGATCCCGTGGCGAGGAAGCCGGTGAGCAGCAGGAAGACGTCGACACCCCCGGAGACCGTGCCGAACCAGATGTGGTAAACGGCGATCAACAGGGCGGAGACGGCGCGCAACCCCTCGATGTCGGGACGGTGGCGACTCTTGGCCGACGGGGTCACCGGGGAGGAGAGCACGTCGGAGACGGGTCGCTGGGCAGGAGCGGGCACGGAACGACTCCAGGCTCGGAACAGAAGAGAACGTGGATGCGCCAAGCGGGCGGCGCTGTGCGCACAGGCCGAGAGAAGTGGTCGGCGTCCCTGAGGGGCCCGCAACTTCAGTATTGGGGCGGGGCATGACCACTCCGGAGGCAAGGGCACCCTTGTTGCCAACTCGAGATTCAATCTCTGTGGTCACGTAGCCCCCACAGTGCCCAGGTGAGTCCTGGGTCACCAGGGGCGGTGAGGTGGGTCCCCAGCCCGGTCCCTGTGCGGTTTTCTGTTGCTGCCTCGAGTGAGTGGACCCGAGCGGATCCCGTCGGCGGTGCTTGCCGGGAACCGGTACCGGCCCGCGGTGCTCGCCCGAGGGCCGGCCACGGCATGTTCCGGTCCCCGGGGGTAAGGCCGATGGCTTCGTTGCGTCATCTCGATGTCACGTTTCTGGCACTTTTTGTCCCACATGTCACCGGGGCGGGTTTTTCGGCCGTCATCTTTGTGGGTCCCGCGGTGCCGGCCGTTCGCGAACAACCCCCGCGACGGTCGGCCCGACATCCTCCCGAGACCGTGTCCTACCCTCGACCTGCCTCATGGAGGTCCACGTATGAGCACGTTCACGCTCGCCGATGTCCGCGAGCGGACTTACAAGCCCCGGGACTCCTGGTGGACGGTCTGGCTCGTCGACCCCCTCGCCTCGCGCCTGGTGACCTTCGTCGCGAACCGGACCTCGATCACCCCGAACCAGATCACGCTCTCGGCCCTGTTCCTGGGCCTGATCTCGGCCGTCTGTTTCTTCCTGGGCGACTGGTACTGGCTGATCACCGGTGCCGCGCTGTTCCATCTGAGCTTCGTGCTCGACTGCATGGACGGCAAGGTCGCCCGCCTCAAGGGCAACGGCTCCGTCTTCGGGAGCTGGCTCGACTACGTCTTCGACCGCATCAGGGTCCTGATCTGCGCCATCGCGCTGATGGGCGGCCAGTTCCTGCAGAGCGGCGACCCGGTCTTCCTGTGGTTCCTGCTGGGCATCGTCTTCACCGACATGTTCCGCTACCTGAATTCACCGCAGATGGCCAAGGTGCGCTCGGCCATGCGCCGCCACATCGCCCAGGCCATCCGAGAAGTGGAGGAGAACACCGAGGGCGACACCAGCGGGGTGCGCCGTGCGGCCGGTTCCTTCAGCAGTGACGAGAACGGTGCCGAGCACCTGGGCGACGACGACGCCAGTGTCTCCATCGGCGGCTCGGAGCGGGTCAACGCGCCCAGCGCAGCCACCCACTACGCCGAACCCGACCAGGTCGCCCAGCCGACCGCCACCAGCAAGGCCAAGGAGCTGCAGAGCACCACGCTGCAGAAGGGGTTCGACCGCCGTTTTCCCTGGTACCGGCAGCTGCGCGACTCCCTGCGTGCCAACCGCATCCGTCCGCACCTGTTCAGCGGCATCGAGTACCAGATGGGGGTCTTCATCGTCGCGCCGCTGGTGGGCGTGTTTTCCCTGACAGGCATGCTCGTGGCCATTGCGGCCTCGGCGGCGCTCATGTTCGCCTTCGAGGTGCTGATCATCTACAAGCTGTGGCTGTCAGTGCAGGAGTTCACCCGCGTCACCCGCGACATCAACGCCGCGCTGATCTCCTTGGAGGAACGTCGGCGCGAGAACACCGAGGTGTCCTGAGGCAGGGAGACGGACGCGGGGGTGCCGCACGTGCGGCACCCCCGCGCCGGGGCAGCTCCGAGGAGGCCGGGGCCTCCGGGTCGGCGGGCCGAGGGATGTCACTCGGGAAGGTTCCGGACCACCCCGCCGTCCTGCAACCGACTGCGTTCGTCGTCGGCGGCTTCGGGCGCAGCGAACACGAACGCGACCAGGGCGGCCAGCCCCAGTCCGATCACGAGCAGCCCGCCACAGCCGAGGCTGACCCACAGCCATGGTGCGGCCCGGGGCCCGCCCCTGGGAGTGGGCCCGCCGCCTTCGAGCGATGCGGGTCTGTCGGAGGACGGTTCCTGCGAGGGCTCCTGGTTCATACGCCCCGGCTCCCTGTCGACGGGGACACCGCTGGCGGGGCCGGTGCCCCGCCACAGGCGCATACCCAGGTTCCACGCCCCGTACGCCCCCGCGCAGGTCGTACGGGGTTCGGGCCCCGTACGGAACCGACGGGGAGGGGAGGAACGCCTCCGGGCGTGTGCGGCCTAGGGTGGGGCCATGGCACGGCTGCTCATTGTTCACCACACCGTCTCGCCCGCCACGCAGGAGATGCTCGACGCGGTCCTGGAAGGCGCGCACACCGACGACATCGAGGGTGTGGAGGTACACGTCCGCGCCGCCCTGGCCGCCGGCCCGGCGGAGCTGCTCGCCGCCGACGCCCTCCTCCTCGGTACCCCCGCCAACATCGGATACATGTCCGGTGCGCTCAAGGACTTCTTCGACCGCAGTTACTACACCGCCCGGAACGACACCCAGGGCCTTCCCTACGCCCTGTACGTGCACGGCGACAACGACACCTCCGGCGCCGTCCGGGCAGTGGAGTCCATCTCCAAGGGCATGGGTTGGGAACGCCACCGCCCGCCGGTGACCGTGACGGAACGCCCCGGTGCCGAAGCGCGCGAGGCCTGTTGGGAACTGGGCGCCGTCACCGCGCTCGCGGCACTCGAGCGCGCCCAGGGCTGAGCCTGCGTCGGGGCCGAAGCCCCTCGGGCCGGGGCCGCCGGCACGCTCCGGCCGCGCGAGCCCGGTGACAGCGGGCTCAGTACCCGCGCCAGGCGCCCTGGTGATAGCCGATGATGCGCGGGTGCATCATCGTGGAGGCCTCCGCCGCATGCTCCTCTTCCCTGCGGTCCTTCGGGAAGACCTGGGCGGCGGCGAGCAGCTCTTCGTCCAGGAACTCCAGAGCGGGTGCGTCCTCGGGCACCTCCAGCTCCGGTTCTCCCTCGGGCGAGGCGAGGTAGAAGCCCCAGTCGCCGAAGGTGGGAACGTCCACGTGGTAGGGCACCGGAGCGAGCTCGGCGTCCTCCAGCGAGTGGCCCACGCTCCAGTACGCCTCGGGCGCGAAGTACGGTGAACCGGCCTGTACGACCAACCGTCCGTCCTCGGCCATGCGCTCGCGCACCAACGAGTAGAACTCGACCGTGTACAGCTTCGAGGTCCCCACGTCCTCACCGTCGGGCAGGTCGGCGACGACCGCGTCGAACTGCTCGGGTTGCTCGCGCAGCCACTGGAACGCGTCGGCGTTGACGACCTCCACACGCGGGTCCTCGAAGGAGTTCTCGTTGAGTTCGCGGATGACGGGTTCTTCGACGGCCAGGTCCACCACCGCCGGGTCCAGGTCGACGACGGTGACGCTCTCGACGTCGTCGTACTCCAGGATCTCGCGCAAGGCCAGCCCGTCGCCGCCGCCCAGCACGAGTACGTTCTCCCGCGGGCCGTCCATCCCCGGGTGGATGAGCGACTCGTGGTACCGGTACTCGTCCAGGGTGGAGAACTGCAGGCTCCCGTTGAGGAACAGGCGCAGGTCCTTTCCGTCGATCGACCTGGTCAGGACGACCTCCTGGTACTCCGAACGTTCGGCGTGCACGATCGGGTCCCGGTACATGGCCTGGCGGGCGTCGACCTCGAACTGCTCGGAGTACAGGTAGGCCAACCCCAGCGCCGCGACGATCACGCTCAGCCCCGCCCCGAGGCCCACGTAGGAGCGTCGGCTCAGGTCGTGGCGGAACAGCCACAGCACCACGGTCACACCCACGATCGCGTTGAGCAGACCCACCGCGAGCGCACCCTTGGGCAGACCCAGGACGGGCAGCAGCAGGAACGGGAACGCCAGGCCGCCGATGAGCCCGCCCACGTAGTCGGCGGTGAACAGGTCCGCGACCGCCTCGGACGCCTCCTGCCTGCGGATGCGCTGGATCAGCGTCATCAGCAGGGGGATCTCCATGCCGATGAGCACACCGATGACGAACGACAGCAGTATCAGCGCCGGCTGGTAGGCGGAGAACCACGCGAAGGCCGCGTACAGCAGCAGCACCGACAGACCGCCGATGAGGGAGAGCAGGCCTTCGATGACGGCGAACGACAACGCGGGACGGTGCTGGAACCGTTTGGACAGCAGCGAGCCCACACCCATCGCGAACACCATCACCGACAGGACCACGGAGGCCTGGGTGATGGTGTCGCCGAGGAGGTAACTGCCGATCGCGACGAGGGCGAGCTCGTACACCAGACCGCAGGCGGCGCAGATGAACACCGCCGTCATCACGAAGAACCGGGCCGCGCGTGGGTGGATCGGAAGTCTGGTCCGTGGGCCTGTCGGTGGCTCGGTCTCGGTCACGTCGGGATGCTTCTTTCGGAAAGGGGAGCCTCGGGAGGCCTCAGGAGATGGCGGCGGCCACCACCAGAGCGATGGACAGGTGGGCGGTGGCGCTCACCCAGGTCGCGGGGTGGAACTCGGAACTGGCGATGACGGCCCTCACGCTGGTCGGGGTGACCAGGTCGATGAGCAGGAACGAGGCAGCCATCACGGCGAGGCCGATGAGCCCGAACACGGAGGTGGAGAGCAGACCGGCGCCCAGACCGAGCTCGGAGTAGCTGGACAGGATCGCGGACACGACCACCACGGCGGCGCCCAGGGTATTGGCCGACACCAGCAGAACCGCGTTGGGGTTGCGTTCCTCCCAGATCAGTTTATGCAGTTTGCCGGGGGTGAGCAGATCGGTGATCAGGTAGCCGAGCAGCATGATGGCTGTTCCGACCGCACCGTAGCCGAGCGCGTACAGGGAGCTGGTGAGGATCTCGTTCATCGAATCGGTCCAAGGAAGAGGTCGGCCGTGTCGGGAGCATGTGCCCCGACACAGCAGCCTACTTGCCGGTCCCGGTTCCGCCCCCGCGGGTGCTGCTTCCGCTGCCGCCGCTGTCGTTGGAGCTACCGCCGCCACCGAAGAAGAAGAAACCGCCGCCGCCACCGCTGCTGCTACCGCTACCGCTGCCGTTGCAGTCGTCCGCTGCCGGGGAGGCCGTCGGGGACGGAGAGATCGTCGGAACGGGGGAGGCCGTGGGGGACGGGGAGGCCGCTGCGTTCGAGTTGTTGTCCCGGCGATCGCAGTCGTCGTCCGAGCTTCCTCCGCACGCGGAGAGCAGCAGGGTCAGGGCCAGTGCCCCTCCGCACAACAGGGAGGTCTTGATCTTGTTCGATCGGGGCGCTGGGGCCCCGCGCATGGGGTCGACCATGATGGGCATCCTCGAAATCTCAGGGGATCAGTGTGGCGGCGGTGGTCACCAACTCGCCACTCTGCGGATATACGTGCCAGGTGGTCCATCGCACCGGCCCACCCTGCTCGGAGGACAGGTGCAGTGCGGTCACCGCGATCGGGTCCCCCGGGAAAGTGACCAGGAGCCCGCCGGATGTGTCGGCCACCTCGCGGTGCAGGACATCCACCCGGCGGGTCAGGTCGGAGTGGGAGAGGTTGTGCACGGACGACGAGAACCGGTAGTGGCCCGCTGGGGTCTCGGTGGGATCACCCTGCTCGGGCAGACCCCCTTCCACACCGGGCAGACAGGCCACCGTCTCCACCAGCTCACCGTTCGCCGACCGTACGACGGCCTGATGGGAAGCGCCCAGAACCCGGAGTTCGACCGTGGCCCCGCGCACCCGGCAGGTGCGGGTGGCCAGCGGTTCGACCACCGGGTGGTCCAGGGTCCACACCAGGTCGTCGGCCTTGGTGTCGACGAAGGGCGCGCTGATGTTCGTGTGCACGGTCTGCTCAGCTCCCGGGATAGATGGTGAAGGTGCCGGGCATGATCGGCTTCCCGGTGCTGGCCTCCCAGCTGCCGTGGTCGAAACGCTCGAAGGACAGCAGGCTGCCGTCGTCCGCTTCGTAGTCGACGTAGTCGAGGCCGCCCTCGGGCCTGAGGCCCGTGGTGCCCTCGGAACGGTAGGAACCGGTGCCCTTCTCCTGGAGCTTGTAGACGGTGCCCTCGACCTCCATGCTCCTGCCCTGGGGCACGAGGTCGAGGTCGGGACGGGCGGCCCACAGGGACAGCTGCAGGTCGGGGTCCTCCTCGACCGCCAGCCAGCGGCGGCCGCCCTCGACCTCCAGGAAGTGTTCGGCCCACACCGCTCCACCCTCGGACAGACGCAGCGAGCCGCGGATCCAGGTGCGTTCGTGGCCCCAGTCGATCATGTCGCCGGCCTTGACACCGCGGGGGTCGCCCTCGGTCTCGGTGGTTGTGGCGAAGGGGTCGGCCGGGCCGGACGTTTTGACGGGCTCTTGGCTCTGTTGTGTCTTCGCGCGCTGTTTGTAGAGCATGATCCCCACGACGATGGCAACGACGAGCAGGATGACTAGCAGCACGAATTCGATGGTCAAGGTTCCTCGTTTCGTGGTCTTACGCGTTGAGCGTGGGGGCGACCAGGGGGCAGGGGGTCGCTGGGTCGGCCGCGTGGCCGCGGCACTGTCCTGTACTGGGTCGGATGCCGGAGAACGGCTTTCGGTTCCGTTCGTGACCTGATCGGGACAGAAGAAATCGCCCGACGGGGAACTTCCCACGGACGGTGCCCGTTGGAGATGGCCCCGTCACCTCAGGTGTGGATCTCCGGTCTCCACTGGCAGGCTCTCGTCACTTCCCCAGCGGCTCCAGGACCCCGGGTACAAACGTGCGCCGACCACACCCGCGTGCTCGAGGGCGAGCAGGTCATGGCAAGCGGTCACTCCAGAACCACAATAGGCGGTGACCGTTTCGGCCGTGTCAGCGCCCAGGGCGGAGAAGCGTTCCCACAGGATCTCGGGGGCCGCGAGGAACCCTTCGCTGTCGAGGTTGTCCTGCCAGGTGGCGCTGCGGGCACCCGGGACATGGCCGGGGCGGGCGTCGACAGGGGCGGGCTGCTCGCCGGTGTAGCGGCCGTACGTACGGGCGTCGAGGAGCAGGTGCCCGGGGTCCCCGATGCGCGAACTCACGGTCCCGGTGCCGGCGACGCGGTCGGACGGCCAGGGCACGGGTGTGCGCCCGGCGGGTACGGGGGTGACCTCACCGGTCTCCAGAGGGCCTTCCCAGGCCTGGACACCGCCGTCGAGGAAGGCTGCCGGGGTTCCGAGCACGCGCAGCATCCACACCAGTCGCGCAGCCACCGAGCCGCCGGCGTCGTCGTAGGCGACCACAGCGGACCGGTCGCCGACACCGAGGCGGCCCAGGGCGGTGGCGAAGTCCTCGGGGGAGGGGAGCGGATGGCGGCCTCCCTCGGAATTCGCGGGCGCAGCGAGGTCGGTGTCGACGTCGGCGAAGACCGCGCCCGGCAGGTGACCGCCGAGGTGGGCATCCCGTCCGGAACGGCCGTCCAAGTACCAGCGTGTGTCGACGACGACCACACGGTCGCGGTGGTCGCGCAGCCAGTCGGCCGACACGGCCACGGGCAGGTTCTGGGGTTGGCTCATGAACCCAGCTTAGGAGGCGGGTGGTGTCTCTCGCCGATCCTCGCTGTGGACCTTGAGGATCCACCACAGGCCCAGGACCGGCAGGGCCAACGGGATGAACAGGTATCCGCTGCCGAAGTTCGACCAGACCGTGTCGTCGGGGAAACCCGCGCTCCAGAACACCGTCAGTGCACCGACGGCGAGTACACCTGCCGTCTCCACGGACACGCACACCAGCGCGACCATGCGGGAGGTGCGCCCTGCCCGGGCCAGCCCGACGGCGGCCACGAAGTACAGGGCCCCGGCGAGCACCGACAACCCGTAGGCCAGCGGTGCCTCGTCGAACCGGGTGAGAAGTTGGTAGGTACCGCGTGCGGTGGCGGCCAGGGCGAAGACCGCGTACACGGCCACGAGCAGGCGTCCCGGGCCGGAGCGCAGCGTGGTACCGGTCGTGGTCGCGGCGGTCTCAGACAACGGGGCTCCAGAGCTGCTCGATGCGGACCAGCAGCACGGGGAGGACGAAACACGCGAAGGCGATGACGGCCGGTCCCCACTTGCTGCGTTCCATGAAACCCCACACCGCGCAGGCGGGCGGCAGGAGGGCGATGGTGGCCAGGTAGGAGATCAGCATGGGGAGTTCGTCGGGGCGGTCACCGCCGACCATGGTGGCGACGGCGGCTCCGACCTGGCCGAGGACGAGCAGCCACAGCACGCCCATGCCGATGAGGTGGGGGACCAGCATGGGCCGGTCCTGGAAGAAGGAGACCAGACACCAGACGGCCACGCCCAGCGACACCATCTGGATCGTCATGGTGAGCCAGTCGACCACGCCGCCTCCGTTCCAGAGAACCACACGTCCGCCCGTGTCAGCGGTCCGCTCCTGCCAACGACACAGCGTAGTACTTTGCGGCCACCGTCCGGTACGGGGGTGCGGGCCCCTGGCAGTTCCGGCACATCGAGAGTGCGCGCGGCCGGACACCGACAGCCGGTTCAGGTGGAGGGCGGCCTGACACCGAAGGGGTCAGTGGCGCCAGGTGAAGACGTCGGCCTCTGCGGAGACCAGCTGTGCGTCGGAGGCCCCGAACTGCGCCACCTGCACCCCGACCCAGTGGCCGACCGCGAGGGCGCCCTTCCAGTGGTAGGTGAAGCGGCCGTGCCCGGCGGAGTGCACCGTCCCCAGGGCCGGGCGCTCGCGCCGGATCCGGCCGCCCTGCTCCCCGGCAGGCTCGAACTCCGCCGCACGCAACTGCACTTCGGTCCCGGGGGTGGTTCCACGCAGGACCACACCCACGGAGAGGTCGTAGAGCACGCCGCCGAGGGCCTCGGGACCCGTCCCGGCCAGGGCGGAGATCGAGACCAAGCCGTCGTCACGCCGGTCGAAGCCGACGTCGTGCCACTCACCAGGGCGGAGCTGGAGTTCGCTGGACCTGACGAAACAGTGGTGTCCGGGCATCGCTGTCCTCCTCGCGAGCGGGCGTGGGCACCGCCAGCATGGCCGCCGAAGGGTGCGGTGGCAATGACCGGCCTGCGTGTGTGGCGGTGCCGGAGGCCGGTGGTTGCTGCGGGACGATGGATGACCGACCGATCCCGGAGGTGGAGCCGTGCTCAACGCGCACACTGTCGACGTCGTCCGCGAAGCCGAGGGCGCCCTCATGGCGCGTCTGCCGGAAGGGACGCTCATGCGCCGGGCCGCGACCGGTCTTGCGGTGGAGTGCGCCCGACTGTTGCCGTCGGTGTACGGGGCACGCATCGTGCTCATGGTCGGCAGCGGCGACAACGGCGGCGACGCCCTGTACGCCGGGGCCGGCCTCGCCCGGCGCGGCGCCATGGTCCGTGCCCTGACCGCCGGGTCGCGGGTGCACGATGCGGGCGCGGCGGCGCTGCGTGCGGTGGGCGGACGTGTGCGGGCCTTCACCGGTTCCGGGGCCGACGGCGCGGACCTGTTCGGCGCGGACCTGATCGTCGACGGGCTGCTCGGTATCGGTGGACGCGGCGGGCTGCGCGAACCCCACGCGGAACTCGCCGCCCAGGCGGCCAACGCACCCGCGCCCGTGGTGGCGGTCGACCTGCCCAGCGGGATCGACGCCGACACCGGTGAAGTGGCCGGGCACGCGGTGCGCGCCGACCTCACCGTCACCTTCGGTACCCACAAACCGGGTCTCTTCATCGACCCCGGCTCCGAACGGGCCGGACGGGTGCGGCTGGTCGACATCGGGCTCGGCCCCGAGCTGCCGGGGTCGGACGTCCTGCGTCCACAGGCTGTGGACATCGCCGGGCTCCTCCCGGGATCCGGGGCCGAGGCCGACAAGTACCGCCGGGGCGTACTCGCGATCCGCGCCGGATCGGACCGTTTCCGGGGCGCCGCCGTGCTCGCAGTGGGCGGCGCGCTGCGCACCGGTGTGGGCATGGTCAAGTACGGCGGTCCCGAGCGTGTGACGGACCAGGTGCTCGCACGCTGGCCCGAGACCGTCGCCGTTCCGTTGGACCCGCGCCGGAGCACCGACCTCGGTCCCGGGCGAGCGGCCGCCGTCGTCGTCGGCTCCGGGCGCGGCACCGACTCCGGCGAGGCCGACGAGCTGGAGGCCGTACTCGACAGCGACCTCCCGGTACTCGTGGACGCCGACGGGCTCACCCTGATGTCCGGGAAGGACGGCCGCGGCCTCGCCGACCGGGTACGGGACCGCTCCGCACCGACCCTGTTGACCCCGCACGCCGGGGAACTCGCCCGTTTGCTGGGTGACGTGGACCGCGGGGACGTGGAGGCCCGCCGCCTGGAGCACGCCCGCCGCGCCGCCCGCTCCTTCGGGTGCGCGGTGCTCCTCAAGGGCTCGACCACGGTGATCGCGCACCCGGACGCGCCGGCCGTCGTCAACCCCACCGGAACCCCGCTGCTGGCCAGCGCCGGAACCGGGGACGTGCTCTCCGGGGCGGTCGGCGCGCTGCTGGCGAGCGGTGTCCCGGTGGTGGAAGCGGCCCTGTGCGGTGCCTACCTGCACGGGCGTGCCGCACGGTTGGCGCACGGAGGGGCGCCGATCAGCGCATCGGACCTGCTGGACGGGCTCCCGCTCGCCATCGCCGAGGCCCGCCGTGCCGGTCGCCCCGGGGACCACCACGAGGGCTGACCCGGGCACGCCCCGGGGCGCCCCTCCGGCCTGCGGAGCGGTCCGGGTCAGAGCCCGCGGAGCGCGTCGAGGCCGCGCCGGACGATGTCGGTGATGAAGTAGTCGCCGGGGTCGCGCTCGTCGCGCAGCCGGTACACGAGTGAGTCGTCCACCCACATGTACTCGGTGTGTTTGTCCTGCTCCAGCTGTGGGGCCTGCAGGTCCCCCTCGACCCGCACCAGGTAGTCGACCTCGTGGCGTGTGAGCCCGTCGCCCGGATCCCAGTCGATGGTGAACAGTTCGGCGAGGACCTCGCTCACACGCCACCCGGTCTCCTCGGTGACCTCTCTGGCCAGGCCCTGGAGCATGGACTCGCCGGGCTCGACGTGCCCGCCGACGATGTCCCAGCAGTGCGGGAAGACCTTGCGGTGGGGCGATCGCCGTTGTGTGAACACCCGTCCCCGGGGATCGGTGATCACCGCGCCCGCCACGTAGGTTCGGCCGTCGGAGGTGTCGGGGAACGTGATCCCCGGCGCGACCGTGATCCTGTCCATCCTGCTCCTCACTGCTCGTGTGCCCCGGTCAGCCTAGGAGAGATCGCAGGTGTGGGAGGACCGCACGCGGTGTTCTCCGTTCTCCGGGGCGGCCCCGGCCCTCCCGGCCCGAGCCCGCGGCGCCCTGACGCCGCGGGGCGGAGCTCCCGGCGGGTGCGGGGCGGGGCGCACACGCAACGGGACGGGCGTGGCCCCGTCCCGAGACCCGCCGCTATGCTCGGGCGGGCCGAGCCGGGCCGAAACGCCCAGGAGGGTCGGCCGTGTCGTATACGCCCCCCGGTACGAGGACCTTCATGGAAGACCAGGCGATGCTGACCCGAGACCTCGTGTTGCGGGTCTGCGCCGGACCGAGCGAGCTCGACCCCGCATGGATCCGTTCCGACGGGAAGGTCACGACACCCTTCCTCGTGCCCCGCGACCGCAACCTCGTGCAGGCGATCATCGACGCCGGGCGCGCAACGGGCGTGGACCGACTCCTGGTCTGTCGCACCCGGCCGCAGCACTCCTACGAACCGGTCACCCAGATCCCCCTGGACACCGATGTCCTCATCGACCTCGTCCGGGGATGGGGACGTGAGCCGACCGATTTCCTCGTGTGTGTGGAGGACTTCTCCGCCGCCGTCCTGGTCACCTCCACCGAACTGACCGTCGCCGCCGGCCCGGCCGACTTCGTGCGCGAACTGGTCGGCGCCGACATCCCCCAGGCCCGGCGCAGGTTCGGCAACCGGGCCCGTGCCGAGGGCGGCCCCGAGCTCCAGCGCGCCGCGCAGACCTACCGGTGCCTGCCTGCGAACGCCAAGCACGCCCGTTCCCGGGGGCCCGGGCCCGACCCGGCCGAACGCATCGCCCGCGGTGTCAGCGGTTTCAGGGAGAACGCACCCGGGGCCGTACGCGCCGCACGTGCCCTGCGCGGTGCGTGGAGCTGGCTCATGATCGCCGCGCTCCTGGCGGTGCCGTGGTTCCTGCCTGAGCTGGGTGTGGCCCTGCCGGTGCTGTTGACCACCTACCTGCTGCTGTTCCAGATCTCCTGGGCCGCGCGCTCGCGCACCGTCGCGTTCGCGACCCTGTTGCGCTTCACCGCCGTCGGGTTCGTTCTCGTGTGGCCCCTGGCCCTGGTCGAGGGGACGCTCGCCGGGGTGCTCGGTCTTGACCCCTCCGGTGTGTACGCCCACACCTACATCGCCGTCACCGTGGAGGAACTGGGCAAACTCGCCCCGCTCCTGCTCGTTCCCGTGTTCGCGCACCGGAGGACCCGCCGGCTGGCCGCCGTGGACCACCTGTTGCTCGCCGCCGCCACCGGGGCCGGGTTCCAGCTGGCCGAACGCCTCTTCGTCCGGATCCCTCCCGGCGCCGACGGGCCCATGGCCACGGGCGGGATCCTGCTGCCCGGCAGCGGGCTCGTGGCCGGGGCGGGGGAGGACCTCACCGTGTTCGCCGGCCACGCCGTCACCAGCGGACTCCTCGGCGGTGCGCTCGGGCTCGCGATCGTCGGACGCCGGGGATGGCTGTGGACACTGCCGGTGCTCGCGGCCGCCGTCGCCCACCTCGACCACCTGGCGTTCAACGCACAGGTGTCCGGCGCCGCGCTGCACCCGGCGACCGAGGTCGTGCACACCCTTCTGGGCGGGGGCTCCCTCACGGTCGGGTTCCTGTTCCTGCTGCTCGTGTGCGCTGTGGCCACGGATTACCGGCTCATCGCGACCGCCGCGGAGTCCACCCCGCCGCTGCCCGGGCAGCCGCCCATGGCGCCGTTGCGCCGCTGGACGCGCGGTCGTTCGGTGGCGTGGCGTGTGCGGGTACCGGCCGACATCGCTCCCACGTTCCGGCGCATGGCCCTGTGGTGGGTGGAGCTGCCCACGGTGCTCGCCACGACCGTGTCGATCATCGTGCACGAGCTCACCGTCGCTCTGATCGCTCTGCGCCGCGGCCCTGCCGTGTACTGCGACACGTTGCGGTTCCTGCGGTGGCGGCGCGCCAACGCGATGGGGGAGGCCCGTTCGCGCGGGCGCGAGTGGCGCCACTACCCGTCCGAGGACGAACTGACCCGCGGGGCACGCGACCTCGCCCGCCGGATCGGCCTGGCCGCCACAGGGGGGATCACCGGTGGGACGGCCCTCGCACTCGTGTTCCCTCTCGTTGACGCTCCGCCCCGGAGCGGCGGGGCCTACGCCCTCGGCGCGCTCACGCATCTGCAGCAGTGGCTGGCCGGTCTGGGCGCCGCGGACCAGGTGTGGGTGGCAACCGCTCTGGTCGCCGTGCTGAGCCTGCTCACCGTTGGGAACGGGGTCCCGCACGCGCACCCCAGGGCCGGTTCGTTCCTGCGTACCCCCACCGCGAACTCGGGTGCGGTGTTGGGGATGTTGGCCCCCGGACAGGTGGGGTACGCCGTCCCGAGCCTTGTCGGCCTGGTGCTGCCGCGCCGGATCGAGGGTCTCTTGTACCGCTGAAGGCCCGTTCCCGCGTCAGTCATCGCCATGACCGCGCCAGATCGAACGCTGAGAGCTCCGTGGCGCTTCGTGGGGGCTTGGTAGCGGATGGGTGGTTTCGAGTCGTTTGGGGTGCATGTGACCGGAGTGGTGGCGTCTACGACCGTGTGTAGAAATGATGGATGTGATCGAAATCTCATATGTCGCGAAGGGGCGTACTTGTGTGTGGATTTTGCGCTCCTCAGGTAGCGCTTCCCGGGGCGCTCGTCCGCGCACGCGAATCTTCCTGTGCAAGCGCTTTCACCAGCACTGGTACCGCTCCCGGCGCATGTGGTCCCGGATGGCTCCGACGCCGCTCCGGGCGACATGGTTCTGCACTGCTGGTTGGGAAAATTTGTGAACATTTAACAGAAGTTGTCGCCGCTTGGCACTAGACCCGTGTCGAAATGTCCCCTTCAATGGATCAGGACCTAACAGCGATCATAAGGAGAGGGACCATTAACCGTCCGGTTCAAGACCCCGAGTATTCGACCGCCGTCCAGACCGCACGGGACTACTACAACAGCACCGATGCTGACACCTTCTACTTCACGATCTGGGGAGGGACCGACATCCACGTCGGGCTCTACCGTGGAGTGGAGGGGCTGACCGACACCGACGACATTCCCGAGGCCAGCGCGCGGACCGTCGAGCGTATGGCCAACTACATCGGCCCGGACAGCTCCACCAGGATCCTGGACGTGGGTGCCGGCTACGGTGGCTCGGCCCGTCACCTCGCCGAGAAGTACGGCTGCAAGGTGACCTGCCTCAACCTCAGCGAGGTCGAGAACGAGCGCAACCGCGAGGCCAACCGCAAGGCAGGGCTCGACCACCTCATCGACGTGGTCGACGGCGCCTTCGAGGACATCCCGTACAAGGACGACAGCTTCGACGTCGTCTGGTCCCAGGACGCCTTCTCCCACAGTGCAGCCCGGGACCGCGTGGTCTCCGAGGTCGCACGGGTGCTGGTGCCCGGAGGCCGCTTCATCTTCACCGACCTCATGGCCCACGACGACACCCCCGTGGAGACGCTCGGCCCCATCCTGGAGCGGCTCCACCTGACGTCCATGGGCACCCTCGGCTTCTACCGGAAGTCCACCGCTGCCGCGGGCTTCAAGGACCTGGGCTTCGATGACCTGAGCGCCCAGCTGCCCCTCCACTACCGGCGCGTTCTGGAGGAGACCGAGCGCCGTGACAGCGAGCTCTCCGGCAACATCAGCGCCGAGTACCTGAAGAAGATGAAGGCCGGTCTGCGCGAGTGGGTGGCTCGCGGCGATGCCGGTGACCTCGCGTGGGGGATCCACCGCTACCAGCTCTGATCCCCCGCCTCTTCCCCCGTGTTCCGTGGGAGCCCGGCCTCGCGCTGCGGCTTTCACGGCCCCCGGAAAACAAAGAGCAAATTCTCTTATTGTCGACAAGGTGCACCGTTTAGGCCCTTAGAAGGGCGCTAAAGAGGTGGCCGAAATTAACGCTGCTGTGACCCGCAGTGGTGAATTCGGCTCCCTCTCGGTTTTCGGTGACCTGCCCGGCGCGCATTGCGCGCAGGAGAACGCCCGCACGCCAAAGGCGTGCGGGCGTCGCGGGGAAATTCACCCCACGGGAGTCACACCCACGGGCGGATCGAACGCCCGCACCGGAGGCAACCGGTCCTCGGGACCGGCGAAGCGCTCCAGACGCACCCGCAGCAACTGCCCCGTACAGCCCTGGCTCAACGCCGAGGTCCCCACGTCCGCCGTGAGCGCGTTCGGGTTCCCGTGCACACAATCGGCCTCCGTCGAGGACGGGTCGTACCAGGCGCCGGTCGACAGCTGCACGACCCCCTCACTGACCGCATCGCTCACCACGACCCCGGCCAGGCACGAACCCTGCGCGCTGCTGAGCCGCACGACGTCGCCGTCCGCGACACCGTACGCCGCAGCGTCGGCGGGGCCCAGGCGCAGCGGTGCACGGCCCCGGACCTTCTGCGACATGCTGTGTGCGCCCATGTCCTGCTGTCCGTGCAACCGCCCGCTCGGTTGGTTGGCCACCAGGACCAGCGGGTACTCGCCCTCCCGGTCGGCCACGGCCGGCCCGGCCAACCACACGGGGTGGCCCGGGCAGTCCTCCAACCCGAAGGAGTCGATGGTCGAGGAGAACAGCTCGATACGCCCACTCGGCGTCTGCAGCGCGTTTCCTTCCGGATCCGCGCGGAACTCGGCCAACAGAGCCTCGTCGTCCACACGGCCGGGCATCTCCACTCCACCCTCGGCCCGGAACGTGTCGAAGGGGACCACCTCGAAGCCGTTGCGGGCCATCGTCGCCCGCCACTGCTCGTAGATGTGGCGCATCCACTCGCCGCTCGTACGGCCCTCGGTGAACCGTTCCCCGGCCCCCAGGCGCTCGGCCAGAGCGGCGAAGGTGTCGTACTCGTCGCGGGCCTGCCCGTGCGGTTCCACGGCCCTGGCCATCACCCGCACACTCAGGTCCCCCTGGCTCGTGGCGATGTCGTCGCGTTCCAAGGACGAGGTCGCCGGAAGGACGATGTCGGCGTGGCGGGCCGAAGCGGTCCAGTGGGTCTCGTTGACCACGATCGTGTCCGCACGTCCGAAAGCACGTGTGAGCCGCTTGAGGTCCTGGTGGTGGTGGAAGGGGTTGCCACCCGCCCAGTACACCAGACGCAGATCCGGGTACCGGCGCTCCTGGCCGTCGTACTCGTAGAGCCCGCCCGGGTTCAGCAGTGCGTCCGAGATGCCGGTCACCGGGATGAACTCCGACACCGGGTTCTCCCCCTGCGGCATCCGGGGGAGCCCGAGCGGTGTCGACCCGCCCCCGTAGGTACCGACGGAGCCGTACCCGCAAGCGAACCCGGCTCCAGGAAGCCCGATCTGCCCCAGGCATGACGCCAGCGCGACCCCGGCCCACAGTGGCTGCTCCCCGTACCGGGCCCGCTGGACCGACCAGCCGACGTTCACCAGGGTGCGTTTCTCGGCCATCTGCCGCGCCAGCGAGCGCAGTTCGTCCGCGGGTACCCCGCTCACACGCTCGGCCCACTCAGGGGTACGGGCCAGGCCGGGCCCGTACCCGCGCTCGTCACGGTCGCCCAGCACGTAGGACCGCACCACGTCGGCGCCCTCGGTGTAACGGTCCAGGAAGCCGGTGTCGGCCAGGCCCTCGGTGAACAGCACGTACATCAGGGCGAGCATGACCGCGGCGTCCGTGCCCGGGCGTACCGGTACCCACTCGGCCTTGACGTGCTCGGGGATGTCGTCGCGCAGAGGGGACAACGACACGTACTGCACACCCGCGTCGGAGGCCTCCCGCATCGCCGGACCCGCGGTCTGGGCGGCGCGGCCGCCCGAGGCGTTCCACGTGTTCGACAGCCGTAGGCCCCCGAAGGTGACCAGAAGCTCGGTGTGCTCCTGGATCTGCTTCCACGTCGGCGCCCGGTGCAACAGGCGGGGGACCGACGGAGCGCCCAGGATCCGGGGGAAGAGGGTCTCGATCGCGCCATGGCTGTAGGTCGTGCGCGAGCGGGTGTACCCGCCGATGGAGTTGAGAAAGCGGTGTACCAGGGTCTGCGCGTGGTGCACCCGGCCCGCACTGCCCCAGCCGTAGGAACCGCCGTAGATCGCCTGGTTCCCGTGCTCGGTACGCACCCGGTCGAGCTCCTGCGCGAGCAGGTCCAGGGCCTTCTCCCACTCGACCTCGACGTACTCGTCCTCTGGGTCGCCCCGGCGCGGATCGGGCCCGGGGCCGTGGTCCAGCCAGCGCCGGCGCACGGTCGGGCGCGCGACCCGTGTCTTGTGGTGCTGCGCTGCGGGAACGTTGTTCATGATGGGGGCGGGCGCCGGGTCGTCCGGGTTCGGGCGCACATCCACCACCCGTCCCTCGTCCACGACCACCTGGTAATGACCCCAGTGCGCGCTCGTCGGGTGTGCTCTCGCACCCATCCCGATTCCTCCCTCGAATCCTCACATTTTGCCCATACGGGACCGGAACTCACTCTACGCATCGGACGCTGCGACGATGGGAAGCGCGTCCTGGGAAGGGACGAAGACGGAACTCGCTGTAACGGAGTGGTGGCGGAACATGGCTGAACTCAGGTCGCGCAGGTCGGTCCTCGCAGTCCCCGGGTCCAACCCCCGGTTCGTCGAGAAGGCGCGGGGGCTCGACGTGGACGCGTTCTTCCTCGACCTGGAGGACGCCGTCGCGCCCCTGGCCAAGGCCGACGCCCGCGAGACCGTCGTCGAGGCGCTCAACGAGGGCGGCTGGGGCGGGAAGATCCGTTCCGTACGTGTCAACGACATCGCCTCCGAGTGGTGCTACCGCGACGTCATCACCGTTGTGGAGGGAGCCGGGGACCAGCTCGACACCCTCGTGCTGCCCAAGGTCACCGCCGCCCGGGACGTGCACTGGCTCGACACCCTCCTCACCCAGATCGAGCGCGCCCGCGGCCTGCCGGTGGGGCGCATCGGCATCGAGGCACAGATCGAGGACGCTCGCGGACTCGTCGACGTCGACGCGATCGCCGGTGCCTCCCCGCGCGTGGAGACCCTGGTGTACGGGCCCGCCGACTTCATGGCCTCCCTCAACATGAGGTCCCTGGTCGTGGGGGAACAGCCGCCCGGTTACGACGTCGGCGACGCCTACCACTACATCCTCATGCGCATCCTCATGGCCGCCCGTGCACACGGTGTGCAAGCGGTCGACGGCCCGTACCTGCAGATCAAGGACGTGGACGCGTTCCGCCGGTCGGCCGGACGCACCGCAGCCCTGGGCTTCGACGGCAAATGGGTGCTGCACCCCTTGCAGGTCGAGGCCGCCAACGAGGTGTACGCGCCCGGCCAGGAGGACTACGACCACGCCGAGCTGATCCTGGACGCCTACGAGCACGCGACGACCGTGGACCGGCGCGGGGCGGTGATGCTCGGTGACGAGATGCTGGACGAGGCATCCCGGAAGATGGCGCTGGTCGTGGCCGGCAAGGGACGCGCCGCCGGAATGGTGCGCACCAAGGGGTTCACACCTCCCGAGAACTGACTCCGTCCCTGCGCAGCACCGCTTCCGGCCTCCACCGGGCCCTCGGCGCGCTCTTACCGGCCTCTCACCCGGATACGGCAGCATGGCGCCATGGAACCCACGTCCACCGTGCTCGTAGCCGACGACGACCGTGCCATCAGGGACTCCCTGGAGCGCGCGCTCCAACTGGAGGGCTATCGCGTACGGACGGCCGAGGACGGTGTGCGCGCACTCGCCGAGGTGCACGCCGAACCCGTCGACCTGCTGATCCTCGACGTCATGATGCCCGGTGTGGACGGGCTCGGCGTGGCCAGGGTGCTGCGGGCCGAGAACGACCGCACCCCGATCCTCATGCTCACCGCTCGGGTGGAGACCCCGGACCGTGTGGCGGGACTCGACGCGGGCGCCGACGACTACCTCGCCAAACCCTTCGAACTCGCGGAACTGCTCGCCCGGTTGCGGGCCCTGCTGCGGAGGGCCACCCCCGCGACCGAAGCGGGCGAGGACGGGCCGTTGGCCGTGCGCGGACTCCGTATCGACCCGCGGGCCCGCCGCGTCTGGCGCGACGACCGCGAGGTCGAGCTGTCCAAGACCGAGTTCGACCTCCTGGAACTGCTGGTGCGCAACGCCGGTATCGTCCTGGACCACACCACCATCTACGACCGGATCTGGGGTTACGACTTCGGCCCCGAGTCGAAGAACCTCGCCGTCTACATCAGTTACCTGCGCCGCAAGCTGGAGGACGACGGGCCACCGCTCATCCAGACCGTACGCGGTGTCGGGTACACGATCCGACCCGAGGGGTGAGTCCCGTGACCGATCCGGACACCCGACGGACCGACCACCACCGGACCGGTGTGCTGCTGCACCCGAGCAGTTGGCGCCTGGGAACCCGGTTCGCGGTCCTGTTCGCGCTGGTCGCCGCTGTCACCATCGCTCTGGTGGGATCGCTGGCCTACACCACGGCCGCGACTCTGATCCGTACCGACGTGCAGAACGAGTTCGAGAGGACCGTCGGCGAGGTCGCCGACGCGGTCGTGGACCGTTACGAGCGCGACGGAGGGCTGGGGCCTTCCGGTGCGCTCATCGTCCCCGGCGGCCACTCACAGGTGCAGTACCTGGGTCCCGACGGCAGTCGCACCGTCGCCGTGGCCGACAAGAACACGACGGAGATCCTCAAGTTCCCGCCCGAGCAACGGGACATGGAAGTCGCGGGTGCTCAGTCCCCCGGCGAGGTCGACATCCGTGAGGCGGAGGCGGACGAGAAGCGCCTGCGTGTGGCCACGGTCTCCCTCGGCGACGGCACCGGCGCCGTCCAACTCGTGCAGCGGATCTCGCCCACCGAGAGCATCATCGACCGCCTGGCCACCCAGATCCTGTGGGTGGGGTTGTTCGTGGCGCTGTGCGCGGCCGCGGTGGGCTGGCTGGTCGGCCACCGGATGACGGACCGCCTCGTGCGGCTGACCGACGCCGCGGAGTACGTGAGCTCCACCGGGCGCCTGGACCCGGTCGCCCCCGACGGCAACGGCGGGGAGACCCGCAACGGTGTTGGAGGACACGACGAGGTCAGTCGGCTCGGGGACGCGTTCAACGCGATGCTCGCGCGCCTGACCCGGTCGAAGGAGGAGCAGCGCAGCCTCGTCCAGGACGCCGCACACGAACTCCGCACGCCTCTGACCAGCCTGCACACCAACGTGCAGGTGCTCGGCCACGCGGACCGCCTGACCCCGCCCGCACGCGACCGGCTCATCGACGACCTCCAGGGGGAGACCCGAGAGCTGACCGGTCTCGTCAACGAGCTCGTCGGACTGGCGACCGGTGACCACGAGGACGAGGACATGGTCTCCGTCCAACTCCGGCACGTGGCCGACCGTGTGGCCAAACGGACCCGTCGGCGTACCGGTCGGGACATCGTGGTCGATGCCGACGACAGCGTCGTGTGGGGCAGGCCCGGATCGCTGGAGCGCGCCCTGACCAACCCCGTGGAGAACTCCGCGAAGTTCGACCCCGACGGGGCACAACCCATCGAGATCTGGGTGCGCGACGGTGTCGTCGAGGTGCACGACCGGGGGCCCGGCGTGGACCCCGGGGAGCTCGACCGTGTCTTCGAGCGTTTCTACCGGGCCACGGAGGCCCGCGGGTTGCCCGGTTCCGGCCTGGGACTGTCCATGGTGAGCGAGATCGCCCGCGCGCACGGGGGCGGCGTGTTCGCACGGAACCGGGAGGGCGGCGGTTCGGTCATCGGTTTCTGGCTGCCGCTGTCCACCCCGCCCGAGCCCTGATCCGGACGACTGAGGAGAGCGCTCAGCCATGTGAAGGACTGGGCCTCAGCGCAGGTGCACGGTGCAAGGTCTGCCCCGCCACAAGAAACCCAGACGCTCCACCACACAAGGGGCCGAGCCCCAGCGCAGATGCACGGTGCAAGACCTCCCCCCGCCACAAGAAACCCAGACGCTCCACCATATGAAGGGCTCGGCCCCAGCGCAGGTGCACGGTGCAGGCTCTCCCCTCCCCCACGGGAGACAGGTCCGCTCAGCCACAGTCATCGCGGGGTGCGCGCCCCCGGTGCCACAGAAACCCCGGAGCCCACCAGCCATGTGGGCACAGAAGCGCGTGAGCCCGCACCGTGTCTTTGGGCTCAACCGGGGGAAGGCCCCTCCCCCCAAGGAAAGGGAAGAGACAGAAACAGGCCCCCGCCCCAGGGGGTGTCCGCGCTCAACCACACGAAGAGCCGAGCCCCAGCGCACCTGCACGGTGCAAGGTCTCCCTCCCTTCAGACTCTTCTTCTTTTTTCAGGGTGTGTTCGTGGTTTTACGTCTGCGGCCCCGTGCCCCGCTCCTGGGGCCGGGCCTTGTCTGTGGCCGGGGTCCACACCCCCTGACGCGCGGCTCTGTACGCGCCTTCTCCCCCTCCTGCGGGGAGGGGCCTTGCCCCGGCCGAGCTCAAGGGCAAGGCGCGGGCTCACGCGTCCCCCGTGCGTTGGGGGTCGAGGGGCTCCGGGCGTCCAGAGACCGCGTAAGGACGGCTCGGGAGACCACCGCGCGGAACGCGCATGGGGGCCTTCGGCCAAAGGGGCGACGCACCGCGCGAAGACTGTGGCCGAGCAAACCTGTCTCCTGCGGGGAGGGGAGACCCTGCGCCGTGCACGTGCTCTGGGGCTGGGCCCTTTGTGTGGCTGAGCGGGCCTGGTCCCTGTGGGTGAGGGGAGAGCACGAGTGAGGGGCCCGGGTGTGGCGAACCCCGAGCCCCTCGACCGGACGAATGAGAACCGGTGACCCTCAGTCCCCTCCTTCGCCCTCCTCAGCACTCGAAGAGCTCTGCTCGCCGAGTGTCACCCGGACCTCTTCTTCATCACCGTTGCCCCCGCGCAGGACCCCGAGGGAGATCTCGTCGCCGGCCTGGCTCGAGCGGATCTCCGCGATGAGTTGGTCGGGTGAGCTGACTTCCCGGTCCTCCACGGCGACCACCACGTCGCCGGGCTCCAGGCCGGCCTCATCGGCGGCGCCACCGTCGCTGACCTCGACGATCTGCGCACCACCCGCGAGGTTTCCGGTGATGGTCGCCTCGATCGCGGGATAGCTGGCGCTGCCGTCCTCGATGAGCTGCTCGGCGATGGGCTGCACCTGGTTGATCGGGATCGCGAAACCGAGCCCGACCGAGCCGCTCTCCTGTGAGACCCCGGCGATCGCGGTGTTGATACCGACGACCTCTCCGGCCATGTTCACCAGCGGTCCCCCGGAGTTGCCGGGGTTGATCGCCGCGTCGGTCTGGATCGCGTTGATCACCGTCGAAGTCTGGGTGTTCTGGCTCTCGGACGCCCCGGTGTTGACGGGCCGGTCGAGCGCACTCACGATGCCGGTGGTCACCGTGCCGGAGAGCCCGAGGGGCGAACCGATCGCGATGACCTCGCCGCCGACGCCGACCTGGTCGGAGTCGCCGAGCTGCGCGGGGGTGAGACCGCTCTGCCCCTCGGCCTGGATCACGGCGATGTCGGAGACCGGGTCCGAACCGAGCACCTCGGCACGGGCAGCGGAACCGTCGTTGAACAGCACCTCGAGCTGGTCGTTCTCGGCGGCCTGCACCACGTGGGAGTTGGTGAGGATCTGTCCGTCGGAGGAGATGACGACGCCACTGCCTCCGCCGCCGGAGGCCTGGATGGAGACCACGCTCGGCAGGACCTGCTCGGCAACGTCACCGACCTCCCCCTCGGTGGCCGTGGATTCGCCTTCCTGGTTCAGCGAGCTCACCGGGGACCCCAACCCGCCGGAGAACAGGAACGCGCTCCCCACAGCGACGACCGATCCGACGACGAGGCTGGTGATCAGGGCGGTGATCGCCGCGACGGTGATCACACGGCCGGTGCGCTTGTGCGGCCCCTGGTACGGGTGCCCCTGCGGATGGCCCGGCCCGTAGGGCGGCATACCTCCGGGCGGTTGCCCCTGGCCGCTCATCCCGAAGGAGGCCGTCTCACCGGGCACGCCCTGCCCCCCGGGCGGCGGGGTGTGGCCCGCGTAACCGCCCGCGAAACCACCGCGGTAGGCGGCGTAGGCGTCCTCGGGCCGGCTGAACGAACTGGTGTCCCCGGGCCCGGACGGCGATTGCCATCCGGACGCACCGGCGCCTCCGTGTCCGGACGGCGATTGCCATCCGGACGCACCGCTGAACGGGCCTCCCGCCCCCGCAGGGGGCCCGCTCTGCTGCCCCGCGTGCGAGGCGAACCCGGGATGCTCCTCGCCGCCGGAACCGGCAGCCCACCTGGGTGGCTGCTGCCACGGTGCGGAATCACCGGGGGTGGTGGGGATCCCGGGCGGGACGGGCGCGCCGGAAGCCCCTGCTCCACCGGGCGCAGCGGAACCGCCGGGCGGCGTGCCCGGGGCGGACCCGCTGAGCTCCCCCTCGGACTCGCCCTCGAAGAGCTCGTCCTCGAAGGAGCGCGACGCCTCGTCGGAGCCGCCCCCGCGGACTCCGGTGGCGCCGCCGTCGTCGGAGCGCGGTTCGTCCGCGCTCTGCCCAGCCCGTTCGTCCTGTTCGGGCCCCTGAGGCTGTTGAGGGTTGTGCTCGTCGACCCGTCCGGACCCGTCCCGGGGCTCCTGTTCGCTTCCCCCTTGAACGGAGGGCTCGGACGGACGCTGCTCAGGGCCCTCGTCCCCGGCCGCCTCGCCGGGCTCGTTGCCCTCGTGGGGTTCGTTGGGACTCAAACTCATCCTCCGACTGGCCGGACGGTGTCTACTGGTGTTGGTCGATGTCGGGAACCATCATGCTCCGGGTGGGTTAGAACCGGGTGAGAGGCCGATACAGCGGGGTTTCGAGTCTGCTCCGATCTCCGCGGCCCCGCCGCCGACCGGGCCCACCCGGTACCCACCGTGACGATCCGGCATCTCTGAGAACAACCCGACGTAATGTCCGGAAACGATACCGTGTTGTGGCTGTTCACACATGGGGAAAGGCCCGGCCTTGATCAATATCGTGCTCGCCGATGACGAACACCTCGTGCGCGGAGCCATCGCCGCCCTGCTGGGCCTGGAGGAGGACCTGGAGGTGGTCGCCCAGGTCGGCCGCGGTGACCAGGTCGTGGAAGCGGTCCATGAACACGGGGCACGGATCGCCGTGCTCGACATCGAGATGCCGGGCGCGACGGGACTGGAGGTGGCCCGACAGTTGCGCACGTCGGTTCCCGACTGCGGGGTCGTGGTCCTCACCAGTTTCGGGCGGCCGGGATACCTGCGCCGGGCCCTGGCCGCCGGGGCTCGCGGGTTCCTGGCCAAGGACGCCCCGGTGGAGCAGTTGGCGGGGGCGATCCGCAAGGTCCACGAGGGCGGGCGTTACATCGACACCGAGCTCGCCGCGGCTGCGATGGAGGGTGGGGAGAGCCCGCTGACCGACCGCGAGACCGAGGTGTTGCGCGCGGCTTCCGACGGTACGTCGGTCGCCCGGATCGCCGGCCGCCTGCACCTGTCGGAGGGCACCGTCCGCAACTACCTGTCCAACGCCATCGGTAAGACGCAGGCCGACAACCGGATGGCGGCGATCCGCACCGCACAGGACATGGGCTGGCTCTGACCGGTCGCTCGCGGTCCGACCGCGTCCCGTCTCCCGACCGCGTCCCGTCTCCCGGCCGCGGACCCCGCCCCGGCCCCCGGCCCTGGCCCCCTCCTCCGGCCGTGCTGTTCCCGGAAGCTGTCCCCGTGTTCCACGCGGGAGAGGCCCTGTGATCGGATGAAGCTCTGTCCGCCGCAGCCCCTCCTCCGCCCGAAGCCTTGCCCCAGGAAGAAGGACCCGACGTGGCCTCGTCCCCTCCGCCTTCGGCCCGACCCCCGGGCCCGACCACCGCCGAGGGCGGTGCGGCCCAGCGCGGGTTCGTACTGCTCGTGTTCGCGGGTGTCCTGTGGGGGACCGGCGGGCCCGCGGCGGCGGTCCTGCAGACCGACCACGGGCTGTCGAGCATGTCCGCGGCCGTCCACCGCCTGCTCATCGCCGGTGTGGTCATCGGCCTCGTCCTCCTGTTCGCGGGACGGCTCCACCGCACGGCCTGGTCGCGCCCGCTCGTGGGGCGCCTGCTCCTCAACGGGGTGCTGCACGCGGGCTTTCAGCTGCTCTACTTCGCATCCCTGGCCCTGATCCCGGTGGGGCTCGCGACGCTGGTCAAGATCGGGAGCGTTCCGGTCTTCGTCACGGCCGGGGTCTGTCTGACGGCCCGCCGCAGGCCCACGGTCGTACTCACGGTCCCGGTGGTGCTCGCGGTGGTGGGCCTGTCCCTGCTCGCCGGGTTCCCGAGCACCGACGTCCCGCCCGCCCAGGTGGCGGCCGGCCTGACGTGTGCGCTCGGCGCGGGCCTGGCCTTCTCCGTGATGGGCCTGGTCAACCGTCGTCCGGTCGAAGGACTGGACGCCCTCACCAACGCGGGCCTGGGCATGCTCCTGGGCGGCGTGTTGCTCCTGCCGGCGGCGCTGGTGTTCGGTGTGTCCGCTCCGCTCGGCCCGCAGGCGCTCGGGCTCCTGCTCTTCCTCGGACTCGTCCCGACGGTACTCGCCTACCTGTCCTATTTCACGGGACTGCGGACGGCCTCCGACACCGGTGTGGCCGTGGGCACCATCGCCGAACCGCTGACCGCGGCCCTGCTGTCGGCGGCGCTGCTGGGCGAGCAGATGACGGCAGCGGGTCTGGTGGGCGCGGCCGTCCTGGTGGCCTCGATGGGCGCCGAACCCGTGATGCGCCGTGTGGAGAGGCGGCGGGGACGCACCTCCTGAGCCCGGCGGTACCGGCCACAGGCGAACCCCGCCGACTGGGTTCCCAGGAGCACAGCCGGCGCCCTGCGGCACCCCGGGAGCACTGAGGACCGCCGGGGCCGCGGGAGCGGTCCACGGCCTAGAGGAACCGCAGCACCAGCATCGCGGTGTCGTCCGTGCTCCCGCCGGGCGCGTACTCCTCCAGTTCCCGGTCGATACGGCTGATGACCGCCTGGGCACTCAGCCCTTGTGCGTGGCCGAAGATCTCCAGCAGCCCTTCCTCACCGAGCATGTCGTTGTTGTTGCGCCGCTCGGTGACCCCGTCGGTGACCGCGAGCACCAGCTCGCCCGGCCGCACCATGTAGGTCTCGGTGGCGAACCCGACGTCGTCGAAGGCGCCCAGCAGCGGTTGTGAACTGCCGAACGTGGAGGCCTCGCCCTTCTGATCCAACCGCAACGGCAGCGGGTGGCCGGCCGAGACCATACGGACCCGCATGCCGCCCTCGTCGTCGTAGTTGGGCGTCATCTCGCCGTAGAGCATCGTCAGGAACCTGGTGGAGATGCTCTCCTCCAGGATCGCCAGGTTCAGCCGGCTCATGATGTCGGCCGGGGCCAGGCCCTCCTTGGCCAGGGCGCGGAGAGTGTGGCGGGCCAGACCGGTGATGGCTGCCGCCTCCGGTCCGGTCCCGCACACGTCGCCGATGGCGAAGCACCACCGGCCCTCCTCGGCCTTGAACACGTCGTAGAAGTCGCCGCCGACCACGTTCTTCTCGTCGGCGGGCCGGTAGTACACGGCGTGGTCGACGCCGGGGATCACCGGTTCCTTCTCCTTTGCCGGGAGCAGGCTCCGCTGCAGCGCCTCGCTCATCGCGGCCTGGCGTTCGTGCAGGCGTGCGTTCTCCATCGCGGAGGCCACCCGGCGGCTGAGGTCGTCGGCGACGTCGACGTCCTCCCGGGTGAACTCGTCGGTGTCCTCCTTGCCGATGGTCATCCGTCCCAGGGGACGTCCGTGCGCCACCAGGGGGATGCTGATCGCGGGACCGCGGGCGAGCTCGTGCACGGCCTGATCGTCCAGGCCCTCGGCGGACAGCTCGGCGGAGGTCCAGAGCGCCTGCGGCACACGCTGTTCACGCGGAGGCAGGGTGGCCAGCAGGGACCGGAGCACGTCGTTGAGGTTCTCGTCGCCGTGCACCACGTGCGTCAGCTGCGAGATCCCCAGGTCGTTGGTGGTGTGGATCGCACACCAGCGGCCGAGCCGGGAAGTGATGAGCTGGGCGGCCAACGCACCGGTCATCCGTTCGTCGAGTGTGCCGGCGAGCAGGTCACTGGCCTCGGCGAGGAAGCTCAGGGAGGCACGGCGGGCCAGCTCCACCTCGGCCAGGCGGGAGCGTTCCACCGGCAGCGCGATGAGGTCGGCGCCCTCCTGCAAGCGTTTGGCGGCGGCGTTGCCGAAGTGGCGGGTGCGTGTGGAGGCGACCCCGAGCAGCCCGGTGACACGGCCGTCCACGATGAGCGGCGCGGTCACCAGCGAACGCATACCCGCCCTGGCAAGGGCGCCCCGGTTCGCGCGGGCGATCATGAGGTCGTCGTTGATGGTGGGGCCCGGTTCGGGAGCGGCCGAGGGGAAGGCCTCCTCGGTACGGATCCGGATCGGCCGCCACGGGGCACCGCCCGAGGTGAGGCCCACGGCCGCACGCACTTCCCACGTCGTCTCGTCGGAGGTGGCCAGCGCTATGTAGGCGGCGTCCCCACCCAGAGCACTGGTGGAGTGCTCGACGGTGCGCTCCAACAGCTGGGGCAGGCTCAGCCGCGACCCGAGCGCGGAGTCCAGCGCTGACCAGGCGCTGGGGCGTGCGGGACGCGAACTGCCCTTGCGTACCTGCGGAGACTGCAGGGACGGCTGCTCGCTGGGCTGGTCCTCCAGACGGAACCAGACGGCCTTGTCGCTGCGGCCGTAACTGACACCCCAGCTGGAGGCGATCGCCGAGGCCAGGGCCAGGCCCAGACCTCCTACCCGCTCGTCCCCGTCGGAGGGGGAGGTGTCCACGGACAGTGGTCCGGCCTGGGGCACGGGGCGTTCGGGTGCGGAATCGGTCACCATGATCTCGGTGGAGCCCTCGCCGCGGCGTACGGTCACTTCCAGGCTCGAGCGCGCATGGATGACCGCGTTGGTGACGAGCTCGCTGACCAGCAGGATCACGTCGTCGAACGGGTCGGGGACACCCCAGCTCAAGAGGGTGTCGTGAACGAACTCACGGGCGGCCGCAGCGGTTTCCGAAGCAGCTGGGAACTCTCGTCGAGCGACCTTCAACGCGTCGTGTGGTGGCAAGCCGTCAGTGTCCTTCGTCGCCGGGCCGGGGTGGGGTGTCACTGACACGATACGCGGACGTGACCCCCGCGTGGTGGTCCTCCCCCTGGCCCTGCGTACGGAGGAGTCTGCGCAACTGGCCTGTGACGCTCGGCGCGGCCGGTTAGTGTAAGTCGACACATCCGTTTCTTTCGGGTGGTACTTCGTGACGGTAGCGTGACGAGGTGTCACCGAGGCTGCGCGAGGGCACGTCCGTGCCTTCCGCCTCCCCGCGGAACTGGGGTCTTCCCCCTGTCCCGGGGCGGGTGCGGGTGCTCTGCCCGGGGCCGGGAGGGGGACGGGTGACAGCAGGTTGAGGAGGGGTCTGATGCCCGAGGCGGTCAAGGGACTGGCCGACGAACAACTCGACGAGATTCTGCAGGCTCTGTACCGGATGCGCGACGGTGATTTCAGTGTGCGCCTGCGCAAACGCGGCAACGGCACGATCCGGGAGATCGCCTCTGTCTTCAACGAGGTGGTCGACCACAGTGAGCAACTCAACAGTGAGTTGCAGCGCGTGGGTGAGGTCGTGCGCGAGGAGGGCCGTCTCGGCGAGCGTGTCACGGTCAACCCCGCGCGGGGTGCGTGGGCCGAGAGCGCCCGTGCCGTCAACGACATGATGGACGAGGTCTCCGAACCGGTCAGCGACGTCGCCGACGTCCTCGTCTCGGTCGCCGCCGGTGACCTGCGCCGCCGTGCCTCCACCGACGGGCGCCGCGGTGAGCTCAAGGGTGACCTGCTGCGCCTGGCCAACACCGTGAACCAGATGGCCGACCAGATGAGCGGCTTCACCGACGAGGTCACGCGCGTGGCCCGCGAGGTGGGTACCGAGGGCAAGCTGGGCGGTACGGCCCGCGTCGACGGCGTCTCCGGTGCCTGGCGCGAGGTCACCGAGTCGGTCAACCAGATGTCGAGCCGCCTGACCGACCAGGTCCGCAACATCTCGCAGGTGACGACGGCGGTCGCGCGCGGTGATCTGAGCAAGAAGATCACCATCGACGTGCAGGGTGAGATGCTCGAGCTGAAGGACACCGTCAACACGATGGTCGACCAGCTCTCCACCTTCGGTGACGAGGTCACGCGCGTGGCCCGCGAGGTGGGTACCGAGGGCAAGCTCGGCGGCCGGGCGAACGTGCGCGGGGTCCAAGGCATCTGGAAGGACCTCACCGAGAACGTCAACTCGATGGCGGACAACCTCACCAATCAGGTGCGCGACATCTCCCAGGTCACCACGGCAGTGGCCCGGGGTGAGCTCACCCAGAAGGTGCAGGTCGACGTGCAGGGCGAGATGCTCGCACTCAAGAACACCGTGAACACCATGGTCGACCAGCTGGACTCCTTCGCCGACGAGGTCACGCGCGTGGCCCGCGAGGTCGGTTCCGAGGGCAAGCTCGGCGGCCGCGCCAACGTCAAGGGCGTGTCGGGGATCTGGAAGGACCTGACCGACAACGTCAACTCGATGGCCAACAGCCTCACTTACCAGGTCCGCAACATCTCGCAGGTGACGACCGCGGTCGCCGAGGGTGACCTGAGCAAGAAGATCACCGTGGACGCCCAGGGCGAGATGCTCGACCTGAAGGACACCATCAACAAGATGGTCGACCAGCTGGACTCCTTCGCCAGCGAGGTCACCAGGGTCGCCCGCGAGGTCGGGACCGAGGGACAGCTGGGCGGCCAGGCACACGTGCGCGACGTCTCCGGGGCCTGGAAGGACCTCACCGAGAACGTCAACTCGATGGCCAACAACCTCACCTACCAGGTGCGGCAGATCTCCATGGTCACGCGCGCGGTGGCGGCCGGCGACCTGACCAAGAAGGTCACCGTCAACGCCAAGGGCGAGATCCTGGAGCTCAAGGACACCATCAACGTCATGGTGGACCAGCTCTCCGCGTTCGCCGACGAGGTCACGCGCGTGGCCCGCGAGGTGGGAACCGAGGGACAGCTGGGCGGCCGTGCCGATGTGCGCGGGGTGCTCGGGATCTGGAAGGACCTGACCGACAACGTCAACTCGATGTCGCACAACCTCACCACGCAGGTGCGCAACATCTCCGAGGTCACCACAGCGGTCGCGGGCGGCGACCTGACCAAGAAGATCGACGTCAGCGCGCAGGGCGAGATCCTGGAGCTCAAGACCACCGTCAACACCATGGTGGACCAGCTCTCGGCCTTCGCCACGGAGGTCACCCGGGTGGCCTACGAGGTCGGCAATCAGGGCCAGCTGGGCGGTCAGGCCAGGGTCGAGGGTGTCTCCGGGACCTGGAAGCAGCTCACCGACAGCGTCAACGGCCTGGCCGGCAACCTGACCACACAGGTCCGGGCGATCGCGGCCGTGGCCAACGCCGTGGCCAAGGGCGACCTGACCCAGAACATCATGGTCGGCGCCCGCGGTGAGATGGAGCAGCTCAAGGACAACATCAACCTGATGGTGTCCAACCTGCGCGAGACCACCGAGACCCAGCGCGACGCCGACTGGCTCAAGTCCAACCTGAACCGCATCTCCGGGCACCTGCAGGGCCACCGCGACCTCAACGAGCTCTCGCGCCTCATCATGGAGGAGGTCACTCCCCTGATGAACGCCCAACACGGTGCCTTCTACCTGCCCGCGGACATGGACAACCAGAAGACGTTCCGGTTCTTCGCCGGTTACGGCTTCGAACCGTCCGAGGGGCGCCGCACCCTCAAACGGGGCGTGGGGCTGGCCGGCCAGGCCGTCGAGCAGCGCACCGAGCTGCAGATCCACAACCTGCCCGAGGGGTACGTCGACGTGCACTCCGGCCTGGGAGGCGCGCAGCCGCAGTACCTGTTCATCCTTCCGATCATCTCCGAGGAACGCACCCTGGGTGTGCTGGAGTTCGCCTCCTACGACGAGTTCAAGGAGATCCACAAGAGCTTCCTGCGCCAGCTGGGGGCTCTGGTGGCCACCACCATCAACACGATCCTGGCCAACAGCCGCACGGAGATGCTGCTGGAGCAGTCGCAGCAGATGGCCAACCAGCTGCGCGAGCGTTCCAACGAACTCCAGCGCCAGCAGGAGGAGCTGCGCGGCAAGAACGCCGAGCTGCGGCAGAAGGCCACCCAGCTCGCCAACCAGAACCGCGCCATCGAGCTGCAGAACCAGCAGATCCAGCGCTCCAGGAACGCCCTGGAGGAGCGTGCCCACCAACTCCAGGTCTCCTCCAAGTACAAGTCGGAGTTCCTGGCGAACATGTCGCACGAGCTGCGCACGCCGCTCAACAGCCTGCTGATCCTGGCCCGGTTGCTCGCGGACAACGGCGAGGAGAACCTGTCCGACAAGCAGGTGGAGTTCGCCCAGACCATCCACAAGGCCGGCAGCGACCTCCTGCTGCTCATCGACGAGATCCTGGACCTGTCCAAGGTCGAGGCGGGCCGCGTCGAGGTGCAGCCCGCCGAGGTCTCCATCAGCCAGCTCATCGACTACGTGGAGGCCACCTTCCGGCCCGTCACCGGCGACCAGGGCCTGGCCTTCACCGTGGACGTCTCACCCGACATCCCCGACTCCCTGTGGACCGACGAGCAGCGGTTGCAGCAGATCCTGCGCAACCTGCTCTCCAATGCCGTGAAGTTCACCCCGCAGGGCGAGGTCCGGCTGCTCATCGAACCCGCGTGGGCGCTGGAGGACGCCGACCTCGACATGTTCGTGGAGAACGAGGAGGTCATCGCCTTCACCGTCGCCGACACCGGGGTCGGGATCCCCGAGGACAAGCTCCAGGCGGTCTTCGAGGCCTTCCACCAGGGTGACGGCGGTACCTCGCGCAGGTTCGGCGGTACCGGGCTGGGGCTGTCCATCAGCCAGAACTTCGCCCGGCTGCTCGGCGGGGAGATCCGTGTGCAGAGCGTGGCCAACCAGGGGTCGACCTTCACGCTCCTGCTGCCCGTCCACGTACCTGAGGAGACCGGGGAACCCGAGGAGCGTTCACTCATCACCCCGCCGGTGGCGATCGAACCGGTCCCGAACACCATGCCCGAGGACGTATCGGAGGACACCTCCGAGGCCGGCAGCGTGCCGAGCCCCGAGGAATCCGCCGGTGCCATGCCCGACGAGGAGTTCGACGACGCCATCCGGGCGCTGACCGACATGGGTGAGGACGATCCCCTCCCGACCGTCCCGGTGCTCAAGACGGCCGAACAGAGCGAGACCGCCGAGGCCGAGGCGAAGGACGCGTCCTCCTCGGCGGAGGCCCGTACCGACCCCGAACGCAGGGCGGTCCTCAACGGCCGGCGGGTCCTCATCGTCGACGACGACGTGCGCAACGTCTTCGCGCTCACCAGTGCTCTGGAAGCGCAGGGCCTGGAGGTCCTCTACGCCGACAACGGCCACGAGGGCATCGAGCGCCTGGAGACCAACGAGGACATCTCCCTGGTCCTGATGGACGTGATGATGCCCGAACTGGACGGCAACGCCACCACCAGGGCCATCCGGGACATGCCCCAGTTCGCCGATCTTCCCATCATCTCCCTGACGGCGAAGGCCCTGCAGGGCGACCGAGAGCGTAGTCTGGCCGCGGGCGCCACCGACTACGTGACCAAGCCGGTCGACCTCGACCACCTTCTGGACGTCATGCGACGCTGGCTCACGGCCGATCCCGCCGAGGCACGTGCGGGTGCGGCGGCCGAGGATGCGGCGCTCCCCGGAGCTGAGGGGGGAACGGAGGCTTCCGCTTCCGGGCAGAACGGCGACACGACCGAGGACGCCAGGAACGACACAGAGAGCCACGGGGACGGGTGAGACCGACCGCAGCGGCAGAGCCCCGAACGAAGACCTGGAGTAACGAGCAGTGACCCAGAAGGCCAACATCCTCCTCGTCGACGACCGCGACGAAAACCTGATCGCGCTGGAGGCGGCCCTCACCTCCCTGGACCAGAACCTGGTCAGGGCCAATTCCGGTGAGGAAGCGCTCAAGCACCTTCTGGGCACCGACTTCGCGGTCATCCTGCTGGACGTCATCATGCCCGGCATGGACGGCTTCGAGACCGCCTCGCACATCAAGCAGCGCGAGAAGACCAAGGACGTGCCGATCATCTTCCTGACCGCTCAGGAGATCGACCGGCACCAGGTCTTCCGGGGCTATGCGTCCCGGGCGGTCGACTTTCTCATCAAACCCTTCGACCCGTGGGTGCTGCGTTCCAAGGTCGAGGTCTTCGTGGAACTGCACCAGCTCCAGGCACAGATGCGCGAGCAGGCCCGCACGCTCCAGCGCGACCTGGGGCAGGAGACCGGGGAACCGGGAAAGGCCCTGGCCGAACAGCTCGCGCAACGCACCGGGCAGGTCCAGGCCGACCTGGAAGCGGTCCGCGACCGTGTGCAGGACACCTACGGGGACAAGGACCGGGCCCTGGTGGAGGAACTCCACCGCCTCGACCGCTCCATCGACCGCTTGAGCACCCTCGTGGAGACCCTGCACGGGCCCGAGTAGAGGTGTTTTGGGGCAGTGTTTGCTTTGTGCTTCCGCTGACGCTTCAGCACGTGTTCGGGCGCCTGTAAGGCACGTTCTTCGCCCTCTCCACAGGCGTCCAGCATGTGCCGGCGCCCGAAAGCAACCCCCGGGGCCGGGCGGAGTTCGGGACGAGCTCTACGCGCTGGGCTCGAGCTGAGTCCGGGACGGGCTCTACGGGCGCGGGGGCATCGCCAGGCCGATGTGCTCGCCGATCTCCTCGATGAGCCCGAGATCGGCCAGGCGGAAACTGCTCCGGTTGCTGCGCCGGATCAGAGTGAGCGTGCCGCGCACGCCCCGGCTCCCGCGCAGGGGGACCGACAGCAGCGAGCCGGCGCCGATCAGGCCCAGCAGGGGAGCATCGGCGCCGTCGTGGCCCAGGACCCCCTCGTCCTCGATGAGGGGGTGCAGCAGCGACTCACCCTCGGCCAGGACCCGGCCGGGCACGTCGGTCTCCTCGGGCACCGCCCGTTCCACACTCGCGCGCAGGCCGTCCGGTGCGTCGGCGGGCCCGGCCACCGCGGCACGGCGGGCACGGGCGGGCTCGGGCCGGTCGAGCACGTCGAGGACGACCCAGTCGGCGTAGGAGTCGGCGAGCAGGTCGGCGACCTCGTCCAGGGCCAGACCGGAACGGCGCAGCAGCAGGCGCGTCATACGGGTGAGTACGTCCAGGCGGCGCGCGGCCAACACCACGACCTGGTCCTCGACCTCGGGCTCCAGGGGAGCGGGGCCCTCGTCCTCGCTCCCGTGCATCGGAGGGGAGAGCGCCACCAGCACCAGCGGGTGCGGTTCGGTGGGCAGCTCCAACCGGGTCAGGGTCAGGTGCACGTCGTCGACCCATCCGCGCTGGGCGGTCCGGGAGTCCAGCGAGGCGGGGCCGTCCCCGCGCAGCACCGACGCCAGCCAGGAACGCAGCGCGGCACGGTTGCGCAGGTCCACGAAGTGCGCGAAGGGTTTGCCCGCGAGGTATCCGGGGGCGCCGCCGAGCTGGTCGGCCCCGGCGTTGTTGATACGCCGGATGTAGCCCTCGTGGTCGAGCAGGATCACGGGCACGGTCAGTTCGGAGAAGACCGCCCGCAGCAGGGCGCGCTCGTCGCTGCCGCCCTCGCGGCGTTGCTCGGGCCGACCCGACAGTGCACCGGCGAGCTCGGCCCCGGCGTCCTTGAGCAGGCGTTCGGCGTACTCGAGTTCGGCCAGTGAGGCTTCCGCTGTGCTCCGTGCGTCGCCGGGGTACATGGTGTGCGTGGAGCGCAGGGCCCGGACCCGCTCACCCAGGGCCGTGATCTCGCGTTGCAGACCGGCCAGGTTCTCCGACACGCTCAGGTCTCCCGGTCCTCGTCGGGGGTGGAGCACCAGTACCCGCTGAGGCGGACACCGACACGTTGGTACAGCCCCCGACGTTAATGGATGTGTGGGCAGGTGGACGCCCGAGGTTACGGTTGGTGCGTGGCCGGAACCCGGTGATACCGCGGCCCGTCCCACGACCGACGACCGTTTTCAGGAGGGCCGGATGTGGTTCGAGCGCCTGGCCCGGGAGTTCAGGGAACTGGGGCATTCCGAGAGCACGACGGTCGAACGCGCTCTGGACCAGATCAGCCGCAGCACGGCCGCGAACGTTCCGGGCTGTTCGGCGGCGCTCGTGGTGGTCTGGCGTGAGGTCACGGGACCGGACGGTTCGGTCCGGCACGTGGTCGCCGACTACGGGGCCTCACACGCGGACCTGCCCATCGCGCTGGAGCAGCAGTACACGGGCGGCCAGGGGCCGGCGGTCGAGGCTGTGCGCCGGCTCCGTCCCGTGCAGGTGCGTGATCTCCTGCGCGAGCGTCATCGCTGGCCCCGGTACACGAGCACGGCGATCCAGTGCGGGGACCGTTCCTCCCTGACCCAGCCCAGTCCGTTGCCCGGGGGCGAGCGCGTGCTGACGCTCGGCATGCACTCGGGCCGGGCCGAGGCGTTCGACGGACAGGCCCTGTCCCCCTTGGCGGCCCTGCTGGCCGAACACGCCGCGGCAGCTCTCCACGCCGTGGACCGGCAGACCGACGCCGCACGCGAGAGCGCGCACATGCGTCGTGCGATGTCGGCCCGGACCGTCATCGACCAGGCCAAGGGCATCATCATGCACGCCCGCGGGTGCAGCCCCGACCAGGCCTTCGTGTCCCTGCGCGAGGTCGCGCAGCGCAACCGCAAGAAGGTCGTCGACGTGGCCCGCGACCTGGTCGCCGAGAACTCGGACGTTCACCGACGTTCGGGCCGTTGAGTCCGCAGCGTGACCGGAGGAGGCAATGATGGGGTGGGGGCCGTCTCGCGACAAGGAGAACTGAACGTGATGTCAGACATATCCATTCGGCACGAGGGTGACATCGCTGTGGTCGTTCCGGTCGGAGAGATGGACGCGGTGGCCTCACCGGAGCTCGCCGATGTCATCGACGGGCTGTTGGGCGAGCGGACCGCGAGTGGGGTCGTCGTCGATCTCGCGAAGGTGAGTTTCTGTGACTCCCGTTGCATCGGTGTGCTCGTGGCCGCCTACCGCCAGGCGCGCGACCTCGGGGTGGGCCTGCGCACGGCCGAACCCCAGCAGCAGGTCAACCGGCTCTTCGTGATCTCGGGCATCGACCAGATCATCCCCGTCGAGGCGACCGTGGACGGAGCCGTGCGGGCGCTCAGCGGCTGATCCGGGTGTCCCGGGCCGACGGTTCCGGCTCTGTGGAACGGTCGAGGAAGTGCAGCCGGACCAGGGAACCGCAGCTGTCCCCGCAGATCTCCAGGAAGTCGCAGGTCTGGCGTGTGATCCACAACCCGTACCCGCGGGAGCGCAGGTCGTCTGCGGGCCGGTAACCGGCCAAGGGGTCGGTGAGCAGCCCGGCCTCGTCGAAGACCTCGCACACCCACCGGTCGTAGGAACGCCACAACGAGATGCTGCCCTTGCCGGCCCCGTGCTCCAGCACGTTGGCGGCCAGTTCGTTGACGGCCACGACCAATCCGTCGGCCTGAACCGGGTCCAGTTCCAGCGAGGCCCCCAGCGCGGTGAGTTCACGCCGCAGGCGCGGCAGTGACTGCCCGATCTCCACACGGTGCACCGGCCCGGTGAGCGGGAGGGGCGAGGGGGAGCGGGAACGTGCACTGTGCGCGCCCGGTCCCAGGTAGGCGTGGTTGGCGTGCGGGCCGCCCGCACCGATCAGGACCGGGTGAGTGGTGTGCACGGTCGTCCGTGCGGCCGCGCTCAGGGTGCAGATGTCGTGCACGCACAACAGGTCCAGGGCGGAGCCGTCCAACGCAGTGGACAGGACCGCCTCCAGACGGCGCCATTCCCGCGGGGCCGGGTCGGGGCCGTTCCCGGACGGGGGTTCGGCCACGACGGTGACGCGTGCGGGCGCGTGTGCGAGCACGAGGCGGTGCAGCGCGGCGAGCATGCGGCCCGGGGCGTCGTAGAGGGTGTCCCGGTCCAGGACACGGACCTCGTGCGCCACCCGGGGAGGCAGTGCGGCGAGCAGGCGGGCCGAGCGGTGCGGGGCGACCGCGAGGACGGCAGGCCGACCCGAGGCGACGGCGGTCTGCAACCAGCCGCCGGCGACCGCTCGGAACCGGTGTTCGTGGGCGAACAACAGGCCCTGGTGCATGAAGGTCATGGTCGTGGCTTCGTCTCCGACGTCCGGGCACCCGGGTTCGGACGCCCTTGTCCGGGACGTACCCGGAACGGGACGCTCCTCCCGGGCAGCGGCCCGGGAAGGCGGTACCGGTCGGGGAAGGGGCCGTCCATGTCAGCGGGAGGAACCGGAAAGGGCCAGGTCGTCGTGCTCGTCCTCGTCCCCGCGTCCCTCGGACCTGACGGGGCGGGCCTGTTCGTAGGCCAGCTCCGTCTCGATCGCGATCCGTGCCCACGGGAAACGGGAACGGGCACGGTCGCCCCCGGCGATCCCGTAAGCCGTGCTCATGGTGGGGGTGTTGAGGACGGTGCGCACAGCACGCACGACCTCCTCCGGGCGGCCGAACCGCATGAGGACCCCACTCGTCCGGTGCAGTACCGCCTCGGGCACCGCACCGGTCGCGGTGGCAACGACCGGCAGACCGCACGCCATCGCCTCCAGGACCCCGCCTCCGTAGGGGTCGTAGGAGGCCGCTGAGACGTAGAGGTCGGCCGAGCGCAGCAGTCGGGGGAGTTCCTTGCGCTCCATCGGTCCGGTCAGGTGCACCCGGCCGTCGACCCCTGCCTCCTTGGCCATGATCTCCAGACGCCGGGCGTCGGAGTCCAGGGCGACGTCGCGGTCCTCAGCGGTCGATACCAGCACCAGTTCGCACTCGGGCATGTGGACCATGGCCTGGACGAGGTTCTCGGCACCGCCGCCCTCGCTCAGCGCGGTGATCGACACCAGCCGGGTCCGCTCCTCGCGGCGGCTGTTCCAGGGTTCGGACGCGGAGCTGCCCTCGATGCTGAAGTGGTCGGGGTCGACCCCGAAGGGGACCACGCTCATGTGGTGACGCGGGAGCCCGAGGCGGGACAGCTCGACCTGCTGGTCGGTGGAGCCCACGAGCACGTGGTCCGCGCGCGAGGCCAGAACCGCCTCCATACGGGCCCGCTCGGGCTGCTCGGGCAGGCCGGCGCGCTGCTCGCTCGCGTTGAGGGAATGGAAGGTCTGCACGAGGGGGACGCCGCTCTGGTCCCGGCCACTGTGGGCCTGGGCGTGGAGGGCGGCCAGCCCGCTGGTCCACTCCACGGCGTGCAGGACGTCCGGGGTGTCCTCGTCCAGGGCCTCGGCCAGAGCGGTGCCGAACTCTCCGGTGTGCTGGGCCTGCTCGTCGGCCTTCAGAACACGGGGCGGCCCGGCGTCCAGGTAGGTGACCGACACGCCGCGCGACATGCGGGTGCGCCCGGTGGGCTGGTCGGGGTCGCTGCGTCGGGAGTAGACGGTGATCCGGTGGCCGCGCTTGGCGAGCTGGCGCGACAGGGAGCACGCGTGCAGGCTCGCCGGGCACGCGGGCTCACCGCGGTGGGCGGGCAAGGGATCGGCGTGTTCGGCGATCAGGGCGATCTTCACTGAAATGACTCCTTGGACACGGGTTGGGGTCGGTGTCCTTCATCGGTGGCCACCCGATGGGCCCCGGAGCGGAACGGGAACAGCCGGGCGTCGGGATGTTCGTACCGGGGCGTCGGTGGCTGATCCGGTCGGTGATCAGGGGGCGGGTGAACACGGTGCCGCGCGCCCGTGCATGCGCACGTGCGGGGCAGGAGTGTGTGCACGGCTCCGTGGCGCGTGTGCTCTGAGCGCACGCGCGGTTCCGTGGAGGAGAAAGAAGGGGAGGGGAAGGGCAGACGCATACTCGGTTCACACCAAACGACCGTCGGAGAGAGAGGGGGCCTACGGGCGCACGCGTGGCAGGTGCGATCCGGGCCGGTCGTGTGTGTCTGCGTCTTAGACACCCAACGCTTCGATTCTGCCAGAGGTTCGGGGGAGCGACAACGTAGAACCGGACTCCTCCCTGGCCCGAACCCTGCTTCAGGACTGTCCCAAATCCGATTCGAGCCTGTAACCAGGGCGAATCCGGCACAAGGGCCGATGCCCTCTGCCGGAAGGGCCTGTGCACCGTTACTGTCGGAACGGACCTGCGACGTCCGGTCGGTGTCCGGTGCCCCATTGCCGGGAGCGGAATGCCGGGTGGGAACTGCGTATCCGGGGTGTTTTCCGCCATGATGTACGCGGATTTTGACCGACTCCGGCGGTAGCTCGGTACGGTTGCAGAATCCAGACGTTGAAACGGGACTCGACCAATGGTCCGGCGCCGCGTGTTGCCGGGCGACCGGCCACGGCCGACGAAACGGAGGAAGGGCGTATGGGTGTCGCTGGTGGGGAAGTCATTGTCACCGCCCTCACGCACCGGGGCGCGGTCCGCCCTGCCAACGAGGACGCCGTCGTCATGGGCGCTCTCACCGTCGCCGGCGCGAACATGAGCTCGCCCGTACGGTGCGTCCTCCCCGTCGGTGAGCCCGTCATCCTCGCGGTGGCCGACGGCATCGGCGGCCAGGCGGCCGGAGAGATCGCCTCCGAGCACGCCGTGCACCGCATGGCCGAGGTGGGGACACGTCTGGAGGGTCCCGAGCACATCGCCCAGATCCTCGGCAACATCGACGAGGAGATCAAGGACCACGCCAAACAGCACACCGAGTTCTCCGGTATGGGGACCACGGTCGCGGGTGTGCTCCTCAACGGCGACGGCAACTTCTGGTTCAACGTCGGTGATTCCCGCACCTACCGGGTCGAGGGCGGGCGGCTGCGCCAGCTCAGCGAGGACGACTCCCCGGTACTCCCCCCTTCGGGGGACGGACGCCCGGCCACCACGAACTTCATCACGCAGTCCCTGGGCGGCAGCTCCGGAGGCACGATGGTCCCTCATGTGGGCAGGGACGAGGCCTCCGACCCCAGCACCTGGCTGATGTGCAGCGACGGCCTGTCCGATCTGGTCTCCACCGACGAGATGGAGCGCATGATGGCCGAGGCCGGCAGCGACGAGGCCGCCGTGCACGCCCTGTGGCAGGCAGCCATGGAGGGCGGCGGCAAGGACAACATCAGCATCATGCTCGCCCGCCGCGTCTGACACGCGGCTCCACAGGCGAAGGCCCGGCCCCGCCGAGGGGACCGGGCCTTCCTGCGCTCTCAGGGGCGGTGCGCCGCTACACAGGAACCGCGCGCGCCGCGAGGCGCGGGCACCACCCGACCGTCAGGGCGGGTGGTGCCCGTCGTTCACGGCGGGGAGGACGTCAATGCGTGCTCCTGCGCACGCGCACGGCGACCAGGATCACCCCGGCGAGGACCACGACGGCGGCGGCGATGATGATGCCGACGGCCGTGCCCGAGATCCCGCCCTCGTCGGCGGCCTCCTCGGTGGCGGTCTCCTCGGCGGCCTCGCCGGTGTCCTCCTGGGCACCCTCGTCCTGGGTGTCCTCGGCGGCCGCCTCGTCGGCCCCGGCCCCTTCCTCTTCCTCGGACGCGCCCTCGGCGACGGCCTCCTCCGGAACGGTGAAGGTCAGGCTCTCCTGGATCGGGTGGCCGTCGGAGGAGACGACGCGGAACCCGATGGTGTAGTCGCCCGCCTGGTCCAAGGGCTCGAGCTCGGTACTGACGTCGTTGCCCTCGAAGACCAGATCGCCGGTCTCGTAGGTGGTCTCCTCGTCCGGACCGGTCACGGAGATGGCGTTGCCGTCCCCGGACTCCAACGGCGCGTTGTTGAAGGACAGCACGACTTCCTCGGGCGCGGTGTCCAGGGTCTGGCCGTCCTCGGGGGTGGAACCGGTGAGTACGTCGTGCGCCCCTGCCGGGGACGGGGCCAGGACGAGGGCGGCTGCGGTGAACGGGGCGAGGGCCAGCGCGGCCGTACGGGCCGCGGGGGTCTGGATGGTCATCTTCCTTCTCTCAGGTTCGGTTCACGGCCGGACCGCGTGGGCGGGGTCCGGTTCGGCGCAGGGGAGGACCTGGCCGGGAGGACCGCGTGGGCCGTGTGTGGAGAGGTCGACCGGGGAGGGAGGAAGACCCGGGGAGAGGGGAAGGGCGACAGGCCGTGGCACGACCGGAACCCGAGGGCGCGGACCGCGTGGCAGCCACCGCGTGAGGAGGGAGGCCAGGGCCCACAGGGCGGCTTCCCCGTGTGCGAGCAGCGCGGCGGCCAGCAGAGCGGCCCACAGGTGGGCGATCAGCATCCCCGGCGCGAAGCCCAGCACGTGTGCGAGCAGGCCGTGACCGCTGTGTTGGGCGCCGTGGAGGAGGAGCCCGTGGTCGGGGCCTCCCGAGCTCTGCAGGATCAGATGGATCCCGGTCTGGGAGGCGGCCAGGACCGCGAAGATGTCGCCCATACCGCGCAGACTGCGGGTGAAGAACAGCAGGACGGGGAAGAGGAACGCGGTCGCTGCGAGGAAACCGCCGGTGGAGGCGGGTTCGGGCGCCCAGAGGTTGTGCCCGCCGTAGGCGATCCCTGTGGACGCGCCGGCCAGGAAGGCCGTGCGCAGCAGATGGAGTGTGCCGTGGGCGGGTCGCACGTGATCGAACCTAGGCAATGCCCTCTTCGGCCGCAAGGGCCGTCGGAGGAAGGATGGAGGGCGTGCAGGTGGGTGAGTGGGGCCGCCGGGCTGTGTCGCAACCGGCGGCCCGTGCCGTCGTGTCAGCTCGCCGGAGCCAGTTCGAGCCGCATGTAGCGGCGCTCCTCGGGGGTGGTACCACCCCAGACGCCGTGCGCCTCTCCGGCTCGCAGGGCCCACCGCAGGCACTCTTGGCGAACAGTACAACTGCGGCAGACGGCGACGGCTTGTTCGGTGTCGGCCTGGCCGATTCCGGTGGTGCTGACGGGAAAGAAGATCTCGGGGTCGTAGGAGCGGCAATTGCCCTGTGCGACCCAGTCCTCGCTGTCGTGGTACAGGCGGTTCATGGGACGCCTCCGATCCGTCGTGCTGATCCTGGCCCGTACCGGGGATCCACGGCGGGCGCAGAGAAGAGTTGTGGGCGCCGAGGAGGTCCGAGGGCCCCCACAGCGGTGCGACCAAGTGTAGTACTACATGAGGTCGTACTACATGAAGTCTGGTCGAAAGACGCCGGAAGAGCAAGGGCCCGTGGCGGGGCCGAGCAGCGCGGACCTCGGGGGAGGGGGCGGGCCCGTCGCGCCGCCGGGCAGGGGCCGAGGGGCGCAGAAGCCGTGGTGGCGGGGGATTCCGCACGCGAAGCCCCTGCGCTGTTACCTGTGTGTGATGTACGCTTCAAGTCCTCGGGGCGTTATGTCCCCAGGTTCCCACCGTATTGATGTGACTTAACGCACGCCTGAACTGTCGCCCTGAGGCCCTATGTTTGACCGTGGCGCCTGTTCTCGGGCTGTGACGCTCTGTTCCGCGAGCGGGGTCGGCAGCGCCCGGCGTGGAAGCCGGGAGTCCCTGGTGAGTAAGGGAAGGAGGGCACCGTCGGCCCTCCGGGTCGGCGGGCCCCGAACGCCGAGGGTAAACCCGAAAAGCTGCTAAATAGGCTAGCCATACCCGATTCTGAAGTGCTCAAACATCTCCGAACGTGCGGTCTGAAACCTATTTGGTGATCGTTCGCTAAATTCAATCGACGTGCCACATCAACGAACTGACCTCCAAGCACGCGACCGGACCGACAACGGGGCCACAGGATCTGAGGCCGCAGGGGCCGCGGGCCTGGGAGGTGTGCGCTTGTCACACCCGTCCCCGGAGGACGGGCCGCACATGTGGCGGCTGGCGGGTGAGACGGGAATGGACGTCAACTCCCCGTACTCCTACACGCTCTGGTGCCGGGACTTCTCCCGTTCCAGCGTCGTCGCCCGGGACGACGACGGTCGGGTCGCCGCATACGTCACCGGCTTCGTGCGCCCCGACAGCCCCGACACGTATTTCCTCTGGCAGGTCGCCGTGGACTCCGCGTACCGCGGACAGCGGTTGGCCCGCCGGATGCTCGACTTCATCGGCGACGCGATCGCCGAGCAGGGCCTGCGCTACCTCGAAGCGACCGTGACGCCGGACAACTCGGCCTCCCGGGCGCTGTTCGGTTCCTTCGCCAGGGACAGGGGTGCCGAAGCCGTATGGAGCCCGCTGTTCGGGGAGGAGCACTTCCCGAAGGACGGAACTCCGCACGAGCCGGAGGACCTGGTCCGTATCGGCCCCCTCGGGGCCCGGCCGAGTCAAGAAGCGTGACGACCATCCGCACCGGATCGACCGATCCTGTACCGCCCCGTCGTCCAAGCCATGAGCCCACGAACTTGGGGAAAGGAACCAAGGAACACACGATGGAGACCTTCCAGCGCCTCGAGTCCGAAGTCCGCGGATACTGCCGTAGCTGGCCTGTCGTTTTCGACAAGGCCCTCGGAAGCCACGTCTACGACGAGAACGGCAAGCCTTACCTGGACTTCTTCGCCGGGGCCGGCTCCCTCAACTACGGGCACAACGACCCGGAGCTGAAGAGCAAGCTCATCGATTACCTGACCGACGACAAGATCGTGCACAGCCTGGACGCCTACAGCGCGTCCAAACGCGAGTTCTTGAAAACCTTCGAGGAGATCATCCTCAAACCGAGGGGCCTCGACTACAAGGTCCAGTTCCCCGGCCCGGCGGGCAACAACGCCGTCGAGGCCGCACTGAAGCTCGCCCGCAAGATCACCGGCCGTCAGACGATCATCAACTTCACCAACGGTTTCCACGGCATGACCCTGGGCGCCCTGGCCGTGACCGGTAACTCCATGAAGCGCGGCGGCGCGGGTGTCCCGCTCGACCACGTCGCCACGATGCCCTTCGACAACTACCTCGACGGGCAGACCCCGGACTTCCTCTGGCTGCGTACCCTCCTGGAGGACAGCGGCTCGGGCCTGGACGCCCCCGCCGCCGTCATCGTCGAGACCATCCAGGGCGAGGGCGGCATCAACACCGCCAGCGCCGAATGGCTGCGCGGTCTCGCCGACCTGTGCAAGGAGTACGGCATCCTGCTGATCGCCGACGACATCCAGATGGGTTGCGGCCGTACCGGCAACTTCTTCTCCTTCGAAGAGGCCGGCATCGTTCCCGACATCGTCACGCTCTCCAAGTCCATCAGCGGTTACGGCCTGCCGATGGCGCTCACGCTGTTCAAACGCGAGCACGACGTGTGGGGCCCCGGCGAGCACAACGGCACCTTCCGCGGTTTCAACCCCGCGATGGTGACCGGTGCCGAGACCCTGCGCCGTTTCTGGAGCGACGACTCCTTCGCCGAGGCCACCAAGGCCAAGGGTGAGCTCATCGCGGGCCGTCTCCAGGAGATCGCCGCCGAGCACCCCGAGACCGGCGCCCACGTCCGCGGCCGCGGGATGGCCCGCGGTCTGGCCTTCGAGCAGGAGGGTCTCGCCGACAGCGTCTCCGCCGAGGCCTTCGAGCGTGGTCTGCTGCTGGAGACCTCCGGCCCCGAGGACGAGGTCATCAAGCTGCTCCCGCCGCTGACCGCGACGGAGGAAGAGCTCATCACGGGCCTCGACATCATCGCCGACTCCGCCCGGGCCGCGGTCAAGCAGAGCCAGGCTTCCTAGAGCCTGTCCCGGTGCTACTCCGCCCCTCCGGGGCGGGCGGCCCGGGGCGGGACCCGGTACACACCGAGGGCCGTGACCCGGCCGGTGCGGAGCCACGGGAATTTTCCCGGGTGGCTGCCACTTCTACTGACGGTACGGGGCCGGTCGGAAGATCCCGGAGACGGGATCCCCGACCGGCCCCGTACCGTGCCGTCCACTACTTATGAGGCGCAGCAGCGCGATTGAGGAGTCACCAGTGATCGTTCGCAGCATGGACGAGGTCAACGACACCGACGCCGACATCAAGACGGAGAACTGGCGCAGCCGTCGGATCGTCCTCGCCAAGGACAAGGTCGGCTTCTCCTTCCACGAGACCATCCTGTACGCGGGCACCGAGTCGAAGTTCTGGTACGCCAACCACATCGAGCTCGTGCACTGCATCGAGGGCGAAGCAGAGCTGACCAACGAAGAGACCGGGGAGAAGCACATCATCACCCCGGGCACGCTCTACCTGCTCGACGGCCACGAGCACCACACCGTCCGTCCCAAGACCGACTTCCGCGTCCTGTGCGTGTTCAATCCGCCGGTGACCGGCCGTGAGGTCCACGACGAGAACGGTGTCTATCCGCTGGTCGTCGAGGACGACGCGTAGGAGATCCCCCCGGTCGGGCACGCGCCCGACGCGCACCGCTTCGGGGCGGGGCCGAGTGACTCTCGGTCCCGCTCTTGTCGTTTCCGGAGGGGCTGCCGTCCCTTCGACGGGGGTGGCCCGCGTGTGGCCGATCCTTTGTCCGCTTCCCTTGTTTTTACTCCTGCCGCCGCGTGGTGAATTCCGGTGCGCAGCAGAGGTTTCCCTTTTTCTGTCATGTGCGTTCTGTGCGTTTTTGTGCATGGCTGTTGTCAGTTCTTCGCGATGCAACATGCCGTGGGGATTAAGCAGCGTTTAGTTGCGGCATAGGCAGAATGGGTGTTCTGAGACAGGGGGGACACTTGTGACCACGATTCGAAGGTGGGGGTTCCTGGCGTGGACCGCCCTAGCCGTCGTGCTCGTCGTGTTGACGGTGGGACTGCCGACCGAAGTGCGTACGCACGTGTTCGGCGACAGCCTCCCGTACTACCTCGGCTCTTGGGGCGCCATGCTGGCCGGCGGGCTGCTCATGTGGGCCATGGTGCGGACACTGGGGGAACGGCGCTGGCTGGACGAGCAGATCATCCGTGCGTTCGTCGGCCATCCGCTCCGCTTCGAAGTGGCGTGGTGTCTGTTCCTCCTGGCGGCGTTCTTGCTGTCCATGGTGGTACTGAGCCGGCTCTTCGGCATCTTCGAGACCGAGGTCGGCGCCGACCTGGCGATGTCGGTCTCGCTCGTGAGTCGGCTGCTGTTCCTGTTCACCCTCCCGATCCTGGTCCTGGACCGGTCGGGCGTGACCACCGACGGACGCGGCACACAGATGCCGAACATCGTCCTGAGGCCGAATGCACCGTGGAGGTGGGGCGGGCTGCTGCCGGTGGTGGTCACACTGGCGCTCATGGGGGCCGTGTTCCTGCCCTACAGCGATTACCCGCAGCTGGGCTTCGGCCTGGTGGGTTTCCTGGCCGCCTTCACCGTCATATCGCTGTGTGAGGAGGCCTTCTTCCGTTCCATGCTCCAGACCCGGCTGGAGGTCTACATGGGGCGCTGGGGCGGCATCGTCGCCTCAACGGTGATCTTCGCGCTCACCTACGCACTGATCCAGAACTTCGACGCGGTCTCCCAACTGCCCGGCGAGGGCCTGATCAAGGACACAGGCCTGGCGATGGCCACCTACGGTGCGGCCGGGCTGTTCTACGGGTACCTGTGGTCCTGCTACCGCAACCTCTGGCTCAACGTGCTGATCCGGGTGGGGACCTTCCTGATCCTGATGGCTCCCGACCCGAGTTCCGGGCTCATCGGACTGTGACCGCCCGCCGCGGCCGGGAACGAGTCCGCCCGGACGGGCCGGGGCCCGAGGTCCGGGGCGAACGCGCTCGGGAACCGCTGGCAGTATGGGGCCATGGCCAACCACAAGGTTTCCCGCAGCATCGACATCGAGGCCCCTGCTTCGGTGGTCTTCGACATCATCGCCGCCCCTGCCCGCCACTCCGAGATCGACGGGTCCGGCTCGGTGGGCGGCCAGACCTTCGGCCCGGAACGCCTGGGCCCGGACAGCGGTTTCGGCGTGGACATGCGTATGTTCGGGGTCCCGTACCGGATGAGCAACAAGGTCGTGGAGTTCGAGGAGGGCCGGCGCCTGGTCTGGAAGACCGCGGGCCCGCAGCGCTGGGGGTACGAGCTCAGTGACCTGCCGGACGGCGGGACCCGGGTGAAGGAGACCTTCGACTACTCACGCGGCCCCTCCTTCTGGTACATCCTGGTCGGTTTCCCGAGGAAGAACGCCCAGGCGATCGAGCACACGCTGTTGCGGCTGCGGGAGCTCGCTGAGTCCGAGAACCAGGGGTGAGAAGTCGCTTCCGACCGGAAAAGCTCCGGTCACGCGGAGATCTCTGAGATGTCCTAGAGTTCGGCGAGGGCCCGTCCCCCGCAATTCCCCCACGAGGTCGTGTGCGCTGCGGTCGGGCCCGTCCGCAGTCGACCCAGGGAGCAGCGATGGGAACAACCTTCGGAGACGTGTGGCAGGAGGTCCTCACGGTCCAGCCCGAGCCGGAGCGGTGGATCGTCGTCGGTGCCGCGGTGGTGGCGCTGCTGGCGGTCGTGCTCGGCCCGACCTGGCGTGTGGGGCGCAACGTCGTCACCATCGCCCACGAGGGCGGGCACGCACTCGTGGCCCTGCTGAGCGGTCGACAGCTCACGGGGATCCGCTTGCACTCGGACACCTCCGGGGTGACGGTCTCCCGGGGCAGGCCCACCGGGCCGGGCATGATGCTGACGGTGTTCGCGGGTTATGTGGCGCCGTCGGTGGTCGGGCTGTTGGGGATCCTCATGCTCATGGCCGACCGGATCACGGCACTGCTGTGGCTGAGCATCCTGCTGCTCGCGCTGATGCTCGTGATGATCCGCAATGTCTACGGTGTGATCTCGGTCGTCGCGACGGGGGTTGTCGTCTTCGGCGTGAGCTGGTACACCGAACCGGAGGTGCAGGCGGCGTTCGCCTACCTGTTCATCTGGTTCCTGCTCTTCGCCGGTGTGCGCCCGGTCCTCGAACTGCAGTCGCAGCGCGTGCGCAACCCTTCGCCCCACTCCGACGCCGACCAACTGGCCAGGCTCACGGGCCTGCCGGGCACGCTGTGGGTGGTGATCTTCGCCCTGGTCAATCTCGGTGTGACCGGGCTGGGTGTGTGGTTGTTGCTGCTTCGTTAGCAGCGCTGGAGCGACCGGTGGACGGTACCGGTCGTCCTCGCCGACGGTGCGGCGGCCGTGTTCCTACTGGGAGTTCGGGGCGGTGAGCGCCTCGGTGACGGTCCCGAAGACGGGGATGCGGGTGTCCAGGGAGGTCACGCGCAGCGTCTGCATCACCCGGTGGATGGGTGCGGCGATGGCCATGAGCGCCTGCTGCTCCTTGGCGGTCTTGTGTGCCCGGATGAGCACCCGCAGGCCGCTGGAGTCGATGAAGCGGAGCTCGCTGCAGTCGAGGACGACCCGGCCGTGGGGCTGGGTGATCAGGGCTTCGACGACCGCCTCCTGGAAACGGTCCTCGGTGGCCATGTCGATCTCCCCGTTCAGCGCCAGGACACGCCCGGCGGAATGCAGGGTGGAGGAGATGTTCAGGTCGGGCATTGCTACTCCGGCGAATTCAGGACGCACCCGATGGGTCGGAGTGGACGGTGGAACACCGCCCCAGGCGTGCGTGTCGGCAACTGCTTTCGGAGTGTTACCGGGAAGGCCAAACTGTCGGTTCATCTGGTTCCTCGCGTGATGCCCCCGGGCCGGGGGTCGGGGACGGAACGCTGTCGTCTCCTGGTCTGTGTGGGAAAGCACGGCTGTCCGTCGGACGTCCCGCTCCAGCTGAGAGTTCCATGGGCGGTCCCGGCGGGTGAACCGGCCCTCGGCGTCTCGGGACCGGGTGGCTCAACACCCCTTGAGAACCCGGAACCTTCCCGTGGGGGCCGGCATTCCCTCCCACGGCCGGATGGAGGTTCCCGACGGCCGGCGGGGGCCGTGCCGTGCGGGGCCCGGGGTCAGTGGGCCGACGGCCGCTCATTCATGGTACCGGGTACCGCTTCATGTAGCCGAGAGGCCCTTCCAGCCCCGGACTGTACCACAGTGATGTGGCCGATTCGTGACGTGAGTGACGCATGGTCGTGGCCGTGTCGTTCCGCCTCCCCGCGGGCGATGTGACTCGTCTCAGGCCCTCTCTGCGCCGACGACCGGAAGCGACCGTTCAGGCCGGGTCGATGCCCCATTCCTCCAGGGTGCGCCAGGTCTCGGGCTGTGCCCGGCCGCGGGTGACCCGGCCGGGGGTGCGGTCGAAGCGCGGCGCGGTCCCGGCGACGACCCGTCCGTCCTCCTCGCGCGTGAGACTGCCGCGGGCGGCCACGTGCGGGTGGTCGGGGGCCTCCTCGGGGGAGAGGACCGGCATCACGCAGGCGTCGGTGCCCTCGAAGACCTCGGCCCACGCATCGCGGGTGCGGGTGCGCAGGACCTCGGCGAAACGGGCCTGCAGGGTCGGCCAGGCCTCGCGGTCCCACTGGTCGGGCAGGTCCTCGCCGGCCAGCCCCGTGCCGTCGAGGAAAGCGGCGTAGAACTGCGGTTCGATGCAGCCCACCGAGACGTGGCGTCCGTCGGCGCACTCGTAGACGTCGTACCAGGGGGCGCCGGTGTCGAGGTAGTTGGTACCGCGTTCGTCTGACCAGTTCCCCCGGTGGCGGTCCTCGAGCATCATCGACAGCAGGAGGGAGCTGCCGTCGACCATGGCGGCGTCCACCACCTGGCCGCGGCCCGAGGTCTGGCGTTCGACGAGGGCGCTGAGTACACCGGTGACCACGAACATGGTTCCGCCCGCGAAGTCACCGAGCAGGTTGACCGGGGGGACGGGCGCCTGGCCACGGCGGCCGATCGAGTGCAGCGCCCCGTTGAGGGAGACGTAGTTCATGTCGTGGCCGGCCGTGTGTGCGAGCGGGCCGTCCTGGCCCCACCCGGTCACGCGCGCGTAGACCAGGCCCGGGTTGAGCTCGAGGGCGTCCTCGGGACCCAGGCCGCGGCGTTCCAGGACCCCGGGCCGGAACCCTTCGAGGAGGACGTCGGCGCGGGAGACGAGGTCGCGTGCCAGAGCCATGCCCTGCTCGGATTTCAGGTCTGCCGCCATGACGGTCCGGCCCTCGCTCATGTGCGGGCCGGGTGCACCGGCGTTCATGGCGTCGGCTGCCGCGGGGCGGTCGAGGCGGATGACGCTGGCACCCAGGTCGGCCAGGAGCATCCCGGCCATGGGTGCGGGGCCGATCCCGGTGAACTCGACGACGCGGATTCCGTGCAGGGGGCCGGTGCCCATTGGTGCTCTCCTTGAGTAGAACGAGACTCGGTTTCATTGTGGCGTGCCCGCGTGGCTCCCGTCACCCCGACCCGTGTGTACCGCGCCCTTGCTTGCAGATTTCGGATGATTTCTGGATGCGTTTCGGTGGGGGTGTTAATGTGCAGTCGCAGTGAGGCGTTGACCCGCGCCAGACACTTCTCGTCGCTCCAGTCCCTCGGAAGGGCAGCTCCCGTCATGTCCGGAACCCGTAACTCTGGTCGTCGCCGCGGCAGTACGCGCCGCGGACCGCGCATCAAACCAGCAGTGTTCGTCGCCGCCGGTGCAGCCCTGGCCCTGGTCGTCGTCGGCGGGGGCACCGCCTACGCCATGGACAACAGCGTCACTCTCGACAACGACGGTGAACAGCAGACCGTGCACACTTTCGGCGGCACCGTGCAGGACGTTCTCGACTCCGCCGACATCACCCTCGGGGAGAACGACGCCGTCGCGCCCTCACCCGACACCGAGATCGGTACCGGTGACCACGTCCTCGTGCGTTCCCAGCGGGACCTGACCGTGGAGATCGACGGACACGAGGTCTCCGGCGGAGTCCACGCGGCCACCCTCGAGGAGGGGCTGCCCCAACTCGGACTGGACCCCGAGGGTGTCGAGCTGTCCGAGGACCTCGGGGCCGAGATCCCCGAGGAAGGCCTGGACGTCACCGCCGAACGGGCGCCCCGCATGGTCGTCATGTACGACACCGTGCGCACCGAGGTCCGTACGACCGGCGAGACCGTGCAGGACGTCCTCGACGCAGCCGGGACGGAACCGGGCGAGCACGACATCGTCTCTCCGGAGCCCGAGGAGGAGGCCACCGACGGGATGGTCGTCGACATCACCCCCGTCCTGGGTGAACCCGAGGTCGAGGAGGTCCCCATCGAGGCGGAGGAGGTCGAGGAGGAGGACCCCGACCTGCCGGAGGGCGAGCGCGAGGTCGTCACCGAGGCCGAGGACGGGGTCAAGGAGGTCACGACCGCGACGATCCTCCGCAACGGCGAGGAACACGAGCACCAGCTCCGCGAGGAGGTCATCACCGAACCCGTCGATGGCCTGGTCAAGGTCGGGACCCAGCAGGAGGAGGGCTCCGCCCCCGAGGGCGGCGGAGCCGCGGGCGACCTCAACTGGGCCGGACTGGCCGAGTGCGAGTCCGGCGGCGACCCGACCGCCGTCAACTCCGCGGGCGGTTACTACGGCCTCTACCAGTTCAGCGAGCAGACCTGGCAGTCCGTGGGCGGCACCGGCCTGCCCTCCGAGGCCAGCCCGGACGAACAGACCCAGCGGGCCCAGCAGCTCTACAACGCGGTCGACGGCAACTGGCAGAGCCAGTGGCCGGTGTGCGGGGTCCACCTGCACCAGTGACCACGCGGCCCGTGCGTAACGGGCCCGTCCGCTCCGGCGGTCACGGGCGCCACCGCCGGAGCCACCGACCGGGGGCGGTCCCGCGGGGATGGCAGGATAATGGGGTGACACAGACACCCGAACCCGATCCCGCCGACCGCTCCCGCTTGCTCACACCCGCCGACGTGCGCGCCCTCGCCGAGCGGTTCGGTGTCCGGCCCACCAAGACCCTGGGCCAGAACTTCGTCATCGACCACGGCACCGTCCGACGCATCGTGCGCGTGGCCGGCGTCACCGAGGAGGACGTGGTCGTCGAGGTCGGACCAGGGCTCGGATCGCTCACCCTCGCTCTCCTCCCGCACGTACGCCACGTGACCGCCATCGAGGTCGACCCCGGCCTGGCCGAGGCCCTCCCCGGCACCGTCGCCGAGCACGCCCCCGACCTCACCGACCGGCTCACCGTCGTTCCCGCCGACGCCATGCGGGTCGAGGAACTCCCCGGGCCCGAACCCACCGCCCTGGTGGCCAACCTGCCCTACAACGTCTCCGTGCCGGTCCTGCTCCACCTGCTCGAACTGCTGCCCGGTGTCCGGCGGGTCCTGGTGATGGTCCAGTCCGAGGTCGCCGACCGCATCACCGCACAGCCCGGCGGACGTATCTACGGAGTGCCCTCGGCCAAGGTCGCCTGGTACGCCTCCGCCCGCCGGGCCGGTGCCGTGGGACGCAACGTCTTCTGGCCCGCGCCCAACGTCGATTCCGGGCTCGTCGAACTGCTCCGCCGCCCCGAACCCGCGACCTCCGCCACCCGGGAGGAGGTCTTCGCCGCCATCGACGCCGCCTTCGCCCAGCGCCGCAAGACCCTGCGCGCCGCCCTCGCCGGGTGGGCGGGGTCCGCGCCCGCAGCCGAGGAGGCCCTGCGAGCCGCCGGGGTCGATCCCCGTGCACGCGGCGAGTCCCTCACCGTGGAGCAGTTCGCGGCCATCGCCGAGCACCGCCCCTCCTGAAGGCCGGGCCCGGAGTCAGTCCTCCGGCTCCGCCCTGCTCTCCGGCTCCGTGGCCACGCCGGTCTCGGCCGAAGCGGTGCGCCGCGACAACCGACGGGCCACCGCAGCCAGGAGAAGACCCACCACGAGCACCGGCAGCACCCACCACACGCTGAAGGACCAGTCACCGGTCCCACGCAGGACGAACGCCACCGCCAGGCCCACGAAGAGCAGCCCGGCGACCACCGATCCCCAGTCAGTTCCCCGATCAGCCATGCCGCACCTCCACGTGCCCGACGTATGAGTCGGTCCTCAGATTGATCACCGGCGGTTCGGCGCCGCTGTCGTCCGCCTCCTCGACGGGCTCGTAGACACGGTCGAACTCCACGCCGGCACCGGAGGGCCCCAGCTCCCCGCCCTCCTGGACGCTCCCGAGACCGACGCGTGCGGTGAGCGCCACCCGTGCGTGCTCGGGCAGGAGCACCTCGGTGTGCCCGTTGACGGAGATCTCCACGTCCACCGCATCACCCGGTTCCAGTTCGTGCAGCATCCGCAGGTCCATGACCCCGCTGCCCAACGTCACCCGGTGGTCGCCCTCCTCCAGCTCGGCGACGGTGCGGGGCTCCCACCTGGCGGACCCGACCCGGGCCAGGTCGGTCACCGACACCGTCGCAGCCAGCAGGGTCAGCAGCACCCCCAGGCACCACAGCCCGGACGTGTTGCCCCACCAGGCGCCCACGATCGCGAGGACCCCCACGAGGGCGAGCGCGCCCGCCGCGAAGAAGACCCCCGTATCGGGACCGATGAGCAACTGCGCGGTCTCCTTGCTCCAGAACACCGAGTCCCGACCGAAGAACAGCATCGGCGCGAGGAACACGGCCGCGAGCAACGACCACCACACGGCCGACACCATCGGGAACCCCTTCGGTCCCTGCTCCGGCTCGGTGCCCTTCTCCCGGCCCCCCGCCGGCTCTTCCTTCTCCTCGAGGGGCGAGCCGTGTCCGGAACGTTCCGAGACCACCGCGAGGTCGACCGGTCCGGCCGAGGCCGACGTCCACGGCTGGGCCGGGTTGTAGTAGGAAGGTGAAGGCCCGGGTACGGGCACCGACGGCGCGGGCTCGGCCCGGCTCATCTCCCCGCGAAGCCCCAGGAAGGTCGCCCGCAGGTCCACGCCCCGGTTGCGAGCCGAGAGCAGGCCGATGATGAGCGGGGTCGCCAGGACCATCGTGCCCCAGCCGAACCCGCCGACCAGACTCATCGCCGTCGCCAACGCCAACCCCAGCGCCAGCAGCTTGAGGACCGCAGCCGGCGGGAACGCCCGGTTCAGCATCTGCTCCAGGGTCGAGGGCCCGCCCCCGGCACCGCGCATGAGCATCCATGCCGCGATGTAGAGAAGGAGCCCCGCGGCTCCGGCGAACGCCGTCAGTACGAAGGCGGCCCGCCACACGACGGGGTCCACCCCCGTGTACGCGCCCAACCCCGAGCACACCCCCGTGAACCCATGGTCCTCGCCCTTGCGCAGCTCCGTCATGCGTCTGGTGGACGCACCCGGCGGATCCCCGCTCTCGGGCACCCCCGGCCCCGGGGTGTCAACCATGTCGCATCCTTTCCCAGCAGCACCGTCTTCCCTCGGTGGCACCGTCTCATCGTCGCGCAGCACCGCTCCCGCGCACATCGGGGACGACCCTGACCGTGTCCCTGACCTGCCCCACGACCCGACCAGGGCCGTGCCCCGATGACCGACGGTGCCCGAACCGTGCATTCTTGGGTGGCAGGCCCCGGTCCGTGCGGGACGCGCCGGACCAAGGACAACGACGGAAGCGGTGATCGGGCGGTGGCACAAGCGCCCACGGACACCCCGCGGTACACCCGCGCGGTGCACGGCAGACTCCTGGTGGGGGTGGCCTCCGGGATGGCCCGCCACCTCATGGTGGACCCTGTCGTGGTCCGGCTGGCGTTCATGGCCCTGTCCATCGGCGGTGTCGGTGTACCGGTCTACCTGGCCCTGTACTTCTTCGTGCCCGAGGAGGAGGCGGCGGAGGGTGAGGAAACAGGATCCGACCACCAGCGCAAGGGCCGCGAGGTCTCCCAGCTCATCGCCTACACCGCCCTGGCCCTCGGCCTCGGGCTCCTGTTCCTGTTGTTCGGAGGCGTCTTCGACCCGCTCCTGTGGTTCATGGTCTTCGGGGCCCTGGGCGCCGTCATCCTCTGGCAGCAGGCCAACCCCGCCCAACGCGACGAGTGGATGAGCACCGACGTCGTCCCGGTGGGGCGCAAGGCCCTCATGCGGGCCGTAACAGGTGTGCTCCTCATCGTCGTGGGCGTCATCGGCTTCCTCGTCTTCCAGGAGCAGCTCCAGAACGCCCGTGCCGGCCTGACCTTCGCCTTCACCATCATCGCCGGGATCGGTCTGGTCGCCGCACCCTGGATCATCGGCCTGGTGCGCGAACGCGACGAGGAACGCCGTGAACGCATCCGTAACGCCGAACGCGCCGAAATCGCCGCCCACATCCACGACTCCGTGCTGCACACCCTCACCATGATCCAGCGCCGCGCCGAGGACCCCCGTGAGGTCCAGCGCCTGGCCAGGGTCCAGGAACGGGCCCTGCGCAGCTGGCTCTACCAACGCCCCGCCGACGCCGAGACCACGGTGCGACCCGGTCTGGAACGGGTCGCCGCCGAGGTCGAGGAGGAGCACGGCGTGCCCATCGAGGTGGTGTGTGTGGGCGACTGCGACATCGACGACGGGCTGAGCGCCGTGCTCCGGGCCGCCCGCGAGGCCATGGTCAACGCCTCCAAGTACGCCGACACCGGGACCATCTCCGTCTTCGGCGAGGTCGAGGAGGAGGAAGTCCTGGTTTTCGTACGCGACCGCGGAGTCGGCTTCGATCTGGAGGAAATGCCCCAGGACCGTATGGGTGTGCGCGGCTCCATCCTCGGCCGTATGGAACGCCACGGCGGCACCGCCCGTGTGCGCACCGCTCCGGGGGAAGGCACCGAGGTCCAGCTCCGTATGCCCCGCATCCCGCAGTTCTGAACCCCGTGGCGACCGGAACCGGACAGCTGGGACCGTGTACCGCGCCCCTGTGGGTAGGGTCCGCAGTGTGGACGATGACAAGACCAGCTTCAGTGAAGGCGACGCGGTACCCCGTGTCGTGATCGTGGACGACCACCGCCTCTTCCGCAGCGGGGTACGCGGCGAACTCGGTGACGGGGTCGAGGTCGTCGGAGAGGCCGGCGACGTCGACGCAGCGGTGCACGTCATCGGGGAGGAACAGCCCGACCTGGTGCTCCTGGACGTCCATCTGCCCGGGGGCGGCGGGGTCGAGGTGCTACGACGGGTCCTGAGCAGGTACCCGCAGATCCGTTTCCTGGCCCTGTCGGTCTCCGACGCGGCCGAGGACGTCATCGGGATCGTGCGCGGAGGAGCCCGGGGCTACGTCACCAAGACCATCTCCGGCCGCGAACTCACCGACGCGATCGTGCGGGTCGCCGACGGCGACGCGGTCTTCTCGCCCCGTCTCGCCGGGTTCGTCCTCGACGCGTTCTCGGCGACCGACGCCCCGCCGGTCGACCCCGAACTGGACCGCCTCACCCAGCGCGAGCGCGAGGTCCTGCGCCACATCGCCCGGGGGTACGCCTACAAGGAGGTCGGCAAGGAGCTGTTCATCTCCGTCAAGACCGTGGAGACCCACGTCTCTTCGGTACTGCGCAAGCTCCAACTCTCCAACCGGCACGAACTCAGCCGGTGGGCGACCGCGCGCCGCCTGGTCTGAACCGGCCTCCGGATAAGGGGCGGGGCCTGGACGGGGCGCACGCTCCCGCCGCGCTTCACCGCAGGGCGTCGAGCATCCGGCGCAGGAACTCGGCCTCGGCCACCGACGTGACGATCCGAGCCGGCCGGCGATCGTCCCGGCTTGGCTGCGGACGCCGGTCGGCCACGGTCATACCGCGTGTCAGAGTGCCGGTGGTCTCCACCCGCAGCGGCGCCTCGAAGGCCCCCGTGACCAGGTGCGGATCGACCAGAACGGCCGCGGCCAGCGGATCGTGCATCGCGCACTGGCGCACGCCGAAGAGCTTGCTGTAGAAACCCGCGTAGAAGTCGAGGAAGGCCGAGGTGAGCCGGGCCTTCTCCCCGGGGGTTCCCGCCAGTTCCGCCAGCCACTCGGGGGAGGCGACCGTCTCCATCGTCACGTCCAGCGCGATGAGGTCCAGGTCGAACCCGGCGCCCAGGACGGTCTCGGCCGACTCCGGGTCGTTGACGATGTTGGCCTCCGCGTGCGGGCCGACGTTGCCCGGGACGCTGACCGCGCCGCCCATGACCACGAGCTTGCGCACCAGCGACGGCAGCTTCGGCTCCAGCCCCAGTGCGACCGCAAGGTTGGTGAGCGGCCCGACCGCGAGCACGTCCAGGCCCCCGGGGTTCTCCCGCGCCAACCGGACCAGGAGTTCGGGCGCCGACTCCGCCACGGGCTTGCGTGCCGGCTCGGGCAGCTCCACGTCGCCGAGGCCGTTCGCGCCGTGCACGTGCGGGGCCAGACGCGGCTCCTGCACGAGCGGACGCGAGGCGCCCACGGCCACCGGCACGTCGGGGCGCCCGTACAGTTCCAGCAGCCGCAGCGCGTTGTCGGCGGTGACCTCGACGGCGTTGTTGCCGAAGACCGCGCCGATCCCCGCGATCTCCACCTCCGGCCGGGCCGCCAAGTAGGCCAGCGCGACCGCGTCGTCGATCCCAGGATCACAGTCGACGAACACACGCATGGTGAAGGAACCCCCTGTAGAACACGTCTGTGGTCCCGCACAGGGACCCGGAACGAACCAGCCTAGAGCGGGCGCCGGAGCGGTTGTCACCGAGGTCCCGTCCTCCGCGCGCGCAACCGGCGGACGGCGCCCCGGGACCGAACGTCCCCGTGCGCCCGTAACCTGGGGGACGTGTCGTCCCAAGAGCAGCTTCTCGAAGGTCTGAACGGTCCCCAGCGCGACGCCGTCACGCACAGTGGTGGTCCACTTCTGATCGTGGCCGGTGCCGGTTCGGGCAAGACCCGTGTCCTCACCCACCGCATCGCCCACCTCATGGCCGAACGCGGGGTACGGCCCGGGGAGATCCTCGCGATCACGTTCACCAACAAGGCGGCGGCCGAGATGAAGGAACGCATCCAGGCCCTCCTCGGTGCCCGCGCAGCCAACACGATGTGGACGATGACCTTCCACGCCGCGTGTGTGCGCATCCTGCGCCGAGAGGGCCACCGCCTGGGGTACCCGAGCAGTTTCACCATTTACGACTCCGCCGACTCCCAGCGGCTCATGCAGCTCGTCTGCAAGGAGCTCGACCTGGACCCCAAGCGCTACCCGCCCCGTTCCTTCTCGGCGCAGGTGTCCAACCTCAAGAACGAGCTCATCGACTACGACACCTTCGCCGGTCAGGCCCAGAACGACCAGGAGAAGAAACTCGCCGAGGCCTACCGCCTCTACCAGACCCGCCTGCACCAGGCCGGCGCCGCCGACTTCGACGACCTCATCATGGTCACCGTCAACCTGCTGCAGATGTTTCCCGACGTCGCCGAGTACTACCGGCGCCGGTTCCGTCACGTGCTCGTCGACGAGTACCAGGACACCAACCACGCCCAGTACACGCTCGTGCGCGAACTCGTCGGCACCACCGAGGACCCCGACAGCAGCACCGTCACGCCCTCGGAACTGTGTGTCGTGGGCGACGCCGACCAGTCGATCTACGCCTTCCGCGGCGCAACGATCCGTAACATCCTGGAGTTCGAGCGCGACTTCCCCAGCGCGCGCACGATCCTGCTGGAGCAGAACTACCGGTCCACCCAGACGATCCTGTCGGCCGCCAACTCCGTCATCGAACGCAACGAGGGCCGGCCCCCGAAGAATCTGTGGTCACAACAGGGCGAGGGCACCCCGCTCGTCGGATACGTGGCCGACAACGAGCACGAGGAGGCCGCCTACGTCGCCGGTGAGATCGACCGGCTCACCGACGAGGGCGTGGTCACCCCGTCCCAGGTCGCGATCTTCTACCGCACCAACGCCCAGTCCCGGGTCTTCGAGGACGTCTTCATCCGCACCGGGCTGCCTTACAAGATCGTCGGCGGCGTGCGCTTCTACGAGCGCAAGGAGATCCGCGACGTCCTGGCCTACCTGCGGGTCCTGGCCAACGCCGAGGACACCGTGAGCCTGAGGCGCATCCTCAACGTGCCCAAGCGCGGCATCGGCGCACGCGCCGAGGAAGCGGTCGAACTCTTCGCCGCCCGGGAACGCACCACTTTCGCGCAGGCCCTGCGCCGCGTCGACGAGGCGCCCGGTATCGCCAAGCGTTCGGCCAACGCCGTCCGCGACTTCGTGGCCCTGCTCGACGAACTCGCCGCGATCGTGCCCGACAGTACCCCCGCCGAGGTCGTCGAGGCCGTACTGCACAGGACCGGCTACCTGTCCGAACTCACCGGGTCCAAGGACATCCAGGACGAGACACGGGTGGAGAACCTCGAGGAGTTCGTCGACGTCGCCCGCGAGTTCGAGAACACCTTCGCCGCGCTCGTGGAGGAGGAGCCACCCGAGGACGACGGGGAGGAAACCGTCACCGACCCGGGGGAGCCCACCCTCGTGGACTTCCTCGAACGCATCGCCCTGGTCGCCGACACCGACCAGATCCCGGAGGAGGACGACGAGGGCGGTGTGGTCACGCTGATGACCCTGCACGCCGCCAAGGGGCTGGAGTTCCCCGTCGTGTTCCTGACGGGGCTCGAGGACGGTGTCTTCCCGCACAACCGCACCCTCGGGGACAAGCAGCAGCTGGAGGAGGAACGCCGTCTGGCCTATGTGGGGCTCACCCGCGCCCAGCGGCTGCTCTACGTCAGTCGCGCCGCGGTGCGCAGCGCTTGGGGGACCCCCTCCTACAACCCGGCCTCGCGTTTCATCGACGAGATCCCTTCGCAGTACGTGGAGTGGAAGCGGGAGGGAGCCGCACTCGCCCCGCCGCCCAGCCGCGGCATCGGCGGCGGTTTCGGTTCCTCCGGCTTCGGTGGCGGACCGCGCGGCGGAGGCCGTTCGCGGGGCTCGGCGTCCCCGGCCCCGAGCCTGAGCGTGGGTGACCTCGTCAACCACGACTCCTTCGGGATGGGCCGGGTGGAGCTCGTCGAAGGCGGCGGGGACAAGACCAAGGCCCGTATCGACTTCGGGGCCGACATCGGGGAGAAGGACCTCATGGTCAAGTACGCCCCGATCCAGAAGCTCTGACCCGGGGCGGCCCGGCCCTGTACGGGTACGGCCGGCACGTCGCCGGTGGAAGAGAGCAGGGGCCGACGGGAATACCGAAGGGGAGGTCCCCGTTGCACCGGGTCCGGACGCTTCGTCACTCGTCGGAGGGCCGGCGTTGGCGGCCCCCGGGGACCGGGAGCCGGGCGTCCGCTCCGGTGTAGCCCACGCCACGGGCGGGTTCTCCCGAACCCGTCACGAGCACTCGGGCACGGGGGTACAGTAGAAGAAGACCGAGCGAGACGAACGCGGGGTTCCGCGGGCGTGCCGGTCCATCCTTTTCTTCCGGTT
>NZ_ANAY01000012.1 GCF_000340965.1 Nocardiopsis kunsanensis DSM 44524
AAGTTCCGAAGAAGAGAGGATCGTCGGTGCGTCGCGGCGCTGAGCCGACCGTGCCGGTGACTCGCCGTCCCACAACGACTCGATCGAGTGTAGGTGGCTGATGCAGCGACGTCAAACTCGCCCGAGCCGAGGGGGCGAACCCCTGTGTGCTCGGGCCGGGGGGGCGGTCGGAGCGACCGCCGGACGCCGTGCCCCACGTGGTCCCCGTGCCGGGGCCCGTGTCCCGTCCGGTTTCTGCTTGTCAGACAACCGGGGTCATCCCCCAGGATGCACGGAAGCAAACATCGCTCCCCCGGTTCTCCGCAGATTTTCTGAGCTGTACACCCGGTACCACCACTGGTGGCGGCCGCCCCCTCAGGGGACGACCGCCACGGAACGGCCGCATCGGCCGACCCGCTTCACGCCATCTCGGCCAGCTCACCGGCCAGCGTGCGGAAGGCGATCCCCCGGTGGCTGATCCTGTTCTTCTCCTCCGGGCCCATCTCCGCAGTGGTGACGTTGTAGCCGTCCGGGACGAAGACCGGGTCGTACCCGAACCCGTTCTCGCCCCGCAGCTCCCGCAGCAGTCGTCCGCGCAGCACACCTTCGGCGACCATCTCGGTCCCGTCCGGCATGACGAGCACGGCCGCGCACATGAACTGGGCGCCCCTGCGTTCGGCCGGGGTGTCGGAGAGTTGGTCCAGCACCAGATCGAGATTGGCCCGGTCCTGGTCGTTCCCGCCGAACCGACCGGCCCATCGCGCCGAGAGCACACCGGGCATCCCCTGGAGCTCGTCCACACTCAGCCCCGAGTCGTCGGCGATGGCCGGCAACCGGGTGTGTTCGGCGATCGCGCGGGCCTTCAGGAGAGCATTGCCGATGAAACTCGGCTCCGTCTCGGGGACCTCGGGGGCCTCGGGGAACTGGTCGAGGGCGACGACCTCGGCGGAAACCCCGGCTTCGTCGAGGATCGCACGCATCTCGGGAACCTTCTTGGGGTTGCGTGTGGCCAGGACGATCTTCACCGGTCCCCCTCCCCCGGGTACGCCTCCGATCCGAGCCTCCGGTTCCGTGGACGCACTCACTCCGACAGCGCCTTCTTCTGGATCGTGGTCAGTTCCGCGCACCCGTCGGTCGCCAGGTCGAGCAGCTTGTCGAGCAGCTCGCGATCGAAGACCGCGCCCTCGGCCGTGCCCTGGATCTCGATGAAGGAACCGTCCCCGTTCATCACCACGTTCATGTCGGTGTCGGCGACGGAGTCCTCGAGGTAGTTCAGGTCGAGCCGCGGCTGTCCCTGGACCACCCCCACGCTCACGGCCGAGAGGGAGCCGGAGAGCGGGTTGCTCTTGAGGTTGCGACGCTTGCGCAGCCACTTCACCGCGTCGGACAGAGCCACGTAGGCGCCGGTGATCGCGGCGGTGCGTGTACCACCGTCGGCCTGCAGGACATCGCAGTCCAGGGTGATCGTGTGCTCGCCCATCGCCTTGAAGTCGATGACCGCGCGCAGGGAACGGCCGATGAGGCGGGAGATTTCGTGGGTGCGCCCGCCGATCTTGCCGCGCACGGACTCGCGGGCGCCACGGGTGTCGGTGGAGCGCGGGAGCATCGCGTACTCCGCGGTCACCCACCCCTCGCCGGTGCCACGGCGCCAACGCGGGACACCGTCCTCGACGGTCGCCGCACAGAGCACACGGGTGTCGCCGAACTCGATGAGAGCTGAGCCCTCGGCTTGGCGCAGCCAGTTGCGGGTGATGTTCACGGGGCGGAGTTGGGTCGGAACGCGTCCGTCAGGTCGAGCCATGTTCCCGAGCGTATCCTCGGCAGCTCCCCCGGGGTGCGGGAGTCGGGAACTCTCACCCCCGGTGGGAGACACACCACTCCGCACCGGGAGGGACGGCGGCCCCTGACGGGCGCGGTTCAGCCGACCTCGTAGACCTGGCCGCTACGGGCCAGGTCGATGGGGCCGGTGTAGGTCGACCGGGCCTCGCCGAGGGTGATCCCGTCGTCGTTCCACGGCACCAGATGGGTCAGGAGCAGGTGCCGGGCACGGGCACGCGTGGCGTGCTCGCCGGCTTCGCTCCCGGTCAGGTGCATGTCCTTGGGGTGCTCGAGGTGGTCTTGGAAGGCGGCCTCGCACAGGAAGAGGTCGGAGTCCTCGGCCAGGTCCACCAGCGCGTCGCACGCACCGGTGTCACCGGAGTAGGTGAGGGTGCGGCCGCCGTGTTCCAGTCGGATCCCGTAGGCCTCGACCGGGTGGTTGACCTCGGCGACCCGCGCGGAGAACGGGCCGAGGCCGAAGCTGCCCTCGGAGAGTTCACGGAAGTCGAAGACCTCGGTCATGCCGGGGTCGGTCTCCAGCCCGTAGGCCTCGGCCACGCGGTCGGCGACCCCGGTGGGGCCGTAGACCGGGATCCTGCCCTTGGTGCCGTTCGGGTGGAACATGCGTGCCACCCAGTAGGAACACAGGTCGAAGCAGTGATCGGCGTGCAGGTGGCTCAGGTAGACGGCATCGACCGAATAGATGTCGGCGTGGCGCTGGAGTGCCCCGAGCGACCCGTTTCCCATGTCGAGCAGGAGTCTGTACCCCTCCGCCTCGACGAGGTAGCAGGAGGCCGGGCTGTCGGGGCCGGGGAAGCTCCCGGAGGACCCGATGATGGTGAGTCGCACGTCGTCGTCGCCTTCTCGATGGGCCGCGGGATCCGGCGCGCCCTCCCCGGTTCGGCGTTCCGCGGGCAGGGTGCGGATGGCGGCTGGTTCTGCGGATGTCCCGTAGTTACGGGTGTACCCCAATGCCCCGCCCGGTGGTACAAAATGTGTCTGGCATCTCAGGAGTGGAGCGTCACGTCTCAAATTCTCACATAGTTTGACCAGTTTCATCCGTTATGCCCAGAACGTTCGAGACACGACTGAGGCCGGCACCTGGCAAGGTACCGGCCTCAATTGCGACGACGGTGTCCGGGTCCGCGCCCCGCGGCGTCGGATCAGGCCCAGAGTTGGCCCTCGAGGCGTTCCTCCGCCTCGTCGAGGGAGCCCTCGTAGGCGCCCGTGGACAGGTACTTCCACCCGGCGTCGGCGATGACGAACGCGATGTCGGCGCGTTCCCCGGCGCGTTCGGCCTTGCGCGCCATCGCCATGGCCGCGTGCAGGGATCCCCCGGTCGAGATGCCGGCGAAGATGCCCTCCTTGTCCAACAGCTCCCGTGTCCGCTTGAGCGCGGCCTCGGAGGGGACGGAGAAACGGGTGGTCAGCACCGACTCGTCGTAGAGCTCGGGCACGAAGCCCTCGTCGATGTTGCGCAGGCCGTAGACGAGCTCGCCGTAGCGTGGCTCGGCCGCCACGATCCGCACGTCCGTTCTGTGCTCGCGCAAGTAGCGGCCCACGCCCATGAGGGTGCCGGTGGTGCCGAGTCCTGCGACGAAATGGGTGATCTCCGGCAGGTCCTGGAGCAGCTCCGGACCGGTCGTCTCGTAGTGCGCCCGGGCGTTGGCCGGGTTCCCGTACTGGTAGAGCATCACCCAGTCGGGGTTCTCGGCGGCCATCTCCTTGGCCACACGTACGGCCTCGTTGGACCCACCGGCGGCTTCGGAGAAGTACACCTCGGCCCCCCACATGGCGAGGAGCTGCTTGCGCTCGGCGGAGGTGTTCTCCGGCATGACACAGACCATGCGGTAGCCACGGAGCTTGGCGACCATGGCCAGGGAGATGCCGGTGTTCCCCGACGTCGGCTCCAGGATGGTGCACCCTGGGGAGAGCCGCCCGTCCTTCTCGGCCTGTTCGATCATGTAGAACGCTGCGCGGTCCTTGACCGATCCGGTCGGGTTCCGGTCCTCCAGCTTCGCCCACAGCCGGACCTCCGGTGAGGGCGAGAGGCGCGGCAGGCCGACCAGAGGCGTACCGCCGAGGGAGTCGAGCAGGGAGTCGTAGCGCATGGTTGCCCTAGCGGCTGCCGCCGGCCACTGCCGGCAGGATCGTGACGTTGTCGCCGTCGGACAGCTCGGCATCCAGGCCGCCGACGAAACGCACGTCCTCGTCGTTGAGGTAGACGTTGATGAAACGGCGCAGCTTGCCGTCCTGCATCAGGCGCTCCTGGATACCGGGGTGGCGGGTCTCCAGGTCGGCGACGAGCTCGCCGAGGTCGGAGCCCTGTCCCTCGACGACCTTGGCGTCGTCGGTCAGGTTGCGCAGGATGGTGGGGATACGGACCTCGATGGCCATGAAGGTGTCTCCGTAAACGGTCGTTGTCGTGCGTTCATACTCAACAGGGGACGCTCGCGTCCCATTCCGGGAAGGACCCGGTGGAGCACCTACTGGTCGGCGGTCTCGACCGGCTCCTCGGTGACCTCCCCGTCGATGATCCGGTAGGAGCGGAACTCGACGGTGTCGGGCTCACGTGTGGAGACGAGCACGTAGTGCGCGTTCGGCTCCGAGGCGTAGGAGATGTCGGTACGCGACGGGTAGGCCTCGGTCGCGGTGTGGGAGTGGTAGATCACGACGGGTTCCTCGTCGTTGTCGTCCATCTCCCGCCACACCTTGAGCTGCTCCTTGGAGTCGAACCGGTAGAAGGTGGGGGACCGCTCGGCGTTGATCATCTCGATGAACCGTTCGGGGCGGTCGGAACCTTCGGGCCCGGCGACCACGCCACAGGCCTCGTCGGGGTGGTCGCGGCGGGCGTGGGCGACGATCTGATCGTAGATCGAGCGGTCAATCCTCAACATGGCACCAGGATACCGAAAACCAAAATTCTACCTACCTGGTGGGTATTAATGTGCGTCACACCGCCCGAAGGCGGGGACCAGAGCCGACGGTCCGCCGGACACGTGGCGCACCCGGGCCGCTTGGCACACCCCGGCGGGGTCACGTTTAAGCTCGGGACCATGAGCGAGGACAGCAGCAGCGCGCTGCTCACCGACCACTACGAACTGACCATGCTCCAAGGTGCTCTGCACAGTGGGGCCGCCGAACGCCGGTCGGTCTTCGAGATGTTCGCACGCCGCCTTCCCGAGGGCCGGCGGTACGGAGTCGTGGCCGGGACCGGACGGTTCCTGGAACTGTTGGAGCGGTTCCACTTCGGCAGCGCCGAGCTCGACTTCCTCTCCGACCACGGAGTGGTCGACGAGCGCACTCTGGACTGGCTGGCCCGCTTCCGTTTCAACGGAGACATCTGGGGCTACGGCGAGGGCGAAGCCTACTTCCCCGGTTCCCCCATCCTCGTGGTGGAGTCGAGCTTCGCCGAGGCCGTGATCCTGGAGACCCTCGCGCTGTCGGTGTTCAACCACGACAGCGCCATCGCCTCGGCCGCCTCCCGCATGGCCGTGGCCGCCGGCGACCGCCCCCTCATAGAGATGGGTTCCCGGCGCACTCAGGAACGGTCCGCGGTCGCCGCCGCACGAGCCGCGTACGTGGCCGGGTTCGCCACGTCGTCCAACCTCGAGGCCGGCCGGAGCCACGGCGTCCCCACCGGCGGGACGGCCGCACACTCCTTCACTCTCCTCCACGACAACGAACGGCACGCGTTCCAAGCACAGCTGGAGTCCATGGGCAACGGGACGACCCTGCTGGTGGACACCTTCGACATCGAACGCGCCGTGCGCCACGCTGTCGAACTGGCCGGGCCCGAGCTGGGCGCGGTCCGGATCGACTCCGGGGACCTCGCCGCACACGCTGGCCGGGTACGGGCCCAACTCGACGACCTCGGCGCCACCAGCACCCGGGTGGTGGTCACCGGCGATCTGGACGAGCACTCCATCCAGGCCCTGGCCGTGGCCCCCGTGGACGGGTACGGGGTGGGTACGTCCCTGGTGACGGGTTCCGGCTCCCCGACCGTGTCGCTGGTCTACAAGCTCGTCGCACGCGCACGCGGTCTGGAGCGGGACACCCCGCTGGAGCCGGTCGCCAAGCGTTCGGTCGGCAAACCGAGCCGTGGTGGCCGCAAGTGGGCCCTGCGCCGGCTGGACAACCGGGGCACGGCCATCGCCGAAGAGGTCTACGGCCACGAACCGATCACCGAGGTGGGCACACGGCCCATGCTGCAGCCGCTCGTCCGGGGCGGGGAGATCGTGGGCCGCGAAGGGGTGCACGATGCACGTGACCGCCACCGCGCGGCCGTCGAGGAGTTGCCCGAGCAGGCGTTGCGGATGTCGCGCGGGGACCCGGCCCTGCCCACGGCCTTCCTCTGACCCGCCCCGGCCGTGCCGGCTGCTCAGCCGCCGGGCGCTCCGCCCTTCGAACAGGAAGAGACACGAGGTTCCGTATGAGCAGGGCACTGATCATCGTCGACGTCCAGAACGACTTCTGTGAGGGCGGCAGCATGGGTGTGAACGGCGGTGCCGCCACGGCCGGTGCCGTCACCGAGTACACACGTGCACACTCGGGCTCCTACGACCACGTCATCGCCACTCGTGACCACCACGTCGATCCGGGCGCGCACTTCTCCGACGAACCGGACTTCGTCGAGAGCTGGCCCCCGCACTGTGTGGTGGGCACACCCGGGGCGGAGTTCCATCCCGGGTTCGACCCCGGCCTGGCCGAGGAGGTCTTCTCCAAGGGTCGCTACAGCGCTGCCTACAGCGGGTTCGAGGGGGCCGCCTCCGACGGCTCGACCGGGCCGGCCTCGTGGCTGCACGAGCGCGGGGTGGACGAGGTCGACATCGTGGGCATCGCCACCGACCACTGCGTGCGGGCCACCGCCCTGGACGCGGTCGGCGAAGGGCTGCGTACGCGTGTGCTGCTGGACCTGACCGCGGGGGTGGCGCGGCCCACCGTGGACTCGGCCCTGGAGGAGCTGCGCGCGGCGGGTGTGGCTCTGGAGGGTGAGCCGGTGGTCCTCTGACCCCTGCCGCCGGAGACGGAACGGCCCCGCCCCCTGCCGGTCATGGGGGTGCGGGGCCGTTCTCCGCGTCCGGTGCGCGTGGTCTCAACCCACGCCGATGGCGGCACGCACGCGCGACAGGGTGGCCCGGGCACGCTCACGGGCGGGTTCGACGCCGTCCGCGAGGATCCGGTCGATCTGAGCGGGGTCGGCCATGAGCTCCTCGTAACGCTCGCGCTGGGGCGCCAGGACCGCGTCGACGGCCTCGAAGAGTTCCTTCTTGAGGTCGCCCCAGCCCATACCGCCGGCCTCCAGGCGCTTGCGGACCTCGGCGGTCCTGTCCTGGGACGCGAAATGGGTCAGGAGCTGGAAGGGGACCGAGACGTCGGGGTCCTTGGGCTCCTCCACCGGTGTGGAGTCGGTGGGGATCTTGTTGATCGCCTTGCGGAGCTTCTTCTGCGGCAGGAACAGCGGGATGTGGTTGTCGTAGGACTTCGACATCTTGCGGCCGTCGGTGCCGGGCAGGATGCTCGCGTCGCTGTCGTCGATGACGCCCTTGGGGATCGGGAAGGTGTAGCCGTTCCCGTAGCGGTGGTTGAAGTACCCGGCGATGTCGGCGGTGTACTCGAGGTGCTGGGACTGGTCGCGTCCGACCGGAACGTGGGTGGCTTCCATCGCGAGGATGTCGGCGGCCATGAGGATCGGGTAGTTGAAGAGCCCCATGTTGACGCCGGAGTCCAGCTCGGTGTTGCCGGCCTCGTGGTTGCGGTCGCGCGCGGCCTTGTAGGCGTGCGCACGGTTCATGAGCCCCTTGGGGGTCATGGCGCTGAGGACGGTGGTGAGCTCGAAGATCTCGGGCACGTCGGACTGGCGGTAGAAGAGGGTCCGTTCGGGATCGAGCCCGCACGCGAGCCAGGTGGCAGCGCCTGACCGGATACTGTGCCGGAGTTCGTCGGCGTCCTTCACCGTGTTCAGGGCGTGGTAGTCGGCGAGGAAGTAGGCCGTCCGGGTGCTCCGGGCCGCTTCGAGCGCGGGACGGATCGCACCGATGTAGTTGCCCAGGTGGAAGTCGCCGGTGGGCTTGATACCGGTCAGATACAAGTGGGTTGCTGCCATGACCACAGCCTATCGGCGCTCCGGTCCCGCATTCCCACCACGGGAGGGCCGATGCGTTCCGGCTTCCCGACGATCTACCTTGGTAACTACCGAACTGTCGTACTTGAAGTACGAGCACTACGGATACCTCCATCAAGGTCCCGAAGAAAATCAGGGACCGCCTCCAGAAGCGCGCCCGCAGAGACCGCACGACCTTGGCTGCGGCGCTCGAGAGCGCGCTCGACGAGGCCGAGGAACTCGAGTTCTGGAACCGTGTTCGCGAATACAACACCTCCTTGACCGATTCAGCACGTGACTCGTACACGCAGGACCACACTCTGCGCGATCACCTGTCCGAACCCGGGGACACCGACCTGGCCGAGGAGGACCGGTGAGGCGCGGTGAGGTCTTCACGGCCGACCTCGGAGAGCCGGTCGGCCGTGAACAAGCACTCAGGCGCCCGGTTCTCCTTGTCAACGCGCAACCTTGGCTGGACGCGAGTCCCCCGGTCGTCATGGGTCTACCGATCACGCGGACCCACCGCCCCAACCCCACTCATGTGGCGATCGAACCCGGCGTTTCAGGACTCGAAGAGATCAGTTACATCGAATGTGAGGATCTGCGGGCGATCTCACCGATGCAGCTCGAGCGTCGGTTCGGGCGCGCGGACGAGACGGTGTTGTTCCGGGTCGAGGTGGTACTCTGCCGGCTCCTGGCGCTCTGACACACGAGCGGGGGCGTCGCCCCCCCAGGGGCAGGCGGGCTCAGACCCGGGGTTCGCGGAACCCGGCCCAGTGCTGGACCATGCGTTCGGCCTGGCCCGGTGTGAAGTGGGTCATGCACGCGTCGTCGGTGTAGTTCATGAAGTTGTTGACCGGGTCCTCGCCGGGACGTCCGGTACAGGTGTCGCGGCCCACGGGGCAGCCGTTGGCGGCCTCGCGTTCGTACGGGGTGTCGTCGACGTAGTCGCCGGGGCTCTCGCACCCGTTCTGGAAGGTGTGGAAGAGCCCGAGCCAGTGGCCGACCTCGTGTGTCGTGGTGTGGCCGAGATCGAAGTTCTCGCGGCTGCCGCCGGGCAGGGTGTCGTAGGAGACGACGACCCCGTCCTGTTCGGGCGAGGACTCGACGTCCTGCGGGAAGGTCGAGAAACCCAGGACCCCGGATCCGAGGTCGGCGGTGTAGATGTTCAGGGTCTCGGGGCCGCCCTGGTGCAGCTCGGCGCGGATGGTATCGCGATTGGAGCTGAACTCGTGGAACCAGGCGTCGTCGCTGTGCCTGGTGACCTCGGTGAGCTCGAAGCCGAACCCGGTGTCGGTCGCCTCCTCCCCGGAGGCGTAGACGCCCCGGTAGGCGTCGTTGAGGACCTGGATCTGCTGTTCGACGCGTTCCCGTCCCACGTCGCCCTCGCCGTCCTCGGCGGAGACGACGTGCACGACGACGGGCACGGACTGCGGCGGGGCGATCTGGCGGCCGCGATCGGTGCCGAGTGCCTCCTCCAGCTGCGCTTGGTGGTCGGCGGCCTGTTCCGGGGTGAGTTCCCCGTCGTGGCCCTCCGGGGAGCGCCTTTCGCTGCCCGGGGCGGAACCATCGGTCCTGCACGTGTGGTCGGTGGCGGCGTCCGCGAGATGGACGGCGTCGGTGGCCTGTGCTGTGTCGGGCACGTCCGGGGACCCCGCCACTGCCAGGCCGGTCACTGCGAGTGCGCTCATGACCAGGCCTGGGCGGAAGGCGGCCGGGCGGCCGCGGCTGCTTCGTCCAATCACATGACGGATTGTAATCGCATGAACACGCACTGGCGTGCAGCCGTGCGTGAACTCGCCGAGTGTTTGCCCGGGGGCCGGGTCAGCGGGACCCGACCGCCCAGGCCCGGAGCTTGGCGATGCGTTCCCGGAGCTGTGCCGGGGTGGCCTGCGCGACCTGGGGGCCGCCGCAGGCGCGCCGCAGCTCGTTGTGGATCACCCCGTGGGGTTTCCCCGTGCGGTGGTGCCAGGCCCCCACGAGGCCGCTGAGCTCACGTCTGAGCTGGGCGAGCACCTCGTGTGTGGGACCGGCCTCCTCCTCGGTCCCGGCCGGCTCGCTCTGCTCGTTCTTCTTGCGGGCCTTGATCTCGCCGGCCTTGAGCTCGTCCTTGCGCTTGCGCAGCAGCTGGGAGACCTGTTCGGGCTCCAACAGGCCGGGCAGTCCCAGGAAGTCCTCCTCCTCGGTGGAACCCGGCGAACTGCCGTACTCGGCGCCGTCGTAGAGGGCCCTGTCGAACTCGGCGGCCGACTCCATCGTCTCGAAGGGCAGTTCCTCCCCCGCGTCGGGGGTGTCCTTCTTCTTGTTGGCCTCGTCGAGGAGGTCGTCCTCGGGGTACTCGTTGTCCGCGGGGGTGCGGTCGAGCACGTGGTCGCGTTCGCGCTCCATCTCCCCGGCGTACTCCAGCAGTGTGGGCACCGAGGGCAGGAAGACCGACGCGACCTCACCGCGCTTTCGCACACGCACGAAACGCCCGATGGCCTGCGCGAAGAACAGCGCCGTACTGGTGGAGGTGGCGTAGACCCCCACCATGAGCCGCGGTACGTCCACACCCTCGGAGACCATACGCACCGCGACCATCCACCGGTCGTCGCCCTGGGCGAACCGGGAGATCTTCTTGGAGGCGGAAGGATCGTCGGAGAGCACCACCGTGGCGCTCTTCCCGGTGATCTGCCGCAGGATCCGCGAATAGGCCCGTGCATTCTCGTGATCGCTCGCGATGACCAGACCGCCGGCGTCCGGGTGGGTCTTGCGGACCTCGCTCAGGCGCCGGTCGGCGGCCTGCAGGACCTTCTTGATCCAGTCGCCCTTCGGGTCGAGCGCGGCCCGCCAGGCCTGCGAGAGGGCGTCCTGGGTCAGTGGCTCGCCCAGGTGCGCGGCGAGCTCGTCGCCGGCCCGGGTGCGCCATCGCATCTCCCCGGAATAGGCCATGAAGATGACCGGGCGCACGACCCCGTCCTCCAGTGCGGGCGCATACCCGTAGCTGTAGTCCCAGGAGCAGCGGCGTACCCCGTTGCCGTCCTGCACGTAGTCGACGAACGGGATCGGGTTGACGTCGGTACGGAACGGTGTACCGGTCAAGGAGAGCCGGCGCGCGGCCGGCTCGAAGGCCTCCCGCACCGCGTCACCCCAGGACAGTGCGTCGCCGGCGTGGTGGATCTCGTCGAAGATGACGAGGGTGCGCCGGGTCTCGGTACGGTTGCGGTGCAGCATGGGGTGCGCGGCGATCTGCGCGTAGGTCACGGCCGCCCCGATGTACTGCTTGCCCAACGCACCCTGGCCGTTCTTGAAGTCCGGGTCGATGGGGATCCCGAACCTGGCCGCGGATTCCGCCCACTGCTTCTTGAGGTGTTCGGTGGGGCAGACGATCGTGATGGCCCGCACCCTGTGCTGCCGCAACAGCTCACTGGCGAGGGTGAGGGCGAAAGTCGTCTTCCCGGCGCCGGGTGTGGCCACCGCGAGGAAATCGCGGGGTTCCCGGCGGAAGTACTCCTCGAAGGCCTCTCGCTGCCAGGCCCGGAGTCCGCTGAGGCGGTCCTCCGTCGTGGTCTGCGTCACCGTCATACGTCACGTCCCCCGTTACTCACGCCGTAGAGGTTAGCGCTCACCGCCGACCGTCCCGTAGGGAGGCCACGGCGGGCCATGGGTGGTGTGTTTCACCCACGCCCCCGTTCGGGTGCCGTGCGGCCGGTTCCAGGCGTCGTCGGGCCCGGTGCCGAGCCGTGTCTACTCGCCGGGGACCTCACCCGGGACCGGGGCCCCGCCCTCGGGGCCGCTGTTGATCGCTCCGTCGTTGAAAGGCATGTGCGGGGAGATCTCCGGAAAGACCACGAACCACAACAACCCCGCCACTCCCACGATCAACCCGATCGTCATGATCAGCTTGGAGATCCAGGGTCCGGGCATGATGCGCCAGATCAGTCCGTACATGTCATTCCTCCGCGTCCGGTGCCATGTGCGCGATGGAGTCCGGCATGCCCTCGGACTTCGGTGTGGTCTCGGTCAGCTCCGCCCAGACGATGAGCCGGTGGGTGTTGTTGAGCTTGGGTGCGCACGTGGTCAGGGTGAGCAGGGCGCGCTCGGGGTCCTCGTCGGAGGCGTCGTCGAAGGGGTCGGGGTCGACCACCCAGGAGTCCTGGGGCAGGACCGTCTCCTCCTGGAACACCTCGTAGGTGTAGAAGTTCTCACCGTCCTCCAGGACCATGACGTCACCGTCGCCGAGCAGGTCGAGGTCCCAGAAGAGACCCGGGGTGCGGTGGGCGGCGATCGCGTAGTTGCCCTCCTGGCCGGGGCCGCTGTCGAACCACGTGTAGCGCCCGGGGCTGTAGAGGATGTCGTCCGGTTCGGTGCCGTTGACCACGACCCAGTCCAGGTCGAGACCGGGCACGTAGAGACGGCTGTCCGCGGCCCCGGGCAGGGGCTCGGAGTCGGGACCGGGCTCCTCCTCCACTGCCGCCCAGTTCTCCTCCAGCCCCTGGGCGAGGTCCTGCTGCTCGCGGTCGGTCTCGAACTGGGAACCGTAGACCTCGTAGGCGGCGTAGAAGAGCATGAGCAGACCGGAGGTCAACAGGATCTCACCGAAGAACCGGACGGTACCGCGCACGACCTCGCCCGGACCGGTGTTCTTCCGCCGGCGCCTGCGCCCCCGCGTGCCGCCCTCGTGCCCCCCGTCGTCGTCCGCATGGGGGGATTGCGGTTCAGTTGTGGACACCAATCCGACCTACTCCTGTTCCCAGTCGAAGGGGCACGACGAGTGGTCCCCGGAACACGGGTGCGCCGAGGGTGTCGCCACGAGTCCGTTCTCCGTGGCCCTTGCCTCGTGTCGGAAACACGCGAGCGGGGGCACTCCCGCGGCACCCGCCCGCACGGCCTGTTCCGCCGCGCGGCAGACCGTGCCGGACCCCGAATCGTGCAGCACCACGATAACCGCCGCAGCCCCTCCCCAGGCCGGAGGAACGATCCCGAAACGGGATCGGCCGGAATCGGCCGGGGAACGCCCGTCGGCAACCGTGCTCGGGGCACGCACCGGCGCGGGATCGGAGGGACCGCCATCACGGTGCCACGCCGTTCGGCGGTTCGGGGGGAGAACGCGGATATCCGAGCACGGTCCGGTCCCCTCCCCGCGGGAAGGGGGCACGGGGCCGTTCGGGCGGGCCCGGCCCCGTACCGGGGGCGGGCTCGCTGCACCACGTCGCGATCATCCCGGCCGGGCCGAGGAACGGGGGCCGCCGGGGTCCGGGACGCTCCTGCCACGGCAGGGGCAGGAGCGGACACGGTCGAAGTGGAGCGGGGACCGGGGACACCTCCGGACGCTCCGTGGGAAGGGCTGTGCCGACGAGCGTCCGGCAGGAACCGGTCCGGTGGAGTGCGCCCGGGTGGCCGCAGAGCGGCTCCCGGTGCTCAGCGGCCCTTGGTCATCTCCTCGTAGGCCTGCTTGCACTCGGGGCAGACCGGGTACTTCTTGGGGTCGCGCCCCGGCACCCACACCTTGCCGCACAGGGCGATCACGGGGTCGCCGGTGACGGCGCTCTGCGTGATCTTCTCCTTCTGCACGTAGTGGGCGTAGCGATCCCGGTCACCGTCGTCATGGGTCTCTTCCGGCTTGGTGTCGCTGTCGGGAAGAACCTTGTTGAGGATGTCCATGGCCATCGTTCCTCACACACCTTTCACGTCTCGTTCTCCACGATATCGGCTTCCGCGCACCACGGCCGGACCTGTGCGGCTCAGTTCAGGCCGGGGTCGTCGGGGTAGGTCGACAGCAACGCGAGGTCGCCTCCCTGACGCCGCAGCACACGCGACCACAGGCGCTCGGGCACGTTCGTGAACAGGTCGCCCGGCAGCGCGTCGACCACGTGCCAGGCACCCTCACCGATCTCCTCGGCGAGCTGACCGGAGCTCCACCCCGCATAACCGACGAAGAGGCGGAAGGCGGCCAGGGCCCCGCCGAGCACCTCCGGAGGACCGTCGAGATCGACCACGCCGAGCCCTTCCAGCCCCGGGGCGACCCCCTCCAGCGGGGCCCATCCCGGTGGTTCTCCACCGGGGCCGACAGAGCCCAGGGCGATCCCCGAGTCCTCGCCCACCGGGCCGCCGGAGAACATGACCGCCGGTTCGCTGGCATAGGAGCCCCAGGCCTCGGCGACCTCGCCCACGGCGGCGTCCAGAGGACGGTTGAGGATCACGCCGAGGGCTCCGTCGTCGGCGTCGTCGACGACGAACACGACGGAACGGCGGAAGGAGTCCTCCTGCAGAAGAGGGGCGGCCACCAGGAGTCGCCCGGTCAGTGTCGACTGGTCCATGTTCCACATCTACCCGCCAACACCGGACCGCCGGTACCTCTTCCGGATTCTCCGACGGGTTCGTGTGCCCCAGGGCCGGCGCAGGGGCGGGCTCAGTCCCCGGAGCTGCGCAGAGCGGCCTCGCGTACGGCCGTGGCCACGTGTGTGGACAGCTCGGAGTGGAACACGCTCGGGATGATGTAGTTCGGCCCGAGCTCGTCCTGGGTGACCACGTCGGACAGGGCCACGGCGGCCGCGACCATCATGTCCGAGTCGACCTGGTGGCTCTGGGCGTCGAGCAGACCGCGGAAGACCCCGGGGAAGACCAGCACGTTGTTGATCTGGTTCGGGTGGTCGCTGCGGCCGGTGGCGACGACAGCTGCGTGCAAGTTGGCGATGTCGGGGTCGACCTCGGGATCGGGGTTGGCCAGCGCGAAGATGATGGAGTCCTGCGCCATCTCGGCGATGTCCTCACCGCTGAGCACGTTGGGGGCGGAGACGCCGATGAAGACGTCGGCGCCCGCCACCGAACCTTTGAGGTCGCCGGTGTAACCGGTGGGGTTGGTGTTGTCGGCGATCCAGCTCAGGTTGTCGTCGAGGTCGTCGCGTCCCTGGTGGATGGCGCCGTGCAGATCGCTGACGATGATGTTCTCGGCGCCGGCGTGCATGAGCAGTTTGAGGATGGCGGTGCCGGCCGCGCCCGCGCCGGACATGGCGATGCGCACGTCCGCCAGCTTCTTGTTGGTCACCCGCAGAGCGTTGCGCAGGGCGGCCAGGACCACGATGGCGGTGCCGTGCTGGTCGTCGTGGAAGACGGGGATGTCCAGCAGCTCGCGCAGGCGGGCCTCGACCTCGAAGCAGCGCGGGGCGGAGATGTCCTCGAGGTTGACACCTCCGAAGCCGGGGGCGATGAGCTGGACGGTGCGCACGATCTCGTCCACGTCCTGGGTGTCCAGGGCGATGGGCCAGGCGTCGATGTCGGAGAAGCGCTTGAACAGGGCGGCCTTGCCCTCCATGACGGGCATGGCGGCCTCGGGGCCGATGTTGCCCAGGCCCAGCACGGCCGATCCGTCGGTGACCACGGCGACGCTGTTGCGTTTGACGGTCAGTCGGCGGGCGTCCTCCTTGTTCGCGGCGATGGCCGAGGAGACGCGGGCGACACCGGGGGTGTAGGCCATGGAGAGCTCGTCGCGGTTGCGCAGGGGCACCTTGGACGCCATCTCGATCTTGCCGCCCAGGTGCATGAGGAAGGTGCGGTCACTGACCTTGTGGACGGCCACACCCTCGACGGCACCGAGGGCGTCGACGATGGACTGCGCGTGCTCGGTGTCGCGAGCGGCGCAGGTGACGTCGATACGGATGCGCTCGTGCCCCGCTTCGGCCACGTCCAGCGCAGTGATCATCCCGCCCACGTGTTCGACGGCGTTGGTGAGGCTGCCGACGGCGCTGCTGCCGGCGTCGACCTCCAGCCGGGCGGTGATGGAATAGGAAACGCTGGGAAGGGTGGCCACGTGTCGCTCCTTGGCTCTCACTGGGGTGTCGTGCGTCCGCACGGTCCGCCGCGGCACGGGTGGGCGCGGCAGGCACGGGATGACCCTCGGGTCCGTTGCGCGGAAGCTCGGCCGGAGGGTGCTGCACACAGCCGGGGGACCCTCGGCGATGCGCTTCACACTACCCGAGTCAAGGGACCCACGTCAGCACAAGAGAACAATTCGCCCAAGCGTAAAAAATCAAAGAAATTCCACACAATCGAGTGGGACGGACCGGGCTAAAGAGATCCGGTTCCAAGCCCCGAGCGGTCCAGCGCGGCCCGCACGACGAGGTCCACACAGGTTTCCAGCGACAGCACCGTGGTGTCGATCACCAGGTGGTAGAGCCCGGGATCGGCCGGGTCGACACGGTAGAAGCGGCGCACGTAGGCGGCGCGGGCCCGGTCGTTCTCCTCGAGGAGCCTCCGGGTGGGGCCCTCCTCCCCCCAACCGGGGTCGCGGGCCTCCTCGCGGTCGCCGTACTCCCACAAGCGGCACATGCGGTCGAAGCGGGCGGCGGGGTCCCCGTCCAGGCGGACGTGCAGGGCCGCGGGGTGGTCGGCGAGCACGGTGGCCCCCGCCCGGCCCAGGACCACGCCTCCCTTGCGCCCGACCTCCTGGATGACCTGTTCGGTGCGTTCGACGAACTCGTGGTCGTAGAGCAGGCGGCCCTCGCGGTTGGTGGCGCCGATGAACGCGGTGTCAACGCTGCCGAAAGTCACCGTGGGCAGCCGGGCGGCGCTGGCGAGCAACCTCTCGAAGCCGCTGGGGGCGCGGTCGTCGCGGTCGCGTGCCTCGTCGAGGGAGCATCCGATGCGTTCGGCCACCGTCGAGGGCACGGCGCGGTCGAGGAAGTCGACGTCGAACCGGGCGGCGACCGCCGGTCCGACGACGCTGCCACCGGCGCCGTAGGTGGCGGACACGGTGACGACCGGGTCGTGGGGAGGATCGCTGCTCATGGCACACCTGCCGGGGTCTGGCCTGTGGGCCGGGGCCCGGTCCGGCGGACACCGGCGATCAGCTACGCGGCGGAAGGCATCCACCGAACGGGCCCTGGAGGCCCTTCCGTGGCCGGTTCCTACCCTGCGCACGGTCTTCTATACGCCACTGGAGCCCCCGGGAACGCATGTGTGAGCACGCGGGGACGCGAGCGAAAGAAACTGAGCTTTTACCGTTATGTGCCGCTATGAGGGAAAACTAACGAAAGGCGCCCAAGAGGATTTTCCTCCCGGGATCGCCCGTGGCTCCGGCCGGGGCACACACGAAAGGGCCGGCCCGGGAAGGTTCCCGGGCCGGCCCTTTCCGCGCCTCAGAACAGGGCGGCAGTGAGTTTGCGCCGTGCAGTGCTGACCCGCGGGTCGCCGGGGGGCAGCACGTCGAACAGGGCCAGCAGATGTGCGCGGACCCTCTCGCGCTCGTCACCGGAGGTGCGTTTGACCGTGGCGACGAGGCGGTCGAAGGCGGACTCGGCCTCGCCCCGGTAGATGTCCATGTCGGCGACGACGATCTGGGCGTCCACGTCGTCGGGGCGCTCCTGGGCGGCGGTCAGAGCCGACTCGGGCTCGACGTGCTGCAAGCGGCCCACCAGACCCACCTGGGCGAGCCGGCTCTTGGACTCGGTGTCGGAGGGGTCGGCCTCCACGGCCTTGCGGTAGATCTCCTCGGCGGCGGCGAAGTCACCGCGGTCCAGCGCTTCCTGGGCCTGGACGTCGACGGGGCGCCCCTGCGGCTCGGGCTCTCCCCCCTCCTCCGCCACGGGCGGCTCACCGTCGGCCTCGACCGTGCCCGGGTGCCCTTCGGGCAGCATCCCCTGCTGGGCCAGCGCGGCGAAGACCTGGCCCAGGCCCTCGCGGAGCTGATTCTCATCGGCCGGCCCCTGGGCCAGCGGCATGACCTGGCCCTGGATCGCCACGAGGATCGCCGGAGCGGACTGCACCTGCAGGGCCTGGGCGACGCGGGGGCTGGCCTCGCTGTCGACCTTGGCCAGGTACCAGTTCCCGCCCGAGCGCGCGGACAGGTTGTCCAGGGCGGTCTCGACCTGCGCGGACTGCTCGGACCAGCCCGCCAGCACGGCCAGGACGACCGGCAGGTCCATCGACCGCTGCAGGACCTCGTTCTGGAAGTTGGACTCGTCGATGTTGAGGGCGTACGGGTTGGTTCGACCCGCCGACTCCGCCGCACGCTGTTTGGCCTCACGTTCCATGGCCGCCTTGCGCGCACCGAGGTCAACGGCACTGTTCGGGGAAAAGTCCGAAGGCTGCATGTCTCCATCCTGCCGTATACACACGGGGGTGGTGGACGGCAGGACGTGTGGCGCCCTGCGCATGTCGGGGCGCGGCAGCCCGTGGTGCCGCGCCCCGTGCGCTCAGAAGCGGGGGTCCTCGGTGTAGGTCCCGAAGACCTCGCCCATCGCGGTGCAGATCTCCCCGAGTGTGGCCTCGGCCCGGGCGGCCTCCATGATCAGCGGGATCAGGTTGCCGTCCTCGGAGCGGGACCCCTCGAGCAGGTCGGCCAGGGCCCGGTCGACGGCCGCACGGTCGCGGTTCTCGCGGCGCTCGGCCAGGTCGCGCTTCTGCTCGCGCTCGACCTCGTGGCTGATCTTGAGGATGTCGAGCTCACCGGAGACGGTGCTGGTGTGGCAGTTGACACCGACGATCTTCTTGTCGCCCTTCTCCAGGGCCTGTTGGTACTGGAAGGCCGACTCGGCGATCTCGGAGGTGAAATAACCGTTGTCGATGCCGGCGAGGATGCCCGAAGTCATCGGACCGATCGTGTGCTCGGCGTCGCGGCCGCCGCCCATGTGGAGGATCTGGGCGAAGACGCGTTCGGCCTCGGCCTCGATCTCGTCGGTGAGCGACTCCAGGTACCAGGAACCGCCGAGCGGATCGGCCACGTTGGCCACACCGGTCTCCTCCATGAGGACCTGCTGGGTGCGCAGGGCGATCTCCGCGGACTGCTCGGTGGGCAGCGCGAGGGTCTCGTCGAGCGCGTTGGTGTGCAGGGAGTTGGTGCCGCCCATGACTGCGGCCAGGGCCTCCACCGCGGTGCGTACCACGTTGTTGTAGGGCTGCTGGGCGGTGAGCGAGACCCCGGCGGTCTGGGTGTGGAAACGCAGCCACATGGCCTTCTCGCTGGTGGCACCGTACTCCTCCCGCATCCACCTCGCCCAGATGCGGCGGGCGGCGCGGAACTTGGCGATCTCCTCGAAGAAGTCGATGTGGGAGTCGAAGAAGAAGGACAGCCCGGGAGCGAAGCGGTCGACCTCCAGCCCGCGCGAGAGGCCGAGCTCGACGTAACCGAACCCGTCGGCGAGGGTGTAGGCGAGCTCCTGGGCGGCCGTGGCCCCGGCCTCGCGGATGTGGTAACCGGACACCGAGAGCGGCTTGTAGGCCGGGATGTGCTCGGCGCAGTACTCCATCAGGTCGCCGATGAGGCGCAGCTGCGGCTCCGGCGGGTACAGCCACTCCTTCTGGGCGATGTACTCCTTGAAGATGTCGGTCTGCAGAGTGCCGTTGAGCGTGGTGATGTCCACGCCTTGGCGTTCGGCCGCCACCAGGTACATGCAGAAAACAGGGACCGCCGGACCGCTGATGGTCATGGAGGTCGTGGTCCCGCCCAGGGGGATCCGGTCGAAGAGCAGGTCCATGTCGGCGACCGAGTCCACCGCGACACCGCAGTGGCCGACCTCGCCCAGCGCGTGGGAGGAGTCGGAGTCGTAGCCCATGAGCGTGGGCATGTCGAAGGCCACCGAGAGTCCCCCGCCGCCGTTGGCGAGGATCATCTTGTAGCGCTCGTTGGTCTGCCGGGCGTTGCCGAACCCGGCGAACTGCCGGATGGTCCAGGTCCGTCCGCGGTAGCCGGTGGGGTACAGGCCGCGGGTGTAGGGGTACTCGCCCGGCCAGCCGATACGTTCGAAACCGGGGACCTCGGCGCCGGGTCGCGGGCCGTAGACCGGTTCCAGGGACCGGCCGGACAACGAGGTGAAGTCGGCGTCGCGTCTGCGTGCCGCGTCGTAGCGGCGCTGCCAGCGTTCACGCCCTGCCTCGATGTCGGCCGACCCGCCGCCCTGTGGTGTGGGGCCGTTCGTGGTGTTCGCCATACTGAAATAGTAGGACGTCCAAATAATTATGTACAGGGAAGAGCGGGCCGGCGCCCGGGCCCTTCCGCCGTGCTCAGCGGTCCTCGGCGGCCTCCACGACGGGTCCGGGGAAGTCACCGAAGTCCACCCTCAACCGGGTGAAGACCTGGTGCAGGTCCCAGAGCTCGTCATCGGAGTAGCAGCCCAGGCCGAAGTCCATGCCGAGCAGCGCCTGCGTGGCCTCCTCGGTGACCTCGCGCCCGGCATCGGTGACCTCGGCCAGCACGCCGCGCCCGTCGCTGGGGTTGGGCAGGCGGCTGACCAGGCCCTGGTTCTCCAGCCGGTCGATGGTGTTGGTGACGCTGGTCGGATGCACCATGAGGCGCTCGCCGATCTTGCCCAGGGGCAGGGAGCCCGAGGCGCTGAAACTCAACAGCACCAGGGCCTCGTACCGGGCGAAGGTCAGACCGAAGGGTTTGAGCGCGCCGTCCAGCTCACCGATGAGGATCTGCTGGGCACGCATGAGCGAGGTGACCGCGGCCATCGCCGGAGAGGCACCCCACTTACGCGTCCAGTTGTCGTGTGCCCGCTCGATCGGGTCGAACGGAAGATTCAACGGGTTTCCCACGCGATCACTGTATTCAGCGCGGGAGGACGCATCGCCACGGAGGGCGGCCGTCGCGGTCTTCCCCACCGGAGCCGGGCCTGTGGCACAGGGGCCCGCACCCCGCGGACCCCGTCGGCCGTGCCCCAGGAACGCCGGCGCCGGTCGGCACTGCCGTGGGCACTGCCGACCGGCGAGCGGGCCGTCCCCGGCACGCACCGGACGCGGAGCGGAGCCGCCTCAGGGGCCGGTACTGTCGGTGAGCTCCCCGACGAGGGTGTCGGCGGCGGCGTAGGGGTCGGTGCGGCCGTCGGCCACGTCGGCGGCGAGACGGTCCAGCCCCTTGCCGGCCTCCGGCCCCGCCATCCGGGAACGCAACAGGTCCAGCGTGATGGCCTGCACCTCCTCGCGGGCGCGGGCACGGCGGCGCTCGGCGAGCTCACCGGAGGCGGACAGGTGGTCGTAGTGCTCACGCACACGTTCCCACAGGTCCCCGACACCTTCGCCGCGGTCGGCGACGGTCATCTCGATCGGCGGTTTCCACTCGTGGTCCTCGCGGTCCTTCATCGCCACCATCTGGCGCAGCTCGCGCAGGGTGACCCGGGCGCCGTCCCGGTCGGCCTTGTTGACCACGAGCACGTCGGCGATCTCCAGCACCCCCGCCTTCGATGCCTGGACGGCGTCGCCCATGCCCGGGGCACTGAGCACCACGGTGGTGTCGGCCTGGCCGGCGATGGCGACCTCGGCCTGGCCCACACCCACGGTCTCCACGAGGATCACGTCGAACCCGGCCGCGCCCAGCACGCGCAGCGCGTGCGGAGCGGCCCAGGAGAGGCCGCCCAGGTGCCCGCGGTTGGCCATCGAACGGATGTAGACACCCGGGTCCGTGGCATGGTCCTGCATCCGCACCCGGTCACCGAGCAGAGCGCCGCCGGTGAAAGGCGAGGAGGGGTCCACGGCCAGCACCGCCACGCTCAGGCCCTTGTCCCGGACCGCACGCACGACCGCGCTCGTGGTGGTGGATTTGCCCACCCCCGGCGAGCCGGTGAACCCGACGACCTGGGCGCGGCCGGCGTGCTCGGCCAGGCCCGCCATGATCTCGCGCAGTTGCGGCGCACCGTTCTCCACCAGGGTGATCGCTCGGGCCAGTGCCCTGCGGTCACCGGCACGGACCCGGTCGACCAACTGGGGGGTGTTCATGGGGACTCCTCGACGTCGGCGGGGTGGGCGGGGCGGGATCGCCGCCCCGCCACGGGTGGGTACGTGGCACGGCCCCGTGGTGCCACGCGGTGCGCGGGCGCCGCCGGGTGGGCAGCGCCCGCGCGGGGAGCTCGGAACGGTCCGGGTCCTACTCGGCCGGGACGGAGAACAGCAGCGCGTCGCCCTGGCCGCCTCCACCGCACAGAGCGGCGGCGCCCGTACCGCCGCCGCGACGGCGCAGTTCGTTGACCAGGTGCAGGGCGAGGCGTGCGCCCGAGGCCCCGATCGGGTGCCCGAGGGCGATGGCGCCGCCGTTGACGTTGACGATCTCGTCGGAGATCCCGAGGTCCTGGGTGGACTGCAGGCCCACCGAGGCGAAGGCCTCGTTGATCTCGACCAGGTCCAGGTCCGCGACGTCCTTGCCCGCCTTGCCCAGGGCGTGCTTGATGGCGTTGGAGGGCTGGGAGTGCAGGGAGTTGTCCGGGCCCGCGACGTTGCCGTGCGCACCGATCTCGGCCAGGACCGGGACACCCAGTTCCTCGGCCCTGGCCCGGCTCATCACGACCACGGCGGCGGCGCCGTCGGAGATCTGGGAGGAGGAACCGGCGGTGATGGTGCCCTCGCGGTCGAACGCGGGGCGCAGCTTGGCCAGGCCCTCCGCGGTGGTGTCGGCGCGCACGCCCTCGTCACGGTCGAGGACGACCGGGTCGCCCTTGCGCTGGGGGATCTCCACGGGAACGATCTCGTCGTCGAAGAGGCCCTTCTCCTGCGCAGCGGCGGCACGCTGGTGGGAGCGGGCAGCGAAGGCGTCCTGCTCGGGGCGGCCGATACCGAGCTTGCCGTTGTGGCGCTCGGTCGAGGCACCCATGGAGCCGCCCTCGAAGGGGTCGGTGAGACCGTCGTGCTCGGTCGCGTCCAGGACCTCGATCGAGCCGTACTTGTAGCCCTTGCGGGACTTGGGCATCACGTGGGGGGCGTTGGTCATCGACTCCATACCGCCCGCGACGACGACGTCGAACTCGCCGGCGCTGATGAGCTGGTCGGCCAGCGCGATCGCGTCCAGGCCCGACAGGCACACCTTGTTGATCGTCACCGACGGAACGTCCATCGGGATGCCCGCCTTCACCGCGGCCTGGCGGGAGGGGATCTGGCCGGCGCCCGCCTGGAGCACCTGTCCCATGACCACGTATCCGGCCTGGTCACCGCTGATACCGGCGCGCTCCAGGGCGGCCTTGATCGCGAAGCCGCCCAGGTCGGCGGCGGAGAACCCGGCGAGGGAGCCGAGGAGTCGGCCGGTGGGGGTCCGGGCCCCACCGACGATGACGGAACCGGGCATGGTTAATGGCCTCCAAGTGATGGGTGTCGCACCTGGTCTGCCACGATACCTACACCCCCTACCGCGACCATCCGGAGGTTCCTCTTGAGCACCACACCCACGCCCGACGTGCCCTTCAGCGGACTGACGCGCCTGGACCACGTCGGTATCGCCTGCCGCGATCTCGACGCTTCCGTCGACCTCTACCGCCGCACCTACGGTTTCGAGGTCGAGCACGAGGAGGTGAACGAGGAGCAGGGCGTGCGGGAGGCCATGCTCCGGGTCAACGGCACCGACGACGGCGGCGCGACTTACCTGCAACTCCTGGAACCGCTCCGGGAGGACTCCCCCGTCGCGAAGTTCCTCGACCGCAACGGCGAGGGGGTGCACCACATCGCCTTCGGGACCGCCGATGTCGCCGGGTCCGCGCAGGAGGTGGGCCGGACCGGGGTCCGGGTGCTGGACTCCGCACCCAGGCGGGGGACGGCTGGGTCCAGCATCGTGTTCCTGCATCCCAAGGACTGCGGGGGCGTGCTCACCGAACTGGTCCAGAGCGGCCACTGAACACCGCGTTCGACACGCACGAATCACGGGGACGTTCCGGACACATCACAAGTTTGCCGCAGAAGGTGTTGCTGACCTCAGACCGCGTCGGAAGTTACCCGAAAGCCGCTTCTCACGGGCTCCCCGCTTGATAAAGTCGCCGAAGGTGTGTTCGGCGGTCGCCGTCGCGATCGGCGCAGCGGGCCGACTGTCCGCCGAGTACACATCAGAAGCTGGATTCGACCACCGGTGTCGGTCCGCGCCCCCGAGGGCCGGGCCGGACAGGTCGAACCGGGTCAGCCGCACCATGTGCGCGGCGCACTCCGTTGGCAGGCCAGGGCCCGGCCCATCCAGTGGGAGAGCAGCCGCAGCCGCCCTCCGAAACCGATCTCCGGCCGTCCACAAGTAGCCGTCTCGCACCCGTTCAGGATCCGCCACATGCCCTCAAACAATATCGACGCCCAGCTCAACAACATTTTCGACGAGGACAACGCCCCGCCCGAGTTCGACGTGGTGTTGCGTGGCTACGAGCGCAACCAGGTGACGGAGTACCTGGAGAGCCTGCGTGCCGAGGTGAAGGAGGCCAACGAGAAGGCCGAGAAGTACAAGGGCGACCTCAACGCCAAGAACCAGCAGCTCGCCGAGCGCGAGCGCCCGTCCTACTCCGGGCTGGGTTCGCGCATCGAAGAGCTCCTGCGCCTGGCCGAGGAGCAGGCCAACGAGCTGGTGCAGAGCGCCCAGATCGATGCCAACGACATCCGCTCCTCCGCCAAGATCGAGGCCGCAGAGATGCGCGCGGCCGCCGAGTCCGAGGCCACCGAGACCCGCGCCGTCGCTCAGCGCGAGTCCGACGACATGCGGCAGGCCGCCGAGTCCGAGGCCGAGGAGATCAGCACCACCGCTCGCCGCGAGGCCGACGAGCTGACCTCCACCACCGAGCGCGAGGTCCAGAAGAAGCGCTCGGCCGTCGACCACGAGATCGCCGAGAAGCGCGCCACCTTCGAGGGTGAGATCGCCAAGCTGCGCACGACCACCGAGCGCGAGTGCGCCCAGGCCCGTGCCGCCGCCAAGCGGGAGCGCGACGAGACGATCCAGGCCGCCAAGAGCCAGGCCGAGGAGCTGCGCAAGAACGCCGAGCGGGCCTTCGCCGAGTCCGAGGCGCGCCGCACCGAGGCCGAGGACCAGTTCGAGCTCCAGCTCACCGACCGCCGTGCCGAGGCCGAGCGCCAGGACGCCGAGCGTCTGGCTGCGGCCCAGGCCGCGACCCAGAAGATGGTCAGCGAGGCCGAGGAGCGGGCCACCAGCGCCGAGCAGCGCGCCACCAAGGCCAGCTCGCAGGCCGAGCAGACCCGCCGCGACGCCGAGAACAACGCCAAGCAGCTCGTCCAGAACGCGAAGAAGAACTCCTCGCAGATCGAGGCGGAGGCCAAGTCCAAGGCCGAGCACATGGTCAGCGACGCCAAGGCCGAGGCCAACCGCATCCACACGGCTGCGAAGAAGGAGGTCGACGAGCTCAACCGCCAGCGCGACAGCATCCAGTCGCACCTGCAGCAGCTGCGCCAGCTGCTGGGTGGCGGCGAGGCCCCCGCCCCGGCTGCCGGATCCGGGACGCCCGCCGTGCAGGCCGCGCCGGAGCAGGCCGCGATCCCCGAGTCCACCCCCGCCCCTGCTCCCGCCCCGGCGGAGGAGCAGCGCCAGCCCGCCGCCTCCGGCAAGGGCAGCGAGCCCGAGGAGGAGGACGAGGACTGGTGGCAGGAGTAAGGTTCCACGTACCGCTCAGCGGTGCTGGAACCCGTTCCTGAACCGGAAGTATTCGTGTGGCGCGGCCCCGGGACACCGTTCCCGGGTCCGCGCCACGCGTCGTTCCGGACACCGGGAGCGGGCGCCACCGGGTGTCCGCACCGAGGGCGCTGCTGCGGGAGCCGGGAGAAACAAAAATGCCCGGCGCGGACCGGAGGACGTCCGGTGCCGTCGCCGGGCAGGGTCTCGGGCCGTCAGCGCAGGGGTTGCACGTCCTTCTCGTAGGGCCCGTCCCACTCCGTCGGCAGCGGATGGGCGTCCGGGTTGGCACGCTTGACGATCTCGTCGAGCACACGGCGCACATAGGGTTCCCCGACCCACAAGTGCTTGGCTCCGTCGACACCGATGATCTCCGCCTGGGTCAGCGGCCGGAAGCGCCGCTCGGCCTCCTCCGGCTGCAGGAAGTCGTCGTGCTCGGGCACGAGCGCGACGACGGGCTTGCCCGAATCCGCCCAGACCGACATGTCGGACTCGTCGGCACGGTGCAACGGCGGCGACAGCAGCACTGCTCCCTCGATCTGCGGGTCGCAGCCCCACTTGAGCGCGAGTTCCGTACCGAAGGACCAGCCCACGAGCCACGGGGCGGGCAGGCCCTCGAACTCGGTGAACTCGATCGCGGCCATCACGTCGTGCTTCTCGGCCTCCCCGTCGCCGAACTCGCCCTGGCTCGTACCGTGGCGCGAGCTGGTCCCCCGGGTGTTGAAACGCAGCACAGCGACATCGGCCAGCGCGGGCAGCCGGAAGGAGGCCTTGCGCAGCACGTGGCTGTCCATCATGCCTTCGGCCGTGGGCAGCGGGTGCAGCGTCACCAGGGTGGCGACCGGTGTCCGCCCGTCCGGCGGGAGCGCGAGCTCACCGATGAGCTCGAGGCCGTCGGCAGTGTGCAAGGTGATCTCGCGGCGTTCCGCGGGCAGCACCGTGGTGGCTCTGATCTCCATGGTTCCTCTGTCGTCGGGACGGCTCGGCGGGCTCAGTACCGGGGCGAACGGCGCGTACGACGGTCCCAGCAGGAGGAGTGCCAGTGGCGGCGGTCGCCTCCGTCGCCGTAAGGGCGCCAGGCCACGACGTGGGCCATGCCCACCGGGATGTTCTGGGCGCACCCGGGACAACGGTAAGACTTGTTGGCCGACGCGCCGGGGATCCGGCGTGTCACCCACTCTCCGTCGGGGCCGTTCTCACGTCGTTGGCCGCCGGTGACACGCAGCATGAGAGCGTCCTCGTCGGGGACGCCGGGTGCGTTCTTCCTGCCCCGGGAGGACTTACGTCGTGGAGAGTTTCGGCGCGGGCTCACCCCTCAAGGGTAGAAGAGGCCGGGCAGTGGCAGCCACCACCCCCGTCCCTGTGCAGAACGGTGGCCGCACACAGCGGTGGCCGGCGTCCCGGGAGCGGGACACCGGCCACTGTTCGCGGTCGGAACGGGTCAGGCGGAGCCGGAGCGGTTCAGCCGTGGCAGGCGCAGCCGCCGCCGTGCCCCTGGCCCTCCCCCTCGGTCTCGGCCTCGGGCAGACGGTCCACCAGCAGCGGCGCGGGCGCCGAGATCGTGGTGAGGCTGTACTCGCTCATCGCCATGAGCGTGGCGACGACGGGGGTGGCGCCCCGGTCGGCCAGCAGTTCCGTGGGGCCCTTGGGGTAGCCACAGCCGAAACGCATCGCGGTGTCGATGTCCTCTGCGGTGGCGTACCCGTCGCCGAGCATACGCATGGCGTCGTCGATCTGCGGGGCCACGAGCATCTCGCCCAGGTCGAGGAGCTCCTCCTCACGGACCATCTGCGCGAAACGGCCGTCGGGCTGCGGCTCGGGGTCCTCGCCCCGGCCGGCGTAGAACCCCTGGCCGGACTTGCGCCCGAAGTGGCCGGCCGCCACCATCCGGCGCAGCAGGGGGGAGGCCACGTAGCGCGGGTCCTTGTACTCGTCCCAGAGCACGTCCATGACGGCCAGGCACACGTCCAGGCCCACCATGTCGGCGAGGGTGAGGGGCCCCATCGGCAGGCCGGCGGCCTTCTGCACGGCGGTGTCGATCTGCTCGCGGGAGGCGACCTTGCGCTCGTACAGCTTGATGGCGTCGTTGATGTAGGGCACCAGGAGCGCGTTGGCGACGAAACCCGCACGGTCGCCGACGGTGATCGGTGTCTTGCCGATGCGCTTGGCGACCTCGGTGACCACGTCGACGGTATCGCCGCTGGTGGAGACCGTCGTGATGACCTCGGCCAGCTTCATGACGGGCGCGGGGTTGAAGAAGTGCAGCCCCACGACCTTGTCCGGACGCCCGGTGAGTGCGGCGATCTCGGTGACCGAGAGCGAGGAGGTGTTGGTCGCCAGGATCGTGCCGGGCGAGCAGATCCGGTCCAGATCACCGAAGACGTCCCGCTTGATCGCGATGCTCTCGGGCACTGCCTCCACGACGAAGTCCGCGTCCGCGAGTTCGTTGCGCGAGGAGGTGAACGTGAGGCGGCCGTCGATCGCCGCACGTTCCTCCTCGTCGATCTTGCCCTTGCTCACGGCCTTCGAGAGGGACTTGTCGAGGTGGCCCTTGCCGCGGTCGAGGGCGGCCTGGTCGATTTCCACACCGACGACGTTGAATCCCGCGCGGGCGAACACCTCGGCGATGCCCGCGCCCATCGTGCCGAGTCCGACGACTCCGACCTTGTCAAATTCCTGCACCATGGGACCAGCCTAGACGGCACCGAGTGCCACCGTGTGCACGGGAGTGCCTGAATCGGCCCGTTTTCCGGAAGATTCTGCCGGCGGCCCGGCTCAGCAGTCCACGAGTTCGGGACTCTGGTTCAGCAACTGGGCGCGCGGGCTCACGAACCGGCCGTGCGCCTCCTCTGCAGCAGGGGTGAACATCGCGAGCCGATGGCAGTTCTGGAAGGCCAGGCGCATACCGAAGTGGCGTTCGACCGCTGCGCGCATGGCGTCGCTGCCGACCAGACGCAGGAGCTGGCCGCGTTCGGCCTCTCCTGGGGGCGGGGTCTCGTTGGTCTCGAAACCGGCCTCGGCCGAGCGCGCCCGCGCGGCCACATCGCTGACCACGTTCCAGGCGTAGGGCAGGGACTCCCGCACACAGGCGATGAAGTCGGCGTCCTCGACGGGTCCCTGCTCTGCCTTCTCCAGGAGCTCCGGTGACACGGTCAGCGACATGGTCTTCCCTTCGTCGTGCCGGTGCGCGGACGTGTGCCGCGCCTTCTCCGGAGACGTTAGGCACTGCGTTGCCGCGCCGTCACGGGTCGTCGGGGACACACCTGCCTTCCCCGGAGGACACATGGAAGTGGTTCCCGTTGTCATTGTCTTCCGGGTGGGGAGGGCTGCCCGAGCCGGGCGAACCGCCCTCGGACACCCCGGGAAGACGGTAACGTTGCGTCCCGTGCGTCTCGTGATCGCGCGGTGCAGTGTCGACTACGTCGGCCGTCTCACCGCACACCTTCCGATGGCTCCCCGGCTGATCCTCGTCAAGGCCGACGGGAGCGTGTCCGTCCATGCCGATGACCGGGCCTTCAAACCCCTGAACTGGATGAACCCGCCGTGCAAGGTCCTCGAGGAGACCGTCGCCGACGGCCCCGACGTCTGGACCGTCACGCACGGCAAGTCGGGTGAGAAGCTCGTGCTCACGATCGAGGAGGTCATGCACGACTCCTCCCACGAGCTGGGCAAGGATCCCGGGCTGCAGAAGGACGGGGTCGAGTCCCACCTCCAGGAGCTGCTCGCCGAGCACATCACCACGCTCGGGGAGGGCTACACCCTCATCCGTCGCGAGTACCCCACCGCGATCGGACCGGTCGACATCCTGTGCCGGGACGGTGACAACGCCACGGTCGCGGTCGAGCTCAAACGCCGCGGCGAGATCGACGGGGTCGAGCAGTTGACCCGGTACCTGGAGCTGCTCAACCGCGATTCCACCCTCGCCCCGGTCACCGGTGTCTTCGCCGCCCAGGAGATCAAGCCGCAGGCCCGTGTACTCGCCGAGGACCGCGGTATCCGCTGCGTCGTGCTCGACTACGAGGAGCTGCGCGGCATCGAACCCGACGTCCTTCGCCTGTTCTAGGACGTTCAGGGCCCGTCCGGCGTCCGTTCGAACCCGTGGAGGCGGGTCTGTGCCCGAGGGCCTGTGTCCGAGGTGGGTGGTCTTCCCCGCCACGTCGGGCACGGCCCGTCCGGTGTCCCCCGATCGGAGGACCCGCCGCGTCCGCACGGCCGATACCCCTCCCGCCACCTGCGCGGGAGGGTCGAAGGCATGGACGACACTGCGATCGAGGTCGCCGACCTCCGTAAGAGTTACGGCGAGACACACGCCGTCGCCGGCATCGACCTGAGCATCTCCCGCGGCGAGATCTTCTCCTTCCTCGGACCCAACGGCGCGGGCAAGTCCACGACCGTGGAGATCCTCGAGGGGTTCCGTCACCGCGACAGCGGCACCGCCCGGGTGCTGGGACAGGACCCCGGCACGGCCGGCCGCGACTGGCGGGCCCGCATCGGTGTGGTCTGGCAGAAGGAGACCATGGCCCCCAAGATCCCCGTCCGCGCTCTGGTGCGGCACTTCGCGAGCTACTACCCCTCCCCCGCCGACCCCGACGAGGTCGTCGACCGGGTCGGCCTCTCCGAGAAGGCCGGCGCCCTGCCCGAGGTGCTCTCCGGCGGGCAGCGGCGGCGCCTGGACGTGGCCCTGGGCATCGTCGGCCGCCCCGAGCTGCTCTTCCTCGACGAGCCCACCACCGGTTTCGACCCCGGGGCCCGGCGCGACTTCTGGGGGCTCGTCCGCAATCTGGCCGACGGCGGAACGACGATCGTGCTCACCACGCACTACCTGGAGGAGGCCGAAGCCCTGGCCGACCGGGTGTGTGTGGTCGCACGAGGCCGGGTCCGGGCCCTGGACACCCCTGCCGACCTGGGCGGGCGCTCGGCAGCGCGCGCCGTGGTGAGTTGGCGGGAGGACGGCCGCCGCCACGAGGTGGCCACGGAAGAACCCGCCCGGGTGGTCTGCGAGGCGGCTGCCCGCTTCGACGGGGAGGTCCCGGAACTGACCGTGCACCGCCCCACCCTCGAGGAGATCTACCTCGGTCTGATCGCGGACGGTGCCGAGCACGACCGGACGGAGGTCCCTGCATGAGCGCGCCCACGAAGAACCCCGAGTCCGCCGCCACCGCCCCGCCACAGCCCCCGCCTCTGCCGGGCACGCTCCGCCTGGGGTTGAGCCGGGGCTGGGTGGAGATCCGCTCCTTCACCCGCGAGTGGGAGAGCATGGTCTTCACCTTCTCCATGCCCACGCTCGTCCTGGTCTTCTTCTCCGTCATCTTCGACGACATGTTCGACACAGGGGTGAGCGCGGTGGACTACTACCTGCCGGGGCTCATCGCGATGGGGCTCATGTCGGTGAGCTTCCAGAACCTGGGCACCGGGATCGCCACCGAACGCGAGTACGGAGGGTTGCGCCGGCTCCGGGGCACACCTCTGGCGCCGGCGTCCTACTTCATCGGCAAGACGGTGATGGTGCTGTTCCTGGCCCTGGGCCAGCTGGCGCTCCTGCTCGGGGTGGCCGTCCTCGTCTTCGGTGCGAACCTGCCCACCGACGCGGCCTCCTGGAGCACCGTGGGGTGGGTCTTCGTCCTGGGCACGATCGGTTGTGCGCTACTGGGCACCGCCGTGAGCTCACTGGCACGCACCGCCCAGGCGGCGTCGGCGGTGATCATCGTTCCGTTCCTGCTCCTGCAGTTCACCTCCGGCATCTTCGTGCCCGTGTACCTGCTGCCCGAGTGGGTCTTCAACGGCGCCGCCCTGTTCCCCCTGCTGTGGATGGCCCAGGGCCTGCGCGCCGGGTTCTTCCCCGACGGGATGGCCGCGCTCGAAGCCTCGGGCTCCTGGGACCTGCACCTGGTCGCCCTGGCTCTGGGGGCATGGTGTGTGGTGGGCTTGGTGCTCACACTGGCCACGTTCCGGTGGAAGACGCGGAAGGACGGCTGAGGCGGCGATGCACGAGAGCGGGGAGCGCCACGCCTGGGAACTGAGCCGGGGATGGGACATCTATTTCACCTCGGTGGTGCTGATCCTCCTGGCCCTGAGCCTGCTGACCTCCGAGCCCGGACCGCGGTCCTGGTGGACCGCCCTCCTCGTGGCCTCGCTCCTGCCCCTGTACTGGCTGGTGGGTCGCCGGATCATCCTGGAGGACCGCTACGCCTCGGGAGAGTCCCTGGTGTTCGGGCTCGTGGTCGCCACGGTCTGCTCGACGGCCGTCTTCCTCGACAGCGGCTTGGGTCTTCTCCTGCTGGCCCTGGCGCCCCTGTGTTTCATGACCGGGGGCGCGACCTACGGTGCCCTCTCGGTGGGGATCATCCTCGTCGTTCCCTGGCTCCTGCGCGGGATCGTGGACGGCGATCCCGCGCTCTCCCTCCTGACCGGCCTCCTCTCCAACGCGATCGTGCTCGCCTTCGCCTACTGGTTCGGGCACTGGTTCGAGAAGGTCGTGCAGCAGAGCTGGGAACGGGCCGAGCTCATCGAGCAGCTCCGGGAGAGCCGTGCGGAGGCGACCCGTCTCTCCGAGCAGGCCGGGGCGATGGCCGAACGCGAGCACTTGGCGCGGGAGATGCACGACACCCTCGCCCAGGGGTTCACCAGCATCATCACCCTCACCCAGGCGGTGGAGTCGGAGTTGGGGACCGACCCGGCCGCCGCACGCCGGCACCTGGAGCTCACCCGCCGGACCGCCATGGACAACCTCGCCGAGACCCGGGCCATGGTGGCCGCACGCGGGCCGGTGCTCCTGGAGGACGACGACCTGGAGGAGGCTCTGCAACGCCTGGCCGACCGGTTCGGCGCCGAACTCGGAATCACCGCGGAGGCGGAGGTGACCGGCCCGGCCCGTCCCCTGCCCGGCGACGTCCAGGTGTGTCTGCTGCGTACCGCCCAGGAGGCGCTGGCCAACGTCCGCAAACACGCCGGAGCGGAGAACGTACGGGTCCGGCTGGCCTACACGGACGTGGGGGTGTCCTTGGGCGTGCACGACGACGGGCGCGGGTTCGGCGCCGACCGGGCCGTCCAGGGCAACGGGCTGGCGAACATGCACCGGCGCGCCCACGACCTCGGCGGGGTGCTCGACGTGGAGAGCACGCCCGGGGGCGGCACGACCGTGCGCCTGTCCCTGGCCACCGACGAGGCCGAGGAGGAGGCCCGGGACCCCGGAACGGCCGCGCGGAGGACGGAGACACCATGATCAGGATCCTGCTGGTGGACGATCATCCCGTGGTCCGCGAGGGCCTCCGGGGGATGTTGGCGGCCGAGACCGGCCTCACCATCGTCGGCGAGGCCTCTTCCGGCCCCGAGTCGGTGGCCCGGGTGGCCGAGCTGAGCCCGGACGTGGTCCTGATGGACCTGCGTATGCCCGGAGGGGACGGTGTCGAGGCCACCGCACGCATCCGGGCCGAGTTCCCCGAGGTGCACGTCCTGGTACTGACCACCTACGACATCGACCGGGACATCCTGCGTGCGGTCGAGGCCGGGGCGACCGGATATCTGCTCAAGGACACCCCGCGCGCGGAGCTCGCCGAATCGGTGCGCAGCGCCGCCCGGGGCGAGACTGTGCTCAGCGGGCGCCTGGCCGGCAAGGTGCTCACCAGGATGCGGCGGCAGGAGGAGCCCGAGCGCCCTGCGCTGTCGCCACGCGAGGCGGAAGTGCTGCGCCTGGCCGCCGAGGGGCGTACCAACGCGGCTATCGGCAGCGCTCTGCACATCAGCGCCACGACGGTCAAGACACACCTGATGAGGGCCTACGAGAAACTCGGTGTCAGTGACCGGACGGCGGCGGTGTCCCGAGCGATCCGGCGCGGGTTGCTCCCGGAGGGCTGAGCCCCGAGGACACACACGTTCCCGGGCCCGAGGGCCGAGGCCTCAGGGTGGGTTCAGGGCTCGCCCCCGATGCGGGGACTGCCCCCGAACGGAAGAATCAACATATGGTGGAAGACGTGAGCCAGTACGAACCCCCCGGACCCGAACGGATACGCGCCTCGGACGCCGACCGCGACGCCGTGGCCCATCGCCTGCGCGACGCCCTCGCCGAGGGCCGCTTGGACCTGGACGAACACAACGAGCGTCTGGACGCGACCTACCGGTCCAAGACGGTGGGAGAGCTGGTCCCGCTCACCGAGGACCTGCCTGAGGCCCCTTCCGACACCGCGCTGACCACGCCCGCGTCCGGGTCGCTGCGTCCCTCGCGCGGGTCCGAGCGCGTCGTGGCGGCCTCCCCCACGAGTTCCTCGGCGATCGCGATCATGGGAGGCGCGGACCGCTCCGGTGACTGGGTCCTGCCCGGGAACTTCATGGCCACGGCGATCATGGGCGGGATCGAACTGGATCTGCGCAGCGCCAAGTTCACCCAGCACGAGACGACCATCTGGTGCTACCCGGTGATGGGCGGGATCGGCATCACCGTGCCCTACGACGTGCAGGTGCGGGTGCACGGCCTCCCGATCATGGGCGGGTTCGGGCTGGAGAGCGAGGCTCCCGGCAGCAACGACCCGAACGCGCCGATCGTGCACATCCGCGGAATGGCGATCATGGGCGGGGTCGGGGTGGAGTACCGTTCCTGGAAGGACGACGGGGACGAGTAGTACCCGGCGGCCCGGACCGTGCCGGCGCCCCGTGCCTTCCCGCCGGTTCCCGCTCGGGTGAACGGTCCATCGAACCACAGGGCTCACCGGAAGGTAAGAGCCATGGCTGGTTGTGGCAATGCGGGCTTTCCCCCCTTGCCGGACACCTGTGCGTGGTGACAGGCTGCCTCGACCGAACCTCGCCATCGGTGTCCGTCCCCCAACACCTTCACATCCCTGCGGGGCGGGCGCCCCATCCCAGGAGGATGAGAGTGCAAGAACCCGCACCAGAGTTCGCGACCACGACCGGGTCCCGGTCCTTGTCCCGGAGCGCCACCGCTGCGGCGGGTGCGCTGGTCCTGACCGCGAGCACCCTGGCCCTGGGCTCACCCGCCCACGCGGCGAACGAACTGGAACCGACCGCCCCCGGGTCGGTCGCCCAGGCCCCTGCGGAGGTCTTCTCCGAACAGAACATGACCCAGCACCCGGGCACCCCGGCCGAAGCGCCGGAACAGGCTCCGCTCTCGGACCTGGTCACCGCCGAAGCGATCAAGTGGCACATGGAGAACCTGGCCACGATCGCCGAGTACAACGGCGGCAACCGGGCCACGGGCACCGCCGGTTACGACGTGGCCGCCCAGTACGTGGAGGACCAGCTCGAGCGTGCCGGCTACGAGACCTGGCGCCACGAGTACGACTACGAGTTGTGGCGCGAGCAGTCCGGCCCCGTCCTGAACCAGACCGCTCCGGAGGAGTTGGAGCTGGTCGAGGACGAGGACTTCAACACGATGTCGTACTCGGGGCCGGGCGAGGTCTCCGCCCCGGGTGTGGCCGTGGCGCCCGAGAGCTCCTCCAGCGGCTGCTCGGCCGAGGACTTCGCCGACTTCCCCGAGGGCGCCGTGGCGATCACCGTGCGCGGGGAGTGCGAGTTCGGGCAGAAGGTCGCCAATGCCGCCGACGCGGGCGCATCTGCCGCGCTGGTGGTCAACACCGAGGACGAGTCCTTCCTCGGCACCTTGGGCGAGATGTCGGAGATCCCGGCGCTCGGTGTCTCCGGCCTGGCCGGGGAGCAGCTCCTGGCCGCCGGTGACGGGCTCGAGCTCGACCTCTCTGTCGATGCCGAGGTCACGGAGGAGAGCTCCTACAGCGTGCTCGCCGAGACCGAGGGCGGCGCCGACGACAACGTGGTGACGGTCGGCGGGCACCTGGACAGCGTCGAGGACGGCCCGGGCATCAACGACAACGGGAGCGGGAGCAGCTTCGTGCTGGAGACCGCGATCCAGATGGCCCAGCAGGAGACGCCGAACAACAAGGTGCGTTTCGCCTTCTGGGGCACCGAGGAGGAAGGCCTGACGGGCTCGACCGAGTACGTGGGCGACCTGACGGAGGAGGAGCTCGACGAGATCGCGCTCTACCTCAACTTCGACATGATCGGCTCGCACAACTACGGCCGGTTCGTGCTCGACGGGCGTATGGACCTGCCCGGATCGGGTGGCGCCCCGTCGGGTTCGGGCGCGATCGCCCAGATCCTGGAGGAGTACTTCGATGAGCAGGGCCAGGTCCACGAGCCCGGTGTCCTGAGCGGGCGCAGCGACTACGGGCCGTTCATGGAGGCCGGGGTCGCCGCCGGCGGGCTGTTCAGCGGCGGCGACGGCGTCAAGTCCGAGGAGCAGGCCGAGTGGTACGGCGGGACCGCCGGAGAGCCGTTCGACCCCTATTACCACACGCCTGACGACACGATGGAGAACATCGACTGGAACTCGGTGGCAGAGCTGTCCGCAGCCGGCGCGCACGGTGTGGAGACACTCGCCGAGAGCACCCTTCCGGTCAACGGGGTGACCCCGCTCGCCGAGCAGGGCCCGGTGGAACTGCCGCGCAAGGGCGATGCCTGGCTGCGGTGACCTGGTGATCCGGTCGGCCCGCGCCCCGGGGTGAGGGCCGGCCGATGCCCCCGGGGTACAGAAGAGCGGGCGGCGTGGACCCCCCGGTCCCACGCCGCCCGCCGAGACGGTGTCTCCCCCTTCGCATCGCACGGTCCGGGTGGTCCCCCTCTGCTTCAACCACACGAACCGGCGCGAACACCGCCGAGGGCTACTCTGTGTATCCCTCTTGTTTCTCAATGTATCAGTGATGTGCATCACCTTCACTCTCCGATATCGAACAGTTATCCTCCGTCCCCGCGGTTGCGCCAGGGGAGGAATCCGGCCCATTGCGCATCAGCTCTAGGGTTGGGGCATGACCAAGAAAGACACGGACCAGCCGGTCGTACTGTCGAAGATCTACACCCGGACAGGCGACGACGGCAGCACCGCCCTCGGTGACATGAGCCGGACCGACAAGAACGACTCCCGTCTCGTGGGCTACGCCGACACCGAGGAGGCCAACGCCGCCATCGGACTGGCCCTGGCCCTGGGTGAGATCCCCGACGACGTGCGTACGCTCCTCACACGCGTGCAGAACGAGCTGTTCGACCTGGGTGCGGACCTGTCCACCCCCGTGGTCGAGAACCCCGAGTTCCCCCCGCTGCGCGTCCTTCCCGAGTACGTCACCGGGCTGGAGGAGGCCTGCGACGTCTACAACGCCGACCTCCCCAAGCTCCGCAGCTTCATCCTGCCCGGAGGAACCCCCACGGTCGCGCTCATCCACTCGGCCCGCACCATCGTGCGCCGCGCCGAACGGTCGGTGTGGGCAGCGCTCGCCGAACACGGCGACAGCGTGAACCCCACGACGGCGACCTACCTCAACCGGCTCTCCGACCTGCTGTTCATCCTCGGCCGCTACGTGGCGGGGGACGGGGACGAGGTCCTGTGGAAGCCGGGCGGTGAACGCTGAGGCCCGGCGTACCGCTCGTCCACGGAGCCACTCGGTGAAGGGGACCCGGCACACCCGACCCGCCCGGTCCCCTTGGACCGCCCATCCGTTCTCAAGGTTTCTCGTGGTGCCGGGGCTGGTGATTCGTCGGGGTCGGGGATTTTGGCCCGGCCGGGCTACGCTCGACGCTCCGACGAACACCACCCACCTACCATCCCTCCACCGGCCGGTCCTCAGCCCACGGCATGGTCCAGGCCGGGTTCGACGCTCCAGCGCAAGGTGCGGAGACCGATCCCCGGTGCACCATGGCGGTCGGGAAGGCCTGCCACCCGACCTCTCCGCTCCGGTGGGCGAGGTTGCGGACCTCGACCTCACTCACCCGGTCCCCGAACCCGGTGAGCAGGCGCGTACGCCCCGGAACCAGGGGTAGGAGCGGAGGTCCCCGGGCATGGTCACCGCCGACGGCACCGACCGTGCCGGCCGCCGAACTCAGGGAGAGAACTGATGTCCCAACAGGTCCAGGGCGTGGTCTCCCGCGCCGAGGGTGCACCTGTCGAAGTGACCACCATCGTCGTCCCGGACCCCGGGCCGGGCGAGGCGGTGGTCCGGATCCAGACCTGCGGGGTCTGCCACACCGACATGCACTATCGGGACGGCGGAATCAACGACGAGTATCCGTTCCTGCTCGGGCACGAGGCCGCAGGTGTCGTGGAGTCGGTCGGCGACGGGGTGACCAACGTCGGCCCCGGTGACTTCGTCGTGCTCAACTGGCGCGCTGTGTGCGGGGAGTGCCGCGCGTGCCGCCGGGGGCGCCTGGAGTACTGCTTCGACACCCACAACGCCGAACAGAAGATGACCCTGGAGGACGGCACCGAGCTCGAGCCCGCGCTGGGTATCGGCGCCTTCGCCGAGAAGACCCTCGTGGCCTCGGGGCAGTGCACGAAGGTCGATCCGTCGGCCTCCCCCGCTGCCGCGGGCCTGTTGGGCTGCGGGATCATGGCCGGGATCGGTGCCGCGGTCAACACCGGCAGGGTCGGTCGCGGCGACTCCGTGGCGGTCATCGGATGCGGGGGTGTGGGAAACGCCGCCGTCGCCGGGGCCCGCCTGGCCGGCGCGGCCCGCATCATCGGCGTGGACCTGGACCCGCGCAAACTCGAGTGGGCCCGCGGGTTCGGCGCCACCCACACCGTCGACGCCCGCAACAATGATCCGGTCGAAGCGATCCGCGAGCTCACGGGCGGGTTCGGCGCGGACGTGGTCATCGAGGCCGTCGGTACCCCTAAGACCTACGAGCAGGCCTTCTACGCCCGGGACCTGGCCGGAACGGTCGTCCTGGTCGGGGTACCCACACCGGACATGCGCATCGAACTCCCGCTGCTCGACGTGTTCGGCCGGGGCGGGGCTCTGAAGTCGTCGTGGTACGGGGACTGCCTCCCGTCGCGGGACTTCCCCGTGTTGACCGACCTGTACACGCAAGGCAGGCTCGACCTGGACGGATTCGTCACCGAGGAGATCGGTATCGGTGACGTGGAGGAGGCCTTCGCCCGCATGGAGCGCGGCGATGTACTGCGATCGGCGGTGCGGCTGTGAGCGACGTTCGAGTGGAACACCTGACCACGTCCGGGGTCTTCTCCCTGGACGGCGGTTCGTGGGACGTGGACAACAACGTGTGGTTGGTGGGTGACGACGAGGAGGTCGTGGTCATCGACGCCCCGCACGACGCGGATGCGATCATCGAAGCCGTCGGTGATCGCGACATCCTCGCGATCCTGTGCACACACGGGCACAACGACCACGTCAACGCCGCGGTGAAACTGGGCGACGCCATGGATGCGCCGATCCTGCTGCACCCGGACGACCGGGTGCTGTGGGACATGACCCACCCCGACCGGGAGCCCGACGGGGAGTTGACCGACGGAGAGACGTTCGAGGTCGCGGGAACGGAGCTGACCGTGATCCACACCCCCGGGCACGCGCCGGGCGCCGTGTGCCTGTACGCGCCGGGGCTGGGGGTGCTCTTCAGCGGTGACACCCTGTTCCAGGGCGGACCGGGCGCGACGGGCCGGTCGTACTCGGACTTCCCGACGATCGTCGAGTCGATCCGGAGCCGGTTGCTGAGCCTGCCGGCGGAGACCGTCGTCAACACCGGTCACGGGCCCGCCACGACGATCGGCGCCGAGGAGGCCAACGTGCCCGAGGACGCGTGATCCTGGCACCGGACCCGTACACCCGCCGCGCGCTCGGCGACGCCCCGGACGGAAGTTCCGGGCCGTCGCCGAGCGTTTCTCTTTCCCGTGCCCTGGAGCCGGACCGTCGGCGGAGGGGCCGACGGCCGCGGGGCCTTCGGCCGGGAGGCAGAACCGCACGCTCGCGGGACGGGCGCGGGGCGTGGAACACGGGGTCGCGGCGGGTCCGAGGCCCGGACGGAACAGGCGCACGGGTGCAGAGCGTGTTGTCCGGCTCCCGACACCCGTTTGTGTCAAACCTCGCGTTCTCGCGGGGGTGAGTGGCTCCCAGAGGCAGGTTTTTGTGGAATCCCCACAACACAGCCGAGCTGACATGAGTACTTCGGACGATTGGTGTTCCGGCTTTCCGTACGCCATTGTGGAGGACACGTGAAGGCGGTGGTCCGGTCCCTCGGCCACCGCCTTCTGTCTGTGCTCTTGGGAGGATCAACCGGTGTTCACTCGTGTCGCCATCGTCAACCGTGGTGAAGCCGCCGTGCGGCTCATCCACGCCGTCCGGGACCTGGCCGCGGAGACCGGGAGGCGGATCAGCACGATCGCCTTCTACACCGACGCCGACCAGGACGCGACCTTCGTCCGGGAAGCCGACCTCGCCCACCCCCTGGGCCCTGCCTCGGCCCGCCCCTACCTCGACCACGCCGTCCTGGAACGGGCCCTGCTCGACACCGGCGCGGACGCCGCGTGGGTGGGCTGGGGTTTCGTCGCCGAGGACCCGGCCTTCGCCGAACTGTGCGAGAAGATCGGTGTGGCCTTCATCGGCCCCTCCCCGGAGGCCATGCGCCGACTCGGCGACAAGATCGGCGCCAAGCAGCTCGCCGAACAGGTCGGTGTCCCGGTCGCTCCCTGGAGCGGCGGCGAGGTCGCCACCCTCGAGGACGCCCTGAACGCCGGTGAGCGGATCGGCTACCCCCTCATGTTGAAGGCCGCCGCGGGCGGCGGCGGCCGCGGTATCCGCAAGGTCTCCTCCGCCGAGGAACTCACCGAGGCCTACGCGCGCACCACCCAGGAGGCCCTGCGCTCGTTCGGTTCCGGGACGGTCTTCCTGGAGCGGCTGGTCACCGGGGCCCGCCACGTCGAGGTACAGGTCATCGCGGACGGCCAGGGCAACGCGTGGGCACTGGGCGTGCGCGACTGCTCGGTGCAGCGCCGCAACCAGAAGATCATCGAGGAGTCCTCCTCCCCCGTCCTGTCGCAGGAGCAGGCCGACGAGCTCAAGGCCTCCGCCGAACGCCTGGCCCTGGCGGTGGGCTACCGGGGTGCGGGCACCGTCGAGTTCCTCTACCACCCCGGTGAGGAACTCTTCGCGTTCTTGGAGGTCAACACCCGCCTGCAGGTCGAGCACCCCATCACCGAGGCCACCACCGGCACCGACCTGGTCCGGCTCCAGCTGCACGTCGCGGCCGGCGGAAGACTCGAAGGCCCCCAGCCCGCCGAGAACGGGCACGCCGTCGAGGCCCGCCTGAACGCCGAGGACCCCGACCGCGACTTCGCCCCCGCACCCGGCCGCATCGCGCGGCTCTCCCTCCCCGCCGGCCCCGGTGTGCGTGTGGACACCGGTGTGCGCGAGGGCGACACCATCCCCGCCGACTTCGACTCCATGATCGCCAAGATCATCGCCTACGGCAGCGACCGCGAGCAGGCTCTGGCCCGTCTGCGCCGGGCGATGTCCGGGACCACCGTGATCATCGAGGGCGGGGCCACCAACAAGAGCTTCGTGCTGGACCTGCTCGAACGCCCCGAGGTCATCGACGCGAGCGCCGACACCGGCTGGATCGACCGTGTACGCGCCGACGGCGGCCTGGTCGCCCATCAGCACTCGGCCACCGCCCTGGCCATGGCCGCGATCGAGGCCTACCAGGACGACGAGGAGGTCAGCCGCGGCCGGCTGCTGTCCACCGCACACGGTGGCCGCCCTCAGGTACGCCACGAGCCGGGCCGGCCGCTCGGCCTCAAGCTGCGCGGCGTGACCTACAAGGTGCGTGTGGCGCGCCTGGGGCACGAACGGTTCCGTGTCGGTATCAGCGGCGGCGGCGACGTGCACACCGCCGAGATCGCGCTGGAGCGCTTCGACCCCCACAGCGGACGGATCGTCGTCAACGACCGTCCGTTCCGTCTGGTCTCTGCCACCCACGGCCCCACCCACCTGGTCGAGGTCGATGGTGTCACGCACCGCATCAGCCGTGACGAGGGCGGGATGGTCCGCTCCCCCGCGCCGGCCCTGGTGGTGTCGGTCCCGTTGGCGGTGGGTGACGAGGTCGAGGCAGACGCTCCGGTCCTGGTGCTGGAGAGCATGAAGATGGAGTCGGTGCTGCGCGCTCCCTTCCGCGCCCGGGTGAAGGAGTGCCCGGTCACGGTGGGCAGCCAGGTCGAGACCGGTGCGCCCCTCATGCGCCTGGAGCCCTTGGCGGACGAGGACGGCGAGGGCTCCGGAGAGGGCCCCGAGGAGATCGCTCTGGACCTTCCCCCCGCGGCCGAGGCAGGTTCGGCCACCGACCGCGCACAGCAGCACCTGCGCGACCTGCACGGGCTCGTGCTCGGCTTCGACGGCGGCCCAGACGAGCCCACGGAGGCACTCCCGGCCTACCTGGCGGTCCGCGATGATTTGGGGTCACGCCCTCCGGAGGGTGAGCTGGAGCTGCTCACCGCCTTCGCCGACCTGGCCGAGCTCACCCGTAACGAGCCCGCCGACGAGGCGGGGGCCGGGGCCGACCGGACGGTGCACAGTTCCCGCGAGTACTTCCACGGTTACCTGCAGAGCCTGGACGTGGACCGCGCCGGTGTGTCCGGTGCCTTCCGCAGCAAGCTCGCCACCGCGCTGGCCCACTACGGGGTCACCGACCTGGACCGCTCCCCCGAACTCGAACGGGCCGTCTTCCGGATCTTCCTGGCCCAGCAGCGGATGGGCACCCACGTCTCGGTCGTCACGGAGCTGCTGCGCCGGTGGGTCACCGACACCCCGCCCGCCGAGGCTCTCGGTGAGCGTGCCGGCCTGGTACTGGAGCGGCTGGTCGAGGCCACGCAGGTGCGTTTCCCGACCGTTTCCGACCTGGCCCGGAGCGTGGTGTTCCGCTGGTACGCCCAGCCGATGCTGCGCCGCAACCGCGCCCAGGTGTACGCAACGGTCCGCGAGGAATTGCGCCACCTGGACCGCAACCCCGACGCCGCCGACCGCACCGAGCGCATCCAGTCCATGGTGGCCTGCTCGGAGCCGCTGGTGCGGGTGCTGGGCCAGCGCATCGGACGCCCGGGCCGCGACCAGGCGCCGCTGTTGGAGGTGCTGACCCGCCGTTACTACGGCAACCGCGGACTGTCCGGGGTCACCGCGGAGGTGGTCGAGGGCTGCCGCTTCGTCACCGCGCGCCACGACGACGGGGGCACGCAGTCCCGGGTGGTCGCCACCGCCGTCGACATCACGTCCCTGCCGGACGCGGTCGAGGCCGTGGGCGCCCACGCCGCCACCTGCTCCGACGGTGAACTGGTCGCCGACCTGTACCTGAGGTGGGAGGACCAGCCCGGCACGGACGCGATGGCCGAGCAGCTCGGCCGGTACCTGTCCCGGATCGGGCGGCCCGCGGGCGTGCACCGCATCACCGTGACCGTCGCCGGGACCGGGAACGCGGTCATGCACCACCATGTGACCTTCCGGCCCGAGGGCGAGGGCTTCGCCGAGGACCGGCTGATCCGCGGACTGCACCCGCAGATCGCCCAGCGCCTGCAGCTGCAACGGCTCCGCGAGTTCGACCTCACGCGGCTCCCCTCGGCCGACGAGGAAATCTACCTGTTCGAGGCCGCCGCGCGCACGAACCCCGCCGATGAACGGCTCGTCGCCCTGGGCCAGGTGCGGGACCTGACACCGCTGCGCGAGTCGGACGGGCGCCTGGTCGCGTTGCCCGCGGTGGAGGACACCCTCGCCGGCTGCCTGGACGCGATCCGCAACGTCCAGGCGCAGCTGCCGAAGAACAAGCGGTACGGCACCAACCGGATCCTGGTCTACGTGTGGCCCTCCACGGAGCTGTCCCGGCAGGATCTGGACACACTGGTGCAGCGGATCCTGCCCACGACCGAGGGCGCGGGCCTGGAGGAGGTCCAGTTCGTGGCCCGTCAGCGCAACACCGCCGGTGAGCTGTCCGAGGTCGCGGTGCGCATCACCCTCGACCCCGCGCGGGGTCCGCAGCTGCACGTGGAGAAGCCGTCCCGGGAGCCGGTCATGCCCCTGGACGACTACGGCCAGAAGGTACGGCGCGCGGCGGCGCGCGGGACCACCTACCCGTACGAGCTGACGGGGCTGCTCACCGGCACCGGGGGCGAGTTCACCGAGTACGACCTCGACGAGAGCGGGGTGCTGGTGCCGGTGGAGCGTCCCGCCGGGCGCAACTCCGCCGCTCTGGTGGCCGGTGTGGTCACGACCCCGACCGAGCGCCACCCGCAGGGTGTCACGCGTGTGGTCCTGCTGGGTGATCCCACCAAGTCGCTGGGGGCGTTGTCCGAGCCGGAGTGCTCCCGGGTGATCGCGGCGATCGACCTCGCCGAGCGGATGCAGGTGCCCGTGGAGTGGTTCGCCCTGTCGGCCGGCGCGCGCATCTCCATGGAGTCGGGTTCGGAGAACATGGACTGGGTCGCGGCCGCCCTGAAACGGATCGTGACGTTCACCCAGGACGGCGGGGAGATCAACGTCGTCGTCGCCGGGATCAACGTGGGCGCCCAGCCGTACTGGAACGCCGAGGCGACCATGCTCATGCACACCAAGGGCGTGCTGGTCATGACCCCGGAGTCGGCGATGGTGCTGACGGGCAAGCAGTCGCTGGACTTCTCCGGCGGTGTCTCGGCCGAGGACAACCACGGCATCGGCGGCCACGACCGGGTCATGGGCCCCAACGGGCAGGCGCAGTACTGGGCTCCGAACCTCGCGGCCGCCGGTGACGTGCTCATGGCGCACTACGACCACACGTACGTGGCCCCCGGTGAGGGGGCTCCGCGCCGGGCCGGGACCTCCGACCCAGTGGAGCGCGACGTGTCGGGGTTCCCGCACAAGGTGGAGGGCAGCGACTTCTCCACCGTCGGCGAGATCTTCTCGGCAGAGCACAATCCGGACCGCAAGAAACCGTTCGACATCCGTACCGTCATGCGTGCGCTCTCCGACCAGGACCACCCGGTGCTGGAACGGTGGGCGAACATGGCCGACGCGGAGACCTCGGTGGTGCAGGACGCCCACATCAACGGGTGGCCGGTGTGCCTGGTGGGGATCGAGTCGAAGTCGGTGCAGCGGACCGGCTTCCCGCCCACGGACGGGCCCGACACCTACACCGCTGGCACGCTGTTCCCGCGTTCGTCGAAGAAGACCGCGCGGGCGATCAACGCCGCCTCGGGAAACCGACCGCTGGTGGTCCTGGCGAACCTGTCCGGGTTCGACGGGTCCCCGGAGTCCATGCGCAAGCTGCAGCTGGAGTACGGCGCGGAGATCGGCCGTGCGATCGTCAACTTCGAGGGGCCGATCGTGTTCTGTGTCGTGGGGCGTTACCACGGCGGCGCGTTCGTGGTGTTCTCGAAGGCGCTCAATCCGGACATGACGGTGTTGGCGGTGGAGGGTTCCTTCGCCTCGGTGCTCGGTGGCGCCCCCGCGGCGGCCGTGGTCTTCGCCGGCGAGGTGAAGAAGCGCACTGCGGCCGACCCGCGCGTCAGCGGACTGCAGGCACGGGTCTCGGAGGCCGGCGGCGCCGAGCGCGCCGAACTCAACGCAGAACTCTCGGAGGTGCGTGCCTCGGTGCGCGCGGAGAAGCTCGGCGAGGTCGCAGCGGAGTTCGACCGGGTGCACAGCATCCAGCGCGCGGTCGACGTGGGTTCGGTGGACGCGATCGTCAGCGCGTCCCGGCTGCGGCCACGCATCGCCGAGGCCCTCGAGCGCGGCATGCAGCACTGACGGACCCGCCTGCCCTGAGGGACGAGACCCGTCCCAAACCCACGCAAAGTGGCCGAACCAAGCACACGGGGCCCGGAACGCACTCTTGGCGCAGGAGTGCCCGGGTCCCCGACCCAGTACCCGACACAGCAAGGAGCCCACGTGAACCTGTTGATCACCGGAATCACCACCCAGTCCTCCATCGCCTACGCCGTCGCCGAACACGCGATGGAGCAGGGCCACGACGTCGTCCTGACCAACCCCCCGGGACGGCAGTTCTCCATCCTGGAGCGCGTGGCCAAGCGCCTGCCGAAGGAGCCGGTCGACGTCCTGCCCCTGGATGTGACCGACCCCGAGCAGATCACCACGGCCGCGGACAAGGTCGCCACGCACTGGGACCACGTGGACGGGGTGCTGCACTCGATCGCCTATGCCCCCGGTGACGCCCTGGGCGGGAACTTCCTGAACACCTCCTGGGAGGACGTCGCACAGGCCATCCACGTCTCCGGTTACTCCCTCAAGGCCCTGGCGGTGGGCTTCCGGAAGTTGATGGCCGCCGCCCCGAACGGCGCCGGGGTCGTCGGCCTGACCTTCGACGCGTCGGTGGCGTGGCCGGTCTACGACTGGATGGGCTCGGCCAAGGCGGTGCTGGAGAACTCGACCAGGTACCTGGCGCGCGACCTCGGCCCGGAGGGCATCCGGGTCAACACCATCAGCGCCGGACCGATCAAGTCCCTGGCCGGAGGGTCGATCCCGGGCTTCGACCAGATCGCGGACCGCTGGGGCGAGTCGGCGCCGGCCGGCTGGAACACCAAGGACTCCTCGGTGGTCGCCGACCCCGCACTGTTCCTGATGTCCCCGGGCGCCCGCGGGATCACCGGGACGACCCTGCACGTGGACGGCGGCTACCACGCCATGGGTTCGCCGCTCGCCTGACCGAGGAGGGACCCGTGCCCGAGCGGTACCGCAGCATCGTCGACGTGCACGTCATCATGTACCGGGCGGGGCGGGTCCTCCTGCTGGAGCGCCGGGGCACCGGTTACGCGGACGGCATGCTGCACCTGCCCTCCGGACACCTGGAGGAAGGTGAGCCGCTGCACGAGGGCGCGGCGCGTGAGGCCCAGGAGGAGACCGGGGTGAGCATCCGTCCCGACGAGCTCACTCTGGGCACGGTCGTCCACCACCGGCAGGACGGGGCCCCGGCGCGGGTGGGGATGTTCTTCGTCGCGTCGCGGTGGCGGGGCCGGGCCCGTGTGGCCGAGCCGCACCGGCTGCCGCCGAACACCCTCGCCTACCCCGCCGCCGGGCTCCGGGGCTGGCTCGAGGGACTTTCCTACGTGCCCCACGCCTGGTGAACCCGGGCCGCCCGTTCCGGGTCCGGGGCCGCCGGGCGGGGCCCGGGGGCCCGCAGGCCTCACCGGGACCGTCAACACGTTCGGACGAGGGTTTTCCGCAGGGCGTGGAGCGTGCGTGCGGTGACCAGGTCTGCGGGACAGGCACAGCACCGCTGGGCCAGGACCGCGACGAACACCGGTCGGCCGCTGTGGTCGTGCAACTCACAGATCAGGTGGTGTGGGAACCGGTCCCGCCGCAGGCGCAGCTCGCGGCTGGGGAAGACGCAGTAACCGCCCATGGTCACCACCCGGCAGCCTGGGAGGAGAACCCGGTCCAAGGCGCCGGTGTCCGTTCGGTCGAGGCACTGTCGACCGGGTCCCAGTCGACGGTGAAGTAGACGGCCTGTCCTGGTCGGCCCGGTTCACTTCCCCACGTGGTGGCGAGGGCATCGACCAGGGCGAGCCCTCGTCCGTGCTCGGCGAGGGCGTGAGCGGACTGCGGGCGCAACGGCACTGCGCGGGGAGGAGAACCGCCGGCTGCGCTTCCGGTGGTACACCGGACCGAGATACGCAGACAGCGGGCGTAGAAGAACGCCGAGACGACGAACGCCCCGTGCCCGCCCGGTTCGGGCGTGTGCAGCAGGACGTTCGTGGTGATCTCGCTCGTCATGAGCAGTGTGTCCTCGGCAACCGAGCCGGGTATCAGAGCTCCGGCGGGTCGCAGGGACATCCTCCGCCGCAGCCAGTCGCGCGCTTCTCCGACGGCATGGGCATCCCTGGCGAACCGGCCGAGGTGTCGATGGGGCTCGGCCCAGTTCCGGCCGACATCGAATACATCGGTGCCCACCGTGACACGCTGTTTCAGGCTTTCCGCCCATCCTGAGACGACGCTGAGAGTCAAGTCGGGAGGCCGCCGAGACGCCCGGCGGCCTCCGAGGTCAGGATCTGCGGCCCGCCGCCCTCACCGGAGGGCTCGGAACAACGCCGTGGCACCGAAGACGCGCACGGTGGCCCGACCGGTCCCGAAGACACTCTCCAGGGGCCGGTACAGCCCTTCGGCGGTGTCCCCGCGGTTGGAGAAGACGGGGCCGGGGTCATCCGCCCCGGGGCAGCAGTTCCTCCAGCAGGTCCTCGACCTGGTGCTTGATGCGGTCCCGGATCGGCCGCACCGCTTCCACACCCTTTCCCGCCGGATCGGGCAGTTCCCAGTCGAGGTAGCGCTTGCCGGGGAAGAACGGGCACGCGTCCCCGCACCCCATCGTGATGACCACGTCCGATCCCTGGACCGTGTCCGGGGTGAGGGCCTTCGGGGCGTTCCCGGTGATGTCCACACCGACCTCGGCCATCGCCGCGACCACCGCCGGGTTGATCTCCTCAGCGGGTGCGGAGCCGGCCGAGCGCACCAGCACCCGGCCTGCTGCCAGATGTTCCAGGAACGCCGCGGCCATCTGTGACCGGCCCGCGTTGTGCACGCAGACGAACAACACCTGGGGCGGCCCCGCGCCCCCATGGTGGTTCTCAGGCATCGGAGCCCCCTCCTTCCCGGTTCGGGTGGGTTCCGGCGGCGCGTGCCCCTCCCGGGACCTCCTCCCCGGAGAACCAGCGGCGGGCCGCCAGAGCCACGTGCACGAGCGCGATGAGGACCGGCACCTCGATCAACGGCCCCACCACCCCGGCCAGGGCCTGTCCGGAGGCCACTCCGAACGACGCGATCGCGACCGCGATCGCCAGCTCGAAGTTGTTGCCTGCCGCGGTGAAGGCCAGGGTCACCGACCGAGGGTAGCCCATCCCGAGCGCGCGCCCCAGCGCCAGCGTCCCGGCCCACATGAGCGTGAAGTAGAGCAGTAGCGGAACCGCGATGCGCACCACGTCCCAGGGCTGGGAGGTGATCGCCTCCCCCTGGAGCGCGAACAGCATCACGATCGTGAACAACAACCCGTACAGGCCCCACGGGCCCAGCTTGGGCAGCAGGCGGGTCTCGTACCACTGCCGGCCACGCGCCTTCTCCCCCAGGCGGCGCGTCAGGTACCCGGCCAGCAGCGGCACCCCGAGGAAGACCAGGACCGACACGGAGATGTCGACGAAGGAGACGTCCAGGGCCGCCTGCTCCAGCCCCAGCCATCCGGGCAGCGCCGACAGGTAGAACCATCCCAGGGCGCCGAAGGCCACCACCTGGAACAGGGAATTGAGCGCCACCAGCACCGCAGTCGCCTCGCGGTCCCCGCACGCCAGATCGTTCCAGACGATCACCATCGCGATGCACCGGGCCAGACCGACGATGATCAACCCGGTGCGGTACTCGGGCAGGTCCGCCAAGAACACCCATGCCAGTACGAACATCAGCGCCGGGCCGATCAACCAGTTGACCACCAGCGAGGTGAGCAGCATCCGCCGGTCGCCGGTGACCGCCCCCAGGCGGTCGTAGCGGACCTTGGCCAGAGGCGGGAACATCATCACCAGCAGCCCCGCCGCGATCGGCAGGGACACCCCCGCCACATCGATCCCCGACAGCACATCGTCCAGGCCGGGCACCAGGCGTCCCAGAGCCAGCCCTGCCGCCATCGCTGCCAGGATCCACACGGTCAGGAACCGGTCCAGGGACGACATCCGCCCGGCCACCCCGGAGGCCTCCGGGGCAGTGGCGTGTTCCGGAGCGCTCACTTCCGGCCCCCCTCGGACACCTCGGGCCGGGCCAGGACCGCGGCCAGACGGTCGGTCGCCTCCGGCAGCACCCGGTAGTACACCCAGGTTCCCCGCCGTGCGGCCGCGATGAGCCCCGCCTCACGCAGCAGCTTCAGATGATGGGAGATGGTGGGCTGGGACAGGTCGAAGGCGGGTGTCAGCTCGCAGACGCACACCTCGCCCCCGCCCCGGGTCGCGATCATCGACAGCAACCGCAGCCGAACCGGATCGCCCAGGGCCTTGAACAGCCGGGCGAGTTCGACCGACTCGTCCTCGCCGAGCGGCGCGATCGACAGACAGGAACAGTCATCGGCGGATGCGTCCCCGAGGACGGGTGCACGACCCTCTTGATTCGACATGCGTCTATATTGACAAACATCGATCCAGAAGGCAAAGCTGGAGGCACAGCACTACATAGATAAACATCTATACAAGCTTCGGAGGATCTCATGTCCCGTGTCCAGCTCGCCCTGAACGTCGCCGACCTGGAGGCGTCGGTGACCTTCTACTCCACCCTGTTCGGCGTCGCACCCGCCAAGCGCCGCCCCGGATACGCCAACTTCTCCGTCGCCGAGCCCCCGCTCAAGCTCGTGCTGATCGAGGGCGAGCCCGGCCAGAACACCCGCCTGGACCATCTGGGTGTGGAAGTGGACGACACCGAGCAGGTGGAGGCCGCTACCACACGCTTCGTCGATTCCGGCCTGGCAACGTTCGAGGAGACCGACACCTCGTGCTGCTACGCCGTGCAGGACAAGGTGTGGGTGAGCGGACCCGGCAAGGAGCCCTGGGAGGTCTACGTGGTCAAGAACGACAGCGACCAGATGGGTTCGGCGCCCGAGCTCGTCGGTGACAGCGCATCCGGGGACACCTCGGCCTGCTGCTCCACCGCACAGGCATAGCCGTTCACACGTACGGCGCGGCCACCCGGACGCGGACGCCGCGCGGTACCCGGCCGACCCCGCACCGGACCGGCCGCGTACCGGACCGGACCGAGCCGCGGCCCTGCTGCACCCGATCCGGAGGGAGACCTCAGGTCTCCCAGTGGGTACCAGGCGGCATGGACTCCAGCCACGACAGGAAACCGGTCATGGCCATCTTCCCCATCGCGAGTTCGAAAGCGGCCTCCTGGGGCTCCTGTCCCTCACCGGTCAGCCATCCCAGACTGACCACGCTCACGTCCTCGGGCAGACGGCTGCGGTCCTCGGGTGTGGGGGAACGCTTCCCCACAATGACAAGACCGCGGCGCGACAGCGTGGCTGTCGGCCGCGGTCTGAGCGAGAAGATCGGAAACCAGCCCAGGTTCTCCGAGCCGTACCGGCCGAAACCGATACGCCACGTACCTCGGCGTCCCCGAGCTCCCGGCGCACGCAGATAACACTCGACTGCGCCGCCGCGCCGCTCGATCACCGAGCGGCGCGACGCACCGACGAGCAGGATCGCCGCACCGACCAGGAACACGGTCAGCAGCGTCCACTGCGCGGTCTCGAATCCGATCCCTTGCAGCAGCCGCTCCATGACCACCCAGTCCGTTCTAGGCGACGTCCTCGCCCACAGCACGCAGGCGGCTGCGGGCGCGTCCGAGAGCGACGTTGTCGCCCTCCTCCGTCGCGCTCGTCACTGCCGTACGTGCACGGTCAACATCGATGTCCTCGGCGAGCTCAGCGGTCTCAGCGAGGATAGAAACACGCCCCTCACCCGAAACCGAGACGAACCCGCTGTGCGCGGCGACCCGGACCTCTCCGGACTCGCGCGCACCCAGCACGCGAACGACGGCGTCGTGGGAGAGGAGCGAGAGCACCGGGACGTGCCCGGGCTGAACGCCGATCTCACCCTCGACGGTCTTCGCGATGACCATGTCGCCCTCGCCGGCCCAAATCTCGTGTTCGGGCGAGACGATCTCGACGAAAAGCTTCTTCGACACTGCCACAAACTCCTCGGCTAGCGGGTGGGTTCGGCCGAGCCGGCCCCGACTCGTTCTTCCGGGGACGGCTCGGCCCGACTGTCCCGCCCGGCGCCCGCCCCCTCTCGGACCCCTCGGGGCGGGCGCATGGCGCGGTCAGGGTGTGTTCGGTGGGCGCTTTCCGGCACCCACCCGACGCGCCCTAGCCTTCCTGCAGCTTCTTGGCCTTCTCGACGACCATCTCGATGTTGCCGGCGTCGAGGAAAGCCTGCTCGGGCAGGTGGTCGTACTCTCCGTCACAGACCGCCTTGAAGGAGGAGATGGTCTCCTCCAGCGGCACGAACACGCCCGGGTTACCGGTGAACTTCTCGGCGACGAACATGTTCTGCGAGAGGAAACGCTCCAGGCGGCGGGCCCGGTTGACGACGACCTTGTCCTCCTCGGACAACTCGTCCATACCGAGGATCGCGATCTGGTCCTGCAGGTCGTTGTTGCGCTGCAGGATCTCCTTTACGCGCTGGGCGACGTCGTAGTGCTCCTGGCCCACGTACTGCGGGTCGAGGATGCGCGAGGACGAGGCCAACGGGTCCACCGCCGGGTAGATACCCTTCTGCGAGATCGGACGGGAGAGCTCCGTCGTCGCGTCCAGGTGGGCGAACGTGGTCGCCGGCGCCGGGTCGGTGTAGTCGTCGGCGGGCACGTAGATCGCCTGCATGGAGGTGATCGAGTTACCGCGCGTCGAGGTGATGCGCTCCTGGAGCTGACCCATCTCGTCCGCCAGGTTGGGCTGGTAACCCACGGCCGAGGGCATACGGCCCAGCAGCGTGGAGACCTCCATACCCGCCTGGGTGAAACGGAAGATGTTGTCGATGAACAGGAGCACGTCCTGGTTCTGGACGTCACGGAAGTACTCCGCCATCGTCAGAGCCGAGAGCGCCACGCGCAGACGGGTGCCCGGGGGCTCGTCCATCTGGCCGAAGACGAGCGCGGTGTCCGGAAGGACCCCCATCTCGTCCATCTCCAGGAAGAGGTCCGTACCCTCACGGGTGCGCTCACCGACACCGGCGAACACGGACACACCACCGAAGTTGCGGGCGATACGGGTGATCATCTCCTGGATGAGCACCGTCTTGCCCACACCGGCACCACCGAACAGGCCGATCTTCCCACCACGCACGTACGGCGTGAGCAGGTCGATGACCTTGATACCGGTGACCAACATCTCGGTCTTGGACTCGAGCTGGTCGAAGGCCGGGGCCTTGCGGTGGATGGGCCAGTGCTCGGAGACCTCCAGCTCGGAGGAGGGCACGTCCATGGACTCGCCCAGGGTGTTGAACACGTGGCCCTTGACGCCGTCGCCGACCGGCACGCTGATGGGCGCGCCGGTGTCGCGTACCTCGGCGCCACGGACCAGGCCGTCCTGCGGGGCCAGGGAGATGGCCCGCACGAGGTTGTCACCCAGGTGCTGGGCGACCTCGAGGGTGATGGTCTTGGTCTCGCCGCCGAGCGTCACGTCGACGTGCAAGGCGTTGTAGATCTCGGGGATGGAGCCCACGGGGAACTCCACATCGAGCACCGGGCCGGTGACCCGGGCAATGCGGCCGGTACCGGTGGCGGTGGCGCCGGCCGTCCCTTCAGCAGTCGCAGTCACTTCTGTTACTCACTTCCCGCGCTGGCACCAGAGAGGGCGTCGGCTCCGCCGACAATCTCACTGAGCTCGTTGGTGATCTCGGCCTGACGTGCCTGGTTGGCCAGACGGGTCAGGTTCTTGGCGAGTTCCTCGGCATTGTCGGTAGCAGCCTTCATGGCCGCACGCCGGGACGCCTGCTGGGAGGCTGCCGACTCCAGGAGGGAGAAGTAGATCCGGTTGGTCACGTACTGCGGGAGCAACTGGTCCAGGACCTCCTCCGCGGAGGGCTCGAACTCGTACAACGGCGGGGTGTCGCCGCCTTCCTGCTCCTGCAGCTCCTCCTGGCCGATCTTCTCGGCTTCCAGCGGAAGCGCACGCACCGAACGCGCCGTCTGCGTCAGCATCGAGACGAACTCGGTGGAGACCACGTGGATCTCGTCCACGCCGCCCTCTTCACTGTCCTGGGAGAACTTCTCCATGAGAGTGGAGCCGATCTCCTGGGCGTGCGCGTAGGTCGGCCTCTCGGTGATGCCCTCCCACTGTTCCTGGAGCGGACGCTCGCGGAAATTGTAGAAGGCCACACCCTTGCGGCCCACCATGTAGGTGAGGACCTCCTTGCCCTGCTCCTGCAGGAGCTGGGTCAAGGACTCGGCCTCCTTCATGATGTTGGCCGAGAAGGCTCCGGCCAGACCCTTGTCACTGGAGATGACCAGGACGGCGGCACGCTTGGGGTTCTCGGCCTCACTCAGCAGCGGGTGGTCCTCCACCCGGCTGGCCAGGGCCGAGACCGCACGCGTGATCTCCCGTGCGTACGGGCCGGCAGCCTCGGCCGCGCGCTGCGCCTTGGTGATGCGCGTCGCGGCGATGAGTTCCATCGCGCGGGTGATCTTCGCGGTCGACTTGGTCGACTTGATCCTCCGCCGATAGATACGAAGCTGTGCACCCATGGGTTACTTCCCGCCCTTGGCGTCCTTGTTGGTCTCCTCGCCGAGAGCCTCGGACTCCTCCTGGCCGAGCAGCGTGCCGGCCGAGGTCTGGAAGCCCTGCTTGAACTTCTCGACGGCCTCCTCGAGGGCCTGACGGGTCTCGTCCTCGAACTTCCCGCTCTCGCGGATGTTGTCGAGAACGCCCTTGTGCTCACGCTCGAGGTAGGCCAGGAAGTCGTCCTCGAAGCGGCGCACGTCCTCGACCGGGACGTCGTCCACCTTCCCGGAGGTACCGGCCCAGATGGATACGACGGTCTGCTCCATCGCGAAGGGCGAGTACTGCCCCTGCTTGAGCAGCTCCATCATGCGCTCACCGCGATCGAGCTGCTGCTTGGAGACCGCGTCCAGGTCCGAACCGAAGGCCGAGAAGGCCTCGAGCTCGCGGTACTGGGCCAGGCTCAGACGCAGCGTACCGGAGACCTTCTTGGTCGCCTTGGTCTGCGCGGAACCACCCACACGGGAGACCGAGATACCGACGTCGATCGCCGGGCGCTGGCCCTGGTTGAACATGTCCGAGTCCAGGAAGACCTGGCCGTCGGTGATGGAGATGACGTTGGTCGGGATGTAGGCCGACACGTCACCCGCCTTCGTCTCGATGATCGGCAGGGCCGTCATCGAGCCGGCGCCCATCTCGTCGGAGAGCTTCGCGCAGCGCTCCAGGAGACGGGAGTGCAGGTAGAAGACGTCACCGGGGTAGGCCTCACGGCCCGGCGGACGGCGCAGCAGCAGCGACACCGCACGGTAGGCCTCGGCCTGCTTGCTCAGGTCGTCGAAGACGATGAGCACGTGCTTGCCCTGGTACATCCAGTGCTGGCCCAGGGCCGAACCGGTGAAGGGCGACAGGTACTTGAAGCCCGCCGGGTCGGACGCCGGGGAAGCCACGATGGTGGTGTAGTCCATCGCGCCGGCCTCCTCGAGGGCACCACGCACGGAGGCGATGGTCGAGCCCTTCTGGCCGACGGCGACGTAGATGCAGCGCACCTGCTTGTCGGGGTCGCCCGACTCCCAGTTGGCCTTCTGGTTGATGATCGCGTCGATACCGACAGCCGTCTTACCGGTCTGGCGGTCACCGATGACCAGCTGGCGCTGGCCGCGACCGATGGGCGTCATGGTGTCGATCGCCTTGATACCGGTCTGGAGGGGCTCCTCGACCGGCTGGCGCTGCATCACCGTGGGGGCCTGGGCCTCCAGGTCGCGGCGCTCGGTGGACTCGATCTCGCCCTTGCCGTCGATGGGCTGACCCAGCGGGTCGACCACACGGCCGAGGAAGTTGTCGCCGACCGGGACCGAGAGGACCTGGCCGGTGCGGCGCACCGACTGGCCCTCCTCGATGCCGGTGAAGTCACCCAGCACCACGACACCGATCTCCCCGACCTCGAGGTTCTGGGCCATGCCCAGGGTGCCGTCCTCGAACTGAAGCAGCTCGTTCGCCATCGCCGAGGGAAGGCCACTGACGCGGGCGATGCCGTCACCGGAGTAGGCGACGGTCCCGACCTCTTCCGCGCGGGTGGCGTCAGGCTCGTACGACTGGACGAAGCGCTGTAGCGCGTCCCGGATCTCGTCCGGTCGGATCGTCAGCTCCGCCATCTCTACGTTGTCCTTGCTCTCAAATGGCGCCGGGCCGGCGCCGTGCGTGCTTGCCTTGCGTTGTTCGCGTGTGTCAGCCGGCCAGACGGCGCTGGACCGCGGCGATGCGCCCGGCGATGGTGCCGTCGATGACCTCGTCGCCCACCCGGACGGAAAGGCCACCCACGACTTGGGGGTCGACCTCGGTGTTCAGGTGGATCTCACGGCCGTACTTGCGGGTCAGGAGGGACCTGAGACGCTCCAGCCGGTCCTCGCTCAGCGGGTGGGCGCTGCGCACCACGGCGATGTAGCGCTGGGCACGGTCGGCGACCACCTTCCCGAGGTACTCGAGCGCCTGTTCCAGGGTACGTCCCCGCGGACGGACGACCGCTTCGCTGACCAGGGCCAGCGTCGCGGAGTTCACCTTGCCCGAGAGCAGGTTCTCGACCAGGGAGTGGCGGTGCGAGGCCTCCACACCCTCCTGGGTCAGGGCGGCGCGCAGCTCGGGCTCGGAGACGACGATCCGCTGGAAACGGAACAGCTCGTCCTCGAGTTCGTCCAGCTGTGTGCCCCGGACCGAGGCGACGGTCGCGTAGACCGCCAGGCGCTCCAAGGCGTCGGTCATGTCACGCGCGCCGGACCAGGGCTGGGAGACGACGTCGTTGACCACGAGGACCGTGGACGGCGACGCCTTGCCCTCGAGGACCTGACCGATCAGGCCGGTCTTGGCCTCGACGGGGTTGGCCTGGTCCGCGAGCCAGCGGCGGAGCGAGTGCTCGCGGTCGAACAGGGCCACGACCTCGAAGAGCTCGCCCCCGAGGGAGACCGCGTTCCGTGCGGCGTCCGCCGACGCCAGGACGTTCTCGTCCAGGCGCCGGGTCGCCTCAGCCAGGGAGTTGCGGCTGATTCCACGCATCAGCGCACCTCGGCTTGTTCGGTGCTCTCGTTCTGCTCCAGCTCCTCGAGGAACCGGTCGATCACGCGGTTCTGCGCGTCGCTGTCGTTGAGGCTCTCGCCGACGATGCGGCCGGCGAGGTCCGTGGACAGCGAACCGATCTCGTTGCGGAGCTGGACGAAGGCCTGCTGGCGGTCCGCCTCGATCTGGGCCTGTGCGGCCTCGACGATCCGGCGGGCCTCCACCTGGGCCTCCTCACGGGCCTCGGCGATGATCGCCGCGCGCTGCTCCTTGGCCTTCTCGAGCTCCTGTGCGTACTCGCGGTGGGCCTCTTCGAGCTTCTCGCGGTACTGCTGGCGGATCTCCTCGGCCTCGTTCTCTGCGCGCTGGGCCCGCTCGATACCGCCCTCGATGGCGTCGTGGCGCTCGTCGAGGGTCTTCATGACCTTGGGTACTGCCTTGCGGGCCACAAAGAAGTAGACCACGGCGAGTGCGATCAGACCGAAGGTGAACTTCACCCAGTCGATCCGCAGAATGTTTGTTTCGGCTGCCAACTCGACCAACATGGTCAGCCCTCCTTCGCGTCAGATGCCATCAAAAACGGTTGGCAGGAACGGTTTTAGACGGCGAACGCGAGGACGAAGCCCAGAATGGCGAGGGCCTCGATGAGCGCGAAGCCCAGGAAGATGTTGGTCTGCAGCGGGCCGCGGGCCTCGGGCTGGCGGGCGATGGCCTGCATGCCCATGCCGAAGACGAGACCGACACCGATACCGGCGCCGATGACGCTGATGCCGTAGCCGACGGAGTTGATGCTGCCCTCGATGGCGGCGATGTCCATAAGTGTTTCCCTTTACTCGACGTCCGGCGTCGCGTTTCGCGATTGGTCAGTGCGCCGGGTGTGGACGGGTCATTACACCTTCGTACCGGCCGGGGTGGCCGGCACTCAGGGGTTCTAGTGGGCGGATTCGAGGGACCCGTTGAGGTACAGGCTCGCCAGCAGCGTGAAGATGAACGCCTGGACGAGCATGATCAGGATCTCGAAGAGGAAGAAGAGGATGTAGCCGATCAGCGCGGCACCGGAGAACAGGACCGACAGCCCGGCCAGGGCCGGCTCGGCACCGATGCTCAGCATGTACCAGCCGCCGTAGGCGAACACCGCCAGCAGCAGGCTGCCCGCGAACATGGTCGCGAACAGACGCAGGGCGTGCGTCAGCGGGCGGATCACGAAGACCGAGAGGGTCTCGATCGGCGTGACCAGGACGTAGATCGGTTTGGGCATCCCGGGCGGGAAGATCTGGTTCCTGATGTATCCCCATCCCCCCTGCTGGCGCATACCGACGACCAACGTGAGGACGAAGATGAAGATGGCGAACATCGCCGGGAAGGAGAGGTCGCTGTTGACCGGCAACATGCCCGGGATCAGACCCGAGATGTTCATGAAGACGATGAGCGTGAAGATCGCCGTCATCAGCGGGATGAACTTGTCACCCTTGGCCCCCATGGTGGGGCGGGTGATCTGGTCCCGGATGAACAGGACGAACATTTCGCCCACGCCCTGCCTGCGCCCGGGGACGAGGCTCAGCTTCTTGCTGAACCACGACCACAGGAGCAGGGATGCGCCGAGGGCGACGATCAGCAGAACCAGGTACAGGTCGATGCCGTCGCTGCCGGGGATGCCGCCGAGCCACGGTTCGGGGAAGAACATCCCAATGGTGGGAGCCTCGAACCCGCAGCCCGCCTCGCCTTCGCCAGGGAAGAGGTGGCAACCCGGTTCGGCCGCGAGAATGCGCGCGTCAGCACTCACGGCGAATCCTTTCGTCGTGACGCAAGAAAGCCTCTTGGATGGTTGTGGAGGAGCTCGCCCACACCTGTGAGGATGTCGGGCTCACTCCAGCGGGAGAGTTCAGGCCTGGCGGGACTTGACGACGATCAGATAGACCGACCCGACCAGGCCGAGCACCGCCCCGATGGGCAGAAAGAGTGCATCGAAACCCAAGAGCCAGTCCGCGATCCAGCCGATGCCGGTCCACACGAGTACACCCGCGAGGAGAGTGGAGAACATGGCCCAGCCGTCGGAGTCGCGCGGTTCCTGTGCGCCGCGTTTCTCCGTGTCCTTGGCTGATTCGCTGCTCATCTCGCTCCGGAATATAGCATGTGGCACCGGACTGGAACGGGGTCGCCCGCCTACCGTCGACCAGGGTATTACGCCCTTCGTCCCGGGCTTTGGCGGGGTTGCCCATCACGTGTTCCCCGAGGCTTGTCCGGGATCCACGTGCGGGATCTTGGCCTTGGAAATCGCTCGGATCTGCCCGCCCAGCCAGACCAGCACGCAGGCCAGCGCCGTGTAGACGAAGGCCCGGTCGTCCAGGTCAGCCATGAGAGGGCTTCGGCCGAGGGTGACCAACAGGATGCCCAGGACCGCCATCTTGACGACGAAACCGAGCAGGTTGGCCGCCATGAACAGGTCCTTGTTCCGGCGGGACAGCGCGATCACGGCCCACTGTCCGAGCCCGAAGCAGCCCAGCACGAGCACGGCCCCCAAGAGCGCGCTGAGCGCTCCGGGGACACCGCCGAGCAGTGCTGCCACACCGATGGCCAGAACCCCGCACACCACGCTGGGAAGTGCGGCGCCACGGAAGATCGCGACGTCGTGTTCCTGCATGACAAAGCTCCGTGGGGGTTCTGTGGTTACCTGCTCGTGAAAGCTATCACAAGGTTTTCGGTGTCGAATCCGAGGATGCCTTAACGCAACCTTAACGCCCCTCGAAAGTCCCCTACGCGGGGGCCTCCAGGGGCGGTGTCGCCTTCGCCACATCCGCCCCCATCACGGCACCGCTGGTCAGAAGCGGTGCTTCCGGGACTTTCGCCCCCGATGGGAGCAGGCCGCGGCCCCGGCCGCCACCATCGGAACCCTCAATCGTGACCGGAACGAGTCTTAACGCGTCCTATACGCTCCCACGAGAGCAGCCCGCGGCGCTGGAGACGGGGCAGCACGATGAGACCGACCGCACAGAGCGCGACCAGGGCCGTGACCGTCAGGACGAGCAGAGGGGTGTCGAAGACCGACAGCGACACCGCGGCGAAGGCCACGATCCCCGCCCACAGGTACATCAGGAGCACCGCTCGTACGTGGCTGTGCCCCATGTCCAGGAGCCTGTGGTGCAGGTGTCCGCGGTCGGGGGCGAACGGCGACTTCCCGGCCAGCGTGCGGCGCAGGACGGCCAGCACGAGGTCGGCCAGGGGCAGGGCGATCACCAACAGCGGCAGGAGGATCGGCAGGAAGACCACCAGGCCGGAGTTGAACTCCTCCCGGGCGGTGTTGGCGTCGAACTGGCCGGTGACGTTGATGGTGATGGAGGTCAGCAACAGGCCGAGCAGCATCGACCCGGTGTCGCCCATGAAGATCTTGGCCGGGTTGAAGTTGTGGAAGAGGAAACCCAGACACGTGCCGGCCAGGATGATCGCGATCATCGCCGGGTAGGACTGGCGCTCGAACCCCTGCTCGACCGCGACCACGTAGTAGTAGGCGAAGAAGGCCAGCGACGAGATACCGACGATGCCCGCGGCCAGGCCGTCCAGACCGTCGGCGAAGTTGACCGCGTTGATGGTCACCACGATGAGCAGCACCGAGATCATCGCCCCGAGCCAGGGCCCCAGGGACAGCTGCGTACCCGGCAACGGCAGCCACAACAGCTGCACGCCGTGCGCCACGAGGATGCCCGCCGCGGCGGTCTGTCCGGCGAGCTTGCTGATGGCGTCCATCCCCCACCGGTCGTCCACGATGCCGATCAGGGTGATGAGGCCACCCGCCAGCAGCAGGCCCCACCAGGTGTCGGCGACGAAGACGTTCTGCAGGTGCGGGAGTTGGGCGGAGATCAGCAGCGCAGCCCCGAAACCGCCGTAGATGGCGATCCCACCCATGCGGGGGATGGGCTCCTTGTGCACGTCGCGGTCGCGGACCGGAGGCGTGGCCCCGATCGCGATCGCGAACTTGCGCACCAAAGGAACCAACAGGTAGGTCACCGCGACAGCGATGACGAACGTGAGTGCGTACTCGCGCACCGTCCGTCCCTTCTAGTCCTCCGAACGGTCGCCGCCGGAGGAACGGCCCCCGGAGGCCTTCTCGGCGGTCTCGGCCTTCTCCTCGGCCCGGTCCTCACCGCCGGCCGGAGCCTCGCTGCTCTCCTCCGCGGCCACGGCCCCGGTCCCCTGTTCAGCGGCGGGCCCGCCACCGGACGGGGACTCAGCGGCTTCCCCGGGGCCGGCCGTCTCCTCGTCCTCGGCCCCGGTGCGCTTCTTGGGCTTGCGCAGTTCACCGATGACGGTGCCGCACACGGAACGCAGCTGTTCGATGGAGATCGCCCCCTGGCGCAGCACCCGCGGCACCGCGTAGGTCAGGTCCACGATGGTGGAGGGCACCCCGGAATCGGCCTCGCCACCGTCGAGGTAGACGGCGACGTCCTCCTCACCGAGCTGCTCGACGGCCTCCTCCACCCGTAGTGCGGCCTCCTGCCCCGACTTGTTGGCGCTGCTGACCGCCATCGGGCCGGTCTCCTTGAGCAGCTCCAGCGCGACCGGGTTCATGGGCATACGTACCCCGACGGTGCCCTTGGTGTTGCCCAGGTCCCAGGACAGACTCGGGGTCGCGGTACACACCAGGGTGAGCGGACCCGGCCAGAACTCCTCCATGAGGTCGCGGCCGTGACTGCCCAGGTCGTCGACGAGCGCGGTGGCCGCACGCATGGACCCGACCAGGACCGGCGGCGGCATGTCCCGGCCCCGTCCCTTGGTCTCCAGCAACCGGGTCACTGCGGTGGGGTTGAAGGCGTCGGTACCGATGCCGTACACGGTGTCGGTCGGCATCACCACCAGATCGCCGCGGCGTACCGCCGAAGCGGCATCGGTGACCCCGTCCTTGCGGGCGGTGTCGTCCGCACAGTCGTAGATACGGCTCACCTGTCGTTCACCTCTTCAAGACTCAGGTGTCCTCGTCGGCCCGGCGCATGACCACGAAACGGTCGCGTCTGGCCATGTCCTTGCGGTTGAGCACGTCGCGCCAGCCCCGGTCCTCGGGGAAGAACCACGGGATCTCGATCCCTTGGCCGTCGTGGTGTTCGACGGCCATCGCGCCACCCGGCCGCAGCAACCGCCGTCCGACCTTCTCCAGGTCGCGGATCATGTCGAGGCCGTCCTCCCCCGACCACAAGGACGGTGAGGGGTCGTAGTCGCGGACCTCGGGCGGGATGACCTCGCCGTCACGGGTGGGAACGTAGGGGGGATTGCTGATGACCAGGTCGACGCGGCCGTCCAGTTCCGGGAGCGCGGTGCGCATGTCGCCCGCGTGCGCGTGGACACGGTCGCTGTGGCCGGTCTCCCGGATGTTGAGCTCCGCCCACTTCAGGGCCTCGGGCTCGATCTCGACGGTGTGCACACGCGAACGCGGCACCTCCTGGGCGATGGAGATGGCGATGGCACCCGACCCGGCACCCAGGTCGACCACGAGCGGGTCGGCCACGTCCATGGACCGCAAGGTCTCGATCGCCCAGTCGACCATGATCTCGGTCTCGGGACGGGGCACGAACACCCCCGGCCCCACACGCAACTCCAGGTAGCGGAAGTAGGCGTGGCCGGTGATGTGCTGCAGGGGCTCGCGTGCCTCCCGCCGGGCCACACACTCCCAGTACCGGGCGTCGAAATCGGAGTCGGCGACCGAGTGCAGTCCTCCTCGACGAACACCGTGCACGAACGCCGCGAGTTCCTCGGCGTCCGTGCGTGGCGATGCGATGCCCGCCTCCGCGAGTCGCAGTGTCGCGCGGGCGACCTCGTCGAGCAGGAAGTTCATCGGTCGTGTGGGGCGGACGCCCCCGCCGTCGGGCGAGGGAGGAAGCCCTTGCCTCCTTCTGTGCGGTGTAGGCGTAACCGGCCCCTCGTCCAGGAAGGGGATCCCGTTACGACTGTGCGGCTTCGAGCCTCTCCTTGGTGTCGGCCTCCGTCAATGCGCGGATGACCCCGTCCAGCTCGCCGTCGAGGACCTGGTCGAGGTTGTAGGCCTTGTAGTTGACCCGGTGGTCGGAGATGCGGTTCTCCGGGAAATTGTAGGTGCGCACCCGCTCGGAGCGGTCGACGGTGCGGACCTGGCTCTTGCGCTCGGCCGCGGCCTCGGCGTCGACGCTGGCCTGGGCCTCGGCGTAGATGCGGGCGCGCAGGATCCGCAGGGCCTGTTCCTTGTTCTGGAGCTGGCTCTTCTCGTTCTGGCAGGAGGCCACGATCCCGGTGGGCAGGTGGGTGATCCGCACGGCCGAGTCGGTGGTGTTGACGCTCTGGCCGCCGGGTCCGGAGGAGCGGTAGACGTCGATGCGCAGGTCGTTGTCGTGGATCTGGACCTCGATCTCCTCGGCCTCGGGGACCACGAGCACGCCGGCGGCCGAGGTGTGGATGCGCCCCTGGGACTCGGTCACGGGCACACGCTGCACACGGTGCACACCGCCCTCGAACTTGAGCACCGGCCAGACCCCGGTACCGGGTTCGGGGTTGCCCTTGTTCTTGAAGGCGATGGTGATGTCCTTGTAGCCGCCGAGGTCGGAGTGGGTGGCGTTGATGACCTCGGTCTTGAAGCCCAGGCGTTCGGCGTAGCGCAGGTACATGCGGACCAGGTCGCCGGCGAACAGTGCGGACTCCTCGCCGCCCTCGCCGGCCTTGACCTCCATGATGAGGTTCTTCTCGTCGGCGGGGTCGCGCGGGATCAGCAGCACTCGCAGGCGCTCGGTGAGCTCGTCGGCCTGCTGGGACAGACGGTCGGCCTCTTCGGCGAAGGCGGGGTCCTCCGACGCGAGTTCACGCGCGGCCTCGATGTCCTTCTCGACCTCGTTGAGCTGGCGGTAGGTCTCGATGATGGGGGTCAGGTGCGAATACCTCTTGCCGAGTGTGCGTGCCTTGTTCGGTTCGGCGTGCACCTCGGGATCGGCGAGCTGCTGTTCCAGCTCGTAGTACTCCCCCAGAAGGTCGTCCAGCTTCACTGTGCCACGTTCCCGTCTTGTGTCGCTTGCCTCGCCTGCGTGTGTGCCGCCCCGTGCCGGGCGGACACTGTGCACCGGCGGCGCCGAGTCGGCGCCGCCGGAGAGCGGGCAGCGCTACTTGGCGGCGCGCTTACCGAAGCGCTTCTCGAAGCGGGCGACCCGGCCACCGGTGTCGAGGATCTTCTGCTTGCCGGTGTAGAACGGGTGGCACTCGGAGCACACGTCCGTACGCAGTTCGCCCGCAGTCAGGGTGCTCCGCGTGACGAAGTGGGCTCCGCAAGTGCAGGTCACCTCGGTCGGAACGTACTCGGGGTGGATGTCGGACTGCATGGTGTGTCTCCTCTTCAGGGGCGCAGCCGCCGGACGCATGCCGAGCCCGCCACCAGGGGTGGTCGGTCGAATCGGGCCATGCGCGAACCGGTGCCGCGGCGATCTGGATAGTCAGGACGGCGGCCCCGGGAAAGGGGCGGACCAGTCCTCGTTACCAGTTTGCCAGATTCACAACGATGCCGGGACCAGTCCCTATTCCGAACGGCTCCCTCCACGGTCCGGCCGCGGCAGCCGTGTGTGCTCGGGGACCGGCAGACGGGCGTCCCGGCGTCTGAGCAGGGCGAGCAGGGCGGCCAGAGCGATCAGTGTCACGGCCAGCAGGGCCGTGCCCGCATGCAGAGCGATCCCGTGGACCAACACGTAGGCCAGGGACCCGGCGATCAGCAGGTAGTAGGCCATCGGCAGCACGGTCTGGCGGAGTACGTCCCCCTCCCGGCCCACGAGACCGACCACAGCGGAGGCGGCGACGACGTTGTGCACGGTGATCATGTTGCCCGCGGCACCGCCGACGGCCTGTGCGGCCACGACCGACTCCGGGGGCACGGCGATGCGTTCGGCGGTGGCGTGCTGGAACAGGGAGAACATGAGGTTGGAGATGGTGTTGGACCCGGCCACGAAAGCACCGAGCGCACCGATCCAGGGGCCGATCAGCGGCCAGCTCGTGCCGCCGAGTTCGGCTGCCCCCGCGGCCAGGGTAAGCGGCATGCTCTCCAGGTCCGCCTGCCCGAAGTCGGCCCCCGTGTTGATGAAGACCCGCACCAGGGGTACGGCGAAGAGCAGGGCGACGGCGGCCCCGGCCAGCTGGGAACCGGCCGTCCTCCAGGAGTCGAGGATCTGGCGCCCGCTCATCCGGTGGAGTACGTAGGTCACCGCACACACCAGGACGAAGGTGGCACCCGGCGAGAAGAGGGGTTGGACCGTCTCACCGATCCCGGTACCGAGGATGTCGTCCCATCCGACCGTGATGCCCTCGAGCCAGGTCTTGAGCGGGGTGACGGTGCGGGACAGGACGAGGACCCCGGCGACCAGGAGATAGGGCGACCAGGCACGCAGCAGGCCGATACGGGGCCCGCTTCCGAGCACCTCGGAGCTGCCGCTACCGGGCTCGAGCTTGCCGGTCCAACGGGAGAGCCAGTCCTCGCGGGCCGGGAAGTCCCAGACGGTCCTGGGGAGAAGGAACCCCTTGCGAGCGGCCAGGACGACGATGACCAGGCCGGTCAGACCGCCGAGCAGACTGGTGAACTCCACCCCGAGGAAGTAGTTGTACAGCACGGACGGGACCGTGAGGGCGAAGGCGGCGAAGAGCGCGAACTTCCAGGCTCCGAGGCCGTCGGAGAAGCGTCGTTCCTTCCCGTAGAACCCGCAGAGCATGCAGCAGATGAGCAGCGGGACGAGGGTGCCGGCCGCGGCGTGCAGGAGCACCGTCTGGAAACCGATCTCGGAGATGTACTCCGGGAAGCTCATGCCCAGTTCCGCGGCGCGTGCCTCCGCTCCGCCGCCGCCCTCGAGGCCGCCGGCGACGCCCACCAGGACGGGCGTACCGACCGCGCCGAAGCTGACGGGGGTGCTCTGGATGACCATGCCGACCATGACGGCGGCCATGGCCGGGAAACCCAGGGCGAGCATGAGCGGGGCGACCACCGCGGCAGGGGTGCCGAACCCGGACGCGCCCTCGATGAAACTGCCGAAGAGCCAGCCGATGATGATGGCCTGCACACGGCGGTCGGGGCTGATGTCGGTGAAGGTGCGCCTGATGGTGGCGATGGCCCCGCTCCTGGTCAGGGTCGCGAGCAGGAGCAGGGCACCGAAGACGATGTAGAGCAGGCCGAGCGCGAGGATCAGGCCTTGGAAGCTGGAGGCGAGGACGGCGACCCAATCGGTCTGCCAGAAGTGGACGGCGATACCGACCACGACGACGTAACCGACGGGCATCGCGTACATGGCGGGGAGACGGAAACCCACGAGCAGGATCCCGATGAGGACGATGGGGGCGAGGGCCAGAAGGCTGAGTACGGCGAGGTTGTCCATCCAGACGGCTCCCTGGCATGGGGGGTTCTCGACGCCGCGACCCTAAGCCGCACTTCCGTGTTGCGACACACCCCTCTTGTGATCCGAGACACACAAGTGATCTTTTCCGGGCCCGGCGGCGGGAGCTCACGCTCCGGACCGGTTCACCGGACCGCCGAACCGCTCACCCGCGGCCGCTTCCCCGACGGGAGGCCGGACACACCAGAAGAGGGGCCCTCCCCGAAGAAGAACGGAGAGGGCCCCTCTGCACACCACCTGTGTCAGGTCGTCTTCTGCACCTGCATCAGGAACTCGGCGTTGCTCTTGGACTCCTTCATCTTGTCCAGGAGCAGCTCGATGGCCTGCTGCGTGTCGAGCGCGTGCAGCACCCGGCGCAGCTTCCAGACCACCTGGAGCTCCTCGTTGGACATGAGGATCTCCTCCTTGCGGGTGCTGGAGGCGTCCACGTCGACCGCGGGGAAGATCCGCTTGTCGGACAGGGACCGGTTGAGCTTGAGCTCCATGTTGCCGGTGCCCTTGAACTCCTCGAAGATCACCTCGTCGGCACGCGAGCCGGTCTCCACCAGCGCCGTCGCCAGGATGGTCAGCGAGCCGCCGCCCTCGATGTTGCGGGCCGCGCCGAAGAACTTCTTGGGCGGGTACAGCGCCGTGGAGTCCACACCGCCGGACATGATGCGCCCGCTGGCCGGGGCGGCCAGGTTGTAGGCGCGCCCCAGACGGGTGATGGAGTCCAGCAGGACCACGACGTCGGTGCCCATCTCCACCAGGCGCTTGGCGCGCTCGATGGCCAGGTCGGCGACGGTGGTGTGGTCCTCGGCCGGACGGTCGAAGGTCGAGTGGATGACCTCGCCCTTGACCGTGCGCTGCATGTCCGTGACTTCCTCGGGACGCTCGTCCACGAGGATGACCATCAGGTAGCACTCGGGGTTGTTCTCGGTGATCGCGTTGGCCACCGACTGCATGACCATCGTCTTACCGGCCTTGGGCGGGGAGACGATGAGACCGCGCTGACCCTTGCCGATCGGTGCGACCAGGTCGATGATGCGCGTGGTCATGATGTTGGGCTCGGTCTCCAACCGCAGGCGCTCCTGCGGGTAGAGCGGGACCAGCTTCGAGAACTCCTGGCGGCCCTTGGCCTGGTCGGGCGACATGCCGTTGATCGAATCCAGCCGGACCAGGGCGTTGAACTTCTCCCGGCGCTCGCCCTCGCGGGGCTGCCGGACCGCGCCGACGATCTGGTCGCCCTTACGCAGTCCGTGCTTGCGCACCTGGGCGAGGGAGACGTAGACGTCGCTCTGCCCGGGCAGGTAGCCGGTCGTACGCACGAAGGCGTAGTTGTCGAGGATGTCGAGGATCCCCGCGACCGGCAGCAGGACGTCGTCCTCACCGATCACCGGCTCGGTGTCCTGGCCGCCGCCACGGCGCCGGTCGCGGCGGTCGCGCCGCCGTCCGCGCCGACGGCCGCCGCCACCGCCGAAGTCGTCGTCGTTGTTGTTGTCACGGCCCTGGTTCTGACCACCGCCGCCCTGCTGGGCGTTGTTGTTCTGGTCGTCATTACCGCCTCCGCCACCGCGGTTGCGGTTGCGGCGGTTTCGCTGACGCTCTCGCCCCTGGCCGGACCGGTTGTTGTTCTCCCGGTCCTCAGAGGAGTCGGGGCCGTTCTTCCGGGGGGTGCTGGATGTCTTGGTCACGCTGCTCGCGGAGGTAGAGGAGTCGGCGCCGTCCACCGCTCGGGGCTGTCCACCGGAGTTGTCACCGCGGTTGCGGGACGAACGCCGGTTCTGGGAGGGCTTGTCGCCCTTCCCACCCTGGGAGTCGGCCACGGCCTGGTCCGACGGCTGCTCACCCGATGACTTCCTGCTGTCTCGGGTGCTGTCCGAGGCCGTCTTCTCGGAGGCCTGGGCCTCGGCCGGTTCGCCGGTGGCCCCGACCTTACCGGCCTTGGGCGCCGGGTCTGCTTGTTTTTCTGTTCTGCCCTTCGAGGGGGCCTCGACGGGACCCCCCTGCTTGGCTTCGATCGCGGCGATGACGTCGCTCTTACGCATACGCCCCGTACCGGTGATGCCCAGGCTCGACGCGAGCTTTTGCAGCTCGGGGAGCTTCAGAGCCGCGAGCCCGGTACCCCGCGCGCCGGCGCGGGACCGAGAGGCGGAGGAGGCGTTCTTGGACGCCGACTCACCGCTCTCGGCACCGGAAGCGTCGGTGGTGGCTCTGCTGTCGACCGCCGCGTCCGTGTGGAGCTCGGTAGTGTCGCTCACTAAGGGTCCTTCCCAAGGAGCGGGCTTCGGCCGTCAGCAGGTCGCTGTAACGACCGGCCCGTGTGTTGCGAACCGGCAGGGGCCGGGTAGGGCGTGCCCCACGTCGATGTCGGAAACCGGCGAGAAGACGGTCCCCTACCCAATCGCGGCGGGCTCTGGGTGAAGCCAGACGTCGGGGCGGATGGCTCGGTGATGATGCCCGTCAACCGTGGTCACACTCATCCGGGGAAAAGGTGACTGCGGGAAATGAAGGGCAAGGCCGCGGAGAACCGCTGACTCACCACTCGGGCCACCGCCTCCGCGCGATCGTAGGACCGGACCGCCGGAGTATGGGACGCGGGTGCCGTCGTGGCGGATGAGCACACGCCCCGCAACGGGGCATCTGGTGCTACACCAAGCCTAACATCACCAGCGGCCACGACTATTCCTCGACACGGAAGCTACGGATGGGGAGATGGGGTCCACACCCCCGCCGGCTCGACATGCAGGGGGCGTACATCCCAGTCCTTACCCGCCCTCCCCCGGATTGAACCAAGCTGGCGGGCGATTTCCGGCGATTCCGTGTCGGCGTCACCTTCCGTCACCGAGCACAACACCAACACGGTGGGCCCCGCGCCCGAGACCACGGCAGGCAGGTTCTCGTGTTCTCTGAGTTCGGAGACCAGGTCGACGGACAACGGCATCGCCGGGGCCCGGTAGGACTCGTGCAGCCGGTCCCGGGTGGCCGCGTACAGACCCCGGGGATGGCCACGAACAGCCGCCGTCATGAGCGCCGCACGGCCTGCGTTGAAAGCCGCGTCGGCATGCGGGACGTTCTCCGGCAGTAGGCTGCGGGCCCGTTCGGTGGAGAGCCGCCAGTCCGGCACACACACCACCGGGAGGATGCGCGGGTCCACGGCCCCGGAGACCGCTCCCCACTCCTGCCCCTCCCGGTAGGCGACCGTGTAGCCGCCGTACACACAGGGCGCCACATTGTCCGGGTGGCCCTCGAGGTCGGCGGCGACCTGGTAGATCCAGTCGCGGTCGGGACCGCCGTCGGGTCCGGTACGGCCCAGCAGCGCCGCGGCCACGGTGATCCCGCCGACGATCGCGGTGGAGGAGGAGCCCAGCCCCCGTGAGTGCGGTACGCGGTTCACACAGACCAGATCCACGCCGGGGGCCTTCTCCCCCACCCGGTCGAAGGCCTCACGCAGTGAACGGACCACCAGGTGGCGCTCGTCGAGCGGGACCTCGCCGGCGCCCTCGCCCTCGACGTGGACCGTCGTCCGGGCGTCGTCGCGGACACGGACCTCGAACTCGTTGTACAGGCTCAGCGCCATGCCCAGGCTGTCGTACCCGGGTCCGAGGTTGGCGCTCGTTGCGGGCGCATGGACCGTCACCCGCGTGGGTCGGGGCATCGTGGGCTCCTCGGTGGGGCGTCCCGGGACGTGTCCGGGAGTGGCGTGTGCGAGCGGTGGGGGCCGCCCCGGGGTCAGGCGAGGTCGAGGGCCTGGGCGGCGTCCTGGGCATCGACCGGGACCGTGGTGGCCGCGCCGGCGCCGGCCAGGGCCCAGTCCGGGTCCTTGAGGCCGTTGCCGGTGACGGTGCAGACCACACGGCTGCCCCGGGGGACCAGCCCCTGCTCGGCGGCCTGGATCAGCCCGGCCACACTCGCGGCGGAGGCCAGCTCGACGAAGACGCCCTCCTCGGCGGCCAGAAGCTTGTAGGCGGCCATGATCTGGCGGTCGGTGACCTTGTCGATGAGTCCGCCGGAACCCTCCCGGGCGTTCTCGGCCAGGTCCCAGGAGGCCGGGTTGCCGATGCGGATGGCGGTGGCGATGGTGTTGGGCGTGGTGACCGGTTCACCGTTGACCAGGGGCGCGGATCCGCTGGCCTGGAACCCGAACATACGGGGCTTACGGCTGGAGACACCGTCGTCGGCGTACTCGGAGTAGCCCATCCAGTACGCGGAGATGTTGCCGGCGTTGCCCACGGGGATGCAGTGGATGTCGGGGGCGTCCCCGAGCGCGTCGACGATCTCGAACGCGGCGGTCTTCTGCCCCTGGAGGCGGTAGGGGTTGACCGAGTTCACCAGCGCGACCGGGTAGTCGATGCTGAGCTTGCGGGCCAGTTCCAGGCAGTCGTCGAAGTTGCCGTCGACCTGGAGCAGGCGGGCGCCGTGCACGAGGGCCTGGGCGAGTTTGCCCATGGCGATCTTGCCCTGGGGGACCAGGACGGCGCAGGTCATGCCCGCACGGATGGCGTAGGCGGCGGCGCTCGCGCTGGTGTTGCCGGTGGAGGCGCAGATGACCGCCTGGGCGCCTTCCTCGGCCGCCTTGCTGATGGCCATCGTCATACCGCGGTCCTTGAAGGAACCGGTCGGGTTGAGGCCCTCCACCTTGAGATGGACGTCGCAACCGGTCAGCTCGGACACACGCACCGCCGGCAGGAGCGGGGTCCCGCCCTCCTGGAGGGTGACGACTGGGGTCTTCTCGTTGACGGGGAGGTGGTCGCGGTATTCCTCGACGACGCCTCGCCACGCCCGTGCCATGCTCACGACGGTGTCCCTTTCGGGTGTTGGATGACGCTCCACGCGCGATGTGTCCGGTGGGCCGCCCGGAACGAGTGCAGGGGCTCCCACCTGCTGACAAGTCTATGACCATCAGCGACTGTCTCGGATCACGGTCGCGCGTCTCGCTATTCGGTCAGTTTCCGACTGTGCGGGGCGGTGTTCCGCCCCACGGGGTTGCGTTCGGACGCCGGCACGCCCCTCGGAGGCACTGGAGCGGGCACCCGCAGGAACGAGGACGACCGCGGAGAGGCCGGAGAACGTACCTTCAAGGGCGGCCCGCCCGCGGGACACCGCGCCGTAGGAGTCCGTTGAGGGCGGGTGACGGGCGGGCCGCAGCGCAGGCCCGGGGAGAACCCCCTAGTCGAAGTTCTCCACCCGCATCACACTGGCGACCTCCCGCACGGAGTCGTCCTCCTGCAGCCGTTCGACGGTGCTGCGCAGCGCGGCGTCGGGTGCTCGGTGGCTGACGAGGACGAGTTGGGCGTCGTCGCCGCTGCCCTCCTGGCGCACGTTCTTGATGGAGACCCCGTGCTCGGCGAAGATCTCGGCGACCGTGGCGAGTACGCCGGGGCGGTCGGCGACGTCCAGGGAGACGTGGTAGCTGGTGACGGTCTCGCCCATGTCGTGGACCAGCAGGCCGGTGTCGTGTCCGCCCTCGCCCACGTGGGTGTCGGCGAGGCGGTTGCGGGCCACGGCCACCAGGTCGCCGAGGACGGCACTGGCGGTGGGCGTGCCTCCGGCCCCGGCACCGTAGAACATCAGGCTGCCGGCGGACTCGGCCTCGACGAAGACCGCGTTGTAGGCCTCCTTGACGCTGGCGAGGGGGTGTTCGACGGGGAGCATCACCGGGTGGACGCGCACACCCACGGATCCTCCGTCCTCGGAGCGCTGGCAGATCGCCAGGAGTTTGACGACACACCCCATCGCACGGGCGCCGGCGATGTCGGCTGCGGAGACACCGGTGATGCCTTCGCGGTGCACGTCGTCGGCGGTGACCTGCTGGGTGTGGAAGGCCAGGCGGGCCAGGATCGCGGCCTTGGCCGCGGCGTCGAAGCCCTCCACGTCGGCGGTCGGGTCGGCTTCGGCGTACCCGAGGGTCTGGGCCTCCTCCAGGGCCTCGGTGAATCCGCTGCCGGCCGAGTCCATGCGGTCCAGGACGTAGTTGGTGGTGCCGTTGACAATGCCCAGCACGCGGTCGACGCGGTCGCCGGCCAGGGAGTCCCGCAGCGGACGCAGGAGCGGGATCGCCCCGGCCACCGAGGCCTCGTAGAACAGGTCGACACCGGCTTCGCGTGCGGCGGTGTGCAGGGTCTGCCCGTCCTCGGCCAGCAGCGCCTTGTTGGCGGTGACCACGGACTTGCCTGCCTTGAGTGCGGCGAGGATCAGCGACCGGGCGGGTTCGATACCGCCGATGACTTCGACGACCACGTCGATGTCGGGCCGGGTGGCCAGTGCCGTGGCGTCGGTGGTCAGTAGTGCCGGGTCGACACCGCGGTCGCGGTCGAGGCGGCGCACCGCGATACCGCCGATCTCCAACGGTGTGCCCACACGTGCGGCCAGTTCCTCGGGCTGCTCGTCGATCAGTCGGACGACTTCCGAACCCACTACGCCGCATCCGAGCAGCGCCACCTTCATCGCCATTTGGGCGTGACTCCCACTTCTCTCGTGTCCGTGACCTCGCGCGGCCGGGGCCGCTCCTGGGTTTTCTCAGCCGACGTCGAGCCGGAGCAGGTCCTCTTCGGTCTCCCTGCGCACGATGACCCGCGCGTCCCCGTCCCGTACCGCGACCATGGCCGGGCGCGGCAGGTGGTTGTAGTTGCTCGCCATGGAGTAGCAGTAGGCACCTGTGGCCGCGACGGCGACCAGGTCCCCGGGGCGCAGGTCCTCGGGAAGGTACAGGTCGTGCACGATGATGTCACCGCTCTCACAGTGCTTGCCGACCAGGCGCGAGAGCATCGGACCGCTCTCGCTGACCCTGGAGACCAGGCGGCCGGTGTACTCCGACCCGTACAGGGCGGTACGGATGTTGTCGCTCATGCCGCCGTCGACGCTGACGTAGGTGCGGATGCCCTCGACGTCCTTGACCGTTCCGACCTCGTAGACGGTGATGCCTGCGGGGCCCGCGATCGCCCGGCCGGGTTCCACTGCGATGCGCGGGACCGGCAGACCGGCCTCCTCGCACTCGCGGTGCACGATGGTGGTCAGGCCGGCGGCGATGGTCTTGGGGTCGAGGGGGTCGTCGTCGGAGGTGTAGGCGATGCCCAGTCCGCCGCCGAGGTCGAGTTCGGCGAGGGTGACGTCGAGTTCCTCGTGGATCTGTGTGAGGAAGCGCGCGACCCGGCGTGCGGCGACCTCGAACCCGGAGGTGTCGAAGATCTGTGAGCCGATGTGCGAGTGCAGGCCGACGAGGTCGAGGTGTTCGGAGGCCAGGGAGCGGCGGACGGCCTCCGCGGCTGCGCCGGTGCTCATCGCGAAGCCGAACTTCTGGTCGTCGTGCGCGGTGGCGACGAATTCGTGTGTGTGCGCCTCCACTCCCGTGGTGACCCGGATGAGGATCTTGGGGCGGGCGCCGGCCTCGGCGGCCACCGACTCCAGGCGGTCGATCTCGTCGAGGGAGTCGACGATGATGCGGCCGACGCCGGCCTCGACCGCTCGGCGCAGTTCGGCGACGGACTTGTTGTTGCCGTGCATGCCGATGCGTTCCGGCGGGACCTCGGCGGCCAGGGCGACGGCCAGTTCGCCGCCCGAGCACACGTCCAGCTTCATGCCTTCTTCGGTGGCCCAGCGGGCGACGGCCTTGGTGAGCAGGGCCTTCCCGGCGTAGTAGACGTCCGAACCGGTGAAGGCGGTGCTGTAGTCACGGGCCCGGGCGCGGAAGTCCTCCTCGTCCATGACGAAGAGCGGCGTGCCGTAGGTGCGGGCGAGGTCGCCGACGCCGAGGCCGCCGACGGTCAGCTCGCCGTCCACACGGCGGGACGTGGCGGGCCAGACCTTGGGGTCGAGTGCGTTGAGGTCCTCGGGCGGCAGTGGCGGGTTCTCCTCCGGCAGGATCTCCGCGTGGCGGGATCCGGCGGGGTGCGCGTAGCGGCTCATGATGGGCTTTCGACTGGACTTTCGTCTGTGCTGTGGCGAGGACGCCCCGATCATTGTCCACCGATCCGGTCGGGACGAGGGGGTCGGGTCGGGGCGCGCGACGACGTCTTCGGCAGGTCCTACAGCCTTGTGGGCGCGGACACGCCGAGGAGGAAGAGCCCCGTACGCAGGACCCCGGCGACGGCGGCGGGTAGCGCCGGGTCCGCGACGGCCCCCTCCGACCGCGCAGCGGCGCGGGGACACGTCCGCCACTCATCGTAGGCACTGGCCAGCCCTTCCAGGTATCTGACCAGGATATGGGGTTCCTCTCTGCGTGCGGCCGAATCCAGCGCGCTGGGACCGTCGAACAGGCATCCGCGCACCGAGGCCGTGTGCGCGGGACAGGCCGCAGGGGGCAGGGCCCCGGCGGCGGTCCAACGCTCCTGGCTGGTGGCGTGGGCGTGGGCGTAACGCAGACGGAAGGCCGGGTTGGCGTCGGTCAGACGGGACCATGCGCCCGGACGGTCGGCGGAGGGAAGCACCGGAAGATCGTTCCCGGTGGTCTCGCCTTCGCGGGGGTGCTCGGGGATGGAGCGACAGAAGGCCACGCGGGCGCTGTCCTCACCGATGGTACCCAGGACGCGGGCGGCCTCGGAGACCAGCTCCGTCCTGTCCCCGTCGCGGTAGGGGTCGCGCCAGCCGACCTCCTTCTCCCCCGACCGGGCCGGCGGGGCCTGGGGGGCGAGGGCCAGGGTGATGCGGGCCCTAGCGTCGGCGCGTGCGCGCCTGCGGGCCTGGGCGAGCGGACCGGACTCGTGCAGGGCGGTACGCGGCCATACGCCTTCCCCCGTCCAGGCGCGGCCGGTGAGCCAACGGGGGCCGTCGGCAGCCGCACGGACCATGCGGGTGCGCTGTTCGCCGGTGAGGGTGACGTTGACGAACCCCCTCCGGTCACCGCGGACGTCGGCGTACCCGGGCCGCAGTTCCTCGGCCAGGCGCCCGCCCACGAGCACGGGCGCGTCCTTGCCCCGGGAGGTGCACACGAGGCGGACGATCCGGGGTGCGAGGGGGGAGGCGGCGTCGTGGCCCTCCTGGGCCTGTTCGGCGCGCGGCCAGGCGAAGGGGACCTGCTCCGGGTCGATGCCGAAGGCATGCGCCGCGGCGCTCCGGACCTCTGCTTCCAGGGACCACGGAGTCACTCCCGTTCCCCCTCCAGCAGTTCACGGACGACTTCCACGAGCGCGTCGGGGTCGAAGGGTTTGGTCATGTAGGCGTCCACCCCGATGCGTTCCCCGTGCTTGCGGTCCTCTTCCTGTGCACGTGCCGTGACGAGCACGATCCGGCAGGCCGTCTCCGGCCGGCGCGCACGCAGGCGCTCTGCGGCGGTCCAGCCGTCCAGGCGCGGCATCATCACGTCCAGCGTGACCACGTGCGGGTCGATGTGGTCGACCCGCTCGAGACAGTCCTGGCCGTCGACGGCCGTGAACACCTCGAAGCCCTCGAGTTCGAGGTTGAGGCGGATGAGTTCCCGGATCATTTCGTCGTCCTCGACGACGAGAACCCGTGCGGGTAGGGCGTTCACGGGCGTGACCCTACCTTCGGCGGGCGAACGCGCACCACTGGAACGACCGAACAGCGGGTGGCGGCGGGGCGTCCGGGAGCGATGGGGAGCGGTCTCCGTTCTCAAGTGGACGAGGACCCCGCAGCCCCTGCTACAGTTGTTCACGCAACCGCGCCCCCTTAGCTCAGGGGATAGAGCAACGGCCTCCGGAGCCGTGTGCGGAGGTTCGAATCCTCCAGGGGGCACAGGTGAACGGTCGGCGCCATGAGCCCGCTGACCAGGTGAAAGGCGCCCCGCGGGGCGCCTTTCGCGTTTCAGGTGTCGTCATCCTGCGTCACGTTCGCCGAGCTTCTGTGGACACACTGCGGACAGGACGCGGACGAAAAAGGAGCAGGGTCCCCGAAACCACTCGGAACCCCACCCGAAACCGTTCAGGAACGTGTGATCCGCGCCACTGACGATGGCCACCGAATCGGGTCTCAGTCCTGCTTGATGAGCGAGACCTCGAACTCGAGGACGACTTTCTCCCCGACCAGCACACCGCCGGTCTCGAGTGCGGCGTTCCAGTTGACCCCGAAGTCGTTGCGGTTGATCGTCGTGGAACCCTCGAAACCCACACGGACGTTGCCGAACGGGTCGGTGGCCCGGCCTTCGAAGGTGAACGGCACGGTGACCTGCCGGGTGGTGCCCTTGATCGTGAGGTCCCCGGTCATGTCGAGGGTCTCCTCGCCGGACCGCGTGACCTCGGTCGAACGGAAGGTGATCTCCGGATAGTCCTCCATCTGCAGGAAGTCGTTGCTGCGCAGGTGGGCGTCGCGGTCGGCGTTGCGGGTATCGATGCTGTCCGCCCGGATCACGAGCTCCACCGACGAGCGGGAGGGGTCCTGGCCGTCGAGGACGGCGGTACCGGTGAACTCGTTGAACGAGCCGCGTACCTTGGTCACCATCGCGTGCCGGGTCACGAATCCGATGCGGGTGTGCGCGGGGTCCAGACTGTAACGGCCGGTGAGCTCGGAGTAGGACTGCTGGAACGCCATCGGTTACCTCCTGTGGTCGATGCGTCTTCTCTACACGACACGAGGTCTCCACCAGGGGGAGCGGCACGCGCGGGCGGAGCTATTCGGAGGGGCGGTGCCTTTGCGTTTCGACCGGGAACACGGACGATGCGGTGTGGCCGTCGTAGTGGGAGGGGCGCACCCGCACCAGCTGGGCGAGCAGAGCCAGGACCGGTAGTTCCAGGAGCGGGCCCGCCACGAGGGCGACCGCGATGAGTGGGCGGTCGGGGAAGGCCGCGACCGCGATGGCCAGTGCGACGGGCGAATTCCGGGCCGTGGTGGTCATGGTGAGCGTGACCTTCTGCGCGGCGGGCAGACGGAGGATCCGGGACAGGGCCACCGCCAGTGAGGGCAGCACGACGAAGAAGACCGCGAGCGGCGGTAGCAGAGCCAACAGATCCGCGGCGTGGTCCAGAACCGTGCGGGCCTGCCAGGCGAACATCGCGAAGACCGCCACGTACAGCAGCGGCAGCACGAGGGTTCCGGCCGGCGCGATGACAAGGCGTGCACGCCACTCTTCGCCCTTGAAGCGCGCCGAGGCCCGGCGCAGGACCAGCGCGATCACCAGGGGCACCACGAGTACCAACAGCACCGATTCGGCCAGCGTCGCGGCGTCGACCATCGCCGCCTCGCCACCCAACAGCAGCACGTACACCGGCAACAGCACGAGCTGCAGGACGAGGTTGACCGGCAGCAGTGCGGCGGCGATCCCGGTGTGCCCGCGCGCCACGGCGGTGAAGACCAGGTACCAGTCGGTACAGGGAGTCACCAGGAGCAACAACAACCCGATCCGCAGGTCGGGCTCTCCGCCCAGCAACCCGGCTCCCAGTGCCCAGGCCAGGGCCGGGGTGAGGACGAAGTTGAGTACCAGGCCGGCCACGACGAGGGTCCGGGCCCGACGGACCTCCCCCACGTGAGCGGCGTCCATCTGCACGAAGACGGCGGTGAGCATCACGAGCAGCGCGGGCAGCACGACGTGTTCGGCCGCCGGGCCGATGGGCAGCAGCAGTCCGGCCCCCAGCCCGCCGAGAGCGGACAGGGCGACGAACAGGCTCTGGAGGCGTTCTACCAGGGACACGGTTCAGACTTTCACAGCGGGGTCGGGGAGGGTGTCCGCCGAACCGGCCGGGGTTCCGGGGCCGCCGGCAGGACCGGACGCGCCCATCGGCGCCATGCGCACCCGTTGAGCTCTCGAGCCGTACGGGGGCCGAGGAGGTGGATCCGCGAAAACACCGGCGCCGCCGGGCCGGGGCACACACCCCGGTCCGGCGGCGCCGGAGGAGGCAGGGGCGGCCCTGGTCCGGGGCCGCCCCGCCGTCGGTGCCTCAGAGGTCCAGGACGTAGGCCTCTCCGTCCTGGTCGGTGGCCACGACACGGCTGCCGTCCTCGTTGAGCGAGACGGCGCCGAATTCGGCCCCGGACTCTTCCATTACCACGGACACCTCCATGTTCTGCAGGTCCCAGACCCGCACGGAACCGTCGCGGGAGGCGCTGGCGGCCGTCTGCCCGTCGCCGCTCACCTCGACGTCCCACACGTAGTCGGTGTGTCCGTCCAGGACTCCGAGCTGCTCTCCCAGGTCGGCGTCCCACACGATGACCCTGCCGTCGTCGGAGCCGCTGACCACGGTGCCGTCGGCCCCGAAGTCGACGCCCTGCACCCAGTCGGTGTGGCCCTCGAGGGTGGCCTCCTCGCTCTCGGACTCCACGTCCCAGAGGATGACCGTGTTGTCGTCGGAGGCGCTGGCGACCATGCTGCCGTCCGGGCTGAAAGCCACGTCACGCACCCAGTCGGTGTGGCCCTCGAGGGTGGCCACCTCGCTCTCGGACTCCACGTCCCACACCTTGACGTCGCCGGTGTCGGATCCGCTGATGACCATGCTGCCGTCCGGGCTGATGTCCACACCGCGTACCCAGTCGGTGTGTCCGTCGAAGGAAGCGACTTCGCTTCCTGACTCGTCCCAGACGGTGACGCTGCCGTCGTGGGCACCGCCGGCCAGCAGGGACTGGTCCTCACTGAACTCGACCGCCAGGATCGAGGAGTAGTCGGGGCCGAGCAACGAGTCCTCGACGGCATCGTCATCGAGGTTCCACAACAACACCTCACCGCTGCCGGAACCCTGCGCGATCACCGTGCCGTCGGAGGTCAGGGCGATGTCCTCCTCGTTGCCCCCGGTCTCCACGATCCGGGCTTCTCCGGCGTCCCCGGTGCCCGGCCCGCCGCCTCCGGAAGCGGAACCGCCCTCACCGGAGGGGTCGTCCCCGCCGATGAAGAAGAAGATGCCGCCTACGATGAGCGCGAGCACCAGGAAGACGGCGACGAGCACGATGGCCAGTACCGGCCCGCCCTTCTTCTTCGGCGGCCGGGGCTGACCGTAGGGCGGGACAGGCTGTCCGTACGGTGGCGCGCCTCCAGGAGGGCCGTACTGCGGGCCGCCGGGACCGTAGGGCGGTGCAGGTTGTGGGCCGGACGGACCGGGTTGCGGACCGGACTGCCCGGGCGGACCGTACCCCTGGGGTTGGCCGGACCCGTGTCCCTGGGGGGCACCGTACGGACTTTGTGGTGGAGGATTGCTCATGACAGCTCTCTTCGGATCACAGAACAAGGGAAGGGAGATGTGTCGTCCGACCACCCCAGCCCACGGGGCAATGGATACGGCGGGGGGGGACGATCCACTCATCATGTCAGAAGATACTCCCTCGAAGCAGGCCCGGCCGGGGCTCTCCCCCCGCTCCCCTCGAAGGATCTCGTGTACTACCCGGCCCTTCGGGGCGGTGCAACCCCCTGGCGGGCAGTTGCCGACACCGAGGAGCGGCCGTGTCTTCGAGAGATCCGATATCTGAACCATGGGGAACACGGTCCCCCTACGGTCGGGGCCAACAGTGGCCCGCGAGGGTCGACCACCACCTGGCGGAAGGGCTGGCCCCGGAAGAGGTGGACCGTTGGGTGAGGTCCGCGACCATCCTGCATTCCAACGGCGATGCGCTGGACATCGCGGTCAAGGACGGTCGGATCGTGGGGGTGCGGGGCCGGGAGCAGGACCGGGTCAACCGCGGGCGTCTGGGGCCCAAGGACCTCTACGGCTGGCAGGCCAACCACTCCCCCGACCGCCTCACCCGTCCTCTGGTGCGCCGGGACGGGGTACTGACCGAGACCGACTGGGACACCGCGCTGGACCTGGTGGCGAGCCGCAGCAGGGAGCTGCTCGACGACCAGGGGGCCACGGCGCTGGGCTTCTACACGAGCGGGCAGCTCTTCCTCGAGGAGTACTACACCCTCGCCGCCATCGGCCACGGAGCGATCGGCACCAACCACATGGACGGCAATACCAGGTTGTGCACGGCCACGGCCGCGGCGGCCCTGAAGGAGTCGTTCGGTTGTGACGGCCAGCCGGGTTCCTACAACGACATCGATCACGCCGACGTCATCGCGCTGTACGGACACAACATGGCCGAGACACAAACGGTGTTGTGGTCCCGTGTCCTCGACCGGTTGGCGGGGCCGAACCCGCCCCGGCTGCTGTGTGTGGATCCCAGGCCGACGCCGGTGGCCCGGGAGTCGACGGTGCACCTGGCGCCCCGTCCGGGCACCAACGTGGCGCTGATGAACGCTCTCCTGCACGAGCTGATCAGGAACGACCGGATCGACCACACCTACGTCGAGAAGCACACCGTCGGCTACGAGGACCTGGTCCGGAGGACCGCCGAGTACACGCCCGAACGCGCCGCCGAGATCTGCGGTGTACCGGCGCGGGCCGTCCGCGAGGCCGCGGAACTGCTGGGGAGTGCCGAGCGGCTCCTGTCGACCGTCCTCCAGGGCTTCTACCAGTCGAACCAGGCCACCGCCGCCGCTGTGCAGGTCAACAACGTGCACCTGCTGCGGGGCATGCTGGGCCGGCCCGGCGCGGGGGTCCTGCAGATGAACGGCCAACCCACGGCGGAGAACACGCGGGAGTGCGGCGCCGACGGCGACATGACCGGGTTCCGGAACTGGGACAACGAGGAGCACGTGGCCGATCTCGCCCGGGTCTGGAACCTGGACCCGATGCGCATCCCGCACTACGCACCACCCACACACGCCATGCAGATCATGCGCTACGCGGAGAAGGGCTCGGTCCGCTTCCTGTGGGTCAGCGCGACCAACCCGGCGGTGTCGTTGCCCGAACTGCGGCGGATCCGGAAGCTCTTGTCACAGGAGTCCCTGTTCCTGGTGGTGCAGGACTGCTTCATGACCGAGACCGCCGAACTCGCCGACGTGGTGCTGCCCGCGGCCACCTGGGGGGAGAAGACGGGCACCCTCACCAACAGCGACCGTACGGTGCACCTGTCGGAGAAGGCCGTGGAAGCGCCCGGCGAGGCCCGTCCGGATCTGGACATCTTCCTGGACTACGCGCGTCGGATGGACTTCCGCGACGCGGACGGCCACCCCTTCCCCCAGTGGCACGACGCGGAGTCGGCGTTCGAGGCGTGGAAGCGGGCCGGCGCGGGCCGTCCCTGCGACTACTCCGGGCTCACCTACGAGCGGTTGCGCGGCGCCGACGGTGTCCAGTGGCCCTGCGACGAGGAGCGCCCGGACGGGACCGAGCGCCTCTACACGGACGGCCGGTTCTGGGCCCTGCCCGAGCAGTGCGAGAGCTACGGCAAGGACCTGGTCACCGGGGCGCCGTTGGACGAGAGGGAGTACCGGGCGATGAACCCCGAGGGCCGGGCGATGCTCAAGGCCGTGGAGTACGTGCCCCCTCACGAGGAACCGGACCGGGACCACCCCTTCGTCCTGATCACCGGCCGCACGCTCTACCACTTCCACACGCGCACCAAGACCGGGCGCTCTCCCGAGCTGCAGCGGGCGGCCCCCGAGGTGTGGGTGGAGGTCTCCCCCTCGGACGCGCATGAGGCGGGTCTGGCCGAGGGCGACCCGGTGGAGGTGTCCTCACCGCGCGGGACGATCCGGGCCCGTGCCAGGATCAGCGGTATCAGCGACGGCGTCCTGTTCGTGCCCTTCCACTACGGCTACTGGGACTCCGGCGCTTCGGAGGAGGACGGTGCACGGGACCGGGCGACCAACGAGATGAGCATCAGCGATTGGGACCCGGTCTCCAAACAGCCCCTGTTCAAGACCGCCGCCGCGCAGCTGCGTCCCCTGGGCGGGGGTGACGGGCGGCCGGCACCGGCGCCCACAACGACGGCCTCGGCCCCGGTCGACCAACGTGTGGCGCCCACGCGGGGCGCACCCGACACCGCTGAGGAGACGGCCGGAGGGGGACCACGATGAGGCTCGCAGCCGCCCTGCGCGAACTGCACCGCTCGGAGAGCACGCTGGCCGACGAACTGCTGCGGGTGGCCGACCGGCACTCGGACGAGGTCGAGGTCCGCCATGTGGCCGGGGACCTGGCGTACTGGTCCCGTGAGCACGCACACGAGATCACCGGGATCGCGCCTCGCTACGGGGTCGATCCGGCCGAGTTGGAACACCCGGAACCGTCCGAGGAGGGTCAGCGCGAACTCCCCGGTGAAGGGAGCGACGCGGACCTGGCTCTCCTGGCCGATCTGCGCCGGGTGTACCGGATGTCGGCGGGGGTGGCACTGGACTGGGACCTGCTCGGTCAGGGCGCCCAGGTCGTCGCGGACGCCGAGCTGCTGGCGGCCACGGAGCGGTGCCGCGCACGGGCGGAACGACAGATGCGCTGGGCCCGCGGCATGCTCAAAACGGTCTCGCCACAGACCCTGGCCACCTGAGGACCGCGCCGCACGGGCACAGCGGGACGGTTCAGCTGAGCTGGTCACCGTAGACGTGTTCGACGGCGAGGGTGAGAAGGACCCGGCGGTCGTCCACCATGGCCTGCCGGTACTCGTCCCAGTCGGGGTGTTCGCCTGCGGCGGCGCGGTAGTGGTCGACCAGTGCCTGGACCTCGGGTCCGTGCGGGTCGTCGCCCGGTCCGATCAGGGTGACGGCGCCCTCGGCCGTGGCCCACGCCCAGCCGTCGGAACGGGTGACCTCGAGCGCGGCGCGGGGATCCCGGCGCAGGTTCGCGGTCTTGGCGAGCCCTTCGCGCGTGGAGATCTGGATGATGCCGCCCGACCGGTCGTAGTGGGGCTGGACCGGGGAGAGCTGGGGGCGGCCGTCGGACTTGAGGGTGGCCAGGATCCCCAGGCGGCTCTCGGCCAGGAGCGTGTGCGGGTCGTAGGACGTGGAGGTCACGGCTGTCCTCTCTCGGGATGGTCGGTCCGGGCGGCGTCCGTGGTGCGGGCGGTGCCGGTGTGGTCCGCCGGCCCGGGCCCCGGCCCGCCGCTCACCCACTGTTGTACCGGGGCAGGGCCCGGGCGTCACGGGCCACGCGCGGCCGGAACCGGACCGGGGAAAGGGGAAGAGGAGCGGACGTGGCCCCGGGGCGGGGAACGCCTGCCCCGGGATCAGGCGGCGAAGCCCGTCGAGCTCGCCCGACGCACCGCGTCCACGTGCACACCCGCATGTGTGCGTCCGCGGACGGAGGTGCCGGGGGTACGGGCCCGCAGGACGGACCCACAACGCACGGGTCAGCGGTGTTCGGACATCTCGGCGGCGGACTCGGGCAGCGTACCGGCGCCGTCGGTACCGGCCTCGGCGTCGATCTCGCCGGCGGTGTCGCTGTCGGTGCCTGCCTCACCGGCCGAATCCGGGTTGCCGCGGTCGAGCACGCCGGCGATCAGGGCCACGGCCAGGCCCAGTACCGCGGCACCCGCGCCGAGCAGGGCCGGGGAGGTGTAACCGAGCCCGGCGCTGATACCGAGCCCGCCGATCCAGGCACCGCCCGCGTTGGCGAGGTTGAACGCGGAGTGGTTGCTCGCGGCTGCGATGGTCGGTGCTCCGGAGGCCTTGTTGATGATGAGCACCTGCAGCGGCGCGGTGACACCGAACCCGACGGCGCCCAGCACGACGACGGCGGCCATCGCGCTGACCGGGTGTTGGACGGCCACGGAGAACAGCAGGAGCACCACCGCCAGCGAGGCCAGGGATCCGTAGATGGTCGGGCGCAGCCACCGGTCGGCGAGCGGCCCCGTCACGAGCGACCCGAGTGTCATCCCGGTCCCGAAGAGGGCCAGGACGACGGGCACCCCGGCCGGGGACATCCCGGCGACCTCGGTCATCATCGGGGAGATGTAGCTGAAGACCGCGAAGACCCCGGCGAAACCGAGGACGGCGGTCAGCAGGCCCCACAGAACCTGGGGGCGGCCCATCGCCGCGATCTCTCCGCGCAGGCGCACGCCCTTCGGTGAAGGCACTTCGGGCACGAAGGCCAGCACGGACACCAGGCTCGCCACCGCGATGGCGGCGACCACGAGGAAGGCGGACCGCCAACCCATCAGTTGGCCGACGAACGTCCCTACGGGCACACCCACGATGTTGGCGACGGTCAGGCCCAGGAGCATGCGTGCCACGGCGGTGGCCCTGCGCGCGGGGCCGGCCATGTGCGCGGCGACCAGGGCGCCGACACCGAGGAAGGCCCCGTGCGGGAGCCCGGCCAGGACCCGGCTGGCCAGGACCGCCTCGTAGGTGGGCGCGACGACGGTGGCGAGGTTGCCGAGCACGAAGAGCCCCAGGAACAGCAGCAGTGCGGTGCGCCGGGGCAACCGGGTGGCGGCAGCGGTCAGCAGTGGGGCGCCCACGACCACACCGAGGGCGTAGGCGGCGATGAGGTGTCCGGCGGTGGACAGGGAGACGTCGAGATCGGCGGCCACCTCGGGCAGCAGACCCATGATGACGAACTCGGTCGTTCCGATGGCGAAGGCGCCGAGAGCCAACGCGAGCAGAGCGAAGGGCATGGGCGTACCTCTCCTGGTGCGGGACAGGGGCGGTGTGGGCGGGCGGCGGGGCCGCGTTGCCCCGGAGTCTCCCGGGGTCGAGCACGGAGTTGGCACGTGCTAATCCCAGGTTGGCAGAGACGGCACGGCCGCTTCAAAGGGTGCGGGGTGTGAACTCGCTCGCGCTGTCCGGAACCGCGCCCCACAGGCTGCGGTTACCGTGGACGGTGACGGTACGAGGTGGGCGAGAGAATCAGGAGGGCCGGGGGCCAGATGCCGAGCAGCGGTGCGGACGATCCCCGTGAGGGCCCTGTGTCCCCCGTCGGTCCTCCCGGTCCCGGTACGGGCCGGCCGGAGGGTTCGCCGAGTCCACAGGCCTCCCCCGCGCCCCGCTCCCGTCGCCCCACGATGGCCGACGTCGCCGCGCACGTGGGCGTCTCCCGCCAGCTGGTCTCACTGGTCCTGGCCGACAAACCCGGCCCCAACCCGCGCACCCGCGAACGGATCCTGCGTGCAGCCGAGGACCTCGGGTACCACGCCGACACCGCGGCCCAGCTGCTGCGCCGCGCACGCAGCCGCCAGCTCGGCGTGCTCTTCACCATGGAGCACCAGCTCGAGACCCACATCGTCGAGGCCCTCTACCCTGCCGCCGCTGACGCCGGGTACGAGATCGTCCTGGGCGCCCTCCTGCCGACCCGCAGCGAACGCCGAGCCATCGACGACCTGGTCGGGCTGAGGTGCGAGGCGCTCATCCTGATCGGTCTGGCCGAACAGGCCCCCGCCCACCTGGCCAAGATCGCCGAGCAGGTCCCCGTCGTGGAGATCGCCCAGTACACCGGAGCCCCCGGAACCGACAGCGTGCGCACCGACGACGCCGCAGGGGCCCGTGAGGCGGTCGACCACCTGGTCGCGCTCGGCCACACCGACGTGGTCCACGTGGACGGAGGCGACCGCCCCGGCGCTGCTCAGCGGCGCGAGGGGTATCTGGAGGGCATGCGCGCCCACGGGCTCACCGACCGCATCGAGGTCCTGCCCGGGGACTACACGGTGGAATCCGGTGTGGCCGCCGCGCGGACCCTGATCGAACGGGGCCGGTTGCCGACCGCGGTGGTGGCCGGCAACGACCTGTGCGCCTGCGGGGTCGTGGAGGCCTTCGTGCGCGCGGGCGTGCGTACCCCCGGGGACCTGTCGGTGGTGGGCTACGACGACAGCCGTACCGCCTCGCTCCCCTACCTCGACCTGACGACGGTGCGCCAGGACACCGGCCGGATGGCCGAGATCGCCGTGCGTGCGGCGGTCGAACGGCTGGACGAAGGACGCACGGACGATCGGGTGGATGTCCTGGAGCCCGCTCTCACTCTGCGGAGCAGTACCGGACCGGCACCCGCGCCTCGGGCCCCGGGCGTCCGGGGCGGGCCGCCCTCGACGGACCCGCCGCAGGGGCCTGCGGACGCGGATCAGGCCGGCTCGTAGGGGACCGCTTCCTCCAGGGTGACGGTCAGTTCCTGCCCACGCGGGGTGGTGTAGCTGCGCTCCTCCCCCGCACGCGCCCCGATGAGCGCCCGGCCCAGCGGGGACTGGGGCGAGTAGACGGTGATCCCCTCGGAGTCGGATCCGTCGCGTACGCCGAGCAGGAACGTCTCGGTCCCCTCCTCGGAACCGTGGCGCACGGTCAGCACCATGCCGGGTTCGGCGACGCCGTCGTCCGGCGGGGTCTCGCCCACGACGGCGTCGCTCAGCAGTTCCTGGATGCGGGCGATGCGCCTCTCCTTGCGGTCCTCGTCGGCGGGGACCTCGAACTCCGCGGCGACCTCGTCCGGGACGGGTCCTCCGGTGAGGACGGCGAGTTCGCGGACGAGACGTTCGTGTGTGGCGCGGGTCAACCAGGTGTTGGTGTGTTGCACAGGACCTCCTCATATACTGCGCCCCGCCGGGGTCACCGGCGGGGCGCGGGGTTCGGGTGCGCGGAGTACGGCTCAGCGCGTGGGGTCGAAGGGTTCCAGCTCCTGCGGCAGCTTCTGGGTGGCCACCGCTCGTGCGAGCAACCGTCCCGTGGCGGGGCCGTGGGTGAGCCCCCACATGCCGTGGCCCCCGGCGACGTACAGGCCGCGCACGTCGGTGGGACCGACGAGCGGGAGCCCGTCGGCCGAGACCGGGCGGGGCCCGACCCAGGTGTCGGCGCGGTCCTCGAGGTCGACCCCGTCCATGTAGGGCGCGGCCGAGCGGACGATGGCCTCCACGCGTGCGGGGTCGGCGGGTGCGTCCGGCGAGGCGAACTCCATGGTCCCGGCCACCCGCATACCGTCCTTGGCCGGGGTGCAGGCCACCCGTGCCTCGGGCAGGTACACCGGCCCGGGGACCGGGCGGTCGGTGCCCACGGTGAAGCTGTAGCCGCGGCCGGCCGCCACCGGCGTGCGCACGCCCCAGCTGCGGGCGCTCCGGTTCAGCCACGAGCCGGAAGCGACGACGAGGTGGTCGGCCTTCTCCACCTCGCCCTTCTCGGAGGTCAGCGTGAAGGCGTCCCCCGCACGCGAGGGGTACTGCACCTCGTCGAGCGAGAACCCTTCGACGATCCGCCCTCCGCGGGACCGGACCGAGTCGGCCAGGGCATGGGTGAACAGCGCCGGCTGGAGGTAACGCTGGCCGTGGATGCGCACACCCGCCCGGACCCGGTCGGAGGCCACGGGGACGAGATCGCGCACGGCTTCGGCGTCGAGCGCGGTGTGGGAGGCGGGGATACCGGCCTCCTCCACCTCCCGCAGTTCGTGGACCAGGCCCAGCGCCTTCCTCTCGGAGGAGAACAGGGCGGTGATGGGGGCCTCCTCGATCACCGCGCCGACCCCGCCGTTCAGGAGTTCGTCGAAGGCCTCGTGGCAGGCACGGCTGAGGGGGGCGTTGCTGAGGAGGGCCCGCTGGTGCCCCTTGGGCGTGGAGTTGAGGGCGAACAGCGAGAGGAAGCGTGCGAGCTCCGGGCTCGGGACCCGCGGCACGGACAAGGGGTGGTGCGGGTCGATCAGTGACCGCGCGCCGTCCAGGATCGCGCTGGGGGTGTTGAGCGGCACGGCGAGCGCGGGTGAGAGCCATCCGGCGTTGCCCCAGGAAGCACCGGCGGCTACGCGGTTGCGCTCGAGCACGGTCACTTCGATCCCGTGCTCCTGGAGGTACCAGGCGGTCGAGAGACCGACGACACCTGCGCCGACGACGGTGACGGCGCGGGGTGCGTCCACAGCCGATGCGGCCATGCACGTTCTCCTTAGGACGGATGACGGACAGGCTGGATACCAATGAGGACAGTACAAGTCTGCTCGGGAAACACGCACTACCCATTGTCCGTGTCGCACAATTTTTGGCTAGCCTCATGTGGGAGCACGACAAACCGGGCCTGGAAGAGAGTTCGAACAGGGGGTGCGCTGTGGTTCTGTTGGAACGCCTGGCGACGATCCTCGGCGTCTACGGAACACGCCCGGCCGGCCCGCGCATCCCGGCGCACACGGTCGTGCACAGCGTAGCGGTGCACGACCCTGCCGGGGGCCGCCCCGAGTCCGGCGACATCCTGTTGGGGTTGGGCGAGCGTGACCCGGTACGGGCCGTGGAGCTCGCCGGGGCCGCGGACGCGTCGGCGGTCGTGGTGCGTACCGGCGAGGCGGAACCGGACGACGGTGCGCTCCGGGCCGCGCGGGAGCGGGGTGTGGTCCTGTTGTGGGTACCGCCCGAGGTCTCCTGGAGCCAGGTGGCGGGCATCGTCTTCGGGATGGTTCTCGAGGGCGGGGAGACCGAGTCCGGACGCGGCCCGAGTGACATGCCGACGCTGGCCGACACCCTCGCGACACAGCTGGGCGGCCCCGTGACGATCGAGGATCCGCGTTCCCGCGTCCTGGCCTACTCGGCACGCCAGGCTTCGACCGACCGGGCCCGTCTGGACACGATCCTCGGCCGCGGGGTGCCGGAGGAGCTGCACGAGTACCTGTCGCGGATCGGGGTGTTCGAGCGGTTGGCCTCCTCCGACGAACCGGTGTACGTGCCGCCCGTGGAGGAGTACGGGATGGGGGCGCGCACAGCGATGGCGGTGCGGGTGGGCCGGGAGTTCCTCGGTTCGGTGTGGTTGTCCTGCGCCGGTCCGCTCTCGCCCGAACGCGCCCGGATCCTGTCCGAGGGCACCCGTACCGTCGCGCTGCACCTGCTGCGCAGCCGGGTCAGCGCCGATCTGGAACGGCAGGTGGAGTCGGAACTGGTCGGCCGGCTACTGGAGGGCGGCACCGACCCCACGGAGGCGGCGGTCCGGCTCGGCCTGGCCTCGTCCCCGTACCGGGTGGTGGCGTTGCAGGCGCACACGCCCGAGGAGCGGCACGCCGCCGCGCTGTTGGCGTTCGAGCGGGCCACGACCGGTTTCGGCTGGTCGCGTCCCGGGCGCAGCACCGTCTTCGGGAGCACGGTGTACACGGTCCTGCCGTGCGGACCCGACAGCTCGCGTGCCCGCGAGTGGTTGGCCGAGGCCACACGCGGGCTGCCCGCGCACGTGTCGGTGCACGCGGGTATCGGGGGTCCGGCCGATCCGGCTCGCCTGGCGGAGAGCCGGCGTGAGGCCGACGAGAGCCTGGCGCTGCAGTCGGCCCGGCCGGGCCGGGACGTGGTGGCCTACGACGAGTCGTGGGACGAGGTCCTCCTGCACCGGTTGCGTACGTCCTCGGCCTCGGGGCGCCGTCCCGCCGACGGACCGGTCGCGGACCTGCAACGACACGACACCGAGCACGGGACCCGGTTCGTACCGACCCTGCGGGCCTGGCTCCGTGCGCAGGGCGACCCGGCCGAGGCGGCTCGGGTGCTGCAGGTCCATCCCAACACCGTGCGCAACCGCATGCGGCGGATGGCCGGCGTCACGGCCCTCGACCTGGAGGACCCGGACCGGCGGTTCGCTCTGGAGATCGCGCTCGAGGTGCACCTGCCCGGGGAGTGAGCCGGCCGAGACGCCGGCCGGCCCTCATTCCACTGTGGTGGAAGGAATGGTGCGGTGTGCCCGTATCGCACCGGTGCAGAGCACCCCGACGTAGAGCACACAGCCGACCATGATCGCCGTGAACTGTGCGGCCCCGGTCCCGGTGAAGAACGGTACGAGCGCGCCGGCGAGCAGGATACCGGCGCTGATGGTGAGCCACGGGGCCGCGCTGCGGTGTACGTGGTACCAGGCCCGTTCGCTCTCCAGAGTTCGCTTGGTCCTGATCCCGAACGCCGCGGGCGTGCAGCGGCTCGCGGGGCCGGCGGACTTCTCGGTGCGCCCGGCCAAGGGGGTGCACCTGCTGGTGGACGGGGACGCGTTCGATTCCGATTCCGGGCTCATCGCACGTGCGGAGGACTCGGTCATCATCCTGCGCCGGTGGTACGGCAACTGGCTGTTGGGCACCACCGACACGGCCTACGACGGGGACCGGGGCGCGCCGTCGGTGGAGGCGGGGCGACGTCGACCACCTGCTGCGCAACGTCAACCGGTACCTGTCCCGCCCCTTGACACGCGCCGACGTGCTGGGGGCCTACGCGGGACTGGGCCCGCTGTTGTCGGCCGCGGACGGGGCGGGGGCGACCTCGGCGCTCTCCCGCGACCACACGGTGGTCACCGGGCCCGCGGGGATGGTGACGGTCGTGGGCGGCAAGTACACGACGTACCGGGTGATGGCGCTCGACGCCGTGGACGCGGCCGTCCGGTCGGCGGGACTCGACCCGGGCCCGAGCCGGACCGCGGACCTGCCCCTGGTGGGTGCGGACGGCCACGTGGAAGCGGCTCCCGGGCTCCACCGCCCGGCCGCCGACGCGGGAACCCCGCGAGCCACGGCCGAGCGCATGTTGCACCGGTACGGAGGGGAGCTGCCGGAGCTGTTGCGCGGGGGCGGGAGGAGATCGCCGGCCGCCTCGACTCGGGGTTGCGCAGGGCGGTCACGCACGAAGGGGCGATGACGCTGTCCGACGTGCTGGTACGCCGTACGCGTGTGTCCTTGACCGCCGAGAACGGCGGGACGGAGGCGGCCCCGGAGGTTGCCGGGTCCCTGGCCCCGCTCCTGGGGTGGTCCGGGGACCGGGCCGACCGCGAGGTGGGAGGCTACCGGGCCGAGGTCGAACGCGACCGTGCCGCCCTGTCGAGTGACTGGGAGGGACCGAAACACTAAACTCATTACTCGCCGCTACTAAGGAGTGACGATGAGTAACTTTTTTCGGAGTGTTCAACGGGGTGCGGCGCAGGCGGACACAACTGCCTGCGCCCACTCCGTGGTGGCCGCGTCTGGAACGGCCCGGGTCCGTGGTGGTCAGCGGTGAGCCGCGTCAGACGTCACCGACCGGTGGTCGGGAGTTGGCCCGCACATGGGCGCGTGTTCAGTCCTGTCGAAGAGGGTTGCTGCCCGCCGGTCCCCCCTGGCCGGTGCACCCCCTCTCATGCAACGGAGAGCGACCCCATGGCAACAACAGACACACCGACGCCGCGTGCCGTCCGGGCAGGCGGCTCACCCCGGAGCACCCTGGCCGTGGCTGCGGCCGTGGCCGTCGCCGGTCCCCTGGCCCTGGTTCCCGCGACCGTCGCGGCATCGCCGTCGGAAGGCGGGGCCTACCGCGGTGAGATCGAGGTCGTAGCGGGCGAGGAGGGGGCCGCCGGTGATTCGGTCACCGGGACGGTCTTCGTCGACGCCGACCGCAACAGCACCAACGACCGCGGTGAGGAGGGCCTGGCCGACGTCATGGTCACCAACGGCCGTGACGTGGTCCGGACCGACAGCGAGGGCCGGTACGAGCTCCCCGCGTTCGACAACATGACGGTGTCGATCACCCAGCCGGCGGGCTATCAGGTCCCGATGGACGAGCACAACATTCCGCAGTTCCACTACAACCACCTGCCCGAGGGCTCCCCGGACCTGAAGCACGGCGGTATCGCACCGACCGGGCCGCTGCCGGAACAGATCAACTTCCCGGTGACCGAGAGCAGCCGGACCGCCGACGCCGCACAGAGCTGTGTGATCGCGGGCGACCTGCAGGTCACCGACGAGGAAGAGGTCGGGTACGCACGGGCCGGGGCCATCAACGACCTGTCCGAGCGCCACGACTACGCCGGCTGCGGTTCCCTGTTCCTCGGCGACATCGCCAACAACGACCTGTCGCTGTACCCGGACGTCAAGGACCTGGTCGCCGAGACCAACGGCCCGGCCCGGTTCCTGCCCGGCAACCACGACATCGACTTCGACTCCCCGAGCCCCGAGCACGCCTTCGACACCTTCCGCGAGCACCTGGCCCCGGAGTACTACTCCTACGACGTCGGCGACATGCACTTCGTCGCGCTGAACAACGTCGACTACCCGTGCACCCCGGGCCACGACAGCCCCGAGGGCGTCGCGGAACACTGCTCCGACCCCGAGGGCGACCCGCAGTACAACGGCCGCATCAGCGACGAGCAGATGGAGTGGCTCGAGCAGGACCTGGCCAACGTCCCCGGCGACAAGCTGGTCGTCGTCGCCGGACACATCGGGCTGGTCAACTACGCCGACGAGGGCGAGTTCCAGCACCAGGTCGACCAGACCACCCGGGTGCACGAGCTCCTGGAGGGACGCGAGGCCGTCGCCGTGTCCGGACACAGCCACAGCGTCGAGAACATGGAGCCGGGTGACAGCACCGAGGGCTGGCGCGAGGTCCTCGGTGTCGGGGGCCTGCCGTTCCAGCACATCACCGCGGGCGCGATCTCGGGTGACTGGTACTCCGGCGAGGTCGGCGAGAACGGTTACCCGACCGCGATCGGCCGCGACGGCGGGCGCCCCGGCGTAGTGACACTGGACGTGCAGGGCAACCGGTTCCAGGAGCGCTTCACCGTCACCGGCGAGTCCGACGACGTACAGACGCAGCTGAGCATCAACAGCCCGACCTACCGCGAGTGGTACGAGCAGTGGAGCGAACGGACCGGACAGGCCCCCGAGCCGGCCGACCCCTCGGTGGTCGACCGTGAGGACCTGGCCGGGAAGACCTGGCTGACGACCAACTTCTTCTTCGGTTCCACCGGCGCCGGGGTCGAGGTCGCCATCGACGGCGCACCGGCCGAGCCGGCCGAACGGACCCAGCAGATGCAGGGCGAGGCCCAGAACGTCGGTGCGGAGTACTCCGACCCGTACGCGGCCTCGCAGCAGTTGGTCCACGGCGGCAGCCTCGCCGACCGGACGATGCACCTGTGGCGCTTCGAGCTGCCCGAGGACCTCGACAGCGGCTCGCACACCGCCGAGGTGACCGCGACCGACGCGCACGGCCGCGAGTTCACCGACACCCTCGAGTTCGAGGTCGTGGAGGCACGCAAGTAACACCGCCTGTGCCAGGGGCCGCCGCCCGCGCCGGGTGGCGGCCCCACGTGCTCCGCCTGTCGGTCGGCGGAAGGCACACACTGAGCACTAGAGTTACAACTCTCAGTGATCATGGGGGTAATCATGAGTGTCGAGGCCCGGAACGCCCGGTGGGGTTGGGAGAAGGTGGGCGCGACCGCCTACGTGTACATGGAGCTGCGCAACACCGGGGGGCGGACGCTCTCGCTGGTCTCGGCGTCCAGCCCCGACTTCACGTTCGCGAACCTGGTCACCACCACCGACGAGGAGGGTGAACGGGTCAAGGCGGGGCTGGACGGCATCACCGTCCGTGAGGAGACCGTGCTCCGTCCCGGGGACCGCCGAGTACAGCTCGACGCACCGACCCGCCCCTTGGCGGCGGACGAGGCGGTGGAGCTCGTGCTGTCGATGTCGGACGGCACCCGGCTCGCGATCACCGCCGAGGGGGAGACCGCACCCTCCTGAGGCCGCCGGGAGGAGCGGTCCTCCCGGCGGCCCCTGGCACGGCCCTGCCCGGGGTACGTGTTCAGTTCACCCGGTCGTCCGGGGCCGAGCGCTCTTCGCCGGTGGCCGCGTCCGGGTCCGGGGACCCGTTCCGCACCCGGGTACCGACGTCCAGCTCGGCCCTCTCCTCCGCCAGCAACCGCAGTGCCTCCTCGTGGGAGACGCTCCGGCGCGGGGTGGCCAGACTGACCACGACCCCCGCGACCAGGGCCGTGAGCATCGACGGGATCACCGGGTTGCCCCAGAAGTCGGTCCATGCTGACACGTTGTGCACGGCCAGAGCCATGGCCGAACCCCCGATCAGGGCAGCCAGACCGCCCTGCCACGTGGCCCGGGGCCAGAACTTGCCCAGCAGCGAGGCCACGAGCAGCCCGGTGAGGATCGTCGAGATCATGAGCTCGATGTAGGCGATGATGGTGGTGGCCATGAGGGAGAAGACCAGGGCCAGCCCGAGGACGGCCACCAGGGCGATCCGGGAGTAGGAGACCATCTTCTCGGCCTTGGGCAGCCGACCGGTGACCAGGTGGGCGACGTCGCGCAGCAGGATCGTCACGCCGGCGATCGCGTCGGAGTCGCCCGAGGACATGGTGGCCGACAGCCCGGCGATCAGGAGGAAGGCCCCGAGCCAGAGCGGGAACAGCGTGGTCGCCAGGTAGGGGAAGGCCATGTCGGGGTTGTCCAACCCGGGTTCCAGGCCGCGGGCGGCCATCCCCGCGACGGCGGGCAGCATCGCGAACGCCGCGAACAGGCCGGCCACCCAGGCGAAGCTCTTGCGCACGGTGCGGACATCGGACGCGGAGTAGATGCGCTGCCGGTACGAGGGGGTGGCCAACACACCCACGGCCACGACCAACGCCAGGGAGATCCCCGGCAGCAGGCCGATCGCGTCCACACCGAGCATCGAGGTCGCCTCCTCGGGCACGTTCTCACCGATGCCCTCGAAGCCGCCCACACGGACGAGGGCGAGCACGGCCAGAACGGTGAAGCCGATGAACAGGATCGTGCCCTGGATGGCGTCGGTGATGACGACGGCGAGGTATCCGCCCACCACGGTGTAGAGCCCGAAGCTCACGGCGATCACGATCTTGGCCGTGGTCGGGTCCAGCCCGGTGAGGTAGGAGAGGTAGAGCGCCCCGCCCATGATGTGGGCCCCCAGCCAGCCCACGGAGGCCAGGAGCATCACGATCGACACGACGCCCTTCACCGCCCGGCTGGCGCCGTAGTAGTAGCTCATCTCCTCGGAGAAGGTCATGAACCCGTGCTTGCGCACACCGGAGAAGAGCCAGAGCAGGAGCAGCACGCCGACGGCGCCGCCGACGCCGTACAGCGCTCCGGCCCAACCGTTCTCGTAGGCGAACCCGACGGCCCCGAGGCTGGAGCCGGTGCCCACCAACGTGGCGAGTGTGGTCCCCAGGAGCAGGGGTGTGGTGAGGCTGCGCCCGGCCAGGAGGAAGTCCTCACCGCTGCGGTTGCGGCGGGCCACCCACACTCCGATCCCGAGCATGAGCACCACCGTGCCGGCCAGGACCAGCAGGTAGATCAGGCTTGTTGTGTCATTCATGTTGGATCTCCTTCGCCCGGCTCTGCCCGGTGAGGGGCGCACCCGGGGACGGGGGGAAGGGCCCCGGGTGCGGTCCGGGGCCCGTGGCTCATTCGGCCGGGTTGTAGAGAACCGCGTCCACCTCGATGGCGAAACCCGGCAGGTCGGCCTGCAGCGTGGTGCGGACCGGCGGTTCGGTCGCGAAGTACTCGGCGAAGAGCGTGTTCATCTCGGCGAAGTCGTCGAGGTCGCGGAGGTAGACCCCGACCCGCACGGCGTCGTCGAGGCTCGATCCGGCCGCCTCCGCGGTCTTGGCGAGGTTGGTGAAGGTGGCGTGTGCCTGCTCCGCGAAGGAGCCCTCGACCAGGGACCGGTCGGTGCGGTGGGGCGTGGCTCCGGCGAGGTAGACGAAGTCGCCGGCGACCACGGCCTGGGAGTAGGGGCCGCCGGGCGGGGCGGCCTCGGGTGCGTGGATGGTCTTCTTGGCCATGGGAATCCTCCTCTTTCTGGTGTTTCTTCCGGGGCGTTCGGTCCTTGCAGGGCCTCGGAGCGGGTCAGAACACGGTGCGGACCGCGTCGACGACACGGTCGTCGCCGTCCAGGACCGGGATCAGGGACCACTTGTCGAAGACCGTGCAGGGGTGGGACAACCCGAACTCGACCACGTCCCCCACCTGGAACCGGGGTGCCTCGGCGTCCAGGTCGAGGAACCCGTGGTGGTCGTTGAGCTCCACGACCCGGGCCCCCGCCCCGACGGGGACACGGCGGCCCTCGCGCAGGACCGCGCGGGGGACCGGCAGGTCGATGTCGAAGGACAGGTCGCGTTTGCCCGCGCCGAAGAGCACCCGCCCGGGTTCGGGGCAGGAGAGCACACGCGCGAAGCACGAGAGCGCGGGGCGCAGGGGGTCGGGGTCGGCCCCCGACCGCAGGGGCGAGGCGCGTTCCATGAACAGGTCGTCATGGGTGATGTAGCACCCCGAGCGCACGACCGGCCGCACCGGCACGGACAGGCCCTCCAGACCGGAGAAGGCCTCGGCGGCCAGGTCCGGGTAGCTGCTGCCGCCGGCGGTCACGACGATCTCGTCCGCGTCCGCGAAGAGGCCCCGGGCGTCGGCGCGGCGGACGAACTCGGGAAGGCGGCCCAGCCAGGTGCGGGTGCGCTCGGGCGAGTCGTCGTCCCTGCGCTGCGGGAAGACGCCTTCGAACCCCTCGACCCCGGCCAGGCGCAGGGCCGTGCTCCGCGCGACCCGTCCGGCGAGGTCCAGGGCCTCCTCGACGGTGCGCACGCCGGTGCGGCGTCCGGGTACGCCCAGTTCCACGAGGACCGGGAGTTGTCTCCGTGCCGAGCGCAGGGCCCGTTCCATCAGTTCCAGGCCGGCGGGCGAGTCGACCAGGCACATCGGTTCGAAGTCCGGGTCGGCCAAGGACTCGGCGAGCCAGGCCAGTTGCGCCGGTTCCGTGATCTCGTTGGCGATGACGACCCTGGAGACGCCGACCCCGCGCATCACACGTGCTTGGGCGACGGTGGCAGCGGTGAGCGCCCACGCGCCGCGTTCGGCCTGGGCGGCCCAGAGCTGCGGGGCCATGGTCGTCTTGGCGTGCGGCGCCAGTTCGAGGCCGCGTTCGGCACACCAGCGGGCGAACCGGTCGAGGTTGTGGTGGAGGGCCTGCCTGTGGAGGGTGACCGCGGGCAGCCACAGGTCCTCCAGCCGTAGCCCGGCGGCCCGGACCTCGGCTGGGCTGGTCGGGCTCTGCGGCAGGGAGCGCGCCTCGACGCTCCGGTTCTCCAGTTGGTCGAGCCGGTCCGGGTCCGGGCCGGCTGCTCCGTAGCCGGCCGGGGAATCCGTTCGGGTTCCGTTCTGTGCTCGGTTCATGGTCAGGCTCCGTGGCGTGGGAAGGGCTCGTCGAAGTCGTCTGGGGAGGACAAGTGCTGGACCGAGTCCCGGGTGCGCTGCTGCCGTCCGGCCTCCGCGTGTTTCTGGGCGGGGCTGAGCGGGATCCAGGGGGGCGGGGCTTCGGCGGCGCTGGGCGGGAGGAGGCGTCCCGCGACGTAGGTGGCCGTGTTCCGCAGCCGCACGGGTGCCTGCCGCAGGCCGCCGTGCACGTCGGGGAGCGCGAAGGGGCCCTCCTGAACGTCGAAGACGGCGATGTCGGCCGGTGCGCCGGGGGCGAGCGTGCCGGCCCCGAGCCCGAACGCGCGGGCGGGCCGGACGGTGGCGGCCTCGACGACCTCGTACAGGCCGAGCCCGGCGGCCATCATCTTGGCCATCACGGTGGGCAGGTCGAACGCGGGACCGTACACGGAACGGATGTGCAGGTCGGAGGAGATCAGGGGACGCACACCGGCCGCCAGTTCGGTCTCGAGGACGTCGTAGGCGAAGGCCCCCGATCCGTGGCCCAGGTCGAAGACCACACCGGCGTCGAGGGCGCGTGCGGCGGCGTCGGTGAGGCCCCCGCCGGTCACGAGGTCGGCGGGAGCGCCGGAGGCGCAGTGGGTGAGGACATCGCCCTCGGAGAGCAGGGGTGCGATCTCGGCGATGGTGGGAGGGCCGTACCCCACGTGGACCATCAGCGGACGCTGCAGGACTCGTGCCAGGCGCACGGCCCGGTGGAGGGGTTCGAGGCCGTTCTCCCCGACGGTACGGGCGTCGATACGGGCCTTGACCCCGCGCACGAAGCCGCCCTGGCGTGCCACCACCGCGGCCGCGGCGTCGATGTCGAGGTGGTCGAGCACGCGGTGCTCGCCGGTCTCGGCGACGAGTCCGAGCCCGGAGACGTTGATCAGTGCGTGCACCCGCACGCTCGCGGGTTCGGCGACGTGGCGGCGGAGCCCGTCCATGGCGTAGGCGCCGGCCGATCCCGCGTCGATCCAGGTGGTCACACCCGTGCGCCACGCGACGGGTGTGGGGTCCAGCCCCCAGTAGCCGGCGCCGTGCCACACGTGGGTGTGGGCGTCGACCAGTCCCGGGGTCACCAGCTTCCCCCGGACGTCGACGACCTCGGCCGCCGGCTCCGGCTCCTGTGCCCGGTCGCCCGCGGGGCCGGTGGGGCGCACCTCCGCGATCCTGCCGTCGCGCACTGCCACGTCGGCTGCGCGGTCGTGGCCGGATGCGGGGTCGACGACCCGGCCACCGCGCAGCAGCAGATCCCACATACAAACCCCCGGATGCTGCGGTATGCGCAGCAGTGTTGCGTATTGTTCATCAAAAGAATTAGCATCCTGTTCAGTCGGAGGTCAACACCCCGGAGACCGGGGCCGCACAGGGAGGACACGCGTGAAGCAGTCAGCGCAGGGCGGGTTCGGTATCGACGCGGTGTGTGTGGGCGAGACGATGGCGCTGCTGGTGCCCGATCCCCCCGAGGCGCCCGAGGACGCCGATTCCTTCCGGTTGCTGGCCGGCGGCGCGGAGTCCAACGTCGCCGTGCACCTGGCACGTGCCGGTCACCGCGTGGTCTGGCACAGCGCCCTCGGTGACGACGGGCTCGGCATGCGGATCCACCGGACCCTCACGGCCGAGAACGTGAGGTGCGAGGCCCGCTTCCATCCCGAACGCCCCACCGGCCTGTACCTGAAGGAGCTCGGCACGGAGGGCACCCGGGTGCGCTACTACCGTCGGGGGTCGGCCGCCACGACGCTCGGTCCGGAGGACGCCGACAGGATCCTGGAACACGCACCCGGGCTGGTCCACACCACGGGCATCACCGCGGCGCTGTCCGAGTCGGCCGCCGCGCTGGTCACGCGTATGCTCACCACCGACCGTCCCGGTACGCTCCGCAGTTTCGACGTGAACCACCGGCCCGCCCTGCACGGCCCCCACCACACCGAACCGCTGCTCGAAGCGGCTCGCAGCGCCGACGTCGTCTTCTGCGGCCTCGACGAGGCCGAGGCGCTGTGGGGTTCACGCAGCACCGACGAGGTCCGCGCCCTCCTGCCCGAACCATGGCTCCTGGTCGTCAAACAGGGCGCCCGAGGGGCCACCGCCTATTCGGAGGGCCGTTCCTGGAGCCGTGGGGCCCCCGACGTCGAGGTCGTCGAGCCGGTCGGGGCCGGCGACGCCTTCGCCGCCGGTGTGCTGCATACACTGCTTTCCGGTGCCCCCATCGACGACTGTCTGGACGAAGGCACACGACTGGCCGGCCAGGTCCTGGGGGTGCACGACGACATTCCTCCGCGTACCCGTCCGGGCGTCGGTGCCGTGGCCGCGTCGCAGTCCCACGGAACCGGGTGAGGGGACACCCGACCGAACGGACCGACCAGAAGGAGACTCCCAGTTGTCGAGCAGTGTCCAGCGTGCCCTCCGCATCCTCGTCGAGCTCTCCTCCGGCCCCCTGACCATCAGCGAACTCGGCCGACGCCTCGACGTGCACCGCACCACCTCGCTGCGACTGCTGCGCACGCTGGAGGAGGAGCGTTTCGTCCGCCGTTCGGAGGACGGCCGCTACCGGATCGGCCCGCTCATGGCCGCGCTCGCCCACGAGGCCCTGGAAGGGCTCGACCTGCGTGCCGCGGCCCACGAACACCTGCGCGCGCTGGGGGCCTCCTCCGGGCACACCGTGCATCTGGCGGCCCTGGACGGCGACAGCATCGTCTACCTCGACAAGGTCGAGTCCCGCCAGAGCATCCGGATGTACTCCTACGTCGGGGCCAGGGCGCCGCTGCACGCGACCGGGGTCGGCAAGGCGATCCTGGCCCACATCGACCCGCAGGAACGCGGGTCCCTGCTGGGCGCTCCCCCGTACCCGGGCCACACCCCGAACACCCGGACCGACCCGGGCGAGCTGGCCGAGGACCTGGCACGAGTGGTCGACCGGGGCTGGGCCCTGGACGACTTCGAACACGAGGAATTCATCCACTGTGTCGCCGCACCCGTGCGAGGGGCGACCGGCCGGGTCGAGGCGGCGATCTCCGTCTCGGCCCCCGAGGTAACCCTGGACCGCGAGGACCTGCTCGGCCTGGTCGACGACCTCAGGGCCACTGCGAACGCCATCAGCAACGAACTCGGTTGGAGCCGAACATGACCGTCCCGCCCGCCACAGCGACCACAGACCGTCCCGGCGCCCCGGACTGGGCGGACTTCTTCGCCTCCGGGCTCGCCGGCTCCCCCGTGATGGTGATCATCCGCGGGGTCTCCCCCGACGAAGCGGTGGCCAACGCAGAGAAGGCGTGGGCCGCCGGGGTCCGTCTCGTCGAGGTGACCGTGGAGAGCGAGAACGGACTGCACGCGCTGGAAGCGGTCGTCCGGGCCGCTGCGGGACGGCACACCGTGGGCGCCGGGACCGTGACCACACCGCAGAGGTTGGAGTCGGCGGTCGCAGCCGGCGCACGGTTCGGTGTGGCACCGGACCTGAACACCGAGACCGTCCACGCGGCCGGACAGGCAGGGGTGCCGTTCCTGCCGGGCGTGGCCACCCCGACCGAGGCCGGGCAGGCCTTGCGGCTCGGCGTGGCCACCGTCAAGGCGTTCCCCGCCTCGTCCCTCGGTGCCCCATGGGTCTCGGCGCTCTCCGGGCCCTACCCGGAACTGCGTGTGGTGGCCACCGGCGGGATCGACGCGGCCAACGCCGGCTCCTTCATGAAGGCCGGTTCCCTCGGACTGGGGGTGGGCCAGTCGGCCACGGCGGGCGGGCACCTGGACGAGATCGTCCGTGCCGCCGAACGGAACGCCTGACCCGGCCGGGCGGTCGGCCCGGGCCGACGCGGGCACGAAGCCGAAATGTGTGCTCTAGGCTCGGAAGATGAAGTTCCTCGTACGCGAACGCGTCTTCGACATCGGTGACGACTTCTGGGTGACCGACGAACACGATCAGCGGGTCTTCTGGGTCGACGGCAAGGCCCTGCGGCTGCGCACCACCTTCGAGCTGAAGTCCCCGGACGGGGACGTGCTCACCCGGATCCGCAAGAAACTGTTCAAGGTCCGCGACCAGATGGCGATCGAGCGGGACGACTCGACGGTCGCCACGGTGCGCACACGCCTGTTCAACCCGGTACGCGACAAACTCAACGTCGAGATCGAGGACGGCCCGGACTGGGAGGTCACCGGTGACTTCCTGGACAAGGAGTACGTCATCAGCGACGAGGAGGGGACGGTCGCGCACGTCTCGCGCAAGTGGTTCCGCCTGCGCGACACCTACGCGGTGGACGTCAACAGCCACCGGAACGACATCGGCGGGGACCCGGCCCTGGTCATCAGCGTGGCCGTGGCCGTGGACGCCCTGACCGGCGACGACGACGGCGACGACTGACCTCTCTCCCCCGCCACTTCTCTGCGCCTCTCCACAAGAAACAGAATGCCCCGCCACACAAAGGGCCGAGCCCTTCATGTGGTTGAGCTACCCGGGCTTCTTGTAGCTCAGGAGACCCTGCACCGTGCACGTGCCCTGGGGCCCGGCCCCACCAGCTCTCCAGCCGGGGCCCGAGTATGGGGACCGAAGCGCGGCCTCAGGCCGCGGGCCAGGAGCTTCCGGTCAGGTCGAAGGCCAGATGGAACCACACCTTGCGGATACTCGGGTGGCCGTTGTCGCCCCACGTGGTGGCGAAGCTGTCCACGAGTGCCAGGCCGCGGCCGCTCTCCGCGGTCAGGTGTTCCCCCTCGAGCGGCGCCGGGCTCAGCTGTCCGCCTTCCTCCGCGTCCCCCGGCTCAGCGCGCACCGGGCACCCGTTGTCGCGACAGACCAGGGTGAGGCCGTTGCCGCTGCGGGTCACACGCAGCACGAAGGTCTGCCCTTCCTCACCCGAGCGGCTGTGCCGGATGGCGTTGGTGGCCAACTCGGTCCCCAGGAGGGAGAAGACGTAGCGGAAATCGGAGTCCCGGCCGGCGGCACAGGTGTCGAGGAAGGCCCGGGCGAGCGGGATACTCACCGACGTTCCGGAGAACTCCCAGTGGCGTTTGGTGAACGGTACCGGCGTGCGGCCGTTGAAGTAGTGCCGGTACTCGTCCGGTACCCCCGAGAGAACGGTCTCCTCGGCCTGAGTCAGGGTGGGCACTGAGACGAGCGTAGGCATGAACGACTCCTTCGGCGGGGCGACTCGTGTGGCCAGAGCCTCGGGGACGGTGCCCGGGGCACCTCTCCGCGGGGGCGGCTGCGGGAGTTTCCGGCCGCGGGGGAGGGCGGCTCGGATCGGTTACGACCTTACGCCAAGATCTGCCAGTGGGACAGGGGAGACTCATGTGGTGCATTCCGCCCTTCTCCCGTGGGTGCGGGCTCTTCCGGTCGCCGCGTGCCCTCGTGGGACCCACGTGCCGGACGGCCGTCCGCAGTCCCCCGCCCCGGCCGCACACGGGTCCGCACGCGCCGTACTCTCCTGCCCCCGCGGGCCCGCCCCGCCCGCATCACGCACGGGGGTCGCGTGCTCCCGCGTACCGGTCTCACCGGACGGCCCGCAGAGCCTCCTCGGCCGCGGCCTCGGCCTCGGCTCGCTCGCCGGGCACCAGCCCCACACGGCTGCGGCGGTCGAGGAGGTCCTCCACGTCGAGGGCCCCTTCGTGGCGCACGCCGAACCGCAGTTCCGCCCCGGTCAGCCCGCGCACGACCGGTTGCAGGAGTGAGGGGTCCCCGTGCGCCTCGGCGACCACCGCGGGGGCCTCGGCCCCGTACCGGGCCACGAGCGTTCCGGGGGCGTCGATACCGGCGAGCTCCCCGGCGGATGCCGCGCCGACCAACGGCAGGTCGCGGGTACGGCAGGGGCCGGCGGGCAGCCGGTGGGCGGCGACCGCGGTGTCGACGGCCTCCTCGGCCATGGCCCGGTACGTGGTGAGTTTGCCGCCGACCACGGTTGTCGTCCCGTCGTGTGCGACCGTGACGGCATGCTCACGCGAGAGGGCGGCGCTCGCGCCTTCCCCGTGCAGTAGGGGACGCAGCCCGGCGAAGGTGCCCAGGACGTCGGCGCGTGTGAGGTGCGTGCCCAGGACCCGGTTGAACTGGGACAGCAACGTGTCCACGTCCTCCTCGGGCGCGTGCGGGACCCTCGGCACGGTTCCCTCGAGGGGTTCGTCGGTGAGTCCGGCCAGGACGCGCCCGTCGGGTTGCGGGAGGGCGAAGACGAAACGCGACAGGCCCCCCGGCACCGGCACTGTGAGCGCGGCCTGCGGCCGCCCGAGGGCCGCGCCGTCCAGGACCAGGTGGGTACCGCGGCTGGGGCTGAGCCGGACCCCGGGGTCGAGGGTGTCGGCGTGTACACCCGTGGCGTTGACGACCGCGCGCGGACGCAGGGGGATCAGCCGTCCGGTGTTCTCGTCGCGCAGGGTGGCCCCGTCGTGGGTGAGGTTCTCGGCCGAGCACCGGGTGATGACACGCGCTCCCTCACGTGCAGCGGTGCGGGCCAGGGCCACCACGAGACGGGCGTCGTCGACGAGTTGGCCGTCGAAGGAGAGCACGCCGCCGAGCAGGCCCCGGGGGGCCACGGTCGGCAGCAGGCGCAGGGTCTGGCGTGCGTTGAGGGTACGCGGGGGCGGGAGGAGCTCTCGCGGGGTCCCGACCGCTCGGCGCAGAAGATCACCCAGGCCCATACCGCTACGCGAGAGGAATGCCTTGCCCACGCCGATGTGCCGGTGCACCGGTACCACCATGGGCAACGGCCGCACGAGGTGCGGTGCGGTCACACGCATGAGGACGTCGCGCTCGCGTGCGCTCTCGTAGGCGATCCCGAACCGGCCCTTGGCGAGATAGCGCAGACCGCCGTGCACGAGCTTGGAGCTCCAGCGACTGGTCCCGAAGGCGAGGTCGTCGCGTTCGACGAGGACGGTTGTGAGGCCTCGCGAGGCCGCGTCGAGCGCGACCCCTGCCCCGGTGACACCGCCGCCCACGACCAGGACGTCGATCTCGGGTGAGGATTCCAGGTGCGCGAGGTCGGCGTCCCTGCGGGCAGCGTTGAGGGAGGAGGGGGCGGGGACGGTCGAGCGCATGGTGTGAGCCTTCCTGGAAGACGGATGGTGGGGCGGGAGCGGCGCGGCCGCCGGGGTCGGGACGGCCGGGGCCGTCAGGGTGAGTGCGCTTGCGGTCGCGGGCCCGGCGGGGCGAGATAGCCGTCCAGGAGGGTGGCGAGCTCGCCCACGAGCGCCTCCTCGTCGATCAGGTCGTCGAAGAGGCGCCGCCCGGTCACGGTGTTCTGCACCGTCACCAGCACCGTCCGGGCCAGGACCGCCGGGTCCCCGGGCCGGACCGATCCGTCGGCCTGGCCCTCCACGACAGTGGGTTCGATGACCTCGAGCGCCGCCCGATGGCTGGTTCCGAGCCGGTGGAAGGTGTAGGTCGCCAGGAGTTCGGGCTCGCTGTCGACCACACGTGTGAACAAGGGGTGGGTGGCCAGGGCGCGGGCGACACCGCCGGCGTGGCGGACCAGCCGGGTACGGGTCGCTTCCTCCTCCCGGTCCTCCTGTGCGAGTTCCTCCTCGTCCAGGAGGATCGTGCGCAGTTCGCGGGTGAGCAGGTCGGCCACGAGCGCGGTCACGTCGGGCCAACGCCGGTAGACGGTGGGGCGGCTGACACCTGCACGCCGAGCGACGTCGGTGAGGGTGGTCCGGCGTACCCCGAAGGCCTCCACGCAGGTCCTGGCCGCGTCGAGGATGTCGTCCTCTACGTTACGTTTTGACGTCATGTGTAAAACTGTAGAGCATGACCCACGACAAAACCACACCCTCCGCGCCCGAGATGAGCTGGTTCGCCTGGGGTGACCCCGAGCGCGCCGAGGCACTCGACCCAGCCCTGCGCGACCTCATCGTGCAGGCCCTGCACGCCGACGTGAGTCCGATCCCCCCGGTCGAAGAGGCCGACGTCGACCTCCCGCCCTCACACCTGTCCGACCGCCTGCGCGAGCTCCTCGCCGGGATCGTCGGTACGGACCACGTGCTCACCGGCGACGCCGTGCGCCTGCGCAGGTCGGGCGGCAAGAGCACACCCGACCTGCTGAGGCGCCGTTCCGGTCAGGCGGACCCCGCACCCGACGCGGTGGTCCGGCCCGCCGACCACGAGCAGGTCCAGCGCCTGGTGGAACTCTGTTCCTCGGAGGGTGTGGCGGTCGTGCCCTTCGGCGGCGGGACGAGTGTCGTGGGCGGTGTCGATCCCCTGCGCGGTCCCTTCGGGACGGTCGTCTCCCTCGACCTGCGCCGTCTGGACGGTCTCGTCTCCGTCGACCACACCTCCTCGACCGCCGTCCTGGGCGCCGGCCTGCGTGCCCCGCGTGCCGAGGAACTCCTGGGCGAACACGGCTGCACCCTCGGCCATCTGCCGCAGAGTTTCGAGTACGCCACCATCGGCGGGTTCGCCGCCACGCGTTCGGCGGGCCAGGCCTCCGCCGGGTACGGGCGGTTCGAGGACATGGTCGTGTCCCTGCGTATGGCCACCCCGCGCGGGACCCTGGAGTTGGGCGGAGCGCCCGCCTCCGCCGCGGGCCCCGATCTCAAACGTCTCGTGCTGGGCTCGGAAGGCACCCTGGGTGTCATCACCGAAGTCGGCGTGCGGGTGCGCCCGCTGCCCGAGACCGTGCTCGACGAGGCATGGTCCTTCCCCGATTTCGCGACCGGCACCGAGGCCCTACGCATTCTGGCCCAGTCCGACGTCCGCCCGACCATGGCCCGGATCCTGGACGAGTCCGAGACCTTCGTGGGCGCTGCCCTGGGCGGACGCGAGGCCACCCCCGGCTGCCAGGCGGTCCTCGGCTTCGAGGGAACCGCGGAGGAGGTCGAGACGCGCGCCGGCCTCGTACGCCGACTCATGACCGGAGCCGGTGGCACCCGCCTGGGGCCGGAACCCGTCGCGCACTGGAGGGAGAACCGCTTCTCCTCCCCCTACCTGCGCGACACCCTGCTCGGCGCGGGCGTTCTCGCCGAGACCTTGGAGACGGCCACCACCTGGACCGGTCTGCTCCCACTGTACGAGGCGGTGACCGAGGCGCTCAGGGGCTCCCTCGAAGGCGAGGAGGGCGGCGCGGTCATCCTGTGCCACGTTTCGCACACCTACCCCACCGGCGCGTCGCTGTACTTCACGGCGGCCACCGCCGCCGGTTCGGACCCGCTCTCGCGCTGGGACCGGGCCAAGCGGGCCGTCTCGGACGCGATCGCCGAGGCCGGGGGCACCATCTCCCACCACCACGCGGTCGGCACCGACCACCGTCCGTGGATGGTCTCGGAGATCGGCCCGTTGGGTGCGGAGATCCTGCGTTCGGTGAAGTCGGCGCTGGACCCGGAGGGGGTGCTCAACCCCGGCAAGCTGGTGCCCGAACGTTCCTGAGGGACACGTTCGGCAGGCGTGCGAGGAGGGGCGCCGCGGTCCGCCGGACGGAACGCGGCGCCCCTTCCGGTGTTCACGGGGCTGTTCGGGACGGTCTGCACGCCGGGGCGGGCGGAACCGTCCCCCGGCGTGTCCCCGTTCGGCCCCTACGGTGACTCGTTGACGTCCTGGACCGAGCTGTGGACCTGTCCCCCGAGGGCTTCGAGGTCGGCGATCCCCGTCTCCGGGTCGAAGTCGTCGGAGGCCGGCTGTCCCGCGAAGATCCCGAAGAAGGCGTTCTCCTCCCGGAAGAAGGCAGCGGCCATGTCCGGCATGTACTCTCCCGCGCTCGGCATCGCCATGACCACGCCTTCGTCGCCCAGGGAACTGTGTTCCCACATGGCATCGCCCGTGGTGTCGACGAGGTCGCTGCTGCCGGACGGCCGGCCCAGCTCGCCGGGCTCCAGCTCCGACTCCAGGTCCCGCACCTCGTCGGACATGTCCTCGGCGGCCTCCTCGAAACCCGTGGAGCCGGCTTCGTGGATCTCGACGAGGACCTGGACGGCGTGCTCGTAGTTCTCCGCCGAGCCGTAACTGACCGAGCACTCCAGAACGTGCGAGTCGGCGATGCCGCCGTTCTCCTCGTACTCACCGTCGATGTTGACGCTCGCGCCGCCACCGAAGGAGGAGAAGTCCTCCTCGAACAGGATGTCCTCGCAGCGGTCCTCGGCCAGGGTCCCGTAGGTCGTCGACCCGGAGAGCACGGCGACACCGACGGCCGCGATGAGCAGGACCGCGGCCCCGCCGGCCACCCCACCGACGATCAAGCCCCTGCGGGAACCGGAAGCGCCACGGCCGCCCGGAGGAGGCGGCTGCTGCCCGTAGCCGGGCGGGGGCGGGCCCTGCGGTGCACCACCGTGAGGACCGCCGGGCGGAGGACCCTGGGGAGGCTGCTGTCCGTGTCCGGGGGGCGGGCCCTGCGGGCCGTACCCGGGCGGGGGCTGCGGCGGCCCACCCTGGGGCCGACCGGGGTAGGGGCCGGGCTGTTGGGGACCGTGGGCCCCTGGTTCGGGCCGTGGGGGCCCTGCGGGGGTGGAGCCGACATGGGTGGGTACTCCCGATACACGTCGTGGGGGCGTTACTGTGCTGCTTCGACCGGACGGGCCGGGACCGAGAGCTTCTCACGGCAGTCCCCGAGGAACCGCCGTCTCACGTGGGACGGCCGGAGTCGGCCGAAGGTTGCACCGGAAGAGGTTCGGTCCTGCACACGGGGGCGGGGCCGGACCGGGCGCTCCGGCGGTTCCGAGGGATCGGGACGGGCCGTACCGGGGAGCGTTCCGTGTGCTCCGCACCGCCCTGACAATGGATGCCGTGGCACGAGGAAAACTCCGCATCTACCTGGGATACGCGCCCGGCGTCGGCACCACCTACAGCGCACTCACCGAGGCGCACCGCAGGGCCGCGCACGGCGCCGAAGTGCTCGTGGGCGCCGCGGTCACACACGGACGCCGACACACCGGTGCGCTCCTGGAGGGGTTGAGCACGCTCCCCCTGCACGAGTCCGGGGCCATGGACGTGATCGCGGTGATCGCGCGCGTCCCGGACCTGGTCGTCGTGGACGAACTGCACCGCACCAACCCTCCCGGGGCACGCAACGCCACCCGGTGGCAGGACGTGGAGGACATCCGGGCGGCCGGCATCGACGTGGTCACCACGGTCGGTATCGAACACCTGGAGTCCCTCAACGACGTGGTGGAGGAGATCACCGGCTCCCGGCCCACACAGACCGTCCCCGACCAACTGGTCCGCGGCGCCGACGAGGTCGAGCTGGTCGACGCCTCACCACAGGAGCTGCGCCGACGCATCTCCCAGGGGGACCTGCACCCGCCCGAGCGCCTGGACGCGGCGTTGTCCGACTACTACCGCGAGGGCAACCTGGCGGCGCTGCGCGAACTGGCGCTGCTGTGGACCGCCGACCGGGTCGAGGAGGGCCTGGCCCGGTACCGGGGCGAGCACGAGATCAGCGTGACGTGGGAGGCACGCGAGCGGGTGGTGGTGGCGCTGACCGGCGGCCCGGAGGGTGAGACGCTGATCCGGCGCGCGGCCCGGGTCGCGGCGCGCTCACGCGGCGGCGGTCCCCACCCCAGCCACCTGTTGGCGGTGCACGTGCTGCCGCCCAACGGTCTGGCGGGGCCGCCCACCGACGACATGCTGCGGCAGCGGCGCCTGCTGGCCGAGCTCGGCGGTACCTACCACCAGGTCGTGGGCAGCGACGTGCCCACGGCGTTGTTGGAGTTCGCCCGCGGGGTGCACGCAACCCAGATCGTGCTGGGCTCCTCGCGCCGTCCTGCCTGGCAGTACGCGCTGGGGCCGGGTGTGGGCGCGATGGTGTCCCGGGACTCCGGCGACATCGACGTGCACATCGTCACGCACGAGGAGGTCGGCAGCGGGCGCTGGTCCCTGTCCAAACCCGGACGCGGCCTGGGCGAGCACCGCCTGGTCACCGGTTGGGGCCTGGCTCTGGTGGCTCCGCCCCTGTTGTCGTTGACACTGGCCCTGCCGACCTTCGACAACATCGGCCCGGCCTCGGAATCGCTGCTGCTGTTGTTCATCACGGTGGCCACCGCCGCGGTGGGCGGCCTGTTCCCGGCTCTGGTGTCGGCGCTGTGGAGCGCTCTACTGCTGACTGTGCTCCTCTCCCCCCTGCACGGGCGCCCCTCGGTGTCGGTGGACAATCTTCTGGCGTTGGTGGCCTTCATCCTGGTGGGCACGTTGGTGGCGCTCGTGGTGGAGGTCGCGGCGCGCCGGGCGGCACAGGCGGCCCGGGGGCGTGCGGAGGCCGACGCCGTCTCCCTGCTGGCCGGGAGCGTCCTGGCGGGGAACGAACCGCTGCCGGCGTTGCTGAGGCGTATCACCGAGACCTTCGGGCAACGGTCGGCGGCACTGCTGGAACGTGTGGACGGCGGCGGCTGGCGCGTGGTCAACACCGTCGGGACGCCGGTGTGCGAGTCCGAGGAGGACGCCGACGTCCTGGTCACGATCAACGACGGGCTGACCTTGGCACTGAAGGGGCGTGTACTTCCGGCCGCTGACCGGGGTGTGCTGTGGGCCTTCGCCGCCCACATCGCTATCGCCATGGAGCAACAGCGGTTGGAGTGGGACGCGGCCGAGGCGCGCGGGCAGGCGGCCGGCAACCGGATCCGCACGGCGTTGCTGGCGGCGGTCTCGCACGACCTGCGGACCCCGCTGACCTCCATCAAGGCGAGCCTGTCGAGTCTGCGCGCCACCGACATCGAACTCACGCCCCAGGACCGCGACGACCTGCTGGAGACCGCGGAGGAGTCCACGGACCGCCTCAACCAGCTCATCGACAACCTGCTGGACATGAGCCGGGTGCACACCGACAGCGTGCGTCCAAAACTACGGGCGGTGGGGCTGGAGGAGGTCGTGCCCGCCACACTGTTGGGGCTTCCCCGCGGTGCGGTGCGGGTGGACGTGCCCGACGGCCTGCCCCGCGTGTACGCCGACGCGGGGCTACTGGAACGCGCGGTGGCCAACGTCGTGAGCAATGCGGTGCGGCACAACCCGGACCCGACGGTCCCGGTCCTGGTCAACGCCAGTGCACACGGCAATGAGGTACAGCTGCGTGTGGTCGACCGCGGTCCCGGTGTGTCGGACGAGGGCAAACAACGTATGTTCGAGGCCTTCCAACGCCTCGGGGACGCTCCGCAGGGGACGGGCGTCGGGCTGGGGTTGGCGGTCGCACGCGGTTTCGTGGAGACGATGCGGGGCGGGCTCACTCCGGAGGACACCCCGGGTGGCGGGCTGACCATGGTGTTCACCCTGCGTGCGGTGGAGTCGGAGGACGAAGGGGGGACCGGTGCGGGTGCTGGTCGTTGACGACGACGTGCAGATCATCCGGGCGATGCGGATCAACCTGCGGGCGCGCGGCCACGAGGTCGACACCGCCGAGGGCGGCGCGGACGCGCTGCGCCTGGTGACCCGGAACCGTCCGGACCTGGTCCTGTTGGATCTGGGGTTGCCGGACATGGAGGGGTTGGAAGTGATCCGGCGCCTGCGCGGGTGGACCCAGGTTCCGATCATCGTGCTGTCGGCGCGCCATTCGGCCGGGGAGAAGGTGCGGTGCCTGGATTCGGGCGCGGACGACTACGTCACCAAACCGTTCGGGATGGACGAGCTGCTCGCCCGGATGCGGGCGGCCGAACGGCGGTCGGCATCGGAGGAGGCCGCGCCGGAGGTGGTGACGTCGGCGTTCACGGTGGACCTGGGCGCCAAACGTGTGCTGATCGGGGACGAAGAGGTGCGGTTGACACCGACCGAGTGGCACATCCTGGAGATCCTGGCGCAGTGTCCGGGGGACCTGGTGAGCCAACGCCGCTTGTTGCAGGAGGTGTGGGGCCCGGCGTACCAGAGCGAGACCAACTATCTGCGGGTGTACATGGCTCAGCTGCGGCGAAAGCTGGAGCCCGACCCCGCCCGCCCGCAGTTCCTCATCACCGAGGCGGGCCGCGGGTACCGGTTCCAGACCGACACCTGACGTCGTTTCCCTCGCTACCCGTGGGGTCGAAGACCCCTCCGGGCCGCTCCGTGGGGCAGGATGGAAGGCGTGTCCGATGTGCCTGAGCAACCACTACGGAGCGGCGAACACCGCTACTGGCTGACCACCTCCGACGGGATCGGGATCGACGCAGTCCTGCTGCGCGGTGCCGAGGCCCGCACCACGGCCGTGGTCCTCGCCAACGGTTTCACCGGTACCCATCGCAACCCGTACACGCGCACGATCGCGGAGACGATGTACGCGGTCGGCGACGTCATGACCTTCGACTTCCGTGGCCACCACGGTTCCGAGGGGCGCAGCACCGTGGGCAACGCGGAGATCCACGACCTGGAGGCGGTGCTGACGCGTCTCCGGGAGCTGGGGTACGAGCGTGTGGTCACGGTCGGCTTCTCCATGGGCGCGGCGGTCGTGATCCGGCACGCGGCGATCTTCGGCGGCGTGGACGCGGTCGTGGCGGTGAGCGGACCGAGCCGTTGGTTCTACCGCGGGACCCGACCGATGCGCCTGCTGCACGTGGGGGTCGGTGGGCGCGTGGGGCGTTTCTTCCTGCGTACCTTCCGCAAGGTGCGGGTCATCGACCGCAGGTGGAGCACCCGCCCTGCCGAGCCGCGCGAGATCGCCGGGGAGATCTCCCCCGCGCCGCTGCTGGTGGTGCACGGCGACTCCGACGCCTACTTCCCCACCTCGCACGCCACCGCCATCCACTCCGCGGCACGGGCCCCCAAGGACCTGTGGATCGTTCCGGGCATGGGCCACGCCGAGCGGGCGGTCGAGCCCGCGCTCGCCGAGCGTATGCGGGACTGGATCGCCGGGTGGCTGCGGCATGCCCCGGAGAGCTGATCCGCCACGGGCCGGGCGGGGTTTCCGCGGCCGTCCGGCGGCCCGGACGCGCGCAGGAAGGCACGTACCGGACGGGCGACAAACCCCCGGAAGTCCCACATGGACAGGCTTGAGGGGCTCGACTAGAAAGGAAGGATGACCCGACCCCGCCCTTCTTCCTCCAGCTCCGCCGCACCCGACTCCGACACCGGTCTCCCCGGGCTGCGCGGGCGCGGGTTCGCCCTGCTCATCGCCGCCACCGCCATCGGACTGTGCGGGTTCGCCGCCGTCCTGCCCCTGGTGCCGCTGTGGGCTTCCCGGGGCGGGGCCGGCGAGTTCGGCGCCGGCACCACCACAGCTGTGTTCATGCTCACCACGGTCCTCACCCAGCTCGGGATGCCCTGGCTCCTGGACCGCGGTGCCTACCGTTGGTCCTTCCCCGTCGGGTCGCTCGTCCTGGGGCTGCCCACGCCCCTGTTCGCCGCCACCGCCGACCTGGGCCCGCTCATCCTCGTCTCCGCGGTGCGCGGCATCGGTTTCGGCATGGTCACGGTCGCGGGCACGGCGCTGGCGGCGCGACTGGTCCCGCGCGCCCAGGTCGGCCGGGCCACCGGCCTCTACGGGCTCGCGGTCGGGTTGCCCCAGGTGGTGATCCTGCCCGGAGGTGTGGCCGTGGCACTCGCGGTCGGGTTCGGTCCCGTCTTCTGGGTGACCGGCGCGACCGGTGTGATCGCCGCGGTCCTGGCCTCGGGGATCTGGTCCGCCGACGGCGGGCGCAACCGCCCGGCCCTGCGTTCCATCCCCACGACCGGGGCCTCCACCTCCCACAGCGATGCACCCCGAGGCCTGAGGCTGTGGGCGGCGTTGGCCTCTCCCCTGCTCATGATGCTGCTGGTCGCGATCTCCGCGAGCAGCATCGTGACCTTCCTGGCGATCCCCCTCGAGCAGGCCGCCTGGCTCGTGAGCGCTGCGCTGGCGGTGTACGCGCTGTGTGTGGTCGTGGGCCGCTGGACCGCCGGTGCCCTGTACGACCAGTACGGGCGCACGGTCCTGCTCATGCCCGCGATGGTCTCGGGCGCACTCGGCATGGGGCTGGTGACTGCGGCCATGTGGACCGGTACCGGTTCCGAGCAGCCCGGACCCGTACCGGCGGCGCTGATCCTGGGCGGGGCCGCGCTGTTCGGGCTCGGTTTCGGGTCGGTGCAGAACGACACCGTGACGATCATGCTCGACCGTGCCGGTACCTCCGGGCAAGGGCGGGCCAGCGCGGTGTGGAACATCGGTTACGACGCCGGGACCGGGGCGGGCGCCATGGGTCTGGGCCTGCTCATCCAGCTGCTCGGTTACGGGCCCGCGTTCGCCGTCACCGCCGTGGCTCTGCTCGCCCTGGTGCCCCTGACCCTGCGGACCGGGGTGCAGCGCCCGCCCGGGACCGTGCACCGCTGACAGCTCACCCGGGCCGGGGACTGCGGTCCAGGTCTTCGGGGACCGCGGCGGAGGGGCGCTGTCCCGACCGGCCGGGACAGGGCTCGGCCCCTCGTGGAGACAGACCCCGGGACGGAGCGCTCCCTGCCCCTCGCCCAGTCCCTCCTAGATCGTTGATGGGGGCTGGGGTGGGGGTTTCTTGATGTGTTCGGGGTTCGAGGGCGGGGGTTTCTTGTGGTGCCGGGGATGGTGGTTCGTCGGGGTCGGGAATTCTAGCCCGGCCGGGTCTTCGCGCAACCCTCGTCGGCGCCACCCCCGCACACGTTTCTTTGCGGGGTTGGTGGCGGGTGTGTGGTGGGTTGGTGTGGGGCGCCTCGGGGTGTGCGCTCCGACCCTTTGCGCCGGGCTTTCCCGACCCACCTCGACGAACCCCTCCCACCCCCGGCGCCCTGGCAGCAGAAGAAATGGTGGGCGCTTTCCTCCCCCTGTGGGGCTGCATTGTGACCACCGCTTGCGGCGTGCGGGGGGGTGGTTCGCTCCTGCGGAGGCAACTACCGGCCCTTCGGGTCTGGCCCCGCCTGCTCCCGGCGGGGCATTGAGGCCGGGGGTGGCTGGTGTGTGCG
>NZ_ANAY01000013.1 GCF_000340965.1 Nocardiopsis kunsanensis DSM 44524
CGGCCCCCGAGGCCCCGCCTGCCCCAGCAGAGCATTGAGTCCGGGGGCGGCCGGTGTGCGGGTGGCTGGGCGGGTTTCGGCGCGTGGGTATTGCTGCCGGAACCGGCTTCGGCTGTGGTTCTTGTTGCCGGGGTCGGATTCGAGGCCCAGGCGGTGCCGGGCCGGGCGGGTGATAGTGCCCGTGTGGGCACCGTAGGCGGGTGCTGGTGCCCACACGAGCACTGTCAACGGTGGTTTTCGGTCTCCGGGGTCCGCACGGGGCCGCTCCAGCTCCCCCGGTGTGCTCCAGCTCCACCGGCGGGGGAGATTCTCCGAAGCAGGGGTGCCCACGCTGGTGGGCCCCGGCTGCAACGCCCTGCCGGGAGCAAGCGGGGCCTGGGGTGGCTGCGCACACGCCTGCCGCCCCCGGCCTCCATACGCCGCCGGGAGCGGCCGGGGCCGGCCGTTGCCTCCGCAGGAGCGAGCCACCGTGCACACACCGCAAGCGTTGACCGCAATGGCCCACCACTGGGGGTTGGCGGTTGGGTCCCCCACCCTTTTTGGGCGGATGGTTGGTCTGCGGCCGTTGGGTGTTCGGCGGCGAGAGCGGGCCGGCCCGGGGAAGGGGCGGACCGCACACCCCGAGGCGCCGCGAGAACCCATCACACACCCGCCACCATCAGCGCGATGAAGCAGGTGTGGCGGGGCGCCGAAGCGGGTTGCGGGAAGCCCCGGCCGGGCTACGCTCGGCGCTCCGACGAACACCACCCACCCGTCACCGGTCCATCGACCATCGGCCCCGGCCCACCTGCACCGGTCCATCCACCCCCAACGCACCTCCCCACCTCAGGACCAGAGCCTTCAGCCCTCAGGCCCCGACCCCGACACAAGTTAACGAAGTACTACTAGGTCAGTGATGACACGTGCACGTGGTCGAAGTGGTTCTGGGTCAGGTTGCCGCGGTCCTCCATGCCGCGCCACTGCCGGCTGCCGGTGTGCCAGATCTGCTGTTCCCAGATGATGTAGTCGATGCCCAGCCGGTCGGCGTTGTCGATCGCGTACTGGGCGATCTGCGTACCGAGTTGCCGGTTCCCCTCCGAGGGCATGGCACCGTTGGCGCTCATCATGAAGTCGCAGGCACGGCCCTCGCCGTGGTCGTCGGCGCTGGGCCGGTAGCAGCCCACGGGGAAGGGCGCGCCGAACTGGCCGATGATGTCGTCGCGGATCGTGGCCATTGTCGGGGTGACGTCGGCGAAACCGGGGCCCCGGGCGTCGGCGGGGACACTGCCGTCGCCGTTGCCGGGGTTCTGGGCCTCCTCCTCGGCCTCCAGCTCCGCGATGCGCTCCTCGACGTCGTCCTTCTGTTCCTCGAGCTCCTCGACGAGTTCGGCGGCGTCCTGGAGTTCGGTGTCGAGCTCCTCGGTGACCTCCTCGGCCTCGTCGCGGGTGTCGATGAGGTCGGAGATCTGCTCGGCCTGTGACTCGCCCAGGTAGTTGGCGTTGGCCGCGTCGGAGAACATCTGCTCGGGGTCGCTGTCGAAGACCACACGCAGCGCCGGGTCGACGGCACCGTCGACGTATCGGGCATGGGCGATCTCCGAGACGGTGCCGCGGGAGGCCTCGAGGCGCTCCTCGACCTCTGCCAGGTCCTCCTCGGCCTTCTCGACACGGTCCTTGATCTCGTTGAACTGGAGGAGTTCGCCGTTGTAGGACTCCTCCAGTTCCTCTGCGCGCTCGGTGAGTTCGTCGATGTCGACGTCGTCGGGATCGGCGTGTGCGACCCCCGCGACCGGCCCGAGGAGGAGAGCGGCGCTGATGGTGGTGAGGGTGAGGAGGGCCCGCTGGGTGCGCAGGGTGCGGCTTCGAGGAGAGGATGTCATGTCGGCTCCGTGGATGGTCTGGACACATCCGGTCGCCCGCGGCCGTGGAGGGTCAGGAGGGGGGTTGCAACCGCGGAGCCGGAGGTCTGAGAAGACCATACGAGATCTTGGCGTTACATGCCCGATGTGTCGAACGCCGGGCTTGTGGACTGCGCGGGGATGTGTCTAGAACATACCTGTTACCGACGACCGTCCGCGCCCGCCGCGTCCGTCCCACCCACGGGCCGTGGACAGGTTTCCCTGTTCAGGCGCCACCGAAAGCGCTCGGCAGGGCGCTTCCCTGCTGCGCCTCGCTGTCCTGGGAACCGGAGAGGAACCAGTCGGAACGGCGAATGTCACGCAGGGCCCGCTTCCGGTCCTCCTTCGGCAACCGGTCGATGTAGAGCATGCCGTCGAGGTGGTCGGTCTCGTGCTGCAAGCACTGGGCCATGAGGTCGGTGCCCTCCACGGTGACGGGCTCGTTGCGCACGTCGACCCCGGTGACCACCGCCCGGCGCGCACGCTTGGTGTGGTACCAGAGCTTGGGAATGGACAAGCAGCCCTCGTCGCAGTCCTGGAGTTCGTCGGACAGTTCCACGATGCGCGGGTTGATGACGTAACCGACACGGCCGTCGACGTCGTAGCTGAAGGCGCTCAACCCCACACCGATCTGGGTGGCGGCCACACCGGCGCGCCCCGGGGCGTCGACGGTGTCGAGGAGGTCGCGGACCAGCTTCTCGGTGTGCCGGTCGAACGAAGTGACCGGGACGGTCGGACTGGTGAGTACGGGGTCGCCGAAACGGACGATGGGGCACATGCTCATAGGAACAGGTTAAGCGGCCCCGCGGACGGGCGGCCCGTGTCCCGTTTCCTCCCGCCGGCCGGACCGGCTCAGGTGGCGAGCTTTCCGCGCAGGGACTCGTCCAGGACCATCTCGATGTAGTCCAGCGCGGCACGGCGGCGGGCCAGGGCGCTCTCGTACAGGGACGGCCCCTGGGAGGCACGGCGTACGCGCAGGCATTCGTTGACGATGCGCTGCCATTTCTCCGGGAAGGCGTGCAGGGCGTAGGCTCCCGCCCCCGACTTGGACGTGATCTCGCCGGTCCTGAGTGTGAAGTGCAGGCGGCTGACGCTGAGCACGCTCCAGGAGGGGGCGAGGGATCCCAGCACGGCGAGGCCGCGCGGGGTGACCAGGCGCCCGGCCTTCTCCCTCCAACGGCGCCACTGTTCGTCGAGCGAGCCCAGCGACCATGCGCGCAGACTCTCCGGCTCGTCCCACACGTCGAGTTCCAGGGGATGGGGCCCTCGCACGGTCACACCGCGTTCGGCCAGGACGTGCCAGGTCACGGGGTTGACGTCCTGCTGGGCGCGGGACCGGAACCGGCCCCCGACCACCGAGGCGACGGGACCGCAAGCGGCCGGGTCGCGGGTGAGGTCGTCCCAGGTGACGTGGACACCGTTGAACTGGGGGCCGGGCATCTCGCTGCGCGTACGCATGTGGGCACGGCGCAGGCGGTCGGCCTGGTCGGGGTCGGGGCGGCGGTCGGTGACCACCACGAAGTCGACGTCGCTGGTGTGGGGGCGGAAGTCGCCGAGCGCGACCGAACCGGTCAGGTACAGGCCGCACACGAGACCGGGGGCCTCGTGGTCGGCGTGGGAGAGGAAGGTCTGGGCCAGCGTCTGCACCCGCGGGTGGACGGCCATACTCACTCCAGTCTGAATGGTTCGTCGTGGGTCGTGCGGGTTCCGGTAAGAGCGGACGGAAGGGCACGGTTCGCCGTGCGGAACGGATGCGATCCGTGTGACCCGTGGTGCCGAAGGTGGCGTGTTGTGTCCGACCGGTGCACGGTGTCCGCTCGTCTCCAAGTTTGAGCGCGCTCGGGTGAGTTGGCAAGTGATCACGCCGCACTCGCACCCTGTCTCCCCACGTCAGGTGGTGTGCGCCCGCAACAGAGGAGGGGAGCTCACACCCTTGACACAGGGCGAACGAATATGGCAAGGCCCCCTCCCCCGCCGTCGGGGAGGGCGGCACGGCTCAGCGCCCGGGCCACCCTCCGTGCCGGTGGGGCGCTCTCAGCATGTGCACCTGCTCCATGCGAATGCACGGGAATTCTTCGTGGATATCTCTCTGGAGAGGATCAAAAAAGCCACTCCACCCACACGAGCAACTCCCTACCGGCGAGTAATGAGTTTTCGGACTCATTTTGTGGGTTTTCGCCCGGGGCTGCGTATCATTGGCACAGGCGAGAGGGGTAATACCGTTTTCCCCTGAAGGCCCGGGAAGTGCGCATCACCACCATCGCCGACCGACCCCTCCCCTGCACTTCGGAAATCGTTATGGTTCACCGAGCCCTTCCAAGGTGATAACCAAACCAACCACTCTCTGCCGCTTCCCTCCGGACAACACGGGGAACTCAGGAAAAACCGTGCCTGTTTACGCTCGGTACGCGTCGGCAGAGAGGACGTAGCGATCCCAAGGAGCCGTGCATGGTCCCCACGATGGTCCTCGTAGCCGACGACTCCCGCGACGCCCAACGCCGGGAAGCCCTCCACGGCCTGGCCGGCGCCGTCGCCGATCGGGGCGAGGTTCCCGTGACCCCCGCCTTCGGCGCCCCAGCGGAGGTGGCCGCCACCGTCCACGGGGTACAAGGCCCCAAGGTCGTCGTACCGGCGTTCGTGGCGGGCGGTGACGTCGCCAGCGCCCACATGCTCTCCCGTATCGGGCTGTCGGAGCTGCGCGACTCCTGCCACACCCCTCCCCTGGGCGCCGTCCCCTCCATCGTCTCGGACATGGCCACACGCCTGACCGAATCCGGGTGGAGCCGCCAGGACGGGGTCGTCCTGGCGGCCGACGGCGCCACCGGCACCGATGAACGCACCGTGGTCACGGACGTGGCGCGCATGCTCAGCCGGCGCCTCGACACCCCCGTCCAGGTCGGTTATCTGCGTACCTGGGCGCCCTCGGTCTCCGACGCCGTGGACCGCCTGCGCCGCGGCGGGCACGGCAACGTCGCCGTCGCGGCCTGGCGCATGGTCGACGGGTCCGACTTCGACCTGCTGCGTTCCCTGGACGCCACCGCGATCACCTCACCACTGTGGCCCTCCGAGCTGGTCGTCGACACCCTGCTCGCCCAGCACCGGACCGCCAAGGGACGCCTCGTCTGAGCCCGACGGAGACTGTTATCGCCGGGCCGGGGTGGGTAGGGCCGTGAACGGCGGGGATCTCCCGCACGACGGCACAGCCCGGTGAACGGGACACCCCGGTCGCGGCCCGTCCTGGACCCGGGCGGGGCTCACACCCCGCGTCCGCGCAGCGCGGCCGGACTGCGGTGCGGGCGAACCTGAGGTGAACACATGAGCGAAGTCACAGAGCGGTGGGTCGGCGAGGAGCAACGCCGTCGGTTCGAGCGGCGATTCGGGGCCCACGTCGGCGACTGGCTGGAGGAACTGCCCGCCACGCTCGAAGCACTCGCCACGGAATGGGACCTGACCCTGCAGCACTCGGCGGTCCCGGGAGGGCGCACCTCCGTGGTCGTGTACGTGACGCTCGCCGACGGCCGCCGAGGTGTCCTGAAGCTCTCGCCCGACCACGGGCTGGCCCAGGCCGAGGCACAGATGCTGCGGATGTGGGCCGAGTGCGGCCGGGTACCCGAGGTGTGGGAGCTGGACCACGACCGCGGTGCGATCCTCATGGAGCGGATCCGGGGGCGGCCTCTGTCCGCCTCGGGCGTACTGCCCCCGATGGCCACGATCGGCGCGCTCATCCAGGGCCTGCACTCCGTGGACGGTGAACCGGAGCATCTCGCGGAGTTGCGGCCGCTCATGGCGCGTGTGCAATTCGTCTTCGACATGTGGGGACGTGAACGGGCCGAGGGTCCGGCGGCCGGGATCGTCCCACCTGCGGTCCTGCACCAGGGGTTCAACCGAGCACGCGACCTCGCCCACGACGACGTCGGCACGGTGCCCCTGCACGGCGACCTGCATCCCGGCAACGTCATCGACGGCGGCGCGCGCGGGCTCGTGGCGCTCGACCCACGCGCGTGCGCGGGTGACGGCGCATCCGACACGGTGGACTGGCTCATGTGGCGGATCACCGACCCCGCCCAGGCCCGGCAGCGCGCCGAGGAGCTCTCCAAGGCCACGGGCATGGACGCGGAACGGATGCTCGACTGGGCGCGTGCGTTCGCACCGTGCCTCGCGGTGGCCATGGTCAACCGGGGCCGGCAGCAGAGCAAGGAGTTCGAGACGGTCATGGAACTCGCCCAGAGCCAGGTGCCCTGAACCCTCCCGGCCCCACCGTCACCCGTCGGCCCGACGGTCGCGCTGACGCGCGCCGGGAGGCCGCACCGTGCCGGCCCCGGGGCTCGGGGCCGGGGCGGCTCGGGCTCAGGGGGCTCGGCGGTCGTCCCGGGGATCGTCGAGCATGTCCCAGTACGCCTGGGGGTCGTCCGCACTCAGCCGGTCCCGGCCGCGCGGGTCGCCCCCGCCCGGAAGGGACCCTCCGCCCCACGGCGTCCGCTCGCCCGGGCTCCCGGTGCCCTCAGCGGCTCCGCTCCCCCACGACGTGTGATCACCGGTGGCGCCGGTGTCGGCCGTCTCCCCCGTGTCCGGGTAGTCGTAGTAATCGTCGTAGTAGTCGTGCCGGTCGTCGTCGGGCGCCGCCGATGCGGGCGGGAAGACCATCGAGCGGAAGTTGAGCCCCACGTGCACGGCGATCGGTACCCACAGGCTCCCGGTCCCCAGGTACAGGACAGTGAACAGGGTCCCGGTCAGGGCCCCGTGGGCAGTGCCCCACCACCCCTGATAGACGTGCGCGAGGGAGAACAGCAGGATCGACAGCAGCGCGGCCACGAGCAGGGGCAGTCCCATACTCGCCACGAGGGTGATGAACAGGCCCCGGTACAGCAGTTCGGCGAAGAACCCGCCCGTGACGGCGGTGCCGGCGGCGGTCGCCTGCTCAGCGCGGGTACGCGGATAGAGCAGCTCCTCGACCCTGCGGCCGGGTTCGGGCAGGGTCATGGGACGGTCTGCGGCGCGGCGCCCCTTGTGGGTCCCGCGCTTCTTCGGCCCGGGCAGGCGTTCGTCCGGCTTCCCGGGCAGCAGCCGTTCGCGGCTGGGCATGCCGTTGACCAACACCCAGAACAGCGCGAGCGCCACCAGACCGCCGATCGCACCGCCCACGACCGGGCCGACCGCGTGGGGCGCACGCAGTCCGAGATCGTCGGCCGCGAGCCCGGGCGAGAGCACGACCACGAGCAGCACGAGCAGCCCCCACAGGACGTGCACGCCCATGGTGACGGCGTGGAGCAGCTTCAGGGAACGCTCGTCGTCGAAGCGGCTACGGGAGAGCCAGGCGTAGGCCCGTCGCCCGAGCAGGGGTTCCCCGATCGCCGCGAAGAAGAGCAGCAGGACCGCCAGAAGGGTCCCGGCGAGGCTGACTTGAGGAAGAGTCTCGGACCATGGCACGGGGCAATGGTAGGGGCGATCCGCTGCTTTTCGAACCGTACGGACCACATGTTCGCGCCCACACCCCTTGAGCTGCGCTGCGAAGAACACACCAGGGTGGGCAGTGCCACGGATCACACGGAGCGGGGCCGGCCGTGCGTCGTCCCGGAGCCGGTCACAGGAGCCGTCCGGGCCTGTCGGGGTCGGCCAGCGCGGCGAACCGGAAGGTGTTGACCGGATGGCTGGACAAGAGGTTGACCAGTAGCACGAAGAACCCGGTGTCGGTGTGGGCACGGGCGGCGATGTCGTCGAAGTCCACGTCGGGGTAGAGGTACTTGCCGGCGGCCAGGACCTGGAGCATGTGGCGGCCCTCGGGGCAGAAGGCGTGGGCATGGTTGTCGGCGGTGTACTCCTGGGCACGTCCCAGGGTGCTGCCGACGCCGGGGATCACGTTGGCCACGGAGATGCCGAACTGGCGCCAGAAGGAGGTGTGGCCGGCGGCGATGTGTCCGACCTCGTGGCCGATGACGAACCGCAGGGCGTCGGGGTCCCGCAGTCGGCCGCCGACCTCGAACAGGTCACTGTTGATCGCGACGTAGCGGCGCTGCCCGTGTCCGGACGCGAACGCGTTGACGACACCGTTGCCGAGCACGACGTAGGCCTCCGGGACGTGGGGCATGCCGAAGTGCTCGGCTGCCTCCCGGACCATCCGGTGGGCCTCGGGGAACTGTTCTCCGGTGATACGCACTCCGTTGACCCGCTGGAGGGCGTGCAGGTATCCGCGCACGAAGTAGACCAGCAGCGGGATGCTGAGCAGCAGCAGCGGCTGGTCGGGGGCACCGGACAGAAAACGGCTGACCGCACCGAGAACGGCCAGCCCGGTGACGGCCACGCACACCGCGAGCGCAGTGTTCTCCCGCGGATGGCGCAGCCGTCGGCGCAGGTGGGGGTCGCCCCAGCCCCAGCGGGCGGGGCGCCCCCCGTGTGCGTTCAGAACCGGCGGTCGTGGTCGGGCCGCTCCCCTTCACCCTCCGGCGGAGGCGGCGGGCCCTGCTGGGCGCTGCCCTCGGGCGACGGACCCGAGTAGGCCGGGCCCGACGGCGGGGCCTGCGGCGGTGGGGCCTGACCGAGCTCGTCCCCCTCCTGCAGGTACCGGTCCATGTCGGCCGGGTACGTGGAGTCGGCGTGCTGCGGATCGGCGGTGGTCCTCCCCGGGGCCGGGGGCTCGTCGGGGACATCGGTCCAGGAGGAGGACGCGGCCAGGAACGGGTTCTCGTAGGACTCCTCGGGCGCGTGCGGCACGGGCTCGTCCAGTACCGGTTCCCCGGAAGGCGGGCCGCCCGGAACGGGTTCACCCGTCGGGGGCCCGCCCGGGGGCGGGCCTTCCGGAGCGGATCCGTCCTCGGGTACGGGTTCGCCCAACGGCGGCCCGTCCGGCACGGACTCGGCCTGGAAGGGCTCGGCCTGGACGGGTTCGGGCATCGGCGGAAGGTCGGGCGAGAGCTCGGGTTCGGGTGGCAGGGCGTCCTGCGGGACGGGCCGGGCCGGGGCGTCGACCGGCGCGGGCCCGGGCACTGCGGCACCCGAGGGCTCCTCGGCCTCCACTGACACGGGAGCGGCGTCGGGGTTCTCCTGGCCGAGGTAGGCCAGGGCAGCGACGGTGATCGCGGCGAGCCCGGCACGCAGCGTGGGTTCGCGGGCGGGGGCGAAGTAGGGCGAGTGGTTGCTCGGGACGTTGCCCATCTTCTCGTACGGCGTGCTGCCGGGGGCGGACTCCCACACGTCGTGCGGGGTGGCGCCCACGAACCAGAACACGTACGGGATGGGCTGCATGTCGCCCGGGAGCCCGAAGGCGCAGAAGTCCTCGGTGGCGGGCGAGGGATCGGGCAAGTGGATGACGTACTCGTCGCCGAAGTAGGCGTGGTGGGCGGAAGCGACCTCGTTGGTGCTGGCGGGGTCGTTGAAGGTGGTCCCGCTGCTCTGGAAGCGCTCCACCTCGGGTTCGCGTCCGGCGCCGGAGGCGGCGGCCTCGGCGCGTACGATGCGCTCGACGGCCGTCTCCAGCTGGAGGGCGACGTTGTCGTTGAGCGCCCGTGTGCTGATCTCCAGGTAGGCCTCGTCGGGGACGATGTTGGCCTTGGTACCGGCCTGGACACGGCCGACGGTGAGTACCGCCATCTCGCTGGGGCTGATCTCTCGTGAGACCACGCCCTGCAAGCGGGAGACCACGTTGGCGGCGATGAGCACGGGATCGACGGTGGTGTGCGGCTGAGAGGCGTGTCCGCCCTCGCCGAAGATCCGGACCCGGTAGGAGTTGGCGGCCCCGAGGATGATCCCGGCCCGGTGCGAGATGAGCCCTGCGGGCTGGGGTCCCAGGTGCTGCCCCAGGACCACGTCGGGACGGCCGAAACGGTCGTAGAGCCCGTCGTCGATCATGCCCTGGGCGCCGTCGAGGGTCTCCTCGCCCGGCTGGGCGACGACCATGACGGTGCCGGCCCACTGGTCGCGGGTCTCCGACAGCAGGTCGGCGGCGCCCACCAGGCAGGCGGTGTGGGCGTCGTGTCCGCAGGCGTGCATGACGGGGACCTCGGTGCCCTCGGTGTCGTCGGTGCGAGCCGTGCTGGCGTAGGGCAGTCCGGTCTTCTCCTCCAGCGGGAGTGCGTCCATGTCGGCACGCAGCATGACCGTGGGTCCGGGACCGTTGCGCAGGATGCCCACGACACCGGTCCCTCCGATGCCCTTGTGCACCTCGTACCCGGTGCGGGCGAGCCACTCGGCGACCCCGCTGGCGGTGCGGTGTTCGGCGTGGGAGAGCTCAGGGTTCTTGTGGAGGTCGACGTAGAACCCCTCGACGAGCGGGAAGATCTCGTCGAGGAGTCGCATGACCACACTCCCGTGCTGAGCTGCACGGTTGGGGTCCACCGCGTGCGGCACGGTTTCCACCGCCTTCTTCGTTCTCGACTGAGGCAGTCGCCTGTTCGGGGGGCTCCTGTACTCCTCCGCAGCTTAGCCGGGCCGGGGCTCCGGCCCACATCGGCATGGCCACCACGGGAATGTACAAGCCCTCGCCCCGATGGGTTAGGGTCTGCACACGGAAAGCGACCCATTGCCGCGCGTCGGCCCGGTCACGCTCGCCCCACACCACTGCGGTTGATCGACATGTGACTTTTCTGGAACTTTCCAGCGATTCGGGTTACCCACTGGAAGCCTTCGCCACATCACCGTATGGTAACGGGACACGATGTGGACAGATCCCGTGAATCGGCCGGTGTCCCCCTCGCGCACCACGCGGCACCGACAGCGTTCGCCCCTCGACGAACCCGGCCCCGTAACGCAGCCGACGCACCGCGAACGTCCCTGCCCAAGACATCCCGAACCTCGGAGTCCTTCTGTGGCCTCATCCATGACCAGCCCGGTGTCCCCGCAGCCTGATCCAGGGCACGGCGTGAGCCGCGTCCCGGACTCCGCTGACCGACCCGAGCAGTCCGCCCAGGTCCCGAACCGCGATTCCCGCCTGGACAACGCCAAATTCGTTCTCATCGCCCTGGTCGTGTTCGGCCACGCGATCGAACCGCTTCGGGACTACCCGCCCACCCAGGTCCTCTACTACTGGATCTACCTCTTCCACATGCCCGCGTTCATCCTGATCAGCGGGTACCTGTCGAGGAACTTCGACGCCTCTCCCAACCGTGTCGAGAAGGCGGTCCTGACCCTGGCCGTCCCCTATCTCATCTTCTGGGCCATCCACCAGACCATCTACGCGGTCGACGAAGGGCTGCCGGACTCCTTGTCGGTGCTCACGCCGACCTGGTCCCTGTGGTTCCTGGTCGCCCTCTTCCTGTGGCGCCTGAGCGTGCCCGTCTGGAAGCGGCTGCGCTGGCCCGTGACGATCGCGGTGATCATCTCGGCCTTCGCCGCCACCGCCGACCTGGGCACCACGCTCTCCCTGGGCCGTGTGCTCAGCTTCCTGCCGTTCTTCGTGTTGGGCCTGGCCCTGCGCAAGGAGCACCTCGCCCTCCTCGACCGCGTCTGGGCGCGCGTCGGCGCGGTGGCCGTCTTCGCCACCACCTTCGCCTTCGCCCTGTTCATCGCCAACGAAGAGGTCAGCCGCGAGTGGCTGTTCTGGCGTGAGAGCCTCACCGACCGCGACATCGACCCCCTGCTGCCGAGCATGGCGATCCGCCTGATCTTCATGGGGATCGCTCTGGCGATGTCCTTCGCGGTACTGACGCTCACGCCCAAGAAGCGCACCTGGTTCACCAAGCTCGGCGCCTACACGCTGTTCGTGTACCTGGGCCACTCCGTGGTGCTGCTCGTCCTCAAGACCTCGCCGTACTACGACTTCTTCGAGGGCACCGGACCGATCGGCCTGGCAGTGACCACCACGCTCGCCGTGTCCCTGGTGCTGCTGCTGTGCTCCCCCTGGGTGCGCAAGGCCATGAAGTGGGCCGTGGAGCCCCAGCCCACGTGGTTCCTGCGGCGGAACGACCAGCAGCCCGCCCCCGCGGCCGCGATGTCCGGATCGAGCCCATCGGACGACTCGCCCGCCTCGGAGGTCCCGGCCGCTCCCGGCACCGCGTCCGGGGAGAACCGGGGATCAGGGCCGGACTCCGGCGAGGGCAAGGGGCCGGAACAGCGCCCCGGTTCCTCCTGACCCGCCCGGGGCGCCCCGCGGCGTCCCCCTGACACGGGAAGTGCCGTGCCGGGACCCCTCGGGGAACCGGCACGGCACTCGTCTGTCAGGGGTCCGCCCCCGGGCCCGGCACGGACTCAACTGCCGCCGCGGGAGGCCGTGTCGTCGGACACGGCCAAGGAGCGCATACGCGACTCGAAGCGGCGGGTGTCCTTCCACAAACGCAGGACGAGCACGATCTCGAAGAAGGACAGCGCCAGGACCGACAGCACCGCTACAGGGATGACGAGGCTGTTGAGCGGGGTGAACAAGGACACCAGGACCGTGGCCGGAGCGACCACGCACAGGAACATCTCGAACTCGATCCCGCTGAACAGGTGCGGGCGCACCCGGTGCCGCGCAAGAGCATTGCGCACGCGCGGGTAGAGGCCGGCCGGCGGTGCGCTGTCGCCGTTCCCGGCGGGCCCGGAGTTCCCGGTGTCCGCGTTCTCGGGGTCCCCGTCGGAGTCCTGCCAAGCGGGGTCGGGGCGGCCCTCGGCCTCGGCCAGCTTCTGGTTCATGGTGCGGCGGGTCTTGGCGACCTGCGGGCCGTTGAGGTAGCGCAGCAGATCGAAGAAGACCACCACGGGCGCCACGATCAGGTAAGCGATCTCACCTGTGGTCAGCCACTGGCCGATCAGCAGGGCCATGACGCAGCCGAAGAAACGGATCCGGTCGAAGACGAAATCGACCCAACTGCCGAACAGCGAACCGGTGCCCTTGAGCCTGGCGATCTTGCCGTCCATGCAGTCCAGGACGAAACTCAGGTGGAACAGCAGGGCACCCGCGAGGAGCCACGGCAAGTCGCTGCCGGCCGCGAACGCGGGCACGAGAAAGGCGAGTGCGGACAACAGGCCGAACACACCCGCTCCGGCCGTCAGCTGGTTCGGGGTGATGGCGGTCCGGTTGGCGGTCCACACCACCAGACGTCCGGCGAGCGGGTCCACGAGGTAGACCGTCCACCAGGCGTCCTTCACCTTGTAGGTCTCGTCCTTGACCTGCGTCAGAGTGAAACGCGTCATAGATGGGATCTCCAGAGCGCCCCACCGCCGCGGCACGAAGGGGCATGGCACCGGTTCCAGGGCGGCTGAGGGGCATCAACGAGCGGGAACGCGAGTCATCATTGCAGACGGGGTATCGACCGACCTAATCCACGCACGGCATAATCGACAGGTAAGCGGGGGATCAACAGGCGGCCGCTCGTGCCAGACGACGGATGGTCCACCCCCTTCGGTCTCGACCAAGGTATGAGGCATTGCGTTTTCTCAACGACCAGGTCCCGCAGCACGACCTGACCTACAGCGACGTGTTCATGGTCCCGGGCCGCAGCACTGTCGGTTCCCGGCTGAGCGTGGACCTGTCGTCAACCGACGGAACGGGCACCACGATCCCGCTGGTGGTCGCCAACATGACCGCGGTCGCGGGCCGCAGGATGGCCGAGACGGTCGCCAGGCGCGGCGGTATCACCGTCATCCCGCAGGACATCCCGATCGACGTGGTCTCCGAGGTCATCGCGTGGACCAAACAGCGCGACCTGGTCCACGACACCGCCATCACGCTGAACCCGACGAGCACGGTCGGTGAGGCGCTCAACCTGTTGCCCAAGCGGGCGCACAACGCCGTGATCGTCATCGACGAGGACAGCCGTCCCGTCGGTGTGGTCACCGAGGCCGACTGCGCGGGTGTGGACCGCTTCTCCCAGCTCCGGGACGTGATGTCCACCGAGCTGCTCACCGTCCCGGCCGGCACCGAGCCCCGCGAGGCCTTCGGGATCCTGCACGACTTCCGGCACCGGCTCGCCCCCGTGGTCAACGGCGACGGCGCCCTGCAGGGTGTTCTCACCCGCACCGGCGCGCTGCGTTCGACCCTGTACACCCCGGCGGTGGACGCCGGGGGCAACCTGCGTGTGGCAGCGGCCGTGGGGGTCAACGGCGACGTCGCGGGCAGGGCCGCCGAGCTGCTCGCGGCCGGCGTGGACACCCTGGTCATCGACACCGCGCACGGGCACCAGGAGAAGATGACGGCCGCTGTGGCCAAGGTACGGGCGCTCTCGCCGGGTGTACCGATCGTGGCGGGCAACATCGTCACCCCGCAGGGCACCCGGGACCTCATCGAGGCCGGCGCCGACATCGTCAAGGTCGGGGTGGGCCCGGGCGCGATGTGCACCACGCGCATGATGACGGCTGTGGGGCGCCCGCAGTTCTCCGCTGTCCTGGAGTGCGCAGAGACCGCCCGCGAACTGGGCGGGCACGTGTGGGCCGACGGCGGTGTCCGCCACCCGCGTGACGTCGCCCTGGCTCTGGCCGCGGGCGCTTCCAACGTCATGGTGGGTTCGTGGTTCGCCGGCACCTACGAGTCGCCGGGTGATGTCATGCGCGACGCCGAGGGCCGCCAGTACAAGGAGAGCTTCGGGATGGCCTCGGCGCGTGCGGTACGGCTGCGCACCTCCGACGACTCCCCGTTCGACCGGGCGCGCAAGGCCCTGTTCGAGGAGGGCATCTCCACGGGCCGGATGTACCTGGACCCGGAACGCCCGAGTGTGGAGGACCTGGTCGACCAGATCGTGGCGGGGGTACGCAGCTCCATGACCTACGCGGGCGCCACGACGCTGGCGGAGTTCACCGAGCGGGCCGTGGTGGGCGTGCAGAGCTCGGCCGGGTACAACGAGGGACGCCCGGTGCACACCAGCTGGTGACACGCGTGCGCTGTGTTCTCCCGAGGGGGCCGATCCACCGGGTCGGCCCCCTCGGTCGTTCCCGGGCGAAGGTTCCCGCGCCCGGTCGGGCGAGGCTCGAGGGGCCGGGTCATTCGGCCGACCGGTCCCGGGCCCGCTCCTGCTCGTACTCCTTGCGGCGCTCGCCGCAGAGCCGGTCGGCCCGGCGGATCGGTTCGGGCACCCGGTATTTCGGGGAGAGCCGCAGGACGAGGTCGGCCGCGCCGGCCAGGTCGACGCGGTGCCCGACGGAGACGTAGACCGGTTTGACGCGCTCACGGGTGCGCAGGACCCGGCCGATGACCTCGGCGCCCTCGTCGGCCAGGCGGGCGGAGTCCTCGACGACCTCGGACCGGCCCGAAACCATGGGCGTCCAGGAGCCCCGTTCGTCCCCGGGGACGCTGTGCCGACCGTGGAGCACCGACTTGGCGGAGCCGACGACGGGGTGGTCCAGGAGCACGCCCAGGTGGCTGGCGACACCGAACCGGCGCGGGTGGGCCAGGCCGAACCCGTCGCAGACGAGCACGTCGGGGGTGGTGGTGAGCTCGGTCAGGGCGCTCAGCACCGGGGGCAGCTCGCGGAAGGAGAAGAGCCCGGAGATGTAGGGGAAGGTCACTTCGGCGGTGACGGTGACCCGTTCGACGACCTCCAGGGTCCGGGCGTCCATGACCACGGCGGCGGCCGCGAGGGCGGGATCGTCCTTGGCGTAACTGACGTCGAGCCCGGCGACCAGGCGCACGCCGTCCACGTCCAGGGGTTCCTCGTGCACCCGGTCGGCCATGCGGCGCTGGAGCGCTATGGCCTCCTTGGGGTCCTGGGGCCAGCCTTCGGGGTCGTCCAGGACCCGTGCAGCGAGCTCCGCGAGCTGTGTCACCTTGTGCCTTCCGAATGCGTGTGGGGCCGTCTCCTCCCATCCAACCGCACCGGGGGAGCTACTGGTGTCCGGGCACGGAGAAGGCGGTTCCGTTGGCCGGGACACCGACACCGCGCCAGGTGAAGGGCACACCGACGGCCAGGCGGGGGTCGGCGGCGTCCATGAGCTGGAAGTGCAGGTGGGGTTCGCTGGAGTTGCCGCTGTTGCCGCACTCGCCCAGCACCTGGCCGGGAGCGACCCTGTCGCCGGGGCGCACCCGCGCGGACCCCCGCCGCAGGTGGGCGTAGAGGGCGTACACACCACCGCCGAGGTCCAGGACCACGTGGTTGCCCAGGATCCGATGGGCTCCGGCGGCCTGGCGGACCAGTCCCTCGGCGAAGAGGTGGAGCAGCGCCGGGTAGGTGTCGCGGCTCAGGTGGTCGCGTGCGCCGTCCTCCACGTGCACCACCTCCGCCTCGGCGACGGCGGGCAGGGGCCGTCCGAAGGCGGGGAAGGCCGCGTTGGGGCTCATGGGCGGCCACCACACCGACACGGGGCGTTCTCCGGATACGGCGATCAGGTCGATGGCGTACTCCTGGCCCAGGAAACGCACGCCGTGGCTCGGGACCTTGTCGGCGGGGCCGTTGAGCGCGAACCACTCCCCCGTGACCGGAGCACCGACCTCGACCGGCTCGGGTGCGGCGTGCTCACGCCCGGAGCGCAGCCAGAGCAGCACGCCGGCGTAGAAGGAACCGGCGACGGCGAACAGGAGCAGGAACCAGGCCCCCATGGGCCCGCCGAGAGCGATGTCGACGGCGATCACCGCGAACAGCACGGGGACGGTCCACCCGTGGACCCTGATCAGGCACCACCGCAGCCGTCTTCCCGCACGCCCTTCCTCCTGTCCCCGCGCCATGTCTGCCAACTCCCGCCTTTCACGGTTTTACGTAAAACGTAGAACCATGGTATGTGCAGGGCCACCTGTTCGGCCACCCTGCCCTCCGCCCTCGCCTGCCTCGCGCTGTGCTCGAGCACACGTCCCCCGATGCGCATCGCACCGCCACCACAGGAGTAACGTGAACCCGCCAGTTTTTGCACTGACCAGTCAGTTCAAAACAGAGGAGGACAGTCATGCGATGGGCCACCGGGGCCCGCGTCCGGGCGGAGGGCCTCACGCTCACCACACGTGAGGGCCCCGTCTACACCGGCGTCGACCTCACCGCCCGGCCTGGCACCCTGACCGTGTTCCAGGCCGACTCCGGCGGCGGACGCAGCGCTCTGCTGCTGTCCCTCACCGGCCGAATGCGCCCCAGCGCCGGGAGCCTGTACGTGGACGGGTTCACGCTGCCGAAGCAGGCACGCAAGGTGCGACGCATCAGTTCGCTCGGGCTCATGGACGACATCAACGCGCTGGACGAACGGTTGCGTGTACACGAACACCTCACCGAGGCGCTCATGCTGCGCAACCGTCCGGCAGGCCGCGGCCTGGTCGACCGGGCCGTCGAGGCCGCCGACGTTCCCGGCATCGACCGGTCCGGTTCGGTCAAGAACCTGTCCACACTCGAGCGCCGTCGGCTGGGGCTGGCACTGGCACTGATCGCCGAACCGCGACTGCTCGCGGTGGACGAGGTCGACAGCGGTCTCGGTTCCGGCCACCAGGCCGACCTGTGGCGCACCCTGGCCCGCCTCGCGGAGGAAGGGATCACCGTCGTGGCCACCTGCGCCGATACCCGCGCGCTGGATGCGGTGGGAGGACCACTCCTGCAGGGTCCGGTCCCGATCCACCAGGAACCCGGGACCGGCCCGGACCGGCCGGAGGAGTCCGGGAAACCCGATCGGACGGGGGCGACCGAGAGGTCGGACCGGATCGAACGACTGCGGCTGCGCAGCCTGCTGCGCCGGGGCGGACTCCCGGGAGGTGACCGTGCCGACCGGACGCAGGCGTGAGGCACCCCGTGTGCGGTTGTTCGCCGCTTCCCGACTGGGTCTGCTCACGATGTGGTCGTTCCTGCGGTCCCCGCTCACAGCGGCGGCGCTGGTCGCGCTCGTGCTCATCCCGCTGCTTTACTCGGGGATGTACCTGTGGTCGTTCTGGGACCCCTTCGACCGTGCCGAGCACATGCCGGTGGCGCTGGTCAACGAGGACGAGCCGGTCGTGGTCGACGGGGAACAGGTCGACATCGGCGGCGAGCTGACCGACGAGCTCCTGGACCGCGGCGACCTCGACTGGCACCTGGTGGAGGCCGACGATGCGGCCTCGGGGGTGCAGGAGGGCGAGTACTACGTCTCCCTCACCATCCCCCCGAACTTCAGCGAGGACCTCACCTCGCCCTCCCGCGACCACGAGGGCCCCACCCGTTCCCTGCTGGTCGCCAACTACAACGACGCCAACGGCTACGTCGTACGCCAGATCACGGGCAGTGCGTTCGAAGCGGTCCGCAGGGCGGCGGCACAGGAGGCCACCAGCGACTACTTCGACGAGATCTTCATGGGGTTCAACGACGTCCAGGGCAGGACCGAGGAGGCGGCCGAGGGGGCCGGAGAGCTCTCCACCGGCGCCGGCGACGCCGAGGAGGGCGCCGGTGAGCTGTCCGAGGGCGCGGGCCGGGTCCACGAGGGGGCCGGGGAGCTGGACGAGGGTCTGACCGAGCTCCTGAAGGGCTCGCGCACCCTGGCCACGGGCACCGAGGCCGCTTCCGAGGAGGTCGGGGGCCAGGTCGAGCGCCTCGACGAGTTCGCCGACGAGTGGCAGCCGCGCGCGGAGGACGACCTCCCTGCCCTCCAGGAACGGGCCGAGGCAGTGGCGGAGAGCTCCGCAGAGCTGTCCACCGCCCTGGAAGCGCTGCCGGAGGAGACCGAGACCGAGGAGCTGGCCGAGCTCGACCGGCGCCTGGGTGAGTTCCTGGAGAAGAACCCGGGACTGGCCGACGAGTACCCGGAGGCCCACGAGATCCTCCTCGACGTGCAGGACGGCCTCGACACCGCCCTGTCGCTGGCGGGTTTCGTGGAGGACCACCGTTCCGACATCGACGACGCCGCCGAGACAGCGGCGGCGGTCAGCTCCACCGCATCGGCCCTGGCCGAGGATCTGCCGGATCTGGTGGAGAAGGCCGGCACGGCGCGCGAACGCGCCGACGAACTGGCCGAGGGCCTGGACGAGCTCTCCACGGGGGCGGGCGACCTGCGCGACGGCCTGGTCGAGGCCTCTTCGGGCGCGAGCGACCTCGACGAGGGGTTGGGCTCGCTCAGCGGCGGCGCCTCCGACCTGCACGAGGGCCTGGGAGAGCTGGCCGGAGGGGCGGACGAACTCGCCGAGGGACTCGACGAGGGGGCCGAGGAGATCCCGACCTACTCCGACCAGGGCAGGGCCGACGCGGCTGAGATGATGAGCGAACCGGTCTCGTTGGACAGCGAGATCGACAACGAGGCCCCCGACTACGGGACCGGTTTCGCCCCGTTCTTCGTGCCCCTGTCGCTGTGGGTGGGTGCGATGATGGTGTTCATGGTGCTGCCGGCGCTGTCCTCACGAGCACTGTCGTCGGCCGCCCCGTCCTGGCGGGTGGCGCTTGCAGGCCGGGTCGTGCCGCTGATGCTGGGCTCCGGCCAGGTCCTGGTCATGATGGCGGTGCTCAGCGGGGGCCTGGGGCTCTCGGCACCGAACTGGCCCGCTCTGCTCGGGTTCCTGCTGCTGACCTCTGCGGCGTTCACGGTCACGGTGCAGTATCTGAACGTGAGGTTCGGTTCGGCCGGGCGTGTGGTCGCGCTGGTGCTGCTGGTCCTGCAGCTGACCTCGGCCGGGGGGACCTATCCGATCGAGACGAGCCCGGCGTTCTTCCAGGAGGTCGGGCCGTATCTGCCGCTGTACTGGGCGGTGACGGCCGTGCGGCAACTGCTGGCCGGGGGTGAGATGCTCCTGGTCGGGCAGGCGGTCGGGGTGATGTCGCTGTGGCTGCTCGTGCCGTTGGTGCTCACCTGGATCACGGTCGAACGCAAGCGCACCCGGACGATGAAGTCGCTCCACCCGGCGCTGGAACTCTGAGAGAGCCCCGCCCCTGGCGGCCCTGCGGGTGTGTTCCCCGTGACCACGCCCGCAGGGTGCACAATGGACGGTCGACCCCTCCCGGGCCGTCCCCGGTCCCGCACCCCGTGTGCCGTCACCAGGAAGGAGCGGGCGCGTTCCCTCCCGGGGCGTGCCCCGGACGAGGATGAGTACGAGCACCCCGCGCCGCGGACGCGCCTCCGGCCGTCGTGAGGCCACCCGGCAGCGCCTCTTCGACGCCGCGTTGTCGTTGATCGCCGAGCACGGATACGACGTCACCACCGTCGACGAGATCGCCGAACGGGCCGGTGTGGCCAAGGGCACCGTCTACTACAACTTCGGCGGCAAGGAGGAGCTCTACACCGCGCTGTTGGAGTGGGGGGTCACGCGTCTGGCCGAGACCCTGCGCGAAGCGGTCCCGCCGCCGGAGGAGGGCGTGGACGAGCGCGATTCGTTGATCCGGGTCCTGCGCGCGGGGGTGGTCTTCATCGGCACGCACGAGGAACTGGCGCGGATGCTCATGGCCGAGTCCTGGCGCACCAACCGTTCCTGGTACGCGACCGTGCACCAGCTGCGTACCGAGGCGATCGGTGTCATCACCGGCCAGTTGGAACAATTGGCCGGGCGGGGCCGCCTGCGGCCGGACCTGGACACGGACCTGGCCGGCTCGGCTCTGTTCGGCATGGTTGTGACGGTGGCGTTGAACTGGCGTAATCTCCAACCTGAGCGGCCCGTCGAGGACATCCACACCACCCTGGCCCACATGGCCGACGGCCTGATCGGTCCCGCGTAGGGAACGGTCCGGCCGGGGCTGCCGGTGCGTGCCCGACGCGCCCCCTCACTGCCGTCCCCCCGAGAGGATCCGTTCCATGGCCGCGCTGTATCCCTTGTTCCCCGTGTTGGCCGGTCTCGTGCTGTTGTGGTTCGTCACCCGGGACACCCGGGTGGAGCTGCGGTTGCTCCGCCACGGTGTGCGTGCCAAGGGCCGGGTCATCGGCTACACCGAGACCTCGACCTCGGCGCGTATGGTCGTGCAGTTCCGGACCGAGGACGGGGTGGAGGTGCACGCCGAGCACGAGAACACCGGGTGGGCGGCCTCGCGTTCGGGCGAGATCGTCACCGTCTCCTACGACCCCGATGCCCCCGAGCGGGCCCGGATCGTGTCGGGTCCCTGGATGACGCACTACGTGCGGGGGCTCTTCGCCGCGCTGGGCCTGTGCCTGACCTCCGCGGGCCTGCTGTTGGGGTATCTGGCCTGGACCTGAACCGGTGCGGGCGGGCCTTCCGGTACGGATCACCGGCACGGATCAGCGGCCCGGCGCGGTCCCGGATCCGGTCCCGGCCCCGGCGGGTGCGGGCCCGGGTTCACGGTGGCGTACGAGCCGGGTGGGCAACGTCCCGGTGAGGGTCGCCCGGGTGGTGACCCGGGTCCCGGTGGCCAGGTCGGCGAGGCCGGCCCGGTCGGGGCGCAGGAGTGCGGTACTGGTGTGCACCGCGACGAGGACCGGGGCGAGCCAGAGCGGCGCGAGCACGAGGGCCATGGCGACCGGCAGCGGCAGCAGGAGCGCGCGCACCAGGACCCGCCACCGTGCGGCCGAGTGCGTGGAACGCGCTTCGGCCAGCCCCAGGTGAAGGGCGGCCCCTCCGGGGGTGGTGCGGTCGCGGCGCAGCTGCGGAAGTACTGCGGCGCCCACGACGGCGACGGCCAGGAGCACGGTACCGGCGGCCTCGGGCGAGGGTTCCCAGTCCGTCCACAGACGGACCAGGGCGAGGGCGGAGGCGGCACCGAACCACCACAGTCCCAGGTCCACCAGACCGGACAGGAGCCGCCGGGCCAGCCCGGGGACGGCGCTGTCGGGCACGGCGCCGGGCCAGCCCCGGGCCAGGCGTCCGGGTCCGGTCCCCAGGGCCAGGCGTGCGGTGAGCCAGCCCAGGAGTGTGCCCAGCACACCCATGGCCACCAGGAGCCACGAGGTCTCGGCGTAGGCGCAGGGGTAGACACCCAGGAGTCCGGTTCCGCGGACGGCGCCCACGGCCAGGGAGAGTGCCGTTCCCAGGGCCAGGGTGGTCAACGGCCCGCGGCGGAACCGGTGTCTGGCGAGCAGGCCCACGGGCAGGAAGACCGCGGCGACCAGGGCGAGTTCGGTCAGGCCGTGTCCGGAGGCGGGCGGGGCTGCGGGTTCGGCGGTGCGGACGCAGAGCCCGTCGGTGTGGGTGGGCAGCGGCCAGACGGCGTATGCGACCAGCGCGGTGCCCGAGTAGAGCGCCAGGAGGGTGAGTTGTCCCGGTAGCCCGGTCATCGGCCCGTAACGTGTGTGCTGTGCGCGCAAGTAGAGCGCGGCCCCGGCCACCACCAGCAGCGGTACCAGCGCCACGGCCGCCTCGACGGCGGCCGGTCCCCCGGTGTCGAAGGGTCGACCCATGCTTTGCCCGCCTCCACCCGACGTCGTTGGGCGCCCCGACGGGGCGTGTTCCGATGGGCCACGCTAGCGGGCCCGGAGGAGGACCGGCGGTCGATCGGGAAAATCTCCCTCCGGGGGCGTTCGGAGGTTCTGCATCGGCTGTCGGATCCCTTGCGATACAGGGGCTTCCCGCACTTGAGAGGCCTTGGGACACCATTACTCGACCATATGTGACCTTTGCCCCAATGTAGCATTGTGTAGTCGGTTGTATTCCGAGACGTTATGCGTCCTCGGCTGGACATACGCGTCCGTCATGGCAGACTGCCGACATCCCCCGCATCACCCGCCGATTCCGGGGCGAGATACGATTCCCAACGCCATAAGCCGCGTTAGTGGTTACCCTACGGTAGTCCCGCGTCACACCCCAGGCCGGGCCGCCGCGCCCCAGGGATCGTCCCCGAACCCGCACCCCGAGCGGGTCCCCCAGGTGCCCTCAGCACCCGGCGACACACCGCACCCGATGAACTTCGACGCGGATCGACAGGAGAACCGTGCAGGCAGTACCCAAGCGACGTGGGCGCAGTATCACCGCCCGCATCCGCGCGATGGTCATGATCCCCACCAGCGCACTGTTCGCGCTGTGGCTGATCCTCACCGGCGTCCTCGGCACCTGGGCCGGGTTCCAGCTCATCCTCGCCAACGCCACCGAGGACCTCGTCACCCCCTCGGCCGTCGGCCTCGTCGATGCCATGGGGGAACGCTCGGCCACCATCGCCTACATCGAGAACCCCGAGGACGCGCAGCTCTCGCAGGAACTCGCCGAGGCGCGCGCGTCCACCGACGACTCCCTGGGCACCATCGTCGAGGACCTCATCGGCTTCGCCGACATGTCGCCCGGCGAGGGCGGCATGCACATCGAGATGCTGCACGACATGTACAGCGACATCGACCAGATCCGGAGCGCTGTCGACTCCGGTGAGGCCGGCCGCGCCGAGGTCCTGGACTACTACAACGAGCTCATCCTGCACGGCGCCGACAGCTTCGACTCCCAGGGCCGTGAGGGCAACAGCGGCGACGCCGTCAGCCCCGGTTTCAGCGCCATCTACACCTTCCGTATGGTCGACACCCTCGCCAAGGCCGACGCACAGATCGCCCGCGCTCTCAACACCGGCGAACTCACCGTCGAGGACCAGCGCGAGTTCACCCGTCTCGTGGGCTCCTACGAAGGCTTCATCGAGGCCAACTCCCGCTACCTGTCCGACGAGCAGCTCGAGCGGCACGAGGCCGTTCTCGACAGCCCCGAGTGGGAGCGCCTCAAGGAGTACGAGCAGGAGATCATCGACCGCCGGGTCGAGAGCGACACCGTCACCGACCCGATCACCCTCGAACCCGAGTCCGTCGACGACCTGACCATGCCCGTGGAGGCCGACGAGTGGCGCGAGGCCTACCAGCCGGTCCTGGAGGAGTTCACCGCCATCGGCGCCGCCGAGGCCGAGTACGCCGCCGCCATGACCCGCTCGGGCGCCAACACCTGGGTCATCATCGCCATTGCCGGAAGCCTCGGCGTGGCCGCCGTCATCACCGGTGCGACGTTCCTGGCCCGCCGCTCCTCCCGAGAGCTCACCGGCCAGCTCCTCAAGCTGCGTGACGACTCCGAGACCCTGGCACGCGAACAGCTGCCCGATCTCATGGCCAGGCTCCACCGGGGCGAGCGTGTGGACACCAAGGCCTCGATGCCCGAGCTGGAACGTTCCGACGACGAGATCGGCGACGTCGCCGAGGCCTTCAACACCGCCCAGCGCGCCGCCGTCGACGAGGCCGTGCAGCAGACCGAGCTGCGCCAGGGCGTCAACCGTGTCTTCCTCAACATCGCCCACCGCAGCCAGACCCTGGTCCACCGCCAGCTGCGCCTGCTGGACAGGATGGAGCGCGAGCAGGAGGACCCCGACCAGCTCTCCCAGCTGTTCAAGCTCGACCACCTGGCGACCCGTTCCCGCCGCAACGCCGAGAACCTGTTGATCCTGGGCGGGGAGGCCCCCGGCCGTACCTGGCACCGTCCCATGCCGCTCATCGACGTGCTGCGCGGTGCCATCTCCGAGTCCGGCGACTACACCCGGGTCAAGCGCCAGCGCCTCGCCCGCGTGAACCTCAACGGCCCCGCGGTCGCCGACGTCATCCACCTGGTCGCCGAGCTCGTCGACAACGCGACCATGTTCTCGCCCCCGCACACCAGCGTGCGGTTGAGCAGCGAAGACGTTCCCAACGGCGTCACCGTCGAGATCGAGGACCGCGGTCTGGGCATGTCCGACGGCGAGCTCGCCTCGGCCAACAGCCTGCTGGCCGAGCCGCCCGAGTTCGACGTCATGCGGCTCAACGAGAAGATGCGCCTGGGCCTGTTCGTGGTCTCGCGCCTGGCCCACCGCCACGGCATCAAGGTGCATCTGCGTGCATCGCCCTACGGCGGTGTACAGGCCATCGTGCTGCTGCCCCAGGAGCTCATCTCCGGTGACCGCGCCTCGCTCCCCGCTTCCCCGGACACCAGCGAGGACATCTGGGAGATCCGCCGGGCCACCGGAGACAGAAGGGGTTCCGCCGAGTCCTCCGGTTCCGCCGAGTCGGCGGAGCAGGAGACCGAACAGCCCAGGCCCGTACTGACCTCGGTGCCGTCCCGGACCGGCGACTCCGACGAGCAGAACGAGGAGCCCGGCTCCCCGGCCCCGCAGGACGAAGGCGGCAACGGCGGGTCCGCCACCGGCGCTCCCCCCTCCGGCACCGACGTTCTCGCCGAGTCCCCTGAGCAGCCCGGCCCGCAGGAGTCGGGCGCCGCGAACGGCTCCGCCCCGTCGCGGCCCCCGCTGCCCACCCGTACCTCCAAGATCGCCGCTGTACCCGTCGAAGGGGAGAACTCGAACGAGAGATCCGGTCCCGACGACGACGCCCAAGGACGCCCCTCCCTGCCCAAGCGGCGCCCCCAGGAGAACCTGGCCCCCCAGCTGGCCGCCGACCCCGCTCCGTCCGGCGCCGAGGAATCTCTCTCCGGAGGTCCGTCCGGCGGTGAGATGAACAGTGCCGAACGACTGGCGCGCCTGCGCAAGAACATGTCCGCGTTCCAGAAGGGCACTGACCGCGGACGGCGCGACGGCAAGCAGACCCACGAGACCGACAAGGACGAGTGACCGTGACGAGTACCCCCGAGAGCGTCGAGCCCGGAAACGGAAACGCCGCGGGCAAGAAGGACATCAACTGGCTTCTGGACGAGCTGCTCGACCGTGCGGTCGGCTCTCGGCACGCCATCGTCCTGTCCGCCGACGGACTGCTGATCGGACGCTCCAATGAGCTGATCAAGGAAGACGCCGAGCACCTGTCCGCGGTGGCCTCGGCCTTCCAGAGCCTGGCCCGGGGCACAGGCCGCCACTTCGGCGGGGGCGAGGTCCTCCAGACCGTCGTGGAGATGGAGAACGCATACCTCTTCGTCACCGGCGCCGGACGTGGAGCCTGCCTCGCGGTCATCGCGGAGGAGAGTTCCGACGTCGGCATGATCGCCTACGAGATGAATGTGCTGGTCGAACAGGTCGGCCGCTACCTCGACGCCGCTCCCCGCAGCGAGAACGCGTCCGGGGAAGCCACGCGATAGGGGACAGCATGCAAGCACACGACGACTACGGTCATGAGGACCGGCCGCACCACCTCCCCATACGGGAGGCGGGTGGCGGTCGGCCCCGTCCGGCCCCGCAACCGGAGGAGCAAGCCCCTCCCGAGCCCCCGTCCGGCCCCGACGCCGGTCCTCTGGTCCGGCCGTACGTGATCGCTCAGGGACGCGACCACGCCGACACCGTCAAGCTCGACATGATCAGCGTCGTCATCGCGGCCAAGCGCGCCGAGGTCGACGAGATGGAGCTGGAACCGGAACAGCTGCGCATCCTGGAGCTGTGCCGGCGCCCCCAGTCGGTGGCCGAGGTGTCCGCCCACCTGGAGATCCCGGTCGCGGTCGTCAAGGTCCTGCTCAGCGATCTCCTCAACCGCGGGCTGGCCCTGGCCCGCGCTCCTTACACAGCGAAGAGCCCGGTCAGCCGGGACGTACTCCAGGCGGTTCTCGATGGCATCCAGAGACTCTGACACGCAGGCCCCGGTCCCCTCCGCACTGAAGATCCTCGTCGCGGGCGGTTTCGGGGCCGGCAAGACCACTTTGGTCGGATCGGTCAGCGAGATCGCCCCGCTGAGTACCGAGGAGGTGATGACCGAGGCCAGCTACGGGGTCGACGACCTGTCCGGGGTGGAGACCAAGTCCACCACCACGGTCGCACTGGACTTCGGGCGCATCACCATCACCGATTCCCTCGTGCTGTACCTGTTCGGCACCCCCGGCCAGGAACGGTTCTGGTTCATGTGGGAGGAACTGTCGGAGGGCGCGCTCGGCGCGGTCGTGCTCGCCGACACCCGGCGGCTGGAGACCTGCTTCGCCTCGGTGGACTTCTTCGAGCGGCGCGGTGTGCCGTTCGTGGTCGCGGTCAACTGCTTCGAGGGCGCCCACCTGTACAAGACCGACGAGGTGCGCGATGCGCTGAGTCTCGATCCGTCGATCCCGGTGGTCCTGGCCGATGCCCGCAGACGCGAGTCCTCCAAAGAGGTGCTGTTGACCCTGGTCAACCGGGTCGCCGACCAGATGGCCGCCTGAGAGGCGACACCCTCCGGGCCCCGTACGCGGGGCCCGGAATGCCCTCATCCTTTGGACACGCGGGCCTTCCGGGTAAAGTACGCCCACAGGTACCCCCGCAACGACGGGGTCCCCGAGCAACCCGATGACCGCGATCCCGTCATGGCGGGTCGCACGAAGGCGAGTGGAGTTCGTCCACATGAAGCGGTTCGAATGGCGTGACCGCATCCACGAGTTGGATGCCGAAGCCGACTGCGAACAGATCGTACGGATCCTGAGCGCCCACGAATTCCCGTGGGACATCGAGCAGGCGCTGGGGATCGCTCTGTACCGCACCTATGCCGTGCCGAGCGTCGGGCAGCTCCTGGCCGACACCCGGGAGTTCACCGAGCGGACACAACACCGGTACGACGATACGGCGCTGATCCTCAACGACATCCTGGAGCACGGTTTCGGTCCTGGGCGCGGGCGTGACGCGCTGCGCCGCATGAACCAGATGCACCGTGCCTACGACATCAGCAACGCCGACTACCTGTACGTGCTGAGCACCTTCGTGGTCATGCCGGTGCGCTGGCTCAACGACTACGGGTACGGCTGGCGACGCCTGAGCGACCACGAGATCGCGGCGAGCACCAACTACTACCGCAAGCTCGGCAGGCACATGGGGATCAAGAACATCCCCGAGACCTACGCGGCCTTCCACCAGTACCTCGAGGACTACGAACGCGAGTACTTCGCCTACACCGACGGCGGACGCGCGGTCTCCGACGCCACCCTCGACCTGATGGTGAACTTCTACCCGGCCTGGCAGCGTCCCCTGGTGCGGCCCTTCACCAAGGCACTGTTGGAGGAACGGCTCATCGAGGCCTTCGACTATCCCCGCCCCTCGAAGGCCTGGCGTGCCACGGCCGACGGGGCGATGAAGTTGCGCGCGAAGGCCGTGCGGCGGATGAAGCCGCGCGAGGAGCCGCGCTGGGCCCGGATGAGCCCCAACGTCCGGACCTACCCCGACGGGTACGACCCCTCCCGGATCGGTACCTTCCCCCAGGGTTGCCCGGTCCCGCACGGCATGCGCACCCAAGAGATCGGCGCCACCGGTGCCCAGGTGCCCGCGCCCGGCCAGGCCCTGCCACCGCAGGTCCCGTCCGAGTCCACCGGTCGGAGCAGCACACAGCGCTCCTGACGGACCGTCCCCCGAGACCCCCGTACAAGAACCCCTGAGGAACCCCTGAATGACGCGCATGAAGCGCTTCGACCTCCGCGACGAGATCCACCGCCTGGACCCCGAGAAGGACTGCGTGCGGATCATGCAGATCCTGCAGGCCCACGAGTTCCCCTGGGACATGGGCAGGGCCCTCGGCATCGCCCTCTACCGCACCTACGCCGTACCGTCCATCGGGGAGCTGCTGGGAAGGACCGACGAGTTCACCGGCAACACCCAGAAGCGCTACGACGACACCGCACTGATCCTGGGTGACATGGTCCGGCACGGGTTCGAGCCCGGTAAAGGTCGGGACGCGCTGCGCCGCATGAACCAGATGCACCGGTCCTACGACATCAGCAACGACGACTACCGGTACGTGCTGAGCACCTTCGTGGTCATGCCGGTGCGCTGGCTCAACGACTACGGGTACGGCTGGCGCAGCCTGTCCGAGCACGAGATCTCCGGTATCACGCACTACTACCGCAAGCTCGGCAAGTACATGGGGATCAAGGACATCCCCGAGACCTACGAGGGGTTCCGTGAGCTCCTCGACACCTACGAGGTGGAGCACTTCGCCTACACCGACGGCGGACGCGCGGTCTCCGACGCCACCCTCGACCTGATGGTGTCCTTCTACCCCGAGCGCCTCTCGGGCCCCGCACGCAAGTTCTCGATGGCGATCCTGGACGACTCGCTCATCGAGGCCTTCCGCTACGAGAAGCCGTCCAAGGTCTGGCGCAAGGGTGCCGACATCGCGATGAAGCTGCGCGCGAAGGTCGTGCGGCGGATGAAGCCGCGCGAGGAGCCGTTCTGGGCGTCGGACAACCCCAACATCCGCAGCTACCCGAACGGCTACGATCCGTCCCGGATCGGGACCTTCCCGGCGAGCTGCCCCGTGGCGCACAACGTCGACCCGGTGGCCCACCAGGACCTGTACGGGGCCGGCGGCGATCCCGGCCCCGCGGAGCAGGAGCAGCCGATCGAGGCCGGTAGCGACCCGGACGTGCGCGCGTGACCGCGACCGCTCCAGGCCCCGTCCCGGGTGGGGCGGGGCCTCTTTCTGCCCGGACGGGTCTGCCCCGAGCGGTGCACGCCTGGTACGGCACCGGTGCGGTGGCGATCGGTGTGTTCAACACAGTTCCGGGCCTCCTGCTGCTCATCTACTTGACCGACACGCTCGCGGTGGGGCCGGCAGTGGCGGGTGCGGTGATTCTCCTGCCCAAACTCGTCGACCTGTTGGTGAGCCCCTCCATCGGGGTGTGGTCCGACCGCACGCGCTCACGCTGGGGACCGCGGCGCCCGTGGATGCTCTCGGGCGCCCTGACGATGCCGGTGCTGTTCGCGGCGATGTTCGCGGGACCGCCCTTGGAGGGGGACGCGGCGGCCCTCTACGTGGGCGCGGTGTTCCTGGCGGCGGCGTTGGCGTCCTCGATGTTCTCCGTGCCCTATACGGCGATGCCCGGCGAGATCACCACCGATTACCACGAGCGCTCCACGTTCAACACGTGGCGGACCGCGTTCGTGGGCCTGGCACTGATGCTGGGTGGCGCGCTGGCGCCGGTGCTGCAGGGGGTCCCCTCCGACGAGATCACGGGATACCGTGCCATGGGCCTGGCCATGGGCGCGGTGGTGCTGTTGTCGATGCTGGGCGCCTTCGCCGGGACCCGTCGGGCACCGAGCCCGTCCCACCCGCACCGGGGCGAGGGGCTGTTCGCGCAGTTGCGTGTGGCGTTGGGGCACCGGCACTTCCGGGTGTTGTTCCCGGCGAACCTGCTCATGGCGACGGCGAGCGGCACGATGGTGGCCGGGGTGCCGTACGTGACGGCGAACGTGATGGGCGAACCCGCGTACACGAGCATCCTGATGGTGTGTGTGCTGGTCCCGCTCATGGCCGCGGCCCCGGTCTGGCGCCGGGTCTCGCTCCGCTTGGACAAGCGGGGCGCGGCGGCGCTCTCGGCCCTGGTGTTCGTCCTCGGCGGCCTGGGGCTCATGTGCCTGCCCTGGTGGGGTGTTCCGGGCGCGGTCGTGTCGTCGGTACTCATCGGGGTCGGGCTGTCCGGGACGATGCTGCTGCCCGGTTCGATGCTGGCCGACTGCATGGCCACGGGTGCGGACGACCGCCGTCAGGGCGGTGTGCTCTCCGGGCTGTGGACCTCCGGTGAGGCGATGGCGCAGTCCGCGGGCACGGGCCTGCTCTCCCTCTGCCTGGCGGTGAGCGGGTACGTGGAGTCCGGCGCGGGTGAAGTGGTGCAGCAGAGCGGCACCGCGCTGCGAGGCATCCTTCTGGGCAGCACCCTCCTGCCGGCAGCGATCATGCTCGCGTGCCTGGTGCCCTTGGCGTTCTACCGCCTGACCGAGCACGGCACGCGGCCCCGCGGACGCCCCGCGGACAGCGGGGTCAGCGGCTGAGCCGGCGCCACAGGGGGCGCGGGAGCGCCCGGAGTACCGTGAACAACGGCCACAGGACCGGCGGGGCCCAGACCGTGTGGGCCCCGGTCCGCAGGCCGCGGGCGACTGCAGCGGCGACCTGGCCGGGGGTCGCTGGGAAAGGCGCGGGGTCCACGTGGCGCGACATCTGTGTCGGCACATAACCGGGGCGCACCACCAGGACCCGGGCTCCGGTGCCGTGGAGGGCGTCCGCCAGCCCCTGCGCAAAACCGTCGAGTCCGGCCTTGGCCGAGCCGTAGACGTAGTTGAACCGGCGTGTGCGCACACCGGCGACCGAGGACAGCACCACGAGCGTCCCGTGCCCCTGCTCGCGCAGGCGTGCGGCCACCGCCAGGTCCACGGACACGTGCCCGGTGTAGTTGACGGCGCTGTCCCGCGCGGCGGAGACCGGGTCGGCCTCGTAGGCCGCCTGGTCGCCGAGCACACCGAAGGCGTCCACGACCACGTCCAGGTCACCGACGAGCTCCGCGGCCGCCGCCACGATGCCGCAGTGGGTCTCGTGCAGTGCGGCGTCGAAGTCCAGCGAGTGCACCTCCGGTTCCAGTGCGGCAAGGGAGTGGGGCGCCTCGGCACCGCCGCGGGCGGCGAGCACTACCTTGCGGGCGCCCTCGTGGACCAGGCGTTCGACGACGGCCAGGCCGATCTCGCTGCGTCCTCCCAACAACAGCACGGACCGCACGGATCCGACGGCATCACGCATGGGTCAATCCTTCTCGGGTCGGGCTCTCAGGTCGAGGCGTCGGGCCAGGTCGGAGACCATGACCCCGTCCGGGTCGACGCGCGCACACGTACGCTGCCAGCCGGACAGGCCGGGATACATGGCGCGGACGGTCTCCGGGCGGGCCCGGGCGTCCTTGGCCAGGTACAGGCGCCCGCCGGCCGCCAGGACCCGCTCGTCGAGCCGGTCGAGGAGGTTCCGCAGCCCGGGCAGGTCGGCGGGCAGATCCACGGCCAGTGTCCATCCGGGCCGGGGGAAGGACAGCGGGGCGGGGGTCGCCCGCCCCATCCGTTTGAGCACCCCCAGGAACGTGGGTGCACGCGCCAGGTCCGCGGCCACCGCGCGCAGGGTGTCCTCCTCCCCCAGCGGGATCACGCACTGGTACTGCACCGCGCCCGCAGGCCCGTAGGCGCGGTTCCAGGCGCGCAGTCCGTCCAGGGGATGGAAGAACCCGGCCAGGGGCTGCACATGGTCGCGCCGCCGCAGCGGTGCCTTGTGGTAGTAGGCGTGGTTGAAGGCGGCGACGGTCCAGCGGTTGAAGAGCCCGCGCGGGGCCGTCACCGGAACGGTCAGTACCTTTCCCGGACCGCCGCCGGACAACGGTGTACGCCGCAACCGCACGGGCAGGTCCTGCACCCCGGCGTGGTCGGCGCGGGAGACGATAGAACGCCCTGACCCAAGAAGGTCCACCCAGGCCACGGAGTACCGGTGGCCGCTGTCGCGCGCCAGCAGCTCCAAGGTGGCGTCCAGGTCCGGGGTCCGGTCGGTGTCCACCCGGGCGTGGGCGGTGGTCACGGGCAGGGTGGCGAAGGCGGCCTCGGTGACGACCCCGGTCAGCCCCATGCCGCCGACGGTGGCCCAGAACAGTTCGGTGTCGCCCTCGTCGGGACGCAGTCGCCGCACCGTCCCGTCCGGGGTGACCAGGGTCAGCGACCGTACGTGTGCGCCCAGGGAGGAGTCGGCGTGGTGGTTCTTGCCGTGCACGTCGGCGGCGATCGCGCCCCCGAGGGTGACGTGGCGGGTGCCGGGCACCACCGGCAGGGCGTGTCCGCGCGGGAGCAGCTCTGCGGAGATCCGTCCGAGCGGGGTCCCCGCGGGCACGGTGGCCTCGCCCCGGTCGGGGTCCAGACGTACGGGCCCGGTGAGCCCGGTGCAGTCCAGGACGGATCCGCCCGCGTCCTGCGCGGCGTCGCCGTAGGAGCGCCCGAGTCCGCGCGGCAGCGCGCCCCGGGGGCCGGCCGCGGTCAGTGCGCGGGCGACCTGGCCGGTGTCGCGCGGGCGCACCACACGGGCTGCGGACGGTGCGGTGCGGCCCCATCCGCTCAGGAGCACGGTCACGGGTAGATCCCCATTCCCACCAGGGCGATGAGGACCACGAGGGCGGTCTGGAGGGGCCGGTCGCGCAGAGCGATCTCCTCGGGTTCCTCCCCGGCCCCGCGGTCCACGAGCATGTTGTAGCGAAGCGTACAGGCGAACAGGGGCACGGCACTCGCCGCGTGCCAGGGGCTCTGGGAGAGCGCCCAGAGGCAGTAGGTGACCACGAGCACGGCCGAGACGGCGATCCGCAGCCCGGTCAGGAACGAGGCGGTGTACACCCCGAGGGTGCGCCGCACCGGTGTGGAACCGCGGTGCTCGGCTTCGCGTTTCCCGCTGACCAGCAGCAGCGCGCCCATCGCGACCACGAGCACGAACCATCCGGACATGGGTACGCCCACGGCGGCGGCTCCGGCGGCGGCGCGGAGGACGTGGCACCCGGCCACGGAGACCAGGTCCACGAGCACGATGTTCTTGAGCAGGAACGTGTAGGCGGCCGTGAGCGCCACGTAGCCGGTGACGATCGCGGTGAGGACGGGATCGTCCAGGAGCAGGGACGACAACGGTGCCGTGACGGTCATCGCCGCCCCGGACACGAGCGCCAACGGCAGGGGCAGGGCGCCCGAAGCGATGGGACGGCGGTGTTTGCGTTCGTGCGCGCGGTCGCTCTCGACGTCGCGTACGTCGTTGAGCAAGTAGGTGCCGCTCGCCGCCAGACAGAACAGGGCGACCACGGCACCGCACACGGACCACGCGGAGGGTTCGGAGAGGGTCCCCGCCGCGGCGGGCGCGGCCAGGACCAGGAGGTTCTTCGGCCACTGGCGGGGACGGCAGGCCCTCAGCAGCGCCGAGGGGACCGTGCCCCGCGCGGTCGTGGCGGAAGGGACCCGCCCGGGCACCGGGGTCCCGGGTGCCGACGGGCGGGGGTCACTCCTGTCGTTCACCGTTGCGGCCGGTCACCAGGAGCACGACGGCCACGCCGATGAGGCCCACACCCGCGATGAGGGCGCCGATGGGCAGCGTGGTGTGGAGCAGCGGCAGGAACTTCCGTGCCTGCTCGGTGTTGGCGATGGCGTTGTCGATGGTCTCGTCGTTGTAGCTGAGCTCGCCCTCGAGCATCGTCAGGACCTCCTCGCCGTCGACCACTACGACGCGCTTCTGGTCCTCGCTGAGGTTGATGGGGGCCCCGGAGTTCGGTTCGATCCAGTAGGTGCGGGTGACCGAGTACTCGACGTCACCGGTGACGTCGCCGTCGCCTTCGAGGCCGGCGACCTCGCGCGGGACGGTCTGTTCGTCGATGACGGTGGGCTCGACGGTCTGGACGAACCGGTAGGCCTCCACCCCGTCGATGGTCTCGACGCCGTCGAACTCGATCGGGAGGGTCTCCCGGATGGTGGTCTCGTAGAACTCGTAGTCCCGCTGCTCGGTGAAGAACGGGAACTTCCAGAGCTGGCCGTTCTGGGTGACGGACTCGTCGTCGACCATCGGATCGCAGCAGTCGACGCCCTCACCGGTTACGCGGTCGTGGCCGGCGCGGCGGCTGGTGGAGGAGATACCGAAGTCGGTCTCGCTGTCCTTGATCCAGGTGAACTGGTCCCAGACGACGGTCTCGTCGCTGCTGGAAGCTACGTCGGCGCGCACGGTCGTGTGGGCCTCGACCTCGGCGTCCTCGACCTGTTCGACGTCCTCGATGTTGAAGTAGTCTGCCTGCCCTGTGTTGACCAGTTCGGAGTAGTAGTCCAGCGGGGTCTTCATCAGGGAGCTGGCCACCCACGTGCGCATGAGAGGTGCCATAGCGAGACAGAAGACCCCCAACGCGATGAGAACGACCGCGACGGTACGGCGCATGTGCCCTCCTGGGCGTGGTGAGAGTCCGGTTCTGGGACGGCTTCGCTGGGGTTTTCGAGGGGCGGGGTGACTCCCGGGGAGGAATCGGCCCCGTGAAACTGGCTTCAGTTCCAGTAGACTACTCCTCAGTAGTGAACGGCGTCACCCTGGCGTGTCCTAATTTTTATAACAGGTTCTACTTGACACGTGGATCCTCAGTGACGACGGCCCCGCTTCCGCGCCGCAGTGACGCCCGTGCTCCGTCTCCCACCCGTCCCCGGAAGGCCCCATGGCGCCCTCACCCTCAGCGCCCCCGCACGGCGGCGCGCACAGTACCGGCGATCCCGGCCTCGCCCTGCCGCAGGTCAGCGGTCGGCACGAAACCCTCGACGGTATCCGTGCCACGGCCGCACTCATGGTCCTGGTCTTCCACGTGGCCACGGAGACCGGCGACTCCCTGGCCCCGGGTCCTCTGGGCGGGCTGCTGTCCGCCTTCGACCTGGCGGTCCCGCTCTTCTTCGCCCTCTCCGGCGTACTGCTGTACCGCCCCTGGGCCCGCGCCGCACTGGACGGGACCGAGAGGCCCCGCGCCCGTACCTACCTGTGGCGGCGGGTCACCCGGGTGTTCCCCGCGTACTGGATCGTCGCACTGGCGGCGCTGCTGCTCTACTCCCGCGAGCACCTCGACTCGGTGCGCTACTGGGTGGAGGCCCTGACCCTGACCTTCACCTTCAACACCGACCCCGAATGGGTGGGGACCGGCCCCTACGGCCTGGGGCAGATGTGGAGCCTGTCGGTGGAGGTCAGCTTCTACCTGCTGCTACCGGTCTTCGCCCTGCTCCTGGCCCTGTGGGCGCGCCGGGGCCGCTCGGTGGACGCACGCGGGCGGCGCCTGCTCGCGGGGTTGGCACTCATGGGCGTCCTGGCGTTGCTCGCGCTGATCCCGCAGTTCTATCCGGAACAGCGTGCATACATGCACGTGTGGCTCCCGCGCACGATGGGCCTGTTCGCCGCCGGGATGTCACTGGCGGTGCTGTCCGAGTGGGCCTGGCGGGAACCGGGTCCCGACGGTCCCGTGCGCCGTTTCTGCCGCACCGTCGCCGCCTCCCCGGGGGTGTGCTGGATCCTCGCCGGCGGGTTCTTCGCGCTCACCGCGACCGACGCGGCGGGCGGCCGGTTCATCGGTTCCGGCGACATCTGGACCTCTACGGTCGGATCCCTGGCCGGGATCGGGTTCGCGTTCTCCGTCATCGCCCCTGCGGCGCTGGCCCCTCGGCCCACCAGCGGCCCGTACCCCCTGCGAACCGCCGAGGCCTGGCGGGAGGGACGCTGGTTGGAGTCACTGCTGCGCCATCCTCTGTGGCAGTTCCTGGCCAAGATCTCCTACGGGGTGTTCCTGTGGCAGTTCCTGGTGCTGTACATGTGGCGCGACTTCACCGACCAGGAAATCTTCACCGGGTCGTTCTGGCTCGACATGGTGCCGGTGACCATTGCGACCGTCCTGCTCGCCATGGCGACCTTCCGGTGGGTGGAGGAACCCAGCCGGAAGTGGGCCCGGAAGTTCTTCCTCGACCCCCGGCGCACGAAGGCCTCCGCCGGCCGTCCCTGAGACGTACCCGGCGGAGGCCCCGGCTCAGGCCGGGGTGAGGACGAAGACCGGGATGTGGCGGTCGGTCTTCTCACGGTAATCGGCGTAGGGCGGGTAGGCCTCCACGGCCCGGTCCCACCAGCGGGCACGCTCGTCCCCCTCCACCTCACGGGCCCGGGCCGCGAAGGGTTCGGGACCGTCCTGGAGGGCGACCTCGTCCGGGGCGGCGCGCAGGTTGTGCACCCACGAGGGGTGCTCGGGCGCTCCGCCCAGGGATCCGACGACCGCGTACTCGCCGTCGTGCTCGACCCGCATGACCGCGGACTTGCGGACCTTACCGCTCTTGCGGCCGCGCGTGGTCAGGATGACGACCGGCATCCCGGTGTCCATGAGGGTGTTGCCCTCACGTCCGCCGGTCCGCTCGTACAGGTCCACCTGCTCACGGACCCACTGGGACGAACTCGGCTCGTACTCGCCTTCGACGATCTGCTCCGTGCCCATCGTGCTCCTTCGTAAGAGGGGGCGATCGGACCATCCCGATGGTGGCACGGAACCACCGGGAAAAGCGGTCGACATGCCCGACGGCGCCGTGTACTGGTCTTCTGGAGCATCGATGGGTAGGGGCTCGGGTTGGTTGGGGCGGGGGTTTCTTGTTGTGCCGGGGGTGGTTCGGAGTTGGGGCGGGGGTTTCTTGTTGTGCCGGGGGTGGTGGTTCGTCGGGGTCGGGATTTTAGCCCGGCCGGGTCTGCGCGCAACCCACTCGGTGCCACCCCCGCACACGTTTCTTTGCGGGGTTGGTGGCGGGTGTGTGGTGGGTTGGTGTGGGGGCGCCTCGGGGTGTGCGCTCCGACCCTTTGCGCCGGGCTTTCCCGACCCACCTCGACGAACCCCGCCACCCCCGGCGCCCTGGCAGCAGAAGGAACGGTGGGCGCTTTCCTCCCCCTGTGGGGCTGCATTGTGACCACCGCTTGCGGCGTGCGCGCGGTGGTTCGCTCATGCGAAAGGCAACTACGGGCCCTTGCGGGAGCAACTACCGGCCCTTCGGGTCTGGCCCCGCCTGCTCCCGGTGGCGCATTGAGGCCGGGGGTGGCTGGTGTGTGCGCGGCCCCCGAGGCCCCGCCTGCCCCAGCAGAGCATTGAGTCCGGGGGGCGGCCGGTGTGCGGGTGGCTGGGCGGGTTTCGGCGCGTGGGTATTGCTGCCGGAACCGGCTTCGGCTGTGGTTCTTGTTGCCGGTGTCGGATTCGAGGCCCAGGCGGTGCCGGGCCGGGCGGTTGATAGTGCCCGTGTGGGCACCGTAGGCGGGTGCTGGTGCCCACACGAGCACTAACAACGGTGGTTTTCGGTCTCCGGCACCCGCACGGGTGCCGTTCCCAGCCTCTCTGTGTCGGAGTTTCTCCAGTACGGGTGCGGGCACACGCCTGCCACCCCCGGCTGCAGTGCTCCGCCGGGAGTGCGCGGGGCCGTAGTTGCCCCCGTAGGGGCCGTTGCTGTCGCAGGAGCGAGCCACCGTGCCCACGCCGCAAGCGGTGACCGCAATGCCGCGCCCGAGGGGGTCGGCGGTTGGGCCCCCATTTCTTCGGGCGGACGGTTGGTCTGCGGCCGTGGGGTGTTCGGCGGCGAGAGCGGGCCGGCCCGGGGAAGGGGTGGACCGCACGCCCCGAGGCGCCGACACCAACCCACCACACACCCGCCACATTCATCGCGATGAAAAGGGTGTGGCGGGGCGCCGAAGCGGGTTGCGGGAAGCCCCGGCCGGGCTACGCTCGACGCTCCGACGAACACCACCCACCTGCCACCAGTCCATGGCCCCTGCCCCACCTGCACCGATCCACCGGCCCCTACCTACCACCCCCGCACCCCAGATCCCAGGTTCCCCGGCCCCTTCACCGAACAACACGTCTGGTTATGCGCCCCCGTCGTCGGCGTCCTCGCCCGGGTCGGAGCGTTCGTCACCGGACGGCAGCCACCGCTCGTCCTCCTCGGCCGGGCCCATCACACCCACCGACACCCAGTTCACGCACACCGTGTCCTCCTCGGTGTGCAGGGCCAGCTGCTCCGCGGACGCACCCGAGGGCACGAACCAGACACCGTCCTCCTCGGCCTCGGGCAGTTCCAGTTCCAGGAAGTCGTCGCCCAGGAACAGGATCGCGTCGGTCTCCTCCTCGGCCTCGTAGCCGACCGTGACGACCTGCGAGGATCCGCCGTTGGCCTCCACCGGCCAGGACATGATGCCGTCCCAGGTTTCCAGGCACTTCTCACCCTCCTCGGGGACGAAGACCGCGGAGCCCTCCCCCGGGGCGGCGTGCACGAGATCGCCGTCGCCGTCGAAGACGTGGGCGGTGTCCGCCTGCTCCGGTAGGCGCATGCGTTCGGCGGTCCCGGCGTCGGCCAACGGGGAGAGCACCCAGGAGCTGAGCCGGTACTGGGCGTTCCACTCCACGACGATGTCCTCGGGCACCGGGGTGGAGTACAGGCCGCCCTCCTCCGGCACGTCCGACAACGATGCGCGCACCGAGTCGAGGTAGGAACCGAGGTAATCGCCCTGGAGGGTGCGTGCGTAGGTGTGCGTGGACACCACCGCGGCGGCCGCGTACACCACGGTCGCCGCGACGGCCGCCACGCGGGCGGGGCGGCCCACACCGGTCCGGTAGGGCCGCAGGTCGACACGCCCGTCCCCCGCCGAGCCCACCTGGGCGCGGGCCCGTTCCTCACGGGTGGGCAGGAAGGCCAGCGCCAGGCACAGCGCGAAGACCGGGGCAGCGTCCGCGACGTAGCGCGGATCGGCACCGACCACGTCCTGGAACCGGGCTCGGGCGATGATCGTGGGCAGGACGTCCACGATCACCACGTACCCCAGGAGCAGCGCCCAGGCTCGCCACGCGCGCCGACGCATCCATACGCTGACCAGCACGATCGCGCCCAACACGGCCCATGCTGCCAGGACCACCCAACCTCGCGGGTCGATGAGCCCGCCGGTGGGGGTGATCGGTCCCCATTCCAGCGGGCCTCCCAGGGCGCCCACGGGAAAGACCTCCGCGACCAGTCCGCGTGCGATGCCCCACGCGGACTCGCCCTCGGGGACCCCGGCCCCGTCGGAGCTGTCGGAGGAGGCCATGCGCCCCAGGTACAACACGGTGTAGGCGGCGAAGAGCCCGGCCATGGTCGCCCAGTAGGGGCGGTGCAGTTCCCAGGCCCGGCGCAGCGACACCGACAGCCCGCCCGGGTAGAGGTAGGTCAACGCGACGGCCAGGACGAGCACCGGCAGGAACATGGCCTTGACGGTGAAGAGCATCCCGAACACGACCGCGCCGACGGCGAACCAGGCGGCACGGAGTTCTCCCGTGCGCAGGTGGCGCACGGTCCACAGCAGCGCCAGGGCGAGGGCGAGTTGGAGGGGGACCGCGTTGAGCGCGGCGGACCACCAGCCCAGTACCGGCACGGTCAGCGGGGCGAACGCGAAGACCGTCAGGGGTACCAGGAGGGCCCAGCGGCGGCCGAAGAGTTCCCACAGCATCCGCAGGAAGGCGAGGTGAGCAGCGGCCTGCACCGCGAGCATCACACCGGCGCTGACCCACCAGTGGTAGGGCCAGAACGCGGTCTGGAAGTAGACCAGGAAGAGCGCCCCCGGCATGAAGTGGCCCTTGTGCAGGTCGAAGAGGTAGTCGGGGCCGAGCTCTCCGGCGTCGGCGGCCGCGAAGAAGAGGTAGTCGTCCTCGATGAAGTTCGACTGGGTGAGCACGTAGGCGCGTAGGAGCACTGCTAGCGCCGTGATCGCCAGTCCCGCCAGGAACACACGGTCACGGAGCAGCCGACGGAATCCGGCAGCGACGCCGCGCAGGGCTTCCTCGAAGGAGGGGCCCTCCCCGTCGGGTTCCTCGACCGGTCGGCGTACCCTGTTGGCGCCCTCCCCGGTCGGGGTGCCCTGTACCTGCCTGCCCTCGGAGTCGGGCTCCATGGAGTTCTCTCCCAGCACTCATTGGCCATCCCGGAAAAGGGCTGCCAGAATACAACATGTTCCACTTTCTTCCTCGACCGTTATCGCAGGTCCACACTGACCGCGCGTGCAGAACAGGAACACGCTCTATTTCTGCGTGTCCGGCTGGGGTCGTGCAACCGTGGGGGTGATGCCCGTGGGGCTCGAACAGGTCCGGCGCGACTGGACCCGCCTGGGAGCCACCGAACCGCTGTGGGCGGTGTGTGTGGATCCCGGGAAACGGGACGGCGGCTGGGACGACGACGAGTTCCTCGCCTCCGGTCGCGCGGAGATCGATCCCGCCGTCTCGCGCATGCGCGAGCTGGGTGTGTACCCCGGCGGAGGGCGGGTCCTGGACTTCGGGTGCGGCGCGGGACGGCTCTCCAACGCCCTGGCCGCACACTTCGACGAGGTCGTGGGTGTGGACATCTCGGAGCCGATGCTGGAGGAGGCGCGGCGCCTGGACCGTTCCGGAGGGCGCATCACCTTCGAACTGAACGAGCGCCCGGACCTGTCCCGGTTCGAGGACGACAGTTTCGATCTGGTCTACACCGACCTGGTCCTGCAGCACCTGCCGCCGGACCTTGCCGAGGGGTACGTGCGCGAGTTCGCGCGTGTGACCCGTCCCGGCGGCGTGCTGGTGCTGGGTGTGCCCGAGAGGGTCCGGGCGACCTTCAAGGGTCTGGTCTTCCGGTTCCTGCCCTGGCCGCTGGTGGCGCTGGCCCAGAAGGTGCTCCTGCGGTACCCGGCACCGATGCGCATGCACACGCTTCCCGCGAGCCGTCTGACCGAGCTGCTGCCGCTCTCGCGGACCGCGGCCTCGGACCGGTACTGGGGCGGCGACCACTGGGAGCACCGGCGCCACTACGTCGTGGTGGGAACGGAGGACCGGGCATGACCGCCGGCACCCGCTCCGGGGAACTCGTACCGTTCCGGGCGACGCTGGGGCGCTCGGTGGGGCTGTTCTCGGCCTTCCGCAAGGAACAGACCGACCCGGCGTTCTTCTACGGGAAGCTGGCCCGCGACACCGTGGACCAACTGCGTTCCTACACCCCGTTGGACGGCCGTACGGTCGTGGACGTGGGCGGCGGTCCCGGGTACTTCGCCGACGCCTTGCGCGGAGAGGGCGCACTCTGCGTGTGCGTGGACGCCGACGCGCTCGAGATGCGCCTGCACGGGCGTTCCGCCGACGTGCACGGGGTCCAGGGCAGCGCGCTGGACCTGCCGATGCGCGACGGGTCGGTGGACGTGTGCCTGTCCTCGAACGTCTTGGAGCACGTCCCCGACCGCACACGTATGGCCGACGAGATGGTGCGGGTGACCCGGCCCGGCGGCCTGGTGTACCTGTCGTACACGCTGTGGCTGTCGCCGTGGGGCGGGCACGAGACCTCGCCCTGGCACTACCTGGGTGGTTCCTACGCGGCCGAACGGTTCACGCGCAAACACGGACACCGTCCGAAGAACGACTTCGGACGGACCATGTACGCCGCGTCCGCCGGGGAGATGCTGCGGTGGGCGCGCTCGCACCCGGACGTGGAACCGGTCGACCTCCGCCCGCGGTACCTGCCCGCGTGGATGAAGCCGATCGTGCACGTGCCGTTCCTGCGGGAGGTCATCACCTGGAACCTGTTGCTGGTGTTGCGCAAACGCTCCGCCTGAGCACGCACTCCCGGTTCCGGGGGTCCTTGCCGCCGGAGCCGTTCACCCGAGGCGGCGCAGGGCCTTGCGGGGCGAGCGTGCGTGGGTACCCATGCCCCGGAAGGGACAGTCGGTGCGTTCGTGGTCGATCGTGAAGTCCCCTGCGGACTCCAGGCGGTCCAGCTCCTCCCACGTGACGGGGGCGGCGACCGGAGCGCCGGGGCGCGCCCGTACCGCGTAGGGCGCCACGGCCAGTTGTTCGCGTCCGTTGCGCAGGTAGTCCACGAACAGCCGCCCGTGCCGGGCGTCCTTGCGCACCTCGGTGGTGAGGCCGTCGGGCCGCTGCGCGGCGATGCGCTCGGCGATGGCCCGCGCCATGTCGCGCACCTCCTGGTCATCCAGCTCCGGACGCAGCGGCGAGTGGACGTGCAACCCGCGCGAGCCCGTGGTCATGACGTAGGCGGCCAGCCCCAGGCCCTCCAGCACTTCCCGGGCCTCGTGCGCGGCGGTGCGGCAGGCCTCGAAGGCCTCCGCACCGCCGCCGGGCGGATCCAGGTCCAGGACCATCCGGTCGGGCCGGCCCAGGTTCGGTTCGCGTGAGAGCCACACGTGCTGGGTGAGGGCGGCCTGGTCGGCGCACCAGACCAGCGCTGCGGTGTCCTGGCACATGATCATGGTTCCGCCGCTGGTCCGCACGTGCCGCACCCAGTCCGGAGCGGAGGGGTGTTTGACGTAGAACCGTTCGCCGTCGATGCCGTCGGGCAGGCGTTCCAGGGCCACGGGACGCCCGCGCACCTGCGGGAGCATGATCGGTGCCACACGTGTGTAGTACCGGGCCAGCTCGAGCTTGGTCGCCCCTCCCTCGCCGAAGAGCGGTTTGTCCGGGCGCTTCACCCGCACCACGCGGCGTCCCGCGCGCACCTGCGCCGCGGCAGTCATGCGTCCTCCCCGAAGGGGAGTGTGCGTGCGGTGTGTTGGACGCTGACCCAGTGGTCGGTGGTGAACTCCTCGATGGCCCACACACCGCCGAACCGGCCCACCCCGGAGTCCTTCTCACCGCCGAAGGCCGTGTTGGGTTCGTCGTTGACGGTGGTGTCGTTGACGTGGGTCATGCCGGCCCGCACCCGTCGGGCGAAACGCACGCCCCGTTCCACGTCCTCGGTGAACACCGCGCTGGAGAGCCCGTAGTCGGTGTCGTTGGCGATGCGCAGGGCCTCCTCCCCGCTGTCGGCCCGCACGACGGTGGCGACCGGGCCGAAGACCTCCTCGGCCGCGGTGGCGACGCTGTTGTCGCCCACCAGCACGTGCGGAGGCAGGGCCCGCCCCGCGGGCCCCGCGGGGTCACCGGAGACCAGGAGCTCGGCCCCGTCCCCCACCGAGCGGTCGATGAGGTCCCGGACGTGGCGCAGCTGGCTGTCGTTGATGATCGGACCGATCTGGGTGCCGCTGTCGGCGGGGTCGCCGGTCCGCAGCCCCCGGGCGCGTTCGCGTACCCGGTCGACGATCTCGTCGTACACCCGTGTATGGGCCACGATCCGGTTCGTTGCCATGCAGATCTGGCCCTGGTGGTAGAAGGAACCGAAGACGGCGGCGTCGGCCGCGCGGTCCAGGTCGGCGTCGTCGAGGACCACCAGGGGACCGTTCCCGCCCAGTTCCAGGGCGTGGTTCTTCAGTGGCGACTGCGCGGCGATGCGGCTGCCCACGGAGGTCGATCCGGTGAAGGAGATCAGCGAGGGCACGCGGCTGGTGACCAGCGCGTCGCCGATCCGGCTGCCCTTGCCGATGACGACGTTGAGCACCCCGGGAGGGAGCCCGGCCTCCTCGTAGACACGGGAGAGCAGCAGCCCTCCGGTGACCGGTGAGTCCTCGGCCGGCTTGAGCACGACCGTGTTGCCGAGGGCGATCGCGGGCGCGATGGAGCGGTGGGACAGCTGCATGGGGAAGTTCCACGGGGTGATGGTCCCGACCACCCCGAGGGGTTCGCGGTAGACCCGGTTCTCCTTGCCCGGGGTGATGCCGGGCAGGATCCGTCCGCAGACCCGTGTGGGGTAGTTGATCACCTCGACCATGCCGGCTCGCACCAGCGACCACTCGAATTCGGCACGCTGGCGGATCGCCCCGACCTCGCTGACGAGCCATTCGACGATCTCGTCCCGGCGCCGGTCCATGATGTCCAGGGCCCGCAGGAACAGGGCGGAGCGTTCGGTGGCCGGGGTCGCGGCCCACTCCGGTTGTGCAGCGGCCGCGGCCCGGTAGGCGCTCTCGACGTCTTCGGCGTCGGCGAAACGGATCCGGCCGAGCGGGGTGTCGTCGTAGGGGTTGACGTTCTGGTGCTCGGTGTCGGAGGAACCGGTCCAGGACCGCCCTCCGATGGCCATCGTGTCGAAACCGCTGTAGGGCTCCGGTGTCTGTGCATCGCTCAACGTTCCTCCCGAGGACGAGGGTCCGCGAAGGGCACCGTGCCCGACCTCGGCGCCAGGAAAACGACAAACAGCCCTTAATCGCCGCAAAACGGTATTCAGCCCGCCCTGCACCCGGCAGCTCTCCCCGTCACCGGGCGAGCAACGCGTTTCCCCTACCTCTTTTTCCCACAACGGGACACCTGCCCCGACACACCGACGCCCGGCCGGGGCGTACCCGGCCGGGCGTCACTGCGGGAAGCGGGCGATGCGCCTCACTTGCGCTTGTTGATCTCCTCGGTCAGCTGCGGGGCGACCGTGTGCAGGTCACCCACGACACCGAAGTCGGCCAGCTCGAAGATCGGCGCCTCGGGGTCCTTGTTGACCGCGATGATGTTCTTCGCGGTCTGCATGCCGGCGCGGTGCTGGATCGCACCGGAGATGCCGAGCGCGATGTACAGGTTCGGGCTGACCGTCTTACCGGTCTGGCCGACCTGGAACTGGTTCGGGTACCAGCCCGAGTCGACGACGGCGCGGGAAGCACCGACGGCGGCACCGAGGCTGTCCGCCAGCCCCTCCACGACGCCGAACTTGCCCTCACCGACACCACGGCCGCCGGAGACGACCACCGCGGCCTCGGTGAGCTCGGGGCGCTCGCCCTGCTCGACGACGACACGCTCGACGACCTTGGCGCCCTTGGCGGCGTCGGAGATGTCGACGGAGACGGACTCCTCGGCCGCGGCGCCGGAGACGGGCTCCGGGACCACCGAGTTCGGGCGGACCGCGACGACCGGGACACCGGACTTGACGCGGGCGTGCGTGACGGTGGCACCACCGAAGATGCTGTGCTCGGCGACGAGCTCGGCGCTGACGTCGACGACGTCGGTCAGCACGCCGGAGCCCAGCTTCACAGCGGTGCGGCCGGCGATCTCCTTGTTGCCGTTGGTGGCGGAGACCAGGATCGCGGCGGCACCCTTGTCCTGGGCGAGCTTCGCGAGCAGCTCGGCGGTGGGAGCGACGACGTAGTCGTTCAGCTCCGCCGGAGCCACGTAGACCTTTTCGGCACCGAACTCGGCCAGATCGGCCTTGCCCTTCTCCGCGCCGTCACCGACCCACACCGCAGCGGGCTCGCCGATGCGGCGGGCAGCGGTGAGCAGCTCGGTCGTGACCTTCTTGACCTCTCCGTCGACGTGGTCGACGAGGACGAGGACCTCAGCCATAATCCTTGAACCCTTCCTTGCGTCTCTCGCCGGACCTACACGAACTTCTTCTCGGCGAGGAAGTCGGCGGCCTTGCTGCCGCCGTCGCCCTCGTCCTTGACGATCGTGCCCGCGGCGCGCGGCGGCGCAGCGGCGAAGTCCACGGTCTCGGTGGTGGCGTTGGCCAGGCCGATCTTCTCGGCCTCGATGCCGAGGTCCGCGGCGGTCTTCTCCTCCATCGGCTTCTTCTTCGCCTGCATGATGAGCTTGAAGGAGGGGTAGCGCGGCTCGTTGATCTTCTCCACGACGGAGACGACGGCCGGCAGCTGCGCCTCGACGACGTCGTGGCCGTAGTCGGTCTGGCGCTGCACCTTGATGGCGCTGCCGTCGACGTCGACCTTGCCCGCGAGGGTGAGCTGCGGGACGCCGAGGTACTCGGCGAGTGCGGCACCGAGCACACCGGTACGGGCGTCGGTGGACTCCGAGCCGAGGACGACGACGTCGTACTCGATGCTGCCCAGGGCCTTGGAGAGGGCGTAGGCGGTCTGCAGGGCGTCGGAGCCGTGCAGCGCTTCGTCCTTGACCCAGACGGCCTTGTCCGCGCCCATGGACAGGGCCTTGCGGATGGTGTCCTTGGCCTTGTCCGGACCCATCGTCAGGACGGTGACCTCGCCGCCGTGCTTCTCCTTGAGCTGGAGCGCCTCTTCGACGGCGTACTCGTCCAGCTCGTTGATGACACCGTCGGACGCTGCGCGGTCGAGCGTGTTGTCCTCTTCGTTCAGCTTCCGCTCGGTCGCCGTGTCCGGGACCTGCTTGACCAATACGACAATATTCATGGCCGGTGGCCGACCTCCCTGCACTCCCATGATCCGCCGTCCGGCGGACGGACGCTGGCGCGCCCCGTACTGCCAACAATGCCGAATGCCGTTCGGTCATCCGACGGCGGGGCCGGTATTCACGTCAATGCCGGTCCCGCGGTGTGCTCCAGCCGTATGTTACTGGCTAGTAGCCAGGAGACCAAGCCATGGCCCCCAGTAATACTTAGGAAACCCTAACCAGAGCGGGTCCACAGGATGCCAGAGGACCGCGACGGCTCGGCCGCACGGCCCTCGCGAACCGGACACCACTCCTTACGGCACCACGAATCAGCCTAGCCCGGGCTGTCCCGGGCGCATCGGTACATCCACCTGCCGAACCCTCCGCAAGTGGCACAGCACACACGAGGGCCCGGCCGGACGCCGTGCGTCCGGCCGGGCCTCCTACGTGCGCGCGGATCAGGAGAACCAGTCCGAAGGACCGCCGAAGGGCACCCAGTCGGGCGCCGAACCCAGACCCACCGACAGGATCAACATCGTGAGCAGGCAGATGCCCACGATCACCCCGATGTAGAGGTAGATGTTCTGGAAGCGCACCCGCTCCACCAGCCACACCGCCTGGTGCCGGGCCTCGCGGCCGCTGGGCATGATGTAACCGAGCAGCACCATGACGAAGATCGCGAACCCGCCGGTGTAGTTCGCGCCCTCGCCCCCGGTCTCGACGAAGGCCGAGTAGACCATGCCGACGAGGACGCCGCCGAGCAGATAGATCACACCGAACCCGGCCGTGCGCACGATCATCCTGCCCAGCGCCCACGGGAAACTCAGCACGACCATCATCGTGTCGGAGTTGCTGGGGCCGCGCCGCTGCAGGCGCCGTGCGTGCTCGGCCTTGACCACGTCCAGGGCGGACAGGCCGGCGAGGATCAGCACGCCCAGCAGCAGACCGAACCACGGGAACCACAGGGACACGCCCGCGAGCATGAACATGACCGGCACGAGCACCAACGGGTGCATCCGCCGGGCCTCGTACTCCTCGTACTCGTCGTCGTAGTACTCCTCGGACCCGTCCTCGTCGGCGCCACCCCGGAAGTAGTCGCCGAGACGGTCGTTGCTGCCCCTGCGGAACCGGCCCAGCAGACCGCTGTTGCCCTCCTGGTAGTCCTCCTCGCCGAACTCCTGCGTCTGGTGCGAACGCCCGTTCCCCACCGGGGTGAGGATGTCGCGGAAGTCCTCCGGACGCAGCGTCGAGTTGAAGAACTGGGTCTGGGGCGCATCGTTCGAGGGTTCCTGCGGCGGCGCCGGAGGCGGCCCCTGTTCCGAACGGTCCGCGGGCATCATCATCGTGCCCTGCTGGTCCTCCGCGCCCGGGACCTGACCCGGGTCCACACGCATGGTGCCCTGCGGACCGCTCTGCTCCGCGGCCTGTGAGGGATCGATACGCATGGTGCCCTGCGGGTCCGCCCGGGGGTCCTGCGGCGCGATGCGCTCGGTGCCCTGGGCCCCGCGCAGGTCGTCGGTGGACTCGTCGTCGGGGTCCCACCCGCCGGACGCGGCCTGGTTGAGGTCGTCGGTGGACTCGTCGTCGGGGTCCAGTCCACCCGAGGCAGCCTGGTGCAGCTCACCCGTGGGCTGCTCTGCACCCCGTCCGGTGGTCGGACGGTGCGACTGCTGGGCACCGCTGCCCCACCCCGCCGAGGCGGCGTGCGAGGTCTGCGGGGCCGACGGTGAGGCCCAGGCGCTCTGGGTCGGGTTGGCGCCGCTGCTGGTGTGCGGCGGCCCCCAGCCCTGGCTCCCACCGGCCTGGTTGGCCAGGTAGGCGCCGGCCGCACCCCCGGCCACCGCGCCCCCTGCCGCGGCAGCGGCGGAACCGCCCCCGCCACCGGAGGCCGGCGGCTCCTGCTGCTGCCCCTGCACGGTGTGGTTACCGGTGAGCCCCGTGGGGGTGCCCGGGTCCTCGGTCCAGGGGAGGTCGAGGTTGAGCCGGCTGGTCTCCAGGACGAGCTCGGCAGCGCTGGGCCGGTTCCCCATCTCCCGTGCCACGGCGCGGTTGACGATCGGACGCAGCGCATCGTGCATACCGTCCATGTCGATCTCGCCGTTGAGGATGCGGAAGAAGATGACCTCGAAGGATCCGGCTCCGTAGGGCGGACGCCCCGTCGATGCGAAGGCCACAGTGCCGCCCCAGGCGTGCACGTCGGTGGCCGGGCCGAGGTCGGTGCCCTCGATGACCTCCGGCGAGAGGTAACTGGGCGTACCGACGAAGGTGCCGGTCTGGGTGAGCTTGGCGCCGTCGACCGCGTGGGCGATACCGAAGTCGATGACGATCGGTTCGCCGTTGGAGATGATGACGTTGCCGGGCTTGAGGTCCCGGTGGATCACGTCCACGGCGTGGATGTCCTTGATCGCCCGGGCCATACCGGTCACGAAACGGGTCAGCGCACGCCCGCGCAGCGGACCGTGGTCCGTCACGGTCGAGTCCAGGGTCGGCCCGGGGATGTACTCGGTGATCACCCACGGCAGCTCGGCCTGGGTGTCGGCCTCGATCACCTCGGCCACGTTCGGGCTCTGCACGCGCCGCATCGTCTCGACCTCGCGCGCCAGCCGGGCACGCGCGATCTCGTCCCCCGCCACCTCGGGCTTGAGGACCTTCACCGCCACGAACTGGTTGGTCCGGGGATCCTCGGCCTGGTACACCACTCCCATACCGCCCTGCCCGATACGGCGGCGGATGGTGTAGTGGCCGATGCGCTCCGGCAGCTCCTCGCCCGTGGGGAAACCTGCCGATATTGACATCGAGAATTCATCCCCTCAAAAGACCGCATACCACCGCGTCCAGCTTATCGGCCGGGGGATGGGTCAACATTGGCTTCGTGTGGCCCGTCGTGTGCCCGCATGACTCGTTGTGTGTGTGCCGCCGGGGTTCGGGGGTCCGGGCAGCCTGTCCGCGTGGGCCGACCACCACGAGTATGACGGAAAAATCGGTGTGGCGGTTCCCACCGACGGTACCGCGCGGGCGCGGGGTTGCGGGACCGGAGGAAGGGGGAACCGGCGCCGATGACCGTTTGCGGCCACCGGCGCCGGCCCCCGCATCGGGGCCGGACGGGTTCCGTTCCCGGTCAGCGGCCCTCGAACCGCGCCTTTCCGGGTCCCTCCTCGACAAAACTACGCATCCCGGTCTTCTGATCCTCGGTGGCGAAGAGAGAGGCGAATTGCATCCTCTCGATCTCCAGACCCGTGGACAGCTCGGTCTCCAGTCCGCGGTCGACGGACTCCTTCGCGGCCGCCAGTGCGACGGCCGGCCCCTGGGCGAGCGGGGCGACCTTGGCGACGGCGGCGGCGTAGACCTCCTCGTCGGCCACGACCTCGTCGACCAGACCGATCTCACGGGCCTCGTCCGCACGCACGTGCCGGCCGGTGAAGAGCAGGTCCTTGGCGCGGGCCGGACCGATCAGGCGCGGCAAGCGCTGGGTGCCCCCGGCACCGGGGATGACACCGAGTTGGATCTCGGGCACACCCAGCTTGGCCTTGGTACCGGCGACCCGGAAGTCGGCGGACAGGGCCAGCTCCAGCCCGCCGCCGAGCGCGTACCCGGTCACGGCGGCCACGACCGGCTTGGGGATGCGTTCCACGGCGTTGAGCGCCTCCTGCAGGTCCCGGGAGTATTCGCGCATCTGCACCGCCGTACGGTCGCCCATCTCCTTGATGTCGGCACCGGCGACGAAGACGCGTTCACCCCCGTAGACGACCACGGCCCGGACCGCGTCGTCGCCGGAGACCTGCGCGGCCGCCTCGGCGATCTCCGCCGTCAGGGCGGCGTTGAGGGCGTTGACCTTGGGGCGGTCCAACCGGATGACGGCCACCCCCGGGTTGTCGGGGTCGGTCTCCACGCGTACGAACTCGGCCACGCTCTTCACCTTCTCCACGTCGATGTCCCTTGTCGGAACTGCATATCAAGCCGTTCCGGTCCAGAGCAGTACCAGGGTGCCTGTGCTGCAGGAGACCCCGTAGGCGCACAGGAGCAGTACGGGCGCGGCGGCCAGGAGAAGGGTGTCCCTCCGCCCCCACCGGCTGCGGCGCGCACGGGAGCGCGGTCCGGTACCGAAGGCGCGCGCGTCCATGGCGGTGGCGAGCAGGGTCCCGGTGCGGACGGAACGCACGAGCAGGGAGAACAGCCGTCCGAAGAACAACCTGACCGCCCGGACGGGGTTGCCCCTGGCCGCCAGGCCACGGGCCCTCCGGGCGAGGGTGATGGTGCGCCACTGGTGAGCGAGCAGCGGCACCAGGCGCAGGGCGGCCAGCACCCCCATGGCGGGGCGTTCGGGCACCTTCAGACGCTGCACGAGCCCGTCGGAGAGGTCGGTGGGGTCACTGCTGACCGCGGCGAGCAGTCCGGGCAGGGCGATGGCGAGGACCCGCACGGCCGCGCCGAGGGCGCCCTCGGCCCCCTGATCGCCGTAGAGGAGGTTGACCAGCAGGGTCGAACCGCCCATGAGCAGGAAGGGCAGGCCGAGTACGAGCAGGGTGCGCCGGTCCGTGCCGCTGAAGGGCACCAGAGCAGCGGTGCCCGCGAGCACGACCCCGCCGGTGACGGGGTCGGCCGAGGGGACCAGACCGAGGGCGAGGATCAGCGCCGCCAGGAGTTTGGCGGCGGGGTTGAACCGGGACAGCCAGTGGCGGAGGCCTGCGTCCTCGGGCACGTCCATGGTCAGGGTGTCGCCGCTACCGGCACTCATGTGGTCCGCCCCTCGTCGACGTGCACGCCTGCCCCGCCGACCCGGACCCGGACGTCGGTGAACCGGTGTTGCAGGAGGGGGTCGTGGGTGGCCATGAGCACCGCGCTGCCGCCGGCCCGCAGAGCAGCGAGCAGGTCCACCAGTTCGCGCCAGGTTCGGGTGTCCTGGCCGAAGGTGGGTTCGTCCAGGGCCAGAACGCACGGGGCGTTCGCGGGCCCGGAACCGAGCGCGGTGGCCACCGACAGCCGCCGTTTCTCCCCTCCGGAGAGTGTGTAGGGGTGCACGTCGGCCAGGTGCTCCAGGCGCAGGCGCTGCAGGAGCTCGTCGACGCCGGCCCCGACCCGTGCCGGCGGCAGCCCGGAGACACGCGGCCCGAGCGCGAGCTCCTCACGCACGCTGGCGGTGACGAACTGGTCCTCGGCGTGTTGGAAGACAGTACCCACGTTCCGGGCCAGCCTGCGTGCGGGCCAGCGGTACAGAGGACGCCGGTCGGCCTCTGCCAGGGGCCCGCGCGGCACGACGGCTCCGCGGTGGGGACGGTCGAGCCCGGCCAGCAGGGTCAGCAGGGTGGACTTGCCCGAACCGTTGGCTCCGACCAGGGCGGTGGCCGTGCCGGAGCGGGCCTCCAGGTGCACGTCCTCCAGGACGGTCCTGCGACCGTCGCCGCGCATACCCAGACCGCCGGGGGTCCGCGCGCTCACCCCCTCGGCCGCCAGAACGGGGGCACCGCCCGGGGCAGGAGCGACGGACGGTTCCGGTTCGCGTCCCGGGACCCACACTCCGCGCTCGGCCAGTTCGGCGCCGTGCCGGTCGAAGATCCGCGCGGGCGGGCCATCCGCGACGACGCCTCCGCCGGGTTCGAGCACGACGACGCGGTCGACCAGGTCGACGACCTCGGCGACCCGGTGCTCGACCAGCACCAGGGTCGCCTCCGTCTCGGCCGACAACCGTTGCAGGACACCGCGGACGAGGGCGGCGCCCTCGGGGTCGAGGTTGGCGGTGGGTTCGTCCAGGAGCAGGAGCCGGGGCCGCATTGCCATCGCCCCGGCCACGACCAGGCGTTGTTTCTCCCCGCCGGAGAGCGCGCCGGTGGAGCGCCGGTGGTCGTAAGGGAATCCGACCGCGTTCAGGGCACGGGCGACCCGGGGCCAGATCCGGTCGGGGTCCACGCCGAGGTTCTCCGGGCCGAAGGCCACGTCGTCCCCGGCCCGGGCCATGACCAGCTGCGAGTCCGGGTCCTGGCTGACCAGCCCCACCGTGCCACGCCGGCGGTCGGCCGGACGGCCCTCGACCAGCAGGGTGCCTTCCTGTTCACCGCTGATGGCCCCGTCGGGCCCGGTGAGCCCGGCCAGGGCGTGCAGCAGGGTCGATTTTCCGGCGCCGGACGCGCCCAGCAGCAGGACCCGCTCACCCGCGTCGATACGCAGGTCCACACCTCTCAGTGCGTACTCGGACCGGCCCGCGTGGCGCCACCCCCAACCGGACAGGCGGACGTCGGCCAAGGTCAGTCCTTCGCCGACGCGAACGGGGTCAGCGCCCCGGCCCGGGCCAGGGACGTGGTCAGCAGGCGCGCGCCCGTGCCGGCGATGAGCGCGGAGCTGAGCACCACGAGAGCGCCGTAGATCAGGTTGTGGGACAGCGGCCAGGCAACGTAGTACATCACCGCGTCCTGTACCGCGGGCGAGAGCCCTGCGACAGCGCCGGCGAGGACGGCGACCCCCATGGTCCAACGGCGGTAACGCGTGGCCAGGAAGACCAATTCGGGCAGCAGGCCCTGCGCCAGGCCCTGGAGCAGCACCATGACGCCCCATTGTGTGCCCAGGACCATCGAGACGGCGGCGGCCGCCAGGGAGGTCAGTACGGCGGCGCCGGGCTTACGGATGACAAAACCGCCCAGCACACCCGCGAGCAGCCAGACGCCGTAGAAGACGGCCTGGGCCGGCGGGAAGAGGGCGAAGAGCGGGTCGGTGGCCGACCAGACCAGGCCCCAGAGCCAGAAAACCACGCCCATGGCGGCGCCGATGACGGCACCCACCACGATGTCCACGGTGCGCCAGGACCGGGCCGCGGTGAGCACACTCGGATGTGTCCGCGAACGGCTTTCGGTGTCCATACGGATCGGTCTCCTCTCGTCTATGGCGACGAGGGGTGGCCGCAGCTACCACGGCCGAGAGCGTTCCCGGTGCTTCGGGAACGGTTCCCACGACTTCCTTCGCCGGCATGATCCGGATCAAGTGCAGGGCCTGTTCGGCTCGGCCGGACAGGCCCTAAGGGTCTGCGGCCGCCTCGACCGCACTCTCAGCGCTCTCGCGCTCCCCTGTCGGTTCTTCCCATTATGGGCCATGAGGGCGGGATCCGGCGAGTGCCCGCCCCCATGTCCGGGCCGCACGCGGTGGAGTGGGCGTCCGGGCCGGGCCCGGGCACCCCCTCCACCTGCGGTTCCGGTGTGGGTCAGCCGCCTTCGGGGCTGCCTCCGTCGTCGTCATCGTCCTCGTCCGAACCTGAGGGTTCCGAGGAAGGGTCGCCGAACTTGCTGGGTGGGCTCCCGAAGCCGTCCTGCGGTGTGTCCTCCACCGCCTCGCGCATGGTCTCCTGCCAGATCGGTCCGGGCAGTGTGCTGCCGTAGACCACACCGAAGCTGCGGCCGCCGATGGTCACGTTCCGGAGCGGGTACTGCTCACCGCCGCGTACGTCGCCCACGACCACGGCCGAGGACAGGTGCGGGGTGTAGCCGGCGAACCAGGCGTAGGCGGAGTTGTCGGTGGTCCCGGTCTTGCCGGCCACCGGAGCCCCGATGTCCAGCCCGTCGGCGGTACCTCCCTCGAAGGGTTTCTGGAGCAGGTGGTTGACGCCGTCGGCGACGTCGGGCTCGATGACCTGCTCGCACTCGCTGTCGACCTGGATCCTCTCCCCGCCGTTGTCGGGTTCGCCGATGGTGATCTCCCGGGCCGGGACGGGCTCGCACAGACTGCCTCCTGAGGCGAAGACGGCGTAGGAGTTGGCCACGCTCATCGGCGAGACCTCCTGGTCGCCGAGGGTGAAGGAGCTCCACACCCCCAGGTCCTGGCCGTCGGCGCGGTGCACCCCGAGCCTCTTCGCCATCTGCGAGGTCTCGCACAGACCGACCCGGCGCTGCAGTTGTGCGAAGTAGGTGTTCACCGATCCCTTGGTCCCACTGAGCATGTTGTGCTCTCCCCCGTCGCTCTCGCCGGCGTTGGAGACACTCCAGGAGGACATCTTCTCGCCGTCGCAGTTGACGAGTCCGCTCACGGAGACCGACTTCGGTGAGTCGAAGCTGGTCCCGTACCCCAGCCCCTGGTCCAGTGCCGCGGCGAGGGTGTAGGGCTTGAACGTCGACCCGGCCTGGAAACCGGTGGACCCGCCCTCGTCCTGGTCCACGGCGAGGTTGATGGAGGTCGTTCCGGCGGACTCGTCCTCGAAGCCGTAGCGCAGGTTCTGCGCCAGGGCCCGGATCTGGCCGGTGCCGGGGTGGACGACGGCCTGAGCGGCGAACTTCGTGGAGTCCTCCGGCGGCACGTGGCGGTCCACGGCCTCCTGGGCGGCCTCCTGAGCACGGCGGTTGAGCCCGGTCTCCACGGTCATGCCGCCCTTGCCGATGAGTTCGGTGCGTTCCTCCTCGGTCTCGCCGAGTACGTCGGAGGTCAGGAGCCAGTCCATGACGTACTGACAGTAGTGCGGGTACTCGCTCTCCGCGCAGCTCCCCCCGCGGGGTGTGTGGTCGAGACGCAGGTCACCGCGGTACTGGTCGGCCTCTTCCGCTTCGATGTAGCCGGTGTCGACCATGCGGTCGAGGACGACGTCGCGGCGGTCCTGGGAGTGCTCGGGATTCTGCAGCGGATCGTAGTAGGAGGGGCTGCGCACGATCCCGACGATGGTGGCGGCCTGGCCCGGGTCGAGTTCGGATGCGGGGACGGAGAAGTAGCGCTGGGCCGCCACTTCGATGCCGTGGGCACCCGCGCCGAAGTAGGCGAGGTTGAGGTAGCCCTGCATGATCTCGTCCTTGGTGAGGCGCTCCTCGAGTTCGATGGCCTGGCGCAGCTCGACGATCTTGCGGGTGATGTTGCGGCCGCTGGCGCGCTCCAGTTCCTCCTCGGTTTCGGCCTGTTCCATCAGCAGGTTCTTGACGTACTGCTGCGTGATGGTCGAGCCGCCCTGGGTGTTGCCCTGGGCCGTGCGCAGTGCGGCCCGCAGGAGACCGCGCAGGTCGAGGCCGCTGTGTTCGTAGAAGCGGTCGTCCTCGATGGCCATGAGCGCGGCCGGTACCCACGGGCTGATCTCGTCGAGATCGACGACCTCGCGTTCGCGTTGGGCGACCTCGGCGAAGGGTTCGCCGTCGGTGTCGGTGAGTACGACGTGCTCGGCGAGACGGGGCACCTTCAGGTCGTGCGGTATGTCCATGAAGGACGCCGCGGTGTCGCGTCCGGCCAGCCCGAGACCGCCCACCCACGGCATGAGCAGCGCGGCGCTCAGCACACCGGCCAGGGCCCCGAGACCGGCCAGCCGCAGGATCTTCCTGTTCGTCTCGGTGTCGACTCTCTCGCGCAGTGTGCGCTTGTCCCCCGACTCCTCCACGTCGCCCCCTACGAGGTGTGCGGCCCACCCCGCATGCCGGGCGGAGCAGGCACTCCAACACAAGAGTTCCAGGAGCACCGCGCGAACAGAACGGTCATTTCGGGCGCGTTAGTGAAAATCTTTGCCAATACCCCGCAAAAGCCACGACCAGATCACCTTCATCCCGAGCGTTACCCCCAGAAGAAAGAACAGCGACATAATGGGGCGCCCGGAATACCCCCCGACCGCCAACGCAGCATTCGTTCATCCCTACCCATGAGGGGATCACCATCAACACGAGCATGATTTTTCCGAATTCCCCCTACACACGACCTGAAAATCACCGGGCGAGCGCGCAAAAATACCGGACACACATGGCCTGTTTGTGAAGTTTACCCAGGTGAAACCTCACAAATACCAAGTTCATGGGCACAGACAAAGTGTGACCAAGGTCACGGACGCACCCCGGCCTCGATGACAGTACGAACAGCAGGTAAGGGCCGACGATGGGCAGCGGTGGGCAGCAGCTCCGTGATCCGGACAGCACAGATGTGGCCCGTCCCGCCAATCCACCCCGCTTCACATCCCGTCGAACATTTTCTGCTCCCCGGAAACCATCGCGCTTCCAGAAATCGCCCGAACCATGACAATTGCGGTGTAGCCAGTGATCGGACGCCTGCCCATCCTCGACCTGTTCCCTTCCAATGACCTGGGGGCGGTGAAAGCAGTTCCCGGAGAACGCTTCACCGTGAGCGCCACCATCATCCGCGAGGGCCACGACACCCTCTCCGCAGGCGTGGCACTGTACTCTCCCGAAGGCCGGCGCACCTCCCTCGTCCGCATGCACGAACACCACCCCGGCAGCGACCGGTTCGAGGCCGAGATCAGCCTCCCCGGTGAAGGCCGGTGGTCCTTCGCGGTCGAGGCCTGGCACGACCCCTTCCTCACCTGGCGGCACACCGCCGGGATCAAGGTCCCTCTCGGCCAGGACACCGAGCTCGTCCTGGAGGAGGGCGCCCGTCTGCTCGCCCGCGCCGGACGCCGTGTGCCACGCGACCCGGCTCTGCAGCGCGCGGCACGGGAGCTGCGCGACACCGGCCGACCGCCCCTGGAACGCCTCGCCGCCGGTCTCCACGAGGACGCCGTCGCAGCGATGGAACACGCGCCCCTGCGCGAACTCCTCACGCGCTCACGCAAGGTGCACGTCGCCGTGCACCGCGAGCGCGCCCTCTTCGGCTCCTGGTACGAGTTCTTCCCCCGCTCCGAGGGCGCCCAGGTCGACACGGTCCCCGGCCAAGAGCTCTCGGGCACCTTCGCCACCGCCGCCAAACGCCTGCCCGCCATCGCTGACATGGGTTTCGACGTGGTCTACCTGCCGCCGGTCCACCCGGTCGGTACCAGCAACCGCAAGGGGCCCAACAACGGCCTCGCCGCGGGCCCCGGCGACCCCGGATCGGTGTGGGCGATCGGCTCGGAGGCCGGCGGCCACGACGCCGTCCACCCCGACCTGGGAACCCTCGCCGACTTCGACGCCTTCGTCGCCGAGGCAGGCGAACACGGCATGGAGATCGCCCTGGACCTGGCGTTGCAGTGCTCTCCCGACCACCCCTGGGTGACAGAGCACCCCGAATGGTTCGTCCAGCGCGCCGACGGTTCCATCGCCTACGCGGAGAACCCGCCCAAGAAGTACCAGGACATCTATCCGCTGTGCTTCGACCACGACTTCGAGGGCCTGTACGCGGAGATCCTGCGAGTGGTGCGGCACTGGATGTCCCACGGGGTCCGCATCTTCCGCGTCGACAACCCGCACACCAAACCGGTCGTGTTCTGGCAGCGCCTGCTCGCCGACGTGGCCGAAACCGACCCCGACGTGCTGTTCCTGGCCGAGGCCTTCACCCGGCCCGCGATGATGCGCACCCTCGGCCAGGTCGGTTTCCACCAGTCCTACACCTACTTCACCTGGCGCAACGGCAAGGAAGAGCTCACCGAGTACCTCACCGAGCTCAGCCGGGAGAGCGCCCACCACCTGCGCCCCAACCTGTTCACCAACACACCCGACATCCTCCACGCCTACCTCCAGCACGGAGGGCGTCCCGCCTTCGAGGCCCGGGCCGTCGTCGCCGCGCTGGCATCCCCCACCTGGGGCATCTACTCGGGGTTCGAGCTGTGCGAGAACACCCCGGTGCGCCCCGGCAGCGAGGAGTACCTCGACTCGGAGAAATACCAGTACCGGCCCCGGGACTGGGCGGCCGCCGAGGCCTCCGGGGAGACGATCGCGCCCCTGCTGACCGCACTCAACCGGCTCCGTCGTGAGCACCCGGCCCTCCGGGAGCTGCGCAACCTGCGTTTCCACCACGTGGATCGGCCCGAGCTCATCTGCTTCTCCAAACACCGGCCCGGAGACGGGCCCGGAGCCCCCGACGACGCCGTCATCGCCGTCGTCAATCTCGACCCGCACCACGCCCACGAAGCGACGGTGCACCTGGATCTGCCGTCCATCGGCCGCGCATGGGAGGAGGACATCAGGGTGACCGACGAGCTGACCGGCCGCACCTACACGTGGCGAGCGCACAACTACGTGCGTCTCGACCCTGCGACCGGGCCCGCACACGTGTTCACCACCAACGGCAGATGAGGCCTCCGGGTCGGCCCGGCCGGCATTCGGGCCCGCACCCGGAAGACGCCCGTTGAACCGACGTCGAACATTTTGGTGGGGAGCAGTAGATGAGCAAAGACGCGCCCGGACCCGGCCACCACACCGGACACGGTCCCCTGGCCCCGGCGACCGGATCCGCCACCGGACCACTGATGTCCTCCGGCGGTTCCAGCGATCCCTACTGGTACAAACACGCCGTCTTCTACGAGGTGCTCGCCCGGGGCTTCTTCGACTCCAACGGCGACGGCACCGGAGACCTGGCCGGTCTGACCAGCAAGCTGGACTACCTCCAGTGGTTGGGCATCGACTGCGTCTGGCTGCTGCCGATGTACGAGTCACCGCTCAAGGACGGCGGTTACGACATCTCGGACTACTTCAAGATCCTCCCGGAGTTCGGTCGCACCTCCGACTTCGTGGAGCTGCTGGACGAGGCCCACCGCCGCGGCATCCGGGTCATCACCGACCTGGTCATGAACCACACCAGTGACCAGCACCCGTGGTTCCAGGCCTCCCGGGAGGACCCCGAGGGGCCCTACGGCGACTTCTACGTCTGGTCGGACACGCCCGACCGCTACGAAGAGGCCAGGATCATCTTCGTCGACACCGAGACCTCGAACTGGAGCTGGGACGAAGTCCGCGGCCAGTACTACTGGCACCGTTTCTTCTCGCACCAGCCCGACCTGAACTACGAGAACCCGAAGGTGCAGGAGGCGATCCTGGAGGTCCTGCGGTACTGGCTGGACCTGGGTATCGACGGGTTCCGGCTGGACGCGGTGCCCTACCTGTACGAGCGCGAGGGCACCGACTGCGAGAACCTCAAGGAGACGCACGAGTTCCTCAAGCAGGTACGCGCCGAGGTCGACCGCCTCTACCCGGACCGGGTGCTGCTGAGCGAGGCCAACCAGTGGCCCGCCGACGTCGTCGACTACTTCGGCGACCACGAGAGCGGCGGCGACGAGTGCCACATGAACTTCCACTTCCCGCTGATGCCGCGGATGTTCATGGCGGTACGCCAGGAGCGGCGGTTCCCGATCTCGGAGATCCTCGCCCAGACCCCGGAGATCCCGGAGAACTGCCAGTGGGCGATCTTCCTGCGCAACCACGACGAGCTGACCCTGGAGATGGTCACCGACGAGGAACGCGACTACATGTACGCGGAGTACGCCAAGGAACCGCGTATGCGCGCCAACGTGGGGATCCGCCGACGCCTGGCCCCGCTGTTGGACAACGACCGCGACCAGATCGAGCTCTTCCACGCCCTGCTGTTGTCCCTTCCGGGCTCGCCGGTGCTCTACTACGGCGACGAGATCGGCATGGGAGACAACATCTGGCTGGGTGACCGCGACGCGGTACGCACCCCGATGCAGTGGAGCTCGGACCGCAACGCCGGTTTCTCCAAGAGCGACCCGGGCCGACTGTACCTGCCGCTGGTCCTGGACCCGATCTACGGGTACCAGGCCGTCAACGTCGAGGCCCAGGTCGACAACCCGGGCTCGTTGCTGCACTGGACGCGCCGCATGATCCAGATCCGCAAACGCCATCCCGTCTTCGGTACGGGGGCCTACTCCGAGCTCGACGCCACGAACCCGAGCGTGCTGGCCTTCCTCCGCGAGGACGGCGACGACCGGATGCTCTGCGTGAACAACTTGTCCAAGTACCCGCAACCCGTGGAACTGGACCTGTCCCGGCACGCCGGGGTGAGCCCGGTCGAGTGTGTGGGCGGGGCCCGTTTCCCCGAGATCGGCGAACTGCCGTACCTGCTGACCCTGCCGGGACACGGGTTCTACTGGTTCCAGCTCCCGCCTCTCCCGTCCGAGGAGGCCACACGTTCCGAGGCCGGGGGCCTGCCCGGTTACGGCCTTCCCGCGGCCGGAGCCAGTGCACGCAGCAGCCAGGAAAGCGGGCCGGTCCGACATGTGTGAACTCGAAGAACTCCTGGCCGTCTGGCTGCCCCGGCAGCGGTGGTTCTCCGGCAAGGGGATCCCGCTCCGGCGGCTGCGCATCCTGAGCCGCCACCAACTGCTGTCGGCCGGTCCCGAAGGGCCCGACCTCGATCTGTTGGTCCTGGAGGCGGGCCAACGCGGCACGACCTCGCGGTACCAGATCATGCTGGGGTCGCGCCCACCGCGGACACTGCCCGCCCACCTGGCCCGCACGGCCATCGGGGTGTGCCAGGTCTTCGGCGGCCGCCCGCAGGTGGTCTACGACGCCGCTCACGACGAGGAACTCACCGCGCTGCTGCTGGAACGTTTCACCGACACGGAGCCGGGGGGCCGCTCGGAGGTGCGTTTCCGTACCCTGCCCGGCGCGCGGTTGCGCACCGGTGCACCGGGCCGGTTGCTGACCGGGGAACAGTCCAACACCTCGCTGGTCTTCGGCCGCGACCACGTGCTCAAGACCTTCCGGCGGCTGTGGCCCGGCCCCAACCCGGACCTGGAGCTGAACACGGCCCTGTCGGGGTCGCCCTACGTGGCCGAACCCTGCGGGTGGATCGAGGCCGACCTTCCGGGCTCGCCCACCCCGACCACGCTCGCGATGCTGCAGACCTTCGTGCCCGAGGCGACCGACGGCTGGGTGATGGCGACCGCGAACGTGCGTTCCCTGCTCGCCGGGGCGACCCGGGAACGGGAGGCGGCCTTCGCGGAGGAGGCTGCGCTGCTGGGGCGTACCACCGCCGAGGTGCACCGTTCCTTGTCCCAGACCCTGCCGACGGACGTGCTCTCGCTGGACGAGATCTCCGACCTGGCCGAGGCCATGGTCGAACGCCTGGCGATGGCCACCGCCGAGGTCCCGGAACTGGCCGAGCACGCCCAGAGCGTGATGTCGGCCTACTCCGACTTCTCCCAGGTGGACGGGCCGCTGCCGACCCAGCGGGTGCACGGCGACTACCACCTGGGACAGGTGATCCGCCCGGAGCGGGGATGGGTCCTGCTCGATTTCGAGGGGGAACCCACGATGCCGGTGCAGGACCGGCGGCGTCTGTCCAACCCGTTGCGGGACGTGGCCGGGATGCTGCGGTCCTTCGATTACGCGGCCGGATACCTGCTCATCGACCATCCGGGCGAACCCGACCTGGAACGGTCGGCCCGCGTCTGGGCCCGGCACAACCGGGAGGCCTTCTGCCGCGGCTACGCCGACGGCGGCGGGATCGACCCGGACAAGCACCTGGTCGCTCTGCGTGCCTTCGAGTTCGACAAGGCGGTCTACGAGGTGCTGTACGAGGCCCGGAACCGGCCGAACTGGCTGCGGGTCCCACTGGACTCGATCGCCTCGGCGGTCGCTGCTTCGGTGCCGGGCTGACCCCGGCGTGCGGTCACGGCGGCCGTGTACGGCCCCGTGACCGCACCGCTCTCCTCCCTCCCCGACGACCTTCTTCCTCCCGAACACGAGCACTGTCCACAACCGAGAACCACACACGGAGCCGTCTTGTCCCCGTCACGCGAAGAACGACAGCCGAACGAGCGCGCCGCGACCTCCACGTCGAGGACCGGCGCGAAGAAGACCGCCGGCGGCCAGGGTTCCGCCGGCGCGAAGAGCACTGCGACGGCGCACCGGGCCGCGGACGGTGCCGGGAAGGCACCGGCGGCGCGCACACGCCGTCCGGCCGAGCCCTCCCCCGGGCTCCTGTCCGAGGTCGACCGTGTCGTCGACGGCCACCACCATGATCCGCACGGCGTGCTGGGTGCACACTCCGAGGGCCGCAGCACGGTCGTGCGGGTCCTGCGGCCGGGGGCGCTGAGCGTGCACGCCGTCCTGGGTGACGGCTCGCGGGTCGAACTCCCCCATCTGCACCGGGGCGTCTTCTCCGGCAAGGTCACCAAGAAGGCGCTGGGGTCCCCGGCCGAGTACCGCGTGGCCGCCCGCTACGAGGAGGACGGACAGGAGCACCTGAGCGCCGACCCCTACACTTTCGCGCCCTTCCTGGGCGAGCTCGACCTGCACCTCATCGGTGAGGGCCGGCACGAGGAGCTGTGGAACGTCCTGGGCGCGCACCCGCAGACCCCCTCCACCCGAGCGGGTGAGGTCGAGGGCACCCGGTTCTCGGTGTGGGCGCCTGACGCGCGCGGAGTGCGGCTCATCGGCGACTTCAACTACTGGAACGGTGTCGGCCACCCGATGCGCAGCCTCGGCTCGAGCGGGGTGTGGGAACTCTTCGTCCCGGGCCCGGGCGAGGGCGACCTGTACAAGTTCCAGGTGCTGGGCGCGGACGGCCACTGGCACGACAAGGCCGACCCGATGGCGCGGGCCACACAGATGCCGCCGGCGACGGCGTCGGTGATCACCGAGTCCGATTACGTGTGGGGCGACCAGGAGTGGATGTCGGCCCGTAAGGGCACGGAGCCGCACCGGGCACCGATGAGTGTCTACGAGGTGCATCTGGGCTCGTGGCGTCCGGGGCTGGGTTACGAGGAGCTGGCCGAACAGCTCGTGGAGTACGTGGCCGAGCACGGGTTCACCCACGTGGAGCTCCTCCCCGTGGCCGGACACCCCTTCGACGGCTCGTGGGGGTACCAGGTCACCTCCTACTTCGCTCCCACGCCGCGGTTCGGGACCCCGGACGGGTTCCGGTACCTGGTGGACGCGCTGCACCGGGCGGGGATCGGTGTGCTGCTGGACTGGGTCCCCGCTCATTTCCCCAAGGACTCCTGGGCGTTGGCCCGGTTCGACGGGACCGCGCTGTACGAGCACCCGGACCCGCGCCGGGGCGAGCACCCCGACTGGGGCACGCTCATCTTCAACTACGGTCGGACCGAGGTCCGCAACTTCCTCGTCGCCAACGCCCTGTACTGGCTGGAGGAGTTCCACATCGACGGGCTGCGCGTGGACGCGGTCGCGTCGATGATCTATCTCGACTACTCGCGCGACTCCGGGCAGTGGGAGCCCAACGCCTTCGGCGGCCGGGAGAACCTGGAGGCGATCGGTTTCCTCCAGGAGCTCAACTCGGTCGTGTACCGGCGCAACCCGAGCGCGGTGATGATCGCCGAGGAGTCCACCGCCTACACGGGGGTGACCACACCGGTCGACCTGGGCGGGCTCGGGTTCGGTCTCAAGTGGAACATGGGGTGGATGCACGACTCCCTGGAGTACGTGAAGAAGGAGCCGGTCCACCGCAAGTACCACCACAACGACATCACCTTCGCGATGATGTACGCCTACAGCGAGAACTACGTTCTTCCCCTGTCGCACGACGAGGTGGTGCACGGCAAGCAGTCCCTGCTCAACAAGATGCCCGGGGACGAGTGGCAGCGGGTGGCCAACGTGCGGGCGCTGTTGGGCTTCATGTGGTCGCATCCGGGCAAGCAGCTGCTGTTCATGGGCGGGGAGATCGCCCAGGGCGACGAGTGGTCGCACGAGGAGGGCGTTCCGTGGTGGCTGCTGCAGTTCGATCACCACTCGGGGGCCCAGCGTCTGGTCAAGGAGCTCAACGACGCCTACCGCCCGCGTGAGGCGCTGTGGTCGCTGGACACCGACCCGGCCGGGTTCACCTGGCTCGACGGGGGTGACCACGAGGGCAACACGCTCTCCTACCTGAGGACGGGGCAGGAGGGCTCTGTACTGGCCTGCGCCGTGAACTTCTCGCCGGTGCCGCGCGATGACTGGCGCATCGGGCTGCCGGGCGCGGGCCGGTGGAACACGGTCCTCAACACCGACGACACCCGCTTCGGCGGGTCGGGGCACCCGGCGCCGTCGGCCGTGGAGGCCGAGGGGACCGGGTGGCACGGGCAGCCGTTCTCGGCACGGGTCACGCTGCCGCCGTTGTCCGCGATCTGGTTCGAGCCGCAGGGGTGAACCCCTTCGGGGAGGGGCCTCGGGACCTTCGGTTCCCGGGGCCCTCCGGCGGTAGCCCGGAACACAGGACTCCTACATGTGTCGCGAGGAGTGCGCCCGGGTCACTACTCTACGGAGGTTCGTACCCCCGATCGTCCCGTTCCCAGTAAGGTCCATGACTGCGCCCCGCTACCCCGCTGCCCCGCCCTCCCCTGCCCTGAAAGGGGCCCGGCCACGGTTGGAGGGGGTGGACCTGGCCCGCTGGGTGGCCATCGCGGGCATGCTGCTCGTGCACTTCAGTGTCCCGTTCATCCCCGAGAACACCGTGACTGCCTGGTTGACCCACCAGGCGGCCTGGGGACGATCGACGATCCTGTTCACGTTCCTGGCCGGGGTGTCGCTGGCCCTCGCCTCCGGAGCGCGCGAACCGCACCGCGGCAGCCGGGGGCACGTGACCTCGGGCCGGATCGCGGTACGCGGTGTGGTGTTGATGCTCATCGGATGGGCACTCACCTCGGTCGTGGCCCCCACCGAGGCCGCGCTGACGGTCATCATCACCTACTACGGCCTGTACTTCCTGTTGACGTTGCCGTTCCTGCGACTCGACGCGAGGTGGAGCGCGGCCGTCGCCGTCACCTCCGTGATCGTGGGGCCGCAGCTGCTGTTCGCGTTGCGGCGCTCCAACGACGTGGGCGGGTGGTTCTTCGAGTTCACTCAGGCCTGGAACCGGTCCTCACCAGGGCACGTCCTCCTGGAGCAGGGGCTGCTGGACCTGGCGGTCTACGGGCTCTACCCGGCGTTGAGCTATGTGGCGGTCGTGCTCGCCGGCCTGGCCGTGGGCCGCCTGGACCTGCGCTCGCACACGGTCCGGTTGGGGATCGCGGCTCTGGGGCTGCTGTTGAACTCCGTCGCCTACCGCGCTTCCTGGCACGCCTGGGTGAGTTACCGGCTCGTCGAGGAGCTGGGGCCGCGTGAGGAGTACCAGGGGCCGCTGCCCACCGACGACGCCCGGTGGCTGCTCTCCAGTGCCTCGCACACCGCCACGACCCCCGAGATCGTCGGTGGTACCGGGTTGGCCATGACGGTGCTCGTGGTGTGCCTGTACCTGGCCGACCACCTACCGCGGCTGCTGAGGCCGTTCATCGCGACAGGGACGATGTCGCTGACCGTGTACGTGGCACACGGCCTGGCCATGGTGTGGCAGGCGAACCTGGACCACACCGCGGGTGTGCCCGCCCGGTGGCTGGACGGGACGATGCCCGAGGTCTTCATGGTCGGTTCGCTCGTGTTCGGTCTCGCCTGGCACAAGATCGTGGGGCGCGGGCCCGTGGAGGCACTGGTGTCCACGGCGAGTAGGACCGTGGTGCCGGGCGCGCGGCCGTCACGGGGTTCCGGGGCCGACACGTAGGCCACCCCTCGTCCGGCCCATGGCGGCCCCGGCACCGGACACCTCTGCGGGCCTGCCGGGCGGGGCCGCGGTTCGGCGCAGGCGCGGCCCGGACCCGGGGATCGACGGCCCGTGCCCCCTTCCACCAGCACCCCGAGCGTGTTTGGGTGTCCTCCTGCACACGAGTGAAGGGGAGCACATGGCCGATCAGAGCACGGGCCTACTGAGGGTCCTCGGGCGCGGAGACGTCCTCGTCCCGTATGGCGGTCGATCCCTTGGCGAGGGTAATAATGCCAGGAACCACGCCCGTCAGGCCCTCGCCGGGTCTTTGGGACGGAAGGCGGCTTCGAGCAGATGGGCCGCCGAGCCGACCGGATGTGTCGGGCCGGCCCACACGGCCCGTAGCGAGCGTACGAACGGGCTTCCTCGAACAGGCACGGGCACGAGGTGTCCGCTGCTGATCTCCTCCTCGACCACCAAACCACTCAGCACAGCGGGGCCGACCTTCTCGCGCACCGCCCGAATGATGGCCGACGTGCTGTTCAGCTCTGTCACCGGTTGCGCGCGCCTTTGAGAGCTGAGCACTTCGTCGACGAGGGCACGTGTACCGGATCCTGATTCCCGAGTCACCAAGGGGGTCCCGGCGAGTTGCTCGAGGCTGATCGCCTCGCAGCGGTCGGCCAAGCCCGCCCATTGGTGATCCGGAGCGACGACGACCTCTAACGTGTCATCACGGATCACGGTCTGATGCAGGTGCCCGGGCACGTGTGGGGACTCGATGAACCCGATGTCGAAATGGCCGTCGGTGACGCCTTCGAGCACCTGCTCGGAATTGTGCATGTGGAGCATCACGGTGACGTTCGGATGAGACCGTTTGAGCCTGCTGATCCAGAGTGGTGCCATGTATTCGGCGATCGTCTGTGAGGCTCCGACGGCGATCTTGTCGTTTCCGCTTCCGGCCAGTGCCTGCGCCCCCAGCGCGAACCGTTCCAAGGAGTCCAGGACCTCCTGGGCCCACGACGCCAGTAGGCGACCGTCGGGGGTCAAGAACGACCCGCGTGGCGAGCGTTCGATGACCCTGAGGCCGGTACGCCGTTCGAGCAGAGCGATGGCACGGGAGGCGTTCGGCTGAGCAATGCCGGCGTTACGTGCGGCTGTTCCGACTGACGGTGAACCCTCCAACGCCACCAGCAGCCTCAGGGTGGGCACCTGTATCCAGTCCACGGCATGACTCATATCTTCACCATATGCTGCCATACCGGATCCCCCACTACCGTCGAAACAGCCGCTGTTCCACGCTGGGGTTATGTCTCGATTCCCCCGCGTATCCGTCAGCCCTTTGCTGCCCGGACTCATGGTCTGCCTCGCCGTGGGCGGACTGAGCCTGGCCGTCGCCGGCCCCGTTCCTGCCGTGAGTGGATTGGTCGTAGCCATTTTCCTCGGGATTCTCTGGCGGAACCTGGCCCCTTATCCGAAGTTCCTCGATCCGGGGACGGCTTTCGCGGCCAAGCGGGTGCTCCGCCTGGGCATCGTGCTCTTGGGACTGCAGATCCCGGTGGGGGTGGTCCTGGGGCTCGGCCCGTGGGTGCTCACGGCGATCGTCACGTCCGTGGGTCTGACCTTCTGGGCCACCATGGTGGTCGGAAGGTGGTTGCGGATGACGCTGAACCAACGGCTCCTCATGGCCTCAGGTTTCTCGATCTGCGGGGCCGCGGCCATCGCAGGGACGGATTCCGTGACCGAATCCGACGAAGAAGACGTGGCCTCCGCGATCGCGATGGTGGTGGTCTTCGGCACCGGGATGATTGCGCTCATGCCGGCCCTGGCAGCCTTGCTCGGGCTCACAGCGCAACAGAGCGGGCTGTGGATCGGTCTGTCGACCCATGAGGTCGCCCAAGTGGTCGCGGCCGGCGGGGCCGTCGGCGGCGGGGCTCTGGTGATCGCCGTGACGGTGAAACTGGCACGAGTGCTCATGCTGGCACCGGTGCTGGCCGGTATCAGTTGGTCGCAACGGCGTAGGCAACAAAATCACACACAGGGCCCGAAAACGACCGAGGGCGGGCGGCGGCCGCCGCTGGTCCCGCTGTTCGTCGTGGGCTTCATCGCCTGCGTGGCGTTGGGCAGCCTCGGGTGGGTCCCTGAGACGGTCGGCCGAGCCATGGAGTACATCCAGGCCCTCCTGCTCTCCACGGCCATGTTCGCCCTGGGCCTCAGCGTGCACGTCCCCTCGCTGATCCGGGTCGGCGGGCGGCCGGCTGTCCTCGGCGCGGCGTCGACACTGATCATCCTGACCATCGGCGGCGCGGCAGCACTACTGCCGCAGGCCCTCGGGGGCAGCTCGGCCCAGTAGTGCCCTCGGTCGGGCTGCCGGTCCGGACGGGCCACGCGCCCCGCACTCGGTGTCCGGGTGCGGGGCTGCCCAGGGACCCGGCGACGGGTCTGGAGCACCTGTGCCCGGCCTGCGCTCAGCTGCGGCCGACGTGCCAGCGGCGCAGGCGCACGAGTGCCTCGTCCAGGACCTCGTCGCGCTTGCAGAAAGCGAAGCGCAGCAGGTGGGCGCCTTCCTCCTCGTGGTCGTAGAAGGCCGATGCGGGCACCGCCGCCACACCTGCCTCGCTGGGCAGGGCCCGGGCCAGCTCCTCGCAGTCGGAGAAACCCAGGGGCCGGATGTCGGCCATGAGGAAGTAGGTGCCCTCGCAGGGGCGCACGTCGAAACCGGCCTCCACCAGTCCCTCGGCGAGTCGGTCACGCTTGCGCTGCAGCGCGTCACGCTGATCGAGGATCCAGTTCTCCTCGGCCTCGAGGGCGTCGGCGATCGCCAGTTGGTACGCCCCGTTGGCCGAGAAGGTGAGGAACTGGTTGACCGTGCGTGCGGCCCGCACCAGCGGTTCGGGACCCATGACCCACCCGGTCTTCCACCCCGTCACCGCGAGGGTCTTGCCCACGGACGAGATCGACAGGGTTCGTTCGGCCATGCCCGGCAGGGTCGCCAGTGGCACGTGCGGCAGACCGTCGAAGGTCAGGAACTCGTACACCTCGTCGGTGACCGCGATGAGGTCGTTCTCCCGGCAGACCTTCGCGATCTCCTCCAGCTCGTCGGCGTCGAAGACCGCGCCGGTCGGGTTGTGGGGCGTGTTCACGATCATCACCCGGGTACGGGGCCCCACAGCGGAGCGCAGTTCTCCGGGGTCGAGCGTGAAGCGCCCTGTTGCCTCGTCACGGCGCAGCGGCACCGTCCTGCGCACTCCCCCGGCCAGACTGATCAGGGCAGCGTAGGAATCGTACATCGGTTCGAAGACGAGGACCTCGTCGCCGCGCTCCACCAGGGACAGCAGGGAGGCCGCCAGGGCGCCCGTCGCACCGACGGTGACGTAGACCTGCGTCTCCGGGTCGAGTTCGATGCCGTGGTGGCGTTTGCGGTACCGCGCCACGGCCTCGCGCAGCTCCGGCCTGCCGGGTCCGGGCGGGTACTGGTTCACCCCCTCGAGCACGTAGCGGTTCGCACCCTCCAGCAGAGAGCGGGGCCCGTCGGTGTCGGGAAAGCCCTGCCCGAGGTTGACCGACTCGGTCTCGGTGGCCAGGCGCGTCATCTCGGCGAAGATCGTCTCGCCGTAGGAGCGCATTCTCTCGATCAGCGGTTCATCCACCTCTCGAGCGTACCGACAGCACGACGGGGGCCGACAACCCTGGTCGGCCCCCGTTCCACCCGTCCGCTGTCGGACGCGGGTGTTCACAACAGCAGGCTCAGCACCACCCACACCACGGGACCCGCGATAAGCAACGAGTCCATACGGTCCATGATGCCGCCGTGGCCCGGCATGAACCGGCCCATGTCCTTGATACCGAGGTCGCGCTTGAGCAGCGACTCGATGAGGTCGCCGACGGTCGCGGCCGCCACCACCGCCAGGCCCAGGACCACACCGACCCACCAGGACCCGTCCAGCATCAACGTCACGCACAGGGCGCCGGCGACCGCGCAGCCCAGTACCGAACCGCCGAAGCCCTCCCACGTCTTGTTGGGGCTGATCACCGGGGCCATCTTGTGGCTGCCCAGCAGAATTCCGGCGAAATATCCCCCGATGTCACTGGAGATCGTCACCACGATGAAGGTGATCAACCAGAACTGCCCGTCGCCGGGGTGGGCGATGAGCAGCTGCCAGGTCGCCAACAGGAACGGCAGGTACACCACGGTGAACATGTTGGCCGCGGAGGCGGCGGCGAAGCCGTCCGCTCCCCCGCGCAACCGCCACGACAGGGTGACCAGGGCCGTCACCGCAGTCGCCCCCAGAAGTACCGAGGGTCCACCGAAGTAGGCGGCGGACTGCATCGCCACACCGCCCACGGCCAGCGGCACCACGGCCAAGTGCACGTCCTTGCGCGCGAAGGCCCGGTTGAGCTCGCGCAGCCCCAGCAGGACCGCGATCGACGTGATGGCCGTGAACAGCTGTGGCCACGGGAAGATGGAGAAGAGCACGAGCGCGCCGAGCACGACGCCGCTCGCGATGGCCACCGGGAGGTTGCGGCCTGTGCGCACCGGCTCGCCCCCCGGCTTGTGCAGCACGAAACGCTGCCCGTCGGCCTGGTCGGAATCGGTCGGCGATTCCTCGTCGGGTCTGTGCTCCGGCGAGTGATCGCCACCTCCGGAGCCGCGGGAAGGTGTCGTCACTGATCAGACCTCGAGGAGTTCCGATTCCTTGTGCTTGAGCAGCTCGTCGACGGTGGCGACGTACTTCTGCGCCAGCTCCTCCAGCTCGGTCTGTGCACGGTGGGCCTCGTCCTCACCGAGATCGCCGGCCTTGACCGCCTTCTCGAAGGTGTCCTTGGCGCGACGGCGCACGTTGCGGATCGAGACACGGGCGTCCTCGGCCTTGGTGCGCACGACCTTCACGTACTCCTTGCGGCGGTCCTCGGACAGCTCCGGGAACACCACGCGGATGACCTGGCCGTCGTCGGACGGGTTCACACCCAGGTCACTGTTGCGGATCGCGTTGACGATGTTGCTCCGCGCGCTCACGTCGAACGGCGAGATGACCACCATGCGCGGTTCGGGGATCGAGAACGAGGCCAGCTGGTGGATCGGCGTGGTCGCACCGTAGTAGTCGACGGTGATCCTGTTGAAGGTCGCCGGGGTGGGACGGCTCGAACGGACGGTCGCGAAGTCCTCCTTCGCGACCCCGACGGCCTTCTCCATCTTCTCTTCGGCCTCGAGGAGGGTTTCTTCAGTCATTGTGGCGCTCCCGGAACTACTTGGTGTTCGTGGCTAGGTGGCCCAGCGGCCCGTCGTCAGAGCCCGGACGGGCCGACGATGGTGCCGATCTTCTCACCGCGTACCGCACGCAGGATGTTGCCCTGGCTCATCAGGTCGAACACCACGATCGGTAGGCCGTTGTCCATGCACAGGCTGACCGCGGTCGCGTCCATGACCTTCAGGCCGCGGGTGAGGACCTCGTTGTAGTTGAGCTTGTCGAACTTGGCCGCGTCGGGGTTGCGCTGCGGGTCGGAGTCGTAGACCCCGTCGACCTGGGTGCCCTTGAGCACTGCCTGGGCACCGATCTCCAGCGCGCGCTGAGCGGCCGTGGTGTCGGTGGAGAAGAAGGGCGCGCCCAGACCGGCACCGAAGATGACCACACGGCCCTTCTCCAGGTGTCGGACGGCACGGCGCGGGATGTAGGCCTCGGCGACCTGGCTCATGTGGATCGCGGTCTGCACGCGGGTGTCCACGCCCAGGCGCTCCAGGAAGTCCTGCAGTGCCAGGCAGTTGATGACGGTTCCGAGCATGCCCATGTAATCGGCCCGGCCGCGCTCCATACCGCCCTCGGTGAGCTCCGCGCCACGGAACATGTTGCCGCCGCCGACGACCACCGAGACCTGCATGCCCTCGGAGACCGCTTCGGCGATGGACTCGGCAACGTACTGCACGATCTCGGGATCGATCCCCAGACCGCCGCCGCCCGCGAACGCCTCCCCGGAGAGCTTGAGCATGACCCGTTTCCAACCGAGATCGTGCATTTCGGGCTCGGTGTTCGTCTCTTCCATCGGCCTGAGGCCTCCCTTGTCGTCCCCGAGCGGCACGGGTCCCCCGAGTTCATCTGTCACGGCCGGCCCTCTGCGGTGCCGTAAACCGCCCTGATCCACCAAAGGTGCCGGGGAGCCCTCTCCCCGGCACCTCCATCATCCCAGTGCTCCTAGGCCTGGCCGACCTTGAAGCGGGCGAAGCGCTTGACGTTCACGCCGGCCTCGTCGACGACGTTCTGCACCGTCTTCTTGTTCTCCTTGACGGAGGGCTGGCCCAGCAGGGTGACCTCCTTGAAGTAACCGTTGAGGCGGCCCTCGACGATCTTCGGGATGGCCTGCTCCGGCTTGCCTTCCTCACGGGTGGTCTGCTCGGCGATGCCGCGCTCGCGCTCGACCACCTCGTCGGGGACGTCGTCCTTGCTGACGTACTGGGGAGCCATCGCGGCGATCTGCTGGGCGAGGTCCTTGCCGATCTGCTCGTCCGCCTTGTCCAGCTCGACCAGGACACCCATGGTCGGGGGCAGGTCCGGGTCGGACTTGTGCAGGTAGGTGGCGATGTAGGCGCCCTCGAACTTGGCGATGTTGCTGAGCTGCAGCTTCTCGCCGATGACGGCGCTCTTGCCCTCGATGTAGGCCTGCAGGCTCTTGCCGGACTCGATCTCGGCGGCCATGACCGTGTCGAGGTCGACGCTGCTCTGGGCGGAGACGAAGTCGGCGACCTCGTTGGCCAGGGTGATGAACTGGTCGTTCTTGGCGACGAAGTCGGTCTCGCAGTTGAGCTCGACCAGTGTGGCCTTGCTGTCGCTCTCCTGCTTGAGCACGACGGTGCCCTGGGCGGCAGTGCGCTCGGCGCGCTTGCCGACGTCCTTGGCACCCTTGATGCGCAGGGCCTCGACGGCCTGGTCGAAGTCGCCGTCGGCCTCGTTCAGGGCCTTCTTGCAGGCCATCATGCCCGCACCGGTCATGTCGCGCAGCTTCTTGACGTCCGCGGCGCTGAAGTTCGCCATTGTCGGAGTTTCCCTCGGAAGTGAAAGTCTGTGATGGACGGGGCGGTGCACCAGCCCCGGGGGCCGCCCCGCCCGGTGAGGGCGGGGCGGCGGCGAAACCGTTCGGTCGCTCGCCCGGGCTAGGCTTCGGAAGCCTTCTCGGCGGCGTCGCCCTCCGGCGCCTGCTCGGGCGCGTCCACGGGGGAGTCGGCGGCCGAGGGCTCGGCCGGAGCCTCGGCGGCGACCTCGTCGGCCGGGGCGACCGTCGGGGTCTCCTCCGGAGCTGCCTCGGCGGCGGCCTCCTTGCCCTCCAGGAGCTCGCGCTCCCACTCGGCCAGCGGCTCCTCGTCGGCCTTCTGCTCGCTCGCGCCCTCGGCGGAGGCACCCGAGCGGACCAGCAGGCCGTCGGCGACGGAGTCGGCGACCACGCGGGTCAGCAGGCTGACACTGCGGATGGCGTCGTCGTTACCCGGGATCGGGTAGTCGACCTCGTCCGGGTCGCAGTTGGTGTCCAGGATCGCCACGACCGGGATGTTGAGCTTGCGAGCCTCGCTGATCGCGATGTGCTCCTTCTTGGTGTCCACGATCCACACGGCGCTGGGCACGCGGGCCATGTCGCGGATACCGCCGAGGGTGCGCTCGAGCTTCTCCTTCTCGCGGCGGAGGTTGAGCAGCTCCTTCTTGGTGAGCGTGGAGCCGGCGACGTCGTCGAAGTCGATCTCCTCCAGCTCCTTCAGGCGCTGCAGCCGCTTGTGGACGGTGGAGAAGTTCGTGAGCATGCCGCCCAGCCAACGCTGGTTGACGTAGGGCATGCCGACGCGGCGGGCCTGCTCGTCGATGGCCTCCTGCGCCTGCTTCTTGGTCCCGACGAACAGGATGGTGCCACCGTGGGCAACCGTCTGCTTGACGAACTCGTAGGCGCGGTCGATGTAGGACAGCGACTTCTGGAGGTCGATGATGTAGATGCCGTTGCGCTCGGTGAAGATGAAGCGCTTCATCTTCGGGTTCCAACGGCGGGTCTGGTGCCCGAAGTGGACGCCGCTCTCCAGGAGCTGGCGGATCGTCACGACTGTGGCCATGACCTGTCCTTCCTGCGGTGGCGGGGCTCCCCCGCCTTCGGTTGTGCCTGACGCCCCGGCCGTACCGCCACCCGCTCTCGCGGTGTGGACCGTAGGTCCGGCCCCTCCCCGTGGGGAAGCTCGTGGACGTGCGTGATGTGGTTGGCCTCAAGGGCCACAGATGATTCTATCCTCCGTCGGGAACACCCAGGACCCATCCGTGGCCGTCCACAGATCCGGGGCCCCTCTGGCGGACCACCACCTTCCGGCAGACCCTTGACACATGGGCCTTCTCACCCGCTGGCTACTGACCTTCTCGATCCTGCTGTTCCCCTTTTTCCCGATCCGAACCGCCGCCGCGGACACCCCGTGGCAGTGGCCCCTGAACCCCCGCCCCGACGTGCTGCGGGGCTTCGACCCACCGGAACAGAGATGGCTCGCGGGCCACCTGGGCGCCGACCTGGCAGCTGACGTGGACCAACCCGTGCTGGCGTCCGCGGACGGAGTGGTGCACTTCATCGGGACGGTCGCCGGTGTGCCGGTCGTCTCAGTGGCACACGGCGAGCTGCGCACCACCTATCTGCCGGTGCGCGCCTCGGTGACGCGGGGCGATGCGGTGCGTGCGGGCGACGAGCTGGGGACCCTGGCCGCGGAGCCCGCGCACTGCCCCTCCCGGCCGTGCCTGCACCTCGGTCTGTTGCGGGGATCGACCTACCTGGACCCGCTCGGCCCGTTGGGTCACGGACCGGTGCGGCTGCTTCCGTCACCGGTCCCGGGACGGAGCGGTCCGGTGGTCGGCGGCAGCGCCGGTCCCCGCCGGGTTCCGGAGGCACGGGGCCGGCGGCGCAGGGGGAGCGCCGGTGCCGGCGAAAGGTGTTCAGGCCCGCGGATGAGCCTGCTGGTAAGTGGCACGCAGGCGGTCCACCGACACGTGGGTGTACACCTGCGTACTGCGGGGACTGGCGTGGCCCAGGAACTCCTGTACCGTCCGCAGGTCCGCTCCCCCGTTGAGCAGGTGCGTGGCCGCGCTGTGCCGCAGATCGTGCGGGGCTCCGTCGACGCCGGCGGCACGCAGGTGGGCGTGCACGTCCTCCCGTGCCTGGCGCACACCCAGGCGTCCGCCGCGCGCTCCCAGGAAGAGGGCGTTGCCGGAGGCTCGGGTGAGCAACTCCGTGCGCGCCCCGGTCAACCAGGCGTCGAGGGCATCGAGAGCAGGAGCACCGACCGGCACGCTTCGTTCCTTGTCCCCCTTGCCGATGACCCGCACGGTCCCACGCGCACGGTCGAGGTCGGCCACGTCGAGCGCGCACAGTTCCGCTACCCGGATCCCACCGGCGTAGAGGAGTTCCACGACCGCGCGGCGGCGCACCGGGACGGGCCCCTCCCCGGTCCCGTCGGTGTGGGAAAGGGCGTCGGCGGCCTGGCGCTCGTCGAGCACCGTCGGCAGTGCGCGCTGCTGCGCGGGGGCCGACAGCCGGGGGCCGGGGTCCGAGTCCAGGGTCCCCTCGCGGTGCAGGAACCGGGTGAAGGCGCGTACGGCGGCGACCCGGCGGGCCAGGGTCGAGCGGCTCGCGCCCGCCTCCCGTGCGCGCGAGAGCCAGGCGCGCACGAGGGGGACGTCGAGTTCGGCGAGCTCATGGCCGGTCTCGTCCAGGTGGGCGAGCAGCGCGCGCAGGTCGGCCAGGTAGCCGCGGACCGTGTGCGGGGACCGTCCGAGCTCGTGTGTGAGGTGGGTACGGAACCGGCCGAGCACGGTCATCGCTCCCCCAAGCTCGCGATGCCCTCGACCTGCACCAGGTAACGGGGGTCGACGAGACCGCTGACCTCCACCAGGGTCCCGGCGGGCCGATGGCCCTTCGGCAGGCAGTCCGACAGCGCCGAGCGGAATTCGTCGAGGTCGGTGATGTGGCGCAGGTAGTAGGTGATCTTGACCAGGTCGCCGAGGTCGGCGCCGTGGCCGGCGAGGAGTCGTTCCATGTTGGTGAAGACCTGCCTGGTCTGGCCCGCGACGTCGCCGGGCACCTCGCCGTCGGAGGAGACGGGGAACTGACCGGAGAGGAAGAGCAGCGGCCCGGGGGCCACCAAGGCGTCACTGTACGGTTTGGCCATGGCCGCAACGTACCCGCGCACGGGGCGGCTCTATCCCTTCCGGGGTCTGCGGAGGAGCGACGCGCCCCGCGCCGCCGGGAAGGCGGGATGTCGGTGCTTCCGCGAGGGCCGACAGCGCTCAGCCGGGCTTCCGGGAGCAGCCGGCGGCCGGCGTGGCTCGCACAGGGCGGGCGGACCTCACGTGCGCGTGGGGCGCCAACCGGCGGCGCAGCGTTCCACGAGCCCCGCGGCGGCGAGCACGCCGAGCGCTCGCATGGTGCCCTCCAGATCACCTCCGCACTCGAGGGCGATGGAGGCGGTTCCTGCGCCGGTGCGGGGTACGGCCGCCAGTACACGTTCGGTCTCCGGGGACAGGTCGGCCTCGACCCGTACCGGGCCGGAGGGCTCGGGTCCGGCCTCGCCCGCCAGGTACTCGAGCACGTCCGCCGCTCCGGTCACACAGAGCGCCCCGTGGTCCCGCAGGAGCGCATGGCACCCCACGGACAGGGCCGAGGTCACCGGTCCGGGGACGGCCATGACGGAGCGGCCCATGGAGGTGGCGTGCGTGGCGGTGTTGAGCGCCCCGCTGCGCCGTCCGGCCTCCACGACGACGGTTCCGGGGGTCAGGGCGGCGATGAGCCGGTTGCGGACGAGGAAGTCCCGGGCCCGGGGTGTGGCACCGAGGGGGCGTTCACTCACCAGTACCCCGCGCCGGGCCACGTCTGCGAAGAGCGCGGCATGCCCGCGCGGGTAGTCCACGTCGAGTCCGCAGGCGAGCACGACCACGGTGGCGCCGACCGCGTGTGCCGCGCGGTGCGCGGCCCCGTCGATGCCGTAGGCGCCGCCGGACACGGTCACGACCGAGTGCTCGCCCAGGGTGCAGGCCATCTCCGAGGCGACGTGTTCGCCGTAGGACGTCGCGGCCCTGGCCCCCACGAGGGCCACGGAACGCAGGCACAGGTTGCGCAGGTCACCGCCGCCGCGCACCCACAGTCCGTAGGGCCCGGGGTCGAGTCCGTCCAGGCGCCCGGGCCACTCGGGGTCGCCGGGGGCCACGAAACGCACGCCCCTCTCCGCGGAGGCGCCGAGCAGCCCGTCGGGGTCCACACGTTCGGCCCGGGCGCGCCACTGCTTCCAGGTGCGTTCCATCGCCCGGTGGGTCTCGGGGCCAGCGTCGGCGTTCACCGGGCCGGTGCCCGGCGGCGCCTGCCCTCCGGCCAGAGCCGTCCACACGCGGGCGGCCCCGTGCCGGTCGAGCAGCTCCGCCAGCCACGTGTTGCCCGGCTCGGCCACCGCCGTCAGACACGCCCGGGCCCGGACCTGGTCGTCCCTCTCGTTCACCCTTGCCACCTCCCGGTTCACCATGCGCGTCCGGACCAGAGCGCGAACGCGTACGCGGCCTCCTCCTCGCCGGGGCGGTCCCGCCCGGCGAGGTCGGCCAGGGTCCATGCCACACGCAGGGCACGGTCCACGCCCCGCGCGCTGATCTGCCCCAGGTCCATGGCCCGGCCCAGGACCCGCAGGGCCTCGGGCTCCACCGGGAACTCGCGCCGCAGGCGCGTGCCGGGCACGGCGGCGTTGGTGCGCCACGGGGTCCCGGCCAAGCGCTCACCGGCCCGGTCCCGGGCGGCACGCACCCGGTCGGCGACCACTTCGGAGGGTTCGGCGAAGGACCGGTCGGCGAGCAGCTCGGCACGGGTCACGGGTTGCAGCTCCACCTTGAGGTCGATGCGGTCCAGGAGCGGCCCGGAGATCCGGGAGAAGTAACGGCGGCGTTCTCCGGCCGGGCAGGTGCACAGCGGTCCGGGCCTGGCGCACGGGCAGGGGTTGGCGGCCATCACGAGTTGGAACCGGGCGGGGAAGGTCACGGTGGAGGCCGCACGCGCGAGCACGACCTCGCCGCGTTCGAGGGGCTCTCTCAGGGAATCCAGTACCCCGCGCCCGAACTGCGGCGCCTCGTCGACGAACAGCACCCCGTGGTGGGCCTTGGAGGCGCATCCGGGCGCCACGTGCCCGCTGCCGCCCCCGATGATCGACGCGCGGGTCGAGGTGTGGTGGGGCGCGGCGAACGGCGGGAGGGAGATCAGGGGTGCGTCGGGGGGCAGTGTCCCGGCAACGGAGTGGATCGCGGTGGCCTCCAGCGACTCGGTCGGCCCCAGGCGCGGCAGCACGGTGGGGAGGCGTTCGGCGAGCAGACTTTTCCCGGTCCCGGGAGAGCCGAGCATGAGGAAGTTGTGTCCTCCCGCGGCGGCGATCTCCACGGCGCGGCGTGCGACGGGTTGGCCGAGCACGTCGGCGAGATCGGGCCCGTGCCCACTCGGCTCGGGCCCGGTGGTCTCCGGTACCGGGCAGGCGGGTTCTCCCCCGCGCATCCAGCGGCACAGGTCGGCGAGGTCGGTGACACCCACGACGTCGACGTCGGGTACCAGGCCGGCCTCGGCGAGGTTGCCGGGGGCGACCACAAAACGTTTGAACCCCTGCTCGGCCGCTGCGACGACGGCGGGCAGTACCCCGCGTACGGGCCGGGCGCGGCCGTCGAGGCCGAGTTCGCCGATGAGCACGGTGTCGGTGAGGCGGTCGAGCGGTACGTCGCCCATGGCGGCGAGGAGCGCTCCGGCGATGGCCAGGTCGAACAGGCTCCCGGACTTGGGCAGGCTCGCCGGGGACAGGCTGACCACCACGGTTCCGGTGGGCCAGCGCTCCCCGCTGTTGACGAGGGCGGCCCGGATCCGGTCTCGGGCCTCGCGCAGAGCGGCGTCGGGCAGGCCGACGAGGGTCACGGAGTTCTCACCTGCGCCGCCGAGGTCTGCCTCGACCTCCACGACGTGGCCGCGGACCCCGACCAGGGCCAGGCAGTGGGTGCGGGCGAAACTCATCGGGCCGTCCCCCGTTCGTGGGAGACGAAGACCCGGCCGCCCAGGAGGAGCACGGACACGGTGTCGACGCGGGTCCGGGCGGCGGGGACGCCGTACCGGGGCGCCCAGTAGCGCGCCAGACGGCGGAGACGGCGGCGTTTGCCTTCGGTGACGGCGAGCGCGGGGTGACCGCGCACCAGTGAGGTGCGGGTCTTGACCTCGACCACGACCAGCATCGGCCCGTCCCGGGCGAGCAGGTCGACCTCGCCCTCCCGGCTCCACCGGTTGCGTGCCAGCACCCGCATGCCTTCGCGGCTCAGGTGCCGGGCGGCCAGGTCCTCTCCCCGGACGCCCACGTCGCGCCGGTGCTCGGCCCTCGGATCCATCGGCGACCACCTCCGATCACCACGGTGGGTGATCGGAGGTGGTACCGCCAGAGGCTCTTTTCTTCTGTGGACGGCGGTGGCTGTCCGTGTTCGCCGTCCCGTGCATCAGGACCGTTGAGAGGCCGGCCCCGCGGGGTCGGCGTATCAGGTGTCGGGGCCGGAACCGGCGGGGTCGGTGGGCGGCAGTTCCAGGTCGGACTTGGTGATCTCCTCGACGTTGACGTCCTTGAACGTCACCACGCGCACGTTGCGGACGAATCTGGCGGGCCGGTACATGTCCCAGACCCAGGCGTCCTCCATCGCGACCTCGAAGTACATCTCCCCGTTCTCGGTCGAACGCGGCTGGAGGTCCACGTGGTTGGTGAGGTAGAACCGGCGCTCGGTCTCCACGACATAGCTGAACAGTCCGACGACGTCCCGGTACTCGCGATAGAGCTGGAGCTCCATCTCGGCTTCGTACTTCTCCAAGTCCTCAGAACTCATGTGCGCGCTCGCTTTCGTCAGCACTCTCCGGTCTTGGTGTGCTCGGTTCCTCCGGGGACCATCATGCTTCACGGGTCGGCCCCGCGTCCCCCGGAGCACAGATTTCCTTCACCGGATCGGTCACCGTACCCGAGAATCCCCAGGGCGGGGAGCCCTGAGACCAGCCTCACTGCGGTCCTCGTTCCCGCACCCGGACCTGCGTGCGGCGGTCACCCCGCGGCGGCCTCGACCTCGTCGAACGCGGGCGGGACACCGAGTCCGCCCATTTGTCCGAAGGGCCAGATGATGACGAACGCGCGGCCGACGACGTGGTCGACGGGCACGGCACCGCCCCCGGGGTTGTTCTGGTTCATGCGGGAGTCGTAGGAGATCGAGCGGTGGTCGCCCATGAGCCAGAGCTGGTCGTCGCCCAGTTCGATGGGGCCGAACTCGGTGTGGCTCTCGACACTGCCGGGGTAGAGGTACTCGTCCTCGTCGAGCGGGACGCCGTTGACGACGATGCGGTTCTGTTCGTCGCAGCACTCGACGGTGTCTCCGGGCAGGCCGATGACCCGCTTGATGTACTCCTTGCCGGTGGGGGCCATCCCGAGCTGCTGCTGCACCCACTGGAAACCCCGTGCCACGGGGTTGGCGGGTTCGGAGACGTTCACGGAGTTGGGGTCGTCCCAGGAACCTTCGCCGTCGAAGACCACGACCTCTCCGCGTTCGATGTCGCGCATCTCGTAGACGACCTTGTTGACCAGCACCCGGTCACCGACGAGGAGGGTGTTCTCCATGGATGTGGAGGGGATGTAGAACGCCTGCATCACAAAGGTGCGGATGACGAACGCCAGAACCAGGGCGACCACGATGAGGATCGGCAGTTCCTTCCAGAAGGAACCCGAACCCTTTTTCTTCGCTGCGCTGTCGGACTTGCTCACCGTCTCCTCCGCCCTCTCCTCCGGCTCCGCAGGGTCCGTGCCATCGCCCCCGGAGACACCTCTGGCTCCCGTGTGCCCGTCGGGTACGCGGGAGCCAGGGGCGGAGCCGTGCTCCTTCGGGCCCGGTCGGCCCGGGTTCTCCTCGGGGAACCCGTCCGAGCCGAGATCCCTGTCGTCGTTGGTCATCAGTGCGAAAGCCTATCCGTTCTTCGACGGCAGTGGTGGCTTTCGTCACCGACGGATCCGAACGGAGCCTACGACTTGGCGGGCTCGCGGCGCTCGCGGATACGAGCGGCCTTGCCGCGCAGGTGGCGCAGGTAGTACAGCTTGGCGCGGCGCACGCGACCGCGGGCGACGACCTCGTACTTCTCGACCGCCGGGGTGTGGATCGGGAAGACCCGCTCCACGCCGACGCCGTAGCTGACCTTGCGGATGGTGAAGGTCTCACGGTTGGCCGAACCCTGGCGGGCGATGACTACGCCCTTGAAAACCTGGGCACGTGTGCGGGTGCCCTCCGTCACGCGGACGTGGACGGCGAGCGTGTCACCGGGACGGAAGTCCGGGACGTCGGTGCGCAGCTGGGCCTTCTCCAGCTCCTGAATGGCGGTGTGCATCTGAAATCCTCATTGATAGCGCGCCGCGTCCTGTCCCCGCGGTCAGCAGGAAGGGGTGCGCGGGCGAGGCCCTGACACATGGGTCTGAACTGTCGGAACCCCGGGTGGCCGACACAGAGGCCGACGTCGGACCGCCGGCATGCGGATGCCACTGGCCACCAGGGGGGATCCCGTCTAGTTTGCCACATGTTCTCCGTCGTCCAGAACGGACCGTTCTGCGAGGACCTCCCGGTCACGGGCGTCGAAGGTCTCCTCCGGCGCCGATTCCAGGAGTTCGGGCCGGTTGCGCAGGGTCTTGCGCAGGGCCTGGTCGCGGCGCCAGCGGTCGACGGCGCCGTGGTTGCCGGAAAGCAGCACCGGCGGGACCTCGTGGCCGCGCCACTCGGCGGGTTTGGTGTAGACGGGGCCTTCGACGAGGTGCTCCATCCCACCGGAGGCGAAGGAGTCCTGCACGTGGGACTCGCGGTTGCCGAGCACCCCGGGCAGCAGGCGTGTGACGGCCTCCACCATGACCAGGGTGGCCGACTCCCCCCCGTTGAGGACGTAGTCGCCGATGCTGATCTCCTCGACGGGCATCCGGCGGGCGGCCTCCTCGGCCACACGTGAGTCGATACCCTCGTAGCGCCCGCACCCGAAGACCAGGTGTTCCTGCTCGGCGAGCCGCTCGGCGTCCGCCTGGCGGAAGGGGCGGCCACTGGGGCTGGGCACGATCAGGCGTGCTGGACGATCGCCCACGACCTCGTCGAGGGCCTCGCCCCAGGGGCCGGGTTTCATGACCATGCCCGGGCCGCCGCCGTAAGGGGTGTCGTCGACGGTGCTGTGCCGGTCGTAGGTCCAGGCCCGCAGGTCGTGCACCTGCATGTCGAGCAGGCCGGCGGCACGGGCCTTGCCGATCAGGGACAGCTCCAGGGGCGCGAAGTAGTCGGGGAAGATACTGATGATGTCGATACGCACGGCGTGCTCGTTCGCTCCGGTGGTATGGGCTCGGCGGTGCCGGTCACTCGGCCTGGTCGAGGTCGAGCAGGCCGGGTGGGGGCTCGATGACCAGGCGGCCGGCGTCCACGTCGACCTCGGGCACGAGCGGCCCCACGAACGGGACGAGGACCTCCTCGCCGTCGGCACGCCCCACGACCAGTACGTCCTGGGCGTGGTGGAGCACGTCGGCGACCTCACCGACCCGTTCACCGTCGGTGGTGTGCACGGCCAGCCCGACGAGTTCGTGGTCGTGGAATTCGTCGGGGTCGCTCAGGGAGGCGACGTCGGCCGAGTCGACCAACAGGACGGTGCCGCGCAGCGCCTCGGCGGCGTCGCGGTCGCGTACCCCCTCGAAACGCACGAGCATGCGCCCGCTGTGGTTGCGGGTGGAGGTGACGGTGAGCGGTCCGGTGGCTGCGGGGTCGGTGAGCAGAGCCGAACCGTCGGCGAACCGTGCGCCCGGGTCGTCGGTGCGCACCTCCACGGTGACCTCACCGCGGATACCGTGAGCACGGCCGATCCGGCCGACGACGAGACGCATGGGGTTCTTTCCTTCCGTGGGCCCGGACCGTGCGGGGTCCGGGATGACAGCGCCCGGGGTCCGCCTCAGCGGGGCCCCGGGCACGACTGTGGGGCGCCGACCTTCCCGGTCGGCGCCCCCTGAGGCACTTCAGCGCACCTCGTGCAGGTCCAGCAGATCAACGCGTACATGGCGGCCGCCGGCGAGTGAACCGATCACGGTCCGCAGCGCCCTGGCGGTCCGGCCGTTGCGGCCGATGACCTTGCCCAGGTCGTCCGGGTGGACCCGGACCTCGAGAACCTTGCCCTTGCGGAGCCTCTTGGTTCTCACCTGGACGTCGTCGGAGTTCGCAACGATCCCCTTCACGAGGTGCTCAAGCGCCTCTTCCAGCACGTCAGGCCTCGCCCTCGGACTTCTTGGCCTCGGCGTCCTCGGCGGGCTCGTCGGCCGCCTTGTCAGCCTTCTTCACGGTCTTCTTGGCCTTGGTGGACTTCTCCTGGCCGGGGAGCACGAGCTCCTTCAGCGCGGCCTGGAACTCGGCCTCCTTGGCCTCGGGGTCGGCCTTCTCCGGCACCTGGAGCGGCGCCGGGGCGGGCAGGCCCTTGAACTTCTGCCAGTCACCCGTCTTGCGAAGGAGAGCCTTCACCGGGTCGGTGGGCTGAGCGCCCACCGACAGCCAGTACTGAGCACGCTCCGAGTTGATCTCGATGAAGCTCGGGTGCTCCTTCGGGTGGTACGTGCCGATCTCCTCGATCGCCTTGCCGTCGCGCTTGTTGCGGGCGGAGGCGACGATGACACGGTACTGGGGCGTACGGATCTTACCCATACGCTTGAGCTTCAGTTTGACAGCCACTGGAGTGGTCTTCTCCCGAATACGGTGTTGAGCGCCCGACCGAGGGCCGCGTGGGGCACGGCATCCGATCGGACATGACGTGGGTGGCGAACAAGATTAGAGGGTCGGCCCGTCCACCGTTAGTCGACTCCTCATTGTGCCAGACGTCGACGACTTCCTTCGCCAGGTCGGCGGCGCGTCCGTGTCACAACGCCGGAAACGGCGACGGGCCGGTCGGATTTCCGGCCGGCCCGTGTGTGCTACTTGTTCTTCGGGAGTTTGAAGTTCGAGAGGTCCGGCATGTTCGAACCACCCAGCCCCGGGGGCAGCTGACCGGAGCCACCGCCGCCCAGTCCCGGGGGCAGGTCGGGCATCTGCTGGCCGCCGCCCTCTTCCTGGCGGCGCTTGCGCTCGGCCTCCCGCTCGGCTTCCTGCTGGCGTGCCTTCATGGGGTTGCCGCTGCGCTGCTTGCCCTTCTTGTCCTTCTTCTTCTGTTTCTTCTTGGCGGCACCACCACCGCCACCACCCGGCATCCCCGGCATTCCGGGCATGCCGTCCATCCCGCCGCCCTTCTTCATCTTGCGCATCATCTTCTGCGCCTCGAAGAAACGGGTGACCAGACCGTTGACGTCACTGACCTCGCGGCCGGAACCCTTGGCGATCCGCAGGCGGCGCGAACCGTTGATGATCTTGGGATTGGCACGCTCGGCCGGGGTCATCGACTGGATGACCGCCTGGATACGGTCGATGTCCTTGTCGTCGATGCCCTCGATCTGCTCGCGCATCTGCCCCATGCCGGGCATCATCCCGAGCAGGTTCCCGATGGGGCCGAGTTTGCGGACCATCGACATCTGCTGGAGGAAGTCGTCCAGCGTGAAGTCGTCGTCCGAGGCCATGGTCGAGGCCATCTTCTCGACCTCGGACTCGTCGAACGTGCGCTGCGCCTGTTCGATGAGTGTGAGCACATCACCCATGTCCAGGATGCGCGAGGCCATCCGGTCAGGGTGGAAGAGGTCGAAGTCGTCGAGCTTCTCGCCGGTGGAGGCGAACATGATGGGACGACCGGTGATGTGGCGGATCGACAGCGCCGCACCGCCGCGGGCGTCGCCGTCGAGCTTGGTGAGCGCCACCGCGTCGTAGCCGACACCGTCGAGGAAGGCCTGCGCGGTGTTGACCGCGTCCTGACCGATCATCGCGTCGACGACGAAGAGGATCTCGTCGGGCGAGACCGCGTCACGGATGTTGGCGGCCTGCTGCATCATCTCGGAGTCGACACCGAGACGGCCGGCGGTGTCGATGACGACCACGTTGTGGTTGTTGTGCCGGGCGTGCTCGATGGAGGCCCGGGCGACCTCGACGGGGTCGCCCACACCGTTACCGGGCTCCGGGGCGAACACGGGTGTGCTCGCACGCTCACCGACCACCTGTAGCTGGGTGACGGCGTTGGGGCGCTGGAGGTCGGCGGCGACCAGGAGCGGGGTGTTGCGCTCGGCCGACAACCAGCGGGCGAGCTTGCCCGCCAGAGTGGTCTTGCCGGCGCCCTGGAGGCCCGCGAGCATGATCACCGTCGGCGGCTTCTTGGCGAACCGGATCTGCCGCGTCTCGCCACCGAGGATCTCGACCAGTTCCTCGTTGACGATCTTGATGACCTGCTGGGCCGGGTTGAGTGCCTTGGAGACCTCTTCTCCGCGGGCACGCTCCTTGATCCGGGCGATGAATTCGCGGACCACCGGCAGAGCGACGTCCGCCTCCAGCAGCGCGAGACGGATCTCGCGCGAGGTCGCGTTGATGTCCTCCTCGGACAGCCGCCCCTTGCCGCGCAGCGAGGAGAAGACCGATGTCAGCCGGTCGGAAAGCGTCTCGAACACGAGTTTGGCCAGTCCTTCGTCTCGGAATTGATTTCCCAGCCTACCCGTCCGAAGCCACCCTCCAGAATACTGAGACGGCGGACGGTACGGCATCTTTCACACGCCGGCGGCCCCGTGCCCGGTACACGGGGCCGCCGGCGTGCTCTCACCCGGGCGTGCCCGCGGGCGCGCGTGGAGGGCAGCTCAGTCCTCCTGGTCGGCGTCCTCGTCACCGGCGCCCTCGGTCTCCTCGGCACCGCCGTTGAGGGTGGCCTCGCGCTGCTCGTCGAGAGCGGCGAGCATCTCCTCCTGCTGGCCGCCGGTCAGGCCACGGGTGACCAACTGGGCCTCACCATTGATCTCGTAGGACTGTTCGGTCTCGCTGACGATGTTGTAGTTGACCTCGCAGGACAGTTCGAGACCGCTCCCGGCCTCGAGTGTGCCGCTGTCGTCGCACTCCTGCTCACCGATCTCGTCGTTGGTGAAGGTCACGTCCATGCGGACGGCCACGTTCCCGACCCCGTCGCCGCCGGCGTCGTGGACGGTTCCGGTCCAGGTGCACAGCGGACCGGCCTCGCAGTCCATCTCGGGCGCACCGGACCAGCCGACCTCCACGCGGGCATCGCGGGAACCGGTGAGTTCGTCCTCGGCGGTGGTGACCAGACCGTCGTAGAGCTCGTTGACGGCCGCCTCGTCGGCCTCGGCCAGGTCCAGGCGCACCTGCGGGCCGGTATCGGCGCCCTCGGGGGTCAGTTCCTCGATCTCGATGCGCTTGATCTGCTCGGTCTCGGCGTCGACCCAGAGTTGGTTGCGCTCGCCGGCCAGGTCGATCTTGTGGGTGAGGTCGCCGTCGAGGTTCTCCTCCTCGGCCTCATCGGACTCGAGGCCGATGCCCTCGATGATCTGGGACAGGGCCGGCGGGGTCAGCGAGGAAGCGGGGTTGACGCCCACTTGGGTGACGTTGGAGCGCACCCAGTTGTCCTCGAAGTCGTCGAAGTCCGGTCCGAAGACCCCCTTGTCGAGCCAGAAGCTCTCGGCGGCCTTGACGTAGAGCTTCTCGTCGGCCTGGGCGACCTCGGCCTCGGCCTCGTTGAGCCGCAGGGTCCCGCTGGCCGCTCCGCCGTCGGCGACGGTGAGCGAGACGTCCTGCACGTCGGCCCCGACGCTCTCTGCGATCTGACCGTCGGCGGTCAGCGCCGGGTATCCGGCCAGGTCGGCCAGTGCGCTCTCCAGGAGCGGTTCCGCGGGGACCGGCTCGGACTCCTCGGCGGTGGGCTCGTCCTCCTCGTCACCCCCCGGGGCCAGGTGGCTCAGGTCGATCGAGCACCCGGCCAAGCCGAGCATGGCGACAGCGCTCGTCGCTGCGAGCAGCCACCGCCCGCTCCTGCGACTCCTGCTGTGACTAACCGGCGCCATGTTGCCTCCTGTCCCCGCTTCCGTGGGGCACTGTACGAATGAGCGTGAGTGGTGGGGTGGGCAGCGAGACAGCAGTGTGCCCGCCCGTCCATGAGATCTGATGCCGACGCGGAGCCCGCGGTTGCAGTTTCCTGCGCCTCGTCTTCCGGGTGCGTGCGTGGCCGGGACCGTCCGCCACCGGAGCCGTGGGGGGACCGTCCGGGAGGGAGGCCCTACGCCTCACCGAACAGAAAGGGTATCGAACGAACGGTACCGGGGTTCCCGTCGGCCGGATCCGGCCCCGGGCAAGAACGGGGCCGGTGGAAGCTCCTGCTCCCACCGGCCCCTGATGCGTCCCGCCGCTTCTCCTGGCCGGCCCCTGCACCTCTCCGTTGAGGCTCAGGTCCCGGTCCGCGACGGGACCGTCTCCCCGCCCGGAGGCGTCGACGGGGAGACCGCTTCTGGCTCGGATCCGTCCAACTCGTCGAAGGCATAGGCCGACTCTGCGTGTAGCTCGTGGTCGAGGCCGTTGGTCTCGACCTCCTCGGCGATACGGAAGCCGATGATGAGGTCGACGACCTTGGCGAGGCCCCATGTGACCACGAAGGTGTAGGACATCACAGCGAGGACCGAGACGGCCTGGGCGACGAGCAGGCCGGCACCGCCGCCGAAGGCCAGCCCGACCGCGCCCTCGCCCGGGACGGCGGAGCTGGCCAGGAAACCCAGGGCGAGGCAGCCGACGAGGCCGCCGACCATGTGAATGCCGACGACGTCAAGGGCGTCGTCGTACTTGAACTTGAACTTCCAGCTGATCGCGTAGGCGCAGACCGCGCCGGAGAGCGCGCCGACGGCGGTCGCGCCGATCGGGGTGACGTTGGCGGCCGCGGGGGTGACGGAGACCAGGCCGGCGATGGCTCCGGAGGCGAACCCGAGCGCGCTGACCTTACCGTCGCGCAAGCGCTCGACGAGCATCCACGCGGCTGTCGCAGCGGCGGTGGCGGCCTGGGTGTTGACCAGGGCCAGAGCAGCTTCCTCGTTGGCGCCGTAGGCAGAGCCGCCGTTGAAACCGAACCAGCCGAACCACAGCAGGGCAGCGCCCAGGAGCACGAACGGGAGATTGTGGGGACGCATCGGCCCCGACCCGAAGCCTTTGCGGCGTCCGAGCACGATGACCAGGGCCAGGGCGGCGGCACCGGCGGTGATGTGGACCGCGGTACCGCCGGCGAAGTCGATGACCTCGGGCAGGCCGGTGAACTCGTGCAGGCGGGCGATCCAGCCCTCCCCCCAGACCCAGTGGGCGACGGGGAAGTAGACCATCAGCGCCCAGACGGGAACGAAGAGCAGCCAGGCTCCGAACTTGGCACGGTCGGCGATCGCTCCGCTGATGAGCGCGACGGTAATCACCGCGAACATCATCTGGAAACCTGCGTCGACCAGGAGCGGGTAACCGCCCTCCTCGTCGACCTCGGTGATGATGCTGCTCAGGCCGACGTAGTCGAAGCCGCCGATGAAGAGCTCGAGCGGCCCGTGGCCGGGTGCGTAGGTGAGGGAGTGGCCCACAGCCACCCAGAGCACACTGACGACGGCGATGGAGCCGAAGCTCATCAGCATCATGTTCAGCACACTCTTGGCGCGGGACATGCCGCCGTAGAAGAACGCCAGGCCCGGTGTCATGAGCATCACCAGCGCGGCGCTCATCAACAGCCACGCGGTATTGCCGGTGTCAATCATCTCGTCGCCTCCAGTGGGCGGACAGTCGGGGTCGTCGGTGAGCCGCTCAGCAGGCGCGTCATCGGGCCCGATGCGATCACCACGGGACCACCGTCCACCCGGGGTGTTTCCGGTCCGCACCCGGTGTGTTGCCCCTGAGTAAAAGAACGGGCCGGGCCGTTAAGAGGTGATGAACGCAGGTACTGCACACGGACGTGACCGGCCCCGCGCCCAAAGAGGCCGCCCTCGCGTGGACGGCGGCCTCTCGTTGCGCTCCTCGGCCGTACGGCGCGGGCCCGTGTCCGGCCGCGCGCCCGTGTTTCCCGGGGCCGGGGCCCCGGCGCCCTCTACTCCTGGGTGAGGAGGGCGTCGACGAAGACCTCGGGGTCGAAGGGGGCCAGGTCGTCGGGGCCCTCTCCCAGGCCCACGAGCTTGACCGGCACACCCAGTTCCCGCTGGACCTGGACGATGATGCCGCCCTTGGCGGTCCCGTCCAGTTTGGTCAGAGCGATACCGGTGATGTTGACGACCTCGGCGAAGACCCGCGCCTGGCGCAGACCGTTCTGGCCGGTCGTGGCGTCCAACACCAGCAGGACCTCGTCGACCTGGGACTTCTTCTCCACGACCCGTTTGACCTTGCCGAGCTCGTCCATGAGCCCGGTCTTGGTGTGCAGGCGGCCGGCGGTGTCGATGATGACGGTGTCGGCGCCCTCCTGGGCACCGCGCTCGACCGTGTCGAAGGCGACGCTGGCCGGGTCGGCCCCCTCCTCCTTGCTCACGACCGGTGCGCCCACACGGCCGCCCCAGGTCTGGAGCTGTTCCGTGGCGGCGGCGCGGAAGGTGTCGGCCGCGCCGAGCACGACGCTGCGGCCGTCACCGATCAGGACCCGGGCGAGCTTGCCGCTGGTGGTGGTCTTGCCGGTGCCGTTGACCCCCACGACCATGATCACCGCCGGGCGGTCGCCGTGCGGTTCGGTACGCACGGTGCGGTCGGTGTCGGCGCCGATCTGGTCGAGCAGTTCCTCCCGCAGGAGTCCGCGCACCTCGTCGGGGCCGCGGGTGCCCAGCACCTTGACGCGTGTGCGCAGGTTCTCCACGATCTGGGTCGCCGACGTCACGCCGATGTCGGCGGTGATGAGAGTGTCCTCGATCTCCTCCCAGGTGTCCTCGGTCAGGGAGTCGGAGGAGAGGAGGTTGAGCAGCCCCTGGCCCAGGGAGTTCTGGGACCGGGCCAGCCGCTGTCGCAGACGCACCATGCGTCCGGCCGACGGCGGAGGCGTCTCGAGTTCGGGGGCCGGTTCGGCCTCCGGTTCCTCCACGGTCTCCGCGGGCGCGGGCGGCGCCTGCGAGGGCGGGGTGGCGACGGTGCCCTCGTCGCGTTCCCGGTCCTCCTCGGGAGGCGCTGTCGTGGTTCCTCCGGTGACCTCGGGCTTGGTCTCGTCCTTGCCCGGAGTGACCGAGCGTTGGGTCCTGACCAGGAAGAATCCGCCGACGGCGAGGAGCACGACGACGATGGCGATGGCTGCGAGCAAGGTGATGTCCATAGCTCGGACAGTCTTTCAGAGTGCCGGGCGCCTTCGCACCACACAGGCCCGCCGGGCGGACCGGACTCAGGTGGCCCGGTGTCGGGTCGCGCGGAGGACGAGCACGAAGAAGGGCGCGCCCAGGAAGGCGGTGACCACACCGATGGGCAGTTCGGCAGGGGCCACGAGGGTGCGTGCGGCGATGTCGACCAGGACCATGAAGGCACCGCCCATGATGACGGTGACGGGCAGGATCATGCGGTAGTTGGAGCCCACCAGGCGGCGCACGATGTGGGGCACGACGATGCCGACGAACCCGATGAGCCCGCTGACCGAGACGGCGGCTGCGGTGGCCAAAGAGGCGGCGAAGATGACGGCGACCCGTACCAGTGTCGGGTTCAGGCCCAGGCTGACGGCCTTGTCGTCGCCGAGCGCGAGCATGTCGAGCAGGTGGCCGCAGGCCAAGAGGGACACGAGGCCGACCACCGCGTAGGGCAGTACGAGCTGCACGTCCTGCCAACCGCCGCGGCCCAGGCTTCCGAGCAGCCAGGAGTAGATCTGCTGGAGCTGGTCGATCCCCATCTGTTGGGCCAGGGTCTGGGCGGCCGACAGGAACGAGGAGACCGCCACACCCGCCAACAGGAGCGACGCGGTACCGCCTCCCCCGGCGGTCGAACCCAGCAGGTAGGCGGAGAACACGCCCACGAGCGCACCGACGAAGGCGGCCACGGGCACCATCGTGCGCGGGGCGTCGAACCACTCACCGCCGAAGACCATGACCACGGTCGCCCCCAGGCCCGCACCGGCCGCCGCGCCCAGCAGGAACGGGTCGGCGAGCGGGTTCCGGAACACCCCTTGGTAGGCGCCGCCGGCGGTGGCGAGCAGGGCACCCACGAGCAGGCCCATGACCACGCGCGGCAGACGCAGTTCGAGGAGCAGGGCCTCCTCCCGTTCGGTGAGCGTGGACTCCGTGCCGAACGGGAGGAGGCTGAGCACGTGCCGGGCGATGTCGGCGGCCGAGACCGAGGCCGCTCCGGCGCTGACGCCGAGCAGGACCGCGGCCACGAGCAGGGCGAGCCCTCCCAGGAACCACTTCGTGGGAAAACCGACACCACCCTTCATGTCAGGCCCCCGACTGTTCCAGGACGGCGTCGCCGATGTCCTCGGTCAGTTCGACCACGCGCGGCCCCCAGCGGGAGGAGATGTCGGGGTCGAGTGTGTGGACGGCGCCGTCGGACACGGCGGTGACGGTGTCGAAGGCGGGGCGTTGCTCGAGTTCCTCGACGGCGTTCTCGTCGCCGTAGGCGAGGAAGATCAGGTCGGCGTCCTCCTCCACGACGTACTCGGCGGACAGTTTCGGGTATCCGCCCGCGCTGCCGTCGTCGGCATCGTCGGCGATGTTGGTCAGGCCGAACATCGAGTAGATCTGGCCGATGAAGGTCTCGGAGGTCGCCGCGTAGAGGCTGTCGTCGAGTTCGTGGTAGACGCTGAGCGGTTCGGTGTCGCCGAGCTCGGCACACACGTCCTCGACGGTCGAGGTGATCTCGGACTCGACGCGGTCGGCCTCGGCGTCGGCGGCCTCGGTCTGTCCGGTGGCGTCACCGAGCAGGCGGAGCTGGGCGTAGGTCCCTTCGAGGTCGGACGCCGCGTTCAGGAGCACGGAGGGCACGTCGACCGAGTCGAGCTGAGCGGCGAGGTCGACGTGTTCGCTGCCGAGGACCACGAGGTCGGGGTCGTACTCGGTGATCGCCTCGACGCTGGGCTCATAGCCGCTCAGGTCGGTGACGGGCGCTTCCTCCGGGTAGTAGGAGTACTCGTCGACCGCCTCGACCTGGTCGCCGGCGTCGATGGCGAACAGCATCTCGGTGTGGGTGGGTGAGAGGGAGACGATGCGCTCGGGCTGGGACTCGATCTCGACCCCGCCGTCGTCGTCCTCGACGGTGACGGGGAAGACCCCGTCACCGACCTCGGGACGGTCCGGGTCGGGCTCGGGAGGAGCGCAGGCGAGGTCGGCCGCCTCGTCCCGGGTCTCGTCGTCGGTGGCGCTGTCGCCGGTTCCGCAGGCCGTCAGGACGAGGGTGGCGCCGAGCAGTACTGCGGGCAGTCTGCGTGCTGTACGCACGATGCTCCTTGCATACCAGTGGGAAGGAGCACGGCCCGGTTCACCAGACGGCCTGTCCTTCCCACGAGGACGGGGACGTCGGCACCGGCGAGGCGACCTGGCTCGTCCCCCTCGTTCCGAAGGGGCCTCACAGTTGCGGGACAGCGCCGGGTTGGGACCGTGTGTGCGGGTGGTCCCCTGACCGGACTTCGCTCGTTCGGTGCCGTTCGGGCCGATATGTCACGCACTGTCGACCCAGCTACGCCACTGTACTCTCGCGGCACCTCAGAGCGGCATCGGGGAGGCCGTTACCGTGCGGGTCGGCCGGAGCGGTGCCCTATGAGCATTGACACATCTCCCTCACAACGCAATGATCACGTAGCTGTGCGCGCCGAACAACCGATACGGACACATTTCGGCACATCCCCCAGCGCATGCACAACATGATCCCTGTTGGGGGCTGCCCACTCCCCCGGTGTCCTGAGGCGCGCACCGAGAAGGGATGTGTTGTCAAGGTGGTACAGCGCTCACGCCTGGCGCAGGTGGCCGGGCTGTCTCTCGTCGCGAGCCTGCTCGTGGCGTCCCCGGCCCAGGCCGACCAGAGCTCGGAGCTCGCCCCCCTCCACCCGCTGCCGCCCTCCGGGAACGGTGAACCGGTGCACCAGGCCGAGGGCCTGTGGTTCGTCGAACTGGAGAGCCCCCCGACGTCTGAGGGCACCGCGACGGCCACGGTCGAGGGCGAGCACGAACAGTTCCGGGCCGAGGCCGCCGGCCACGGCCTGGACTACGAAGAACGCCACGCCTTCGACGACCTGTGGAACGGCCTCTCGGTGGAGATGGAGGAGGCCCAGGTCGGCTCGGCCCGGCAGATCCCGGGGGTGAAGGCCGTACATCCGGTACTGCGCTACGAGATCCCCGAGGTCGACGACAGCGAACCCGACATGGACACCGCGCTGCCCATGACCGGGTCCGACATCGCACAGAACGAGCTCGGCCTCAGCGGTGAGGGGTTGCGTGTGGCCGTCATGGACACCGGGGTGGACTACACCCACCCGGACCTGGGCGGCGGCGAGTTCCCCAACGACCGTGTGGTGGCCGGCCACGACTTCGTGGGCGACGACTACAACGCGGGCGAACCGGGTTCGGACGTGCCCCGGCCCGACGAGGACCCCCAGGACTGCAACGGCCACGGCACCCACGTGGCCGGCATCATCGGTGCCGAGGGCGAGGTCACGGGTGTGGCCCCAGAGGCGGAACTCGGCGCGTACAAGGTGTTCGGGTGCGACGGCTCCACCAACGCCGACATCATGCTGGCCGCCATGGAAGCCTCCCTCGAGGACGACATGGACGTGCTGAACATGAGCATCGGTTCGGCGCACTCCTGGCCGCAGTACCCGACCGCCGTGGGCGCCGACAACCTCGTCGACCAGGGCGTGAGTGTGGTCGCCTCCATCGGCAACTCCGGTGACACCGGCCTGTACTCGGCCGGCGCGCCCGGCCTGGGCGAGAACGTCATCGGCGTGGCCGCCTTCGACAACACCCACATCGGGACCGCGACCGCCCTGGCCCGGCCCAGCGGCGAGTCCGTCCCGTACATGGGGATGGACTCCGCCCCCGAGCCCCCGACCTCGGGTGAGACCGACGAAATCGTGGACGTGGGCCGGGCCTGCCTGGCCGAGGGCGACGAACTCCAGGACGACCCCGAGGGCAGGACCGCCCTCGTGGTCCGCGGCACCTGCGAGTTCGGCGCCAAGTACGAAGCCGCCGTGGAGGCCGGAGCCACCGCTGTGGTCATGTACAACAACGTGCCCGGCATGTTCTCCGGCGGCGGTCTGCCCGACCTGGGCGTGCCCTCGATCGGGATCTCCGACGAGGCCGGTGCACACCTGACCGACCTCATCGAGGCCGGGGAGGCGCCGACCCTGGAGTGGACCGAGGAGCAGGTGCAGACACCCAACCCGACCGGTGGCACCATCAGCTCGTTCAGTTCCTTCGGCCTCGCCCCCGACCTGGCGCTCAAGCCCGACCTGGGCGCCCCGGGCGGCCTGATCAATTCCACGTACCCGATGGCGATGGGCGAGTACGCCACACTCAGCGGTACCTCGATGTCGGCACCGCACGTGGCCGGCGGCGTGGCCCTGCTGTTGGAGGCCCGCCCCGACCTGGACCCGCACGAGATCCGCTCGGTACTGCAGAACAGCGCCGACCCCAAGGAGTGGTGGGGCTCCCCCGGCTCCGAGCTGATCGACAACGTCCACCGCCAGGGCGCGGGCATGCTCGACCTGCCCGGTTCGATCAGGGCCGGAACCACCGTGGCACCCGGCAAGCTCTCCCTGGGCGCGACCGAGGACACCGTCACCGAGACGGTCACCGTCACCAACGACGGCGAGACCGAGAGGACCTACACGCTCGGACACGAGGAGGCCGTGGGTACCCACGGCGACACCTTCGCGCCCTCGTTCAACGACGCGGCCGCACAGGTGGGCTTCTCCGATGAGGAGGTCACCGTGCAGCCGGGGTCCTCGGCCGAGATCGAGGTCACCGTCGCCCCGCCCGCCCGTGATTTCGAGCAGATGATCTACGGCGGGTACCTCACCGTCGACGACGGGGCGGGCGAGGTGTACCGGGTGCCCTACGCCGCTTACAACGGCAACTACCAGGAGATCGACGCACTGCCCGTGGACGGGGAGACGCCGTCGTTGGCCCGCGTCACCGAGTGCGCGAACTTCGACGGGCTGGACTGCGTCGACCCGAGCGCGGTCTTCGACCAGGGCCCGGAGGACCGGGACTTCACGATGGCCTGGGATGACGGGATGCCGGACATGCCCTACTTCCTCGTGCACTTCTCGCACCACACCACCGAGATGCGCATGGTCGTGATCGACGAGCGGACCGGACGCCCGGTCCACCCCGACCGCAACGTGGCCCTGCAAGTGGACCGCGTGAACCGCAGCGCCTCCCCCGGGGCGTACTTCAGCTACCCGTGGGACGGCACGGTCGTGGACTCCCACGGCCGGGTCACCGACGTGGACGACGGCGAGTACCGCCTGGAGCTGCGTGCGCTGAAGGCGCTCGGCGATCCGGGGAACGAGGACCACTGGGAGACCTGGACCTCGCCGGTCGTCACCATCGACCGCGGCTGATCCGACCGGATCCTCCGCACACGGGGACCGTCCCGAGGGGCGGTCCCCGGACACGTTCAACACAACTGTTGCCACAGTCACAGTGGATGTTGTGTGCGGCTGTTACACACGCGCACAACCATCTGCCCCTGTGCCTTTACGCAGTTCACACCGCGCCCGGGGCCGTCACGACGGCCCCGGGCCTTTTGCTGCGGCCGAACGCGCGCGGAGACCACCATGATCACGGCCACGGCCCTTCGCCCCGGTCCTCCCGGGCTGGCTGATGGGACTCTCGAATGCACCGCGGACAGTGGACGCCCTCACCCTGGACACCCCCGAGGGCGAGTTCGTCGTGTTCGTGGGCCCTTCCGGGTGCGGCAAGACCACCACGATGAAGCTGATCAACCGGCTCATCGAACCCGCTTCGGGGCGCATCCTGCTGAACGGCGCCGACGTCACCGGCACGGACCCCGACGAGCTGCGGCGCGGTATCGGGTACGCGATCCAGCAGACCGGCCTGTTCCCCCACCGCACCGTCGCCGAGAACATCACGACCGTTCCCGAGCTCCTGAAGTGGGACGCCGAGCGTATCCGCGCCCGCGTTGACGAGCTCCTGACCACGGTCGGCCCCGACCCGGCCGAGTACCGCGGGCGTTACCCCAAGCAGCTCTCCGGCGGCCAGCAGCAGCGTGTGAGCGTGTCCCGCGCGCTCGCGGCCGGACCCTCCCGTGCTGCTCATGGACGAGTCCTTCGGCGCGATCGCCCCCCTCACCCGCGCGGCCCTGCAGAACGAGCGCACAGCCGAGAACGGCATCGAGTGGGTCGGCCCCGCCTCGTTCGGTGACCAGTACGGGGTCGCCCGCGCCGACGGCGCCTCCGGTCCTGCCGGGGTGGTCGATTCCCTGGACGAGTTGTCCGACTTCGTGCACGAGCACCCGGACGAGGCCACGTGCTGCGGCGACGCCGAGTTCATGGACCGCCAGTGGGAGGCGTTCCAGGACTACTACGATGCCCGGTTCAACGCCGCCGACGTCTACCGGATGTCACTGGCATCGAACTACGTCAACGTCGCCAAGGCCGACCCCTGCAACTTCGCGGAGGTCTTCACGACCGACGCGCGGCTGAAGTCGATGGACCTGCAGGTCGACGAGGACACCGACGTCTACTCCACGACCCAGCTCGCGGCGATCACAGTGCACCACGAGACCGCAGAGGCACACCCGGAGCTGGGTGAGGCGCTCGACGAGGAGACCGTCATCTCCCTCAACGGGATGGTGGATATCGACGGCCTCAGCGCGGACGAGGCCGCCCTGTACTTCCTGCGGCAGGAAGGCTTCATCGGCTGACCGCTGCCCCTTTCCCGGTGTGGACGACGCACTCGGGGCAGGGGCGGCCACGAACACGTTCGGTAAGCTCGTGGCATGACTGCGCGATCCCAGCCCTCCAGCCGCCGCGAGCGCCCGGCCAAGCCGGCTCTGACCCGTGCCGGAATCATCTCGGAGGCGGTCCGCATCATGCGGGCCGAGGGGTTGCAGCGGGTCACGATGCGGCGCCTGGCCAAGGAGCTGGACACCGGACCGGCCTCGCTGTACGTCTACGTCTCGAACACCGCCGAACTGCACGGGGCGATCCTCGACGAACTGATGGGCGAGGTCGACCTGGAACCGGCCGCCTCCGGCGGGGACTGGCGCGAGCAGATCGACACCGTTCTCACTTCCTACACCGATCTCCTCCACCAGCACCCGAGTCTCGCCCAGGCGGCACTGGTCGCCCGCCCCTCGGGCCCCAATTACCTGAAGCTCCTGGAGACCCTGCTGTCGCTGCTCGAACAGGGCGGGGTGCCGGGCGGCCAGGCGGCCTGGGGTGTGGACGTGCTGCTCCAGGTGGCCACGGCCAGCGCGGCCGAGCACGCGGCGCGGGACAGCTCCCCCCGGTCCGAACAGGAGTGGAGCGAGCTCACCACCGCGGTGGAGGGCACGTCCGAGGCCGAGTCCCCCCACGTCGCCGCGCTCGGTTCCGAGCTGCTGTCGGGGACCCCGCGCACGCGTCGGACGTGGCGGATCCACATGCTCCTGAACGGCATCCTGCAGACACCGCGCCCCACGCCCTGACCCCGGGGCGGCCTCGGAGGACGGGACCGAGGACCCGTCCGGACCCGGCTGCCGCTCTGTCCTTGCACTCCCTTCGCCCCGCGAGACGAGGGACACACGGCGCACACCTTGGACGAACTTGTTCGTCACGAACATGTTCGTTAGCGTTGGAGGCATCCACTTCAACGTGCTCCGAAAGGGGTGGGCGCCATGTCAGAGAACACCGCAGCCGCCGAGACGCCGGTCGTGCCGAAGAACATCCGCCGGGTCCTGATGGGCGTCCTGATGGCGATGCTGCTGTCCATGCTCGACGGGCTCATCGTGGGGACCGCAATGCCCACGGTCGTCGCGGACATCGGCGGCGTCGACCACATCTCCTGGGTGGTCACCGCCTACACGCTGGCCACCGCCTGTTCCACCCCGGTATGGGGCAAGCTCGGCGACCTGTTCAACCACAAGCACGTGTTCCTGACCTCGGTCGCCGTATTCATGATCGGATCGGTGCTCGCAGGCCAGGCCTCCACAATGGGCGAACTGATCGGGTTCCGCGCCCTGCAGGGCATCGGGGGCGGCGGCCTGATGGCCGGGGCCTTCGCCCTGATCGGCGTGCTCCTGCCGCCCCGGGAGCGCGGCAAGTACCAGGGCATGGTGGCCATCACCCAGGCCCTCGGCAGCATCGGCGGCCCGCTCCTCGGCGGTCTCATCACCGGCTTCCTCGGCTGGCGCTGGGCCTTCTACATCAACATCCCGCTCGGCCTGATCGTCCTGGTGTGGTGCGCCGTGCTCCTACAGGTCCCGTCGACGCGCCGGGGCAAGGTCTCCATGGACTGGCTCGGCATCACGCTCATGACCGGCATGATCAGCACCGTCGTCATGACCGCGACCTGGGCGGGCAGCACTTACGCCTGGGGATCCTGGCAGATCCTGGTCCTCATCGCGGCCTCCCTGGTGCTGCTCGCGGCCTTCGTCGCCTCACAGAAACGGGCCACGGAGCCCCTGCTACCGCTCCGGCTCTTCACGGGCCATCGCAACTTCCCGATAGCCGCGATCCTGCTGACCGTCGCCGGCGTGGCCATGTTCGGCGGCACGCTCTACCTTCCACTGTTCCAGCAGACCGTGCAGGGGGTGTCGGCCTCGAGTTCCGGGATGCTCCTGCTGCCCATGATGGCCGGGACCGTCGTCGCGTCCACGATCGCGGGCAAGGTGATGGTCAGGACCGGCAGGTACAAGGTCTTCCCCGTCCTGGGAGCCGCCTCGCTCACCGTGGGCATGGGGCTGCTCGCCACCATGGGCACCACCACGTCCCACCTCACGACCAGCATCTACATGGTCCTCGTCGGTACCGGGACCGGCTTCACCATCCAGATGGCCAACACCATCGCCCAGAACTCGGTCGAGCTGCGGGACATGGGCTCGGCCTCCTCGGCCACCAGCCTCTTCCGCAGCTTGGGCGGTTCACTCGGTGTCGCGGTCTTCGGGTCGCTGTTCGCACGCGCGGTCCAGGGCCATCCGGGCGCACCGGCCGGGGGCGGTGTGCCGGAGACTCCGGCCGTGGAGGGTGCCTTCCATGCGGCCACGGACTCCTACCTGCAGGCGGTCGCCCACGGCACGCACCACATCTTCCTGGTCGGCGCCCTCTGCGGTGCGGCCGCCCTCGTCGCCGCACTGCTCATCGAGGAGGTGCCCCTGCGCGGCAAGCCGGGTTAGCTCTCGTCGAAGGGTTCCACGTGCAAACAACGCACCGCAGCATCCCCGGGTCACCGGTCAGGGGGGTGCTGTGCTGCGTCACGGGCCGGGGGTGGTGCGCTCCAGCTTCTGGCTGATGACCTGGGAGATCCCGTCCCCCTTCATCGTGACGCCGTACAGGGCGTCGGCCGCCTCCATCGTGCGCTTCTGGTGGGTGATGACGATGAGCTGCGAGGCCGCCCGCAGCTCCTCGAAGATCACCAGCAGCCGCTGCAGGTTGGTGTCGTCCAGGGCCGCCTCGACCTCGTCCATCACGTAGAACGGCGACGGGCGCGCCTTGAAGATCGCCGCGAGGAAGGCCACAGCCGTCAACGAACGCTCCCCGCCGGAGAGCAGCGACAGGCGTTTGACCTTCTTCCCGGGCGGGCGCGCCTCCACCTCGATCCCCGTGGTGAGCATGTCGTCGGGGTCGGTCAGTACCAGCTTTCCCTCTCCCCCGGGGAAGAGGCGCCCGAAGATCTCGGCGAACTCGCGCTCCACGTCGAGGAAGGCCGAGGAGAAGACCTCCTGCACCCGCGAGTCCACCTCGGCGACGATGTCCATGAGGTCGCTGCGGGTCTTCTTGAGGTCCTCCAACTGCGCGTTGAGGAAGGCGTGGCGCTCCTCCAACGCGGCGAACTCCTCCAACGCCAGCGGGTTGATCTTGCCGAGCTGGTTGAGTTTGCGTTCGGCCGCCTTGTACCGCTTCTCCTGGACCTGCCGCACGTACGGAACCGGGGCGGCGTCCTCCTCGGCGTCCGCGGGCGGGGGCACCGGGACCTTCGGCCCGTACTCGCGTACGAGCGTGGGCACGTCCACGCCCAGCTCCTCGACGGCCTTGGTCTCCATCTGCTCCAGGCGCATGCGGCGTTCGGCCCGGGCGACCTCGCCGCTGTGCGCGGAGCTGGTGAGTTTTTCCAGCTCCACCGAGAGTTCACGCACACGGGAACGCACCGTCCTGAGTTCGGCGTCGCGCTCCTCCTTCGCGGTCTCGGCGGCGGCCCGTTCGGTGTCGGCGGCCGTGCGGGAACGGCCGATGCGCTCCAGGGCCAGGCCGGCGCTCTGTGCCACCGCCTCGGCGACCGTGGCCTGGGCGGCCCGGACGCGGCGGCGTTCGGCGGCGCGCTCCACGGCGCTGCGTTCCTCGGCGGCCTGTGCCAGCAGCGCGTCGGCCCGCCCGGAGACCGACCGGAGCCGTTCCTCAGCGGTGCGTACGGTCAGCCGGCGCTCCATCTCGGCGGCGCGTGCGCGCGAGGCCTGTGCGGCGAGTTCGTCGCGGACCTCCGGGTCGGGGGCCTCCTCCTCGATCGAGGAGGCCATCTCCTCGGCTTCGGTGTACTCCTCCTCCAGTCGTTCGAGCTTGGCGGCGTCCTCCTCACGCGCGGTGCGGGCCTTCTCTGCCGCCTTCTCGTAGCGCTCGGCCTCCGCCTCGGCCGAGCGCGCCTGCCCACCGAGCTTGCCGAGTTTCTGCGCGATCTCGTTGCGTTTGCGCTCGCTCTGCTTGCGCCGGGCGGCCAGTTCCTCGACCTGTTCGGCGCAGGCACGGCGCTCGGCCTGGGCCGCGGCCAGGGCCTCACCGGTAGCACGCGCGGTCTCCGTGGCCGTTTCCAGGGCCTCGGCGGCCTCCTCGACCGCGGACCGGACCTCCAGGAGGCTGGGCGCCCCGGCAGAGCCTCCGTGCGCCATCACCGGGGTGAACACGTCGCCCTCGGGGGTGACCGCACGCACCTGCGGCAGTTTCCCGACGAGGTCGCGGGCCCGGGCAGCGCTGTCGACCAGAGCGGTGCGGTCGAGGAGGGCGGCGACGGTCCCGGCCAGGTGTTCGGGCACCACGATCGCGTCCAGGGCCCAGCTCGCTCCCTCCGGCAGGGACGGCCACTCCTGGCGGGGCACCCCGCCCAGGCCCGCCTCGGTGGCGGAACGGGCCACGACGACGCCCGCGCGCCCGGCCTCCTCCGAACGCAGCAGGTCCAGTGCGGCCACGGCCACCTCGGGGTCGGATACCGCGACGGCCCCGGCGGCCTGGCCGAACGCGGAAGCCACCGCCGTCTCGTGCCCGCCCTCGACCTGCACCATCGCCGGCAGGCTGCCCAGTGTGCCCGGGAGCTCGGCCCCCAGCAGGGTGTCGGCGCCGTCCTTGCTGGCCAGCCCCAGTTCCAGGGCTTCCTTGCGGGCGGCCAGGGCGGAGCGTTCGTTCTCGGCGCCGCGCTCCTCGTCACGGAGGCGGTTGAGGCGCTCCTCGGCCTCGGCGAGGCCGGCGGCGGCTTCCTCCTGGGCGGTGTCCATCTCGGCGTCGCCCTCGTCGAGGCCGGTGGATTCCTCCGCGGCGGCCTCGTACTCGGCCTGGGCCTGCTCGGAACGCCGGGCTGCCTCCTGGGCGGCCTTCCCGGAGCGGGCGATCTCCTCGTCGGCGGAGGCCAGGCGCGAGCGCAGGCTCTCCACCCGGGTCCCCAGCCGGACGATGCCCTCGCGGCGCTCGGCGGAGGCGCGGTTGGCCGCTTCCAGGCGTTTCTCCTCGCGGTGGAGGGAGTCCTCCGCTGTGCCGCGCTCGGTCACCGCGGCCTCGAGCTTTTCGCGTGCCTCCTCGAGGCGTTCGGCGAGCTCCTCCTCCTGGGCGGCGGTCTCCTCGGCCTCCATCTCCAGTTCCTCGGGGTCGCGCCGGTGGACGGGCTCCTCCGCATCGGTGGCGAGGTTGCGGCGGCGCTCGTCGGCGAGCCCGCGCACGGCGTCGAGGCGTTCGGTGAGCCGGGACAGTGCGTGGTAGGTCTCGGTGGCCGCAGCCAACGCAGGTGCGGCCGCGGTGGAGCGTTCCTCCAGCTCGGCCTCGCGTTCCTGGGCACGTTTGAGGGAGGTCTCGGTGGCTTGCCGTTTGGCCTGGACCTCCTTCTCGTCGGCCTCTTCCTCGGCGAGCTGGTCGGTGAGGGTGACGATGTCGTCGGCGAGCAGGCGCAGGCGTGCGTCGCGCAGGTCGGCCTGGATGACGGCGGCCTTGCGGGCGAGCTCGGCCTGGCGTCCCAGGGGTTTGAGCTGGCGGCGCAGTTCCGAGGTCAGGTCGGTGACGCGGTCCAGGTTCCCCTGCATCGCGTTGAGCTTGCGGATCGCCTTCTCTTTGCGCTTGCGGTGCTTGAGGATGCCCGCGGCCTCCTCGATGAGCCCGCGGCGTTCCTCCGGGCCGGCGTGCAGGACGGTGTCGAGCTGGCCCTGGCCGACGATGACGTGCATCTCGCGGCCGATGCCGGAGTCACTGAGCAGGTCCTGGATGTCGAGCAGCCGGCAGGTGTCGCCGTTGATGGCGTACTCCGAGCCGCCGTTGCGGAACATGGTCCGCTTGATGGTGACCTCGGTGTAGTCGATGGGCAGTGCGCCGTCGGTGTTGTCGATGGTGAGGCTGACCTCGGCACGGCCCAGCTCCTGGCGGGTGGAGGTGCCCGCGAAGATGACGTCCTCCATCTTGCCGCCGCGCAGGGACTTGGCGCCCTGTTCACCCATGACCCAGGAGAGCGCGTCCACGACGTTGGACTTGCCGGAGCCGTTGGGGCCCACGACGCAGGTGATTCCGGGTTCGAAGCGCAGGGTGGTGGCAGATGCGAACGACTTGAAGCCGCGCACCGTCATTTTCTTGAGATACACCCTTACCTCCCGGAGCAGTCACCGTCTTCGCACACGGGCGACCACACAAGGGTGCCACGAAGCGGTGACCAGCGGGTGTGCCGAAGGAAAGACGGCAGATCCCGCGGACGGGTGGCCGGGGATGCCGGGCGCGCGGGGAGAGCAACGCCACGCGCACGCCGGTCCGGCGGCCGGTCCTTACGGTAGAGGGGGATGCAGGGGGATTTCCGGCGGACACGGAGGGTTGTCGTCGGAGCCGCCGGGTAGAACGCAAAAAAGCCGCAACGGAAAGGAAAAAATCGCGCGGGCGGTGGAAAGGGTTCAGTATCGAAATATCCGGAGTGATCCCCAGGGACGCCTGGATGGTGCGTTCGGCGTCCCCGTCAAAGGATCCTCACGCCGACGGCGGCTGCCGGAGCAGAGCCGGCGCCTCGGCAGTGGTGCGCTCAGGCGAGCGCGGGCTCGCGGTCGGAAGAACCGGAGGTCTCCGTGACGGCCATGCTGAGCTGGTCGTTACGGGCCTGGAGTCGGCTGACCTCGGCTTCGAGGTCGCGCACCCGGTTCTGCAACCGGCGCATCTCCTGAACCATACGAGGATCGGAGCCGCCGACGTGGCCAAACAGAGCCTTCGCCATGATGTGGGTCCTCCACACTGAGTGACCAGTTGTGATGTGCGCATGCGGTGTTCCGCAGGATTCGTGACGTGTTGGCCACGAGCGGGCCGGAAATGTTGCGCGGTGTACTTTCCAGAGTCTCACCGTGCGCGCTACTGGTCAAGGTTCGATTACGACAGTCGGTAACGGCCAGACCCCGGACGGACACGTCCTGGGCATGTGGCACCGCGCCATACGAACCAGCGGTCACCCCCGTCGCCGGGTTCGTTCCAGAGTCCTCGGGCTCAGGGGCCCTCGTCCTCGACCGCGGGTGCGGTTCGCATCGCGTTACCCCTCCAGCATACTCACCGCTCGACGAATCCGTTGAAGGTGCCCCCGGGTGAGGCCCAACGTTCGACGACGGATTCGACGCGGCCGGGCGTCCGGCCGCCGCGCAGATGCCCCAGGAGCCGTTCGCACGCGCGCCGCTCTCCCTCGGCCACGACCTCGACACGGCCGTCGGCGAGGTTGGTGGCAGCACCCACGAGCCCTTCCTCGAGCGCTCTGGCCCTGGCCCACCAGCGAAAACCCACACCTTGTACCTGGCCGCGCACCCACGCGGTGAGCCTGACCTGCTCGTCCGGATACTCGGCAGCTCCGGTGTTCCCGTCCGTGTACTCGTTCACTGCCCGCGCCGTCCTTACCTTCACGACAAACTTTCCTCACCACGATGCCCCACCACGTGCGTCCCGTGCGTCACTGCTTCGCCGCAGGCAGGCCGGGCGCCGGCTCGGGCCGCCCCCGTTCAGCGGCGCCGGGCGGGGGCCGGCTGGCAGCGCGGGCAGGAGAAGGAGGACCGGTTCATGAAGGCTTCGCGCACGATGAGCGCACCGCAGCGGCCGCACGGCTCGTCGCGGCGCCCGTAAGCGTTCAGGCCCCGTTCGAAGTAACCGCTCTCCCCGTTGACGTCGACGTAGAGCCCGTCGAAGGTGGTCCCGCCCACCTCCAGGGCCTCGCCCATCACGTCCTGAACGTGCGCGATGAGGGAGAGCGCCTGGGCGTCGGAGAGCCCGCGGGTGGACCGGCCCCAGTGCAGCCCCGCCCGCCACAGGGCCTCGTCCGCGTAGATGTTGCCCACGCCGCTGACCACCGACTGGTCGAGCAGGGCACGCTTGATCTCGGTGCGTTTGGTGCGCAGGGCCCGGACGAGGTCCTGCGGCACGAACGCGGGGTCGAGCGGGTCCAGGGCGATGTGGTCGATCACGGAGGGGACGCCGGGGTGCTCGCCTGCGGTGTCGACCATCAGGTGCCCGAAGGTGCGCTGGTCCACGAACCTCAGTTCCTGGCCGTCCGACAACGGCAGGCGCACCCTCAGGTGCTTCTCGTCGGGCTTGCCGGAGGGCTGCACCAGCATCTGGCCGCTCATGCCCAGGTGGGCCAGGAGCATGTCGCCGGTGTCCAGCACCAGCCACATGTACTTGCCGCGGCGGCGCACGGACGTGGGCACCGCACCGGTCAGGCGCGCGCCGAAGTCGGCGGCGCCGGGGGCGTGGCGGCGGACCGACCGCGGGTGCAGGACCTCGACGGTGCCGATCGTGCGGCCCACGGCGTGCGTCTCCAGGCCCCGGCGGACGACCTCGACCTCTGGTAGTTCGGGCACGTCCGTTACCCCTGTCCCCCGTCGTCGCCGGTCTTCCCGGAACGGGCCCGGATCGCCTTCCAGGCCGATTCGGCGGCCTGCTGCTCGGCCTCCTTCTTGCTGCGTCCCTCACCGAGCCCGTAGCTCTCGCCGGCCACACGCACGGTCGCGCGGAAGGTCTTCTGGTGGTCGGGGCCGGACTCGTCCACTTGGTACTCGGGCACCCCGAGCATCTCCGAGGCGGTGAGCTCCTGCAGGGACGTCTTCCAGTCCAGTCCCGCACCCAGGCCGGAGGCGGTGGCGATGAGCGGGTCGAACAGGCGGTGCACGAAGTCCGAGGCGGTCTCGAGGCCGCGGTCGAGGTAGACCGCACCGATGATCGCCTCGAGGGTGTCGGCCAGGATCGAGGACTTGTCGCGGCCCCCGGTGCCCTCCTCGCCACGTCCGAGCCGGATGAACCCGCCGAGGCCCAGGCCGCGGGAGACGTCGGCGAGCGCACGCATGTTGACGACGGCGGCCCTGAGCTTGGCGAGCTGCCCTTCGGGCAGGTCGGGGTGCTTGCGGAAGAGGGTGTCGGTCACCACCAGGCCGAGCACGGAGTCGCCGAGGAACTCCAACCGCTCGTTGGTGGGCAGGCCGCCCTTCTCGTAGGCGTAGGAACGGTGCGTGAGGGCGCGCAGGACGATGCCCGCGTCGACCTCCACACCGATGGCCTTGTTGAAGGCCCGGGACTCGGAGGCGGAAAGTTGCTGGTTGGCCACGCGTGATCACTTCCATGGTCGTGCGCGCCGGGCGGGTCCGGGTCGGCGCAGGCAGCCCCCGGCCCTTCCCCACCTCCACCTGCCCGGCGCTGGGCGGATCGGGCGCGTGGACCGGTTTCGGCCCCGGTGCTCGAAAACGAGGTGATCGTCGCGGGAGCACGACTCCCCCGGCAGCCACCACGATCTCGGGAACCACGGCCCGTGGACCGGACCCTGACGCACCCGTAGGTTGCGCCACCACTCTACAAAGCCCCGGGCACAGAAGTGCCGCGCTCCCCCTCAGTGGGGAACGCGGCACTCCGGTGTCCGGTCTCTCCGCGGGCCTCGGGCCCAGGCAGGAGCACGGCTCAGCTCGGGTTGACGACCTGACGGTTGTTGTAGGTGCCGCAGGTCGGGCACGCGGTGTGGGGCTGCTTCGGGTCGCGGCAGCGCGGGCAGGTGGCCAGCACCGGGCGCTGCGCCTTCCACTGGGAACGACGGATCCGGGTGTTGCTCCGCGACATCTTCCGCTTCGGGACGGCCACTTCAATCCTCCTGGGTCACCCCCGCGCGGTCGCGGGAGATCGATCGTCTGGTCGGCCCCGCGTGCTCTGCGGGGTGGGTGCTCCGGTCACGGGGCGCCCGGGCCGGTGGCCGGGACCCTCCCGTGTGCACGGGGCAGTGCTCTCAGCGCTCGCCGGGGTCCTCCGCGAGGTTGCGGAGAGCCTCCCAACGGGGGTCGATGCGTTCTCCGTGACCGTGGTCGGGACCGGCCTCGGCGAGCTTGACCCCGCACTCGGAGCACAGGCCGGGACAGTCCGGACCGCACAACGGTGAGAGCGGGAGAGCGAGAACGACGGCGTCTCGGACCACGGGTTCGAGGTCGAGCAGGTCGCCCTCAAGATAGTAGTCCTCTTCCTCCTCGTCCGCGTCCTCGCCGTCGACACCCTCGCCCTCGTCGGACTCGTACCGGAAGAGCTCCTGGTAGTTCGCCTCCAGGTCGTCCGAGAGCGGGTCGAGGCAGCGCGAGCACTCGGCCGCCATCCGCCCCCGGACGGTGCCGGTGACGAGGACGCCCTCCATCACGGCCTCGAGCCGGAGGTCGAGTTCGATCTCCGCGCCTTCGGGGATGGACGCCATCGGTGTCGCGAACGCCTCGGAGACGTTCACGATGCGATTGACGGTCCGCATCGACCCCGGCTGGCGGCCCAGCGGGCGGGTGTCGACCACGAACGGGTCACGGGGATCAAGACGGGACTGGGTCATCGCGCTTTCACGAAAAGGGTTGCGGAGCTTGCCGGACACCGCGCACGTGTTGTGGCCGATGCCGGGAAACGGGACCGGTGGTGTTCCGTTCCGGGTCCCCTCCGGGGGCGGGACTCGTGGTGTCCCTCCTACGGAGCGGCAGGGCGAGGACCGTGTGCTACGGACAGCGCCCATGGTCGAACCACGATTCTACCTATCATCTCCGCGACCACCCAAATCAATCCCGGACCGGATGTTCGTCACTGCTCCGTGGCACGTTCTTCGTACTTCTCCCGCAGGCGCTTCTGGACGTAGGGGGTGACCAGGCTGGAGACGTCGCCGTTGTGCTGGGCGATCTCCCGCACGAGGCTGGAGGAGAGGAACGAGTACTGCGGGTTCGCGGTCATGAACACCGTCTCCACACCCGAGAGCCGGTAGTTCATCTGGGCGATCTGGAGCTCGTAGTCGAAGTCGCTGACCGAGCGCAGGCTGCGGACGATGGTGTCGATCCCGTTGGCGCGGCAGAAGTCCACGAGCAGGCCGTCGAACTCGGCGACGGTGACGTTGCCGAGCTCCGCCGTGCCCTCGGAGAGCATGTCGAGCTTCTCGTCGACGCTGAACAGACCGCGTTTGTTGATGTTGTTCAGCACGGCGACGACGACCTCGTCGTACTGCTTGGCGGCCCGGCCGACGATGTCGATGTGACCGTAGGTGACTGGGTCGAACGATCCCGGGCAGACGGCACGGCGCACTGTGGATCACCCCTTTCCGAAGGCTGTCGTACTGCCGGGACGGGCTTCCCCGACCACGGGGTCCGCAGACGTGGGACACACATCACATAAGCCTTGATCCCGACATATCATGTCCAGGGCGTGCATGACGGACACATACCCCCCGTCATCCTCCCCCATCCGCATCCGCTGACCGTGACCCGGATCCCCCTCACCGGGCGCCGGGCCGCGTGCCGAGCGCACCCGCACCGGCCACGGACCCGAATGCGCGGCCCCTCGCCTCGGCCCGGGCCCGCGCAGCGCGGCGCGGGGCCGGGCGCAGCGGTACCCCGGACCGGGCAGGACTCCGGGGCTCAGGCGGTGGGGCGGGCGTACCAGAGGACGGCCTCGCCGTAGACGCGGCTGCGATCGCGTACGAGCCCGTCGGGCCATGCGGGTTCCGGGCTCCGCTTGGAACGCTCCAGGACCACCACGGCGTCGGGGGTGAGCCACCCCTGGTCCACCAGGGCCCCGAGCACACCGCCGATCCCCTCCTCCCCCACCGTGTAGGGCGGGTCGGCCACGACCAGGTCGTACGGCCCGTCCGGGCCCCGCTCGAGGACCCGCTCGACGCGGTCGGCGGCGATACGTGCGGGCATCCGCAACGCCTTCGTGTTCGCCCGGATGATGGCGGCGGCCTTCCGGTCGGCCTCGACCAACAGGGCGTGCCCGGCCCCGCGCGAGAGCGCCTCCAGGCCGATCGCGCCCGACCCGGAGTACAGGTCCAGCACACGTGTGCCCTGCAGCGTTCCCAGGTCGGACTGGGCCGAGGAGAACAGCGCCTCCCGGGCACGGTCACTGGTGGGGCGGGTCGTGCGGCCGCCGGGGGCGTCGATGCGCCGCCCGCCCGCGGTTCCGGCGATGATGCGGGTCATGGCACCAAGGTAGCGGCCGACCCGGCGTGGGACGCCCCGCAGGGCTGTACCCGACCTCCGGCTAACATCGCACACCTGCCACCGGAACCGCGGCTCAACCCTTGTCGAGGTATTCGGCCCTCTCCTCGGGCAACAGGGTGTCCAGAGCATCGGCGAGCGGCGCATGGGTCAGCTCCGGGTCCTCCGTGATGTGGCGGGCGGCCTCCTCGCGCGCCCGGCCGATGAGTTCCTCGTCGCGCAGCAGTGTGAGCATGCGCAGGCTGGAGCGGGAGCCGGACTGTGCATCGCCGAGCACGTCGCCCTCGCGGCGCATCTCCAGGTCCACGCGGGAGAGCTCGAACCCGTCGGTGGTCGCAGCGACCGCGTCGAGCCGTTCGCGTGCGGGTGTGCCCGCGCCGGCCTCGGTCACGAGCAGGCACAGGCCGGGGAGTTCACCGCGTCCCACACGTCCGCGCAACTGGTGGAGCTGGGAGACCCCGAACCGGTCGGCGTCCATGATCACCATCGTCGTGGCGTTGGGCACGTCCACACCGACCTCGATGACCGTGGTCGAGACCAGGACGTCGATCTCCCCCGCGGCGAAGCCCCGCATCGCCTCGTCCTTCTCCTCGGGGGACATCCGCCCGTGCAAGGGCTCCACCCGGAGGTCGGCCAGGATCTCCTTCTGCAGACGGGCGTGCAGGTCCAGCACGGAGGCCCCGGGGTCGTCGTCGGTGTCTCCGATACGGGGACACACCACGAACGTCTGGCGTCCGGACCGGACCTCCTCGCGCACCCGTTCCCAGGCACGGGCCAAGAAGTGCGGTTTCTCCAGCGCCGGCACCACGTGTGTGGACGTCCCCGCGCGCCCGGACGGCAGCTGTGTGAGAGAAACGACATCGAGGTCGCCGTAGACGGTCATCGCGACGGTCCGGGGGATGGGTGTAGCGGTCATCACCAACACGTGCGGGCGTCCGACCGTCGCCTTCTCCCGGAGGGCGTCGCGCTGCTCCACACCGAACCGGTGCTGTTCGTCGACCACGACCAGCCCCAGATCGGCGAAGGATACGTGCTCCTGCAGCAGGGCGTGGGTGCCCACGACGATCCCGGACTGCCCCGATGCGGCCTCCAGCAGGGCCTCGCGCCGTGCCGCCGCACCCATCGACCCGGTGAGCAGGCTCACCCTCGTCGCGTGCTCGGCCCCGTCGATCTGCCCGGCCCGCGCCAGGGGGCCGAGCATCGCGGTGATGGAACGGTGGTGCTGCTGGGCGAGGACCTCCGTGGGCGCCAGGAGCACGGCCTGCCCCCCGGAGTCGACCACGCGCAGCATCGCGCGCAGCGCCACGAGCGTCTTGCCCGCGCCGACGTCGCCCTGCAGCAGGCTGTGCATGGGGTGGGCCCCGGAGATCCGTTCGGCCAGACGCTCGCCCACGTCCTTCTGCCCGTCGGTGAGGGTGAAGGGCAGCTGCGCGTCGAAGGCGGCCAGGATCCCGTCGTCGCGCCCGGGCCTCGGCCGGGTCGACAGTTCCTCGGCCTTGTGGCGCCGCATCGCCAGTGCGAGCTGGAGCACGAACGCCTCGTCCCACTTCAGGCGCTTGCGGGCGCGGTCGATCTCCTTGTCGGTCCCGGGACGGTGGATCCCGCGCAGGGCGTCGCCGATGCCCAACAGGCCATGGCGTTCACGTACCTGCGGCGGCAGCGGGTCGGGCAGTCCGTCCGCCCACGGAAGGGCCATCTCCACGCCCACGGCGATACGCGCGGAGTCCAGGCCCTTGACCGCCGGGTAGACCGGTATGAGCTCGTCGGCGTAGGCCCGCGCTTCCTCCTCCGACAACTCCTCGCCCTCCAGGAGCTGGTACTCGGGATGGTCCAGCTGGCGGCGCCCCCGGTAGGTGGAGACCCGCCCCGAGATCATCGCAAGCCGTCCGGGCACGAGTTTGCCCTGGTGGAAGGAGCCGCGGTTGAAGAAGGTCAGGTGCAGCCGCCCGGTACCGTCGGTCACGGTGGCCTCGAGCATGTCCATCCGGCGGCGTTTTCCCCGGGCGGGGATCGTGCGGCGGCGCGCGTCGAGCACCCGGGCCTGCACCGTGACGTCCTCACCCTCCCGGAGCGCGGCGAGGTCGGTGAGGTCGCCCCGCCGGTCGTAGCGCCGGGGATAGTAGCGCAGCAGGTCCCCGAGGGTGTGCAGGTCGAGTTTGTCCTTGAAGGCGCGCGCCGAGCCGCCGAGGGGCCTGCGCAGCGGTTCGTCCCAGGTACTCACTGTGGTTCCCGTCCGGATTCGGTGATGACCGCCTGATCAGCGCCACATTAGAGGCTCGGGGACCGTTTCCGTGGCCCGGATCCCGGCCGGGCGCCCCGGGGTCACAGGACCGCTTCGGCACCCAGCCCTTCTCAAGCGGGGTATACTGGTTCCAGTTCATCGCGTGTTCGCTGTGCCCGCACGGCGGATCCGATGCTCCGGTGGGTGACGGAGCACTGCTCTCACCACGGCCCACCTTCGCACGAAGACGTTCGGTCTGCGGCCCGATTCCGCGTCCGACCATGCTTTTCGTGTACTCTTCGACGGTTGGCGACCGTGTCGTCGACCTGCCCTCGACCTCTCCCGGTCGGTTCAGACCCTTCGCGTGCGGCGACGTGCGCGATCCCGAGCGCTTGAATGGAGTTACCGTGGCTTCCGTTTGCGACGTCTGCGGCAAGGGACCAGGGTTCGGTAACAGTGTTTCCCACTCGCACCGTCGCACCCGCCGCCGCTGGAACCCCAACATCCAGACCGTCCGCACCCGTGTCGGTGGCACGCCCAAGCGCGTGAACGCCTGCACCTCGTGCATCAAGTCCGGCAAGGTCGCCGGCTAGGGCTTCGGCCGCAGAATTCTTCGAAGCGCCCTCCGACACCGTCGGGGGGCCTTCGTCGTTTCCGGGGGCTTCGGGAGGCAGGGCCGGGTGTGCGCCCGGTGCGGGTACGGGCGGCCCCGGGACGCGGCCGGCACGGGGACGGAGCCGGTCCGCGCAGGTTTCTTCCGGCGGGGCCTCAAAGGTTGCAGACGTGGCCGTTCAGCGAGCAGCGCACCGGCGGGGCCTCAGGGTCCCCCATGGCATCGAAGGAGATCGTGGCCGACTCCCCCGGGGCGAGGCCGTCGCGACCTCCGGGCTGGCGCGCCAGGATCCCGTCCTCCAACGGTTCCCAGTCGGCATCGCGGACCTCGGTGACCTCGGCGTCGTCGAAGGCCAGCGCCAGCTCCCAGGTGTCCAGGCGGCTCTCGGACGTGTTCGTGAGCGTGACGCTCCCGGTGAAACCCACCGTGCTGCGGTCGACCACACGGTAGACAACGGTGGTGGGTTCGGTACCGGCCTGGGTCCGTGGGCCGTCGGTGCTCCCGGGGGACCGCTCGGTCGAGCCCTCGCCGGGTGAGGAGTCGGGTCCGAGGTCCTCCGTCGCCCCGGGGTTCTCCGAGCTGCCGGAGTCGCCGCCGAACTGCAGGTAGATCTGCGTCGTGCTGTAGCCGAAGAGCAGCAGCCCCAGGAGCACGCCGGAGACGACCAGGACGTTGAGCAGGCGCGGGGGCTCCACGCGCCTGGGTACGGTGCTGCCCAGGAATCCGCTGACGCGCCTCAGGGCACCGGCGTCCTCGGGTTCACTGCGGTGCGCGCCGCGGCGCGTGGCGCGCCGCTTACCCATGCCGCTCAATGAACCGCCTCTCGACGCTGCTCCGTATCTCGGCCGCAGACCTCTCCTCGCCTCGTGCGAGCCGCGCGGGGAAAGCCTGGCGTGCGAGCCGAAGAGGACGAATCCGTTCGTGCTCACCCACGGTCGAAATGGCTCCAGCCCCCGCTTGGGGGGCGGCCCCCGTCGACCGTGACATCACCAACGGTGCCCTCCTGGGCCTCTTCCGACACCTGCTCGACCCGTCCCACGGTGTACCAGTGACCGGGGAGCTCTGCACCGGGCGGGAAGGTCGCCGCGAGCGCGTGGTCCTCCCCGCCGGTCAGCATCAGATCCCGCGCGACCTCCTGTTCCCGCCCCGGTTCGGTGCCCAGCACCCGGACGGCTTCCAGTAGCTCCGGGTCGGGACGCAGTGACATCGAGTCCAGATCGATATCCACAGCGCTCGCCCGGGCCACGTGGCCGAGGTCTTGTACGAGCCCGTCACTGATGTCGAGCATGGCGGTGGCCCCCAGGCGGGCGGCCTCCACCCCGGCGGTGTAGGGCGGGCTGGGGCGCCGGTGCTCGGACAGGCAGAGTGCGGGGCCGTCGATCCCCTGTTCCAGCAGGGCCAGACCGGCCGCGGACAGCCCCAGGGGGCCTGTGCAGGCGACCACGTCCCCCGGCCGGGCCCCGTTGCGGCGTACGGGGTCGGCGCCGCCGAGGTCGCCCAGTGCGGTGATCCCGAGGGTGAGGGTGTCCGAGCCCACCATGTCTCCGCCCACGACCGTTCCGCCGGCGACCGCGCATTCGTCGCGTACACCTGCGGTGAACTCCTCGGCCCACTCCACTGGCAGATCGTGGGGTGCCGCGAACCCGATGAGGAGGGTGGTGGGGCGCGCACCCATCGCCGCGATGTCGGCGAAGTTCTGCGCGACCGCCCGGTGCCCCACGTCGCGGGCGCTCGACCACTCTCGGCGGAAGTGGCGGCCCTCCACGAGCATGTCGGTGGTGGCCACCGTTCGCCCGTCGGGTGCTGCGACGATCGCTGCGTCGTCGCCGGGGCCGAGGATGACGTCGTCCGTGGTGGGGAATTGGGCCGAGACACGTGTGATCAGAGTGAACTCGCCCAGACCCCCGATGGTGTTCTGCACAGGAATCAGGGTACGGTGACGCTCCGGCGCGTGGCCCCGGACCTCTGCGGAGGCGGTGGCCAGCGCCGACACTTTTTTCGCCACCAGTCGTGCCTTACCCGGTCGGCCGGTGCTCCGTCGCCCCACACCGGCTCGGCCCGAAGGAGATGAACACATGGTGAAGGCTTACATCCTCGTCCAGACCGAGGTCGGCCAGGCCTCGGAGGTCGTCGGACGTGTACGTGACATCCCGGGGGTGGAGGAGGCCCACGACGTCACCGGTCCCTACGACGTGATCGTGCGGGCCCACGCCGAGGACGTCGACGCACTGGGATCGCTCGTGGTGGCCCGCATCCAGCGCCTGGACGGGATCGCCCGTACTCTTACGTGCCCTATCGTCAATATCTGAGCGGGTCCCGACGGACCCAGAGATCCTCTTTCCGGGCCTGCAGAGCGGGGTGGCTGAACAGTGCGCAGACGTGGTTTCGGGACAGCGGCGGCACCGGCCCTCGGTGTGGTCCTGCTCGCCGCCGGTTGTGGAGCGCAGACCGTGCAGATGAGTCCCCCGGAGACCGACGGGACCACCACGGAGGTCTGTTCGGAGTTCGTCGACGAGCTTCCCGACACCCTCATGGAGGAGGAGCGCGCCGAGATCCGGCCCGAGAGCGAGATCATGGCGGCCTGGGGCGATCCGCCCATCAGCCTGCGCTGCGGGGTCCCCCGTCCCGACGGCCTGCAGCCGGACTCGCTCCTGGAGGAGGTCAACGGGGTCCCGTGGCTGCCACAGCCCGAGGACGACCCGACGATGTTCACCGCGGTGGGCCACGAGGCCTACGTCGAGCTGCAGGTGCCTTCGGGGCACGGGGCTCCCGCGGCGGCCATGACGACGGTGAGCGACCTGATCTCCGAGCACGTCCCGGAGCTGCCGGAAGGGACGCTCTGACCTCTCCGACGCGGAGAAGGGGTCGGCGGCCGGACCGCCGACCCCTTTGCTTTTCCCGGGACGAGGGGGATGCCGCCGTGTGCGGGACGGTGGTTACCCGGTCTCCTCCTCGGAGCCCTCGTCCTCGGCGTCCTCGTCGGCGCTGCCGTTCTCCTCCTGCTGACCGCCGGCCTGGCCGAGCTGCTCCTCGATCTGCGGGGCGGTCTCGGAGAACTGACCCGAGCACGCGGCGCCCGGCTCCGGGACGTCCTGGCCGCGCTCGTAGAGCTGCACGTACCGGTGCAGGTCCTCGTCGTCGGCGCTCTCGGCGGTGATCTGCCGTGCCCAGCTGGAGGCGACGATGGGGGCCTCCATCTCACCCTCGTAGGGCGTGACGAGGAGGTAGTCGCCCGCGTTGTACATGTCGTTGAGCGCCTGGATCTCCTCCTCGGGGAGCTCCGGGTCGTAGTTGATCCAGACCGCGCCGTGTTCCAAGGAGTGCACGGCCAGTTCCGGGGTCACCGGCTCGGGGTAGACACCGCAGTTCTGCCAACTGTCCCAATGATCGCCACCGACCGGGGGAGACTCCTCGTAGTCCACCCTCTGGCCCATGTCCAAGTGATTGTTGGTGACGCCTTCGAATTCTTCGACCCCCGCGATGTTGCGGCTCCGGAACTCCATGACCACGGCGAAGACGAGGAGACCCACCACCAAGGCGGCCGCGGTGCTGACACCCGCGATCTTCCACGCCCGCTTGCGGCGTTCTTCCTTGATGCGCTGGGCCTTGAGTTCTTCGGCCCTGCGCCGTCTTTCCTCGGCCGTCTTCTTCTTGGCCACTAGGTCTCCCGGGATAGGGGTGATCTACAGGTACTTACCTATCCTCTACCTTGTCAGCACAGTTGGGCGATACGACCAGGATGTAACCGATGGAACACAATGACCAGCACGCGGAAACCTCCGCTGACACCGACGAGACCGAGCAAACGGCGCCGGGCCCCTCGTCGAGGACCACCCCGACATGGCTCGCTGTGACATTCACCGCCCTCGCACTCGTCGCCGGTTTCCTCGTGGGTCGGCCCTCCCACCCGCTGGACAACAGTGCGGACGCCGGTTTCCTGCGGGACATGACCGCCCACCACGCTCAGGCCGTGGACATGTCGATGGTCATCCTGGACAAGACGGACGATCGCCAGCTGCACACCATCGCCACCGACATGACCCGCACCCAGCAGGCACAGATCGGCATGATGCAGGGTTGGCTCATGGAGTGGGAGCTGCCCTCGCGCGGTACGGAACAGCCCATGGCGTGGATGGCCGGGTCCGGTCACGACCACGGCGGCGGTGCGGGCGAGGTGCCCGAGCGGATGCCCGGACTGGCCACGGACGAGGAGCTCGAGGAGTTGGACGGGGCCGAGGGCGAGGAGGCCGAGATCATCTTCCTGGAGCTGATGATCGACCACCACATCGGCGGGATCGAGATGGCCGAGGCCGAGGTGGAGCTCGGCGGCGAGGACATCGTCGTCGACCTGGCACAGGGGATGGCCGACGCACAGCAGACCGAGGTCGACCTCATGGAAGGCATGCTCGAGGACCGGGGCGTGGAACCGCAGGCCTGACACCGGACACGCAAAAAGCCCGACCGCACAAAGGGCTCAGTCCCAGAGCACGTGCACGGTACAAGGCCTTCTGAGTCAGAAGAAACCCAGAAGCTCAACCACACAAAGAGCCGAGCCCCAGCCCTCGTGTGGCTGAGCAGACCCGAGCCCTGTGTGCAAGGGCACAGGGCTGCGTAGCGGACGCCTCGCCGAGCGCAGGTGCGGACGCCATCACCCCAGGTCACAGCGGCGCGGGCCTGCGTTCGGCACGCCCGTGACCGCCCCGCCACCTCCACTGAAGGCGCCCCGGAGCCCCGCGAAGGCATCTCACAGGGCCGTTTCACCGCCACCCCGCAGCACTACGACACGAAGTAGCACTACAGTTTGTAGTACTACTCGCGGTCGGCACCTGAGAGGCGGGCATGGAAGCACTTGACCTCGCGAGGTGGCAGTTCGGGATCACCACGATCTACCACTTCCTGTTCGTCCCCCTGACGATCGGGCTGTCCTTCATCGTCGCCGTACTCCAGACGTTCTGGCACAGGACCGGGCGGCACGAGTACCTCCAGGCCACCCAGTTCTTCGGCAAGCTGTTCCTCATCAACTTCGCCATGGGTGTGGTCACCGGCATCGTCCAGGAGTTCCAGTTCGGCATGAACTGGAGCGAGTACTCGCGCTTCGTCGGCGACGTCTTCGGAGCTCCCCTGGCCATGGAAGCGCTCCTCGCCTTCTTCCTGGAATCCACCTTCATCGGCCTGTGGATCTTCGGCTGGCACCGGCTCCCCCGTGCCGTGCACCTGGCCTGCATCTGGCTCGTCGCGATCGGCACCAACCTCTCGGCGTACTTCATCCTCGCCGCGAACGCCTGGATGCGGAACCCGGTCGGCCACGAGATCAACGAGGAGACCGGACGCGCCGAGCTCACCGACATCTGGGCGGTCCTGAGCAACGACCAGGCCTGGTCCACCTACGTCCACACCGTCAGCGCCGCCTTCGTCACCGCCGGCCTGTTCGTCGTCGCGGTCTGCGCGTACAAGCTCTGGCGCAACACCCACCACGGCGACACCGGGAACACGGGCGAGGCCCCGTCCGCGCGCGAACACTCCCTGTTCCGCGGCGCACTGAAGGTCGGCCTCGTCTTCACCCTCCTCGCCGGCGCGTTCACCGTCCTGTCCGGCGACCACCAGGCCAAGCTCGCCGCCGAGTTCGAACCCATGAAGCTCGCCGCGGCCGAGGCCCACTGGGACAGCGAGGAGGGCGCACCGTTCTCCACGTTCGCTGTCGGCGACACCGACCAGGGCCACAACCCGATCGACGTGGGTGTCCCGAACGTGCTCAGCTTTCTGGCCACGGGCGAGTTCGACGGTGAGGTCCACGGGATGAACGACCTCCAGGAGAGCTACGAGGAGTACTACGGCCCCGGCGACTACATCCCGAACGTTTTCGTCGTCTACTGGGCCTTCCGCCTCATGATGGGCCTGGGACTGTTCGGCATCGCCGTCGCCGCCGCGGGTCTCTACCTCACCCGCGGCCGTGAACGCCTGCCACGGAACCGGTGGTTCTACTACGCCGCCATGGCCGCGCTGCCCGCGGCGCTCCTGGCCAACGTCTTCGGCTGGATCCTCACCGAGATGGGCCGTCAGCCCTGGACCGTGCACGGTGAGCTCCTCACCGCCGCGAGCGTCTCGCCCGGGGTCGATCTCGGCACCGTCGCGATGAGTCTGGCCCTCTTCACCGCCGTGTACGGAGGACTCTTCGTCGTGGAGGTCGGCCTGCTCCGGAGATACATCAAGAAGGGGCCCTCCCACCTCGTCCCCGACCTGGATGACGACGAGGACGAGTCCACGATCCCGCACTTCAGCTACTAGGAGGCCCGGCCATGGATCTCGCTCTCGTCTGGTTCATCGCCATCGCGGTCCTGTGGACCGGCTACTTCTTCCTGGAAGGGTTCGACTTCGGGGTCGGTGTGCTCCTGCCGTTCACCGGGCCGCGCAACTCCGTGGACCGCAGGGTCGCCATCAACTCGATCGGCCCCGTCTGGAGCGCCAACGAGGTGTGGCTGATCACCGCGGTCGGCGCCATGTTCGCGGCCTTCCCGGCCTGGTACGCGTCGGTCCTCAGCGGTTTCTACGTCCCGATGCTGGTCGTCCTCCTCTCGCTCATCGCACGGGGTGTGGCCTTCAAGTACCGCAGCAACCGGGACAGCGACCGTTGGCGCGAGTACTGGGACCTCGCGATCTTCTACGGGAGCGCGGTACCCGCGTTCCTGTGGGGTGTGCTCTTCGCCAACCTCGTACAGGGTGTGGCCATGGGCCCCGACCACGTCGTCACAGCCGGGCTGCTCGACCTGTTCACGCCGTACGCGCTGCTGGGCGGGCTGACGACACTGTCGCTGTTCACCCTGCACGGCGCGGTCTTCCTGACTCTGAAGACCGAGGGCCCGGTGCGGGTACGGGCCCGGAACGCGGCGTTGTACAGCGCCGTGGCCGCGGTGCCCTCGGTCGTGGGTTTCGCGGGATGGACACAGGCCGCACACGGACAGGACTGGACGTTCTTCACCGCGGCCGCTGCCATGGCCGCGCTGGTCCTCGGGGTCGCCTCGACCCGGCGCGGGCGTGAGGGCTGGTCGTTCCTGTGGACGGCGTTGTCCGTGCTCACCCTGACGGTGACGGTGTTCGGCTCGATGTATCCGAACGTGCTGCCCTCGACGACCGACCCCGCCCACTCGCTCACCGTCGCCAACGCCTCCTCGGCCGACTACACACTCACCGTCATGTCCTGGGTCGCGTTGGTGGCGCTGCCGGTCGTCATGGGGTACCAGGCGTGGAGCTACTGGGTGTTCCGCCGGAGGGTGACCGGGGAGGCCGTCACCGGGGAGAGTGTGACCGCCGGCGGCGGGGGCGGGGACACCGGAACAGCGGCGGTCGCCGACCCCGGTCCCCCGCGGAGCTGACCACCCCGGTTCTGGGCACCCCCGGGCCTGTGCGCACGTTCCCGCGTCCGCACACGGCGTCGGGGGTACTCCGGTTCCACCGGTTACGGCCCGAGGGAACCGCACGACCACGGCACACCGCGGAACACTGTTCCGGCCCCGACCCGCACAGCGGCGTCCCGCGGAACCCGATCCACCCACCACACGGACGAGGTGCACCCGACGATGAAACCTCTCGACCCGCGCCTGGTGCGCACCGCGAGCGCGGTCCGCGTGCACCTGGGTGTGTCCGTGGCAGCAGGCGCGCTCACCACCGGTCTGATCCTGATCCAGGCCTGGCTGCTCGCCCGTACCGTCACCGGCGCCTGGAGGGGCGAGGGGATCGACACCCTGGGCTGGGCCGTGGCCGGGGTCGCCGCCGTCGCCGTGGCCCGCGCCGTGCTGTCCTACGTCGCCGAGGCCTCGGCCCTGTACAGCGCGGCCCGCACCAAGTCACAACTGCGGCGCCGCCTCGTCGCCCACGTGACCGGGGGCCGGGGACGCGTGTGGACGGCGGGCCCCTCCGACACGGACGACGGCCGGGAGGGTGCGCCCAAGGCCGGGGAGCTCGTCACCCTCGCCACCCGCGGGCTGGACGCTCTCGACGACTACTTCGCCCGTTACCTCCCCCAGCTCGCTCTCGCGGCGATCGTTCCGGTCGCGGTGCTCACGGTGGTCTTCTGGGCCGACTGGATCTCCGGTGTGGTGATCCTGGTGACGCTGCCGCTCATCCCGATCTTCATGGCGCTCATCGGGATGCACACACAGGCACGCACCGACAAGCAGTGGCGGCTGCTGAGCCGGCTCGGCGGGCACTTCCTCGACGTGGTGGAAGGCCTGCCCACGCTCGCGGTGTTCCGCCGGGCCAGAGCACAGGCCGCGATCATCCGCAGGGTCGGGGACCAGCACCGCAGGGCCACCATGGGCACGCTGCGGGTCGCGTTCCTGTCGGCCTTCGCGCTGGAACTGCTGTCGACGCTGGCGGTCGCGCTGGTGGCGGTCGAGGTGGGGCTGCGCCTGCTGGGCGGGCACATGGACTACCAGACCGCTCTGCTCGTCCTCGTCCTCGCCCCGGAGGCCTATCTGCCGTTGCGTGAGGTCGGGGCCCGTTTCCACGCCAGCATGGAAGGTGTGGCCGCGGCCGAGGGCATCTTCACGGAGCTGGACCGCGAACGCGGACCCGCCGACGGCGCGCACGCCCCCGAGCCGGTGGGGGTCCCTGCCCCCTCGGCCGCGGGGGACCTGCGTCTCGAGGGGGTCGGGCTCACCCACCCCGGGCGTGACAGGCCCGCGCTGGACGGGTTGGACCTGACCGTGCACGCCGGCGAGCACGTGCTGCTCACCGGGCCGAGCGGGTCGGGCAAGACGACGTTGCTGTCGCTGCTGCTGCGGTTGAACGAGCCCGGCGCCGGGAGGGTGAGCGTGCGTGCCCCCGGGGGCGCGTGGGAGCCGCTCTCCGGGGTTCCGGCCGAGGACTGGCGTCTGGGTGTGGCCTGGGTGCCCCAGTACCCGTACCTGTTCGACGTGTCGGTGGCCGACAACATCCGCCTGGGCGCTCCCGAGGCGACGATGGAACAGGTCAGGGAGGCCGCACGGGCTGCCGAGGCCGACACGTTCGTCTCCGCTCTGCCCGATGGCTACCGGACCCGGTTGGGTGAACGCGGGGCCCGGCTGTCGGCAGGCCAGCGACAGCGCATCGCGCTGGCCCGGGCGATGTGCCGGAACGCCCCGCTCGTGCTGTTGGACGAACCGACCGCCCACCTGGACCCGGAGAACGCGGCAGCGGTACGCACCGCGGTCGGGCGGCTGGCACGCGGGCGGACCGCGATCGTCGTCGCACACGACCCCGGGTGGCTGACCCGGTCCCTGGGTGCGCCCGAGGAGGACTCGGAGGCGCCGCCGTTGCGGGTCGTCGAACTGCAGGTGCCGAGTGTGGACGGGGGTGTGCGGCGATGACGCGGGACAACGGTGGCAACGGTCATCCGGAAAGCGCGGTCCCAGGAGTCACGGACCCGGGGGCGCAGGTGCCCGAACGCGAACGCCGACGCGACCCGCTGCGGCGGATGATCGCTCTGGCCCGGCCCCGCAGCAGCCGGTTCGCTCTCGGTGTCCTGCTGGGCGCGGCCGCGACCGGGGCCGGGGTGGCCCTGTTGGGTGTGGCTGCGTGGATGCTCGCGGTCGCCGCGGACCATCCGCCGATCACCGCGCTCAGCGTGGCGGTGGTGGCCACACGCGCGCTCGGGGTGAGCAAGGGCGTGAGCCGGTACCTGGAGCGTCTGGTCACCCACGACGCCGCGTTCCGGACCCTGGCGGAGGTGCGGGTCCGTGTGTACAGGAGGCTCGCGGCGACCGAACCCTTCGGCCGGTTCCGTACCGGTGACCTGGTCTCGCGCCTGGTCAACGACACCGAGGCGACGTTGGACCTGCTCGTGCGCGGGCTCACCCCTCCCCTGGTGGCGGTGGTGACCGGCGGGACGACCGTGCTCGTGCTGACGGTGGTGTACGTGCCCGGGGGTGTGTTGCTCGCGTCCGGGCTGCTGTTGTCCGGGTTCGCGGTGCCGTTGGCGATGGCGGCGCTGGGCAAGGGGCCGGGGCGGCGGCAGGCCGAGGCGCGGGGGGCGCTGTCCACGACCCTGGTGGACACCCTGCACGGCGCGCCGGACCTGGTGGCCTACGGGGCGATGGACCGCCAGGTCGCCCGGGTGTACGAGGCGGACGAGGTACTGACGCGGGTGGAGCAGCGTGATTCGGCGGTCCTGGGCCTGGGTGCCGGGGCGACGGCGCTGGTCACCGGGCTGACGGTGTGGGGTGCGCTGTTGCTGGGTGTGCTCGCGGTGGAGGACGGCACGATCGGTGCGGTGTCCCTGGCCGTCGTGGTGCTGACGACCCTGGCGGCGTTCGAGATCGTGGCGCCGTTGCCGGCCGTGGCGGGCAAGCTGGGGGCGATCCGGGCGAGCGGGGCGCGGCTGTTCGGGGTGCTGGACACCCCGGCGCAGACGGCCCCGGCCCGGAAGGAGGACCTGGCCGGGGACGTGTGCGCGGACCGGGCGGCCGTCACGGTGAGCGGCCTGCGCGTGCGCTACGGGCCGGAGGACCCGTGGGCACTGGACGGGGTGGATCTGGAGGTTCCCGAGGGGGCCACTGTCGCGGTGATCGGCCCGAGCGGGGCCGGCAAGAGCACGCTGGCGTCGGTCCTGCTGCGCTTCCTGGAGCCGGACGAGGGACGGGTGGAGCTCGGCGGTGCCGACATCACGGCCTACCCGGCGGACGAGGTGCGTGCGTCGGTCTCGGGTGTGCCCCAGGATCCGCACGTGTTCGCCTCGACCCTGCGCGAGAACCTGCTCCTGGCCCGCCCGGGGGCCGGGGACGAGGAGCTGTGGGAGGCGTTGGCGCGGGTGAGCCTGGCCGAGGAGGTGCGGGCCGTGCCCCGGGGCCTGGACACGGAGGTGGGCACGCACGGGACCGGGCTCAGCGGCGGCATGGTGCAGCGTCTGGCGTTGGCCCGTGCGGTGCTCGCCTCCCCGAGGGTTCTCGTCCTGGACGAACCGACCGCGCACCTGGACGCCGACACCCGCGACACGGTGGTCTCGGACCTGTTGGACGCCGCTGAGGGGTACTCGACCCTGCTCATCACACACGACCTCGCCGGACTCGACCGTGTGGACCGCATATACGTGGTGCGGGAGGGGCGTGTGCTGCAGTCCGGTACCCATGCCGAGCTGCTCGCCCAGGAGGGTTGGTACCGCGACGTCGCCGGATGAACCGGTCCCTTCCCTCGCGTCACGGGCGCTGCGGAGAGCCGTTAGGGTTCGCCCGTGAGCAATCCTGTGCGTGAGATCTTCGGCGGTTTCGGACATCTACTGCGTGGCGTGGGCATTCTGCTGAAAAGGCCCCGGCTGTTCCTCCTGGGGGCCCTACCCGCGGTGTTCGTGTGGCTGGTCTTCCTCGGGCTCTTCGTGGCCCTGGTGTTCAACATCGAGGATCTCGTGGGCTGGGCGACCCCCTTCGCCTCGGACTGGGACGACCTGTGGCAGGGCCTGGTGCGCGGCGGGATCTCCGTGGTGGCCCTGGTGGGCGCGTTCCTGGTGTTCGTGGTCTCGTTCACGACGGTGACACTGGCCGTGGGTGCGCCCGTCTACGACAAGATCGGCGAGCTCGTGGAGGAGGAGCTCGGCGGCGCACCGGAAGAACCGGACGAATCGCTGACGGCCTCCGTCCTGCGCGCGATCCGCCAGTCCGTGGTGATCGTGCTCGTCTCCCTGGCCGTGACCCTGCTCGTCTTCCTCATCGGCCTGGTGCCGTTCGTGGGCTGGATCGCCGGACCGGTCCTCGCGGCCGTCACGGGCGGGTGGCTGCTCGGGATCGAGCTGGTCGCCAACGCCTTCGACCGGCGCGGGCTGCTGCGGCTCAAGGACCGCCACCGGTCCATGTCCACCCGGCGGTTGCGCGTCCTGGGGTTCACGGTCCCCACGTACTTCCTGTTGGCGGTGCCGTTCCTTGCGGTGGTGGTGTTCCCGGCCGCGACGGCGGGAGCGACCATGCTGGCCCGGGACCTGCTCCCGGCCGCGCCGCCGGAGACGCAACCGGAGAACGAGAAGGCCTGAGCCCTATTGCAGGAGCGCCGCGGCCTCGATGCCGAGGGCGAACGGCGCCCCCAGGTGCACAGAGGCACCGGGCACGGCCCGCTCGACCGTCTGGTACTTGCCGCCCTCGGGCACGGAGAACAGCGCGATCCCGCCCTTGCTCGGGTCGGTCACCAGGTAGAGCGGCACACCGGCGCGGGCGTATCCCTTGATCCTGGCCTTCCAGTCGTGCAGGGCGCTGCTGGACGAGACGGCCTCGACGGCGAGTTCGAGGTCCTCCGCCGACCGGAGCCAGACCTCACTCCTAGCGACCGCCGTCGGAACCACGGCAAGATCGGGAACGTATCGGTCCTCGCTGTCGGGGATCCGAACGGTCACCGTCCGAAGGCTGCGCATGCCGGGCAGATCTGCCCGGATCAGCGCCTCTTGCAGCGTCGAACAGCGTCGGCAGATCCGCCATCGTCTCCACCATCCGCTCATCGGTAGCACAGACCATTCTCTACCCCTGCGGTGTTCGGAACACCTCGAAGACAGCGGAGCGAGAACCACGCCACAGGGTTTTCCACAGGCCCGCGTCTCGACTCAGCGCAGGCCGACCGACCTGCGCAGCGCCGTGCTGATCATGCGCTCCACGAGAGCCGTGTAGTCCACCCCGGTGGCCGCCCACATCTGCGGGAAGGCCGAGGAAGGGGTGAAGCCGGGCATCGTGTTGAGCTCGTTGACGAGCACCCGCCCGTCCTCGGTGTAGAAGAAGTCGACGCGGGCCAACCCCTCGCAGCCCATGGCCTCGAAGACGTCCGCGGCCATGGCGCGCAGCCGGCCCACGGCCTCCTCGGGGATCTCCGCGGGGATGGTCAGGCTGCTGGTCGACAGGTACTTGGCCTCGAAGTCGTAGAAGTCGAAGCCCTCGGCGACGTGGATCTCCGCGGGCTGGGACACGTCGGGCACCCCGCCGTCCTCGGCCTCCAGCACACCGCACTCGATCTCACGTCCGCTGACCTCGGCCTCCACGAGCACCTTCGGGTCGTGCTCGCGTGCGGCGTCGACGGCGGCGACGACGGCCTCGGTGTCGGATGCGTCGGGCACCCGTGTGATGCCCACGCTGCTGCCGGCGCGCGCGGGCTTGACGAAGACCCCTCCGCCGAGCTCGGCGATGTCGTCCAGGACGCGCTTGCGTTCCTGCTCCCACTGTCTACCGGTGACGGAGACGTACTCGATGGTGGGGATGCCGTTGCCGAGGAGCATGGACTTCATGAAGACCTTGTCCATGGCGGCGGCGCTGGAGAAGACCCCGGCCCCGGCATAGCGCACCCCCATCATCTCGAACAACCCCTGCACGGTGCCGTCCTCGCCGAAGGGCCCGTGCAGCAGCGGCAGGACGACGTCGACCCCGCCCAGACGCTCGGGCACCTGCCCGGGTTCGGCGACCATGAGCTGGCCGGCGGTGTCGAAGGGCAGCGCGAGGTCGGTGCCCTCGCCGACGCTGGGCAGCGTCCTGGTCTCGGCGTCGATGCGTAGTTCGCCGGGGTCACCGGAGGTGAGCACCCAGTTTCCGTCGGGTGTGATTCCGACGGGCACGACCTCGTACCGGTCCCGGTCGATGACGGACATCACGCTGCCCGCCGTGACACAGGAGATCTGGTGTTCGGAACTGCGTCCGCCGAAGACGACGGCGACCCTGGTCTTGCGCTGCTCGGACGACATACTTCCTGCCCTCGTGTATCGGCTGTGGATGGAAAACGACCTGCGAACGGGGTCTACCCGTTGTCGAGCGCCCGGAGCGCGTCATCGACGAGGTCCTGTGGATCCTCCAGGCCGACGGAGAAGCGTACCGCGCCCGGGGAGATGCCCGCGGCACCCAGTTCCGCCTCGTTCATGGTGCGGTGCGTGGTGGTGGGCACGTGTCCGGCGAGGGTGTGGGTCCCGCCGAGGGAGGGCGCGATGGTGCTGAGCCGCAGCCGGTCGGCGAAGGCCATTCCGGCGTCCCGGCCGCCCTTGGGGTGGACGGTGACGATACCGCCGCAGCGTCCCTGGTCGAAGAGCTTACCGGCGAGGGCGTGCTGGGGGTGGGAGGACAGCGACGGGTGGTCGACGCGCTCGACTGCGGGATGGTCCTCGAGGGCGGCGGCCAGGGCTGCGGCGGATTCGCTCTGGCGGGCCACGCGCAGCGGCAGGGTCTCCAGGCCGCGGTGGAGCAGGTAGGCCTCGTCCGGGGCCAGGCAGGGGCCCAGGTCCACCCGGGTGGCGCGGACACGGTCGATGAGGTCGCGGCCTGCCACCGCCACGCCGCCGGTGGTGTCGCTGTGCCCGCCGATGTACTTCGTGGCCGAGTGCACGACGACGTCGGCGCCGAACTCCATGGGGCGGCAGATCGCCGGGGAGGCGAAGGTGGAGTCGACGACGAGCCGGGCCCCGGCCTCGTGTGCGATCTGTGCGAGTGCGGGCAGGTCGGAGACGGTCATCGTGGGGTTGGACAGTGTCTCGGTGAAGACCACCCGCGTCTCGGGGCGCACCGCGGCACGGACGGCGTCCGGGTCGGTGACGTCGACGAAGTCGGTGCTGACCCCGAAGCGGCGCAGCAGCCCGTCCAGGAGCGAGTAGGTGTTGCCGTAGATGGAGCGGGCGGCCACGACATGGGCGCCGGCCTCGGTGAGCGCCATGAGGACGGTGCTGAGGGCCCCCATACCGGACGAGAAGGGCTGTCCGTGCACCGTCTCGTCGAGGCCGGCGCCTTCCAGGGCCGCGACCGCCGATGCGAAGGCGTCAGCGGTGGGGCTGTCGATACGGGCGTAGGAGTACCCGTCCTGGCTCCCCGACATCACGTCCGCGAACTCCTGGGAGGTGTCGAACGCGTACGTGGTCGCCCGGTACACGGGCATGCGCAACGGGCGTTCGGCGGGGACGGGTGCCTCCGGGAGGGACAGCGCCCGGGTGTTCTCCCCGACGGGGCCGGACCCTGGTGTGTGTGGCATGGTGCTCGCTCTCAGGCCTGCGCGGGCCCGGCTCAGACCCCGTAGCGTTCCGGTTTGGTGCTGCGGGACATGAAGCCGACCAGCGCTTCGGCCGGGCTCAGGTCGTGGTGCATCATCTTGACGACGGACTCGGTGATCGGCATGTCGACCCCGTGGGCCCATCCGAGGCCGAGGACGGACTCGGAGGACTTGACCCCCTCAGCGGTCTGTTTCGTCTGCGCGACGACCTCGTCGAGGGTCATACCGGCGCCCAGTTTCTCACCGAAGGTCCGGTTCCGCGACAGAGGGGAGGAGCACGTCGCCACGAGGTCCCCCATCCCGGCCAGGCCGGACAACGTGTGCTCGTCGGCTCCCAGCGCCACCGCCAGGCGGGTGGTCTCGGCCAGGCCGCGGGTGATGAGCGAGGCCTTGGTGTTGTCCTTGAAGCCCATCCCCTCGGCCACGCCCACGGCCAGCGCGATGACGTTCTTCATGGCTCCGCCGACCTCCACGCCCACCAGGTCGGTGCTGGTGTAGGGGCGGAAGTACGTGGACTTGAACAGCTTCTGCAACCGGACCGCGGTCACCTCGTGCGGACAGGCGACCACGGCCGTCGCCGGCTGGCGTTCGGCGATCTCCCGAGCCAGGTTGGGCCCCGACACCGCCGCGACACGTTCGGAGGAGCACTCCAGGACCTCGGTGATGATCTCGCTGACCCGCATACGCGTGCCCAGCTCGACCCCCTTCATGAGGCTGACCACGACCGCGTCCTCGCGCAGGTGCGGCTTCCACGCGGCGAGGTTGTCGCGCAACGACTGCGAGGGCACGGCCAGGACCACCACGTCGGCCCCGGCGACGGCCCCGGTGGCATCGGTGGTGGCCCGCAGGCGGGGGTTGAGCGCGAGGCCGGGGAAGTAGTCCGGGTTCTCGTGCTTGTCGTTGACCGCGTCCACGACGGAGGAGCGGCGCCCCCACAGCACGACGTCGACGGCCGGCCTGCCGGGGTCCTCCTCCCGCGCCAGATCGGCCGCGTCGGCGATGACGTTGGCGAACACCGTCCCCCAGGAGCCCGCTCCCAGGACCACGATCCGCACGTTGTCGGGTTCCATGGCTCCTAGGCCTCCGCGTCGTTCTTGTCCCGGGGGCTCTCGTCCCCGCCGTCCTGCCCGTTCCCGGCGCGTTCGGCGGCCTCGCGCTCGGCCTTGCGCGCCTTCTTCATGTCGAAGGGCTCGGCGGGGGGCTCCTCGCCGCGGATGTCGGCCTGCAGAGCGGTGATGTCGGCCATGATCGCTTCGGTGGCCTGCTGCAGGACCGTGGCGGTCAGGGGCTGACCGCGGAGACGGTCCAGGTCCACGGGCGGTCCGACCTTGAAGTACACACGCTTGCGCGGGGGAAGCAGGTGGGGCTTCTTCCGGCCGTAGGGCAGCAGCTGCTGCTCGCCCCAGTGCGCGACGGGCACGACCGGGACCCCGGTGGACAGGGCGATGCGGGCCACGCCGGTCTTGGCGGTCATGGGCCACAGGTCAGGGTCGCGGGTGCAGGTGCCCTCGGGGTAGAAGATGACCGAGGAGTCGTCGCGGGTGAGGGCCTTCTCCGCCTCCTCCAGTGCCTTGACGGCGTCGGTGGTGCCGCGCTTGATGGGGATCTGGCCGGTGGCCCGGGCCACAGAACGCACCACAGGGATCTTCATGACCGAGTCCTTCATGGTGAAGGTGGGCCAGCGGCGGGCGCCGATGTAGAGGAAGTGCGCGACCGTGAGCGGGTCGAGTACGGACAGGTGGTTGGTCGCGATGATGGCCCCGCGCTGTTCGGGGACGTGCTCGGTCCCCTTCCAGTCGGGCTTGTAGACCAGCCACAGCGTCGCCCGGACGATCCGGGACACGACCCACTTGACCCAGGCTGATTCTCGATTCTTGGCCACGGGACTCCTCTTGATCCATCGCCCCCGGCCCGGTCGGGCCGGAAGCACAACCTACGCATTCTAGATCGTTGATGGGAAATCTCTGAACTGGTCGCGAGCACAACGAAGGGCGCCCAAGA
>NZ_ANAY01000014.1 GCF_000340965.1 Nocardiopsis kunsanensis DSM 44524
GCCCACTGGCCACCGCGGCCTGAGCACACCCGGGTGAACGTTTCCGGCCACAGCACTAGGTCGGCGACAGGCTCTACCCCGGAGCTTCCCCGGACCGGCCGGGTTCTCACCGGTAAGACGTACCGGCCCCTTCCTGATGCCGTCCCCGTCCCACTTTCCGTACCCTTTAGGAGGAGGCGCTCTCATGCAGGCCAAAGAAACCACGTTCCAAGCATTGGTCGAGGGCACCCGGCAGTTCCAGATTCCGCTGTACCAGCGCCCCTATTCGTGGGGTAAGGAAGAGCTCGACCGGCTCTGGGACGATCTCACCGAACAGGTGGCCACCGACGTGGCAGCGGAGAATTCGGGCAGATCCGCCGCGTCCCACTTCATCGGTTCGGTCGTCCTCGCTCCGCAGGTGTCTTTCGTCAGCAAGCTGAACCGGATCCTGGTCATTGACGGCCAGCAGCGGCTCACGACGCTGTCCATCGCCCTGGCAGCGATTCGCGACCGGCTTAGCGCAGTCGAGGTCCTGGAGGCGGACGATTTCAGCGGTGCGGACAAGATCGACGGTGTGTACCTGATCAACCGGTTCGAGAAGAAGGACGACAGGTACCGCATCTCCCCCACCCAGGTCGACCGGGCCTCCTACAACGCCATTGTTCGTAGGGAAGTGGACGCGGGCTCCGACGACAACGTCGGTTTCGCCTACAACTACTTCTCGCGCATGGTCGCCGACCACAAGGAGGAAGATCTCCAGCGGTTGGAGGAGACCATCGGTCATCGCATGACCCTGGTGGAGATCCTGGCGGAGAAGGACGACAACGTCTACCGGATCTTCGAGTCGCTGAACAACACCGGTAAGAGCCTGAGCCAGACCGATCTGCTGCGCAATCACGTCTTCATGCTTCTTCCCGAGAGCGACGAGGAAGTCTACGACGAGGTCTGGTTGCCCATGCAGGAGGAGTTGGGCCCTGACCAGCTGGAGACCCTGGCCTGGCTGGACCTGGTGCTACGCGGCGACGACCGGGCCAAGCAGAGCGAGGTCTACCACGGGCAGAAGGCACGCCTGGAAAAGGTGGCCCTGGACGGGGGCGAGCAGGCGTTGCGCGCAGAACTGCAACAGTTGAGGCGGCGCGGCCAACTCCTCCAGCGTGTCATCGACCCCGGGTACGAGGACCATCCGGAATTGGCCGCGATCCTGCAGCGGTTGGTCGACTGGGGCAACATGATCTACCGGCCGCTCGCTCTGCATCTGCTGGTGCTCCGCGACCAGGGGCACGCCGACACCGAGGAGCTGATCAGGGCCCTGGGTTACGTGGAGAGTTTCATGGTGAGGCGGATGATCGCGGGTGTTCCCACCCAGGGGCTCAACCGCATCTTCATGTCCTCGCCCAAGGAGATCCCTCCCGGCGGATCCGTGTCCGACTCCGTGCACCGCTACCTGTCGGATCCTCGGCGGCGCTGGCCCACCGACCGCATCCTGGACGAGGCCGTGGCCACGCGTAACTTCTACTGGTCCGGCCGTGGACCGCAACGCACATACGTACTGCGCAGGCTGGAGGAGAGCTTCGGTTCCCCCGAACCGGTCGACTTCACCAAGGCCCGGCTGAGCATCGAGCACGTGCTTCCGCAGAAGCCGACCGAAAAATGGCATGCGCTCCTGAGCACCCAGTCCGACCCCGGTGAGAGCGGGGAAGAGCTGCACACGCGGTTGCTGCACACGCTGGGCAACCTCACCCTGACCGCGCAGAACGCCAAGCTCTCCAACCACATGTTCGACCGCAAGCGGGGCATCTTCGACTCCAGTGCGCTCCGGATGAACCGGGAGATCGCGGAGGTCGCGAGCTGGGGCCGCCCCGAGATCGAAGAGCGCGCCGCCGAGCTGGCCGAACGCGCCAAGGTCCTGTGGCCGGCCCCGCTGGACGCGGGACAGGATCGGGGATTGTTGGAGGAAGCCTCCGGGAAGCGGATCGGCGAGGCGTTGGCCATGGTGGCCTCGGAGAACTGGACCACGCATCGGGAACTGGCGCTGTTGGCGAGCACCCGTCCAGCGACCGTGGCCACGTACTTGGCCGAGCACGAGGACGCCCCGCACCGGGACCGCGCCTTCGCCGACACCGCGGCGGCCGAGCAGGCCGGTATGCCTCATGACCGGTTCGTTCCGGCCGCCACGCTGGCCGAACTGACGGGGCTGGACATCGACAGGGCGGTCGAGCGTGAGCGCCGCTTCCGTGAACAACTGGTGGAGAACCGATCGGCCGGGACCACCAGGGCGGTCCTGGAGCTCATCGACGGCTGGGACGGCCTGGGTGGAGCGCTGAGGTGGGGTGAAGGGGCCGAGACCAGCTGCTTCATGCTGACCTGGGACCAGCTGACGTCTTCGCACGAACGGTGGGCCCTGACTCTCTACCCCAAGATGGGTACGGCCGAGGTGGTCTTCCAGCACCTGCACAGCCGTCCACCGTTCGACACGGTGGGCATGCGCCGCCAACTGCTCGACCGGTTCAACGCCGTCCCGGGGATCGCTCTGCCCGAGGACGCGCTCGACCGCCGGCCGAACTTCCGGTTGGAGTCGCTGTCCGGTGACGGCGGGCAGCAGGTCTTGGAGGTGCTCGCGTGGTTCCGTGAGCGCTGCAAGGAATGGCTGGCCACGCAGGGGTGACCGGCCCCGAACCGTCCCGTCCCACACCCCCTCGATCACACGCGGGGCCTTACCCCTGGTCACACGGCAGTTGACCGCATAACTTCGTGGTACGGGGTACCTGGCGTCGAGGGGGCACACATGGGTTCGGCCACTGTTCTCGACCTACCGTTCACCGGACGGTGGTTGGTCCGCAACAGCCCGCTGCGGCGCGTGCCCAGTCATGGCACGGAGTCGCTCGCCGACCGCTACGCCATCGACTTCGTCGGGGTCGACGAGCAGAACCAGAGCGTGCGGGCGCGGGACTGGCGCAGCGTGCTGGCCACGGAGCCGCCGGAGCGCTTCTTCTCCCACGGCCGTCCGGTCCTGTCACCGCTCGACGGCGTGGTCATGGCCGCGCACGACGGGGAGGAGGACCACGAGGCGCACCGGTCGGTCGTGGCCCGGGTGCCCTACGCGTGGAACCGGTCCTCCCGGGAGGCGCGGGGTGTTCCGGCCATGGTCGGCAATTACGTGGTCGTGGCCTACCCCGACATGTCGTCCCACATCCTCCTCGCGCAGCTGCGCCGGGGTTCGTTGCGTGTGACGGTCGGCGACCAGGTCGGTGCCGGCCAGCAGGTCGCCGAATGCGGGAGCAGCGGCAACGCGCACCAGCCCCACCTGCACCTGCAGGCGATGGACGGGCCGGACCCGGTTCAGGCACGGGGGTTGCCGGTGTCCTTCTGCGATTTCCGGGAGTGGGTCCACGGGCTGGATCCGTCTTACACCGTGGAGGCCGGTCTGCCGGGTGAGTACTCGGTCGTCGAACCGCTCTCCCGGCGCTGACACCGTCCCGGCCGGGCGGTGCTGTCGGCACCCCCTGGTTTTCACAAGAGCCCCTCGTATAAACTCGGGACATGACTTACGTGATTGCCCAACCGTGCGTGGACGTGCTGGATCGGTCCTGTATCGACGAATGCCCGGTCGACTGCATCTACGAGGGCGACCGGATGCTCTACATCCACCCCGACGAGTGCGTGGACTGCGGCGCCTGCGAGCCGGTGTGCCCGGTCGAGGCGATCTACTACGAGGACGACCTGCCCACGGAGTTCGGGGCCTACCTAGCCGACAACGAGGAGTTCTTCACCCAGCCCCTGCCGGGCCGCGAGGATTCACTGGACTCGCCCGGCGGCGCTTCGAGGGTCGGTGTGGTCGGCGTGGACACGCCCCTGGTGGCGGGGCTTCCCCCGCAGGCCGCGCAGTGAAGAGGCAGGACACGCAGCCCCGGGAGAGCAGGCAGGCGGGGCCCCGACGGGGCAGCCCCACGGCAGGGCGCCGGGAGCAGGTGTTGCGGCTCCTGCGCGGCGCGGAGCGGCCGTTGGGGATCGCCGAGATCGCCGAGCGGCTCGGTGTGCACGCCAACACCGCCCGTTTCCACCTGGAGGCCTTGGCCGCGAACGGCCAGGTGGAGCACACCACTTCCGGGCGCGGTGCCCCGGGGCGGCCCGCTCGCCTGTACCGGCCGGTCCCGGGTATGGACCCGACGGGACCGCGCAGTTATCGGGTGCTGGCCGAAGCGCTGGCCGCGGGTCTGGCCGGAGAGCCCGACCCCGGCCGCCGGGCGATCGAGGCCGGCCGTTCGTGGGGCCGGTCCCGGGCGGCCGCGGACACGTCCGGGTCGGCCGAGCCGGTGTCGGCACTGATGAACCTGCTCGACGAGCTGGGTTTCGCACCCGAGCTGCTCCCCGACGGCGAGGGGCAGCAGATCGGGGTGCACCACTGTCCGTTCCTCGAACTGGCCACGGAGCGGCCCGACGTGGTGTGCCCCCTGCACCTGGGACTGATGCAGGGGGCGATGGAGGCATGGGGGTCGTCGACCGCGGTCGAGCGGGTCGAGGCCTTCGTCGAGCCCGACCTGTGCGCGACCCACCTGAGGAGCCCCGCGGAGGTGCCGTGAGGGCTCGAGACACGGGGAGCCCACACGGCGGAGGTCCGGGCCGGAGGACGGACGGCCCGGACACGGCACTGCGGCCTCAGGCCTTCGGCATCGAGGCCAGCGACTCGCGCACGGCGGTCATCGCCCCTTCGGGGGCGTCCCAGAAGATCATGTGGCCGGCGCCTTCGACCCCGACCAGTTCCGCTCCGGGGTGGGCCTCCGCCGCTTCCTTCACTCCGGCCGCGTCCACGACCGGGCTGTCCGCTCCGTACACGAGCGTGGTCGGCTGCGGGACCGAGCCCCAGTAGTCGAAGAAGTCCTCCGCCTCGAAACCGCGGTGGGTGGCGTCGATCGACTCGGTGGCACAGCTGGCCAGCCAGCGCGCCCGCAGCTCGCGCTCGCGCAGCGACCAGCGCGGCCAGAAACCGGCCACCTCCTCGGCGTCGGTACCGCGCTGGGCCTGCTGCAGCTGCTTGCGGAAGGCCTCCAACGTGGTGGGGTAGGGCGCGCGCCCCGGCCCGCTCATCGGCGGGTCGACCAGGATCGACCCGGTGTAGGCGGCGCCGGGTCGGACCGCGGCGGCCGCGGCGATCCGCGCGCCCAGCGAGTGCCCCAGCAGGACCGTCCGGCCCAGCCCCAGCCCTTCGACCGCGGCCTCGACGTCGTCGGCGTAGGCGCTCAGGCTGTAGTCGCCGTCGCCCGGGGCGTCGGACAGGCCCCGGCCCCGCAGGTCCACGACCACGGGCCGGGCCACGTCGGTGAGTCGGCGGGCGACGAAGTCCATCGAGATCGCGGGGCTGGTGATCCCGGGCAGGATCAGTAGGCTGGGCCGCTCATCGGTCCCGGAGGCCTGCTCGAGGGCCCCGTAGTCGAGCGCGTGCAGCCGGAGGCCGCCCGAGCGGAACCAGCGTCCGACGGCAGGGACGTCAGCGAGGTCGGCGAGGGCCTCCTGGTGGATCGGTCTTTCGGACATGGTCGTTTCCTCCTGGAGACGGGGTCGGGGCCGGCTCATGCCCGGGCCTGGGAGAGGTAGGTGCGGGCGTCGTCGAGCCCGATGACGTCGGCGTACTTGGCGTCCAGGTCGAACAGGGCCGCCTCCTGGGGGCCCTCGGCCCGGTCCCCCACGCAGTCGCGCGGGACGAGGGCGGAGAAACCCGCCTGTACGGCGTCCACGGCGGTGGCGCGCACGCACCCGCTCGTGGTCGCGCCGCACACGAGAAGCGTGTCTCTCTGAAGCCCGGTGAGCATGGTGGCCAGTGGTGTGCCGGCGAAGGCCGAGGCGCCCTTCTTCACGATGAGGGGGTCGCGGTCGCCGCGCGTGAGCCGCGGGTCGAGTTCCACGGCCGCGCTGCCCTCGCGCATCCCGCGCATGCCCGGTGCCTTGTCCAGCCACCGGTACCAGTCGCCGGCGAGCTCTTCCTCGGAGTAGGCGATGACGGTGTAGATGACCGGGACCGAGGCGGCGTGGGCGCTCTCCACCAGGCGGGCGGTGGAGTCCACGGTCGGGGTGAGGTCGGCGCCGCTGGGGAAGCCGGGTTCGGTGAACCCGCGGCTCAGGTCGACCACGACCACTGCGGGGCGTGCACCTCGCCGTACCTGGGAGCCGAACCCGGCCTGGGCGTAGGTGTCGGCCGTCGAGTCACCGTAGGTGTCCAGCTCAGCCACGGCGGACCTCCTTCAGCAGAGCGATCTGTTTGGACTGGGAGGCGAGCTTGCCGAGCAGCAGGCCCTGCAGCACGCCGACGGCGAAGGCGCCCACGTACGGGAGTACCTTCTTCGTCCTCGGGCCCACGAGCAGGCCCAGGCCGTCGAGCTCGTCCCCGGCCGGCGCGGGAGCGGGGGCGGCGGCAGCAGCCGCATCGGCGGGCCCGGCCTGGGGCGGGACCTGCCCCGCCGGGGCGGAGGCAGCGGCGGCGAGCGCGGGGCCCGAGCCCTCACGCAGCATCCGGGAGAGGTTGTCGGCGAACTGCTGGAGCAGCCGGTCGGAGACGGCCCCGATGGCGGCCTTGCCGAACTGGGCGATCTTGCCGCGGATCAGCAGGTCGGCCTCGATGTTGAGGACGCAGCCGCCCTCGCGTTCGACGACACCGAGGGTCACCGCTGCTTCGGCGTCACCGCTGCCGCCGGCCTCGGAGCCGCGTGCCTGCACCCGCAGCGTGCGCTGCTCGGCGTCGACGTCGAGGAAACGCACGGTTCCGGAGTAGGCGGCGCTGATCGGGCCGACCTTGACCTTGACGTTTCCCTGGTAGGTGTCGCCGTCCCGGCCGTCCAGTGCCGCTCCGGGAACGCAGGTCACGATCCGTTCGACGTCGTTGACCGCGGTGAAGACCTCCTCGGGGGAGGCCTCGACGAAGGTGCTCTTCTCCAGGATCATGCCCGGCTCCTCTCATCGGCGGGGTCGTCGGCGGGTCGGCCGCACACGGCGCCGCAGGATGCTCGGCGTTCGTCCGCGCACGCCCCGATGGCGTCGACGATGGTCTGATAGCCGGTGCACCGGCACAGGTTGGAGGAGGCCGCCTCGCGGATCTCCTCCCGGGTGGGTTCGGGGTTGTCGGCCAGGAAGCCTTCGGCCAGCATCAGGAAGCCCGGTGTGCAGAAACCGCACTGCAGGGCGTGGTGCTCGGAGAACTTGCGCTGCAGGTCTCCCAGGCCGTCGGGGCCGGCGAGCGACTCCACGGTGCGGATCTGCCGCCCTTCCGCCTGCACGGCGAACATCAGGCAGGCGCGTGCCGGTGCCCCGTCGACCAGGATGGTGCAGGCACCGCACACGCCGTGTTCGCAGCCCACGTGGGTCCCGGTCAGGTGCAGGTCGTGGCGCAGGACGTCCACCAGTGTGCGGCGTGCCGGGGTGAGCAGTTCGTGTTCCTCACCGTTGACGGTGAGGGTGATCAGGAGACGGTCGGTCATGAGTGGGCCTCCAATGCTTGCTGCACCTGCTCCGGGGTGATGGGTGTGGCGTCGAACTCGACCCCGGTGTGGCGCAGGGCGTCGTTGACGGAGTTGACCACTGCCGCGGGGGCACCGATGGTGCCGCCCTCACCGCTGCCCTTCGCCCCGCTCTCGGTGAGCAGGGAGGGCGTCTCCAGGTGGCTGATCGCCACGTCGGGGATCTCGGCGGCGGTGGGCACCTTGTAGTCGATGAAGCTGGCCGCCGAGGGTTCGCCCTGGTCGTCGTAGGTGATGCGTTCGTACAGGGCCCCGGCGATGCCCTGGGCGATGCCTCCGCGGGCCTGTCCGTCGACCACCTGCGGGTTGATGGCCACTCCGCAGTCCTCCACGCAGAGGTAGCGCAGGATCTCCACCTTCCCGGTGCCGGGGTGCAGTTCCGTGACCACGGCGTGGGTGGAGTTGGAGAAGGTCCCGTCACCCGGGGTGTCGAAGTCGCCGTTGCCGACGAGTCCGGGTTCGATCGCCTTCGGCAGCAGGTTGGGCCGCAGGTAGGCGATGTCGGCGATGTCCACGTAGCTGACCGCCCGGTCGGGGTCGTCGATCCGGCGGACCGTGTTGTCGTGGAGCTCGACGTTGTCGGGTGTGGTCTCCAGCATGTGGGAACCGATGTGCATCAGCTTCTCGCCGAGCTTGTCGGCGGCCCGTGAGACGGCGCTTCCGCCGATGGTGATGGAGCGGCTCGCGAAGGTGCCCCACCCGTAGGCGATACGTTCGGTGTCGCCCTGCTGGATCTTGACCTGTGTGGGATCGAGGCCGAGCCGGTCGGCGGCGATCTGGGCCATGGTCGTCTCGTGGCTCTGGCCGTGGCTGAGCGTTCCGGTGCTCACCACCACCGTCCCGGAGGTGTCCATCCGTGCTTCGGCCAGGTCGTACCCGGGCACGACGCTCATCTTGCGCTTGGCGAAGGCGTCCGAGCCGTAGCCGCTGCGTTCGTTGAAGCAGCAGTAGCCGATGCCGATGGTGCGCCCCTGCGCGGCGGCCGACTCGCGCAGCTCGTACCAGCCCTCGTCCTGGACCAGCTGTTCGGCCAGGTTCAGCGCCTCCAGGTAGGAGCCCGGGTCATAGGTGACGGCGTTGACGCCGGTGTAGGGGAACTGGGTGATGACGTTGCGCCGGCGGATCTCCACCGGGTCCAGGTCCAGTTCCCGGGCCGCGCGTTCGAACAACCGCTCCATCGCCATCACGAACTGCGGCCGGCTGACCCCGCGGTAGGGGGCGGTGGGCGCCTTGTTCGTGGTGATGCCGCGGGCCCGCACCCGGTAGGCGGGCACCTTGTAGACGCCGGGCATCTCCGCGGAGGCCATCAGCGGCTCGATACCCGCGGTGAAGGGGTAGCAGGAGTAGGCCCCCATGTCGCAGACGATGTCGGCGTCCAGGGCCAGGATCCTGCCTTCGGAGTCGAACGCGGCCCGTGTGTCGTAGTGCTGTTCGCGGCCCAGGAACGAAGCGGTGAGCGCGTCCTTGCGGTCCTCGATCCACTTGACGGGCCGGCCCAGTCGCAGGGCGGCCGCGGCCGCGGCGATCTCCTCGCGCCCCACCACGCACTTGATTCCGAAACCGCCGCCCATGTCGCCGACGGCGACGCGGACCCGGTTCTCGGCCAGCCCCAGCGAGCGGGCCATGGCGGTGCGGACGGTGTGGGGCACCTGGGTGCAGGTCTGTACCAGCAGGTTCTCGTCGCGTGCGCTCCAGGAGGCCACGACGCCGCGTGTCTCCAGCGGCAGGGCGTTCTGCCGGCTGCTGCGCGTGTCGAGCCGCACCACGTAGTGGGCCGAGTCGAACACCTCGTCGATGCCCTCGGTGGCGAACATGGACACGTCCAGCAGCGTGTTGTCCGGGGCCTGGTCGTGGACGGTGGGTGCGCCTTCGGACAGGGCGACCTCTTCGGAGGGGACCGCGTCGAGGACCTCGTACTCCACCTGTGCGGCTTCGACCCCGTCCTCGGCCGCGTAGGCGTCCTCGGCGACGACGATGGCCACGGGCTCACCGGCGAACCGGACGCGGTCCCGGGCCAGGATGGGCATGTCGGTCGGCACGAACTCCTCGATGGGCCGGTCCAGGACCGCGGTGATGTCGTTCAGGTCCAGGTCGGCGGCGCTGTAGGCGGCGACCACCCCGGGGACACGGCGCACCTCGGACAGGTCGACCGAGAGCAGCCGGCCCGAGGCGACCGTGGCGCGCACGAACTGGGCGTGCACCATGCGCGGCAGGCTGACGTCGTCGACGAAGGTCCCGGTGCCGCTGAGCAGGCGGGTGTCCTCCTTGCGGCGGACCGCGGTACCGGTCCAGGTCTCCTTCTGCTCCGGGACTTCGCCGGTCTGCGGGGCTGCGTGTGTGATGGTCATCGGGCAGCGGCCTCCTCGCATGCACGAACGATGAGTGTCCGGGCCAGGACCCGGCGGTAGTCGGAGCTGCCGTCGGCGTCCGAGGGGGGATCGATCGCCGCTTCGGCCGCCTCGGCGCACGCGGCGAACAGCTCCGGGCCGGCCGGTCCGCCGTTCTGCAGTACCGCTTCGGCCTCGGGTACGCGTACCGGGGCCGGGGCCACCCCGCCCAGGGCCACCCGGCCGCCGCGGACGGTGCCGTCGGCGGCCAGGTCGAGGTCGACAGCGGCGGCCACGGCCGCGAAGTCCCCGGCGCGTTCGGCGAACTCGGTGAGCGCGCAGTGCGGCGCCGGTCTCGGGAAGACCACGTCCACGATGACCTCGTCGGGCGCCAGGGTCGTCATGTAGAAGCCGAGGAAGAGGTCGGCGGCCTCGATGGTGCGCTGGGCACCCCCGGGGCCACGGACCACCACCCGGGCGTCCAGCAGGACCGCCAGCAGGCACCACTCGGCAGTCGCGTCCCCGTGGGCGAGACTGCCGCCCACCGTGCCCAGCGTGCGGATCGGCAGGTGCCCCACCCAGGCCATCGCCTCACGCAGGACCGCGTGGTCGGGGCCGAGGAGGGAGTCGGGCGCGGTCTCCACGGCCCGATGGGTGGTGAGGGGGCCGATGTGCAGCCCTTCCTCGTCTGTACTGATGCCGGAAAGGCCGGGAAGAGCCGTGACGTCGACCAGATGGGCGGGCCTGGCCAGCCTGAAGTTCATCATCGGGACCAGGCTCTGCCCTCCGGCGATGATCTTGGCGTCGTCGCCGAGTTCGCTGAGCAGGTCGACGGCCCCGTCGACGTCGCGGGCACGGTGGTAGGTGAATGCGGCGGGCTTCATGGGTCTCCTCAGCGGATGAACTGGTAGGAGAAGGATTCGGAGTCGGAATCGTCCAGCGGTGTCCCACGCCACAACAGTTCGTAGGAGATCGCCGATTCCCCGTGGAAGTCACGGAGCTTGCGGTCGCGTTCTTCCTGCTCCGGACCGTCGGGCAAGTGGTACAGCTCCTTGTTGGCCAGCGAGGCCTCCTGGACCATGGCGGCTCGCTGCGCCCGGCGGGAGACGTAGCGTGCCAGCGCCTCCGGTGCCTTGTCGACGGTAACGGTACCCAGTTCCTCGGCCAGGACCGCGGCGTCCTCCATCGCCTGCGAGGCGCCCTGGGCCTGGTACGGGAGCATCGCGTGGCACGCGTCCCCCAGCAGTGCGACCCTTCCGTCGACCCACCCCGGGTCGGGGCGGCGGTAGTGGAGCGGCCAGGCGCCGGTGCTCTCGGCCTTGGAGAGCATCGCGGTCACCCGGTCGTCCCAGCCGGGGAAGGCGTCGGCCAGTTCCTGGACGGAGGCCGGCACCGAGCTGTGCGAGGCGAGCTCGGGCGGGCACGGCACGATCGCCACCACGTTCAGGTACTCGCCGCCGTTGATCATGTAGTGCACCAGGTGGCGGTCGGGCCCGTACCAGATAGTGCTCTGGAACCGGTCGACCAGCCAGCGGGTGGCGGGGTCGGCGGCGATCTTGTCCCCGGGGATGAGGGCCCGGTAGGCCATCTCGCCGGAGAACCGGAGCGTGTCGGGGAAGCCGGCCGCGTCGCGGACGCGGGACTTCAGCCCGTCCGCGCCGACGAGCACGTCGGCGGCGTAGCGGCGGCCGTCCGCAGTGATCGCCACGGGGCGTTCGGGGTCGCTGTCGTCGACATCGGTGACCTGGCTGTTGATCTCCACCTGTACGGGGGGACCGGCGCCCTCCGGGTCGGTGCAGGCGTCCAGGATGACGCGGTGCAGGTCGGCCCGGTGGTAGTGCCAGTAGGGCGCGTTGAACTCGCGCTTGCACCGGTCGCCCAGCGGGGTCAGACCGATGACGCTTCCGTCCTTCCAGCGCCGCCGGACCTGGTCCTGCGGTTCGGTACGGATCTCTTCGAGCTTCTCGCGCAGGCCCAGGCGGACGAGGATCCGGCTGGCGTTGGGCGCGGACTGGATTCCGGCGCCGACCTCGGCCAGCTCTGGGGCCTGTTCCAGGACGGTGACGTGCAGACCGCGTCGGCGCATGGCCAGGGCGGCCGTGAGGCCTCCGAGGCCGCCTCCGGCAACGGTCACTTCATAGGACTGACGGGACGGCATCCTTACTCCAACAGGGATGAGAGTGCGGTTGGCTACAGGGGGGCCGTGGGGCTGGTGGGCCCTAGTCCTGTCGGATCAGCTGTTCGCTGTCGGTGATCCAGGACATGCGGCGCATGGGCAGGTAGACCAGCCAGGCGACGAGCGCCGGGAGGACGAACTGGAAGGCCACGATGATCAGCAGCACCTCCACGCTGAAACCCATCGTCTCGACGGTCATGAGCGGGCCGACGAAACCGGAGGTGCCCATACCGGCACCCGCGGCGTTGCCTTCCATCGCAAACCCCACCGTCGCGATGGGGGCCAGTACGGCGCCCGCGACCGTCGGCGGGACGAACAGGAGCGGGTTCCGCACGATGTTGGGCACTTGGAGCATCGAGGTTCCCAGTCCGAGCGAGACCACCCCGCCCCAACCGTTCTCCCGGAACCCGGTGACCGCGAAGCCGATCATCTGCGCAGCGCAACCGATCGTGGCGGCCCCTGCGGCGAGTCCGCTCAGGTCCATCATGACCGCGATGGCCGCGCTGGAGATGGGCAGGGTCAGCGCGATCCCCATGAGGACGGCGACCAGGATGCTCATCAGCACCGGCTGCTGATCGGTGGCCCACATGATGATCTGGCCGAGGCCGCGCATACCGCTGTCGATGGCCGGTCCGGCCGCCCAGGACACCCCGAAACCGGCCAGTACGGTCACCGACGGGGTCAGCACGATGTCCAGGCGGGTGCGCTGGGAGATCAGCTTTCCGACCTCGGTGGCCAGCACCGTGGCCAGGAAGGCCCCGGCCGGTCCGCCCAGTTCGGCGCCGAAGGCCCCGGTGGCCACCGCCGAGAACAGCACCAGCGACGGTGCTTTCAGGGAGTAGGCCACGGCCGCGCCGATGGCCGGGCCCATCATCGCCATCGTCATGGTCCCGGCCTCGTCCAACCAGCCGATTCCGGCCTGCTCGCCGACCGTCTGCAGGATCAGACCGATGATCAGCGACGAGAACAGGCCCAGCGCCATGTAGGACAGCGCCGTGACGAAGTACGTGTGCAGTGAGGGGTGGACCCCACGGGAGGCGAGGAACTCTCTCATGTCAGTTCCCGGGGTGGTTTCCGCTGAGCAGACTGCCGGCGTCGGGGACCTCGGTCCGCAGACCGAGCTCGCTGAGCAGCCGGTGGGTGGTCGCGGTCGCGGCCGAGAGCACGGGCAGTTCCACGCGCTTCTCCAGTGCGGGGATCGCCGGCAGGGACGGCATCTGCACACACGCCGAGGTCACCAGGGCGTCGGCGCGGCCGAGGTTCAGCCGCTGACTGTGCTCTTCCAGATCGGCCGGGTCGAGCCCAGCGACCGCGAGGTTGTCCGAGACCTCCAGGCTGACCGCGTCGACCACCTCGATCCCGCTGTCCTCGATGTAGTCGGCGACCATCTTGGTCAGCGGCTTCATGTAGGGCGTGATGATGGCGACGCGCTTGGCCCCCAGCGCCGAGATGCCCGACAGCAGGGCGCCGGCGCTGGACACGACCGGGGCCGAGGCGCCCTCGGCGTCGAGCACACCGCTGATGGTGTCCTCGGCGGTGCAGTGGTAGCCGGGTCCCTGGGCCATGATGGCGACCAGGCACGCCGACGCCACGGCGTCCGGGCGTGCGTCCGCCAGCTCGGCGGCGGCGCGCTCGCTCTGCTGGTTCATCGCCCGCAGCTGCTCGGGCGTGACCTGCTGCATGCGGGCTCGTGCGCTGTGAAAGGTGAAGCGTTCCTCGGGCCGGTCCGCTTCCCGTGCGCGGAGCATGCGCGGAAGCTCGGTCTCCATGGTCAGGTTGGAGCTGGGAACGACCAGGCCGATCCGGTAGTCGGTCACCGGTTCCTCCTCGTTTGTGGTGTGCGCGGCGGTGCCGGCAGGGGGTCAGCGGCGTCCGGTCGGACGCATCTCGGGCACGGTGATGTCGCCGTCCACCACGATCGGCTCGTCGTCCAGGTAGAGGCTGCAGTTGCGCATCGGGATGTCGAAGTGGCACGGGGTGTCGTTGGGCCCGCCCAGCTCGTTGTTGGGTCCGATGGAGAACATGACGTTGCCGTAGAAGGAACGCAGCTCCATGCCCATGCCGCCGGGGAACTGCGTCAGGCCGTGCCAGTGGGCGCGCTCGTCCAGTCCCCAGCCCACGTGCGACATCCCGTAACCGCGCGGGTCGTCGAAGGAGGCGATGTAGGAGGACAGGAGCTCGGCGTCCAGGCCGCCGCTGATGTCGGTGATGAAACCCTTCTCGATCTTCAGGGTCACCGGCGTCTGCACGTAGGTGTTGAACGGCAGCAGGACGTCGCCCGGGGAGAGCACGATGGTGCCGTCCACCCCGTCGTCGGCCCCGCCGGTGAAGACGAAGGCGGCCGGCCAGTGGTCCCAGCGGCCGGGGGTGTCGGTGTAGCCGTACTCGCTCATGGTCGGGTACACGCCGAGCTTGTAGGTCACGTCGGTGCCGGCGGGGCTGGTGATGCGCATGGTCTTGGCCTTGGACAGCAGCTCCGCGCCGTACTCGACCCGCTCGCGCAGCTCGCGGGTGGGCATCAGGCGGGACAGCAGCTCGGGCGGCTCGACCACGGTCAGGATGCGGGTGTCCGCGCCCTGGATCTCGAACTGCTCCTTGCTGAAGAGCAGGAAGGTCAGGTCGATGAGCATGTCGGACTGCTTGAGGGCGTCGACGGCGACCTGGTTGCCCGCCAGGCCGGACTGGCCGACGGCCCACGCGCCGCCGTCACCGCGTGCGCTGGGCAGGCGCATGTGGAAGGTGTTCGCACCGAGTTCCTGGGCTGCGAAGAGGAAGGCGTCGGCCAGGTCGCTGCGCTCCTCGCCCTGGGAGAGCACCGCCACGGTCTCGCCGTCGCGGACACCGCTGAGGGACAGCTGGCGCACGCACATGTCGTTGAGGTTGTTCTGGTCCATGACTCCTCCAACCGCGGGTGGTTTCCGGTCGTGGCCACGGGGAGAGCCGTGGCCACCCACAGATCATCAGTACTCAAACAATCCGTATGCTGACTATCTACTGTGATCGGACACACGTCAAGTGGTTCTGTGTAAAGTTCGGTTCGCGTGATGTTTCCGTGGCGTTCGGTGAAGGCCGCGGATCGATCGTTGCTCCGCGCGGTATAGGGTCGCCCCCGGCTCGGCCGCGGAACACTGCGCCGTCCGGGCTGCCGGCCCGTCCAACCCGGCAGCAAGGCCGTACACCGAAGGAGACGAACAGTGGGAGACAGCGACCGGACGGACCACGCACGCGGCCGTACGGACGGGCAGGACCAACCGCGGCAGGACATCCCCCCTGAGCTTCTCACCGCGCCCGGATACCTGGTACGGCGCCTCTTCCAGAGCTACACCGCACTGTGGGGAAGCGTCGTGGACTCCACACTCACCGGACCGCAGTTCGCCGTGATGCGCGCGATCCGGCGCACCCCCGGGGGCGACCAGGGTTCACTGGCCTCCGCGGCAGCGCTCGACCGGTCCACCATGGCCGATGTCGCCCGCAGACTGGACCGCCGCCAGCTCATCGAGCGCCGCACCTGCACCAGTGACACACGGCGCAAACTCCTCTACCTCACCCCCGAAGGGGAAAGGATCCTCGCCGAGACCGCAGCACACGCGGCCCACCTCGACGAACTGCTGCTGGCCGAGTTCTCCCCGGACGAGCGGACGCAGGTGGTGGAGGGCCTGCTCAGCCTCTCCGAGGCCTGGGAACGGCTGGTGGAGGAAGGCCCCTCCGAGAGCAGCTGAGAACTCCTCGACCCGCACTCTAAAAGGAGTGGCTCCCCGGCACAATGGCCCTGCATTCCGACAGCCGCCCCCGAGGAACACCTTCCTTCCCTCGAATTCATACAGCCCGTGGCAAGACACCGTCGCCCGAATGGGCAAGGAAGTTCGACTCCCGCACCACCCGCTGCCTGCGGTTACCGACCCGAGGCCGCCCACAGCACAACAAAAGGTACCGGATACATTTCGGCCCGAGGTGACAAAAACAACGGGATCCCCCTTTGCATACGCACAGTAAATGCAACGGATCCACTCGATCGATATCTCGCGGTTACAGACAAGAACGTCGACGCCCTGTTACATTTCTTGCGCTCGGAATTCCCCCGTGTCCATTGGACGGAAAAATGTCACGCGACAACGAGAACCGCCCCCACCTGCTCTCCCGACGCGGCATGCTCCTCACCTCAGCGGGTACCGCCGGCGCCGTGGCTCTGGGCGGACTCGCCTCCCCCGCACACGCACGGACCTCGGCCACCAGCGCGCCGTTCCCCACGATCCACAACCGCTCCGCCTGGAACGCCCGTGCCCCGCGCAGCACCCCGGGGACGGTTTCCGGCGCACCGACCTACATCGTGGTGCACCACACCGCGACCGCGAACCAGACCGACTACACCCTGGCCCGCGCCTATTCACTCTCGCGCGGCATCCAGAACTGGCACATGGACAACAACGGCTGGATCGACAGCGGCCAGCAGTACACCATCAGCCGCGGCGGCCACATCATGGAGGGCCGTTCCGGCTCGCTGTTGGCGGTCGACGGCGGCTACCACCTGGTCGGTACCCACGTGGCCAACTACAACGGTGTCGCCGTCGGTATCGAGAACGAGGGCACCTACACCTCGACCTCCCCCACCAACGCGCTGTGGAGCTCGCTCATCGAGACCTGCGCGTGGCTGTGCTACCACTACAACCGCCCCACCAGCGCGATCGTCGGCCACCGTGACCTGCAGTCCACTCAGTGCCCCGGCGACCGGCTGTACAGCATGCTGCCGACCCTGCGCAGCGACGTCGGCAACTTCCTCAGCAGCAACAACATGGAGCTGACCGCCCCGGAGCTCTCGGGTTCGCAGATCCCCCCGTACCCAGAGGTTCCCGCCGACGAGCCCGTGACGGCCTACGAACACGGCCCCGCACTCGGAACGGACGACATCAACGCACACGAGGGGTGAGCCCCGGGGCCCGGTCCGCGCCCGCACTGGTGTGCACCGGCCGTGGAACGGGCCGGGCCCCGGCCGGCCGGGGCGGCGTCGGGCTTCACGGAGTGATCGGCAGCAGAAAGCACGAAACACCGGGTGACCACAGCACCGAGGCGGGTTCCCGCGTCACCGGTTCCACGCCGGCCGCGGCCAACAGGTCGCCGTCGTGGTGCAGGAGCTCGGCCCGGTGCAGTGGCCAGGGGCGGTGGCTGATCCTCAGCCACCGCGTACGCCCCAGATGACGGGCGTGCAGTCCCCAACGCGCGGTCAGGAAGCGTTCCAGGGCACCGTGCTCGTCCAGGGCCTCCCCCACACTCAGGGACCACGACCCCCGAGCCGTTCCGGGGAAGCGTCGCCGGACCGCGCCCGCACGGCGACCGTGCGGGCCGCGCTTCAGGGACAGGTCCGACCAGATGTAGGGAAGCCCCGTCACGGCACGGGCGGAGGCGACGACGGGAACGGAGTCGGCGTCCATCGTCAGGAACACCGTCCCGCGGCGCCCGTGGTCGTCGACGGAGTACAGGCGCACGTTCACCTCGTCGAATGCTCCGGTGGGCGCGGTGCCCGCGACCAGGGAGCTGGTCACCCGGAAGGCGACCAGCCCTGCGTAAGTGGCCCCGTCGAGGGTGTCGGGCCGGGTGCCCGCGGGCAGCAGCGGGGCCACTGCGGCAGGATCCACCGGCCAGTGCACGAACGCGACGTCCACCCAGGACTGTCGGAGCAGGGCCGGTCCCGGCATCGGGGGCGGGACCGGGGACAGCGTTTCCCCGGGCGGAACCGTCGCAGCCCCGGGGGTGGCGCGGGCAGGGGTCTCCATGGGCCCATCATGCCGCTCGTCCGCGTCACGACGGCGCAGGACACCAGGCGTCCGCGACGACCACGGCACGGTCGCTGCCGCGGTCGGAGACCGCGATGCCGCTGACGGCGGCCGTTCTCCGCCGGACGCGGCCGGGTCCGAGCTCACCGGGACCCACCGCTGACGATCAGGCCGCTGCGGGGCAGCGCGGGCATCGCACGCATCGTGTAGGTCAGGTCCTGGGCCGGGACGGTGTAGTCGGCAAGGCTCAGCAAGCGCACCATCGTCTCCACCGTTGCGATCGTCAGCCGCTCCCCCGGGCACCGGTGTCCCGTCTCGTAGGGCCCGCCGCCCTGGGGGACGAGGTCGTAGGCCGTCGGTTCCCTGTCCACGAAGCGTTCCGGGCGGAAGGAGCCGGGCTCGGACCACGACCGGGGATCGTGGTTCGTGCCGTACAGGTCGAGCAGGACCCAGCTCTGTTCGGGGAAGGCATAACCGCGCCAGGTGAAGGGACGCACGGAGCGCCCGCCGATGAGCGGGAAGAACGGGTAGAAGCGGCGGACCTCCTGCACGAACGGCTCGAGCCGGGACAGGTCCCCGCGTGCGAACTCCTGTCTCCACTGCGGGTGCTGCCACAGGGCCAACGCGGCGAACACGACGAACCGGGCGTTGGCGACGATCGGTCGTACGACGTTGAGCAGCTCGACAGCGGCGACCTCGGTACTGAGCGGGCGCCCCTCCTCCGTGTGTCTGGCGATCAGGTCGGCGGGCCTGCCGGGCCGGGGTGTGAGGTCACCCGACCGGATGAGCGCGATCACCTGGGCCGCCCACCGTTCGCTGCGGCGCCGGATCATCCGCGCCCACGCGTTGTGCGGACCCGTCGTCCCGGCGTGGTCGACCATCGCCGAGAGCTCCTGTGAACGCAGACGGACCTGGTTCTGTGTCGCGGGCAGTCCCAGCCAGCGCAGGGCCGCCTCGGTGAGCATCCTGTTGAGTTCCGTGTACAGCTCGATCCGTTCACCGGCCGCGATCCGGGCCGCGCGTGCCTCCCAGACCTCGGCCAGCGTTGCGGTGAAGTCCCGGATCCCGTCGGCTTCCAGCAGCGCGAGGAACAGGCGCTTGCGCTCCGCGTGCGCGTGGCCGTCCAGCATCTGCACGCTCCCGTAGTCCTGCAGCAGATGGACGACGGTGGGCGGCATCGCGTCCTTCCGGCTGAACAGGCCGCTGCCGTAGAACAGCTCAGCGGCGCCGGCTCCCCGGACGCAGAACGCCCGCTTCAGCATCAGCCGGGTCCGGAACACGTCGGTCTGCAGGCGGTCGCAGGTCGAGGAGATGAAGACGTAACCGTCCCGGAGCAGGGACAGGCTCGCGTCGGGTACGCGTGTTCGGGGAATGCCGGACAGATCCTTCGTGGCCATGCTGTGCCCTCCGTCGAGGTCCTCGCCTTTTCCACGGGGGTACCCGCCCGCTACCCCCACCTGCGCCGGTCATGCGTGATCGAGCAGATGGGCGGGCCTGTGCGCAGGTGTGCCGGAACGGCCGGGGCCCGGTGGCGGGGAGCACCTGGCTCGGGCACGAGTGCGGTGTCCTCGTGAAGGTCCGGTCCCCACCGTTTTTCGACAGAGGGAGCGGGGCGGTGCGGCACGCCGGCCCCCGGTGCGTGCGCACTCTCCCGAGGCCGGGCCGGACCGGGACGGGATCACCGGGTCATCGGCCACCGGGGCGACGGCCACACGACGGGATCAGTCACAATAGCCACTAACCACCTCAAATCGACCAGAGAGATCATTCGTGCACATGCCGATCCCCAAGGCCGAACTCCATGTCCACATCGAGGGCACCCTCGAGCCCGAACTCGCCTTCGATCTGGCCCGGCGCAACGGCATCACCCTCCCCTACTCAGAGGTCGAAGAACTGCGCGCGGCCTACTCCTTCAGCGACCTGCAGTCCTTCCTGAACCTGTACTACGAGCTCATGGACGTGCTGCGCACGGAGGAGGACTTCCGCGACCTGACCCTGGCCTACCTGGCCCGCGCGGCCTCCCAGGGCGTCCGGCACGCCGAGATCTTCTTCGACCCGCAGGCCCACACCAGCCGCGGGGTCCCCTTCGAGGTCGTCCTCGAAGGGATCACCTCGGCACTGAAGACCAGTGAGGACGAGTACGGCGTCTCCACCGCCCTCATCCTGTGTTTCCTGCGCGACCGCCCCGCCTCCGAGGCCATGGAGACCCTCGTGGCGGCCCGCCCCCACCTGGAGCACCTCAGCGCCGTCGGCCTGGACTCGGCCGAGGTCGGCCACCCGCCGTCCAAGTTCACCGAGGTCTTCGACGCCGCCGCCCAGCTCGGGCTGCGCCGTGTCGCACACGCCGGGGAAGAGGGCCCGCCCGAGTACATCCGCGAGGCGCTGGACCTGCTGGGCGCCGAGCGCATCGACCACGGCATCCGCTGCCTGGACGACCCCGACCTGGTCACCCGCCTGGCCGAGTCCCGAACGCCCCTGACCGTGTGCCCCTTCTCCAACGTGCGCCTGCGCGCCGTGGACACCCTGGACGTGCACCCCCTGCCTGCGTTGATGGAGGCCGGGCTGCTGGTCACCATCAATTCCGACGACCCGTCCTACTTCGGCGGCCACGTCCACGACAACTTCCTGGGCGTGCAGGAACACCTGGGGCTGAGCAACGAGGACCTGCGCTCCCTGGCACGCAACTCGTTCACGGCCTCGTTCCTGTCCGAGGAGCGGCGTTCGGCCCTGATCGCCGAGGTCGACGCCTACAGCTTCGAGTGAGGCGAGTGGCGGCCGGGTCTCAGAAACCCTCCCGGACACGGCGGGCGACCTCGGTGTAGCCGGCCTTCTCCAGGGCGTGGAGCTGGCTCTCGGCGAACTCCTCACGGGCGGCGCGCTCAGGGACCGCGTCGATCAGGCCGCGCAGGATCGCGACCTGGACGTCCTCCTCCGCGCTCTCGGGGACCGACTCGGCCGGCCACCAGTAGCTCTCGTAGCCGTGGTCGTCGACGTCGCTCCCGGGCCCGGGGCCGGTGAAGACCGGTTCCTCGGGCATGCCGTGGACGGGGTCGAGGTAGACGTAGTCGTGTTCTCCCCCGGACCCGCCGGGTTCGGAGAGCGACTCGAACCGGGACCGGGCTCCGGCCCCGGGCTCCCCCTCGGGGTCGAGGGGGCCGGGGCTCTGCCCGCTCCACGGCTGCGGGTCCGGGTCGGCGGGCACGGTGCCGTGGCCGCTCCACGGCCGCCGACCGGTCCTGGTTCCCCCGCTGCGCGGCGGCGCCGTGCGCTCGCCCCACGACCAGGGGTGGTGCGCCGCGCCCTCGCCGCGTGCGTCGTCCCCGCGGCGTCCCGCCTCCTCCTGGAGTCCCGCATCCTCGCGGTGTGCCCCGCCCATCGGGGCGTGGCCACGTTCGGTCTCCTGGAGAGCGGAGCGCAGGCCGAGGTCCTTACGCAGGTTCCTGAGGCGGGCCAGGCGTTCGGCGTCCTCCTCGGGAAGCCGCAGCCGTACCTGTTCGGCCCACACGACGATGCCGGTCGCGGTCACGGCGCTCTCGACGGCGAGGTGGGCGCCCAGGTCGCACTCGGCCCGGGCGTGGTCGCGCGGCCGGGTACGGGCGACCTTGGCCGCGGCACGGGCCACGACGTCGCGGACCGCGGGGGCCAGGGGGTTGCGCACGGTCAGGTCGACGTGGCCGGACCAACGCCAGTGCACGACGGCGGAGAACTGCAGGTCGTAGTCGGCAGCGGCCGTGGACAGGGCGATCTCGCCCACGCGCGTGCCGTGCGCGGGGCCGCCGGCGTAGGGGTGGGAGGCCTCGTCGCCGACGGTGGGGCCGTGCACGTGGGCGGGGCCGCCCGCGTGCCGTTCGCGGCGGTCCGGGGCGCCGCTTCGCCGGCCGGGCCGGTCGATGGTGACGCGGCCGCCCACCAGCAGGAACCCGGCGCCGGCCATGACGAGGGCCGGCCACAGCAGCGTCCAGGGCCCCATCAGAGGGTGGAGCACGGCGGGTACGACGACCACGACGGTGGCCGCGAGGACCGAACCGGCCACGGCGGTGCGTGCGTCGTTGAGGGAAATGGTCGCGCCCTCCTCTCACGGCGGGACCGGGAGCACGGCCACGGAACGTGGGAACGCCACCGCTCCGTGTGTGCGCCCTGGGGGCTGGGGAAGTTCCCGGGGCCGGGGCGTGAGAGAGGGCCGCCGGGGGTCTGTAGGCCAGTCTGCCGGAGATCTGGAGCGGTCGTGTCACGAACGGACATGACAGCGCAGATCCGGAAGAGCCTCACACGTGCACCCCGCGCCCCCGCGCCCCTCGCACCCCTTCGTGCCCGGCCTGCGGGAGGCGCGGTCGGCGAACGCCGCACCAAGCCCGGGTGAGCATTCGGTGAGAAGACGCGGGAGGGTTCCGTGTCGCCTTGGAAATGACCCTTTGTGTCGGGACGATTGCCCGATGCGACCACTGTTCGTGCGGCCTCCGACGCCATCCACACAGAACGGAAGGGACCACGGCGCGAGTGCGGCCCGGGCCGAACGCCGATTCCGCCCCGAGGTACAGGGGCTGCGTGCTGTCGCGGTGCTGCTGGTCCTCGTCTACCATCTCGACCCCGACCTGGTTCCCGGCGGGTACGTGGGCGTCGACGTGTTCTTCGTGATCTCGGGTTTTCTCATCACGTCCCTGCTGTACCGGGAAGCGGGCGAGCACGGCCGGATCTCCATCGCCCGCTTCTACGTGCGCCGTGTGCGCCGGCTGCTGCCGGCCTCGACGGTGGTGCTGCTGGTGACCGGTGCGGTGGCGCTGGTGTTCCTGCCGATCACCCGCCTGAGCGAGGCCGCGTGGCAGCTGATCGCTTCGGCCGCCTACGTGGAGAACCTGTACCTGGCACAACAGGCGGTGGACTACCTGGCCTCGGACGCCCCGCCCAGTCCCGTCCAGCACTTCTGGTCGCTGGCCGTGGAGGAGCAGTTCTACCTGGTGTGGCCGCTGCTGTTCATGTTGTGGGCAGGGGCTGTACAGCGGTGGCGGACCACCCCCAGGGTTCTGGTCGCAGGCCTGAGCGTGTTGTCGGTGGTCTCGCTTGCGCACTCGGTGGTGCACACGGCGCAGAATCCGGCAGCGGCCTACTTCCTGCCGACGACCCGTGCTTGGGAGCTGGCCGTGGGCGGACTGGTCGCGGTCGTGCTCGCGCACCGGGCCCTGTCCCCGGCGGCACGCGCCCCGCTCGTGTGGGCGGGCCTGGCGGCGATCGGGGTCTCCGCGCTGGCCTACGACGACGCGACCGCGTTCCCGGGCTGGACGGCGCTGTTGCCGGTGCTGGGCAGTGCGGCGGTGATCGCGGCCGGGCACACGCGGACCCCGCTGAACACGGCCCCGGCGCAGTTCTTCGGCGACATCTCGTACTCGCTGTACCTGTGGCACTGGCCGTTGATCGTGTTCGCGCTGACGTGGTCGGGCTCGGCGTCCTTGGGTCTGTTGGAGATGGTCGCCGTGGCGGCGGCCGCGGTCCTGTTGTCGTGGTTGACGAAGGTGTGGGTGGAGGACCCGGTACGCGAACGCGGGCTGATCCCGGGCATCCGCACGGCCGGGGTGATGGCCCTGAGTGGGATCGTGGCGGTGTCTGCGGTGGGCTTCGCCTCGCTGGCCCGGGTGCAGCAGTTCTCCTCCGTGCCCTTCGACCCGCGGGTGCACGTGGGCCCGGCGGCGCTCTCGCAGGGCAGTGCCTCCAACGGCGCGGAACTGTACCCGCCGCTGGTGGAGGCCGAGGAGGACAATCCCCAGCTCTACGAGGACGACTGCCAGGGCCAACGCAGGGACGTCGAACCCCGCACCGATTGTGTCTACGGCGACCCCGACGGCGAGTGGACCGTGCTGGTGGTGGGTGACTCCCACGCCGCCCAGTGGGTGCCTGCGCTGGACAGGGTCGGGGACGAGCGCGGCTGGCGGGTGGTCTCGCTGACCAAGTCGGCGTGTGCGTTCACCGCTGTACCGGTGCGGTGGAACGACGGCTCGGACTACGAGGAGTGCGAGCAGTGGAACGCTGCGGTGATGGAGGAACTGGCCGGGATGGAGCCGGACGTGGTCTTCTCCAGCGCATCCAGGAACGTGACCCCGCAGGACCCGGGCGACGACGCCGCCGGCGTACTCGCCGACGGGTTGGTCCGGCAGTGGGAGGAGGCCGCCCGGCACACCGACCGGTTGGTGGCCATGCGCGACACCCCCGTCACCGACCGGGACGTGTTCGAGTGCCTGGAGGAGCACAACGACGACCTGTCTCAGTGCTCAGTGCCCCGCGAGGTCGCCTTCGAGGACGTGGACCCGCAGGTGCAGGCGGCCCGCGCCATGGAGGACGACGTGCACCTGCTCGACATGTCGGACCTGTTCTGCGGTGATGACCGGTGCGCACCGGTCATCGGGAACGTGGTGGTCTACCGCGACTACCACCACATGACGGCCTCCTACTCGCAGATGCTGTCGGAGGAGTTGGCCGAACGCATCGAACAGGTCACCGGTTGAGAGGCCGAGGCGGTCGGCGGCGGGGCGCGGCGCAGGCCCGGGTCAGCTCACGACGGCGCTGGTGACGGCCAGGCCGACCCAGGCCGAACCGGTCCCCAGAGCGAGGCTGACCAGCACGTACACCGCTGCCCGGCGCCCGGTACCGCCGCGTGCCAGCTGCACGGTCTCGAGGGCGAAGGTCGAGTACGTGGTCAGCGCGCCACAGAACCCGGTGCCCCACACCGCCATGGCCTGCGGGGACAACGGCAACCCGAGGAGCGCGCCGAGCAGCAGTGATCCCGTGGCGTTGACGGCGAGCGTGCCCCAAGGGAAGGCGGCACCCAGCACACCGCGTAGTGCCAGGTCGACGAGGAACCGGACGGGGGCGCCGAGCGCGGCGCCCACGGCGACGGCGAGTGCGCTCACGGGTCTCCTCCTTGCAGGATCCGGTGGGTCAGGGCCGAGGCCGCCCAAGCAGCCACGAGCGCGCCGGCCAGGGTCAGCGAGAGGTGGGCCAGCGCAGTTTCGGGGGCACCGCGTTCCAGGGCTGTGACCACGTCCATGGCGTAGGCGGAGAAGGTCGTGTATCCGCCGAGGAAACCCGTACCCAGGAATGGCCGCACCCAGGGGTTCCGAGGAATCCGGTGCGCGAGGACCTCCACGAGCACGCCGATCAGCAGGCTGCCGGTGACGTTGATCGCCAGGACCGTCCAGGACATCCCCGCTACCGGGGACGGCCAAGCCAGGGTCAGCCCGTACCGGGCCGCGGCGCCGAGCGCTCCCCCGGCGGCGACGGCACCGGTCAGAGCCCACAACGGGGCTGATGTCGCGGAAGGCATACCCCCACTCTGCACCCGGGCCGGAACCTGCCGCCACGTGGTCCGGGCCCGCGCATTCCCGGCAGAGCATTGCGGCCGGGGTTCACGCGTGTACGTGGTTCGGGTCCTGCTGTCACCGCCCTCGGCGGTTGTCAGTGCTCTCAGGAAATACGGGCCGGTGTTGGCGCCCGAAGGAGCGCCGGCACCGGTGGCTGCAGGGGCCGGGTCCGGCTGTTGCTGCCGCAGGCCACCCCTTCTTCACATTCCACCCCTCCCTCACGTTCCGGGGAAAGCAAGAAAATACATTTGCCCCGAATCATCCGCACCTCCGAAGAACATCCGATAACACCAATTTCGAAACACCCTTTTCCCGAGGAGCGCAAAGAATGGTCCGCACGGATATATGATCTGGCCCGGGAAACGGTGCCGAAAGGATCCGTGGAACCCGGTCCCCGGCCCCGGTCCGTGGCACCGCCCGTCGTCCGCCCGGCACGGGTGTGCCCGCGCCGCCGTGACCAGGAGGGTCCATTGAACACGTACGGAATCGACCTCGGCACCACCTACTCGTGTGTGGCGGCGGTGGACGACACAGGGCGCGCGCACATCACCAAGAACGCTGCGGGCGAGGACACCACCCCGTCGGTGGTCTTCTTCGAGTCACCCACCAACGTCGTGGTCGGTGAGGAGGCCAAGAACACCGCGCTGCTCCTGCCCGATCAGGTGGTGTCCCTGGTCAAACGGCAGATGGGCGAGCAGGCGCGGTTCGAGTTCCACGGGCAGGAGCACAGCCCCGAGACCGTCTCGGCGCTGCTGCTCCGGGAGTTGGCGCGTGCGGCCGGCGAGCACGAGCGGGCCGAGGTGGAGGAGGTCGTGGTCACCGTCCCGGCCTACTTCGGGGTGACCGAGCGCGAGGCCACCCGCAGGGCCGGGGAGATCGCGGGGCTGCGGGTACTGGACGTGGTTCCGGAGCCGGTGGCGGCGGCGCTGCACTACCAGAGCCTGGACTCCGGCCGGGGCCCGCGCCACCTGCTCGTCTACGACCTGGGCGGGGGCACCTTCGACACCACGGTGATCCGCGTCGAGGACAACGACGTGCGGGTGGTGTGCACCGACGGCGACCACCGGTTGGGCGGTGCGGACTGGGACGAGAAGCTCACCGACCACCTGTTGGAGCGCTTCTCCGCGCAGTACCCGGAGACCGACCCGGGCGGGGACGAGCAGTTCCTGCAGGACGTGTCGGCGGCCGCCGAGCGCCTCAAGCGGTCGCTGACCGTGCGCGAGAGCGCGCGGCACAACCTGCGGTTCGCGGGGTCGGCAGTGCAGGTGGAGCTGGGGCGGAAGGATTTCGAGGCGCTCACCTCCGACCTGTTGGAACGCACCCTGTCCATCACCGAACGCACCGTGGCCACCGCGCGCGAGCGGGGCGTGGACACCTTCGACGACGTGCTGCTGGTGGGCGGGATGACACGGGTCCCGGCGATCACGGAGGCGTTGCGGGAGCGGTTCGGTTTCGAGCCGCACCTGCACGAACCCGATCTGGCGGTGGCCAAGGGCGCTGCTCTGTTCGCTCTGGTGCGCCAGGTCAAGAACGTCATGGACGGGGCGCAGGAGGACCCGGGAGCGGTACGTGAGCGTGCCGAGCAGGTGGGCCGCCGCCTGGGGCTGACCACCGCGGAGGTGGAGCGTATGGCCGACAAGACGGTCACGGGTGTGTCGCCGCGGGCGTTCGGGGTGAAGACCATCGACAGCGCCGACCCGGTCTACGAGAACGACCCGCTGTCGGCCCGCCAGTACGTCAGTCACCTGTTGAGCGCCAACACCCCGCTGCCCGCGGTTGCGCAGGAAGGGTTCGCGACGGTGTGGGCGGAGCAGGAGGCGGTGCAGATCGACGTCTGGGAGCAGGCGGGCTCGGTGGTCTCCGAGGAGCTGGAGCACAACGCGCAGATCGGGGACGCGCTGTTGAGCGGGTTGCCGCCGAGCCCCGCCAACACCCCGTTCCGGGTGGAGTTCCGCCTGAGCGAGACGGGGTTGCTCAACGTGCGTGCCTGGGAGCCGGAGCACGGCAGCCAGGTGCGTTTCGACATCCGTATCGGCGGGATGAGTCGGCAGAGCCTGGAACGTGCCCGTGACGCCGTGGGGATGATCCACACCTCCGGTTGACCGGCGTGAGGGGAGGGACGGCCCGATGTCCTGGGACGCTCGGGACCGCAAACGCTACGAGGACGAGGTACTCGTACCCGCGCGGGTGGAGGGCCCGCACGCGGACCTGTTCGTGCGCTACGACATCGGCCCGGCGCTGGAGCGGCGGCTGCGCACGGACCCGGAGGCCTTCACCGAGCACGTGGAGCAGGTGTGCACGCACTGGCGGGGGCTGCGGGTGCGCCGCCGGGCGTTGAAGAAGGTGCTGGTGGAACTGGTGGCGGCGCACGAGCGCCTGGCGCGGGCGGGGTGCCTGACGTACGCGCACTTCGCAGCCGTCCGTGAGCAGGAGCGGGTGCAGGCGGGCCGGGAGTGGGCCGAGGTCGCCGGCAGTCTGACGACGTCGCTGTTGGAGCGTGCGGAGCTGCGCGGCATGATCCGGTCGGTGGGCATCGACGAGCCGCGCGCCGAACGGGTGTTGGCCGACCGGGGTGTGCAGGTGGTGGAGGGGCTGCCGCGCCTGCCGGTACGGGCTCCGGTGGCCACGTTCCGGACGTTGCGGGAGAACCTGCGTACACGTGGGGCGGTGTTCTCGCCGGAGGTGGTGTTCGGTCGCCGGAACCTGGAGCAGGGGTTCACCGTGCTGGACGGGTTCCGGCTGGCCGACGGTTCGGGGTTGGACGAGGAGGCGTTGGCGCGGGCGCGGACCCGGTTGGGGGTGGAGGCCCTCACCGACGGCAAGGCGGCCGCGGAGAACGTGCTGTCGATCCTGCGGGCGGACGGCGACCGGGACCGGCGTGAGGCGATCGTGTTGTGGGAGATCGTCGACGATCTGCGGGGCCGCCCGGCGGCGTTGTCGGAGTCGGGGCTGGTGCGCCCGTGGGTGCGGTCGGGTCTGGACGAGCGGGAGGCCCTCCTGTTGGCGGCGGCGGTGCGGCGTGCCGACCCGGGGCCGGACGAGGGGACGCGGACCGAGGCCGAGGTGCGGGCGTTGTTGGCCGACAACCTGTTGCGGGAGGCCCAGCGGGGGGTGGTGGACCTTCCGGAGGGGCACGGGTTGCGTCGGGCGGTGGCCGAGCGGTGCGAGCAGGTCGCGGGGTTGGTGCGCGGGGCGGAGGAGGCTCTACGCGGTGATCGGCCGGAGGAGGCGGCCCGTGCGCTGTCGTCCGCGGTGGAGGTGGCCGCCGACGACAAGGTTCTGACCGACCGGTTGGCGGAGATCGCGCCGGCGGCGCCGCGGTCGGTGTCGGCGCGGGTGCGGGGCCGCGGGTCCGTGGTGTCCTGGCAGCCCAGCCCGAGTCTGGCGGGCGGGGTGCGTTACCGGGTGGAACGTGTGACCGGGCGCGGCACGGCGGCACGCAGCACCGTGGTGGGTGAGTTGGCCGGGACCGAGCTGGTCGATCCGGAGCTGCCGGTGGGTACCGACGCCCGGTACTCGGTGGTCGCGGTGCGTGGAGGCCGTGCTTCCTCGGCACCGGTGGTTTCGGAGGCGGTGATGCTGACCCCGGAGGTGGCCGATCTGCGGCTGCGTTCGGGACGGTGTTCGGTGAGGGGTTCCTGGCGGGCGCCGGAGGAGGCGGTCCGGGTGGAGGTGCTGCGTGCGTGCGGAGCTTCCCCGCGCGGGGCGGGCGACGGTGTTGCTGTGCCCACGGACGGGTCGGGGTTCCAGGACCACACGGTGGAGCCGGGGCGGGAGTACTTCTACCGGGTCCGGGTGGTGTACCTGACCTCGTCCGGGCTCACGCGTACCTCGGAGGGGCTGGTGCGCCGGGCTGCGCCTGGGCCGGGTCCGTTGCCGGTGCCGGATCTGGCGGTGGAGCACCGGGCCGGGTCCACGGTGGTGTCGTGGTCCCCGCTCCCGCTCGGCCGTGTGTCGGTGTGGGTGGGTCCGCGTGAGCCCGTGTGGCCTCGGGGGACCCGGCTGAGCGAGCACGACCTGGCGGCGTTCGGTACCGAGGCGGCGGAGGCTCCGGAGCCGGTGGCGGGCGGCCGGACCGGGGTACGGGTGCCGGTCCCGCCGGGCACGAGCCACGTGCTGGCGGTGACGGTGGCCGGTGAGGAGCGGGTGGCGGGTGCGCACTGCCGGGTCACGGAGGTGCCGCAGGTACGGGACCTGCGGACCCAGCGGTTCGGGTCGACGGTGCGGTTGTCGTGGTCCTGGCCCGAGCACGCGGCCCGTGCCTTGGTGCTGTGGAGCCCGCCGGGGTCCGGGCACGGGAGCGGGGACGAGGCCGGGCACGGGGACGAGGCCGCGGACGGGGGCGGCCGTTCGTTCTGTTCCCGGCGCCGGTACGAGCGCGAGGGCGGGTTCGAGGCGGCGATGGGGCCGGGCCCGATGGAGGTGTCGGTGTACACGGCGGTGCCCGATGGGGCTGGTGAGGCGATGAGCGCTCCGGTGCGGACGAGGGTGCCGGGTGCGGTGGTGGTGGCCTACCGGGTGGAGCCGGCGGGGTGGTGGCGTCGGGAGCGCACGGTGCACCTGACCGCGGAGACCTCCGGGGAGGTGCCCGAGATCGCGGTGGTGCACGCCCCGGGCCGGGTCCAGCCGCACTCGGTGGCGCAGGGGCAGGTGTTGGCGACCTTCCCGGCCGGGCCCCGGAGGGCGGGTGAGCACACGCAGGTGCGGGTGCGCCCGCCCCGGGGTTCGGGGCCGGGCTGGCTCATGTGTTTTCTGGTGTCGGAGTCTGAAGGGTCGGCTCAGGTGCGGTTGCGTCAACCCTCGGTACGGGAGTTGCGGTTGTGAGATGGCGTGTTCCGCGGGCGCTGCCGGTACCGCCGCAGAAGCGGCCGCTGGTGTGCCCGTACTGCTACGCGGACTTTCCCGCACGGCGGATCCGGTTCCGGTGCACCGGGCTGCCCGGTCCCCGCGGCCGGCGCTGCGAACCGGTGGAGGACGCGGCGCTGCGGACGCATCTGGGGCGGCGCGAGGTGTTGCCGCCGGTCTTCGACGCGGACGGACGGCGCGGGCACGCGATCTGTACGGGGTGCCGGGGGCGGACGGGCCGGCAGGTGTGCCCGGTGTGCCACGCGCAGCTGCCGGTGCGGTTCGCGCGGATCCGGGGGCGGCTCATCGCTCTGGTCGGGGCGCGTGAGGTCGGCAAGACGGTGTTCATGACGGTGCTGGTGCACGAGTTGATGAACCGGGTCGGGTCCCGTCTGGGCGCGTCGGTGGGCGGTTCGGACGACCGGACCCGGCAGCGGTTCGTCGCCGACCACGAGGCCCCGCTCTACGACCGGGCGACGTTACTGCAGGCCACGCGGCCGACGGGACTCGTGCGGGAGCCGTTGGTGTTCCGGTTCACGACCCGGAACCGGGCCCCGTGGGGTGTGCGCTCGCCGCGGCACACGCTGCTGTCCTTCTTCGACACCGCCGGGGAGGACCTGACCAGCCAGGAGAGCGTGGCGGCGCACCTGCGCTACTTGGACCGCGCCGACGGGATCGTGCTGTTGGTGGACCCGCTGCGGTTGGCGGGTGTGCGCGACCTGTTGGGTCCGGGCACGGACCTGCCGCCGCCCGCCGGCCCCGGTGAGGACCCGCTGCACGTGCTGGAGCGGGTCACCGAGGCGCTGGTGCTGGGGCGGGCGCCGACCCGGCGGTGGGTGGAGGTGCCGTTGGCGGTGTGCGTGACCAAGCTCGACGTGCTGCGCGAACACTTGGACGACGGCTCCCCGCTGCGGCGTCCGCAACCGGACGCGGCGCATCCGGGGGCGGCCGACGGCCAGGACGTGCACGCCCAGATCCAGCAACTCCTGCACCGGTGGGGCGGGGGCGGCATCGACGACCACGTGCGTACCCATTACCGGCGGGCCCGCTACTTCGGGGTCTCGGCGCTGGGTGCGGACCCGGGGCCGGGGCGGCGGGTGCACGGCGGTGTGCGCCCGTACCGGGTGGCCGACCCGTTCCTGTGGCTGCTCGGTGAGTTCGGTGTGGTGCCGGGCCGGCCCGGCGGCTCGGGGACACCGGGCCCGTTCACGTAGTTACCACGGAAGGCGGCCTGACCCGATGGGTTTTGCGCAGTTGTACTACACCTCCTGTGAGCGCGGCCTGGGCGGCCACGCCGGGTACCAGTTCAACGCTGCGACCCCGGGTGTGGACGCGCGGGTGCTGCGTGAGGTGGAGCGGTTCACCGCCTACGAACCGCCGAGGTCGGTCCCGGTGGAGGAGGTTTCGGCGCACCCGGTGAGCCTGAGTTACGCGCCGGATCTGGCCGGGGCGCGGGTGGTGAGCCGGGTGGTCTCCAACGGGCCGGACCCGTCGGGGCGGCCGGGCAACTACTTCGCGCACAGCCTGGTGTGGCCGGGGGCCGGGGACACGGACGCGGCGGTGCTGCCGGCGGAGCTGTGGGGGGCGGGTTTCTGGACGCAGGTGCCCTCCCCCGGCCCGGAGCTGCCGTTGCTGCGTTCGCCCTCGGCCCCGTTGGACCGGGTGCGCACGGGCCTGTGGCAGGGCTCGTGCGGGGTGCGGGCCTCGGAGGTGGCCCGGTTGTTGGGTGCGGTGGATGCGGCGGTGGACGGCGGGAACCCGGTGCTGGTGGTGGCCGACAGCGCGTCGGTCGCGCACTGGGTCGCGCTGGTCTCGCACCTGCTGCCGCCCGCTCGGGCCCGGGCCGTGGGGTTCACGACCTACTGCGGGCGGCCCGGGGAGACGTTCGCGCACGTGGTGGGTGTGCCTCCCGGGACCGACACCGAGGGGTTGCGGGCCCGGTTCGTGGTCTTTCGGCCCCCGCAGCACGGGTGGGCGGGGGACGGGCCCCGCCTTCCGGAGATCACGGGGGCACACCGGGGCCTGGCGCACGCGCTCGTGGCGGCCGGCCCGGAGCAGGCCCCGGAGCTGTGGCGGCGCCTGGCGCGCTACGGCTCGGGGCGGGAACGTTCCCTGGCCGACTGGTGGCCGGTCCTGGTGGCTTCCTCGGTGGTGGAGGGCCCGGGCCGGGTCACGCCCGAGCAGTGGGAGACCGCCCGCAGGTGGTGGGCCGGCGCCTCCTGGTTGCCGCGACGGACCCTGGCCGGGGCCCTGTCCCGTTTCCTGGACGGGTACGGCCCCGATCTGCCGTCCGGGGCGCTGGAGGACCTGTGGACACTGGCCCACCGCGCGGGTTCGGCATCCCTGGCCGAGCGGCTGGAGAGCGAGGCGGCGCTGCGGTCCCTGCGTTCGGTGGCCGCGGGCGAGGAAGTTCCCGAAGCGGTGCCTCTGCGCTCGGTGCGGGCGCGGGAGGCGGCTCGCGAGCGGATCGGGACGCTCCTGGAGGGCCGGGCTCCGGGCCTGCACCCGGACCGGGTCCTGGCGTTGTTGGCGTGGGCGCGGGCCGCCCGGTGCGGGGTCCCCGAGCGGTCTCTGGAGCGCTACGGGGCCAGTGCGGTCGCCGGGCTGATCCAGGGCCTGCCCGAGGGCGCCGTCCCGGACCCGTCGGTGGCGAGGCTGGTCCGGGCGCGCGCGGGGGTGCGCCGGGGGCTGGCCGGTGCGCTCTCGGAGCTGCCCCGGGAGCGGTTGGCGCGGATCGCGGCGGGGCCGGTGGGCGTGTGGACCGCCCGCGACCGCGACCCGGCGGGTGTGGTGCTGCGTGAGCTGTACCGGGTGTCCTCACCCCACCCCGACCCGGCCGGGCTCGTGCGTGAGCTCATGGACGCGCGTCGGCGGGCCCGCCCGTACTCGCCTGCGGGGCTGCCCGAGCACGACCTGGACACCGAGCTGCTGGGACGGGTGCTGGGTCCGGCGGGCGCCCCGGGCCCGGCCGAGCAGACCCTGGTGCGGTTGTGGCGTTCCGATCTGCTCGCGCCGGGGGTGGCCGGTTGGATCGGGGACGCGTTGACGTCGGTGCCGTGGCCGGAGCGGTTGCGTGCCTGGCACCGGTTGGCGGCGGCGTTGTCCGGGCACTGGCTGCGGCCGAGTCTGCCTTTGGAGGCCGTTCGTGTCCTGGAGGGGTGGGAGGGGGCCCGTCCGGCGCTGCGGGCGTTGGCGCGCGCCCCGGACGGTGAGTTCGCGCAGGAGGGGCCCTGGCGTGTGTTGCGGGAGTGTTCGGAGCGAGCGCATCCCGCGGTGCGTGAGGTGGTGCGCCGGCGGGCGGCGGAAACGTTGTCGGCCCGTCGGGACCCGGACACGCTCGCCGGGGCGCTGGGGTGGTGTCCGGCCGCGGTGCTGGACGCCTACGCCGACCGTGTCGGGCGGGCGCTGGTCGGGGACGGTCCGGATCCGGCGTTGGCGGCGTCGGTCTTCGCGGCGGCGCGTTCGCACGCGTGGCCACGGGACACCGGTCCCCGTGGTGCCGGGGATCCGGGTGCCGGGCAGACAGGTGCCGGGGGGCCGGGGGCCGCTTGGTCCACCGTGTCCGAACCAGGACATGCGGCCGGTGGTGCCGCGCTCGTGTCCCGTGGCTCCGTTCCGGGGGCCGCGGCGGACCGGGCGGCACGGCTCACCGACGAGGTCCTGTCCCCGGTGCTGTCCACGTGGGGGCGCCGCCGTACCAACGCCGTCCGACGCCTGCTGCCCGCTGCCCTGGCCGCCGAGTTCGACGTGTGGTTGCGCGGCGTGCGCGGACCGGGCCCCCTGCGCCGCTGGTGGGAGGGGTGGGACCGGTGAGGAACGAGGGATGCGGCCTGCCCTCGCTGCTCGCGCTCCTGGTGGGGCTGCCGGTGTGTGTGGTCGCGGTGCTCAACTGGCCGATCGTCGTGGCGGCTCTGCTGACCGTGCCCCTGGTGGCGGGGATCGTCGCCGTGTGCCTCGGGGCGCTGTCGTTGACCTGGCTCTACGTGCGTACCGTGCACGCGGTCCTGTTCGCCGGCGCCCACCCCGACGAGCCGGCGCCCGGGCCCGGGGACGATCCTGCCCACTGCAGTTACCACGGCGGCCCGGCCTGGGCGGATCTGTGCGCGGTGGTCGGTGGTACCTGGCGGTCCTCGGCCCCCTGGACGCTCCTGCTCGCTCCGCACGTGGCCCTGTACACGGCGGCGGTGGCGCTCCACCAGTGCGCGGCCTGGGTCTGCGTGGGGGTGCTCCGTGCGGTCGACGCGGCGTTGTTGGTACTGCGGCGGGTGCGGATGGTGTGCCCGCACTGTTTCCGGCGCCTGGGGTATCCGGCCTACGCGTGTGAGTGCGGGCGCCGGCACACCGCGATCCGGCCCGGACGGCGCGGGATCCTGTGGCGTGTGTGCCTGTGCGCGTCGCGTATGCCGACTCTGCTGCTGTTCGGTACCGCCGATCTGCACACGGTCTGCCCCTACTGCACCCACACCCTGGAGCACCGTCCCGGGGAGGCGCCCGAGCTGGTGCTGCCGCTCTTCGGTGGTGCCGGGGCGGGCAAGACCCGCCTGGTCAACGGGTTGTACCGGGCGCTGGAGCAGGGCGCCGAGCCCTTCCCGGACGCCTACGCCGACACGGTGGGCCACGGGGCGCGCCAGTGCCTGGGTGAGGCCCGCGCGGTGCTCCGTCCTTCGGCGCGGACCCTGCCGACCCTGCCGGGGCACCGGGTCCGCGGCCTGACGGTGCGGGTGGGCGCCGGCGGCAGCACCCTGCTCCTTCAGCTCTACGACGCGGCCGGGGAGCGGTTCGCCCGTACCTCGACCGTGGGCGAGCTGGGCTATCTGGGCCAGGCAGCCACGTTCCTGCTGGTGGTGGACCCGCTCGGGAGCGATGCGGTGTGGTCCCCCCTGGGTCCGGCCGAGCGTGAAGAGCTCGCCCCGGTGCGTTCGCGCACGCGCGACCCCGAGCTCGCCTACGGCCAGGTGCTGGAGGAGGTCGAACGCCGGCTCGGGCCTGCGGTGCGCCGGGCCCGCCTGGGGGTGGTGGTCACCCGTGGGGACCTGTTGCGGGGGACCTCGATCGCCCCGGACGGTACCGGCCAGGAGGCGTTGTCCCACTGGGCCGAGCATACGCTGGGTCTGGGGAACCTGCTGCGGTCGGCGCGTGCCCACTTCGGCCGGGTGCGCGTGTTCCACACCTGCGCCGTGACCGATCCGGACGGGCGGGTCGATCCCAGCCTGGGCCGTCTGCTGCGGTGGGTGTTAGAGGGCCTGCCGTCCGCGTTCGGTGCCCTGGTGGAGGAACCGGAGCTCCTGGACGGCCCCGGGTGAGCGCCCCCCGGCACCGTGCGCAGCGCCGCGGACTGGGTGTGCTGGTGTTGGCGGGATCGGTGGTGTTCACCGCGGTCCTGCTCACCACGGTCGCGTTCCAGGGATGGCAGGCGTTGGCGGCGCTGTGGGACTGGGCCCTGGCCGCCAACGGGCGTTGAGGGCCCTGCGTCCAGGGCCCTCGAGGCAGGACCCGTGCTGCGCTCGAGCGCTCCGCCCGGTCGCTCGGCCCGTGTCAGGGGCCGGAACCGGCTCAGAGTCTCAGCAGGTCGTCGACGCCGGTACCGGGCAGGCTGACGGTGACCTGGGTCCGCCACGGGTCCTGCACGGAGACGGACCGCCCGTCGTCGGCGAACGCGACGTCCTTCGCCCTCAGGCGCTCGACCAGGAGGTCGAGGTCCTCGCGTGCCGGCACGGTCACCGCGACGTCCCCGAGCCCCAGCCGGGAGGCCCGCGGGCCCACGCCCCTGCTGTTCCAGGTGTTCATCGCCACGTGGTGGTGGTAACCGCCGGCCGCGGCGAACAGGGCCCCGGGGTAGCTGCGCACGGTGGTCTCGAAGCCGAGGGTGTCGACGTAGAAGTCCCGGGCCCGGTCGATGTCGCCCACCTGCAGGTGGACGTGGCCCACCTTCCCCGGCAGGCGGGGCGCGGTCTCGACGGTGGACTCGTCCAGGTGGGTGCGCAGGAAGGCGTTGGGGTCGAGGGGGTCGGTGGCCATCCGGAGTTCGCCGTCCGGGGCGTAGGTCCACTCGGAGCGGTCGCGGTCGATGTAGAGCTCGATCCCGTTGCCCTCGGGGTCGGTGAAGTAGAACGCCTCGCTGACCAGGTGGTCGGAGGATCCCACGAACCGGCTGCGGCTGTCCTTGGCGGCGCGGTAGACGGTCGCGGCCAGGCTCCGGGCGTCCTCGAAGAGGAACGCGGTGTGGAACAGGCCGGCCTCGCGCGGGTCCACACCCGGCAGGTCCGGGGTGGCGATGAGCCGGACCATCGGAACGGTCCCCCGTCCGAGTACCCGGTGGACCTCCCGCCCGTGCGCACGCTCCTCGACGGGTTCGAGGGCCAGCGCGTCCGCGTAGTAGGAGCTCATCAGCTCCAGATCGCCCACCCGGAGCGTGACCGCGTCCATCGCGGTGTCCGGCGCGAGTGTGCGTATGGGATCGTATGCGGACTGCAGTGGTGCGCCACCGGCCATGGTTGTTCCCTTCGACACTGCGGGGGCAGCAGGGCGTGCCCCTGCGCCGTGTACTCAGCACAACCGCGGGGCACGGCGGGGCATTCGTCCGCAGGCGGTGAAATCGGCCACTCGGCGTCCGTTCCGGGTGTCCGGGCCGCCCGCCGCTGGGACGGCCCCGGTCTCAGCGCCGGCCGGCCGCGCCGGATTCGGTGTACACACCCTGGTGGGTGCTGCCGGAGCGGGCCTGTCCGCGGTAGGGCTCGCCCTGCTCGGTGTAGGTGGCCTGTTGGGCGGCCGCGTCGCGCTCCCACTCGACGTAACGCTCGCTCTCCCCGAGCAGCATCGTGGTGAGCCAGACGGCGACACCGATGTCGTCGACCAGGCCGAACACCGAGAAGAGGAGCTCGGGGACGAAGTCCACGGGCGAGAGGATGTAACCGGCCATGACGAGCATGGCGAGCAGTTTGCCGCTGCTCAGCTCGGGGTAGCGGCCGCGCAGTTTGGCCCCGAGCATGCGGGGGACGGCGAGGGCCCGCTGCCACACGGACACCCGTCCTCCGGTGTTCTGGATGACCTGCCAGGCCGCCGCTCCCGCGGCGGCGCGGTTGTACTTGCGCATCGTTGATCTCCTCGGGGGGATGTGGCTACTCAAGATATGACGCGAAACCGCCCCTGAACGTTCCCGAACACGGCCGGGCGAACCTCACAGAATCACGGGTGCGAGCCGGAACACGGGGTGTGCAGCGCTTCCGGGGCCGCCACGGAGCCGCTGCCACCCGGACGGGGCGCCTTGCCCAGGGCCCGTGCGCCGGGGCCCGCGCGGCGCACGGGAAGGACGCGCCGTCCACAGGCAGGAGATCGGCTCTGGCCCTCGGCGCTCCCGGCATGGATCGTGGGGAAGGTGCGCAACGACCCTCACGAAGGGAACAGAACCGCCGATAACAACTGGACCCGATCCCTGTCCACACCTCACCCCGCGGTTGGCCACATCCGGCCATCCGCGAACCACCCCGGGCCCGACCGCCCCACCCCGACCACCCGTTCCCGGCCGCGAGTCGCCTGGTCGGGGCTCTCCCCGGCCCCAGGGCGACCACCGTCCCCGGACGCGACCCTGTGTGCTCCGCCGTACACCCCCGACCGCACCGACGTGCCCGGGAGGTCCGGCGGGGCCTCCCACGCCCGAGGACACATTGGTTACGATGCGTCCGAGTGGCGCCCACGAGCAACAGCGCCCCTCACCGAGCCCCGACCCCGAACCCCCGCGGGACCGAACGACGCGTCAGACCCACCCGAGTGCGCAGAACCGATGGAGCTTGCCCAGTGTCCAGAGCCCTTCCGCGGTCGGCCACGGCCGTCGCCCTGTTGGCGGACATCCCCAGCACGGGCCACGTGGGCGAGGTCCGGGCGCAGCGGTTCGCGATGCACGGAGACGGCATCGGCGAACGCAGCGCCGCGTTCGTCGACTTCGCCCGCGCACGGGCCGAGGCGGGCCAGAAGGTCGTCGCCCTCTACCCGTCCTGGCAGCCGGAGACGGCCGTGCGCGCCGTCAACTTCGCCCGGGGCGCCACTCGGGACGACCACGTCGCCGGCATCGCCGTGGACCTGTCACCCCTGGCGCTCTCACTCGTGGCCGACCAGCTCGCCTACCTGACCCCCTACGTACCCCCGGGCATGGTGGCCGGGCTCAGCGACGAACTACCCAAACACCTGCTGGCGGGCGCGTGGCTGCGCAACGTCTCCAACCTGGCGAGCTTCCCGGTGTCCCTGCGCCAGCAGATGGGGTCGCTCGCTCCGTCGGTGTCCTACCTGGCCTACTGCGCGCCCACGCGCAGCCTGGAACGTATGCGTCCCCCGGAGGTCGAACGCACACTGCCCTTCCGCCCGGTGCGCCCGGTGCAACTGCTGTGCTCGACCCCCGACCCGGCCCTGACCGGACCCTTCGACGAGAACCTGCCCCGGGCCATCGGCCCGGTGGCCACCCGCCGGCTGCCCGCCCAACCGCTGGGCCCCGTCTACTGGGGCACGTCCAAGTACGTGGAGTTCGTGGCGCTGAGTGCCCACCCCCAGGCCCTGGCCTACGCCGCCGGCGCACTGCGCACCGCCCTGTGCACCTGGTGCGGCGAACCGACACGTTCCAGACCCTGCCCCTTCTGCTCGGGCAACGCGACCCGGCCGCTGCCGCCGCGCCCGAGCGAGCCCCCGCCCCCGCAGGGTGGCTCCACCTCCCCCACGGGCGGCAGGCAGGCCCCGGCCGGCCCCGCACCGGCGCCGACGCCCGCTCCGCCCACGGGGCCCGCTCCCCCGCTGCCCGCACACCCCCGGCCCGGACCGCGGGCCGAAGCAGTACCGCCCCGCGAGCACCGGACGGCCCCCGGGCGTGCCCGCGGTACCGCCCACAACGGGGCCCCGCCGACCGACCCGCCCCACAACCGGCCCCCCGAACCCGAGCCCCTGCCCGACCTCACCACCCACGCACCCCCCGGACACGCACCGGAGGCACGCAGCCCCCACCCCCGATGAAGCCCCGGGGGCCGCGTCCGTCCCGGGAACCCCTCCCATGAGCGGATGCCCGGCCCGGTGCCGACCCGCCGACCGCACCATGCCCGCCCCACATCCCCCGAGAGCACCCGACACGATTCCCTGAACGGAAAGAACTGCCCCTATGAACCCCCGTCAGCGACGCGGCGTCCTGCTCATGGTGGTGGCCGCCACAGGCGCCGTGGCCGTGTTCGCCTCCGTCTTCGTGTACCTGCGCAGCCAGCAGGACCAGCTCGGCGAGTTCGCGACCGTGCTGCGCGTGTCCTCCGAGATCGAGGCCGGGCAGGCCGTCGGCGCCGAGCACGTGGAGCAGGAGAGCGTGCCTCGCATGTACTTCGACGAGGAACTCTTCCTCAGCGACCTGGCCGACGTCGACACCCCCTCCGACCAGGAGCTCGTGGCCGCGACCCACCTGGAGGAGGGTTCACTCCTGCAGCGCGGCATGGTCCAGCCCCAGCCCACCCTGACCACCGGCGAACGCGAGATCGCGATCATGGTCAACGCCGAGACCGGTGTGGCGGGCAAGGTCCAACGCGGCTCGGTCGTGGACATCTACGGCACGTTCCAGGCCGGCGGGCGCGGCGACGCGTGCGCGGTACGGGTCCTGACCGAGGTCGAGGTGCTCGACATCGGGGAGCTGCGCCCGCAGGAGGGTCCCGACGGCGGCAGCACCGGGGTGGTCCCGGTGACCTTCCGTCTGGAACCGGGCTCGGCGCTGGAACTGGCCTACGCCGAGGACTTCTCCACCAAACTCCGCCTGGCGCTGGTCAGTGCCGACGGGGGCGGCGACCCAGGCGCCGACGAGTTCTGCAGCGACGACTTCTCCGACCAGTTCTCCGGTGGCGGCGGTGGCGGCGGTGGCGACCAGCACCGCGCCCCGGCAGAGGAGGGGACGCCGTGAACTTCCGTGTACTGGCGGGCATGCCGACCTCCGAGACGGAGATGGTGCTGTCCGCGCGTTTCGACGAACTCTCCACCGCCGACCTGGTGGCCTCGCGGGGCAGCACCGCGACGCTGATCGAGGCCGCCGGGGAGTTCCCCGAACTCGACGTGGTCCTCATCCACCAGGACCTGGGCCCCGCCCCGGTCTTCGACGCGATACGCGACCTCTCGCACCGTCACCCCCAGCTCGCGGTCCTGCTGGTGTCCACGACGATGGACTCCGACACCTTCACCGCCGCGATGGAGGCGGGCGCCCGCGGGGTGATGCCGGCCGACTCCGGGATCGCCGAGCTGGAGACCCGGGTGGCCAAGGCCGCCGAGTGGTCGCGCACCCTGCGCCGCCACCTGGAGTCGGCCTCCCTGGACCTGCCGGTCACGGGCGTGCGCGGGCGCGTGGTGACCCTCAGCGGCGCCAAGGGCGGTGTCGGTACCACCACGTGCGCGGTACAGCTGGCCATGGCCGCGGCGGCCAAGGACCGGGTGGTGTGCCTGGTCGACCTGGACCTGCAGACCGGCGACCTGCCCGCCTTCCTCAACCTGCGGCACCGGCGCTCCATCAGCGACCTGGTCGAGGCCGGCGAGGACATCACCCCGGGCATGCTGTCGGAGACCCTCTACGTCGACCCCCGCGGCCCGCACGTACTGCTCGCCCCCGAACACGGCGAACGCGGTGAGGACGTGACCGCACGGGCCGCCCGACGGGTGCTGACGGCGCTGCGTTCGCGCTACGAGCTGGTGCTGGTCGACTGCGGTTCCACGATGAACGAGGCCACGGCCATGGCGGTGGAGATGGCCGACCGCTCCGTGGTCACCGTCACCCCGGACGTGCCCTCCACGCGGGGCGCGCAACGGCTGTCGGCGCTGTGGGAACGGTTGCAGATCCGTGCGCAGGACGACGTGTTCACACTGGTGACCCGGCACAGCCGCAAGAACGAGATCCAGCCCGACTTCCTGCGCCGGCTGCTGGGCACACAGGTGTTGCGCACCCCGATCCCGGCCTCCTACCGGGGGTTGGAACCCGGGGAGAACAACGGCGACCCCACCAAGGTCACCGACGAGGGGCTGCGCAAGGCCTTCTCCCGGGTGGCCTCGGAACTGGAGCTGCTGGACGCGCCCGAGGGGACCTCCCCGGGTGCGGGCAAGGGTGCGGTCCCCACCCCGCCCGGGGGTAGCCGGGCACCGTCCGGGCCCATGCCCTCCACACGGGACGTGTCGGGGTTCCTGAACGCCTCGGCCGGGGCCGGGAGCCAGGGCAACGGGCGGGGTCCGGGACCGCACGGGGCCGGTGGGTCCGGTGGTTGAGCACGGGACGGACCGGCGCAAGGCCCTCCGTCGGGCCCGCTCGGACCACGGCGGGGTCGTCGTCGAGTTCGCCGCTGTCGTCCCGTTCCTGATGCTCGCCCTGGTACTGGTGTGGCAGGTGATTCTCATCGGGATCACCTCGATGTATGCCTCCCACGCCTCGTCCGAGGCCGCCCGCCAGGCCGCCGTCACCCCCGACGACACCGCACTGATCGACGAGGAGGCCCGCAAACGGGTCCGGCCCCCGTGGGACGGAGAGGACACGATGAGCGTCGACATCGTCGAACGCGACGGCGGACGGTTCGCCCGGGTGTCCTTGTCCATGCCGATCTTCCTGCCGGGCGCGGCCGGGCCCTGGGACGTGACCGGGGAATCAGCGGTCGTGCCGGAGGTCGCTCCGCTCGACGGCTCCGGAGGGGGGAACCGCGGTTGAGTACCCGAGAGCCCGACCGGTGGGGTCCTTCCGTCGCGAGCGGTGTGTCCAGTGGTGCTCTCGCAGATCCGGAGAAGGAGTCAGGGTGGGGTCCTGTCGACCGATGAGAACACGGCGGGAGCGCCGCCGGGACGAGGCGCAGCAGCAGGTGCTGCGCCGCAAGGCGTCCGTTGAGGGTCGGCGGCGGGCGACGGCGTGGGCCGGTCTCCGCCGAGCAGGCACCGGGCTCCGCAGGGGACCGGCACGGTGGCGCGCCGGGGGCAGCGGCGCCGACCGGGGCGGGCCGATGCTGGAATTCGCGGTCGTCTTCCCGATCCTGCTCGTGGTGGTCGTGGTCGCCCTGGAGGCCTTCTTCGCCTTCGTGGCCGTCGAACGCCTGGAGTCGGCCGCCCGGGCCGGGGCCCGTGTGGCCGGCGCCCAGCAGCTGGAGGGGGCCGAGTCCACCGCGCGCCGGGCCCTGCCCGTGTGGCTGGAGGATGCCGCGGTCACCAGCGGCACCAACGAGTCCGACGGGTTCTACGTGGAGGTCTCCCACCCGCTGCCGATCGTGTTCTCCTCGGCCGGGTTCGACCTGTCGCTGACCCGCCGGGTGGACATGCCGAATGTGTAGGTGCAGGGGCACGCACGCCGACGACACCGAACGAGGGGGATGAGGACGATGGGTCTCAAGGACCGTCTGGAGGAGGACCGCGCCTCGGAGGGGCGCGCCGACCGCGGCAGTGTCACGCACTGGCGGCGCCGGTTGCTGGCCGAGATCAACCTGGAGGACCTCACCCGCCTCACCCTCGCCCAGCGCCGGGTGCGCCTGGAGAAGGTCGTCGGGCACATCCTCACCCGTGAGGGCCCGGTGCTGGCCGAACGCGAACGGTCGGTACTGATCCGCCGGGTCGTGGACGAGGCGCTGGGGCTGGGGGTGCTCGAACCGCTGCTCGCCGACGAGACCGTCACCGAGATCATGGTCAACGGCCCCGACAACGTCTTCGTCGAACGCGACGGGCGGATGCAGCGTGTGGACGCGAGCTTCAACGGCGAGGACCAGCTGTACCAGACCATCGACCGCATCGTCTCGATGGTGAACCGGCGCGTGGACGAGTCCTCCCCCATGGTGGACGCGCGCCTGCCCAGCGGCGAGCGGGTCAACGTGATCATCCCGCCCCTGTCGCTGTCGGGGCCGGTGTTGACGATCCGGCGGTTCCCCAAGCCCTACCCCATCGAGGACCTGGTGCGGATGGGCAGTCTGGACTCTCCCACGGGGATCCTGCTGGCGGCGATGGTGCGGGCCCGGTTCAACATCGTGGTCTCCGGCGGGACCGGCAGCGGGAAGACGACGTTCCTGAACGCGTTGTCGGCGTTCGTGCCGCCGACCGAGCGCATCGTGACCATCGAGGACTCCGCCGAGCTGCAACTGATGCAGGAGCACGTGGTGCGTCTGGAGTCGCGTCCGCCCAACATCGAGGGCCAGGGGGCGATCGCCATCCGCGACCTGGTGCGCAACGCGCTGCGGATGCGTCCGGACCGCATCATCGTCGGTGAGGTGCGCGGTCCCGAGACCGTCGACATGCTGCAGGCGATGAACACCGGCCACGACGGTTCCCTGGTGACGGTGCACGCCAACTCCGCCGACGACGCCATCCACCGGTTGCAGACGCTCGCGACGATGGGTGAGGGGCTGATCCCCTACGACGCGCTGCGCGACCAGATCAACAACGCCGTCGACGCGATCGTGCACCTGGGCCGGTGGCCGGACGGGTCGCGCCGGGTGGAGGAGATCGCGGTGGTCTCCTCCAAGCGGCGCGAGGAGTTCCGGTTGGACTCGGTGCTGGAGTTCGAGGCCGAACCGATCGGACCCGACAGGAACGTGGAGGGCTCCTTCCGGCACCACCCGCTGCCGCGCCACATCGCAGGGCGGATCTACCACGTCGGCGAGGCGGTGCCCGCGACCTTCGGTGTGGCCGCCGGCGGGGGCGGCCCCGCGGGAGACAACGGCCCCGGCGGCGGCCCCGCGCAGGGTCCCCCACCGCAGCAGCCTCCCGGACGCCCGCCCGTGAGCTGACCCCTCCCCCACATCCCCCGAAGGAAGGACGGAACCCCCGGTGAACTGGGAGATCCTGGCCGACTGGCGCATCTCGGCGATCCTGCTCGCCCTGGTGCTGGTGCTGGCCGTGGCGCTGTGGGCGCTGTGGGAGTTCGTCTCCGGCACCCAGCAGCAGCGGATGATCGCCGAACGCAGCGCCCTCGAACGCGCCGAGCACGAGGCGGCCGCCCCCATGGCCCGGTTGGAGGTGGCGCTGTTCCGCACCCAGTGGGGCGCACGCCTGCACCGGCGCATCGCGCGGTCGGGTGCCGACATCCGGCTGTCCACGTTCGTGGTGGCGCTGTCGGCCGGGGCGCTGTCGGCGGTCGTGGTGGTCTGGCAGGTGCTGGCTCCCTTCTTCGGGCTGCTGGCGGCTGCCGGGGTGGCGTTCCTGTTCTTCTCCTACTTGAACCGGGCCGAGGCCAAGCGGCGGGAGGAGTTCACCGCCCAGCTGCCCGACCTGGCGCGGGTGCTGGGCAACGCCACCTCGGCCGGGCTGGCCCTGCCCACGGCCGTGGCTATGGCCGCCGAGGAGCTCGACGGCCCGGCCGGGGAGGAGCTGGCGCGCATGACCGAGTCGATGAAGCTCGGGGCGAGCTTCGAGGAGGCCGTCGCCGAACTGCGCGAACGGATGCCTTCCCGGGAACTCGGGGTGCTGCTGGCCACGCTCGTGGTCTCCTCGAGGTCGGGCGGTTCGCTGGTCACGGCGTTGCGCAACATCTCCTCGACCCTGGAGCACCGCAAGGAGACCCGGCGCGAGGTGCGCACGACCCTGAGCGAGACGACCAGCACGGTGTGGGCGTTGGGGGCCATGTCGGTGGGTGCGGTCTTCCTCATCAACTCGATCGAACCCGGGATCATGCGTGTGATGACCACCTCCGTGTCCGGGATCGCGGTGCTGCTGGTGGTGGCCGCGCTGTTCACGCTCGGGTTCGTACTGGTCAACCGGATCACCCGGTTCGAGCTGTAGGGGTAGGTGGATCATGGTTGCGGTGTCGATGGGACAGTTCTCCGCCACGGCGGTGCCCCTCGGGCTGGCTGCGGCCGCCGCGGGGGTCGTGCTGCTGGCCGCGTACGCGGTGAACCTGCTGCGTTCCCGCACGCAGGTGACCGTGCAAGGACCCACGATCGGTTCCACCCCCCGGCCGGAACGCGGCTCGGAGGGGGTGTTCGTGCTGCACCGCCTCACCGAGGCGCTCGGAGGCCCTCTGGCGCCGTCGGTCCTTCGGTCCTTCGGGGAGCGGCGCCGGTCGGCGGTCGCCGAGCGGATCGAGGCCGCCGGACGCCCCGACGGTCTCACCGTGGAACGTTACGTGCGGCGCCGCACCGGTGAGGTCGTGCTCTACGGCGGTGTGGGACTGCTGGTGCTGCTGGCCGGCCAGGTGTTCCTGGGCGTGGTGGTGTTCGCGTTCGTCTTCATGACCGACCTCAACCTGTACGTGCAGGCCCAGGAACGGGCCGACAAGGTGCAGTCGCAGCTGCCCGACTTCCTGGACGTGCTCGCGGTGACGGTGAGCGCGGGGATGTCGTTCCGCGCTGCGGTGGGCCGGGTCGCCGACTCCATGCCCGGGGTGCTCTCGGAGGAGTTCAAGCTGGCCCTGCAGCAGATGGAGCTGGGCACCTCGCGCCGGGAGGCCTTCGAGATGCTGCGCCGGCGCAACCGGAACGAGTCGCTGAGCAAGTTCGTCACCGCGATCCAGCAGGCGGAGGAGCTGGGCGCGCCGCTGAGCCAGACCCTGGTCGACATCAGCCAGGACATGCGCCGCGCGGACGCGCAGTACATGCGCCGGAAGGCACAGCGGCTCAACCCCCGCGTGACGATGGTGACGGCGGTGACGCTGTTGCCCGGGTTGTTGATCCTGGTGGTCGGGTCGATGTTCATCGGTACCGAGGTCGACCTCGGTCTCGTCCTCGGGGGCTGACGACGGCCCGCCTCCGGGGCCGGGCCGCAGGGGGCGGGGGAAGGTGCCCACCGGGGTGCCGGGTTCCGTCCCGTCCCGGCATCCCGGTGGTGTCCGTCCGCGAGTCCGGACACCTGTGATGGTGGCAGCTCCCGGCGACAGTTGTGCGAACCGGCGGTGAAACCCCGGCGAGCCCGCCGCGCCCTGAACAGGCGCCGGGGCCGTCCCGCCGGAGGTGTTCCGGCGTGCCTTCACCGGAACCGGCCGCGGTCGCCGGTGCTCCCGTGGCACCGGCGGGCGGCGTTCCGGAGACCCTTCCGGTTCACTCCCGGGCCGGGCTCCCGCCGGCCCGGACCTCGCCGGGTTCGGGCACACGCAGATCCGTCCCGGTGTCGAAGGAGACGAAGGTGTACTCGGTGTACCACCACCGCGGGTACCCCTCCTCGCCCGTGCCCAGGTCCTCGGGGGACAGCCGCAGCGATGTGGGACGCAGGTGGAAGTGGGCCTCCTCCTCCCACGAGAACTCCAGTGGCACCCCTTCCTCGGTGGTTACCAGGGTGAAAACGGCCGGGTCTGCCGCGGGGTTGTGGGAGGCGGAGAACTCCCCCTCGATCCACACCGCGTCGCGTTCGCCGGCGGGGCGCCCGCCGGCGAGGTGGGGGTAGGCGTCCTCGGCGGGCCGGGAGGGGACGTAGTCGGCCCGCCGGTACCCGACGATCCTGCCGCCGTCGACCGCCGAACGCAGCGGGGCCGTGATCGCCTCGCGGGTGTGCTCGTCGGCCCGGTCGGGCTCGGCCGATTCGGTCCAGGAGGCGCGGTCCCCGCCGCGGGAGGTGTCCCCGGCGTCGAGGAGGCGCCCCTCCCACCACATGCGGTCGCTCGTGGGACCGCCGCCACCGACGGTGCTGTTCCAGCGCAGCGCCTCTTCGGGGGCGCTCTGGTAACGGACCCGGTCGTAGAGGGTCGGTCCTCGTGTCCGGGCGTTCTGGTGGGGGCCGGTGCCGTTGCCCCCGCGGGTGAGGATGGTGAGTTCGAAGGTCTCGGCGGTGAGCACGGCGTCGCGGGCGCGCACGAGTAGTTCGTCGCCGGCGGCGTGGGGGTAGCGGCGTTCGGGCTGCTCCGGTCCGAAGGCGTCGAGGAGGGCTCCCCCGGCCGCGGTTACGACGATCAGTACGAGGAGGCCGGCCACGAGTACGGCGTCCCGGCCGGAACCCCTGGGTCTTCCCGGGGTGCGTGCGGCCGGGAGGGACCGCGGCGGCGGGTCCTGTTGCCAAGCGGGATCGTCGTCGGTGGCTGGGACGTCGGGCCACATGCGGTCGAGGTGGCGGCGTGCGGGCGAGGCCGGACCGGCCCCTTCGCGAGGCCCCCGTGGTGTGCGCGTCCGTCCGGGCCTCACCGGAGAGGCACCGGAAGGCCTTTTTCTCCGGTATCCGCACCTGAGCACATTCGGAGACTCTCCGGATCCTTCCCCGCCGGGATCGGAAAACGGTCGTTCCACCTTCAACCAGGGAAGATTCTCTTCCCTCTCCGGAAACGGCACCTCACCGTTTCCACCAGGGCCCTCCCATTCGGGTCCGGGCTCCGCCAGGTGCATTTCCGCAGACCGCGGCCGGTGCACGGAACCACCTGCTCCCTCCGGTCCCCGGCAGGGCGGCTCTGTTTCGTCCCCGGGCTCCTCCGTCCCGCCACGAGAACCCCGTCCGCCCGCTCCCCCACCATTGCCCGGGCCGGCCGGGGGCGGGTACTCGGCCGGGAACCGTTCGAGTACCCGCAGGCACGCCCGGGCGGCGGCCCGCGCGGTGGGCCGTTCCCGCGGGTCCGCGGACAGCGCCCGGCGCAGCAGCGGACGCAGGCCCAGCGGTGCGGCGGACAGTTCCACCCGGTCGAGCCGGGCGCGCTCCTCCGACTCGGCGAGGTCGCCACCGTTGCCGAACGGCGGTTGCCCCGACGCGGCCAGAACCACCACGCACGCCCAGGCGAACACGTCGGAGGCCGGTTCGGGCGGGGCTCCGGCGTAACGTTCCGGAGCCAGCCACCCGGGTGCGCCCGCCACGGGAGCGGGGGCCGAGTCGTCGATGCGGCGGGCGATCCCGAAGTCCCTGAGCCAGGGCCCGTCGGGCGCCAGGATCACGGTGGCCGGTTCGACGTCGCCGTGCACGGTGCCCGCCGCGTGGACGGCGACCAGGGCCTCGGCGATGCCGGCGGCCAGGCACAGGAGCGCACCCTCGGGCAGAGGGCCGCGCGCGTCGGTCCAGGTGGCCAGGTCGACGCCGGGCAGGTGGTCCAGCGCGGCCCAGGGGCGTGCGGCGTGGGTACCGCCTCTGCGTGCGGTGAGCAGGTGCGCGCCGCTCTCCGGTACTGCCGGGGCCCGGGCGGTGGGCTCGCGTCCGCGGTGGGCGAGTTCGAGGGCGCAGCGGGCGCCGCCGGGGGCGAGCGCCGCGTACACGGTGCCCATGGCACCGGCGCGGAGGCGGCCGATCAGGCGATGGCCGCCGATCTTGACCGGGTCGGCGGGTTCGAGGGGACCGATGCGGAGGGTGGGGATGGCAGGAGGGGCCATGGGGATCGGCTTCTTCCGCGCGTCGGTGATGCCGGGGTTCGTGTGCGGATGTACCGATCCTGGACGCCCACAAACGTCCGGGACGGACACGAATTACTCACTTCACGGCCCCGCCCGTTCGCACGCCCGTGCCCGTGTGGACCCTTGCTCGCCGACCCGCGCCGCGCGGGGGTGCCGGGTGCGGTGAACGGCCCGGCCACAGCGCGGCCCCGAGGACGGCCCGAGACCCCGGGTTCGGGCGCTTCCCCGCACAAGGGCAAGTGGACATCACTCCCGGAAGCGGGCGAATCGTGACGACTTCGGGGTGACTTCGGGAAAACACGCCCCAGGGACCGGACCACGCAGCTAGCATTGACTGAGTTCCGGCACTTCGGGCGCGGCATCCGGGTCGCCCCACATCCGGAATACCGCTATTGCGCCCGACCGAACGAAGCGCCTTCGGCCAGTTTCCCAGACGGGTTCGAAGACAGAATTCTTGTGTGGTAGAAATATGAACACCGGGAAGCCGACACCCTCCTTGAACGGGAACGGGTTTCCCGGAGGAAGGGACCTCTTTCCCGTCGATGTCGGGGGACTAACGGCGTGATGTGTCACGCCGGAGCGGGAAAGAGGTTGCCTTCCACATTGGTCACGGCGGCGCACGCCGCCAGGGGGAGGCCATGACCTGGGCCGCTCCTTCGGCCCGAGGACGAAGTGAGGGTTCGCAGAACACGGTGAGGCCGGGCTGACGAGAACGGACGCCTGTCGTTTCCCGGTCTTGAGGGAGAGTCACCTGTGTTCGCCGACGCGGCCCTCGAGTTGTCCCTCGGGCACGGGGCGGACCGATCTTCACGATCGGTTCGTGCTGGTGGAGCGGCCGTACGAGGGGAGGCCCCGGTGCTTGGGGGAGCATCGGGGCCGCACCCCACCGGGCCGGTGCACACCGCGGTCATCCGTGGTGTCACGGCCCGCGGGAGGGGCCGGGGAGACACGTGCCGTAGGCAGGTCCCCGCCCGTGCACCGCACCGGGGCCGACGTCACTTCGGGGGCCGTCGGCCCCGGTGACCGCCGTTCGGAGAGGGTTGCGCCAGGGGAGGGTGCGACCCCGGGACGGGGTCCGGGGAGAACGAACAAAGCCCCCGCATCCAGGGAGGAGATCGGGACGGCGCATTTGTGCCCGCCCGGAACATCACGTGTATTCACCCAGAGAAACCACACGTCCACACAACGACCGGCCGACCGAGCACGACGGCCCGGCGGGGCAACGGACATCACCCCGGGAACGCATCGCACACCGCATCGAACTTCGCAGAAGCGACATGCTGCTCACCAAAAATTACATTCCACGGGAATCTCTGATTGAACGTTGCTAGGTTGCCCACATGAAACCTTCGTTCAGCCCCACGATCCGTCGCCGCCGCCTGGCTCGTATCTTTCGTGACTTTCGTGAGGAATCCGGGAAAACATTGGAAGCGGTCTCGAAGGAGACGGGCGTCCCGAGGGCGACGCTCGGCAAACTCGAGACCGCGGAGCTGAAACGCATCCGCAGTGACCAGCTCGACGCCCTGGCATGGCTCTACGACTTCGACGACGAGACGTGGGCGAATGTGCAGCAGCTGTCCAAGGACGCGGCCGAGCGCGGCTGGTGGGCCCAGTACAAGGACCTCTACGGCCGCGGTGACCTGCCCTCCTTCGAGGTCGAGTCGTCCTTCATCCGTGTCTACGAGTCCCAGGTGATCCCGGGCCTGTTGCAGACCTCCGAGTACACGCGGGCGGTCTTCACCGGCACGAGCGCCTTCCCCGAGGACAAGATCGCCCGCCACATGGACGGGCGGCGCGAGCGCCAGGCGATCCTCGAGCGCGAGTACCCACCGGAGTACGCGGCCGTCCTGGACGAGTCCGCGCTGCGCCGCACCGCCGGCACCCCGGAGATCATGCGCAAACAGCTGCTCCACCTGGTGGACCTGGCCAAGCGCCCCCGGGTGAGCCTGCACGTACTGCCCTTCGACGCGGGCATGCACGGGGCCACCCTCGGGAGTTTCCAGATCATGGAGTTCCCCGAGCCGACCGACCCGAGCATCGGCTTCTCCGAGACGCCGACCTCCCTGGTCTTCGTCGAGGAGCGCGACGACATGCGCCGGATGGACTCGATGTGGCGCGAGGCCCACAGCGCCAGCCTGACCGCGAACCAATCCATCGAATTTCTGGAAAGAGCTATCAAAGATCTGGGGGACAAATCGTGATAACTCCCGAATTCCGCAAGTCGAGTCTGAGCGGAGCCGGGCAGAACTGCGTGGAGGCCAAGCGGGTGAGGGGCCCGGGGGCCGAGCGGGGTCCCTCCCCCAGACCCGGGGTGAAGGTCCGGGACTCCCAGCACCCGCACGAGGACCACCTCTTCTTCCCCGACCCCGAATGGGGTGCCCTCCTGGCCGGCCTCCGTTCCCCCGAATAACCCCCTCACCCCCAGGACAGAACAACGAACGCGACCAGACCCGGCCCGCGGCCCCATGGCCCCCTCTCCCCCACCGCCGGGCCCAGCCCGATACACGACGCATCCTCCTCGACCCCGCCGGGGGCCGCACGACGGCCTCCGGCACTGTCGTTCCGGGGCCCTCGGAGCCCCTGAACCTCCCCCGATCCGGCCCTCCCCTACGGCGAAAGCCACCGCACACCCACGCGCCGGACCTCGTTCACCCACTCGGGACCGGGGTGCGAGACCCTGGGGGTATGCGCGTTTACCTCCTGAGACACGGACAGACACCTTCGAACGTGGCCGGCCTGCTCGACACCGATGCACCCGGCCCCGGGTTGACACCCTTGGGTGAACGGCAGGCCGAGGCCCTCCCCGGGGCTTTCGGAGACCGCAGGCTCGACGCCCTGGTGGTCTCGACCCTGGAACGCACCCGGCTCACCGCCGGTCCTCTGGCCCACGGTCTCGGCCTGGAGCCTCTGGTCCTGGACGGGCTCCGCGAGGTCGAGGCCGGAGACCTGGAGATGTCCAGCGACCGGGCGGACCACCACACCTACGTGACGACCGCCTTCGCGTGGGCACGCGGTGACCTGGACCGCCGGATCCCGGGCGGCCCGGACGGGCACACGTTCCTGGGCCGCTTCGACCGGTCCCTGGAGCAGATCGCCTCCCGCGGTTGGGAGGACGTCGCGCTGGTCTCGCACGGTGCGGCGATCCGCTCGTGGGCCAGCGCGCGGGTGTCGGGCACCGACCTGGAGACCATCGAGCACACCCCGTTGGCCAACACCGGTCTGGTCGAGATCGAAGGCGACCCGGACGCGGGATGGCGCCTGGTGGACTGGACCAGCCGGCCGTTCGGCGGCGCCCACCTGACCACGCTGCAGGCCGACGACCCCACCGGCGAGGCCGTGGAGGCCTGAGACCACCCGAACCGGGCGCCGGCACGGGCCGGCGCCCGGCCCTCATGTGACGTGGGGCCGGTTACACGAAGAGTTCGTCGACGGTACGGACCCTGATGACCCGGCGCATCCACATGCGCAAGGTCTCCAGATCCTCACAGGAACGGATACGGCTCTCCTGCTGCTCACTGGGAGCCAGACCCCGGTCGTCCAGCAACATCAGGACCTGGTCCGCCGCCCCGGCACGCCGCCCCTGCTCAAGGCCCTACTCAAGACCCTCTTCACGGCCGAGGCCGACGTACTTGCGGGCGAAGTCGCTCTGCCACTCGTAGGTGTCCACAGACATCAAACCCTCCAGCTCCTTCCGCGCCGCTTCCTGGAGGCCGACGAGTGCATGATCATCATGCCTGATCGGCCGGCGCTTCCGCTCAGCTTTCGGTGCAGGTGAGCACGGTCTGCAACAGCCCGGGGAAGCGCGCGTCGATCTCGTCTGTGCGCAGCGAGACGAAGCAGCGTGTGCCCTCGGCACGGTTACGCAACAGTCCGGCCTCGCGCAGGATCCGCAGGTGGTGGCTGAGGGTGGATTGCGCGATGGGCAGGTCCAGGTCTCCCCACGCGCGTTCGTTCTCGGTAGTACCGGCGGCGCCTCCACACGCGGCGAGCATGCGCACGATACGCAGCCGGGTCGGCTCGGCCAGAGCGGAGAGCACCGTCACCAGTTCCACGTCGTCGACGTCGGGGTGACTGTGTGTCCTGGGGGCCAACCCGGTCCTCCTCCCGATTGCGCCGACCGTGTGTTGGCGGGCGCCCGACGTGGCGTTTGTGCGTGCAGACACCCGAGTGTACCGTCGTAATTCGATGTTCGTCGAACATCGAACATAACCGTCCGGGAGGGTCCACCACATGCCGTCCGATGTCGCACTGTCCGTGCTCGAACACGCCTCAGTCTCCGAGGGTTCCACGCCCGGGAAGTCCCTGCGCTCTGCCAGGGAGCTGGCGCAGAACCTGGAACGCTGGGGATACAAGCGCTTCTGGTTCTCCGAGCACCACAACATGAGAGCGATCTCCACCGCTGCCACTTCGGTCGCGCTCGGTTTCGTCGCCGAGGGCACCTCGACGATCCGCATCGGCTCGGGCGGGATCATGCTGCCCAACCACGCGCCGCTGGTGATCGCCGAGCAGTTCGGAACCCTGGAGTCCCTCTACCCCGGACGTGTGGACCTGGGCCTGGGCCGCGCCCCGGGCACCGACCCGCGCACGATGCGGGCGCTGCGCCGCGACCAGACCGCTTCCTCCACCTTCCCCTCCGATGTGCAGGAGCTGCAGGCCTACTTCGAGCCCGCCGCCCAGGGCCAGTCGGTGACCGCGGTGCCGGGCGAGGGCCTGCGGGTGCCGTTGTGGATCCTGGGCTCCAGCCTGTTCGGCGCGCAGTTGGCCGCCCAGCTCGGGCTGCCGTACGCGTTCGCCTCCCACTTCGCCCCGCAGGCGCTGCACGAGGCGCTGCGGGTCTACAACGCCACGTTCCAGCCCTCCGACCAGCTCGAGAAGCCCTACTCCATGGCCGGTGTGAACGTGTTCGTCGCCGACACCGACGCCGAGGCCCGCAAGCTGTTCACCACGATGCAGACGGCGTTCCTGGGTACGCTCCGCGGCTCGCGCGGTCTGCTGGCTCCCCCGGTGGAACCCTCGAGCCTGGACACGAAGTGGCGCCCGGGCGAGAAGGAGCAGCTCGACTCGATGCTGCGCTACTCCTTCGTGGGCTCGAAGGAGACCGTGAAGCCGCAGATCGAGGACTTCGTCGCGCGCACGGGCGTGGACGAGCTCATGGTCTCGACGATGATCCACGACCCGCAGGCGCGGTTGAACTCCTACCAGGGGCTCGCGGAGATCTTCGGGCTGGAGGGCCCCAACGCCTGAGGTCGCTGATGGGGGTGCAGGGTAGGGAACGTGGCCCTGCGCGGGGGGCGGGTCCGGTGGGTCGGTGGCCGGCTGGTGGACCAGTGACTGGTGGGGTGGTGCCCGGTGGACCGGTGGTAGGTGGGTGGTGTTCGTCGGAGCGTCGAGCGTAGCCCGGCCGGGGCTCCCCGCAACCCGCATCGGCGCCCCGCCACACCTGCTTCATCGCGCTGATGGTGGCGGCGTTGTGCGGGGTTCTCGCGGCGCCTCGGGGTGTGCGGTCCGCCCCTTCCCCGGGCTGTTGCGCTCTCGCCGCCGAACACCCCACGGCCGCTACCAACCATCCGCCCGAAGAAATGGGGGCCCAACCGCCAACCCCCAGGGGCGGGCCATTGCGGTCACCGCTTGCGGCGTGTGCACGGTGGCTCGCTCCTGCGGAGGCAACGGCCGGCCCCGGCCGCTCCCGGCGGCGCATGGAGGCCGGGGGCGGCAGGCGTGTGCGCAGCCACCCCAGGCCCCGCTTGCTCCCGGCAGAGCGTTGCAGCCGGATCCCACCAGCGTGGGCACCCCTGCTTCGGAGAATCTCCCCCGCCGGTGGAGCTGGAGCACACCGGGGGAGCTGGAGCGGCCCCGTGCGGGCCCCGGAGACCGAAAACCACCGTTGACAGTGCCCGCGTGGGCACCAACACCCGCCTACGGTGCCCACAAGAGCACTATCAACCGCCCGGACCGGCACCGCCTGGGCCTCGAATCTGACACCGGCAACAAGAACCACAGCCGAAGCCGGTTCCGGCAGCAATCCCCACGCGCCGAACCCCGCCCAGCCACACGCACACCCACCACCCCCGGGCCTCCACACCACAGACCAGGAACCCGGCCCCCGGGCACCGCGCACACACACCAGCCACCCCCGGCCTCAATGCCCCGCCGGGAGCAGGCGGGGCCAGACCCGAAGGGCCGTAGTTGCCCCCGCAAGGGCCCGTAGTTGCCTTCCGCAGGAGCGAACCACCCCCCACACGCCGCAAGCGGTGATCACAATGCCGCGCCCCAGGGGGTTGGTAGTTGGACCACCATTTCTTCTGCTGCCGGGGCGCCGGGGGTGGGAGGGGTTCGTCGATGAGGGTCGGGAAAGCCCGGCGCAAAGGGTCGCAGCGCACACCCCGAGGCGCCGTGAACAACCCCGCAGAACGCTGCCACCATCAGCGCAAAGAAGTAGGTGTGGGGGTGGCGCCGACGAGGGTTGCGCGAAGACCCGGCCGGGCTAGAATTCCCGACCCCGACGAACCCCCACCCCCGGCACCACAAGAAACCCCACACCCCGATCCCAAGCACCACCGAGGCCCGGGGCCATCCCGGCACCACAAGACCCCTCCACACCCATCAACGATTTGGGGCGGCGCTGGTCCACGCGGTACCGGCCCGGCCAGGGCCGCTCCGGCGGGGGACCGCAGCGCGGGGCCGCGCACCGCCCGGCGCAGGACGCGGCCGCCGCGCTCCGAGACTTGCGCGGCGGCCGCTCGATGTGGGCCCGTCCCGGGCCCGGCCTGGTCGGGTGGGGTCAGCAGGTACTCTCGGCGGGCTCACCGGCCAGGCGCTCACCCAACCATTCCTGGGCGCCTGCGGTGTCGGCGAAGAAGCTGAGCATGTGCGGCCCGGAGGAGGTCTCCACCCACTCCAGGGTCGCGCCGGCCTCGCAGTAGCTGTCGCGCATCTCCTCGGCCTGGTCGATCGGGATCACGTCGTCCCCGGTGGAGTGGTACAGGTACAGCGGGGCTTCGGGCGGGGTCCCGCCGGGCTTGTTCTCCTCGAGCCGGGCCTGCCACTCGGGCGTGCCGAGGAGGTCGACGTCGATCACGTCGTCCATGCTCTTGCCGATACCCAGCGGCAGGGTGTCGATCATGCACCCGTCCGAGACCTGGTCGAACAGGAACTGGCCGCGGGCGTTCAGGTGCTCCTCCAGCGGCAGTTCCGGGTAGGCGGCGTCGTAACCGTAGGCGGCGAACGCCAGGAAGGTGAAGTACAGGCTTCCGTCGATGTTCTCGGCGACCCGGTCCAGGTCGGCGGGCACACCGCCGGCAGCGACGCCTTCCAGGGTCAGGTCCGGTGCGTACTCGGGTTGCATCTGCCCGGCCCACACCGCTGCGCCTCCGCCCTGGGAGAAGCCGGTCACGCCCATGGGCGACCCGGTTCCGAGGTCGGCCTCGTCCAGGCGGGTGGCGGCTCGCAGGGCGTCGAGGACGGCGGCGCCCTGGGAGTGGCCGACCATGTACGTGTGCTCGCCCGGGGTGCCGAGGCCCTCGTAGTCGGTGACGACGAGGGCCTTGCCGGAGTCGACGACCTGTTTCATCATGGCGGCCTCGTAGTCGAGCCCCTGCTCGAGCCCGACCGAGGGGGCGCAGTGCGAGCCGAGCCCGTGGGTGCCGATGGCGTAGGAGACCAGAGGGCGCTCGCCCTCGCCCTCCCACGGGTCGGTCGGGACCATGACGGTTCCGGTGACGGCCATGGGCTCGCCCATGGCGTCGGTGGACAGGTACATCACGCGCCAGGTGTCGGCGGGGAAGGTGCCGATGCCCAGCGGGTCGGTCCTGGGTTCGTAGGGTTCGGCGCGGATGACGTCGCCCGGTTCGCCCTCGGGCAGTGGCTCGGGCGGTTCGTAGAAGTCGTTCTGGGCCTCGGGGCTGTGGGGGTCGGGCTGTTGGAGGTCGTCCAGAAGCTCGTAGGAGTTGTCGGCTCCGCCGAGGTCGAGGCTCTGCGGAGCCATGGCCTCGGGGTCTGCGGGGTCGGTTCCGGGGACGGTCTCGGCGGAGGCGGGACCGGCTGTGAGTGTGAGGGAAGCGAAGAGGGCGCCGGCGGCGGTGCTCGCGACCGCTGCCGTGCTCCAACGCCCGGGGCGGGGGTGTGCTCTCACGGGGTCTCCTGATCGTGTTCTGCGGCCCCTGCTGCGGGGACCTGCCACTCCACGAGCATGCGCGTGCGTGAACTGGTTCACTACTCACGAGTAACCGAAGTTCGCGTCCGTGCTCACTCAACTCCGTACAGTTCACACGCATCGGCGCTGATGGTCGGCACGGCACTCCGGCTCCTGCGAACCCTCGCCCCGCCGCGACCCGGGGGAGAATCCGGCACGGGCCGAGCGGCCTGATCGAACACGGTCGCGAACTGTCGGGTGCGTTCAGGGGTCCCCTCCGTAACTTCGGTGGTGAGCGAAGGAGGAGTCACCGTGCTGGAGAGATTGAACAAGGCACTGGAGCTGGTCGAGGTCCGGACCACCGAACCGGTGGACGCCGCGGCGATGGCCAGGGTCGCGCTCACCTCCGGGCACCATTTGCGCCGCATGTTCGCCGCCTTGGCCGGGATGCCTCTGGCCGAGTACGTGCGTCGGCGCAGGCTGACCTTGGCCGGCTCCGAGGTCGTCGGTGGCAGCCGGACTCTGCTGGAGATCGCGGTGGAACACGGTTACAGCTCCACCGAGGCCTTCTCCCGGGCCTTCCGCGCCATGCACGGGATCTCTCCCGGACAGGCCCGGCGCACCGGGGCGGTGCTCTCCTTCCAACCGCGGATGGCCTTCCGCCTCACCGTCGAAGGGAGCGAGACGATGCAGTACCGGATCGTGGACAAGGGGGACTTTCGGATCGTGGGCCCCAGAGCACGGGTCCCGATCGTCCACCTGGGCCGCAACACCGCCATGGAGGACTTCGTCCGGGGCCTGGACAAGCAGCTCCGGAGGCGGATCGCCGAGCTGTCCGACCAGGAACCCGCCGGTGTGCTGGGGGTGACGATGCCTCTGGGCCCGGACCGGGAGGAGGGCAACGAGATCGACTACTACCAGGGCGCGGCCACCTCGGCCCCAGGGGCTCAGGGCATGGAAACCCTGGAGGTGTCCGCGGGCACCTGGGTGGTGTTCCCGACCTCGGGGCCGGTCAGTGAGCACCCCCGATCCCTGCAGCGCCTGTGGGCCGATGCCTATGGCCAGTGGTTCCCCGCCAACCCCGCCTACCGGACCGTTCCGGGGCCCGAACTGCTGAAGGTGGAGTACTCCCGGGACGGAACCACCGCCGAGGCCGAATTGTGGGTGCCGGTGGAACACACCTGACCCGTTCTCGCCGGAGCCCGCACCCGGGCCCCGGCGGGACCTCGTTCCGCTCGCGGTGGATCGGCCCCGCACGAAGGGCCCCGCGCAGGGGAGAGCTGCGAGGACCCTGACGGCATGTACGGGATTCTCGGATGCGGTCCGGCCAGAAACATTCGGAGAATGCTCCGTATCCCGGCTCGCACGTCGAAGCGGGTTTTACCTCGGACGGAACGAGGATCCCTGGGGTTTTTCCTGTTCAGGGATGGCTTCCTCAAGAACGGTCCGCCGACCGTGGTTCCTCCGGCCGCAACCTGAGCGCCCCGCACGAGCAGACGTGGGGCCCGATCGAACGTCGGCCACGGATTTCGGACCCGAACACGCACCGGTTCCCCACACCTCTGGTCTCAGCTTCTTATGCCCCTCAAGAGGAGCCCGCAAGGACGCACCACCAGGCCCGGACACCGGCACGGGTCCGCGTGAGGACACCCCGGGAACCCTCCGCTGCCGGCCCGTGCTCAGGAGAGCCCGACGGAGGAAGCGGCGGACCCGAGCAGCGCTCTCACGAGCACATTCGCCCTCCCCGCAAGACACAGAACAAAGAGCGGCACAAGAACACTCGGAACCCGAACCACCGCGCTCCTCCGATGATTGTCCCCAGGTTCGGGGGAGCATGGCGCGGTGATGGGATGCATGCGAAGATGGCTCTGTTCCAACTGAATTGATTGATGTTCTCCCCCGAACGGAGACAACACCCCGCCCCACCCGGTGCCGGTGACCGTCGAGGTCCGACGGAATGCAGCTGATCATGGGGCGCCCGATGACCAGGGGGCTCGTGTGCATCCGCAGGAGCTGGTGCGAGGCACAGGAGGCCCCCCGGATGCGCCCCCGAACCAGGTGGTCCAAGTAGACCGGCACCCGGACCGGGATGGCCGCATTCGGCCACGTGTGAAGCGATATTCGGGGAAGAACACGTGGTGGTGCCGGACGACAGACCCCTCGGCTGCCACACACAGAAAACTGTCCCCTGGAGGAGCCGTTCCCCTATGAGTAAGTTTCGAGAGCTCTGGCTCAGATCCCGAACGTGCCTGGTGCCCCCACACCGGAAGAGCGACCAGGGGGCCAGCATCATCGAGTACGCCGCAGTCATCATCCTGGTAGCAGCAGTGGCCGCGGCGGTTTTCGCGATTGGCCTCCCAGAGGAAATAAGAGGTGCGATCGACGGAGCAGTATCAGAAATATTGCGCGGCGGAGGAGACAGTGAAACACCGCCAGACAGCCCCTCATGATTCACATGTGATGCACTATGAGCACCAACCGCCAAAAAAATAGCACCCTTAACGTACTAGCCATATTCCCTCTCATCGCCTCCCTCTCAGGCTGCGTTGTTGCCCCTAGCGAAACATCTAACGACGCCACATCCGACACTCAAGAGGGAAACCAAGAACAAGAAAAACCCGACAGCGAGAGCGAGAGCGAAATAATCGAAACCGCCCCGACAACTGCCACTAAACTCGGCAGCAACCTAGAAATAAGCGTTCATCCACTTGAGCTAATTAACGGTGACTTTCTTCGACTCAACCTGACACTCACAAACAATTCAGGAAGTCATTATATACTTCAAGATGCATTAAGCGACGGAGACGATCCATACTCAGCGAGCAATGCATCTCTTATTGACGCATCATCGCAAACTAGACACCTAAGCTACGACCAAGAAAATGGATCTTGCTTCTGTTCCACCGCGGACAACGGAATCGACAGCGGGGAAACTGTCAACCTTTGGGTTATTTTCCCAGCCCCTCCTGACGATGTCGAATATATGACTGTGACCACTCCAATCACACCACCCTTTCTAGACGTGCCGATCCTTGAGTCATCAGAATCGATTGAAAATGATAGTATTTCTGAACCTGAAATTACCCCACTCACCATGATTTCCGATGACATTGAACACGAAACTGGACGCCAGGAAAGCGAAGGCGACGTAAGCATCCTGCTTTCTTCAGACGTACTGTTTGACACAGGAAGCTCAGATCTCACGAATGACTCTCAGGAAATCATCGCCCAGGTAGCTTCAGAGATTGACCAATCCGAATCAAGCACCGTCCAGGTCGATGGCCATGCAGACAACACTGGTTCAGACGCTGTGAACACTCCGCTCTCTAAAGAGCGAGCCGAAGCTGTGGAAGAAGCCATCTCAGATCGAATTTCCCGAGATGGTGTATCTTTCGAAACTGAAGGACATGGCTCAGCAGACCCGATCGCCAACAACGAAACCGAAGAAGGCAAGAAAAGAAATAGGCGAGTCACTGTGACTTTTGAGAAATAGATTGACCGATGAAAAACAAAAGAGCCGCCACGGCAATAACTTGCGCACTGGCGATGCTACCCCTTGCGCTGACAGCCAATGCGAGTGCAAGCCCTCAATATAAAGAACTCGAATCACTAGGAATAGGCGAAGGTATTTCCGAAGAGGCTGATGGCCTCAAGGTCGAAGCCAATTCTGCGGAGAGAAACGGAAATGGAAACCTAGTCTCCGTAACTTGGAGCGTACAGAACTTCACAGATGACTACGTGACTTTAACATGGCTCCACGACAGATCATACACATATTCTGGCTCCTACTTCTCTGCAGTGACTGCTACGGACGAAGATTCCGGAACACTTCATCATCCAGTCATGGATGGGAACAATGAGTGCCTGTGCTCAGGAAATACATCAAGGTACTTCAATCGAGATGTCCATCCAGATGGTCAACTAACGTACTGGTCTCTCTTCTCGACACCTAGTGATGTTGAGACCTTGACCCTGGAGGTCCCCGGGTTCGAGCCCATCGAGGACATCCCCATCGACTGACCCCACCCTCCCCATCGCCACCTTGGAGACGGAGTTGAGTACCCCCACCCCCGAGAGACACGGGGACGCCCGCGGCCCCTCCGGGCTCCCTGGCGCTTCCGAGCGGCCGAGCCCCCGCCCGGGTTTCCTTTCGCGTTCCCGCATGCTCCTCGTCCGCGCACGCGCACGTGCCGGAGGCGACCGAGCCGGCCGGAACTCCGACTCCGGAGCAGCGATCCTCGAGACGGCTGCGGTCCTCATTCTCGCGGCGGCCATCATGGTGGCCGTCTACCAGCTCGAACTCAGCCGGACCTTCAACAACGCCGTCCGTCAGATGGTCTGCCTCGTCGAGGGCCCCGAGTGCGGTGAGTCCTGGACCGAGGAGGACCGCCCCGAGGAGCCCGAGAGCTACGACGGGGCGAGCGGGTCCGACAACTCCTCCGAGAACGAGTCCATCGCCATGAGGATGGCCAAGGACCACGGCTGGGAAGGCCAGGAGTGGAGCTGTCTCGACAACCTCTGGAGCAACGTCTCCGACTTCGAGCGGTCCACGGACGGCGACACCCGAGGCATCCCGGGCTACGATCCCGAGGTCCACGGCGATCATCCGCCGCCCGACGACTTCGAGGCCAGCGCGAGTTCCCAGGTCTCCTGGGGGCTGGACTACATCTCCGCTGAGCACGGGTCCCCGTGTGTGGCGTGGGCCCAGTGGGAGAACTCCCGCTCCTACTGACACCTGTCTTCTGCCGCCCCTCCCCGGTCCTCGCCGAGCGTCGGCCACCGGAGCAGATCCGGGCGAACGGTTCCGGGGGCTCCGGCGTACCGTTCCCACCGTGCCGACCCTGTGCGGGGCCGGTCGCCGTCCCCACGGCCCGAGGAAACCTCAGGGACTCTCGCGGACCGGCGCCACGAGACAGGGTCACGGGCATTGCTCGAATCGCATCCGTGACCGATGAGTTGTGCGAGCCCTCCGGAGCAACCATTCCGAAACACGCCAGGGGAACGGCTCCTGAAAAATCGACGCAACTGGTTCGAGTACCTAAAATCCGAAAAACCTATGAATCGCCCGGGCAACAACCAAAAAATGGCCCCGTGGATCGCACCACGGGGCCGCACCCGCCATTACACAATGGCTGCCTCCCCAGGGATCCCCGGGCGGTTTCATGCCTTACACACCCGGGGCTCCCTCTGGAAGTGAGCCCGGTCCACTGATATTTGTTCTCACCTGCGAACCGGGCTCGGAGGTCCGGACACGCAGGCAAGGGTCCCCAAGCTCCTGCGGTCCGGAACCGTCGACCTCGGCCCTCCCCTCCAGTCAGAGCCGCCTGGCCGACCTCCACCAGGGTTCGGGCATCGCCGACCCTTCCTTCATGGTCTCGTTCAACTGGCCCCATTCCCTCCGGGCTTTCCGCAAGGCCTGTCGGCATTCCGTGGCGCCGCCGGAGGTTCTGAGAACCTCGGAGAGAACGTCGTACCGATCAGTCACAAAAGCCCGCCCCTCATTGTCGTCCGCACCGAGCACCCGCCAGGAGAGAGGAGGCTCCTCCCCTGCACGGAGACGCACATCGAGCCGGCCGAAGAGCTCGTCGGCCGCATTCAGCCGCTCGACCGAGTGCGCTGGAAGCCCTGGTGAGAACACCATACCCGTCATAACAGCGACAAGGGAATCCAACTTCGGCTCCTCTTTCCGTCCGGAGAATTCCTCGTGGTCGAACGTCATGTGTGCCCCCAAGTGATAGGCCGAGAGCGCGCAATCGGACTCCGGGCACGCCTCCAACCCCAGCCACTTCCTGCGAAATCGCTGGTCATAGCGCTTCTTCACCCTGGAGGAAGGGGGCTCTCCTGCCAGGTCGAGGGACTCGCCCCGGGTTTGGGACGTAGACATTTCGTCTTTGGTGACGCTCCGCCACCAACCGATATGTGCATTTTCTGCCGTGTTCCGGCGTCGATCACTCACTGACTTCCCCCTCCCGAGCACAGAAAATTTTTTCCCTCGGACCATTCGGCGGTCGACCGGAGACCCCATCGGGACTCTCGAACATGAGAGTTTGGGCGAACCCCTCAGGTTCTGGCACCCAGGAGGCGGCCGCGGGAGAGACGGCGACGAGGGCGAGGGAGCGCGCGGGCGGCAGGTCAGCCGCATAGCGCCGGATCCGCCGGGAGCGGCTCCGAGGGCTCCGGGTCGTCGGCCGGGCGGAAGTACGGATCCCCGGCACCACACGGACCGGGGCGTGAGCGAACGAGTGTTCACGTGGCGCGGCAAGTAGGGTTTGCATGTCGATCTGTCCGTTCAGGTCGGCCATGGCCCCGGGACGTGCTGCTACACGTCGCCGGGGTTTCTTCATTCACCTGCTGATCTGATGGTACGTCACTCTTACCTACCCGTACATAGACTTCAACAGACTGACCCACTAGGGGCCATTGACCTCCGCCCAGCCATGCTCTTCACATGGACTTGCCGAGTGGCTACGGGCCGAACACAGAAATCGACGACGAGGGCATGGACCCGGTGTGGAAGCAGCTTGCTGCGATCCTCCTCGCGCGTATCGACGCGGAGGTGTACCCGGCAGGCAGAGCCATCCCTTCGCTGACACAGCTCCTGCAAGAGTTCGGTGTCTCCAGAGGCACGGTGCTGAAGGCGACTGGTCATCTGGAAGACGCAGGGGTCCTACACGCTGTGCAGGGACGTGGAGTGTTCGTCCTGCCGAAGCAGTGACCACAGACCCTCCGGGCGCAGGAACTGCACCCCGAGGGCCGGCGGCCGCGGGGGCCTGTCGGCAGCCGGGAAGCAGGGGAAGGCGACTCACCGGTCGGAGCACACCTTCTTCCGAGGCCCTGGGGGACCGAGGGGCCGGGTGGGGGCCGGGGCAGCCCCGGCCCCCAGCCGGCCTTGTGCGTTCGAACTGGTGCGTGTCAGGCAGGGCCCGTCACAGGGAGCCTCCGGGGTGGCTGGGGCGCACGGACTCGTACGGCCCGGCGCCCCCGATGGACCGCTCGCTCTGGCCGGTGTGCGTGGTGCCGTTCCTCCACAGTCCGCCGATGGGCGCCCCGCAGTCGGAGCTGTTGTAGTTGAAGCTCACGCTGCCCGACATCGCGTCGACGGTGGTGACGGTCGATCCCTCCGGCCCCAGGCTGGAACCGCCTCCACCGCCGGCTCCGCCGTTGAGCACGGTCAGCTCCGCGGAGCCGCCACCGCCTCCGCCCTGGGCCCCGCCACCGCCACCACCACCTGCGGCACCGAGGTCCTCGTCGTCGGAGGGGCCGTCGGCCCCGTCCCCGCCCGCGCCACCGCTGCCGGGTGCTCCGGGGAGCCCCGCGTCCGTGGTGTCCCCGCCGGCACCGGGTGCATCGGTGGTCGCGCCTGCGCCGCCTCCCCCGAGCCCGCTGTTGTCCGAGTGGGGCCGGCCGTCCTGGCCGGTCCGACCGCCGTCTCCCCCGTTGCCTCCCGGATGGTAGGTGCCGGAGGATCCGTCATGGCCGCGGCCGGCGCCTCCACCGCCACCCGCGGCGATGATCAGGTCCTGGCCCGCGCGGGTGACCACGGTCGCGCCGCCGCCACCGCCACCGCGCAGTGTCTGGAGCCCGGAGCCGCCGGAGGTCCCTCCGTCGCCGCCGTCGCGGCCGTCGCCGCCGGTGGCCCCTCTGCCCCCGAATGCGGTCCCGGCGGTGTCCACGGAGAAGTTCTCCCCGGGACCGGCCCGCACGGTCGCGGTCACCTGGGCGGCGTGGCCGCCCGCGCTCGTTCCCGTCCGCCCGTCGGAGGCGTCGGCGCCGTTGGAGCCGGAGGCGACGATCTCGACCTCGCAGGTGGTCGACGGGTCGCCGGGCAGGGTGAAGGACAGTTCCGCGCCGTCCCGGTGGGTGTACCTCTCCGTCACGCTCTCCGCGGCGGCCGGGGCCGGGCCCGCCGCGTACAGGACCCCTGCTGCCAGGCCGATCGCCGACACAGCGCTCACGCCACGTTTGCACACAGTCATGGTGAGCACGCTAGGTAACGTACTCTCCGTCCGGGAGTAACGACACCCTGCGTTCCACGGGGGTGGAGGGCGCGGGTCGGGGTCCTGTGCCCGGGCGCCATCGGAACAGCACCACTCACCGCTTACCGGGCATGCACCATCAAAACAGTCATCAGCACGGTCGGCGCCGCTTCTTTCCTCGAACACCATCAACACACCCGGTCATCATGTCCTCAAAATTCGGCCAGGGTCTCCGGCGGCGCTTCCTCCGGCACACACGGGCGTTCGCCCCACCGTGCGCTCGGAGGCCCGCAAATCTTTGTCCAGAACTTCACAATCAGCCCGCGCTGACCTGGAGAACACCCCTAACCTGAGGCCGTCCCGCACCCTTCTTCCGCCACGGATCCGCATATCAGAGGCGCACACGAGGCACACCGGACACATCGCGCCACATGCGGACAACAAGGGGCTCGAACAGGGCGCGGGATCGTCATTTCCAGACTTCACACTTCGGGGGCAGGGTGAAGATCGCCTACCTGATCAATGACATGTACGGCATCGGGGGCACAGTACGCACCGTCGCCAACCAGACGGCCGCGCTGTCGAGCCGCCACGAGGTCGAGATCGTCTCGGTCTTCCGGCACCGCGACGAACCGGTACTGCCCGTACCGCCGGGCGTGCGCCTACGGTGGCTCGTCGACACCCGCGACAAGGAGCACGTATCCACCGGTGAGGGGGGCCGTCCCCTCCACGAGAACGACCCCCGCGCCGGGCAGCCCCCGGAGCTCTTCCCCGTCGAGGACGGCCGGGGGGAGCAACACAGCCGCCTGACCGACGACCGCCTCGCCGAGTTCCTCACCACCACCGACGCCGACGTCGTGGTCGGTACCCGCCCCGGACTCAACGTCATCATCGCGCGTGTGGGTCCGGCCCGCCTGGTCAAGGTCGGTCAGGAACACCTCACCTTCGAGCAGCACCAGGAACCGCTGCGCCGGGTCATGGCCGGCACCTACAGGGACCTGGACGCCTTCGTCACCGTCACCGAGGCCGACGCACGCACCTACTCCGTGCGTATGCCGCTGCCCGGGGTACGGCTGGTGGCCATCCCCAACTCCGTCCCCCGCCCGGCCTTCACCACCGACGGCACCAACACCCGCACCATCGTCTCGGCCGGGCGGCTGGCGCCCAGCAAACGGCACGACCTGCTCGTGGACGCCTTCTCCCAGGTCGCCGACGAACACCCCGATTGGACCCTGCGCATCTACGGGCGCGGCAGCCAACGCGGCCGCCTCGCCAGACAGGTGCGCGAGCTGGGCATGCAGGACCGCATCTGGCTCATGGGCGCCCACCCGCGCGTGGAGGAGGCCTGGGCGCAGGGCGCGTTCGCCGCGGTGACCTCCAGTGAGGAACCCTTCGGCATGACCATCGTCGAAGCGATGCGTTCGGGACTGCCCGTGGTGAGCACCGACTGCCCCCACGGGCCCTCCAGCATCATCAAGGATCAGCAGGACGGACTGCTCGTGCCCAACCGGTCGGCCTCGGGGATCGCCAGGGGCCTGTCCGAACTCATGGGCAACGATCCTCTGCGCCGCCGGATGGCCTCGGCCGCGCTCAACGACTCCGAACGCTTCGACCCCTCACGCGTGGTGCGCCTGCACGAGCAGCTCTTCGACGAGCTGCGCCTGGACAAGGCCCAGTCCGGGCTGATCCACCTGAACTCCACCCAGGTCCCGGCCGCACGGCTCGCGGCCGACGACAGCATCGCCATGGACGAGGACCTGCCCGGAGACCCCGTCCCCGGCCCGATCACGGGTACCGGGACAGAGGGTTTCCGTGCGCCCGCGCCGCGCATGGAGCAGCCCTCCTCCTGCCTGGTGGAGGCCACCGGCGACGGGCTGACCACGCTCACCTTCACCGAGCCGCCCGACAGCATGGTGCTGTCCATGCCGGGTGAGCGCTACACCCACGTACCCGACGAGAGGGGGCGCGTGGTCATCGACCCCTCGGTCGGGCACCTGACTGCGCGGGCCTGGGACGTGATGCGTGTCGACGGGGAACGGTCCACGGCAGTGGAGGACGTGCAGATCCACCAGTACGGGTATCCGCTGCGGCCGGAGGACACCCCGGAGTTGGCGTTGGCGATCCCCACGCGCAGCGCGAAGGGGCGGCTGCAGCTGCACGTACGGCGGGCCGCCCACCACGCCGAGGTCGAACACGTGGAGGTGCAGGACGGGCTCATCACGGTCCAGGGCCACCTGCTCGGCCGCACGACACCCGACCCTCGCGCGCGGTTGACGGTACGGCTGCGGTCGGCGTCCAAGGTGATGCGGGAGTTCTCCGCCCCGGTGGCGCCCGACGGGAAGTTCACCGCGGTCGTGGACCCGTCCGTCGTGGTGCGCGGTGGACAGGGCGAGTCGGAACGCTGGGAGCTGCGCCTGGTCCTGTCCGACGGGAGCGAGGCCACGGTCGGGCGGCACCTGCCGGGCGTGGTGGGTTACAAACACATCATCGAGTACCCGTCGGTGGAGGTGAGCCCGAACCAGGCGTACGGGTCCCAGGTACAGCCCTACTACACGGTCAACGACCGGTTGGCGCTGATGACCTCCCCGCTGCCTCCGACACTGGGGGTGCAGGCCACCGACGTGCGGCCGCGGCACGAAGGACAGTTGCAGATGGAGGTGCTGCTGGACAAGGTACTGCCCGAGGGCGCCGAATGCGCGGTGGAGATCGTGCGCGGGGTGGGGGCCGGGCAACGGTTCCCGCTGCACGTGACCCCCGCACGGGGGGCGGATCCGACGCGGCTGCAGGGGGTGTTGAAGCGCCTCGGGTTGGACGGGGGAACCTCCGCCCGGTCCTCGTGGCAGCTGCGGTTCCTGGTGGGCCCGCCCGGTGCGCTGGACCGGGTGCCCGCGAGCACGGTCCCCGGACGCACCCACCGGCGTTGGCACCACGGCGGCCACGTGCGGTCGGCGACGGTGGTTCCGATGGACTCGGGGGACGTACGTGTGACCGTCGCGGACGTGCACGTCGTCGACGCCCTGCGGCGGCGGGTGTTCTGACGGGTGGTACCAGGGCTGGCCCGGGTCCGTGGGGCGTCTGCTGCGCAGGCGCCCCACGTGTGTCCGGAGCACGCACTACACACGCCCCGGCGAGCACCGCCCGCCTCCACCGGCCCATCCGTCCCCCGCCCGCGGCCTCAGTCGAGCGATGCCGCCCGCCCGCCCCCGGACTCAGCGAGGATCTCCTCGACCGACTGCGCACGCCGGATGCCCTCCCACCGCACACCGCCGTCGGCGGGGTCCACCCCGTATCCCCGCACTCCGGGGCGCGGTAGGGCGTTGTAGGCGAACGGCGTGGAGAAGTAGTACGCCCCGGTGTCGTGCACGGCGACCAGGTCCCCGGGTTCGGCGGCGGGCAGTTCCACGTCCTCGGTGAGCAGGTCCCCGGAGAAACAGCACGGTCCGGCCACGTCCGAGCGCAGCCCGGCCCCCTCCGACCCGTCCCCCTCCTGCGCGGATCCGGCGGCCTTGAGCTTTCCATCGGGCGTGTGGAGGCTGACCCGCAGCGGCCAGGATTCGGGGGCGAACGCGGTCCGGGTCGCCACCTGCGCACCCGCGTGCGTGATGACGACCTGCCTGCCGCCGATGTGCTTGACGTACTCCACCCGCGCCACGATCGTGCCGGCCTTGGCCAGCAGGGAACGCCCGAATTCGGTCGTGAGGGAGTAACGGCCGTCGAAGAGCCCCGGCACCATCTGCTCGATCGCCGCCCGGTACTCCCGGAAGGTCGGCGTGGTCTCGTCGGAGGCGAAGTTGACCGGGAGCCCTCCCCCGATGTCGAGCCGGTCGATCCGGCGGTGGCCGAGGCGTGCGTTGATCTCCTCAGCCAACTCGTACACGGCCGCGATCCCGGCCGCGATCTGCTTCAGTTCCATCCCCTGGGATCCGGAGTGCACGTGGAGCTGGTTGAGCCAGGGGCGCGCGGCGTAGGCCTCGAACAGCATCCGCCTGGTGCCGGGGTCGGCCAGGCCCACGCCGAACTTCGAGGTGTGCGAGGCGGTGCTCATCGCCTCGATGCTGCCGGCGCCGGTCTGGGGATTGATACGGAACCCGATGCCGGGCGCGGGGCGCGCGGGATCGTGGTCCACGTCCTGGCGCAGCCGGTCGATCCGCTGGAGTTCCTGGACGTTGTCGATGTTGAGGTCGGCGCCGAGTTCGAGGGCGCGGCGTAGTTCGGTGCGGGTCTTGGCCGGGGAGTCGAAGACGATGCGGGAGGGGTCGAACCCGGCCTCCAGCGCCATGGCGAGCTCGCCGGGGCTGGCCACTTCGCACCCCATCCCGGCCTCGGCGAACCAGCCGAGCACCGGGACCAGGGTCGCGGCCTTGGCGGCCACCGTGTGCAGTCTGCGCCCCGGGCCGTCGAAGGCGTCCTCGAGTTCGCGGACACGGTCGCGGACCGCCTGCCGGTCCAGGACACCGATGAGCGGGTGGTCGTCGTTGTCGAAGACCCCTTCCGCGGCCAGGGCTTCGAGGGCGTGTGCCCGGCGTTCGACGGACTCCATGCCTGCGTACCTCCTCGGTTCGCGTTCACGCCCGCGCACCGCAGCGGACGATCCCCGAGGGTAATGGTGCGATCCGGACAGCGGGCAGGGCGGGGGAGTCCGCCGGAGAGCAAAACCGGCGGATCCGCCCCCGTCCCGTCACCTCGGGGAACTAGGTGTGCGCGACGGAGAAGTAGGTGGGTTCCAGGTACTCCTCCAGGCCGAGCTCAGCGCCTTCCCGGCCCAGACCGCTCTGCTTGACCCCGCCGAAGGGTGCACTGGGGTCGGAGACGAGCCCGCGGTTGATGCCGACCATCCCGGCCTCCAGCCGGCCGCCGATACGCATCGCGGCATCGGCCGACCCCGCGTAGACGTAGGCCGCCAGCCCGTACTCGGTCGCGTTGGCCTGCTCGATCAGCTCGTCCTCGTCCTCCCAGACCAGGACCGGCGCGACCGGGCCGAAGATCTCCTCGCGCACGATCGCGGCGTCGTGGGACACCCCGGTCAGCACGGTGGGCGCGACGAAGGAACGCGGCAGCTCCGAGGGGACCGTGGCGTGGTGGGCCACCCGGGCCCCGCCGGCGACGGCGTCCTCGACGAGGGAACGGATCCCGTCTGCGGCGCCGGCGGAGATCACCGGTCCGATCTGCGCGCCCTGGTCACCGTGGCCCACCTTCAGGGCCTCCACCGCCTTGCCGAAGCGCTCCACGAAGGTGTCGGCGACCCGGCGGTGCACGTAGAACCGGTTGGCCGCCGTGCAGGCCTGCCCGGAGTTGCGGAACTTGGCGACCATCGCGCCCTGCACCGCCGCGTCGACGTCGGCGTCCTCGGCGACCACGAACGGGGCGTTGCCGCCCAGCTCCATGGAGGTGTTGAGGACCCGGTCGGCGCACTGGGACAGCAGCGTGCGCCCCACCCCGGTCGAACCGGTGAAGGACAGCTTGCGCACACGCGGGTCGGAGAGCCAGGCCGAGACCACCGGCGCGGCCGAGGTCGTGGGCACCACGTGCACCGCGCCCTCGGGCACCCCGGCCTCCAGCAGGATCTCCCCGATCGCCAGCGCCGTCAGCGGGGTCTCGGCTGCGGGTTTGAGTACGGCGGTGCACCCGGCGGCCAGGGCGGGGGCGATCTTGCGGGTGGCCATCGCCGCGGGGAAGTTCCACGGCGTGACCAGTGCCGCGACACCGACCGGGGCGCGTGTGACGATGTTGTGCACCCCGCCGGCGGGGGCCGTGCCGAAGCTGCCCGGGATGCGGACCGCTTCCTCCGCGTACCAGCGGAAGAACTCTGCGGCGTAGCCCACCTCGGCCTCGGCGTCGGCCCTGGACTTGCCGTTCTCGGAGACGATGAGGGCGGCGAGGCGGTCCTTGGCGGCGATCATGCCCCGGTGGGCGGCGCTCAGCACCTCCGAGCGGTGGCGCGGCGGGGTCGCCGACCATGCCGCGAAGGCGTCGTGGGCCTCGGCGACCGCCTTCAGTGCGGCGTCGGGGCCGTGGTCGGGGGCCGTGCCCACCACGGCGCCGGTGGCGGGGTCGGTCACCTCGAAGCGGGTGTCGGCTGAAGGTTCCATGTTCGTCCTCCTGTGGGTCGGTCGGGCTCAGGAACGCCGCAAGGCGTCGGTGATGATCTGCAGGCCCTCACGGAGCAGGTCGTCGCCGATGCTCAGCGGCGGCAGGAGGCGAATCACGTTGCCCCAGGTACCGCAGGTCAGCGTGATGACCCCGGCCTCGCGGGCCTGCTGGGCCACCCGGGCGGTGAGGGCGGCGTCGGGCTCGCCGGTGGCGGGGTCGGTGAGCTCGATCGCGAGCATGGCACCGCGTCCCCGGACCTCGGCGATGCGGGGATCCTGTTCACGCACGCGCGAGAGGTGGTCGGTGGCGATCTTCTCGACCTGGGCGGCCCGCTCGAGCAGGCCCTCCTCCACGATCGTGTCCAGCGCAGCCAGGGCGGCGGCGCAGGCGATGGGGTTGCCCCCGTAGGTGCCGCCGAGACCGCCGGCGTGGGGTGCGTCCATGACCTCGGCGCGTCCGGTGACGGCCGAGAGCGGCAGCCCCCCGGCGATCCCCTTCGCGGTGATGACGATGTCGGGCTCGATGCCCTCGTGTTCGGAGGCGAACCAGTCTCCGGTGCGGGCGAAGCCGGTCTGGACCTCGTCGGCGATGAAGAGCACCCCGTTGTCACGGCACCAGCGCACGATCTCGGGCAGGAACCCGGGTGCGGGGACGATGAAGCCGCCCTCGCCCTGGATCGGTTCCATGACGACGGCGGCCAGGTTCTGTGCCCCGATCTGCTTGTCGAGCTGGTCGATGGTGCGCGCGGCCGCCTGGGCGCCGTCGAGTCCGTCGTGCAGCGGGTAGGAGCCCGGGACCCGGTAGAGCTCGGAGGCGAAGGGGCCGAAACCGTGCTTGTAGGGCATGGTCTTGGCGGTCAGGCCCATGGTGAGCGTGGTGCGCCCGTGGTAGGCGTGGTCGAACGCGGCCACCGCCTGCCGGCCTGTGTGGGCGCGGGCGACCTTCACGGCGTTCTCCACGGCCTCGGCGCCGGAGTTGAACAGTGCCGTCTTGGCGGGACCGGGCACGGGCACCAGCTCGGCGAGGCGCTCGGCGACCTCCAGGTAGTGCTCGTAGGGCGTGACCATGAAGCACGAGTGGGTGAACTCCTCGACCTGGGCGCGCACCGCTTCGGCCACGCGCGGCTCGGAGGCCCCGACGGTGGTCACCGCGATGCCGGAGGCGAAGTCGATGAGGCGGTTGCCGTCGACGTCCTCGACGATGCCGCCGCCGGCCCGATGGGCGAAGGTCGGCATCACGGCGGAGACACCGCGCGGGACGGAGGCGTCGCGGCGGTCGGCGAGCGCCTGTGCGCGCGGCCCGGGGAAAGCGTCCCCGAGGTGTCGGGACTGGTCGATCTCGGCCATGGGAGCCCCCTGAAGGTGTGTCGTGGGTTCGCCTTCATCGTCCGCACGGATGCCTATGCTGTCCAATGCCTGTTTCTTTGATGGAGTATGCTCACCAGGCATGGAAATCCGCCTGTTGCGTTACTTCGTCACCGTCGCCGACGAGGGCACGGTCTCGGCTGCCGCCGAGCGCCTGCACATGACCCAGCCGGCACTGTCCCGGCAGGTCAAGCAGCTGGAGAAGGCGATCGGAGTCCGGTTGTTCCAACGTTCGGGGGCGCGGCTGAGACTGACCAACGCGGGCGAGGAGTTCCTCGGCGAGGCGCGTGACCTGCTGCGCCGGTTCGACCAGGCCGAACGGCTCGCCGCCCATCTGTCGGCCGGGCACCTGACATCGGTGTCCTTCGGCGCTCCGAGCACCACGCTGGTCGACATCGTGGCCCCCTTCATCGCCGGCTTCGCCCCCGACGACCCCGAACCGAGCGTGACCAGCATCGACATCGATCCGGACCTGCCGGACCTGATGTCCAGGATCGACATCGCCATCACCACGCAGCCGCCCTCGCCGGGGTTTCCAACGCTGACCCTGGCACGGCTGCCGGTGTGGGCGTACGTGCGCGGGGACCGTCCGCACGCGGAAGCGGAGAGCATCGAGGTCGGCGCTCTGGTGGAGGAGAACCTGGTGCTGCCGACCCCGGACTTCGCCGCGCGGCGTCTGCTGGACCACACCGTGCGGGGCCTGGGCAGGCACTACGGGGCCGTGGTGGAGACCTTCAACGGCGAGATCGCCCAGGCCCTGGCGGCAGCGGGGCGGGGCGTGGCCGTGGTCACCGACGACAGCCGGTTCGGCCTCCGGCCCCGGCGGATCACCGACGGCGGGCGGTGCCTGGAGGTGGCCCTGCACGCGGTGTGGGCCCACGACCACCACGCGCCGGCGGCTCTGGAGGCCTTGGCGCGGCGGCTGCAGGACTTCTGCCGACAACGGTACGGGCCGACGCTGGACGGGGGCGGGGCCGCCGTTGCGCCCCCCGGGGCCGGCTCCTGTGCCGGGGAGGGCGGCCTGCGCCGGTCGGTGCTTTGACCGGCTCCGGCCCCGATGGCGCGGGCGCGCCGACGCACCGCCGGGTCCGTTCGGTCCGCTCGGTCCAGCGTTCCCGTCCTGGACAAGAGGCCCCGGAAAAACGGGGCCCTTTGCTGCACATTCGCCCCATAGCCCCCATGAGCGCCACAAAAGTCAGCAAGGACGAAAATGGGCGAAAAGCATCCATGCCGGGAGCCTCACGCCTGCGCCTTGACGAGCCGCTGCGCCTCGCTCAACCGGTCCAACAACCAGTCCGGGATGTGGTCGGAACTGCGCGGGAAACGCTGCACGTCCCACAGGTAACACCGGGGATCGGGGACCGGGTCGAACTCGGGCGGGTTCTTCTGGTCGAACTCCAGCCCGATCTCCCCCGACTCCGCGATCCGGAACCTCGCACGGAACCACGTGCCCTTGCCCTGCTGGTACATGCCGGTGCGCAAGGTGCACAGGAGCCGGTCGGCCTCGGCCGGCAACCACTCCTGCTGCGTCCCGGCCTCGTCCCAGTCCACGAACACGCGGGTGTCCGTCGCCCCCAGGACCTCCTTGTGGTCGATGACGATGCCGGTCCAGGCGCCCTTGGAGCGCAGGGCGTCGAAGGTGCGGTCGACGATCTCCTGCACGAGGTCCATCATCACCTCGGGGGTGATCCCGCCCGGGGACACATCGGTCCCGCGCAACTGGGCGGGATCGGTGTGCGCAGCCCACTCGCGGGGGCGGTCCTCCACGTGTTCGGGCAGGGGCGCGGTGCGTTCCTCTGCTGCGCCCATGAGTTTGAGCTGGAGCCAGTCCGGGCGGTGGTCGACCCCGCGCGGGAAACACACGTGGTCGAGCGCGAAGCTGTGGTCGGGGCGTACCTCACCGAAGTGGGGTTCCTCGTCGTAGTTGTAGCGCACCGAGTACCGGCCGGGGCGGTCGACCTCCAGGTGGGCGGTGTACCAAGTTCCCTGCCCCTCCTGGTACATGCCGCGCCGCAGGTCGCTCATGGCCTCGGGGGCGGCGGACGGTGGCAGCCAGTGTTCGGTGCGCCCGTCGGAGAACATGGCCTCCAGCCGCACCGCCGCGAAGTCGACCAGCCCCGTGTAGACCAGCCGGAGTTTGACCCAGTCGGCCGGGGCCGACGCGAGCAGCTCGCCCGATACGCGGCGGAGGAGTTCGTCCTGCTCGACAGGGGACATCGCCTTTCGGGCACTCATGGGATCGCTTTCTAGTCGCACCGAAAATCCGACGGGCGTTCTCAGGCCGCACGCCCAGCAATACTATTTGCCCTCGGTGGTGGGGTTCGGGACCTTCCACAGAATGTCCTGCGCTCCCCTCGTGTTTTGTCCACAGCCCACTACCGAACCTCCACACGGAGGGATATCCTGCGCGGTGCGGCCACTCTCCTCACGTTCCCCCACTCTTCAGGATCCAGCATGGGACGATTCCGCGACGACCAGGGACAAGCCAGTGTCCTGTTGCTCTTCGGCCTCACCCTCGCACTGCTCGCCCTCACCGTGCTCTTCGTGCGTGTGGGCGGGGCCAACGACCTGCGTTCCCAGGCCCAGACCGCAGCGGACTCCGCAGCACTGGCCGCCGCGAGCGCGCTCCAGGACGAGGCCGCCCAGGACCTCGCGAACGGGATCTTCCCCATGCCGGTCTACGAGGAGGACGCCGCCACCGAGCGCGCCGAGGACTACGCCCGCGCCAACGACGCCGTCCTCACCGACATCCGGGCCAGCGACAACACCATGGGACGCAACGGCAACATCATCCGTGTCGAGGTGCGCGGGGCCCTGTGCCAGAAGGAACTGGAGGAGGGCGCCGGCGGCCAGGGCTGGAACGACGTGGTCTGCGACGGCGAGGAGGAGGACGTCGACACCATCGCCGGCAACGCCTCGGCGATCGCCATCGTGCATCCGCCCAACGAGTGCGACCGCGACGGCCCGGACCTGAACTGCGGTGGTTCGGCCATCGACGACGTCTCCGGGGCCCGGGGGCTCGTCGACGTCAACCTCGTCGACGAGGAGGGCGAGTACACCTTCGACCCGGGCTCGGTCGTCTTCGCGAGCGGGGTCACGACCTCCTGCGGGTCCCTGGGCGTGATCCCCGAAGCGTGTGCCACCCACGAGATCATCAACGAGGAGTTCCCCGACTTCTACTTGTCCGCGGGCGGTTTCCGCGCGGAGCAGGGCAGCGACCACGGCCACGGCCAGGCGATCGACTACATGGTGGCGCCACTGGGCGGTAAGCCGACCGGCCGGATGCACCAGACCGCGCTGACCGTCGTCAACTGGGCCATCGAGAACCACCAGGAGCTCGGGGTCAAGGGACTGATCTACAACCGGGAGATCTGGAACCCCGCGAAAGATCCCAGCGGCACCTTCCCCGGCACGGGCCGACCGCACGGTGTCAACGCGGGCAACACCGAAGGGCACGTGGACCACATCCACCTGGCCATCGGACCACCGCCCATGCGCTGACCTCCCACTGCAACAAGGCCTCTCAACCATGCAGAGGGCCCAACCCCACACATGGCTGGGCCCGGGCATGCCTTGCGTCCATGGTTGTCCACAGGCACAGAATTCGGCCTTGTGGCCGACTCGGGCCATGCCGAACCTGGGTCCATGAGCGTCGATACGAACCCTCCCGCCCGCTTGCCCCACCATGACGCGCTGCTGGCCTGTGCCACGGCGTTGCTGCCGCAGCTGCACCCGGCGGTCGTCCTGGCCGAGCGTTCGGCCGCTTACCTGTGGGGTGTGGACGCTTTTCCCAGGGCCGGGAGCATGGCCGGGCAGGTGCAGCACGTGTGCTTGCCCCCTCAGGCGCGCGGTCGGGCGCAGTCCTCGGTGCGTGTACATCGCGCCCGGTTGGTGCCGCAGGAACGCGCCGAGACGGAGGGCATACCGCTGACGGCGCCGATGCGCACGGCGGTCGACTGCGCGGTGAACGCGCGCTCGTTGTACCTGGCGACGGGGCTGGTGGACCGTTTCTTGGCGGCGGGGCTGGTGAGCGCCGACGAGCTGGCGAGCCAGGTGGAACGACCATGGTCGCGGCCGGCACAGGCGCGGTTGGAGCGTGTGCTGGCGTTGGCATCACCGGAGAGCCAGTCACAGCCGGAGAGCTGGGCTCGCGTGCTGTTCTGTGAGGCAGGGCTGCCTCCGCCCTTGCCGCAATGCCGGGTGCGCACACAGCTGGGGGTGCTGCACTCCGACCTGGGGTGGCCGAGACAGGCCACAGCGGTGGAGTTCGACAGCGTGCGCCACCACAGCACACTCGTGCAGCGCCGTCGGGACGCGGTGCGGTGGCGGGCGATGAGGGCGGCGGGATGGGTGGTGGTGTCGGTGAATCTGCACGATCTGGGACCGGGCGCGCGGGCGCTGGTTCAGCGGATGCGCGTGTTGTTGCAGGAGCGCGGGTGGTCGTGCACCCCGGTGGAGGCGGAGCGCATCGACCGGTCCTTGTGGCGGTTGCGCAGGCACGCGCCCGTGTCGCAGTGATGCTCGCGCGGGTGCGCACGGACGGGGGCGCTGGGGTTCTGGAGTACGTGGCGGTGGTGGTGCTGGTGGCCGCGTTGACGGTGGCGTTGGCGGCGGGGATCTCGTGGGACCGGCTCTCGCACGGGGCGGGTGCGGCGGTGGACCGGGCCCTGAGCCGTGAGGGGGGACCCTTGCCGGTTCCGGCGCCGGAGGGCGAGTGGACCTTGGACCCGGCGGAAGCGGCCGATGCGGTGCTCCGGTGCCTGGACGGGGTGTGGGTGCCGGACCCGGTCTCGCGGGTGGACTGCGCGCTGGCGCTGCTCGGGCTGTTGGACGCCCCGGTACTGGAGCGGACGGTGTTGCTCCTGGAGGCGGAGGAGTTGCACGAGTTGTTCACCAGCGGGCGGTTCAGTGCCTCGACGGTGGCGCGCCGGGTGGTGCGTACGGTGTGGGAGCACTCCTCCGAGCGGGTGTGGGAACGCCTGGTGCGCACGAGCACGTTCGCGTTCCTGCGTCCGGTGTTGGAGGACCCGCGTGCGCAGTACGCGCTGCGCTTCGTCCGGACCGGTTCCCGATACGTACGCCCCGTCCTCGAACGGAACACGGTGACGCTGCGTCATACCACGCGTACGCACCATGCCCGCGCGAGGTCTCCGGCCCCGTCGGGCGCAGACCGTCAGAATCGAGCCCCAGGACGTGTCGCCGTCGCCTTCCCCCCTTCCCGGCACAGATACCGGACCCGCCCGTCCACAGCGGCACAGACCCCATTGGTTGACCGTGACCGCGGCGGCGGTGCTGTGCCCGGCGGTCGTGGTGGCCGGGTGGTCGGCCGGGCACCTGGTCGCGCACGACCCGGCGGAGGAGGCCCCGCGCCGGCAGGACGTTCGTCCGCTGCCGGCCGCCCCGCCGGTGGAGGCGACCGCACCGGAGGATGCCGCAGGCTTCGTGCGCTCGGCCGCTGTGCGGGTGGATACGGCACGGCGGTCGGAGGTGAGTTTCTTCGCGCACGGAGCGGACACGGACGCGCCGGCGGAACCGGCTTCCCCCTCGGGGAGGGCCCCCGATCCGGGGCACGGGTACGCCGTCTTCGACGCCGCTTCGGATCCGCAGTTCGTGCGCGCTTTCACCACGTTCGGCGGCACGCAGGTCTTCCGTCACGGGTGGGACGGAGAACGCTGCCTGACGGTCACGGGCCCGGGCACACCGCAGCCGACAGCGGTCGAGTCCCCTTCCGTCGCCGACGGGTACCTGTGCACACGCGACTTCACCTCGGCGAAGCTGTGGGAGATCCTGGCTTCGTCGACGGATCTGGAGTACACGGGCGAGGAGGCCACCGAGCTGGTGCCGCTGAACGGGCAGGGCGGCGCCGACCGCGCCCCCGAAGGTCCGGAGCGGGTGACCGCGCACCGGTACACGGGTACTTTCACCACACTCATCGGCGGCTACGCCCCCGAGTCGGGGGCCACCGTGCTCACACCGGTGAAGGGGTCCGAGTTCGAGTTGTGGATCGACGGTGAGGGGATCCCCCGCCGTCTGGTCCACGAGGGCGGCGCGGGGACCGGGGAGACCTACGACTACCGCCGGGTCTCCTGAGGTGTGGTCACCATCGCCCGAGCGCCTCTCAGCCGGGGACGCCGGCGCCGTCGCCGACCAGGTCGGGGATCTCGGTGGCGGGGTCGAGCTCGTAGGTGTAGGGGGGATCGGGGACCTCTCCGCGCAGCTCCGGTTGCGGGGTGTCCACGAGCAGGTTGTCGCGTGCCACGGCGTTGCCGGGCTCCTCCTCGGCGGGGCGCACCGACAGTTCGGTGTCCTGGAAGTAGTTGCCTTCCACGAGCACGTTCGATTCGTGGGCTGATTCCACCCCGTAGTCGTTGTTGGAGTGGAAGTAGTTGTTGAACACGTGCACGTGTTCGGCGTTGCTGGCGCGGGGGTGGTCCCCGGAGGTGCCGTCGAAGTGGTTGTGGTGCACGGTCACGTGCAGCGCGCCGGGCTCGTCGTCGGCGCCGCCGATGGTCAGGGCCGAGGAGGCCTCCTGGAAGCGGTTCCAGGACACGGTGACGTGGTCGGCGCCGTCGGCCACTTCGAGCAGTGCGCCGTCGCCGCCTCCGGTGAAGGTGGAGTGGGCCACCCGGACGTTGCGGGCTCCGTCCCGCACGGCCACGGCGGTGTCGCCGGAGTCGAAGGCCAGACCGGTCAGGACCACGTTGTCGGCGTCCTCGACGACCAGGCGCCCGCCGGTGAGTTCGGTGCCTTCCCCGGACCCGACCAGGGTGGTGTCGGAGGGCACCTGGACGTCGCCGCCGAGGTCGATCTCGCCGTCCAGTTCGACGACGAGGGGGCCGTCGGCCTCCAGGTGGCCGGTGAGCTCGTCGGCGTCGGCGGCGGTCACGGGGGCGTCCTGCCCGCCGCCGGTCCCGGCCCGGTTCTCGGGCGCCCCGCTCGGTTCGTCCTCCTCGTCCCCGTCGTCCTCCGGAACCTCTGTGGCCCAGCCGACGGGGGGCTCGGTCCCTCCCTCGTGGGGTGGAACGGACTCGTCGGCCCGGTTCTGTTCGGAAGAGGTGTCGGACTCGGGACCGAGGGTCGGGTCGGAGGGCTCGGGGGAGGCCTCCTGCTGCTGCGAGCAGGCGACGAGGGCGGCGCACAGCAGGGCGACCGGGCCCTGCAGGAGGAGCGAGTGCAGTCTCATCGAGTACTTTCCGGCGAGGGAGGGCGGGGGTGAGGCGGCCCTCGAGGGGGCGTTATGCCCTTGATTGTTGCATCTTCCGGACCTGTCCTGTTCCGGGAGACCCTACGCAGCAGGCGATACCGCACTACGAAGGGGCGCCGCACCCCGGAGGGGATGCGGCGCCCCGGAGAGCACCTGTCAGTACCGGCCACCCGCGCTCAGGAACAGAGCGGGGCGGAGCCGGACCACACTGCTACTCGTCGGCTGCCCAACCGATGTCCTCGTAGACGTAGTCGGTGGCCAGGCCGTACTCACCGAAGTTGTGCAGGTTCTCGTCCATGACCCAGAAGCCGGGACGCTCGAACATCGGGATGGTCAGGACCTCCTCCCACAGCAGGGTGTCGATCTCGTTGACGATCTCGGTGTAGCGCTCGTCGTCGGTCGTCTCGGCGAGCTCGTCGAACTTCTCGTTGATCTCGGGCGTGGAGTGGCGGCTGGTGTTGTTGCCCCAGTCCTCGCCGTCCTCGTCGAGCGGCCCGCCGAAGTTGCCCTTGGTGTCGGCGTTGAAGGGGTGTTCACCAACGGTCACGAACGCGGCCAGCTCGTAGTTGCCGGGGATGATGTACTCGCTGAACAGGGCGTTGGAGGGCACAGGTTGGACCTCGACCTCGATGCCGACCTCGGCGAGCATCTGCTGGGCCATCTCGCCCTCGTCCTGGGCCAGGTCCAGGCCCTCGGAGACCACGTAGTTCAGGGTCAGGGTGTCGCCGTCCTCGTTGGTGCGGAACTCGTCCCCGTCCTCGAGGGTCCAGCCGGCCTCGTCCAGCAGCTCCTGGGCACGCTCGGTGTCGACCTCGCCCAGGTCTCCGCTGTTGTCCTGGAAGCCGTTCTGGCTGGAGCGCAGGAGGCGGTTGACCTGACCGGTGATCGGCCAGTTGACCGCACCGAGGGCGACCTCGGCCATGACCTCGCGGTCGATGGTCATCGCCACGGCGTGGCGCACCCGCTTGTCCTCCAGGCGGGGGCTGGAGCCGTTGAGGCTCATGAACCGGTGGCCGTGGTTGACGGCCTGGGTGAAGTAGGCCCCGTTGCCCTCCTGGTCCTTCAGGCGCTCGTAGGCGGCGGCGTCGTAGCCCAGGTAGAAGGCGTCGATCTCGCCGTTGTCGAAGGCACCGGCCTGGGCGCTGCTGTCCATGGCGTCGAAGATGATGCGGTCGAGCTTGGCCTCGTCACCCCACCAGTCCTCGTTCCTCTCGACGGTGATGCGCTCGGCGACCTCGTCGAACTCGGCGTTTCCGAACGGACCGGCGGTGACGGGCAGGTCGCCGAAGTAGCCTTCCGCGAACTTCTCCTCGTCCTCCATGTACTCGGCCGGGTAGAGCTCGTTGAAGAACGTCTGCCACTCACCGAAGGGCTCCTCCATCCGGAGGGTGAACGAGTACTCGTCCTCGCCCTTCTCGACGGAGTCGATGCGCTCGTAGCCCACGGTGGTGCCGAGCTCGAATTCGTCGTCGCGGTGACCCCCGCGAGTCATGGCGTTGGCCTCGTAGTCCTTCCAGGTGATGGGCTCACCGTTGGACCACTCGGCTTCCGGGTTGAGCTCGTAGGAGACCTCGAGGCCGTCGTCGCTGACCCCGTAGTCGAGAACGTACTCCTCGCGGGGCTCGTAGCCGCCCTTTTCGTCGTAGCGCGTGGCACTGGGCATGGTCGCCGCGACCACCCGGCGCACGTCACCCTTGTTGCCCTGCACGTGGGCCATGTTGTGCTGGTCCTCGTACTCGCTGAGGGCCCAGACGAAGTCGCCGCCGTCCTGCAGGTCGTCGCGGTCGGCCGGGTTGAGGTCCTCGGCGGCCAGTTCGGCGGCCGCCTCCTGGCCTCCGCCCTGGTCATCGTCCTCGGAGGAACCGCAGGCGCTGGCCACGAGGACCAGTGCCGCGGCGGGAGCGAGGTAACGCCACTTCCCGATACGCATGGGGGTTTTCCTTCCACGGGTGTTTCGTCCGGCGCGCGGGGTGGCGCCGGCTCTGCCAGTTCGGGCCTCGGAGGTCATCGGTCCCCTTCCTGCCGGTCAGCGAAGTGGCAGGCAGCTCCTTGGTCCCCACCGTTGGTGGGCAGGATCTGCGGCTCGATGTTCGTGCACTGCTCCTGGTCCTGCGCCGAGAGCGTGGCGAACTTCTGGCACCTCGTACGGAACCTGCAGCCCGAGGGCGGGTTCGCGGGGCTGGGCAGGTCACCGTCCAAGACAATGTGGGCGCGCCCGCGCTCCTTCTCCGGGTCGGGGACCGGGATGGCCGAGAGCAGCGCCTGGGTGTAGGGGTGCGAGGGGCGGTTGTAGATGGATTCGGTGTCACCGATCTCCACGATCCGTCCCAGGTACATGACTGCGACCCGGTCGGCGATGTGCCGGACCACCGACAGGTCGTGTGCCACGAACAGGTAGGCCAGGCCGAGCTCGGCCTGGAGTTCCTCGAGCAGGTTGATGACGCCGGCCTGGATGGACACGTCCAGGGCGGAGACGGGCTCGTCCAGCACGAGGAGTTGCGGTTCCAGGGCCAGGGCGCGGGCGATGCCGATGCGCTGGCGCTGGCCGCCGGAGAACTCGGCGGGAAAGCGCGTGACGTGCTCGGTGTCGAGTCCGACGAGGTCGACGAGCTCGTACACACGCTTGGTGATCCGGTCCTGTGGCACCTTGTGGGTGGCCAGGGGCTCGGCGATGATGTCGAAGACCGTCATGCGCGGGTCCAGGGAGCTCATGGGGTCCTGGAAGACGATCTGCATGTCCTTGCGCAGGGCGAACCGGTCGGCCTTGGACAGGGTGGACACGTCGCGGCCCATGACCTCCACCGACCCGCGCTGGGGTTTGTCCAGGCCCATGATCTCCATGAGCGTGGAGGACTTGCCGCACCCGGATTCTCCGACCAGCGCCAGGGTCTCGCCCTCGCGGATGTCGAAGTCGAGGCCGTCGACGGCGTAGACGGTGCCGACGCGGCGTTTGAGCACGGCGCCCTTCATCAGGGGGTGGTGCTTGATGAGGTCGCGTACGCGCAGCATGTCGCCGCGCTGCTCGCGGTCGGAGGAGTACCCCTCGAACTCGGCGATGTCGGGCACCGGGTAGATGTCCTGGGCGGTCCAGGCGTTGCTGTCGATCTCCCCGGAGCGGATGCAGGCCACACGGCGCTCACCGGTGTCCTGGACCTGGGCGGGTGCGTGCCCGGCCTCCTCGGACGTGGCCCGGATGGTCTCGGCGGAGGGCTGTTCACCCACCGGTAGGAGCTCGGGTTCGGCCATCTCGCACTCGGGCCGGGCGATGGGGCAGCGCGGCGCGAACGGGCAGCCGGGCGGCAGGTCGGTCAGGGAGGGCGGGTTGCCCTTGATGGGCACCAGAGCGCCCTGCCGTTCCAGGTCCATGCGGGGCACGGCGCCCAGCAGACCCATGGTGTAGGGCATGCGGCTGCCGTAGTAGATCTCGTCCACGGAGCCCATCTCCACGGGCCGGCCCGCGTACATCACCAGGATGCGGTCGACGAAACCGGCGACGACACCGAGGTCGTGGGTGATCATGACGATAGCGGCGCCGGTCTCGCGCTGGGCGGCGCGCAGCAGCTCGAGGATCTGCGCCTGGATGGTCACGTCCAGGGCGGTGGTGGGTTCGTCGCAGATGATGACGTCGGGGTTGTTGGCCATGGCCATGGCGATCATGACGCGCTGGCGCATGCCCCCGGAGAACTCGTGGGGGAAGGAGCGGTAGCGGTGCTCGGGGTTGGGGATGCCCACGAGTTCCAGGAGCTCGATGGCCCGCTCGCGTGCCCGGGCCTTGGGGACCTTCTTGTCGTGTGTGGTGACGGCCTCGGCGAGCTGGTCACCGACGGTGTAGACGGGGGTCAGTCCGGAGAGCGGGTCCTGGAAGACCATGGAGATGACCTTGCCGCGCTTGCGGGCCATGGTCCTGTCGTCCAGGCCGAGGATCTCCTCGCCGTGCAGGCGCACCGATCCGGTGATGGTCGCGTGTTCGGGCAGCAGGCCCATGGCGGCCATGGAGGAGACCGACTTGCCGGAGCCGGACTCGCCGACGATCCCCAGGACCTCGCCCCGGTGGACCCGGTAGCTGACGCCGCGCACCGCGGTGACGTCGGGGTTGCTGTTGAACCCGCGGAAGGTCACGCGCAGGTCGGTGACCTCCAGGACGGGGGTCTTGCCCGTCTCTTCGGCGCCGGGTGCGGGGTGGGTGCCCTCGATGGTGTCGATGCTCATTGGTGTGCTGCCTTCACTAGCGGCGGGACTTCGTGGTCGGGTCGAGGGCGTCTCGGAGCCCGTCCCCGATCATGTTGACTGCGAGCACCAGCAGCACCAGCAGCACCGTGGGGAAGAGGAACATCCACGGGGCGGTGGTGGCGAAATCGGCGCCGTCGGCGATGACGATGCCCAGGCTGATGTCGGGCGGCTGCACACCGAGGCCGAAGTAGCTCAGCGCGGTCTCCCCGATGATCGCGGTGCTGACCATGATGGTGGCGTCCGCGATGAGCAGGGAGGACATGTTCGGCAGGATGTGGCGCAGGATGATCGTGCGCGGGGGTACGCCCATGAAGCGGGCGGCGTGGATGTATTCGCGTTCACGTAGCGAGATGGTCATGCCCCGCACCATCTTGGAGGTGACCATCCAGCTCAGACCGCCCAGGAGCACGACCAGGATCAACCAGCCGCTCGAGCCCATGAAGTGCTGGGACAGGATCGCCAGGATCACGAAGCTGGGCAGGACCAGGGCCAGGTCGGCGACCCACATGAGGGCCCTGTCGGTGAGCCCGCCGAAGTAGCCGGCGAAGGCCCCCACGAGGGCGGCCACCACGGTGGAGATCAGCGCGACGAGCAGACCGATGAGCAGGGACTTCTGCAGACCGGCGGTGGCCTGGGTGAAGATGTCCTGGCCGGTGCGGTTGGTACCGAACCAGTGCTCGGGTGTGGGGGCCTGGAGCATGTTGAGGTAGTCGCGTTCACTGACATCCCAAGCACTGATGAGGGGCCCGAGGAAGGCCACCAGGGCCAGGACGGCGAGCATCACCAGCCCGATGATGACGCGGCGGGTACCGATCAGCTGCTGCAGGATGTCCTTGGAACGGCTGGGAGCGGGCGGCACGGCCGGTGCCTGGCCCTCCGTGTTCTGAGGGGTGGTGTCGGTGCTCGTACTCATGCCGTGGTCTCCAACGGTGCGGCCGCGGTGGGGCGCGGACGGTGCGGGGCGGGGGCGTGGTGGCGGGGGCCGGTCCTCATCACACCCTCACCCTCGGGTCGAGCCAGGCGTAGAGGATGTCGGAGAGCAGGGAGGCCACCATGATCGTGACCGCCATGAAGCAGGAGACCGCCGTGACCACGTGCACGTCCTGCCGTGCGATGGAGTCGATGAGCCAGGCGCCCATGCCCTGCCAGGCGTAGATCTTCTCGGTGAAGGTCGCGCCGGAGACCAGCATCCCGAAGGTGAAGGTGAAGTAGGTGATGGTGGGGATCATCGCGGTGCGCAGGGCGTGCTTGAACAGGGCCTTGCGCCGGGTGAGCCCCTTGGCCATGGCGGTGCGCACGAAGTCCGAGCCGAGCACGTCCAGCATCATGTTGCGCTGGTAGCGGGCGAAGGTGGCGAACAGGGCCAGGGCGAGCACCAGTGTCGGCAGGATCGCGTGGTAGACGCGGTTGACCAGCATCTCCCACCAATCGCCTTCGAAGCCTGCCGTGTACTCGCCCGAATATCGGAAGAACTGGATGCCGAGCATGTCGTTGACGGCCACGGCGGCGACCTGGATGACGATCGCGATGACGACCGTCGGGATCGACAGGACGAAGAAGGAGGCGCCGGTGGCGGCCTTGTCGAAGGCGCGGTACTGGCGGATGGCGGCGTAGGCACCGATGGCGATGCCCATGACGCTGCCCAGGAGGGTGGCCACGACGATCAGGCGCAGGGTGACCCCGGCCTTCATCATCATCTGGTCGGAGACGCTGCCGCCCTGGATGGTCTGGCCGAAGTCACCGGTGAACACACCGCTCATCCAGGTGACGTAGCGCTGGGCCAGCGGGGTCTGGTCGTTGAGGTTGAGCTTGTCGAGCTGCGCGTCGACCAGCGCGGGTTCGGGCGGGGGCTGCATCTGCTCGAAGTAGTCGCGCGGCGAGAGGTTCGTCGCGGCGAGTACATAGGCGAAACTCGTCGCGAGGAAGATCAACACGACGTAGTTCAACAGCCGTCTGGCCAGGAACTTGCCCAAAACTATCTCCGAACCTCACAGCCGAGCCCGGCGCTTGTCTGCGTTGTGGTCGGTCACGCAACAGGGGAGCCCGGGAGCCTGGACCGTGAGCCGACCGGAGGGTCTCCGTTAAGCTCCTGCGATCCTGCGACCACCGGCGGGGATTACTCCCGGTGACTGCCGATTCACACTTTCCACCGGAGCACGATCAGTGACCGGAATGTCATGATTCTGCGGGGCCACTAGACACCTGACGGTAACCAGCACATCAAGAAAAGACAACGGTACTGATTTAGGCACACCAGGGCTGGCAATTTGTCGAACTTTCAATGTCGACCGCTACCACGACACGGCCCATCACGGAAGCCCCCAGCCGCCGGGATTCAAGGGCATGGGCGACCCCAGTTCGTAAACACCGTTTACATGAATGCGGTGCGGCGACGCCTGCCCGAGCCTCTGGCGTTTCCCGCAACAGGCCGACAAGAACCGCCGCACCGGATCCCCTCGTGCGCCTTCGCTGCAGACACAAAAGACCCCTCCCCGCAAAAAGGACCGAGTACCATTTTCACCTACAGTAATGAGGCAGTTAACCACTGCTAACATCACCCTTTGAGCGGGTCTGTTCCACGCCCGGAGCCCGCCCCGCGTCCCGCAGGACCGGAGCACACACGTCGCCCCCTCATGCGCGCGGACCCCGGCCCCTGCCGAAGGGCGCACGTACCCGGGGAACCAGCGCCGCGGCGGAGCGGGAGCGCCAAGCGCCCCACCACGTCCCCGCGGACCGGGCCACTCCCCCGGCGACCCAGGCCGCCGTACGCACTGGTGAGGCCCCTCCGGCCACCCCCGCCGAGGCCACCACGGCCGCCGCCACCGCCGGACGCCGCAGGCAGGCCGCGACGGCGACCGGGGCCCACCCCTGTTCCGCCGCGCGCATCACCGCCCGGGTGTCGTCGCGCGCACACGCACCCACCGCACGTACCGCCGTCCCCGCCGGCAGCCTGTGTGCACCTGCGGCCACCGTGTACCCCGCCAGGCCCACCAGGGCCCCGGTGACCGGCCGCCCGGCCAGAGCCAGGGTCGCTGCGGCCGCACCGGCCCAGGTGAACTCGGGCCCGGCAGCACTGCCCCGGCCCGGCCCGCTCCCGGCTGCGACGGCGCGCCCCGGGCCACCGGCGGCCGCACCGATCTGCAGACACGTCCACAGGTAGGCGCCCGGTCCGCGCAGGGGTTCGACCCGTACCCGGGAACGGGGCTCGTGGCGCACCGACCACCCGTCGGCTACCAGATCGTGCAGGAGGGTGGGCGGCAGTGTCCGAGAGAGGGACTCGGCGGGCGGAAGGCGAGCGGTGTCCGTTTCGGGGTCGGGAGGAGCGGTACCCGGGGCGGACAGCGCGCTGCGGCGCACCACGAGCGCGGGGATCCGCTGCAGCGGATCGGCGGCTGTGTGCTCGACCGCGCGATCGCCGGGGATGCCGGGCAGGGTCAGGCTCGTGAGCCGGGCGGCCAGGCGGGCGCGTGCGGGGCCGACGTCGAGACGGTCCTCGGGGTCGACGAGGGCTCGGGGCACGACGGCGCCCACACGGGGGTCCTCCAGATGTTCCAGGGCGGGGGCGAGCCATCCGGGCTCGGGGTACACCCCGGCCGGGACCAGCACGAGCACGTCGGTGCCGGCCGTGGAGGCCTCGCCGGACACGGCGCCGGACGCACCGGCCCCGGCAGGCGGGCGCGGGCGGGCCAGGCCGACGGACACCAGCCATGTGGCCAGGGTGCGGGCCTGGCGTCCGGTGGGTGCGGCACCACCCATCCAGCGCAGGAGGATACTGACCTGGGCGGAGGTCAGCCGCATGATGCGGGTGGGGCTTCCGCCGACGAGCAGGTGTCCTTCGTCGGTGAGGTGGGTCGAGGGGTCGAGGTCGAGCCCGTGATCGCCAGGAAGAGGGGCAAGGGGAACAACAGGGGCAGGCATCCCCATACCTTGTATCTCCGGGCACTCAGGACGCAAGAGCACCACAGGCAGTACATGCGTTATTTGATCGTTACAGAGTCACGGGTGTCCCACCAGTCACGGGATCGCACGCCCCGCCTCTCCCCCGACCGGCCCGGGCCCCCCTTTTTCCCAGCTCGCACGGGGATACGCTGTCAGAACCCGGGGTTGTGGGGTCACGGAAGAAGCACGATGCGTATGCTTGGGGCCATACGCGCCCTTCAGTGTCGTCGGGCACGTCCGCCGCTGTAGACGACCGACCATCACGAGAGGCCGCCCGGCTCTCCCTGCGACACCGCTTCCCCTCCCTGCCCCAGGGGTTCCGACCTGGGTGCGCGACACCGCGCTGCGCCCCGTACGACGGGCACGGACGCGCTCGGGACGCGCACATCCACTCGGGAAGTAGAGATGTTTGAGAATGCAGCGAACAGCAGTCCGCTCCTGACCGTGCAGCCATCGCCGGAGGACCCACGGGTCCTCGATCCCTCTTCCGCGCTTCTCCGACGACCGGCGAGTTCCATGAACGACGAGACAGGACGAGCAGACCGGAGGCGTTTTCCCGGACTGCCCAACCAGATCGCCCACGCACGACGGTTCGTGGCGCGCCACCTCGACAATTCACCCGAAGCGACAACCGCAGCGCTCCTGACCAGTGAACTGGCCACCAACGCGATCACCCACAGCGCGTCGGGGGAACAGGCCGGCAAGTTCGAGATCCGGGTCCGCCGGGCCCCGGGGTGGGCACGCGTGGAGGTCAGAGACCTGGGAAACCTGGGTCGCACGCCCGAGCCCCAGCACCGCACCCCCTACGACACGTCCGAGAACGGTCGGGGCCTGGATCTGGTCGAGGCGTTGGCGAGCAAATGGGGGAGCGAACCCCGCCGTAACGGCAGGGGCCGCGAAGTCTGGTTCGAGCTGGAATGGAGCGAGGACGAGCCCTCCTGACGGCCCCGCGGAAATTCGGGGCCCGAGGGGACCACGGACGCACGAGTGCCGCTGTACCGGCGCATGCGTGCACGTGTGCGCCCGTCAGTTCTCGGTCGGAGCCGAACCCTCGGTGTCGGTCGCGGCTCCGCTGTCGGCACTCCCGTCGCCGGTGTCGTCGGTCCGGGGGATGCGGTAACGCTCGTAGAGCTGCCGGGCGTAGTCCTTGGCCTCCTGGGAGGGTTCCTCGCCGAGCTCGGCACGGACGAGGTCGTCGAGGCTCTTCTTCGTTTCACTCATGTCTCGAAAGACTGCCTGGACTGCCCGGATAGCACAAATCGGCACTCCGTCGGCAGTGGAGGAAGGCCCTCTGACCGGATCCGGCCATCACGGGAGGGCACGAACGAAACCGTCCCCGTGCCGGGCCCTTCACGGACCCGCCACGGGGACGACCGGATCACATCGGCACCGGCAAATGTGATCCTCGTCTCACTACGACCGCCTGTCAGTCGGCCCGGGCGGCCTTCTCCGCGCGACGGCGGCGCTTGCGCTCGTAACGCGCGGCCCACTTGGCCTCACGCTTGGACCGGCGCCACTCCACCAGTTGGTAGAGGACGGGGACCAGCACGAGCGTTCCCACGGTCGAGGTGAACAGACCACCGATGACCACGATCGCGACCGGGCCGGAGATGAACATCCCGCCGCCGGCGATACCCGTGGCCAGCGGCACCAGCGCGACCATCGTGCCCGCAGCGGTCATCAGGATGGGCCGCAGACGGTGGCGGGTGCCCTCGACAATGGCCTCGCTCATCTCCATGCCCTGCTTGCGCTTCTGGTTGATGAGATCCATGAGCACGATGGCGTTGGTGATGACGATGCCGATGAGCATCAGCATGCCGATCAGCGCGGCCGCACCCAGCGGGGTGCCCGTGAGCAGGAGCAGGCCCAGCGAACCGGTGGCCGCGAACGGCACCGACACCAGCATGATGAGCGGCTGGATCAGGCTCTTGAACGTGGCGACCATGATCAGGTACGAGATGACGATCGCCGCCAGGAGCGCCAGCCCGAGCTGGGCGAAGCCCTCGGTCTGGTCCTGGCTCACGCCTCCGATGCTGACCGAGGCCCCCGAGGGCAGGTCGAGCCCGTCCAGGGTCCGGGTCATCTCCTGGGTCACCGCGCCCAGGTCACTGGCGGTGGCCGAGCCCGAGACGGTGGTGCTGGTGACCCCGTCGATACGGGTCAGCTCCGGCGGCTGTTCGACCTCCTCGACCTCGGCGACGTCGGTGAGCACGAGGTCCTCACCGGTGGGCGAGGTCAGCTCGAAGTCCTCCAGCTCGCCCCGGGTCTGCGGGGCCTCGTCGGCGAGCACGACCGTGTCGTGGCGCACCTCGTCCAGGGTCGCGTTGCCGACCGTCCGGCCGTTGAAGGCCGAGGACAGCATCTGCCCGATCATCGCCTCGTCGAGGCCGTGCTCGGCGGCTTCCTCGCCGTCGACGTGCACCTCCAACGAGGACTGGGTCTCACTCAGGTCGCTGGTGACGTCCTCGGCACCCTCGATGTCGCGCATGGCGTCCTCGACGAGGCCGGTCGCCTCGGCCAGGGTCTCCTGGTTGTCGGCGGTGACCTGGACCTGGAGGTCGGAGCCGCCCATACCGCCCGTGGCGTCCAGGCGCGGCTCGTTCTCGGTGTCCATCCGCTCGAACTCCTCGCGGAGCACGTCACGGTTGCGGATCTGGTCGGACTCCGGGTCGGCGGTGATGGTGTAGTCGATCTGGTCGACCCCGCCACCGCCGCCTCCCCCGCCCGTCATCGGGTCGCCGCCGATGTTGGTCTGGAAGGTGTCGACCCAGGCCTTGCCGCCGAGTATCTCCTCGACCTGCTCGGCCTCCTCGGAGGCGGCCTCCAGCGAGGTGCCCGGCTCCAGCTCCTGGACCACGAAGTAGTTGTTCTCCTCCGCTTCCCCGAGCCAGTCGGTCTCGGCGGTGGTGGCCATGGCCACGGTGCCGATCATGATCACCACGCTCGCGGCCAGCGTCAGGGCGGTGGCCGAACGGCGCTTGGTGGTGATCCAGCGGATGACGGGCACGTAGGCGCGCTGCAGGGGCGTGCGCTTCTCCGACTCGCTCTGTTCCGCCTCGATCTCGGCCTGGGTGCGCTCCCCCACCTCGCGCGGGCGCAGGAACCAGTAGCACAGCACCGGGGTGATGGTCAGTGCGACCAGCAGCGAACCGCCCAGAGCCAGAGCACTGGTGACGGCGAAAGGCATGAAGATCTCGCCGACCATTCCCCCGACGAAGGCCATCGGCAGGAAGACCGCGATGGTGGCCAGGGACGAGGAGGCCACGGCGGTCGCGACCTCGCCGACCCCGTCCTTGACCGCGGCCGCGCGTTCCTTGCCGTAACTCAGGTGTCGGCGGATGTTCTCCAGCACCACGATGGAGTCGTCGACCACACGGCCGATGGAGATGGTGATGGCGGCCAGGGTCAGCATGTTCAGCGTGAACCCGAAGCCGGCCATACCGATGAAGGCGGCCAGTACCGACGTGGGGATGGAGACGGCCACCACCAGCGTGGAACGGATCGACAGCAGGAACGCCAGGATCACGATGACGGCGGCGACCAGCGCGTAACCGCCGGCCTCCAGCATGTCGGAGACCGAGTCGTTGATGAACGGGGCCTGGTCGAAGACGACCCCGACGTTGACGTCATCGCCGAGCAGATCGGACTGCTCGTCCAGGACGTCGTTGACGCCCTCGGAGATCTCGACGGTGTTGCCGTCGGGGGTGGCCATGATCATGAGGGCGATGCTGGGCTCGCCGTCGAGGCGGGCGATGGTCCGGGTGTCCTCCTCCTCGAGGGAGACCTCGGCCAGCTCGCCGAGCTGTACCGGCTCGGGCGGGGCGCCCGGCGTCCCGCCGGGCCCCTCCATGCCCTGGGAGGGCTGGACCCACACGTCCTCGATCTGGGAGAGCGAGGTGAACTCCTCGCCGGTGGTGACGCTGAGGGTGCGCTCCCCCTCGTTCACGGTGCCGCCGGCCTGGACCAGTCCGTTGGTCTCCAGGGCGTCGGTGACGTCCTGGGAGGACAGGCCGGCGTCCTCGAGCTCGCCGTCGTCGAGGTCGATCTCCACGCGTTCCTCGGCGGTGCCGCTGAGGCTGGCCGAACGCACGCCCGGCACCGACTCGAGGTCGGGGATGAGCACGTTCTCGACCGTGGAGACCAGCTCGGCCTCGTCACCCTCGGAAGTGCCGATGGCCATCATCATGGCCGGCATCATGTCCATGCTCATGGACACGACCTGGGGTTCGACGTCCTCGGGGAGCATCCCGGCCATCTGGTCGACAGCCACCTGGGTCTCGCGGACGACGGCGTCCTGCTCCTGGTCGTAGTCGAACTCGGCCATGATCTGGGCGTTGCCGGTGCTGGAGGTGGAGGTGACGCTCTCCACACCTTCCACACCCTGTACGGCCTGCTCGACCGTCTCGGTGACCTGGCTCTCGACGACCTGGGGTGTGGCACCTTCGTAGTTGGCCGAGACCATGACCATGGGAAGGTCCATCTCCGGGAAGAGCTCACGCTTGGCCGAGGTGGCCGCGAAGACCCCGAAGAACAGCACCGCGAGGGTGATGAGCAGTACGAGTGCCCGGTTACCGAGCGACATCCTCGCAAGACGGTTCATTCCGCCACCCCTTCCGGTCGTGCCCGGCGGCACGTGCGCCCGGCGCGGGGCACGCCCCCTCCACCGGTTCCGGCGGCCAATATGGACATGAGTGTCCTCGCTCCTTGTTCGCTGCCGTGTGCCCGGCGGGCGCCGCCCCCGTCAGGGGCTCCCGCCGGAGTGTCTGTGGGTGCACGGGCCCCACACGTGCCCATTGCCGCTGGGTCCTGCAGCGGTGTGCGTGCCTCGAGCGGCGTCCGAGTCCTCGTGTGGGGGTTTCTGGGGGACCGGGCCCTCAGTGGTGGCGGCCCGAACCGCGCCTTCGTGCGCGACCCGAGCGGAGAGGGGTCCCGTCTCCGCCGGTCACCCAATTCACCCTACGTCGCGTTATATCGGAAGTCCGGCGGCCCAAGGAGGGTTCAGGGAACTTTCAGGGTCGCGTCGGCCTTCTGTCGGGGTTCGACCCCGATCCTATTTAAGGACATCGACCGGAAGACGAAGATCATCCCTGCTGAGGCGGCTCTCCCCACTGGCACCGAGGACACCGGGACTGTAACGGACATCACACTGGCCATTTTCGGTCAACCGCAAGAAGACCGACTACCGAGGGAACGGACACCGGCAGAGGGACGCAGGAGAGACCCCGGGGCCAGGAGCACCGGATGCGGGCGCGGGGAAAGCGGAGGGCGCGTCGGCGCGCCGTCAGGCCGGGTCGAGCTTCTCGACGGGACTCTGATGGGAACGGGTGGCACCCCACACCACCTGGAGGAGGTCCTCCAGGGCATGGGCCAGCGAAGCGTCGACGAGTTCGTAGCTGACCTGGCGCCCGCGGGCGAACGTGCGCACCAACCCGCAGTCACGCAGGCAGGCCAGGTGGTTGGAGACGTTCTGGCGGGTGAGCCCGAGCTGGTCGGCCAGGCCGGCCGGGTAGTTGGGCCCCTCCAGGAGGGCGAGGAGGAGCCGCGAGCGCGTGGGATCCGACAGCGCGCGCCCGAGCCGCTGGATCGCGTCGAGGCGTTGAGTGGAAGTCAACATGAAAATCATTGTACAAAGTTTGGTGTATAGACAGCAGAGGCTGTATAAACAGTGACGGCTGAACTGTCCCTGAGAAAGGTGCGCACATGGGTGCCGGGCACGATCACGGTCACGTGACCGCCGGGGCCGCCAATCGAGGCCGTCTGGCGATCGTTCTGGGGATGATGCTCACCGTCGCGGTCGTGCAGGTCATCGGAGCCGCCTACAGCGGAAGCCTGGCCCTGCTCTCCGACGCCGGACACACCGTCACCGACTCCCTCGGGGTCGGGCTCGCCCTCGTCGCGGTCTGGGTCGCCGCCAAGCCCGCGACCGACCGGCGCACCTTCGGCTACCAACGCGCCGAGGTCCTCGCCGCCGCCGTCAACGCGATCATGCTGTTCGCGCTGTTCGGGTTCATCACCTACGAGGCCGTCAACCGCCTCCAGGACCCGGCCGATGTTTCCGGCCCCGGCATGATGGCGGTGGCCGCCTTCGGCCTCGTCCTCAACATCGCCGCCCTGTTCGTGCTGCGCTCCGGCGCCAAGGAGAGCCTCAACGTCAGGGGCGCCTACCTGGAGGTCATGGGCGACGCCCTGGCCTCGATCGGGGTCATCGCCGGCGGTGCGATCGTGTGGCTGACCGGCTGGAGCCAGGCCGACACCCTGGTGTCCCTGATCATCGCCGCGATCATCGTGCCGCGCGCCTGGTCGCTGCTGCGCGAGGCCGTGCACGTGCTGCTGGAGGCCACCCCCAAGGACATGGACCTGGCCGAGGTCCGCGACCACCTGCTGAGCCACCCCTCGGTCGTGGACGTGCACGACCTGCACGCCTGGACCATCACCTCCGGCGTCCCGGTCATGTCGGCGCACGTGGTGGTGCGCGAGGAGGACCTGGCAGACACCGGCCTCATGCTCGATCAGCTCCACGCCTGCTTGTCGGGACACTTCGACGTCGAGCACTCCACCCTCCAGCTCGAACCGCCGGGCCATTTCGACCACGAGGGCGCCCGGCACCACTGACTCCGGGCGAGGGACACCGGAGTGCAGGACCGGCAGGGGCGGAGCGATCGGTCGTGGCCCACTGAGCTGCGCAGTTCTGGCACAATTCCTCCGGGCTACCGATGAGGAGGTAAAGGTGACACCCGCGTACTTCAGGGCACGACCGTGACCGGCGAACCAGCGCTCTCCCCGAACACACTCCTGCGTCGCCTGTTCGGGCGCCCCGGGGCCGAGCGGCCGAGCCCCTCTGTTTTCCCTCGGCGCCTGCCGCACGAGGGAAAAGGCGGGCTCCAGCCCGCGCGGGTCTTCCTCCTGATGTTCGTGGCCGTGGATCTCCTCGGAACCGGGCTCCTGCTCACACCGGCCGCATCGGCGGGCTCGGAGAACCTCACCTTCGTCGAAGCCCTCTTCACCTCCACCACGGCACTGGCCGTGTGCGGACTCAGCATCATCTCCATCGGTGGTGACCTCACGCACTTCGGTCAGGGTGTCGTGCTGGCACTCATGCAGATCGGCGGCATGGGCATCATGACCTTGGCCGCGCTGCTCGGCACAGCGGTGGTCCACAGGTTCGGCCTCAGAATGCAGCTCAACGTCCAGGCCGAGACCAAGAGCCTCTGGGTCGGTGACGTGCGCGGACTGGTCAGCCGGGTGGCTCTCATCTTCGTCGTGGTCCAGAGCCTCACCTTCGTCCTGATCACCCCGCGGATGTGGCTCGGTTACGACATGGAATTACGAGAAGCGCTCTACACCGGCTTCTTCCACTCCGTTTCCGCTTTCAACAATGCCGGACTCTCCCTGTACGACGACAGCATGAGCCGCTTCTCGGGCGACGCTCTGGTCCTCTTTCCCATCGCGCTGGCCGTGGTTCTGGGCGGCATCGGCTTTCCGGTCATCATCGAGCTCTGGCGACGTTTCCGTCTCCCCAGGGCGTGGAGCCTGCACACCAAGATCACCCTGGCCACCTCCGCCGTGCTCCTGATGGGCGCGTGCCTGGCCATCCCGGCCCTGGAATGGGACAACCCCCAGACCCTCGGCCAACTCCACTGGTGGACCCGTATCACCGACGGTTTCTTCCACGGGGTCATGCCCCGTAGCGGCGGGCTGAATGTGACGGACACGGGCGCGATGGAGGATTCCACCCTTCTGTTCACGATCATGCTCATGTTCGTGGGAGGGGGCAGCGCGGGCACGGCCGGCGGTATCAAGGTCACCACACTCGCCATCATCTTCTGTGTGGTCCTCGCCGAAGCCCGCTCCCATGACCAGGTGCACGTCTACGGCCGCCAGCTTCCCCCCGCAGTGATCCGGCACTCGTTGAGTCTGATCTTCATGTCGGCCACGGTGGTCGCGTTCTGCACTCTGCTCCTGTTGGCCACCACCTCGTACAAACTCCTGCCCGCTCTGTTCGAGATCGCCTCGGCCGTCGGTGTGGTCGGCCTCTCCACCGGTCTCACACCCGAGCTGCCCTCATGGGCCCAAGTGATGATCATCGTGCTCATGATCGCCGGACGGCTCGGGCCCATCACCTTCGTCACCGCGCTCGCCATGAGCGATCGGCGGCGTCGCTACACCTTGGCGGAGGACCGGCCGATCGTCGGCTGACCTGCCGTGCCCGTTCTTTCCTACCCCGACAGGAGAAGTCCGCAATGTCTCACCGAAGGAGCCGTGAGAAGAACAAAGGTGTCCTGGTCATCGGCCTGGGCCGGTTCGGCAGTTCTCTGTCCCTGGAGTTGGTCAACTACGGCTGGGAGGTGCTCGCCGTGGACACCAGCTCGCGGCGTGTTCAGCACTTCGCGGACTCCCTGACCCACACCGTGGTGGCCGACGCCACCGACGAAGAGGCCCTCCGCCAGATCGGTGCGGAGCAGTTCACCCGCGCGGTGGTGGCGATCGGCACTCACCTGGAGGAGAGCATCCTCACCACGTCCCTGCTCGTCGACCTGGGCGTCGACCTCATCTGGGCCAAGGCCACCAGCCGCCGCCACGGACGCATCCTCGAACAGGTGGGAGCCCACCGTGTGGTCCTACCGGAACACGACATGGGTGAACGCGTCGCCCACCTCATGTCGGGGCGGGTCCTCGACTACGTGGAGATCGAGGAAGGGTTCTCACTCATCAAGACACCCACGCCACGTCGTCTGCAAGGGGTCTCCTTGAGTGAGTCAGGCATCCGGAAGGAGTTCGGGATCACCGTGGTGTCGGTCAAGCATTCGGGACATCCGTTCACTTACGCCACGCAACAGACCGTGCTCGACTCGGGTGACCTCATCGTCGTCGCAGGACGGACCAAGGACGTCGAACGCTTCGCCGAGCTCTCGTGAGAACCACGATGAGTCGGACAAATTGACAACCGTTTTCATTTTCCTGATCATTGGGGGATGCGAACTGGGACCACCGTGCGGACCGCTGCCCTCGGCGCCGCGACACTGATGACGCTCACCGCTTGCGGCGGACAGGGGACCGGCGCGAACGGCGTCTCCCCCGAAGATGCGCAATTGACCCTGGTCACCGGCGTCTATCCCCTCGAATGGCTGGCCACCGAGATCGGCGGCGACCGGGTCTCCGTCAGCCAGCTCACCGAACCGGGCGCCGAACCGCACGACCTGGAACTGACCGGACGCCAGATCGGCGAGGTCAGCCAGGCCGACATCGCCTTCTACGTCACCGGCCTCCAACCGGCCGTGGACGAGGCCGTGGAGCAGGAGGCCTCCGACAACGCACTCGACGTGAGCGAGGTCGTCGACCTGCTGCCGGCCGAGGAAACCCAGGGCGAGCACGACCACGAGGACGGGGACGAGCACGACCACGGCCCCCACGACCCGCACTTCTGGCTCGACACCGAACGCATGGACGAGGCCGCGACCGCACTTGCCGAGCGCATGAGCGAGGTCGACCCCGAGGGCGCCGACAGTTACGAGGCCGACGCCGAGCAGGTCTCGCAGACGCTCTCCGCCCTGAACGAGGAGTACGAACAGGGCCTGGACTCCTGCGACCAGCGCGACGTCGTGGTCGGCCACACCGCCTTCACCTACCTCACCGAGGCCCACGGCCTCGAGCAGGTGGGCCTCAGCGGTGTCGACCCCGAGAGCGAACCCTCCCCCGCCCAGATCGCCGAGATCTCCGACATCGTCGACGAGCGCGGCATCGACACGGTCTTCACCGAACCCCTGATGCCGGATGCGACCACAGACACCATCGCCGGGGAGACCGGCGCCGAGGTGAAGGTACTCGACCCGCTGGAGGGCGTCACCGAGGACTCCCCCGGCGACGACTATCCCTCGATCATGCGCGGCAACCTCGATGCGCTGACCGACGCGCTCGGTTGCAGCTGAGCGGGATCCGGTGAACATCCGGCGGGGTGGGCGGCCGTGTGCCGCCCACCCCGCCGTCCGTTCGGGGGCACCCCCGCGACCTGCGACTGCGGTCTTCCCCGATCGACGGGGCCGCGCAGGGTTCCTTGCCGGGGGAGAGTGATTACATCGCGCTTACATCCCGGGAAAACGCCCGGACAAGTGGTCTGGGTCACGCTATGCTTATGAAAATGTCAGTGCGCATGCACGTGCATATGACAGTGCATCCGCACACGATTCTCCCCTCGAAAGAAGGAGCGAGCATGACGGCACACAACGGCATCAGCGCGACCGAACTGTCCGGGACCACCTGGCAGAAGGCACGCCGGAGCAATTCCCAGGGCGCCTGTGTCGAGATGGCCCGGCTCGGAGACGGTTCCATCGCCGTGCGCAACTCCCGGTTCCCGTCCGGGCCGGCCCTGGTCTACACACAGGAAGAGATCGACTGCCTGATCCTGGGCGCCAAGGACGGGGACTTCGACAACCTCCTCGGCTGACCGCCCGGCCGGGGCCCTCCGGACACAGGTGATTCGCGGGGCCGCCACCCGGACGGTGCTCGACCGGTGGCGACCCCGCGGCCGTGGTCCCCTCCCGAGAGCGGACCCGGGTCGCACGGGAAGCCGGCAGAAGGCACCTGCGGGAACCCGGCAGCACGTGTCGGACCCGCCACGAGAAACACGTCGGCTGCCCCACGAGGAGGGCGGCCAGGACGCAGGCGGTACGGGACCTCAGCCGTCGGAGCGGCCCTTCTCCAGGTCGTCGAGGATATGTTCGAGCATCTCCCGGGTCTGTTCGGGGGTCGCGGCGGCCACGCTCAGCCCCGTCATGGCCTTGGTGTAGGCCTCCACCACCGGACGGCGGTCGACGATCTCCGCACCCGTCAGGTTCTCCAGGTAGACCAGGTCGGAGAGCTCGAACTCCGAGTACCGCAGGATCGTGAAGGAACCCGCTTCGGCGGCGTGCACGCCGGCGGAGAAGGGCACGATCTGGATGGTGATGTTGGAGTAGTTCTCGGCCAGATCGATGAGACGGCGGATCTGGCCGCTCATGATGCGCAGGCCCTCCTCGGTCTGCCCGCCGACGGGGCGGCGTACCGCGGCTTCGTCGAGGATCACCCACATGCGCATCTTCTCGTCGGTCTCGACGCGCTGCTGTCTCTCGAGCCTGGCCTGGATACGCTGCTCGGTGACCTCGTCGGAGGCCCCACCCGCGGAGATGACCTCGCGCACGTAGGGTTCGGTCTGCAGCAGCCCCGGGACGAACTGGGACTCGTAGACCCGGATGTGGTCGGCGGCCTCCTCGAAACCCACGTACCGCGTGAACCACTTGTGCAGTGAGTCCCCGTAGCGTTTCCACCACCCGGGCTCGTTGGACTCCTTCGCGATCTGCAGGTAAGCCTTCATCCGTGCACGGTCGGTGACCCCGTACATCTTCAGGAGGTCCTCGATATCGCGCACTTTGAAACCGACGCGGCCCAGTTCCATACGGCTGATCTTGGACGCGGAGGCACGAATGCGCTCACCCGCGTCCTCGCGTGAGATACCGCGCGCCTCGCGATACTCACGCAGCTCGTGTCCAAGGAGCATGCGACGCACAGTGGGGCCGCTCCCCGCACGCAATCGAGCGATATCCACGTTCGCCGCCTCTCTGTCATTCCGCCGCACAAGAGTATCCGAGTTCGGGAGAGTTCGGGGGTGTCGACGGGAGACTACACATACACGACAAGGCCATTACGAAGCGAGCCGTCCGACCCGAGGTCGTCCCCCGTACGGTCGGCCCACCGCGTTCACCGGACCCCGTGGGAAGACCGGATCACCACCGGCCGGGGTCCGTACCCGGGACGCTGCGCCGCGGGCACGCGCCCTCGAGGGGATCACACGAATTGCGCCCAGACGAACTTTCCGCCGGGCTGCGTGGGAATCACCCCCCACTCTCGCGCGAAGGCACTCACCAAGGCAAGCCCTCGCCCACCTTCCACGGTGAGGTCGGCCTGTCTTCTACTGGGCAAGGCATCAGATCCGTCACGAACCGCACAGATGAATTCTCCGCCGCTACGCATGAGAGAGAGCTGAATATCCCGGTCGCGGGACAGGGACGCGCCGGAGGGCGCTCCGTGCCGGACGGCATTGGTCATCAATTCGGAAACGACGACCATGACACCCCCGGACAAGTACTGCATCTCCCATTCATGCAGAAGGACCTCAGAAATCTCGCGTGCGACACCGACCGTGTGGGGGCGCGGACCGAAGGTCCACGTGACGGCATCGTGGGTGTCGCCGCAGACCGGCGTGTTCCAACGCCGGGACCCGTGCGTGAGGACCTTGAGCCACCACCCCCGAGCGGGGCCGGCGGTCGCCTCCGCGCACTCCATAACCTTCCACCCCTCTCCGGGTGTGCCCGTGCACGGGTCTTTTGCACGTGCACCTGACTCTTGCAGGCAATCGTAAGCCACGTCCCGCCAAAGATCAGGGAAACCGGAAACCCGGTGCATGTGCACTGACAAACCCCTGGTCGTAGCGCCCGGAAAAGTTGCCGGCACGCCTCTCGTCCGCTCCGGAAAGGCACCCCGGTCGCTTACCGACCGGCAGGCATGGGGATAGTATTCCCCCGCGCCCACCGCGTGAAAGATGGAGGTACACGCACTTATGTCCGCAACACCTCGAGTGGCGATCGTGACCGGGGCGGCCCGTGGTATCGGAGCCGCCACCGCCGAGCGCCTCGCACGTGAGGGCCGGTCCGTCGCCGTTCTGGACCTGAAGGAGTCGGAAGCCCAGGAGGTCGTCGACCGCATCTCGGCCGAAGGCGGGTCCGCCCTGGCCGTGGGTTGCGACGTCTCCGACCCCGACCAGGTCGAGGCCGCCGTCCGGACCGTGGCCGAGCGTCTGGGCCCGCCCGCGATCCTGGTCAACAACGCCGGGGTCCTGCGCGACAACCTCCTCTTCAAGATGTCGGTGGAGGACTGGGACACGGTCATGAACGTGCACCTGCGCGGTGCGTTCCTCATGAGCAGGGCCGCCCAGGCGCACATGACCGAGCAGGGATGGGGCCGCATCGTCAACCTCTCCAGCTCCTCGGCGCAGGGCAACCGTGGCCAGGCCAACTACTCCACCGCGAAGGCCGGCCTGCAGGGCTTCACCAAGACCCTCTCCATCGAGCTCGGCAAGTTCGGTGTGACCTGCAACGCCGTCGCCCCCGGCTTCGTCGAGACCGCGATGACGCGCGCCACCGCCGAGCGCATCGGAGTGAACTTCGACGACATGAAGGCCTTCAAGGAGTCGGAGATCCCCGTCCGCCGCGCGGGCCAGCCCGAGGACATCGCCAACACGATCTCCTTCCTCACCAGTGAGGACGCCGGGTACGTGTCCGGTCAGGTCGTCTACGTCGCGGGCGGCCCCTTGGACTGAGACCCGCCGAACGCGGCGGGTCCCACGGGAGGGCCGTCTCCGGCGCTCTTCCGTGCACCGGTGACCGGTGTCAGCGTTCTCCCGGGCGCTGCCACCGGGCCGGCCCGGTGCGGGGCCTCGATCCCTCCCCCTCCGCCCCCGCGCCGGACAACACCTCTAGCCTCTGGGGCATGAGCAGAACGACACGGTGGTTCACCGAGACAGAAGAAGGCCATTCCCAGTGGTACATCGAGCGCTTCCGTGCGATGGCGGCCGAAGGCGCCGATCTGGCCGGGGAAGCACGCCTGATGGACGCGATGCTGCCCCGTGGGGCCCGGGTGCTCGACGCCGGGTGCGGTCCCGGCCGCCTCGCGGGTGAACTGCACGACCGCGGCCACCGGGCCGTCGGGGTCGACGTCGACCCCGCGCTGATCGAGGCCGCACGGAAGGACCACCCCGGGCCGGCCTACGCGGTCGCCGACCTGGCCGGCCTGGACCTGGCCGCGCACGGGATCGGGGAACCGTTCGACGCCGCGGTGCTGGCCGGCAACGTGATGTGTTTCGTGGCGCCCGACTCCGAGACCGACGTGCTGTCCTCGGTGGCACGCCACGTCGTGGCCGACGGGTTCGTCGTCGTGGGTTTCGGCCTCGGCCGCACGCTCACGATCGAACAGTTCGACCGGCACGTGGTGGCCGCTGGGTTGCGGGTGGAGCACCGTTTCGCGACCTGGGACCTGAAGGCGTGGTCGGAAAGCGCCGACTTCGCCGTGAGCGTGCTGCGGCACCAGGGCTGAGACCCGGCCGCCCCGCCCGCGGGTTCAGCGGGCGGGGCGTGCCTCGTCGGCCTCGGTGCCCTCCTCCATGGCACCGGTGACGAGCACGACCACGTCCTCGACCATCGTGACCCCGCTCCCGTAACCGGAGAGGCCGTCGGAGAGCACAGCAACGAGGTACTCCCGGCCCGGCCCCGCGACGTAACCCACGGAGTTGATCGTCCACAGGCCGCCGTTGTCCTCGCGAGGGGCCCATCCGTTCTTGAGCCCGACCGTGTCCTCCGGGCCGGCCGCCGCGGCCACGCCCCACACCTGTTCGGGCGCCACCGACTCCATGAGCCCCCGGACCCGGGCACGGCCCTCCCCGGTCAGCGGCCCTTCCGCCAGGTAGAGGGCGCGCAGGAGGCGGAGCTGGTCGGATGCGGTCGTCAGCGTCGACCCCCACCTGCCGCTCGGGTGCGGTTCGGTCTCGTGCAGGCCGAAGGCCTCCGCGCCCTCCTCGAACCCCCGCGTGAAGCCGATGCGGTCGTAGAGGTCGTCGGTGACCCCGTTGTCGCTGTAACGGATCATCTGCTCGGCACGGGCGCGCTCGCCGCCGGTCAGGTCACGCCCGTCCTGCTCCGCGGCGCGTACCAGCATGGCCAGGACCGACAACTTGGCCACGCTCGCGGTCGGGAACCGGGTGTGGGCCCCGTGGCTGAAGGTGGCCCCGGTACGCAGGTCCTGCACCGCCAGGCCGAAATCGTGCTCCTCGGCCAGGTCGTCGAGTTCGGCGGTGAGTTCGGCCCGGCGCCCGCTTCCGAGCGGGACGTCCCCCGGGGGACCGGACACAGGCTCGAAGGGCTGGAGTTCGGCGTCGTCCCAGGTGATCAGGGACTGGACCATACGTGCCTCGGGACGGACGGGGGCGCCGGAAGCAGACAGGACGACCAGTACGACGAAGGCGGCCACGACGACCGCAGTGTTGGTCCGGGCTCGGGAAGTGGCGGGGGAGCGCCGAAGCACGGTATCACCGGGTTCATCGACGGGGAGTGGAGGTGCTGTACTACCATTGTCCACGCAAAAAGGACGGAAAACACCCACTCGATGCCGAATCGGTACCCGGCCTCACGGACCCACGGTCCTCAGCGGACTCAGCGCTCCCGTTCACTCTCGTCCATACCTCGCGCCACCAACGCCTCGCCGGTCGCCTCGGCCATTCGCAGCAGCTGCACGATCACCGGGACCACCCTCAGGTGGGGACGTCCGGAGAGGCCGCGGGCCAGGTACCCCTCGTGTGCGGCCCGCCAGGCCTGGCCGACCATCGGGATCGACCGCACCGTGAGGGCGAGCACCAGGCCGACCCGGTCGGGGTCCACACCCACGCGCCGCAGGGGACGGGCCAGGTTCTGGAACAGCTCGAACATCGCGCTCACGCGGGTGGTGAGGGTGACGGCGTTGGCCAGGAGGACGAGCGCGGCGAGTTGGGCCCCCAGACGCACGGCCTCGGTCCACTCCCCCACCAGCGCCTGGAACACGGCAATGCCCAGCAGGAACGGCCACAGCACCCGCACCACCCGGTAGGCGTGGCGCAGGGACAGGCGGGCCAGGGGGTAGACGGCCGCAGCCAGGACCAGGACGGCGAGCGAGACCCACAGACGGGCGGCGGCGACCAGGGCGACGCCCACGAACAGCAGGGCCAGGAGTTTGCCCCCGGCCGGGACCCGGTGGAGGGGCCCTGACCCGGGGACGTACAGGCCGACCGCGCTCATGGCCGGCCACCACCGGGGGCGGCCGGCGGGGTGTGTGCACCGGAGCGGGAGGAGGAGCCGTCCGGGTCCCGGTCCGGCGCCACGGGACCGGGTACCGCAGGGCCGGGTGTGCCCGAGGCGAGCGGGACGGCCTCGTCGGGAGCAGCATCCATGAGGCCGGTGTAGAAGTCGACGGCCTCGTCCGGAGCACCGTCGTGCACCACCCGGCCGCCGTCCATGACCAGGACCCGGTCGAAACCGGCGAGCAGGCCGAGGTCGTGGGTGAACAGGACCACACGCTGTTCCAGCGTGGCCAGGACTCGGTGCACCATGCGGGTGTTGCGCAGATCGAGCAGGGTGGTGGGCTCGTCGCAGACCAGCACCTCGGGTTCGGTGGCCAGCACCGAGGCGAGTGCGAGCATCTGGCGCTGGCCCCCCGACAGCAGGTGCGCGGGATGATCGCGGTGGTCGGCGAGCCCGTAGCGGTCCAGGATCCGGTCGACGCGGCGCTCGGTCTCGGCCCGGCCCAGCTTCAGGGGGCGCAGGCCGACCTCCACGTCCTCGGCGACCGTGGGCATGACGATCTGGTTGGCCGCGTCGGAGAAGACGAACCCCACGCGTCGGCGGATCCGCCGGGCATGGCGGTGGGTGTTCCACTCCCCCAGCCACACCTGCCCCTCGTCGGGCAGGACCAGTCCGTTCAGGGTGCGGGCGAGGGTGGACTTGCCCGACCCGTTCGCGCCGACCACCCCGATGCGGTGTTCGGGCAGTTCGAGGTCGATTCCGTCCAGGACCCGGCGGTCGTCGTAGGCGTGGCCCACCCCTTCCAGACGCAGCATCAGGCGCGGTCCCGCTCCGGGGACGGCGTCACCGGTCGGCCCGCGGGCGGGATCGGGTAGGCCCGGTGGACGGCCGCGGCGATCAGTGCCGTCACGACCGCCTTGGCCAGGTCGCCCGGCAGGTATACGGCGACAGCCATGAGGGAGGCCAGAGCGCTGTCGCCGAGCACGACCGCCATCCACGGGACCCCGACGGCGTAGATGACGAGCATGCCGCCGAGTACGTTGACGGCCACACCCCACCAGAAGCGGTACCGGCCGCTACGGAGCACGAGTTCGGTGAGCACACCGATGACCAGGGCACCGAACACCCATCCCACGATCATGCCGCCGGAGGGGCCGGCCAACACCGCGAGACCGCCGCGTCCGCCGGCGAACAGGGGCAGGCCCGCCAGACCGAGCGCGATGAGGACCACGACCGCGAGGGTTCCGCGTTTCCAGCCGATGAGGGCGGGCACGAGCATGACGCCGAGGGTCTGGAGGGTGATCGGGACCGGCGAGAACGGGATCGGGATCGCCACGGACACGCTCAGGGCGGCGATGAACGCGGCGAACACGGCGATGAGCGCGAGGTCGCGGGTCGTCAGGCCCCGGTACCGGACGCCGGTCGTCTCCTGCACGGGCATGGGTCTTCTCCTCGGGTGGGTGGGAGGTCTGGATCAGGTTCATTGTGCGTCACACGGACGACCGGGGTGGAGGGCGGGATCCACAGAACCGGTGGCCGGAACGTTGTGGGGTCCCTCCTGAGAGCCGAGGCACACGGAAATGTCGTCGGTGCAGTGTAGCTTCCGCGGTTCCAGTCACGCACGGGCACAGGAGCCGACCATGGAGCAAGACCGTTTCCGAGGCCGCCGAGCGTTCTCAACTGTCTCCAGAGCGCGTGCACTGCGCTGTGGCGTGAGGGAGGGAGTAACAAGACCATGGCCGCCGAACCCACCGAGCCCGGCGCAATGGTGTCCGAGTTGGCGGAGGCACTGGCTTCCCGAGGCCTGGGGCTGGTGTCCGCCGAGTATCTCAAGGAGCTCGAAGACGCCGCTGACAGCGCAGCCATCGCAGCCCGAGCGGGCGAGGAGACCGCCCCTTTCCGGCTCCAGGACTACGAGTGAGCGAGTACCTCATCGAGGTCACAGCCTCTTGCCCGCAAAGAACTGCGGAAACTGGACACGGTCACGCGGAAGCGGATCGCTGCCGCGATCCAAGGACTGGCCATACACCCTCGGCCTGACGGATACAAGAAGATCAAAGCCAGAGACGGCTACCGGATCCGTGTCGGTAACTTTCGTCTGATCTACACGGTGGACGACGGCCGCGTCACCGTTGTTGTCGTCAAGGTCGGCGCTCGAAGCGATGTATACGGGCACTGATGCTCTTCCAGTCGAACGAGCATAACCTGTGTGCTCGGTGAAATGTCGTCGGTGCGGCGTAGCGTTCGGCGGACCACGACCGTACTGAGGACAGGAGCCGACCATGAGCGTGCCGATCACCGCCACCTCCAGCACCCTCGACCACGAGCGCGAGACCATGCTGGAGGTACTCGCCGAGCAGCGCCACTTCTTGCGCCACACTCTCCAAGGGCTGAACCAGGAGCAGGCCGCCACCCGAACGACCGCGAGCGAACTGACCCTCGTCGGCCTGGTCAAACACCTGAGTGCGGTGGAGCGGGGTTGGATGGATTTCATCGAGCGGGGCGAGGACCTCGAGGCCGACCAGGCCTCCCCCGAGGCCATCGAGCACCACGAGCGCACCTTCCGGCTCGTGGGCGAGGAGACCCTGGAGAGTGTGCTGGCCGACTACGACCGGGCCGCGCGTGAGACCGAGGAGTACGTGCGCTCTCTGAGCGATCTCGAGCGCGAGCACCAGCTCGCTCCGGCGCCCTGGGTGGAGGGCGAGATCTTCTGGAGTGCCCGCAAGGTACTGCTGCACCTGATCCGGGAGACCTCGCAGCACTGCGGGCACGCCGACATCATCCGTGAGGCTCTCGACGGCCAGAAGACCATGGGTTGACGTCCCACGCCGAAGGTGTTCGTGCCCGGAGCCCCCGGACACGAACCGACCCCGGGTGTGCGGCGGCCGATTCGCCGCCGCACACCCGGGGTCGGGCTGGGCCCGCGCGGGCCCCGTGCGCGCGGACCCGTGTCACGGACGGTGTTTGGCAGCCCCGGAGAACTCGGCGAGGAGACCGCCGGCGGAGATCTTCTCCCGGGCCGGGATCTCGGCGTCCTCCTTGGACTTGAGCAGGTCACCCAGACCCACCGTCTCCTCGGGTGTGAGGAAGGCGGCGCCGTCGGAGTCGGCGAAGACGACGTCGCCCGGGCGCACGACCGCGCCCGCGACGGAGACCGGCACGTTGATCGCACCCTCGATCCCGCCGATACGCGTGGTCAGCGGGCTGAACCCGCGCGAGATCACCGGGAAGTCGTAGGCGAGGGTCTCGTCGTAGTCGTTGACCGCCCCGTCGATCACCGCGCCGGCTGCGCCCCGGGCCTTGGCGGTGTAGGAGACCAGCCCGCCGAAGCACGAACGCTGTTGGTCACCGGACTGGTCCACGACGAGGACGTCGCCGGGACGCAGCATGTCGACCGCGATGTGCACCGCGGTGGAGTCCAGGTGCGGGATCCGCACGGTGACGGCCGTACCGACGAACTTGAGCGGGCGCCGGTTCGGCTGGAGCCCGAGGGCGAAGCCGTGGTCCCGCAGGTGGCCGAGCGTGGAGACACACGTCCTGCCGAGCTCGTCGATGATGTGGTCATCGATCTGCCGTGGCATGTCGTTGATGGTGAACACAGGTGGTCCTTTCCCGGGAGCAGCGTGGGACGGGCTACTTCGCGCTGGAGAGTTCGGGGATGAAGGTGACGATCTCGGGCACCATGATGAGGACGGCCACGACCAGGAGGTCGGCGATGATGAACGGCACGATGCCGCGGAAGATGCGGCCCAGGCCGGCCTCCGGGACCGAGCCGGAGTAGACGAACGCGTTCATCCCGACGGGTGGCGTGATCAGTGCCATCTCGGCGACCTTCACGATGAGCACGCCCAGCCAGATGCCCTCGAAGCCGTAGCCGACCAGGATCGGGTGCAGCAGGGGCGCGGCGACGAGGATCATCGAGATGCCGTCGAGGAACATGCCCAGCGGCAGCAACAGCAGCAGGCAGAGCACCAGGACGGCGTAGGGCTCCAGGTCGGCGGCGATGACGGCGTCCACCACCGCGGTGCTCGCCCCGGACAGGGCGAGGAAGTAGGTGAAGACCCCGGCACCGAACATGAGGAGGAAGGTCATGGCGGTCAGGCCGACGGCTTCGCTGACCGACTCCTTGATCGTGCGCAGCCACCGGGGCGGCCGGGTACGGATGAGCAGGATGACGAAGGCCGCCATCGCGCCGAAGGAGGCTGCCTCGTTGGCGGTGGCCAGACCGAGGTAGATCGAACCGATCGAGACCAGGAAGATGACGCCGAGGAGCAGGACCCCGGGCACGTCCAACCTGGGCTCGGAGGTCTCCTTGTCCCTCGTAGTGGTGCTCCTGCCGGCCGGGGCGGCCCCCTCGGCCGTGGTGGTCCCGCCGGCCGGGGAGGACCCGCCGACGGCGGCCGGTTCCTTCTCCTGCTGCCCGGCCGCGCGGGCGGCCTGCCGCTTACGCCGGGCCAGGACCAGCAGCACGATGGTGACCGCGTAGGCCAGGACCGTCAGCAGGCCGGGGCCGATACCGGCCAGGAGCAGTTCCCCGATGCTCTCGTCGGTGACGACTCCGTACAGCACGAGCACGATGGACGGCGGGATGAGGACGCCGAGGGTTCCGCCCGCGCAGACGACCCCGGCCGCGAGACGGATCCCGTTCCCGGCCTTGACGATCGCGTCGGTGGAGACCCGTGCCATGGTGGCCACCGTCGCGACGCTGGATCCGGTGACGGCGGCGAAGAGCCCCGACCCGGACAACGAAGCGAACGCGGCGCCCCCGGGGAAACGGCGCAGCCCCCGCGAGGCGAGGTCGAACCCCGCCTGGGCGAGCTGGGCGTGCACGGCGAACACACCCATGAGGATGAACAGCGGGATGATCGTCAGGGAGTAGTCGGCCGCCGTGGAGAAGGGCTGGTTGGCCACCGTGCTGACCGCTGCGTCGGTGCCGCGCATGAGGACGACACCGACCATCCCCGCCAGCATCAGGGAGAGTCCGACGTGGAAGCGGATCGCAAGCAGGCCCAGGAAGAGCGCGAGGACCGCGATGACGATGAAGAGGGTTCCAGCGGTCATCGGAGGTCCTCGCTCTCTCGGTCGTGGGTGGTCTGTGTGGCCGAGTGGGCCTGTTCGATGGCTGCGTCCACCTCGTTGGTCTCGGGGACCTCGCCGGAGCGGAACGCGCTGAACTCGAGGACTTCCTTCCAGACGGCCGTCACGAAGAACAGCAGGAAGGAAGCGAAGAGCACGAGCTTGGCCGGCCAGGTCACCAACCGGAGGATGTCGTTGGTGGTCTCGCCGCGTTCGACGGCGCTGAGCATGACGTCGCCGAGGCCCCAGACGACCAGGGCGCCGACACCCAGCAGCAGAACGGCTCTCACACCCGAGAGCACCATCCGCGTCCGGAAACCGAAACGTGCTTCCAGGAGGGTGACCGAGACGTGCCGTCCATCGATCTCGGCGGAAGCCAGACCGAGGAAGGCGATGGCGACCAGGAGCAGGGTGGAGATGTCCACTGTCCCCAGGACCGACCGGCCGAACATGTTGCGGCCGAGCACGTCGGTGACGGTCAGGACCATCAGGGCGAGGAGCAGAAGTCCGGCACTGAGGTTGAACGCGGTCGACACCCCCCTCATCGACCGCGGGAAACTGATGCGACTCACGGTTCCTGCCCTTCCATGCATGCGGTGAGCGGGTTGGTGTAGTCGGACTCCGGGGTCTCCTCCTCGATGATCCGCCGGTAGTCGTCGAGCACGGACTGCGCGTCGTAGCCGCGCTCCTCGTAGCGCTCCACCCAGTCCTCGGCAATGGCGGACTCCTCCTGCCATTGGGAGACCTCTTCGTCCGAGAAGGAGGTGAACTCCGCCCCCGACTCGGTCAGCTCCCGGCAGGAGGCCTCGCCGAGCGCGCCCATCTCCTCCAGACCGTTGGAGATGCCGTTGCCGGAGGCCTCCAGCAACGCCTCCTGGTACTCCTCGGGCATGGACTGGAAGAGGTCCTCGTTGACGACCACGATCGAGGACGAGTACGCCCCGATACCGGGGTCCACGATGTGCGGCGTGGTCTCGGACAGACCGAAGGTGGGCAGGTTCGCCAGGGCCAGCGAGGTGTAGCCGTCCACGACACCGCGGCTCATCGACTCGTAGATGTCGTTGGCCGTCATACCGACCGGGTTGGCCCCGGCCGTGAGCATGGCGTCCGAGGTCAGGCCGCCTGCGCGCAGGCTCCTGCCGCGCAGGTCCTCGAGGTTCTCGGCCTCCTCCTGGAGCCCGATGGTGGCGTTGCCGAGCGGGAGCGGGAAGAGGAGACGAACGCCCTGGCGGTCGAAGTCCTCGCGATAGGTCTCGTTCTCCTCGTACAGCCGCTCGATCGCGGTCATCTGCACCTCGGTGTTGTCTGTCTCGAACGGCAGCTCGACGGCCGTGAACATGGACAGGTCCGAGGCCGCGTAGATGGATCCGACCTGGGAGAGGTCGGCGCGTCCGTCCAAGGTGGCCTGGGCCGACTCGTCGGCGTCCACGAGGCTCTCCGAGTAGTGGAGGCGAACGCTGACACCGCCGTCGGTGAGCTCCTCGACCTCGTCGGCCCACCGCTGCACCGTGCGCGACTGGTCCGATGTCGCGTTGGAGTAGGTCGTGTAGTGCAGCACGTAGGTGTCGTCACCGCTTGCGGTGCCGGAGCACGCGGTGAGGACTGCCAGGGCCGCGCCCGAGGCCACGAGCCCGGTGATCCGCTTCGGACCGCCGGCTCGGGCGCGCATCGCGAGTTCTCTCATCGGTCAGTCTCCTGTTGGTGCCACGTGGTAACGCCGGAGGGACAGGGCAGGGTTGACCTTGCGGACGTGGTCGAGCCGTGCGCGTTCGACGTCGGCGATGCCGAGGCCGGGCGCCTCACCGAGGGCGGCCACGGCGATCCCCATCGGGTCGACGACGGCGCTGTTGCCCGAACCGGTGGGTGCGCTCTGGTCGGCCGCGAGCACGTAGACGGTGTTCTCGATCGCGCGGGCGCGCACGAGGGTGTTCCAGTGGTACTCCTTGAGCGGACCGGGCACCCATTCGGCGGGCAGGGCGATGACGTCGGCGCCGGAGTCCATCAGGACACGGGAGACCTCGGGGAAGCGCAGGTCGTAGCAGGTCTGCATGCCGACCTTGAAGCCGTCGACCTCCAGGAGCTGCGGCTGGGCCGGGTCTGCGGCGATGACACGGTCGGACTCCTTGTAGCCGAACGCGTCGTAGAGGTGCACCTTGCGGTAGACCGTCTTGATCTCGCCGTCCTGGATGCCCAGGAGGGTGTTGTGGATACGGCCGTCCTGAGCCGTTTCGTTCACGCCGGCGATGACGGAGATGCCGAGCTCGGCGGTGAGGGCGCGCACGCGGGAGACGGTGGGACCGTCGAGCGGCTCGGCGCTGTCGACGAACCTGTCGTCCATGGCGGGTGCGGTGAACACCGCGTACTCGGGGAGAACGGCCAGGCGTACCCCGCGTCCCGCCGCTTCCCGCAGGAGTTCCTCGATCGTCTTCAGGTTCGCGGCCTTGTCCTCGTTGGGCGCGAACTGCACGACGGCGGTCGTCAGGGACATCAAAGGCTCCTCTGCTCGTTCTCGATCTTCTTCAGGGTGTCGAGCGCGCCGGTGAACCCGGACAGCACGGCCCCGTACTGCATGGTGGCGACGATGGTCTCGGCGCCCTCCTGAACGGCGAGGTGCTTCTCGGCCTCGCTCCAGGCGGGGATGACCCAGGGTTTGCCGGCCGACCGTGCGGCGCGGGCGAGGTGGCGCAGGTCCTCCAGGTCGGCCTCGTCGACGGTGTAGGCACCGCGGTCGCGGCGCAGCGACAGGTCGGAGGGGCCGATGAAGATCCCGTCGACGACGGGGAGCTGGAGGATCGCGTCGATGTCCTCGAACGCCGAGGCGTCCTCGATCATCGGGTAGCAGCGGGTGCCCTGGTCCTGCTCGGTGACCCACGCGTCGGTGAACCCACGGTACTTGGAGGTGCGTCCGCCGGCGAAGGAGCGGTCCCCCAGCGGCGGGAACTTCGCGTAACCGCAGACCGTCCTGGCGTGCTCGACGGACTCCACGTGCGGGACGGCCACCGCGTTCGCGCCGAAGTCCAGGGCCTGCTGGATCGGTCCGCGCTCGGGCCCCAGCACCTTGGCGATGACGTCCATGCCGTTGGAACGGATGAACGGGATCAGCCAATCCAGCGCGGCCAGGTCGAACAGTCCGTGCTCGACGTCGAGCACGACGGTGTCGTATCCGGCCAGACGGGCCATTTCCACTGCTGCGGCCGAGGGCTCGGACAGCCAGACCCCGTGCCGCCTCTGTGCCTGATCGCTCACGTGTTACCTCCCATGTGACCCACAGCCCAATAATATGTGCCGTGGACAACTTGTATACATGGTGTATCCCGTTTGTGCAAAGGTAAGGTTGGCCGCGTGTCAGATCAAGGGAACAGCAGTCGAGCCAGGACGAAACGGCAGTCGGCGCGGGAACGCGCCTACGAGTGGATCGGCAACGCCATCCTGACGGGAGTGTTCACCGAGGGCGAATTCCTCGACGAGATCGCCCTGGCCGGAGAGGTGGGCACCTCTCGGACACCGGTACGTGAAGCCCTCCACCGGCTGCAGGCCGAGCGTTTCGTCGAACTCGTCCCCCGCCGCGGAGCCCAGGTGCGGGTCGTCAACGCCACCGAGATGCGCGAGATCTACCAGGCCCGCTTCGTCATCGAAGCGGACGCCGTGCGCAAGATCTGCGGGCGGCGCCAAGGCACTCCCCCCGACTCCATGGAGCTCATCGAGGCGATGGAAGCCGCTGCGCGGGACCGGGACTGGAACCAGGTCGCCCAGCTCGACCAGGTCTTCCACTCCTCCATCGTGAGCCACCGGGGCAACGCGGTCCTGACCGAGATGTACGACGCCATGCGCCCCCGGCAGGTGCGCCTGGCGGTTCGCACCCTGACCGAGCTCCCCGAACGTCTGAGCACCATCGAACGCGAGCACCGCGAACTCCATGCGGCGCTCGAACAGCACGACGGCGCCCGCAGCGTGGAGATCCTGGACAGCCATCTGCACGAGGTCCCGGAACTCGTCCAGGCCTTCTCGGACTGATCGGGCGGGGCCGCGGGGAGCGACGGTGCTCTTGCGGCAACAAAAAACGGTGCCGGTGCTCACAACAGCTCCGACACCGTTCTCCTGGCGCCGGCTCCCCGCCCCTAGTCCTCGTTCGGGTCCTTCCCGGCGTCACGGTGGGTCGGGTGCACGGTGGCGGGTTCGTGGTCCGGCGGACCGTAGAGCGCGTAGAGCTTCAAGGGCTCGTCGCCGGTGTTGACGACGTTGTGCCAAATGCCGGCCGGGACCATGATGATGTCGTCGTCCTCCACGTCACGGACGAAGTCCAGGTCGTCCTCGGCGGGCCCCATCAGTGTGCGTCCGGTCCCCTCTTCCACCCGGAGGAACTGGTCGTTGTCCGGGTGTACTTCCAGGCCGACGTCATCACCGACGTCGATGCTCATCACGGTGAGCTGCAGGTGCTCGCCGGTCCACAGGGTGCGGCGGTAGTCGGGGTTGTCGAGGCTCTCGCTCTCGATGTCGGTGACGAACGGTCGCCTGCCGTGGTCCTCGCCGGTGGTGTAGTCGTTGCTCACAGTCGTGTCGACCTCCCGCGATCGGCGCGCGTGAAGAGTCCCTTCATCACCCCCAACCTAGCCGTCGCGGGGGCCCGGCAATCGTCGCCTCACTCACAGGTTCCCGCAGGCCCCATGTGCACCGTCGCGGGGGTGTTCCCGAACCGCCCTCGGTAACCTCGGACCCGTCATGTTCGCGGTCACCTCGCAGGGGCGCTTCCCAGGCGCGGTCGCGACACGCTCCGATCGCTCATCCGAGGAGGGCTCCCCCGTGGTCGGGATCCGCCAACAGCGCCAGCAGCGCACCCGCCTGGCACTGCTCGACGCCGCCGCGTCGGTGTTCGCCCAGCGTGGTTACGCCAGCGCCTCCGTGCCGCAGATCGCCCAGGAGGCCGGGATGTCCACCGGCGCGATCTACGCCAACTTCTCCGGCAAGCACGAACTGTTCCTGGCCATGATGCGACGGGTGATCGAGTCCGGAGCGGAGGCACGGCAACGTTCGGCCGATCACATCACCGACCGCGACGAACTGCTCGAGCAGATGGTCACGACGTGGACGAGCACGGTCGACGCCGCGCCCGAGGTCGTGCTCCTGATGGCGGAGTTCTGGCTGTACGCGCTACGCAACTCGCCGCAGGCCGATGCCGTCACCGATTTGCTGGCCGATGTGCGTGCCAACCTCGCGGCGAGCATCGTCGGCGCCGGCGTGGTGACCGATCCCGACCGGGCCGAGCGGATGGCCGTGGCTGTGCAGGCGCTGGCCTACGGCTATGCCATGCAGCGGTTGGCCGACGAGGACTCCGTGTCGCCGGCGCAGCTGGTCGAGTCGGTGGACTGGCTACTGCTGGGGGCCGCTCCGGAGCGGTGACGGCCGTTCGGGGACCGCTGCTCCTGGGGGTCTTGTCGCTGTGACCACACTCACGTAACCTCCATTCGGCGAACAACCATTCTCTGAAGTTGCGTGGGAGGTCACGGTGAGTGGTATCGGGTCCCCGAAAGAGGCTCCACTGGAGCGGTTCCGGCACGGCGAACTGGAGATGGCAGTGCGTCGAGCCGGAGACAGCGGACCGGGTGTGGTCCTGCTCCACAACGGGGGCACGTCGCACACCATCTGGCGCCACCAGATCGCCGACCTGGCCACCGACCACCGCGTGGTGGCCGTCGACCTCCCGGGCTTCGGTGACTCCCCGCGCCCCTCCCGCCCGATCGACCTCGCCGACCACATCGAACTGGTCTCGGCCCTGATCGAGCACGACGGCCTGCCCCCGGTCTCCCTCGTCGGCAACTGCATGGGGTCGGCCATCGCCGCCGGTGTGGCCGCCAACAGCTCCAGCGACGTACGCGCGCTGGTCATGGTCAACCCGCTGACCGACGCCACGTTCCGCGCCGGCGGACTCGGGCTGCTGATGGCCCCCGACAGCAAGTGGGCGAAGGCCAGGGCACCGCTGCGAGCGGCGCTCCGGCGCCTGCGCGTGCCCCGCGCGATCGCCCCGTTGGTGCTGCGCTACCAGATGGGCCCCGCCGGCGCACGCGCCGGCCTCCACCACGACCCCGAACTGACGGCGTGCCTGCTGCGGGACGACGAAGCGCCCGCACTGACCGACGTCCTGGCCGACCTGCCCCAGAGCTACCGCATCGTTCGCGGCCCGGACAGCCCTCCTCTGTGCACCATCTGGGGTGCCCGCAACCGGGTCCTGTCGCCACGGGCCGGTGTCCGCCTCGACAAGGTGCTGCGCTCCGATCGCCGCATGCTCGTCCACGACGCCGGACACATGCCGATGCTGGAACGGCCCGACGAAGTCACCGGGACGATCCGTTCCTTCCTGGCCGACGCCGCGACCGGCCGCCTACGAACCTCCCCCGACGTCCAGAGGTGATCCGATGACAGGCCGCGCTCCCCTCGAGCACCCACACACCGGTGCGGCCACCCACGGTGACATCCCTGTCACCCCTGACCGGGTCAGGGTGGCCGACCTGGTCCTGGAAGTCGCACGCGCCCACCCCGACCGCGTGGCCCTGGTCCGGACGACCAAGCGCCGCGACGGCAGCCTGGTCCACCACGAACGGACCTACGGCGAACTCTCCGACCGTGCCGAACGCCTGGCCGCGGGCCTGCGTGCGAACGGCATCCGCGAAGGCACCCTCTGCTCGTTCATGGTGCCGCCGAGCTTCGATGCGCTCGTGCTCGGTACCGCCCTCTTCCGGATCGGTGCCACGCTGGTGGGCATCGAACCGTTCAGCCACGGCCTGCGCCGGGTGACCCGCTGCCTGGACCGCGTCGGCCCCGAGGTGTTCTTCGGTACGCCCAGCGCACACCTGGCCAAACGGCTCTTCGGCTGGGGCAGGCGCACCGTACGTCAGCAGTACGTCGTGGACGGCACGTTCCCCGGCCTGGAGACCCTGGACGACCTGATGGTGGACACGGCCCCGGCCGAGCCCACCCAGGCCGACGTCGACCCGGGCGACCCCGCCGTCATCGCCTTCACCACCGGTAGCACCGGCATGCCGAAGCCCACTGTGCTGCGCCAACGCAACTTCGCCGCCATGATCGAACTGGTCGGCGACCAGTGGTCGCTCGGCAACGGCGACGACGTGGTCGACATGCCCACGTTCCCGATGTTCTGGATCATCGCCCTGTCCGCCGGCGGCCAAGTGGTGGTCCCGCCGATGGACTTCACCATGAAGGGCCCCGGCGACGCCGACCCGGCCGCCCTGCTGCGCACCGTCGAAGAACACGGGGTCCGGTCGATGTTCGCCTCTCCGGCGCTGCTGCGGAACTTGTCGGAGCACGCCCGTCAGGGGTCGATCAAGATCCCGTCCGTGCGCCGTGTCGTCGCCGGCGGTGCCGAGGTGCAGGGGCCGCTGTTCGCCGCGGTCCGGGACATGCTCGGCAGCGAGGGTGAACTGTACTCCAACTACGGGGCGACCGAGGCACTCCCGTTGTGCGAGATCGACGGCACGACGGTGCTGGAGGAGACCTGGGAGCGCACCGAACGCGGTGAAGGCCTGTGCGTGGGGCGGGGACTGCCCGGCGTCGAGCTGCGTATCGTGCCCGCGACCGAGAAACCCATCGCCGGCATCGATGACGTCGAAGCGCTGCCGACGGGTGAGATCGGCGAGGTCATCGCCCGGAGCCCGCACATCAGCGAGGACTACTTCGACGCTCCGGGGCCGACGGCGGCCAACAAGATCGCCGCTCCGGACGGGTCGGTGTGGCACCGGCTGGGCGATGTCGGTTCCCTCGACGAGCAGGGGCGCCTGTGGCTCGGCGGACGCCGCTCGCACCAGGTCGTCACCCCAGGCAAGATCTACCGGCCGCTGCAGGTCGAACCCGTGGTGGCCACGCACAAGGCAGTGCGTCGCGCGGCACTGGTCGCCGTCCCCTGCATGGGCAGCACGGTTCCGGTGGTGTGTATCGAACGTTCCGGCGAGGACGACCGCGACACCGGGGTGATCACCGCGGAGCTGCGGAACATGATGGGCCGCCACGAGGCGACACGGGGACTCACGGCCTTCGTCGAGATGCGGCGCCTGCCCGTGGATCGGCGGCACAACGCCAAGATCGACCGTCCGGCGCTGGGCGCCGCGCTGGCGCGCCGCCGGAAGGGGTGAACAACCCTTCACGAACGTGCCACCGCCGGACCGGGTCGCACCGGCGGTGGCACATGAGGTCGGTCGGGCCCACCCGCTCCGGGCCCCGACCACCGATCCGGTCTCAGCCCCGGGCCCCGGGGCCCGGGGCCCGGTCACCCCTCGGAGATCCTCCATCGCCGGCGGAGGTCCGCTCCCACCTCGTCGGCGTTGCGTTCACGCGTCTCGGGCACCCACTTGGCGACGAAGGCGAAGCCCAGGAGGCAGAGGACGGCGAAGCCCCAGAACGTCGCCGCCTGCCCGACGGCGTTCACCAGAGGCAGGAACGCCAGGCTCACCAGGAAGTTGGAGAGCCAGTTCACGGTGGCGCCCGCGCTCGCCCCTTCCGCACGTTGCGCGGAGGGGAAGACCTCACCGAGCAGGACCCAGAAGACCGGCCCCATGCCGACCCCGAACGCCACGATGAACAACATCATGAACACGAGCATGGCCAACGGGCTCATACCCGCGGCGAAGGCCAGGCCCAGCAGGGCGATGGAGACCGTCATCCCCGCGAGGGAGCCGAGCAACAGCGGGCGTCGGCCGACCCGGTCGATGAGGGCGAGGGAGACGAACGTGACGGCGACGTTGACGGTCCCGATGAAGATCGAGTAGAAGATCGCGTTCGAGGCCGAGAGCCCGGCCTGGCTGATGATCGTGGGCGCGTAGTAGAAGATCGTGTTGATCCCGGCGAACTGCTGGAGCGCGGCCAGGACGCAGGCGACCAGGAGCGCGGCAAGGGCCGTCCCCCGGAACAGGTCCCCCACACCGCCGGAGGACCCGCTCCGGTCCTCCTCGCGCTGCGCATCGTGCACGCGGTCGACGAACCGGTCGGCGTCGCCCGGCTCGGCGACCCTGTCGACCACCTTCCGGGCCTGCTCCATCCTGCCCTTGCGGACCAACCACGCGGGTGATTCGGGCAACCACAGAGCCGCGAGGAACAGGAGGAGGGCGGGCACGAGACCGACCCCGAACATCGCCCGCCAGGCCTCGGCGCCGGACAGCGCCCAGTTCACCAGGTACGAGGTGAGCAGTCCGAAGGTGATGAACAGTTGGTTGAGGCTGAGCATGCGGCCTCGGACCTGGGCCGGGGCCATCTCACCGAGATAGGTCGGCACCGTGGCCGACACACCGCCGACGGCCAGCCCCATCACCACCCGGCCGAGCAGCACCGTCCAGTAACCGGGGGCGAAGGCGGTGGCCCCGATCCCGAGGAAGAACACGACTCCGAGAGCGGCGAGAACCGGTTTCCGCCCGTAACGGTCGGCGATGTTCCCGCAGGTGAGGGCGCCGATGACGGCGCCGAGCAGCAGAATGCTCACCACTGATCCCTGCTGGAACGAGGTGAGGTCGAAGTCCTCCCTGATGAACAACAACGCACCGGAGATGATCCCGGTGTCGAAGCCGAACAGGAAACTTCCGAGGGCGATGGAGACCCCCCACGCACGGACCCTGCGCAGCCCCTGCGGGGTGAGATCGACCAGATGGCTCTCGGCCGCGGGGCGGGTGTTCAACGGTTCGCTCATGTCTCCCAGCTCTCCCAGTTCGCCGGGCCGGTACTCCCGGCCCGGTAGTCGTGGAGGGGGACACGTCCGTGGCGCCATGCGTCCAGGACCGGTTCGATGATGCGCCAGGACTCGACCGACATGTCACCGCGCACCGACAGTGGTTTCTCGTCCTCGAGCACACCCCGGAGCACTTCGCCGTACTCGAGCAGGTCGCCGGGGCCGAACCCCGTCTCGAGCGTGACCGGTGAGAGGTCGAAGGGGTCTCCGGGTCCGTTGACGTTGAGTTCCATCTCGATACGGCGGGGGCCGAGACCGATACGCAGCCGGTTCCCGATGACCTCGCCGGTGAGCCCGGCGGGGATGTGCTGGGGGTCGCGGAACCGGAAGGCGACCTCCTGCCGGGGCTCACCGATCGCCTTACCCGACCTGACACGGAAGGGCACACCGGCCCATCGCCACGTATCGACCGCGAGGACGACCTCGGCCAGGGTCTCGGTCCCCCGTGCGGGATCGGTACCTTCCTCCTCGGTGTAGGAGGGCAGCGAGCGGCCGTCGACGGTTCCCGCAGTGTAACGGGCGCGGCGGCTGTACCTGTCGGGCCGGTCGTCCCAGACACGGGTCGCGCGCAGGACCTGCGCCTTGGCGTCGCGGACGTCGACCCCCTCGAGCGTGCTCGGCGGCGACATCGCCACCAGGGCCAGGACCTGGAGCAGGTGGCTCTGGACCATGTCACGCAGGGCGCCCGCCCCGTCGTAGAAGCCGGCACGGCCCTCGAGACCGAGCGTCTCGTCGAAGGTGATGTCGACCGCTTCGACGTGTTCGGAGCTGAGCAACGGCTCGACCACCCGGTTGGCGAAGCGGACACCGAGGATGTTGAGCACCGTCGTCATGCCGAGGAAGTGATCGACGCGGTGCACGTGGTCCTCCGGCACCAGGCCGTGGAGCAGCTCGTTCAGCGCAGAAGCACTGTCGGCGTCGGTCCCGAAGGGTTTTTCCAGCACCAGCCGCGTACCGTGCGGCACACCGGTGCGGGCCAGGGCCCGGCAGGTCTCCACCATGACCGCCGGCGGAAGCGCCAGGTAGATCGTGGTACGGCCCCGGCAGTGGGCCAGCAGGCGGTTCAGGCCGTGGTCGTCGGTGGCGTCCGCGGTGATGTAGCGCGTGTTGGCGACGACCGTGTCGACGGCCGGCCCCTCCGCTCCCCCGTCCGCGAAGGCCCGCGCGACGGTCGACCGCCATCCTTCGTCGCTCTCCTCACCGCGGTCGCTGCCGATGAGGAGGAGATCGGCCATCGACGAGGTGTCGACGAGTCCGCCCAAGCCAGGCAGGAGCAGTCTGGTGGTCAGGTCGCCGCCCGCGCCGAGGACGAGCAGGGTCTGGGGCTGCTCTCCCGTCGCGCTCGTCCCGGGGGCACGTCCGCCCCCGTTCGTACGGATACGGTCGTCGCTCACAGCGGCCTTCTTCCCGGTTCGGGCAGCGCTCGACGCAGCTTTCTGCGTTCCCCGGCGGGGCGGGGACGGACACGGCCATTGTCCGTATGCCGATGATTCTCACGCAGAGAACGCGCCGAACCGGGAAAACACATGTTCTGCGGGGCCCGGTCGGTGGGCTGGGGGACAGGGAAGCCGGTTGGGTCGGTCGAGCTGGGACGATTCATGGATCGGTGACGGGTGGTACGGCTTATGGACTGGTGACGGGGTTCATGGACCGGTTCAGGTGGGTGGTGTTCGTCGGAGCGTCGAGCGTAGCCCGGCCGGGGCTCCCCGCAACCCTGTCGGCGCCCCGCCACACCTGCTTCATTGCGGTGAATGTGGCAGGGGTGCGCTGGGTTGGTGCCGGCGCCTCGGGGTGTGCGGTCCACCCCTTCCCCGGGCCGGCCCGCTCTCGCCGCCGAACACCCCACGGCCGCTACCAACCATCCGCCCGAAGAAGTGGGGGCACAACTACCAACCCCCAGGGGCGGGCCATTGCGGTCACCGCTTGCGGCGTGGGCACGGTGGCTCGCTCCTGCGGAGGCACCGGCGGCCGGTGTCAGTGCTCATACAGGCAGAAGAAAACGTTTTCAGTGCCCGAAAGAGCACCAACAACCGCCGAGACCAGCCCCCACGAGCAAGACCGGCACTACCGGGGCTCGATATCGGTTCCGGGAGCAAGATCCACGAGGTCAGGGCCTTTCCCGAGGACGCACACGCCAGACTGCCCCGGCCTCAATGCGCCACCGGGAGCAGCCGGGGCCCGTAGTTGCCTTCCGCAGGAGCGAGCGGCCGCGCACACGCCGCAAGCGGTGGCCACAATGCCGCACCACAGGGGGAGGAAAGCGCCCACCGTTTCTTCTGCTGCCAGGGCGCCGGGGTGTGGGGGTCGCGCCGAGTGGGTTGCGCGCAGACCCGGCCGGGCTACAATTCCCGACCCCGACGAACCACCACCCCAGGCACCACAAGAAACCCCGCACCACAGCCCCGAACCAGCCCGCCACTGCCACCGACCTGAGGTGCCCCAATCCGCGCCACCCCGCCACTATCCGCACCGAGAAACAGAGGCGGCGAGTCGCCGAAGCAGGGTGCGCCCCACTCCCCGATCCCGAACCGCCCCTTTGCCACTCGTCCCGACCCCATCGACTACTTCCCGGCCGGCGACACCTCACCCCCCGGGGCGCTGGTTGCGGCGGATGCGGCGCAGCGGCACCGGGAGTACACACACCGGGTCGGGCAGGGCCAGACGGTGACCGGTGTCCGTGGGCAACCCGGTTCCGGGGTCCAGACGCAGGGACCTGAGGTCTCCGCCGTTCTGGCCGGCCACGACGAGGTGGTCGGGCTCGTCCCGGTGACCGCGCACGACGGCGAAGTGGCGCGGCCAGGCACCCACGGGGGTGTCGGCGAGGTGCTCCGGGCGGGTGCCGTCGTGGAGGGCGAAGGTGGAGACCACGTCCGCGCCCCGGTTGGACACGTACAGGTGGTCGCGGTGGAGGGCGAGCTCGGCGGGGAAGTTCTCGCCCACGGCCTCCTTCCCGGTGGCCGGGACCGACCCCAGGTACCGGGCGTGGTCGATGTCGCCGGTCCAGCGCACCACGTGCACACGCGAGTCCAGCTCCCCGGTGACGTAGACGTGGCGGCCGTCCGGGCTCAGGAGCATGTGCCGGGGCCCGGAGCCGGGCGGAAGGGCCACCCGGCCTTGCAGGCCGCCGGGGACGAACTTCATCCCGGGAGCACCGTCGCCGGGCGGTTCGGAGGGGTCGGCAGCGACGTTCTCGGCCACCCGGTAGGCGCGTAGCTCGTCGGTGCCCAGATCCGCGACGAGAAGGGTCCGCAGATCCGGGTCCACGGTGTCGGGTACAAGGAGGCTGCTGTGGGCGTGCGGGCCTTCCTGCCGGCCTGTGACGGGGCCGTGGCCGGTGTGTTCGAAGAGCTGCCAGGGTTCGTATTCGCCGGAGTAGTGGTCGGGTTCGCCGTCGGGGCGACCGTCGGAGCCGAAACCGGTCACGGCGACCCGGCCGTCACCGTAGTTGGAGACCACCGCCTCGTGGTCCCCGAGCGCGGACACGTGGCAGGGGAAGGCGCCGTACGTGGCCTGAACGCCGAATTCGGTCAGGCCACCGTCGTGTTCGACGCGCAGGACGGTGACCGTGCCGCCGGTGCGTTCACTGACGGCGTAGACCCAGGGCCGGTGGGCGTTGAGGGCGAGGAAGGACGGGCCGACCACAGGCGCGGCCACACCGCCGTCCGCGAGTTCGCCGGTGTCGGGGTCGAACCACACCCGGTGCACGCCCCCACCGCGGCCCGCGGGTTCGGAGCCGGGGGTGTAGGTGCCCACGTAGAGCATGCGCCGACCGGTCAGCGGGTCGTGCTCGGGGGCCGGGGTGGGGTCGGGGGTGGGCGTCGTGGCGCCTGTGTTCACGTGGGTCCTCGTTCCCGCGGAGGCGGATGGTCCATGTGGTCCATACCACGGGCGGTGCCCGAAGGGCACGAGCACACCCCCGACGGGGCCCGGAACGTTTCGCGACCGCCCCCGTCCGCCCTCGGACCGAACCGAACGGAACCCCAGGTCAGGGGCGGAACCACAGGACCTGCGGAACTCGGGGGCCACAGGGCACTCAGTGCACGGTTCACACCGCTATGTGTCCCTCAGCCTCGTCTGTTACGTTCTTCGGCATCGCATGTCCAGCGTCCGGTCCGAACGGTCACGCTCCGTCACTTTGGACTCCGCCCTCAGAGTTCTGGAATCCTCTTGTCCCACCGTTCACTCCCCCATGTGTCCCTGCCCAGCCAAGAAGTCGTCGAGCTGGTCCGTCAGTCGTGCGCCGACATCCCGGAGGGGTCCACGCTGCTGGCCGGTAGTTTCTACCGGAACCTCTTCAAGATGGTCCCCGAGCTGCGCGAGATGTTCGCCGACGATCTCGGCCCGCAGCAACAGCGCATGGCCGACGCTCTCCTGGCCGTGGTCCGCTACCTCGACACCCCGGACGAGATCGCGGAGTACCTCCAGGAGCTCGGCGCCCAACACCACAGGCAGCTCGGGGTGCGCCCCGAGCACTACCCCCATGTCGGCCGAGCCCTGATCCGGGCCGTGAGCGAGGTCTCACCGGGGTGGACCTCCTCGATGAGTTCGTCGTGGGTGCTGGTCTACCGGTGGGTCACCGCCCACATGCTCGCCGGGGCAGAGGAGGCCGCTTCCGTTTCCTCCGGTCACCGCCGTACACACTGACAAGCGCTCTTCCGGCCTCCGCTCCCGCACACGATGGAAGTTCCTCTCCCGTGACACAGAACAGTCAGCACCCGACCGCCACGAACGTGGGGGAAAGACACGTCCAGAACGTCCTGGGCACGTCCGAACGGGCCTCCCGTTTCTACCGCGACCAGATGTTGGACCACCTCAACCCGGCGATGCGGGACTTCGTGGCCGAGCAGGAGATGCTCTTCATCGCCACCTCGGACAGCCGGGGCGAATGCGACTCCAGCTTCAGGTGCGGTCCGCCCGGGTTTGTGCACGTCATCGACGACCGCACTCTGGCCTACCCGGAGTACCGCGGCAACGGTGTGTTCGCCAGCGTCGGCAACATCGCGCAGAACCCGCACATCGGCCTGATGTTCCTCGACTTCTTCCGGCACCGGATCGGCCTGCACGTCAACGGACGCGCCAGGCTCGTGGAGGACGAGCGCCTACGGGAGCACGTGCCGGATCTGCCGCTGCCGCAGATACCCGGACAGAAGGCGTTGATGTGGATCGTGGTCGAGGTGGAGGAGGCCTACATCCACTGCCGCAAGCACATCCCCCAGCTGCACAAAGGCAGCTCGGAGGAGTCCTGGGGCACCGACGACACTCTCCGCAAGGGCGGGGACTTCTTCGGCGCGAAGCGGGACGGCGAGTACTGGCGCGCACGCGGCACCGAGGCACCGAACGGGTAGGGCCCGAGCGGCCGTCACTTCTTCCCTGCGGACTTGACGGCCTCGATCGCCTTGGTGATGCGCTTGTCCGAGACCGGGTAGGCGGTCCGCAGTTCCTGCGCGAAGAGGCTCACCCGGTACTCCTGCAGCATCCACCACAGCTCGACGACGTCGGGGTCGGCCTCACGTCCGGGCTTCAGGCGTCCGCGCACCTGGCGTACGGCCTGGGCCATCTGCACGACCTTGGCCATGTTCACCTGGTCGCGGCGCGGGTTCTCCGGCAACTTGTCCAGGCGGTGCTCGATACCGCGCAGGTAGCGGTGCACGTCGTCCAGGCGCTCCGTGCCCGTCCGGGTGACGAAACCGTCGAAGACGAGTTCGCCGAGCTGGCCCTGCACGTCGTTGAGGGAGGGCAGTACGGCCATGGAGGTGCTGCCCTTGACCTTCTTGGAGACCTTGCGCCACAGCACGAGCACACGCGCGGCCTTGTCGAGTACCTCCGCGAGCTTCTCCCCGAGGTCGGTACGTACCCGTTCGGCGAGCGTGGCGAAGGCCTCGGCGTTCCACACGGGACCGCCCTCGCGCATGAGCAGATGGTCGACCGCGGCCTCCTCGGCGTCGTCGAGCATCTTCTTCACCGACCCGTGCGGGTTGTCGGCCAGAGCCAGCTTGTCGGGGTTGTTCAGCCCCTTGCTGACCGCCTGCGCGGCCGAGGGCACCGTGAGCATCAGCAGACGGCGCGTGCCGGCGCGCATGGCGGCGCGCTGCTCGGCCGGGGTGTCGAAGATCCGGATCGCGACGCTCTCACCCTCGTCCACGAGCGCCGGGTACCCCTTGACGTTGGGTCCCAGGGCCTTGCGTTCCAGGGTCTGTTCCAGGTTCCCGAAGTCCCAGGACGTGATGCCCCGGCGTTCGACGCCCTTGGCCTCGGTGACGATGGCCTCGCGCAGCCGCGGCTTGAGCTTGACGCGCAACTTCTCCAGGTCCTTGGACTCGGCGAGCTTGCGCTCCTTGTCGTCCACGGCACGGAACGTGATCCGCAAGTGGTCGGGTACCCGGTCCAGGTCGAAGTCGGAGCTGCTCACCCGCTCCCCCGACATCTGGGTGAGTTCGGCCGCCAGCGCGTCGAGCAGGGACCCGTCGGCCGGGTCGAGGCCGCCGCGGGCCTTGGCTGCGTTGTCCGGCACCGGCACGAAGTGGCGGCGCAGCGGTTTGGGCAGGGACCGGATCAGGGCGGTGACGAGCTCGTCGCGCAGACCCGGGATCTGCCAGTCGAACCCCTTGTCCTCGACCTGGTTGAGGTACTTGACGGGCACGTGCGCGGTCACACCGTCGGAGTCGCTGCCGGGTTCGAACTGGTAGGTGAGACGGAAGGTGAACGGCCCCTGGCGCCAGAGGTCGGGGTAGTCGTCCTCGCTGACCTCGTCGACACCGTCGTTGATGAGCTCCTCACGGGTGAGGTCGAGCAGCTCGGGGTCGGTACGGCGGGCCTTCTTCCACCAGGAGTCGAAGTGGGCCGCCGAGACCACGTGGTCGGGCACTCGCCGGTCGTAGAAGTCGAACAGGGCCTCGTCGTCGACGACGATGTCCCGGCGGCGCGCACGGTGTTCGAGGTCCTCGACCTCGTTCAACAGTTTGCGGTTGTCGTGGAAGAAGTGGTGGCGGGTGTCCCAGTCGCCCTCGACCAGGGCGCGGCGGATGAACAGTTCCCGGGACACTTCCGGGTCGATGCTGCCGTAGGAGACCTTGCGTCCGGCCACGATCGGCACGCCGTACAGGGTCACGCGCTCGAACGCCATGACGGCGCCCCTCTTGCGTTCCCAGTGCGGTTCGCTGTAGTTGCGTTTGACGATGTGGCCGCCGAGCTCCTCGGCCCACTCGGGTTCGATCTTGGCGACCATGCGGCCCCAGAGCTTGGAGGTCTCCACGAGCTCGGCGGCCATGACGTAACGGGGTTGTTTCTTGAACAGACCGGACCCGGGGAAGATCGCGAACCGTGCACCGCGCCCGCCCAGGTACTCGTGTTTGTCGGGGTCCTTGAGGCCCACGTGGGAGAGCAGACCGGCCAGCAGGGACATGTGCACACCGCGCGGGTCGGCGGCGTTCTCGCTCGGCGCGGGCACCTCCACGTCCATCCGTCGCAGGACCTGTTTGAGCTGGCCGTGGATGTCCTGCCACTCACGGACGCGCAGGTAGTTGAGGTACTCCTCGCGGCACAGTTTGCGGAACTGGTTCCCGGAGAGTTCGCGCTGCTTCTGACGCAGGTGCTTCCACAGGTTGAGGTAGGCGAGGAAGTCCGATTCCTTCTCCGCGAACCGGGCGTGCGCCTGCTGGGCCTGCTGCTGTTGGTCCGCGGGGCGTTCGCGGGGGTCCTGGACGGACAGCGCGGAGGTGATGACCAGGACCTCGGGCAGGCACCCGCGTTCCTCGGCCTCGAGCACCATGCGGCCCAGGCGCGGATCGACGGGCAGTTGGGCCAGGCGGCGCCCGGTCCTGGTCAGGGAGCGTTTGCCGGGGCCCTTGCCGCCCGAGAGGGCACCGAGCTCGTCGAGGAGGTTGACGCCGTCCTTGATCTGACGGTGGTCGGGGCCGTCCACGAACGGGAAGGCGGCGACGTCGCCCAGGCCCAGGGAGGCCATCTGCAGGATGACCGAGGCGAGGTTGGTGCGCAGGATCTCGGGGTCGGTGAACTCGGGGCGGGAGAGGAAGTCCTCCTCCGAGTACAGGCGGATGCAGATGCCCTCCGACACACGCCCGCAGCGGCCCTTGCGCTGGTTCGCGGAGGCCTGGGAGACCGCCTCGATGGGCAGGCGCTGGACCTTGGTGCGATGGCTGTAGCGGGAGATGCGCGCGGTGCCGGGGTCGATGACGTACTTGATGCCCGGCACCGTCAGGGAGGTCTCGGCGACGTTGGTGGCCAGTACGATGCGGCGGCCCCGGTGCGAGCTCCACACCCGTTTCTGTTCGGCGGCGGACAGGCGCGCGTACAGCGGCAGTACCTCGGTGCCGGGGAGTTTCTTCTTCTCCAGGGCTTCGGCGGTGTCCCGGATCTCGCGTTCACCGCTGAGGAAGACCAGGACGTCGCCGGGTGCTTCCCTGCCGAGCTCGTCGACGGCGTCGAGGATCGCCTGGGTCTGGTCGCGGTCGGTGCCTCCGCCCGGGTTCTTCTCCTCGGGGTCGAGGATCTCGTCGCTGATGGGCCGGTAGCGCACCTCCACGGGATAGGTGCGGCCGGAGACCTCGACGATGGGGGCGTCGTCGAAGTGGCGGGAGAAACGCTCGGGGTCGATGGTGGCCGAGGTGATGATGACCTTGAGGTCGGGCCGCTTGGGCAGGAGTTGTCTGAGGTAGCCCAGCAGGAAGTCGATGTTGAGGCTGCGTTCGTGCGCCTCGTCGATGATGAGCGTGTCGTACTGGCGCAGCATCCGGTCGTGCTGGATCTCGGCCAGCAGGATGCCGTCGGTCATGAGCTTGACCAGCGTGTTGCTGCTGGAGGAGTCGGTGAAACGCACCTTGTAACCGACCGTCTCGCCCAAGGGGGTACCGACCTCGTCGGCGATGCGTTCGGCGACGGTGCGGGCGGCCAGCCGCCGGGGCTGGGTGTGGCCGATGGTGCCCATGACGCCCTGGCCCAGTTCCATGCAGATCTTGGGGAGCTGGGTGGTCTTACCGGACCCGGTCTCGCCGGCCACGATGACGACCTGGTTGTCGCGGATGGCCTCGGCGATGTCGGCCCGCCGGTCGCTGACCGGGAGCTCCTCGGGGTAGTGGAGCTCGGGCAGGGACTCGCGGCGCAGCTGTACCCGCAGATCGGCCTCGTCGACGTCACGGGCGATCTGCGCGAGGACTGCGGGCTTGCGGCGCTCGTCACGGATCTTGTCCAGTCCGTCCAGGCGCCTGCGCAGGCGGTGCCGGTCGGCGGGCATGAGGTCGCGCAGCCGGGCGCGCAGGGCGCTGGGGGTCGGGTCCGCGGTCGCGGGCATGGTGGTGCTCATCAGTCATCAAGGGTAGGAGGGGCGGCAACCGGTTTTCCCGGGTTGGTTGTACCTCGGGTTGTAACACTCATGCGGGCGCGGGTGTTCCGTGGGCCAGGCAGGGCGGGTCCGGGAGCGCGGGTGTGCCGTCGAAACCCTCCCTGACACCGGCCATGATCTCCAGTGGATCCTGCTAACGGAGCGACCCTCGAGGTCGGCCCCGGTAGCAGGGTCCACGATGGTGCTCCCCGGTCAGCGGACCACGTGTTCGCTCAGCCAGGCGTGCACGGCCTGGGCGGTGGTCGCGCCGTGCTCCTCCAGCATGGAGATGTGATCGCCGTGGACGTCGACGGGAACGTGCTCGCGCGGCCAGTCGAACCGCCAGTCCGGCCCGCCGACGGGGTTGCCGTCGCCGTCGCGCACCTGGTCGGTGGGGCGCACGAGCAGCAGCGGCATGTCCAGTTCACCCGGGACCCAGTCGGCGAACAGCTCCAGGTAGCGGCCCATGGCGGTGACCCGGGCAGGGTCCATGAGCCCGAAGCGGCGTTCGCGTTCGACGACACCGGTCTCGATGACGGGCATGGTGGTGCGGTCCTGCGGGGTGGGCGTGTCCATGAGCACCACTGCTTCGGGTGCGTACCCGCCCTGCTGGAGGCGTTCGGCGACCGCGTGGGCCATCCACCCGCCCGAGGACCGGCTGACCAGGACGAACGGTTCCTCGCCGGCCAGTTCGAGCACCGCCCGGGTCTGCAGGTCGACGGCGGCCTCCCGGGTGGCGGGCAGGGGATCGCCGGGCGCGAACCCCGGTTGGGGGAGCACGACGGTGTCGCGCTCCCCCTTGAGGGCGGCGCCGAAGCGCGCGTACTCCTGCACCCCGGAGACCATGACCAGCGACGGGAGGCAGATCAGGCGCGGGCGTGCGGGCCCGGTCGCGACCTCGACGGGGCGCGGCGGGGCCCCGAATCCCTCGGGGACGGTGAAGGCGGGCCGGAAAGCGGCGGCCGCGCGCACGAGGGCGATGCCGTCGTCGATGCGGCCGCGTACGCAGGCGTCGCGGAACAGGGCCACGACCCCTTCCAGACCGGCGTCGGTCCCGGCGGGCGCGGCAGCGGGTGCCGGTGCGGAACTGCTGCCGTCCGAGGGCAGCTCGGTGTCCAGATGGCGGGCGAGCGCCTCGGGGGTGCTGTGGGTGAAGACCGCTCCGGAGGCCAGGCGCACCCCGGTCGCCTCCCGTAGTTCGCCGCGCAGCTGCACGGCGGTCAGGGAGTCCAGGCCCAGTTCGAGGAAGTCGCGGTCGGAGGGGACGTCGGCGGGCCCGGCGAGCCCCAGCACGTCGGCGGTGCCGGTGCGTACGAGGTCGAGCAGGGCGTCGGCGCGCTGTTCGGGCGGCAGGGTGGTCAGATCGAGGTCGGCGGCCTTGGCGGCGCGGCGCCGGGGCAGGGGAACAAGGGCGCGGTGGACCGTGGGGACGGTACCGGTGCGTTCGGCGCGCGAGCGCAGTCCGGCGGTGTCCACGGGCATGGGCATGAAGTGGGCCGCGGGCAGGTCCAGGGCATGGTCCATGAGCCGCAGGCCCTCGTCGGTGCCCAGGGGGCGGGCCATGCCGATGCGGGAGAGCCGGGACAGGTCGGCGGTGTCCAGGTGGGCGCTCATGCCGCCGAGGTCGGCCCACAGGCCCCAGGCCAGGGCGGTGGCGTGCAGGCCGTGGGCGCGGCGGTGGTGGGCAAGGGCGTCGAGGGCGGCGTTGGCGGCCGCGTAGTTGGCCTGGCCGGGACTGCCCAGGACGTTGGCGGCGGAGGAGAACAGGACGAAGGCCCGGACCGGCTGGTCGAGGGTGAGCCGGTGCAGGTGGAGTGCGGCGTCGCTCTTGGGTGCCATGACCCGGTCGACGTGTTCGGGGGTCAGGGTGGCCAGGGCGCCGTCGTCGAGGGTTCCGGCCAGGTGGAAGACGCCGACGACGGGTCCGCGTGCACGGTCCAGGGTGGTGCGTAGGGCCTCGGGGTCGGAGACGTCGCAGGCCACGACGTCGGCGCGGGCGCCGAGTCCGGAGAGTTCGGCGACCAGGTCCTGTGCGGCGGGGGCGTCGGGGCCGCGGCGGTTGATCAGCAGCAGGTCGCGTGCGCCGTGGGCGCGGACGAGGTGGCGGGTGACGGCGGAGCCGAGGGTGCCGGTGGCGCCTGTGACGACAACGGTGCCACCGCCGAGGCCGGCGGGGGTCTGCTCGCCGGTCCCGGGCCCGTCTGCCCCGGTCCCGGGTGCTTCTGCCGCGGAGGTGTCGTCACGTACGAGGCGGGGCACGTGGGGGCGGCCCCCGCGCAGGGCGAGCTGGGTCTCCCCGGTGGCGAGCGCGGCGGGCAGGTGCGGGGCCCCGTCGGCGATGTCGTCGAGGTCGACGAGGACGAAGCGGCCGGGGCGTTCGGTCTGGGCGGAACGTACGAGCCCCCACAGGGGCGCCTGTTCGAGGTCGGTGACGTCCTCGCCCGGCAGGACGGGTACTGCGCGGCGGGTGAGGACGACCAGCGGGGTTTCCTCCCGGGTCTCGTCATCGGCCCATTCCTGGAGGAGGGCGAGCATCTCGCGGGTGGTGCGGCGGGCGGCCTCGGGGTCGTCCCCCGCGCCGGTTCCCGAACCGAGCACGGCGGTGGTGCCGGCGGGCAGCGGGGCGCGCGGATCCGGTTGGTGAGCCACACCCAGGTGGGTGCTCAGGTCCAGCGGGTCGGCGCCGATGACGGTCAGGTTCGGCAGCCCGGTGTTGTGTGGCCGGACCGGGTTCCACGTCAACGAGTACAGGTCCTCGGGGACACCGGTGTCGATGCGTTCGGGCAGGGGCCGCACGGCCAGGGAGGCGATGGAAGCGACCGGCTGCCCGGAGGGGTCGAACAGGTCGAGGGTGTACTCGTCCGGGCCGAGGGGGCGCACGCGTACGCGCAGGTCGGTGGCGCCCTCGGCATGCAGGGTGACGTCGGTCCAGGCGAAGGGCAGGCGCACCCCGGTGTCGCTGGTCAGGGCCACGGTGTGCAGTGCGGCGTCGAGGAGGGCGGGGTGGAGGCCGAAACCGGCGGCGTCCCCGCGCAGGGACTCGGGCAGGGCGGCCTCGGAGAACACGGTGTCGCCGTCGCGCCAGGCGGCGTGCAGTCCCTGGAAGGCGGGGCCGTACTCGTATCCGCGTTCGGCCAGGTCGGTGTAGAGGTTCTCCAGATCGACCCGTTCGCCCTCCGGGGGCCAGGCGGTCAGGGGTGCGGGGGCGGGCGCGCCGGTGGGGGCGAGCAGCCCGGTGGCGTGTTCGGTCCAGGAGGAGTCGGGGGCGTGCTCGGGGCGTGAGTGCACGCGTACGGTGCGGCTGCCGGAGGGCTCTTGGGGGGAGGGCTGCGCCGGAGGCGTCCGTTGAGGGTGGTGGGGGGCGACGGGTTGGGCCAGGGTGACCTGCACGCGGGTGCGTCCGGACAGTGGCAGCGGGGTGTGCAGGGTCAGGTCGGCGACGTCCTCACCGGGAGCTGCGGCGTGCTGGACCATCTCCCAGAACACGGCCCCGGGCAGGAGCACGGTTCCGGACACGGCGTGGTCGGTGAGCCAGGGGTGGGTGTCGGGGCCGATCCGTCCGGTCACCACCTCTCCCCCGGTGCCGGGCAGGAAGGTGCGTGCGCCCAGGAGGGGGTGGCCGGCCTCGTCGACACCCTCGGCGGGCAGGGCCCGTCCGCCGCCGTCGGGGGCGAGCCAGTAGGTGCGGTGTTCGAAGGCGTAGGTGGGCAGGTCGACGGTGCCGGCCCGGGGGTGGACGGTGTCCCAGTCCAGGCGCAGGCCGTGGGCATGGGCGCGTGCCAGGGCGGTGGCGAACCCGTCGGGGTCGCCGTGGTCGCGGTGCAGGGTGGGGAGCACGGCGGCGCCCTCGATACCGGCGTCGTCGAGGGTCTGGGTGACGCCGTGGGAGAGGACGGGGTGCGGGCCGATCTCGACGAATGCGGTGTAGCCGGCCTCGCTCATGGAGCGGACGGCTTCCTCCATCCGGACCCGGCCGCGCAGGTTGCGGTACCAGTAGGCGGGGTCGAGGCCGGCGGTGTCGAAGGGGCCGCCGGTGACGGTGGAGTAGAACTCCGTACCGGCGCTCGTGGGGTCGATGCTCTCCAGGCTGCGTAGGAGCTCGTCCTCGAAGGGCACGACGTGGTGGCTGTGGGAAGCGATGTCGATGTCGATGCGCTGGTGGTGAGTCCCCTCCTTCTCGCACACGGCGGCGAGCTCGGTGAGGGCGTCGACATCGCCCGCGACCACGACGGCGTTGGGTCCGTTGACGGCGGCGACCTCGATACGGCCTTCCCAGCGCCGCAGCATCTCCTCCACCTCCCGGACCGGTAGGGAAATCGCGGCCATGCCGCCGGCGCCGGAGATACGCCGGAACAACTGGCCTCGGCGCACCACGATCCGGGCGGCCTCGTCCAGGGTGAGGGCCCCCGCGATGTGGGCGGCGGCGATCTCGCCCTGGGAGTGGCCGACGACGGCACTGGGGGTGAGTCCGTGGTCCTCCCAGAGGCGGGCGAGGGCGACCATGACCGCGAACAGGGCGGGTTGGACGACGTCGATGCGGGCGGGGTCGGGCGCGTGGGGCCCGCCCCGGACGACCTCGGTCAGGGACCAGTCCACGTAGGGGGCCAGGGCCTTCTCGCACTCGTCGATGTGGGTGGCGAAGCGTGGGGAGCCGTCGAGGAGGCCGCGGACCGTGCTGGGCCACTGTCCGCCCTGGCCGGGGAAGACGAAGGCGATGCGGTGCCCGTTTCCTGCGCGGCCGCGGACGAGGGCGTCGTGGTCCCGGCCTTCGGCGAGCGCGGTCAGGGCCTCGCGGCGCCGCAGGGGGTCGGCGGAGGCGACGACGGCGCGGTGGTCGAGGCCGGTGCGGGTGGTGGCCAGGGCGTGGCCGACGTCGCGGGCGTCCGGGACGGGCCGTGTGTCCAGGTGGTCGAGCAGGCGCCGGGCCTGGGCCGTGAGTGCGTCGGGGGTGTGCCCGGAAAGCGGCCACAGCACCGGACCGGTTCCGTGGGCGTTCTGCGTGCCGGCGGGGCGGGCGGCCACGCTCTCCGCCTCGGCGGTCCGCCCGTGGGTGCTTCCGGCCGTGTCCTGGGCCTTCCCGGTCCCGGCCGTCCGGGACGGGGGTTGTTCGAGCAGGGCGTGGGCGTTGGTTCCGCTCATACCGAAGGAGGAGACCCCGGCCACGTGCGGACGTTCCACGTCGGGCCAGGGGGTGTGCTCGGCGACGGGGAGGACCTTGCCCACGGACCAGTCCACTTCCCGGGTGGGTTCGTTCAGGTGCAGGGAGGCCGGCACGTGGTCGTGGTTGAGGGCCATCACGGACTTGATGAGCCCGCCCACCCCGGCAGCGGCGACGCTGTGGCCGATGTTGGACTTGAGCGAGCCCAGGAGGAGGGGGCGGTCGGCGGGGCGGCCGCGCCCGTACACGTCCATGAGGGCACGCGCCTCGATGGGGTCGCCGAGCGGGGTCCCGGTCCCGTGGGCCTCGACGGCGTCGACGTCGGCGGGGCCGAGTCCGGCGTCGGCCAGGGCCGAGCGCAGCAGGCGCCGCTGGGCCAGGCCGTTGGGGGCGGTCAGTCCGCTGCTGGCGCCGTCCTGGTTGACGGCGGTGCCGCGGACGACGGCGAGTACGGGCAGGCCGAGGCGTTCGGCGTCACCGAGTCGGGCCAGCAGGACCATGCCGGCGCCCTCGCTCCAGGCGGTGCCGTCGGCGGAGGCGTCGAAGGCCTTGGCCCGGCTGCCGGGCGAGAGGGCGCGCTGGCGGCTGAAGGACAGGAACGCGCCGGGGTCGGAGAAGACGGTGGCCCCGCCGGCCAGGGCCAGGGTGCACTCCTGGCGGCGCAGGGCCGTCACGGCGTTGTGCAGGGCCACCAGGGAGGAGGAGCAGGCGGTGTCCAGCGACATCGCGGGCCCTTCCAGGCCCAGCGTGTAGGAGATCCGGCCGGCGGCGACGCTGGTGGCGGTGCCGGTGGCCAGGTGTCCTTCGAGACCGTCCTCGGCGTGGGTGGCCCGGGGGCCGTAGTCGGGTGCGGTGATGCCGACGTAGACGCCGGTGTCGCTGCCGCGCAGGGAGGCCGGGTCGAGACGGCCGCGTTCGACGGCTTCCCAGGCGGTCTCCAGCAGCAGCCGCTGCTGGGGGTCCATGGCGGTGGCCTCCTTCGGGGAGACACCGAAGAAGGCGGCGTCGAACTCGCCCGCGTCGTAGAGGAACCCGGCCTGGCGCGCGTAGGTGGTGCCGGGGGTCTCGGGGTCGTCGTCGAAGAGGCCGTCCAGGTCCCAGCCGCGGTCGGTGGGGAAGTCGCCGACCGCGTCGGTGGCCCCGTCCACGAGTTCCCACAGGTCCTCGGGGGTGCGCACGCCGCCGGGGAAGCGGCAGCCCATCCCCACGACGGCGACGGGTTCGCGGGAAGCCTCGTTCAGGCGCTGGTTCTCCTTCTTGAGGCGCTGGACCTCCTTCACCGAATCCCGGAGTGCCCTGACGACCTTGTCGCTGTTGTCCGTCTCCGTCATGCGTTCCTCCGGCTCAGTTGTCGTAGACCATGCGTACGAGATCGTCGACGCCCATTCCGTCGACCTCCTCGTCGTCGGGGCCGTGTTCGGGGGCGGTCCCGGGTTCGTCCTCGGGCGCGGGTCCGGCGCCGGAGGCCGCGGCGGCCCCGGTCCCGTCCCCGCCGGCTCCGATCTCCTCGCTCAGACGGGTGGCCACGGCCCGGGGCGCGGGGTGGTCCAGGAGCACGGTGCTGGGTAGTTCGAGGCCGGTCAGCTCACCCAGTCGGGCGCCGAGGCGGACCGCGGCCAGGGAGTCGAAGCCCAGGTCGAGGAAGCCGCGGTCGGCGGGCACGTCCTGGGCACGGGTGTGGCCGAGCAGGACGGCGCTCTCGCGGCGCACGATCTGCAGCAGTTCCTCCTCACGCAGGTCGGCGGACATCCCTTCGAGCCGGGCGCGCAGGGCCGGCACGGCCGGGGCCTCATCGAGGGCCGGTGCGTCCGCGGCGGGTGCTGGTGCGCTGCCGGAGGGGACGGTGTCCAGCCAGTAGCGGCGGTGCTGGAAGGCGTAGGTGGGCAGGTCGACGGTGCGGGCGCCGCTGTTGAGGACCGCCCATTCGACCGGGACCCCGGCCACGTGTGCCTCGCCGATCCCGGTGGCCAGCGCTTCGGTCTCGGGCCGCAGCCGACTCTGCAGGGCCACGGCGCGGTGCTGGTCGCCGGCGGTGGGCCGCACCATCGCGGTCAGGGCGGCGTCGGGGCCGACCTCCACGAAAGCGGTCACCCCCTCGCGGCGCAGGTGGGCGATGCCTTCGGCGAACCGGACGGGCTCGCGCACGTGCCGCACCCAGTAGTCGGCCGAGCGGATCTCCTCGCCGGCACGGCCGCCGCCGAGGTTGGAGATCAGGGGCAGGACGGGTGGGCTCAGCCGTACCTCGGAGGCGACTCGGGCGAAGTCCTCGAGCATGGGGTCCATGAGCGGGGAGTGGAAGGCGTGCGAGACCGTCAGGCGGCGGGTGCGGTGGCCGCGTTCGGTGAAGGCGGAGACGACGTGGTCGACCGCCTCGGCCGCTCCGGAGACCACGACGGAACCGGGTGCGTTGACGGCTGCGAGCGTGACGGGTGCGCCGGTGCGTTCGGCGGCCTCCTCCAGGACGGGTCCGGTCTCCTCGGGCGGGGCCTGCACGGCGGCCATGGCGCCGCCCTCGGGCAGGGCCTGCATGAGGCGGGCACGGGCCTCCACGAGCCGTACCGCGTCGGGCAGAGTCAGCACTCCGCAGACGTGGGCGGCGGTGATCTCGCCGATGGAGTGGCCGGCGACGTAGTCGGGCCGTACGCCCCAGGACTCCAGGAGCCGGTACAGGGCGGTCCCGAAGGTGAACAGCGCGATCTGGGCCCAGCCGGTGCGGTCCAGCAGTTCGGCCTCGGGGGTGTCTCGTCCGGCCCACACCACGTCGGTGAGGGGGCGTTCCAGGTACCGGTCGAACTCGGCGGCGACCTCGTCGAAGGCGCGTGCGAACACGGGGTGGGCGGCGTGCAGTTCCCTGCCCATGCCGGGGCGTTGGGAGCCCTGGCCGGTGAACAGGAAGGCGGTGGGCCCGGCCCCGTCGGCCGAACCGGTGATCACGCCGGGGTCGGACTCCCCCGCGGCCAGGGCCCGGAGTCCGCGGCGCAGTTCGTCGGTGCCCGCGCCCACGACGACGGCGCGGTCCTCCAGGTGAGCGCGGGTGGTGGCCAGGGACAGCGCGACGTCGCAGGGGCGGGAGGGGGCGTGTTCGAGGTGGCGCAGCAGGCGCACGGCCTGCCCGTGCAGGGCGGGTCCGCCGCGTGCCGAGAGCGGCCAGACCACCGGTTCCTCGTCCGGTGCAGGGGCTTCCTCGGCCCCGCTGCTCCGTGTGAGGGGGCCGGTCACCGCCGCGAAGTGCCCGGGGGCCTGTCCCGTCGGGGATTCCTGCACGGCCGTCTCGGCGTCGGCGGCCGTCCGGGGCAGGGAGCGGTCGTCCTCGGCCTGTTCGAGGATCAGGTGCACGTTGGTGCCGCTGATACCGAAGGAGGAGACCGCGATCCGGCGCGGGCGTGACGCCTCGGCCCAGGTGTGGTTGGTCTGGGCCAGGGCGATGCCGCTGTCCTGCCAGTCCACGTGCGGGGAGGGTTCGGCGGCGTGGAGTGTCGAGGGGAAGGTCCCGTGGCGCAGCGCCTGCACGGCCTTGACCGCCCCGGCGGCGCCCGCGGCCGCCTGGGCGTGGCCGATGTTGGACTTGAGCGAGCCCAGGAGGAGGGGCTCCTCGCGTTCGCCTCCGTAGACCCGCACGAGGGCCTGCGCCTCGATGGGGTCGCCCAGGGTGGTGCCGGTGCCGTGGGCCTCCACGGCGTCGATCTCGTGCGGGTCCAGCCCTGCATCGGACAGGGCCGCGCGGATCACGCGGGCCTGGGCGGGGCCGTTGGGCGCGGTGAGCCCGTTGGAGGCCCCGTCGGAGTTGACGGCGCTGCCACGGACCACGGCCAGGACGGGTCGGCCGGCCGCGCGGGCGTCGGCCACCCGCTCCAGGACGAGCACGACCGCGCCCTCGGAGAACCCGGTGCCGTCGGCGTCGGCCCCGAAGGCGCGGCACCGTCCGTCCGGGGACAGCCCTCCCTTGCGGGTGAACTCCACGAGCAGGCCGTCGCTGCTCATGACGGCAGCGCCCCCGGCCAGGGCCATCGAGCACTCGCCGCTGCGCAGGGCCCGTACCGCCGAGTGGAGCGCCACCAGGGAGGAGGAGCAGGCGGTGTCCATGCTCAGGGACGGCCCGTGCAGTCCCAGTGTGTAGGAGATGCGTCCGGAGGCCACCGACGCCGTCGTGCCGGTGAGGGCGAGCCCGTCGTCGGTGGATTCGGCCATGCGCGGCCCGTACTCCTGGGCGGTGAGCCCCACGTAGACGCCGGTGTCGGTGCCGCGCAGGGAGGCCGGGTCGATGCGGGCCCGTTCGATCGCCTCCCAGGAGGTCTCCAGCAGCAGCCGCTGCTGGGGATCGGTGGCCAGGGCCTCCTTCGGGGAGATCCCGAAGAAGCCGGCGTCGAAGTCGCCTGCCCGGTCGAGGAAGGCGCCCTCACGCATGATCGACCGGGGCGGGTCGCCGGGCTCCTGCCAGCCGCGGTCCCGGGGCAGCGGCCCCACCGCATCGCCGCCGCGCTCCACCAGTTCCCACAGGGCCTCGGGGGTGTCGGCCCCACCGGGCAGGCGGCAGGCCATGGCGGTGATCGCCACCTGCGCGTCCCGGTCGGCCCGGTCGCGTTCCTCGCGCAGCCGGGCGTTCTCCTTCATCGCGCTGCGCAGCGCTGCGACCAGTCGCCCCTCGTCGGCGGTCATCGCCATTCTCCTTGCGTCCTGGGCACGGCCGGGCCTGGTGTGGCCGCGGCCGCGGGGTCCTGCACTGTCGTTGCGGTGCCGCCCGTGCGGGGCGGCGGGTCACCAGCGGTCCTCACCCGTCCCCTTCGCCGGACGCGGGGCTCTGCCCCTGCAGCGCGAGGCTGACCAGGTCGTCCACCGCCATGCCGTCGATCCCGTCGGCGCCGGTCTCCTCGCCGTTCCTCCCGACCGTCGGCGCCGGGGGCTCCTCGTCGGCCCCTGCGGCCTGTGGGAAGAGGAGCTCGTCCAGCAGCAGTCCGAGTTCACGCGGTGTGGGGTGGTCGAACACGGCGGTCGCGGGCAGCCGGACCCCGACGGCCGCGCCGAGCCGGTTGCGCAGTTCCACACCGGTCAGGGAGTCGAAACCGAGCTCCTTGAAGGGCCGTTCCGCCGGAACGCGGGCCTCCCCGGAGTCCGGGTCGTGGCCCAGGACGACGGCGGCCTGTGCACACACCTCGGTGAGCAGAAGGCGGCGCCGTTCGTCCACACCGAGGGGTTCCAGGGCCTCCGTGGACAGGTGCGGGCCCCGGTCCTGCGCCGCGGCGGGCTCCGGGGTGCCCTCGGGCCGGTCGAGCTCGCGCAGCAGCGGGAGGTCGGGCCCGTCCACGAGGTCGAGCATGGCCGGGACCAGGACCGGGGCCTCACAGGCCAGCGCCGCGTCGAACAGGGCCAGTGCCTTGGCGGTGGGCATGGGCAGCAGTCCACCGCGGCCCAGCACGTCCAGGTCGCCGGCGCCCAGGTGGGCGGTCATACCGCTGGCCTCCTGCCACAGTCCCCAGGCCAGGGACGTGGCGGGCAGGCCCTGGCCGCGGCGGTGCTGGGCGAGCACGTCGCAGAAGACGTTCGCGGCTGCGTAGTTGGCCTGTCCGGGGTTGCCGAGCGTGCCCACCGCGGAGGAGAACAGCAGGAACGCTCCCGGCCGGTGGGCGAGGGTGAGTTCGTGCAGGTTCCAGGCCGCGTCGACCTTGGGTCGCAGGACCTTCTCCACCCGTTCGGTGTCCAGGCCCAGCACGGTGGCGTCGTCGAGCACACCGGCGGTGTGCACGACCGCGGACAGGGGCCGGTCCAGGGAATCCAGCAGCGCCGCCAGGGAATCGCGGTCCGCGGCGTCGCAGGCGCGCACGTCCACCTCGGCGCCCAGGGCCCGCAGTTCCTCGGTACGTGCGTCCTGGCCGGGTGTGTCGCCACCGCTGCGGCTGAGCAGCGTCAAGTGGCGCAGGCCGTGGGCGCTGACCAGGTGGCGGGCCATGACGTGGCCCAGGGTGCCGGTCCCGCCAGTGATCAGGGCGGTGCCCTCCTGCGGGAAGTACGCCGGGACGGTCAGGACGGTCTTGCCGACGTTCTCGCCCCGCTGCAGCGTCTGGAAGGCCTCGCGTGCGTCACCGACGTCGTAGGTGCTCAGCGGTACGGGGTTGAGCGCACCCGATTCGAACAGTTCCAGGACGCGTTCGAGCATGGCTCCGATGCGTGCGGGGTCCACGTCGGGCAGGTTGAAGGCCTGGTACTCGCGACCCGGGTAGTGCGCGTTCACCCATTCCTGCCCCCGGATGTCGGTCTTGCCCATCTCCACGAAGCGTCCGCCGGGTCCCTGGCCGTCGATGGGCGAGCGCAGCAACCCCAGGGAAGTGTCGATGGAGGCGCCGGTGAGGGAGTTGAGGACCACGTCCACGCCGCGGCCCTCGTTGGCCTCGCGGACCCGGTCGGCGAACTCCAGCGTGCGGGAGGAGGACAGCCGTGCCTCGGTCAGCCCCAGGCGGGCCAGCCCGGGCCACTTGTGCGGGCTCGCGGTACCGAAGACCTTGGCGCCCATGTGGCGGGCCAGCTGCACGGCGGCCTGGCCGACCCCGCCGGCGGCCGAGTGCACCAGCACACTCTCGCCCGGTCGGATCGCCGCCAGGTCCACGAGCGCGTAGTAGGCGGTGAGGTAGACGACCGGTACGGCGGCCGCCTCCTCCGACGTCCACCCTGCGGGTACCCGGGCCAGGCGGCGCCGGTCGGCCACGGCCGTCGGACCGAAGGCCCCCTCGAACATGCCCATGACCCGGTCCCCGGGGGCGAGGTCGGCCACGTCGGCTCCGACCTCCGTGACCGTGCCCGCGCCCTCGATCCCCATACCGGTCTCGCCCTCGACCAGGCCGAGCGCCACCACGACGTCGCGGAAGTTGACGCCGGCGGCGTGCACGGCGACACGTACCTCGCCCGGCCCCAGGGGCGCGACGGCCTCGGGGGCGGGGACGGGCACGATCCCGGTGAGGGTGCCGGGCTCGCGGGTGTCCAGGCGCCAGGCGGCCCCGGCGGTGGAGGTCTCCTCGGCGACCAGGCGCGGGACCATGGCCGCGCCCTGGCGCAGCGCCACCTCGGGCTCGCCGAGCCCGACGGCGGAGGTGAGCAGGCGGTGCGACTCCTCGGAGCCGTCGGAGTCGACCAGGACCAGGCGTCCGGGGTGCTCTCGCTGGGCGGAGCGCAGCAGGCCCCACAGCGGAGCGGCGGCCAGGCCGGTGATCTCCTCCTCGGGTCCGGTGGAGACGGCGTGCCAGGTCACCAGGACCAGGCGTGCGTGTTCGTTCCGCGGGTCCGACAACCATGCGCGGACCGTCTCCAGGGCCCATTCCAGGCCTTGGCGCACCGCAGCGGGCGGCGCGTCGTCCTCGACGTAGACCGCGTGCGCGGGCGGTTCGGCGAAGACCACGTCGGGGACGGGGGCGCCCTCGGCCAAGGAGTCCAGGCTCGCCAGGCCCTTGGGCAGATGGGAGTCGGGCATGGGGACCCGCACCGAACGCCACTCCTGGCGGTACAGGCCGGGTTCCTCGCGGCCGTCGTCGGGCAGCGCATCGGCGGACAGGGGACGCAGGGCCAGGTCGCCGACCGACAGTACGGGGCGTCCGCCGGTGTCCCAGGCCCGGACCAGGTAGCGGCCCCCGCCCAGGGGGCGGGCGAGCACGCGCAGCCGGTCGGGCGGCGTGCCGGTACTGGGGTGGGTGCGCACCCCGTCCCAGCTGAAGGGCACGAGCAGGTCGCGTCCGTCCTCGGGCCCGTACATGATCGGTGCGTGCAGGGCCGCGTCGGCCAGGGCCGGGTGGGGGCCGTGGAAGGGGGTACTGCCGGCGCCGTCGGGCAGCGCGAGTTCGGCCCACAGGTCCTGTCCGCGGCGCCAGAGCCCTTCCAGCCCGCGGAAGACGGGACCGTACTGGTAGCCGCGGCGGGCCAGCGCTGGGTAGGTACCTCGCACGTCCAGTTCCTCGGCCCCGGCCGGCGGCCACTCGGTGAGGGGCCCCTCCACGGCCTCGGCGGTGTCGGGGACCGGGGCCAGTGCGCCTTCGGCGTTACGGGTCCAGGTGCCCTCATCGGGTCCGCGCGAGTGCAGGAGGACCCGGCGGCGCCCGTCGGAACCGGGCGCACCCACACTGACCTGTACGGACACCGGGGCGGACCGGGGCAGGGCGAGCGGGCTCTCCAGGGTCAGGTCGGTCACGACGGGAGCCTCCACACGCGCGCCGGCCTGTGCGACCAGTTCCACGAACGCGGTGCCCGGGACCACGGCGCGTCCCCACAGGCGGTGGTCGACCAGCCAGGGGTGGTCGGCGACGCCCAGGGAACCGGCGAAGACCGTCTCGCCGGAGACCAGTTCCAGCCCCGGGCCGAGGAGCGGTTCGGGTTCGGGTTCGGGTTCGGCCGGTGCCGGCACGATCCAGTGGCGGGAGCGCTCGAAGGGGTCGTCGGGCACGATGACGGGTGCGCCCTCCTCGGCCACACCCTCCAACAGCAGGTGGGCGTTGGTTCCGCTGATACCGAAGGAGGAGACCGCGGCGCGGCGCGGGCGCCCGGTGTCGGGCCATTCCTCGTTCTCGGCGAGCAGGCGCACGCCGCTGTCGGACCAGTCGACCTCGCCGGTGGGTTCGTCCGCGTGCAGGGTGCGCGGCAGGCGGCCGAACCGCAGGGCCTGCACCATCTTGATGACCCCGGCGACACCGGCGCAGGCCTGGGTGTGGCCGATGTTGGACTTGAGCGAGCCCAGCCGCAGGTCGGGCAGGCCCGCCTCGCCCCGGCCGGCGCCGTAGACCGACATCAGGGCGCGTGCCTCGATCGGGTCGCCCAGGCGGGTCCCGGTGCCGTGCGCCTCGACGGCGTCGATGTCGTGGGGTTCCAGCCCGGAGGAGGCGAGCGATGCGAGGACGACCCGTTCCTGGGCCTCGCGGTTGGGTGCGGTGAGCCCGTTGGAGGCCCCGTCGGAGTTGACGGCGCTGCCGCGCATCAGGGCCAGCACCGGGCGCCCTGCCCGTCGGGCCTGGGACACACGCTCGAGCATGATCATGCCCGCGCCCTCGGCCCATGCCGTGCCGTCCGCGCCCGAGCCGAAGGCACGGCAGCGGCCGTCGGGGGAGAGCCCGCGCTGAGCGGAGAACTCCAGGAACATGCCGGGTGTGGCCATGACGGTGGCGCCGCCGGCCAGGGCCATCCCGCACTCGCCACGGCGAATCGCGGCGGCGGCCTGGTGCAGGGCCACCAGGGAGGCCGAGCAGGCCGTGTCGATGGTCAGGGCGGGACCGCGCAGGCCCAGCACGTAGGCGATGCGTCCGGAGGCCACGCTCAGGGTGCTGCCGGTGAGCCGGTACCCGCCGTCGGTGCCGGTACCGGGGTCGGCCAGGCGCGGGCCGTACTCGGTGGGCATGGCGCCGACGAACACCCCGACCTGCTGTCCGCGCAGTTCGTCGGTGGCCAGACCGGCACGGTGCACCGCTTCCCAGGAGGTCTCCAGCAGCAGGCGCTGTTGGGGGTCCATGGCGTCGGCTTCACGGGGGCTGATACCGAAGAAGGCGGCGTCGAACTGGTCCGCGTCGTGCAGGAAACCGCCGCGCCGGGTGTAGGTGTGTCCGGCCTTGCCCTGTTCGGGGTCGAAGATGCGGTCCAGGTCCCAGCCGCGGTTGTCCGGGAACTCCCCGGTCGCGTCGCCGCCGGAGTCGACCAGCGACCACAGCGCCTCGGGCGAGCGCACCCCGCCGGGCAGGCGGCAGGCCATCGCGGTGATCGCCACCGGGTCGTCCTCCGGTGCGGTGCGGGCCACGGCTGCGGGTGCCGGCATCGTTGCCGGGGAGGTGCGGGCGGGGGCGGCGGGCGCGGCCAGGTCGTGGGTGCCCTCCCCGAGCTGCTCGGTGAGGAAGGCGGCCAGCTCGCTCGGTGTGGGCAGGTCGAACAGGTCGGTGTCCTCGAGCCGGTACCCGGTCCCGTCCTCGATCAGGTCGGCCAGTTCCATGAGCATGACCGAGTCGAAGCCCAGGTCGCGGAAGGCCCGGGTGTCGTCCGTCTCGGCCAGGGCCTCCACCTCCAGGATCTGCGCTCCGAGGGTACGGACCAGCCCGAGGGTGTCCACGGTGGCCGTGTCCCCCTCGGCGGGCGTCCGCGGTGCTCCGGTCTGCGGCGCCGGCGCGGCGGCCGGTGCCGCGGGGACCGTATCGGGCCAGTACCGGGAACGCTGGAACGGGTAGGTGGGAAGGTCGACACGGCGCGCCCCGGCACCCCGCAGGAGGGCGCCCCAGTCCACGTCCAGACCGGAGGTGTAGGCCTCGGCGGCGGCGGTGAGGAGTTGGCCCTGGTCTCCGTGGTCGCGGCGCAGGGTGGCCAGGACGGTGCCCTCGACCCCGGCCTGCTCCAGTGTGTGGCGGATCCCGTGGTAGAGCACCGGGTGCGGTCCGACCTCGATGAAGGCGGTGTGCCCGGCCTCGACCGCGGCGGAGACGGCCTGGGCGAAACGCACGGTCCCGCGCAGGCTCAGGTACCAGTAACGGCCGTCCATGGCCGGCCCCTCGCCGTCCAGCGGCTCGCCGGTGAGGGTGGACAGCACCGGCACCCGGCCCGGTTGCGGGTCCAGTCCCTGCAAGCGGTCGAGCAGGTTGTCGCGGATGTGTTCGACGTGCCCGGAGTGGGAGGCGTAGTCCACGTCCACCAGGGCGCCGTGCAGCCCGTTGTCGACGCAGTGGTCCACAGCGCGGCGCACCGCCTCGGGGCTGCCGGAGACGATGACCGACTCGGGCCCGTTGACGGCGGCCAGGTGCAGGTCGTCGACGCGGGCGACGAGCTCCTCGGCCCGTCGGCGCGACATCCCCAGCGAGGCCATCCCCCCGGTACCGGCGAGCTCGGTCAGGGACCGGCTGCGCTGGGCCACCACTCGGGCTGCCTCGTCCAGGCTCAGTACACCGGCCACGCAGGCGGCGGCGATCTCCCCCTGGGAGTGCCCGATCACGGCGGCCGGGCGCACACCCATGGTCTCCCAGACCCGGGCCAGGGAGACCATGACGGCCCACAGCACGGGCTGGACGACGTCCACGGGCGCGTCCGGGCCGGTGCAGGCGGGGCTGTCGGCCTCGCCGCGCAGTACCCGCACCAGGGACCAGTCGACGTGGGGGTCCAGGGCGCGTTCGCACTCGCGCAGGCGCATGGTGAAGACCTGCGACAGGGGACCGCGGGAGTCGAGCAGGGCGCGGGCCATGCCCTCCCACTGGCCGCCCTGGCCGGGGAAGACCATGACGGGGCCGGCCTGGTGGACGTCGACCGGTCCGCTGGGGCGCACGGAGTCGAGTTCGCGGGTACCGCTCTCGCCCGGGGCCAGGATGACCGCGCGGTGCTCCATCGTCGAGCGGGTGGTCGCCAGCGAGTACCCCACGTCCTCGGCGCGCAGGCCCGGCCTCTGGGAGACGTAGGAGTGCAGGACCGAGGCCTGGGCGCGCAGGGCCGCCTCGGAGTGGGCCGAGAGCACCCACGGGACCGGGTCCAGGGCGTTCTCCCCCAGGCCGGGCCCTGCCTGTTCCGGCGACTCGGGCGGGGGCGGTCCCAGCACGAGATGGCAGTTGGTGCCCCCCATGCCGAAGGAGGACACCCCGGCCAGGGGGCGCTCGGTGGGCCAGGCCTCGCGTGCCACCTGCGGGTGCAGGCGCAGGGCCTCCAGGTCGATGTCGGGGTTGGGCTCGGCGAAGTTGCGGGTGGGCGGCAGTTGGCCGTGCGACAGGCTCAGCACGACCTTGAGCAGGCCCACGACCCCGGCGGCGCCCTCCAGGTGGCCGATGTTGGTCTTGACCGAACCGACCCGCAGCGCCTCTTCCCGGGTGGTCGAGAAGACCTCGCCGAGCGCGGAGGCCTCGACCGGGTCTCCGGCAGGGGTGCCGGTACCGTGCAGTTCGACGTAGCCGACCTGCTCGGGTTCGACGGCGGAGCGCCGGTGGGCGGTCCGCACGACCTCGATCTGGCCCTCGGTGTCGGGGCGGGCGAGGTAGGAGGTCTGTCCGGAGTTGTTGACCGCTCCCCCGCGCAGGACGGCGTGGACACGGTCCCCGTCGGCCAGGGCGCGTTCGAGGGGTTTGAGGACGACCACGGCTCCGCCCTCGCCGCGCACATAGCCGTTGGCGCGGGAGTCGAAGGTGTAGCAGTGGGCGTCGGGGGACAGGCCGCCGAAGAGCTCGATGTTCTCGGTGCCTTCGGGGGTGAGGATGAGGTTGACCCCGCCGGCCAGGGCCTGGTCGCACTCGCCCCGGCGCAGGCTCTCCATGGCCATGTGCACGCTGACCAGTGAGGAGGACTGCCCGCTGTCGACGGTGAGGCTGGGGCCGCCGAACCCGAGGGTGTAGGAGACCCGGTTGGCGATCATGCCGCGCTGGGTGCCGGTGTGGGTGTGGTGGGTGGCCGATCCGGCGAGCAGGCGTTCGTACTCCGAGGAGACCGCTCCGGTGAACACGCCGGTGTTCGTGCCGCGCAGGGTCTCGGGGGCAGCGCGGGCGTTCTCCACCGCTTCCCAGCTCAGCTCCAGCATGAGCCGCTGTTGCGGATCCATGGCCAAGGCCTCGCGTGGGGAGATGCCGAAGAAGGCGGCGTCGAACTCCTCCACCCGGTCGAGGTAACCGCCCCAGCGCAGGCCGCGCTCGGGGGCGGGTTCACCCAACCGTTCCGGGGGCGGCACGATCGATTCGCGTCCCTCGCAGAGCAGGCGCCAGAACGCATCGGGGGTGGAGACGCCGGGCAGGCGGCAGGACAGGCCCACCACGGCGACGGGGACGTCGGCCGCTGACTGGGCGCTTCGGGTGTGCTCGGCGTCGGTCACGGTCGCCCCCCGCTCACGCGCGTGCAGATGCACGTGTGGAACCCGGGGAGGAGACGGCGGGAGCCGTGTTCCTCCGTACCGCGGAAGGGGTCGACAGGACGCGGTGTGGAGCCGCTGAATGGTGGCGCTGGTTGCGCGTACACGACAAACCCTCCGAAGCGTTGGACGGTCGGCGGGTGACCGATCTTGATTTCAGGAAAAACCACGACAAACGCAACACAGGACTCACGAGTCACAATGTCGCTCGAAGAGGTATCAATCGAAGGATCGTAGCTTCCCACTCACCTCTGTGACAACGGAAAGAGGCATTTCGGCTCCGCCCCGCCACCGTTACCTGTACTGACGAAACCAAAAGTTCACCTGCAACACGACAAGCCCGATGCCACAGGGGCACCGGGCGCCGCGCGGGGCCGACTCGGGGTCAGTCGCCGTGCCGTGCTTTCACCTCAGCGAGGTACTTCTGGGCCTCGTCCGGGTCGAAGAGCCAGTTCTTGTAGTCGGTCGGGTCGTCCCAACCCTGGATCCAGCGGTCGGCGATCTCCCGGTACTGGGTGGCGGCCAGCATCATGTTCTGCATGAATTCGGAGGTGGCCCCGCTCCACATCGTGGAGACGAACTCCGCCCACTGCTGGTTCTCCTGACCGAATTCCCAGAAACGGTCGAACGTATTGACCAGGAAGGTCTCGTCGAACGGGAGGTCACCGTGCTCGCGGATGCTGGCCAGGAAGGACTCGGCGCACCGGGTCGAGTTGTTCCAGGACTGAGCGACGAAGGGGTCCATGGTCACCACGACGTCGGCCATGCCCAGGACCAACCCGCCCGAGGGCAGACGCCCCACGGGGTTGCGCACCTGGGGTGTGAGCTCCTCGATCCGGGTACTGGGACCGTCGACCAGGACGGCGTCCTTGCTCCGCTCGAAGAAGTTCGGCACGTGCTTGCGCAGAAGATCCTTCATGCGGCGCAGCTGCTCATCGGGCCCGGGACGGTCGGGCCAGGCGTCCATCGGCCCGCCCTTCTTGTCCACGATGAGCAGGTTGTGGGCCGGGCCCTCCTGTGTGAGAACGGGGAACAACAGGATGTTGCCGGCGTCCTGGGTGGCACCGGCCCAGCCGATGTTCTCCGACTCGTCCTGGTCGGGCCACAGGTCGTACACGTAGGCCTGGGCGAGCGCACGCGGGCGCGTACCGCTGAAACGGCTGGTGTCGTGGTCGAAGAGCTGTCCGAGCTCGCCGTGCCCGACCGCCACGACGATCAGGTCGAACATCCGGGAGAAGTAGTCGAGGTCGGTGACGGTGACCCCGTGGATGACGACCTTGCCGCCACGGTCCTCGAACGACTCCAGCCAGTCGGCCATCTTCACCCGGCGGTCCACCGAGACGATGTAGCCGTTGCCCGCACTGGCGCTGCCCACCATGTGCAGCGGTTCGTCCTCCTCCGGGACCATGAAGAACTTCTGTTCGCGCACCTGGGGGGAGAGCGCGCTCCAGAAATCGAGGTCGAGGGCTCGCTCGTACTCCAACGCGGTGGGAAAGGTCCACTGGGAGATGGAGGGCTTACCGGTCCGGATCTCCTGTGAGGACTGCCCCGTGATCACCGTGACGTCGTAGCCATGGCTCAGGAGCCCGTGGGCCAGATGCAGCCCGGCGTGGCCCGCGCCGACGATAAGGATCTTGCGCATGTATCGCTTACTTTCCTGGGAACCTACGGGGTCAGGGGGAGCTCCGGGCCCGCCCGTCAGGCAACGGGCTCGCTCGTGCGGTTGTGCTCCAGGGCGTACCGGAGCAGGGTCTTGAGCACCTCGCCGCCGGAGAGTCGGCTGCGGGCGTCGAAGTCGATGATCGGTACTTCGGGACTGACTTCCAGTGCTTCCCTGACCTGCTCGGAGGTGTAGTCGAGCTGGCCCTCGAACTTGTTGAGCGCCACGATGTAAGGAATGCGCTTGTTGGTCTCGAAGTAGTCGACCGCGTCGAAGGAGTCGGCGAGCCGACGGCAGTCGACCACGACCACCGCTCCCACCGCCCCGCGGACGAGGTCGTCCCACATGAACCAGAACCGCGCCTGGCCGGGTGTACCGAACATGTACATGACCAGTTCGTCGTCGATCGTGATGCGACCGAAGTCCATCGCGACGGTGGTGGTCGTCTTGTCCGGGGTGACCGAGGTGTCGTCGTGCGGCACGCTGGCCTCGGTCATGATCGCTTCGGTCGTGACGGGCGGAATCTCCGACACCGAGCGCACCAAGGTCGTCTTGCCGGCGCCGAAGCCTCCGGCGATGACGATCTTGCTCGACATCTTCTTGCGATTGGACCGCTTGTCACTGGAAAAGTCGTTCGAGACCACGAAGAGCCCTCTCCAGAACCTGGTTTTCGGACGGACTGCTACCGGTGATGGTCGGGTGGATGTAGACCAGGTCCTGCTCTGCCAGGTCACTGACCAGAACCTGTGTCACACCGAGGGGAACGTTCAGCTCGGCCGACACTTCGGCGAGCGACCTCGTTTCCCGGCACAGTTTGTAGATGTTGATCGATTCCGGCATGAGGGTGCCAGGAGGCTCCTGCCCAGGCTCGGACGTCGAGACCAGGGTCTGCACCATCAGCGGATGCCTTGACCGTGTACGTCCACCCGTGAAGGTGAAGGGCCGTACACGGTTACTCCTTCGCCTGCGGAAGCTCATAGCCGCGGCAACCTCATTCCTGCCAAGCCTCTCGGACCACGGACGTCAGTTCTGAATGACTTCCCGCAACTGCGAACGCAGCTGCGGGGTGAGCACGTGGGCGACGTTCTCCACGAGCTTGGCCATCTGGAAACCGACGATCTTCAACTCGGTCCCGGGTGCGGTGAGCACCGCCATGCAGGAGCCGTCACTGATTGCCATGATGAACAGGTGCCCGTGGTTGAAACGGACCAGCAGCTGCTCGCACTCACCCCGCTGGAAGAGTCCGGCACCGCCCACAGCCAGACTGTGCAGGCCGCTGGCGATGGCGGCGAGCTGTTCGGCGTGTTCCTCGGGGAAGTCGCTGGAGTGTGTCAGGACCAGCCCGTCGGAGGAGACGACGACGGCATGTTCCACACCGCGCACGTCCCGGACGAACCGATCGATGATCCAGGAGAAGTTCTCAACGCTGTCGTTTGCGGGTTCAGTCATCGGGTGTTCTACCTGTCCTCGGCCGGGTGTCGTTCTCGATGGGGGTCGGGGGTGTGCTCGCACACCCGGGATGCTTCGGCGGACCTGGCGCTCACTCACCGCCGCCTTCGAGTTCCTCTCCGTCGCGGGCGGCACGCTCCCCGTCCAGGAAGTCGCCCAACTCGTCACGGATCTGCTCGGCCCGGGCCTCCCCGGTGAGCTTGGGTGGGGTGTCCTCCCTGGCGGCGGGCGGGGCCTCGGGGGTGTGGCCGGGGTGCGGCATCATCCGCAGCGGCGAACCGTGCGGGGTGGCGCTGCGCCGGGGCAGCCCGGCGGAAGTGACCGCAGAGGTGCTGCTCTCGGGCTGCTCGGCCTCGTCGGCCGGCTGCTGAGGGACCGGTCCCGTGGGTTTCATGGGCACCACCGGTGCGACCGACGAAGAAGTGGAGGGAGCGCGCTCGGCGCTCATGGTCCGGGGGGTGGCCACGCGCAGCAGGTCCTTCGGGATGATGGTGTACGCGCTGACCCCACGGTAGGAACGGGACTCCAGACGGGTCTCGAGTCCGTGCTTGTGGGCGATCCGGCTGGCCACGTACAGGCCCATGTGGCGCAGGACCTCGTCGTCCAGGACCGGTTCACCGCTGAGGCGGTCGTTGAGGTCGGAGAGCTGGTTCTCGGGGATCCCCACCCCCTCGTCCTCGACGACGATCATGAGCCGGCCGTCGTCCATCTCCTGGGCACTGATCGTGACCGGAGCGTGCTCCGGGGAGTTGGCGGTGGCGTTGTCCAGCAGTTCCGCGAGGAGGTGGCTGATGTCGTCGGCGGCCAGACCGGTGACCGAGGTCTGCGGCAGGGTGCCCAGACGGACCCTGGGGTAGTCCTTGATCTCGGAGCTCGCGGCACGGGCGACGTCGAGCAGGGGGACGATCTCGTCGTGGGCGTCTGACTCGCCGCCGTCGTGACCGGTGAGCACCAGGAAGTTCTCCCCGTTGCGTCGCATACGGGTCGCGTAGTTGTCGATCAGGAAGAGCTTGTCGAGCAGATCGGGGTCCTGGGCATCGGTCTCCAGCTCCTCGATCATCTCCAGCAGGGCGTCCACGAGGGACAGGTCGCGCATGGCCAGACCGGCAAGGGCCTCGTTGAGCAGCTCGGGGTCGGAACCGAAGCGCGGGACGGCGGCCTCCGGTTCCTTCTCGACTCCGGACGCGGCCCGGGTGACCGACCGGTCCGGGGCCCCGGCGGCCGTCCCCGGTGCGGGATCCCCGGTCCCGGCTTCCCTACCGCCCGGTTCGCCGTCGGTCTCGTCCTCGGCGGGGTCGGCGGTGGTGAGTGCGCGGCCGGAGCTGCCGTCCGTGGCCCGGTCGGTCTCGGTGCGCTCGGGCACGAGCGTGGAGGCGACGGCGTCGGCGGTGATGACCTGCGGCTGTTGGCCGGGGGTGAAGACGATGATGTGCTGGACCGGCTGCCCGAAGGGACCCGGGTACATCACCGGCTGGTTCGGGTGGAAGGGTCCCGGCTGCTGGTAGTGCACCGGGTAGGGGGGCTGTTGGACCGCCATCGGGTGCGGCGGGTAGGGCTGCGGCGGCGGGGGCGGCTGTTCACCCTGCTGGGGAGGGCCGTACCCCTGTGGCGGGTGGCCGTGGCCCTGCGGAGGCGGGGGCGGCTGGCCGTGGGCGGCGGACTGCCGGGCGTAGTAGTAGGGGTCGTAGGGCGGCTGGTGCGGCGCGGGAGGCTGCGACGCGTATCCGTACGGGGCCGGGTACTGGCCGGGGTACGGGTGCGGCGGGGCCATGGGACGGGGTTCCTCGCCCCATCCCTGCGGCGGCGGGGGTGGAGGCGGGCCTCCGTAGTGCGGCTGCGCGGGCGGAGGCGCACCCTGAGCGGGTGCAGCCGTGTACCTGGGCGCCGGTTGCCCGCGGTGGTCGTTGGGCTCGGCGTTCTCTGACGAGAAAGGAGTATCGGTCATGGTGTCCGTCGTCGTGACAGGGGGCTGCGGGCTGCGCGGTGCGGACCCGTCCGGTCCGTCCCCGCGCCAGGTACCGACCTGCTCGGTACCGTCGTGAGCACCGGTACGGCCGTTCGTGTAGGGGTGGGGCGCACTCGCCGGGGCGGAGGGCCGGCGGCCGTCCGCCGCGGAGCCGGAGTAGGGGTCCGCGGCGCCTTCGCCACCGGTTCCGGACGGGTGGCCGTCTGGATTCTGCGAATGCCGATGCACGGGCTGATGCACGGGAAATCCTTGCTCGGTCTCCGGGGGTTCGTACGCTCTGACCATCCGCGAGATGGCCCGGCGCAACCGCCCCTCTCGCCTGATCGCCTGCCCGGCCTCCGCCGACGCCGCCCGGGGCAGGAGGGGGTCGTCGCCGTCGTACGGTGACTTCGCCTGTGCCACGATCTCGTCTCCTCGACTCGGGTGGGCGGGTCGGCGGTGGCCCGCCGTCGCCGTCCTCGCCGAGGAGCGGGCGTGCCGGGGGCCGTGAACGGGCCCCCGCCTCGGCCGGGTGCCCCGTTCGCCGGGGGAACGCCGCGACGGGCCCGGGTGGTACGTGCACGGAAGGTACGGGTTCCGGCCCGGCCGGGTGAGCCGGACATCAGACATGTATCCATACCCTGCACAATTCCTGCACTTACCCCGAGAACCGTCGTTCGGTTCGCCAGACTAACAAAGCCGGACCGGCTTGACAGAGGAATCGGAGATCCTCCGAAAAGAGGCCCCTCATTCCACCGCTGACATGCGGGAACGCCTGCCATGCCGGATGTTCAGCACACTGACCTTAGGTCGCTTAGTACGAGTATGACCGTTTTATTCCTCTAGCTACTCCCTGGTTCCGGGTCTGCTGACGGGCAAAAATACCCGTCCGTTCGAGCGAGATTTCGAACACAAGAAGACAGGGGCGCCCGCCGAAATCACGGGCACCCCTGTCCGGAAATGCCGCGTCAGTCCTGCACCGGGCGGAGGTCCCCCTGGATGAGCTGCAGCATCACGTGGTTGTCCTGGTACTGCTCGTTCCGGTCGGCCGGGTGGTCCTGGTCGAAGGACTCCACCCGCACCCCCTCGACCGCGGGAGACAGGTAGGTGTATCCCCAGAGCGGGATCCGCGGCAGCAACTCGTTGAAGACGGTCATCATCGTCCTGAGCGCCTCGGTGCGCTCCTCCTCCGTACGGCCGCGCTGCGCGGCCTCCACCAGCTCCTCCAGGTCGACCTCCCCCTGCGAAGGGCTCTCCACCTGCAGCTCGAAGGACTGTCCCGGTGCCTCACCTCCCGGGTCGTTCTCGGTCAGGAAGTTCATCTGGAAAGCGCCCCAGTGGTCGGGCCGCTCGGGGTTGCCCCAGTGGCGTACCGCCACCTCGAAGTCACCTGCGCCCCAGATCCCCCACGGATTGTCCTCGGGCACGTTGCGGGCCGTGGTGCTGATCCCGAAGCCGTTCCAAGCCTCCTCGACCTGCGTGGCCGTGAGTTCGAAGTCGTTCCAGCCGGCCACCCCGATGATCTCGAACTCGGCCGCAGACCCGTCGGGCAGGAGCCAGGAACCGCCCTCCTTGCTCCATCCGGCCTCCTCCAGCAGCTCCTCCGCCTTCTGCAGGTCCTGTTCGTAGGTCTCCAGCCCCGCCAACTCCTGGGCCGACATGATCTCTTCCGCCTGCCGGTCGACCAGGCCCGTGTAGTACTCGACGCGGTGATAGCCCTCGCCACGGGCCACCCGGCCGATCTGGTCGCCGTCGAGGACGCGGGCCAGGGCCTTGCGTACCCGCACGTCCTCCAGCTCGGGTTTGGCCGCGTAGTTGAACATCAGGCCCACACCGTCGTACCCGGCGTGCTCGATCCAGGTGAACCCCTCCACCTCCTGGAAAGCCTGCTGGTCGGCGGCCGAAGGGGCCAGCGTGGAATAGTCCACCTCGCCCTGCTGCACCAGCAGCGCCGACTGCCGGTTGTCCCCCTTGTGCACGACGACCTCGTCGAAGTTGACCTCGGTGCCCTGGTACCCGTCCTCGTTGCGCACCAGGGTGATACGCGCGTCCGACATCCGGGCCTCGTCGAACTTGTACGGGCCGCTGCAGACGATCTCCTCCGGGCTGAACTCGATGTACTCGGCGTTCCACTCGGTGTGCTCGACGTCGCCCTGGCGTATCCCCTCCCGGACCAGGTTCAGGGCCCGCTCCCCCAGGTCGGCGTAGGTGATCTTGGAGACGATGCGGTGTTTGAGGATGCTGCGTTCGATGTTGTCGAAGGGGTCCTCAAAACCCAGGCGTACGGTGAGATCGTCGATCTTCTCGATCTCCTGCACCTGCGGGAACCCGGAACCCCACGGCGGGGCCTCCAGGATCCGCATGGCGTAGCTGTAGAGCATGTCGTCGGCGTCGAGCCCCTCGCCGTCGCTCCACCGCAGCTCGGGCTCGAGGGTGACGAGCAGGTCGTCGCCGTCCCACTCGTGTCCTTCCAGGAGCAGGTGCTCCCATTCCCCGGTGGCCCAGTTGAACATCGCGCCCGTGCACAGGAAGAGGTCCTTGTACACGGAGTTGAGGAGCAGGGCCCCGTCCTCGGTGTGCACGTTACGGGTCTGGGCGTCGAGGTCGAAGTCGAAGACCCCGTTGAACCGGGTCGGGGCGCCGTCGGCCGCGTCACCGCCGGCGCACGCGGACAGGAGCCCGGCACCGGCCGCACCGGCGCTACCGAACCCCACCGCGCGCAGCAGACGGCGCCGACTCAAATCGTGAAGGAATGCGTTCTGTCGGGGGGTGGAGGTCATTCGTGACGCTTCCTTTCCAGGAGAAGGGCGAGTAGACCGAGGACGACGACCAGCACGCCGATACCGACGGTGAGGGCGCTGATCACGGACTCGGCCGTGCCCGGGGGACTGACGACCGCGGTGAATGTGCTGGTGACCACCAGCAGCGCCCCGACGGCCAGACCGGAACGGCCGATGAGGAGCACACCGCTCACCCCGCCCCGTTCACGACGTGGCAGGCCAGGGAACGGCGGCCCCCGGACTCGACCAGCGGAGGACGTTCGGTGTCGCACCGGCCCTGTTCGTACAGGGGGCAGCGGGGATGGAAGTCGCACCCGGAGGGCAGGTCGGTCGGGTCGGGGATGTCGGCCCCGCGCAGACGCACCCGTTCCTTGGTACGGGCCAGGTCGGGGTCGGGCTCGCAGACCGCCGACACCAGGGCACGGGTGTAGGGGTGGCGGGGGTCGTTGACGATCGCGGGGGCGGGCCCCTGCTCGACGATCCTGCCCAGGTACATGACCGCGATCTCGCCGTCCCAGGCGAAGTACTTCGCCACGGCCAGGTCGTGGGTGATGAACAGGAAACCGACCCCGAGGTCCTCGCGCAGCGCCCCGAGGGTGTTGAGGAGGCTGATCCGGACGGACACATCGAGCATCGAGGTGGACTCGTCGGCGATGACCACCTCCGGCTCCATGGCCAGGGCACGGGCGACGGCCACCCGCTGGCGTTGGCCGCCCGACAACTGGTGCGGGTACTTGTCGAGGTGGTCCTCGGCGGGAACGAGGTCGACCCGTTCCAACAGGGCGGCCGCGGCACGGCGTGCCTGGGCTCCGCCCTTGACCGATCCGTGGCGGTGCAGACCCGCCGTGAGAGTGGACTGCACGGTGCGCACAGGGTTCAGGGAGGCGTAGGGGTCCTGGTGGATGTACTGGACCGAGCGGCGGAAACCGGACCGCGCCCGTTTGTCGAGTCCGCGCAGGTCGGCGCCGCGGTAGAGCACTTTTCCCCCGGTGGGTCCGGCCAGGCCGGCGGCCATCCGTGCGGTGGTGGTCTTGCCGCAGCCGGACTCGCCCACCAGACACAGGACCTGCCCGGGACGTACATCCAGCTCCACCCCGGACACGGCGGGCACCTCGCCGCGCGGGGTGGAGAAGACCCGGCTGGTACCGCGCAGGCTGAGCACGGGCGGGACGGTTCCGGAACCACCACCCGCCGCCCCCGGGACGGGATCGGCGGGGCGGCCCCCGGTCTCGGTCGGTGCGGCCGGGTCAATCACGGGTGGCCTCCTCGGTGGAGAGTTCGGCGCCGTCGGCGCGCAGGCACGCGGCGGCGTGGCTGAGTCCTTCGTCCCTGGCGCGCAGGATCCGCAGTTCGGGTCGGGTGGTGGTGCACTCGTCGATCCCCCGGGGGCAGCGGGGCGCGAAGGAGCATCCCGGGGGTAGTGCACCGATCCCGGGAGGGCCGCCGGTCAGGGGTTCTGGCACGGTCAGGTCGCCCGTGACCGGGGGCACGGAACCGATGAGCGCCGAGGTGTAGGGATGGCGGGGACGGTGGAAGACGTCCCTGGTCGTTCCGGTCTCGACGAGGCGCCCGGCGTACATGGTGCCGACGCGGTCGGCGAGCTCCGCGGCCAGGCCGAGGTCGTGGGTGATGAAGACCATCGCGAACCGCAGGCGCTCGCGCAGTTCGGTGAGTTGCTCGACGACGGAGCGCTGGGTGAGCACATCGAGCGCGGTCGTGGGCTCGTCCAGGATCAGCAGTTGGGGACGCAGCGCCAGGGCCAGGGCGATGAGGGCGCGCTGGCGCATGCCTCCGGAGAGTTCGTGGGGGTAGCTGGGTAGTACCCGGGCCGGCTCCAGGCGGACCATGGACAGCAGTTCGGCGGAGTGCTCGAGGAGCTCTCTGCGACGGCGGGCTCGGTGTTCGTGGGCGCGGAAGGTGTCGAGGAAGTGCTCCTCCACGCGCAGGACCGGGTTGAAGGCGTTCATCGCCCCCTGGAAGACCATGGCCGCCTCGTTCCAGCGGAACCGGCGCAGGTCCTGCTCGGCCAGGTTGCGCAGGTCGACCACGTCCCCGCTCTTGCGGCGGAAGAGGATGTTGCCGGCGGAGACCGTTCCGGTGCGGGGCAGAAGGCGCAGGAGGCCGAGCCCCAGGGTGGTCTTGCCGCAACCGGACTCGCCCACCAGAGCCATGGACTGGCCCGGATACAGGTCGAAGGTGGCGTCGTGGACCGCGGTGAGCTGCGTGCGGCGTCCGGTGCGGTACCCGACGTCGACGCCGCGCACGGACAGCAGGGGTCCGCCGGCGGGCGGGGAGGCGGGGAATGTGTGGGTCACGGAGCTCACCTGTCCCGGAGTCGGGGATCGAGGGCCTGTTCCAGGGACCGGGTCATGGTGACCAGGCCGACCTGGAAGAGCATGATCATCACCATCGGTGCGATGAGGAAGGGCGCTGCCGAGGGCAGCAGGAAGGCGTTGTTGTCCCAGGCTTGTTGGATCATCAGCCCCCAGTTGTCGGCGGTGCTGGGCAGGAGTCCGAGCAGGTACATGCCGACGACGGCGTAGACCGCGTTGGTGATGGCGATGATGAAGTTGACGAAGATGTAGCCCGCCATGTTGGGCAGTACTTCGACGAAGAGGATGCGTACGGTGCCCAGGTCCTGCAGGCGTGCGGCCTCCACGAACTCGCGTTCCTTGAGGGTCAGGACCTGTGCGCGGATCGAGCGCATGAGGAAGGGCCAGGTCACCAGCCCGATGATGAAGGAGACCATCAGGGGTGAGGAGGTGCGGTAGAAGGAGGCCACGACCAGCATCAGCACGATGAACGGGACGGTCATCGTGATGTCGGTGATCTGGAGCAGGACATGGTCCACTCGTCCGCGTACGTATCCGGCGATGCCGCCGAGGACGACAGCGATGGCGACGGTGATGAAGGCGGCCGCGGTCCCCACCCAGATGGGTTCGCGTCCGCCCAGGACGAGTTGGACGAAGGTGTCCTTGCCCTCGTGGTTGGTGCCCAACCAGTGCTCGGAGCTGATGGGGCCCCAGATGGCGGTGGTGTCGGTGGGGTTGTGCGGGTCGATGAGGTACGGGCCCACGAAGGCGAAGACCAGGACGCTCAGGACCAGGCAGAGCCCGATGACCCCGCTGGCGCTGCGGGTCACCCCTTGCCAGATGGTGCCCCAGACGCCGGCGGCGGGAGCAGCGGTGGTGACGGCCATACGGTGCCCCCTCATGTGCGGACGCGCGGGTCGATACGGCTGTAGAGCAGGTCCGCGACGAGGTTGGCGAGCACCACACAGGAAGTGATGATGATCAGCAGCCCCTGCAGGAGCGGGTAGTCGCGGTAGTTGACGGCGTCCAGGAGCAGTCCGCCCACGCCCTTGTAGACCAGGACCTGTTCGACGAAGATCGCGCCGCCCACGAGGGTCCCGAAGGAGATGGCGATCTGGGCGACCAGCGGCAGCACCGCGTTGCGGCCGACGTAGGAGAAGGCGATGCGGTGGTCGCGCAGTCCGCGGGCGCGTGCGACGGTGACGTAGTCCTCGCCGAGCACCTCGGTGGTGGAGGCCTTCATGACGAGCATCCAGGTACCGATGATGGCGAGCACGTAGGTGAAGATCGGCAGGGCGGCGTGGTACAGGGCGTCCCCGAGGAACTCCGCGGTGAAGCCGGGGCGCACCCCGGGGCTGAGTGTGCCGCGCAGTTCGACGGGGTCGAACCAGCCCAGGTACATGCCGCCGCCGACGACCAGCAGCATCGCGATGAGATAGTTGGGGGTCGCCCCGAGCACGGAGGCCACGACGCTGAGAACGTGGTCGAGGACGCGGTTGCGCCAGTAGGCCATGACCATTCCCAGGGCCAAGCCGGTGGTGATGGCCAGGAGGGTGCCGATCCCGATACTGAACATGGTCCAGGGCAGGTAGGCGGTGATGGCCTCGGCCACACTCTGTCCGGGCCGGTTGATGGTGTTGCCCATGTCGAGGGTGACCAGGCCGGTGACGAACTCCCACCACTGGCTCCAGAGCGGGGCATCGGGGTCGTAGGCCAGGGAGTTGGCCGCGATCGCGCGTGCCTCCTCCATGGACATGCCGCCCTGGGTCAGGCGCCCGGCCATGACGTCGATGGGGTCGCCCGGCATGGCCCGGCCCAGGAAGAAGGTCACGTTGGCGACGACGAACACGACGACGAGGGCCTTGCGGACCTTCACGAACACGTAGTTCGACCAGATCCGGCGCAGTGGCGGGAGGCGGGCCCCGTCGTCCCGTGCGGTCGTGGCGTCGCCCCCGGCGTCGGGCGGCGGAGTCGGAGCCGCGGTGTCGGTGGCCACGGGAGGGGTGCTCCTTCGGCGGGGGGACTGAAGGACATCTATTAGGAAACTTTCCTAATAGAGAGTCACCGTAACGGAACGACGACCCCCGCACCAGGGGCGCGCAGGTTTTTTGTTGCAGGAAGACCTTGCACCTGCGCGGGTCCGGACACGAAGAACCCCCGGAGCAGAGCCCCGGGGGTCCCTCAGCGTCGGAAGCGTCCTAGAAGCGGGCGTTCTCCAGGGTTCCCTCGGTCTGACCCGCGGGGTCGAGCACCATGCACAGTGCCTCGCGGTCGTCGTGGTCCTCCCAACCCTGAGCGGTCGGGAAGAGCGTGGTGTACTCCAGGCTGGAACTCTCCCAGGCGACCCCCACGAAATCCTCGAAGGCGTCGACGCAGGCCTCGTCGGCCAGATCGGCGACCTCTTCCTCGCCCGGGAAGGTGTCGCCACCGTTCAGGTCGGTGGTGTGGAAGACCTCGAAGTCGTGCGGCTCCCCGCAGTCGATCTTCGGCACCTCGGAGACGGTCTCGTCAATGTTGGAATTCATCTCGTTGAGGCAGTCGCCGACACGGAGGGAGAACACGTCGGTGTCCTCGGGGTCCACCTCCTCCGGCGTGTCCTGCGTCTCGAACGGGTCGTCGGTCGTCTCCTCCTGGGCCGGCTCCTCCTCGGCCGGCTCGGGGGAAGCGGTCTCCTCAGCGCTGTCGCCGCTCAGGGCCGGGGGCAGCAGGGGCAGTTGGCCGCACGCCGAGAGGGACAACGCGGCACCGGCTGCGAGGCTCCCGAGGACAATGCGGCCGGCCAGCAGACGGCGCGTTTCGGACAACATGAGCACTCCACTGATTCGTTGTTCGCACACCGGCATCTCGGCCGGTGGCACGTTACGGATACGCACACCTCGCAGCTGGTATCAACCCGAGGCCGTGCGGCACGGACGTACGGCGCCGGATCGCACCCGCAACCGTGCCCGTGCTGGTCGCAGGCGTGAGCGGCCGCTCACGTTCGTCAGATCCCCGCGCCCTGCTGACTACCGTTGACCATCCCGGTGGTCTCCAGGTAGCAGAGGATCTCGCGGTCGTCGGCCTGTTCCCAGCTCTGCCGGGTGGGCACGAGGTGGTACGCCCAGATCTCGCTCGAGGCGTAGTCGGTGCCCACGAAGTCGGTGAAGGCCTGGCCTTCACAGGCCTCGGTGGCCCGCTCACCGACGGACCGGTCCCCGGGGAAGTCGCCGTCGGGCAGCACCTCGACGTGGAAGAACTCGCCGTCGTGCGGCTCGGAGCAGTCGACCAGCGGCACATCGGAGACCTCGCCCTCCAACAACGACTGGTCCATCTCCGAGACCACGAAGCAGTCACCGACCCCGACCGAGAGGACGTTCCCGCCGAGTTCGCCGCCACCGAGCGCACTGGTCAGCACACCGCAGCCGGTCAGCACGGCCGCTGCGCCGAGGGCGACGACGGAGGAGGCGATGCGGGGGGCGTTGAGGACTGAGGGCATGAATGTACTCCAGGGGTTTTCAGGGGATCCCGCATGGACGGGACAAGGCAGGTTTCCCTCATCGGGTCCTGCACGTCGATTCCGTTTTCCCGGACCACGGCAGCGCACCGAGAACACTCGGGGAATCACTCTTCGCTCCTGGCCACAGCCGCTCCGGGCCGATGGGGCAGCTCTCGACCGCCGTAAGGAAACGACGTGAGAGCGGTGGCGGCGGTTTCATCTGATCCACATTTTTCCTGTTCCGCACCACTTCGGAGGACAGCTGTTCGGTGTCCCCCTCTCCGCAGGTGGGATGCCCGAGAAGACTCTCCGGTTCCCACGGATATGCATGGGCCGGGTCCGGCCGGGGCGCCCGCACGAAAAAGGCCCCGGTCCACGGACCGGGGCCTTTGCTCACTCCTGTGCGTCATCAAGGACTCGAACCTTGGACCCGCTGATTAAGAGTCAGCTGCTCTGCCAACTGAGCTAATGACGCGTGTTGTTCGGAGACCGGGCTCTCGGCCCTGTCTTCCTCCACCCAGTGTACCGGAACCTCGACGTGCTCCGGATCGGACGCGGGCCGATGTGAGACGTTCCACCGGCCTCGGAACAAGCGTGACCCCGGCACCTCGGCCGAGGCCACTCTGCTCGTGCGTCATCAAGGACTCGAACCTTGGACCCGCTGATTAAGAGTCAGCTGCTCTGCCAACTGAGCTAATGACGCCCGCCGCGTTTCGGTCTGACCGGCCTCCCGGTCGGCCTCCCGGCGACGTCGTCAACTCTAGCAGGAGCACAGGACTGTCGCGAATCGATACCTGTCGGCCCTAGTAGTACTTTGTTAACTCGTGTCGGGGGTGCTGCTGTGCAAGCGGTTGGTGACAG